>CAWGDV010000018.1:0-44951 GCA_963821465.1 uncultured Nitrospiraceae bacterium | reverse complement strand
TTCCAAGAAGAAGAAGCCCTGATAGGTACAGCATACCTAACGCAAGTCCAAGCACTGGACTGGGAAGCGATACGGCTGACATGTGGAGCATGAGGATGATCCCGGCCGATACAATGGCAGCGGTAATCGGCTTCATTAGATCCCACGTGTACGGCTGCACCTGGTACAGCCGCCATACCTGAATCACCCGAATGACATTAGTCAAAATGAAGGTAGTTGAGGCCGCAATGGCCGCCCCAGTTATCCCCCAGAAGGGAATTACCGTGGCAGTCGCTACGAGTAAAACAACCCCCATGACGACTGTATTTGTCATGACAAGCCGGGATTGACCGGACATGGGGAATCATCTTGGCAGACCCGGTCGCAGTATTAAACACTTGGCCAAACGCCAAGACCATCAAGGCTACACTACCACGGGTGGATTTCTAATCCGAAGACCCTAAGAATTTCGCTTGGGAATAGTATGAGGAAACAAAATAATGGCAGCGCAGCCATGATCGAAAGTCGTGAAACAGCTTGATAACTATCTTTCATCCTTACCATGTCTTGTTGGCTCCAAGCACGACTCATGATTGGCCCCAAACTCGTATCAAACGCGGCCACTATGAGTGCCATAGTGGCCGCCGTTTGAAAGGCGGCAAGATAAATACCTACCTCTTGTGCATACGCCCCAATAACCCAAGATGAGAATGTCGGAGCGTGGCGCCACCACGCCGACTGGCTTCGAGATAACGAGTTGAAAGCAAAAGGAGACCAGCGTTCTGGCCTCTCGACCGCTCCACAGCCAGAGGCTCCCCGATCCGCCCCAAGCCACTCGATAGACGTAACGGAGGGGAACCACGGTACTGACAGCAAATACCAAAATAATGGATATGAGCACGCCGAGGAGTTGAGATAAAGCCGATCACAATCTGCCAGCGAGAATGGGTCAACCGATAGGAACCCAAATATACTTGACGAGGATCGTGTAGCGGACAGTCTGGTAGGCCTGTAACGTAGAGATGAGAACAGCGGTCACTGTGGCAAGTGGGATTGCTGTAGAAAATATAAGCAGAGTCTGGACCAAATCCGGCTTGTTGTAGAGCATCACAAGGCAATCGGATGTGCGAGCAATGCCAATCCAATGGCAGCGAGACGAAGCCAGATCCGAAGGCGATAGAGGCCGCAGCGAGGAGAGACTCTTTCGCCTTGTTGCTGGCCTTCCCCAGGTGGTGAGACACGAACTTCGTCGCGCCAATATCCATTCCAAATATGACTGTGAGGGTCACCATGTTAAAGATGGTTAATCCGACAAAGAGGCCAAATTCTTCCGCGCCGAGTGTTCGAGCAAGGAAGATTCCAAAAGCATAGTTGAGCCCGTTGCCAAATCCAGACGCCAGGAGCACCGCGCTTCCGCTTAGCGCAATGGCTTCGTTATCACCTTCGAACTTAGCTTTCTTAGAGGAAGAAACCAGGGAAGGGGGGACCACCAAGCCTATCATAATATGATTGAATTCCTGTCCGACTCGAAGACAACCACCTTAGCATTACACACTGGCAAGCTTGAAGGATCGGAGCTTGCAGGAACCAATCGCTCTCTGTATGCGGTACAGCGGAAGTCGTTGGCATCTCGTAGAGTGCGACAGCAAGCATAACAATTCCGATCATCTGCCATGAGTAATACGCGGCACCTGCGGTTGTCATTTCAGATACGATCAGTACAGTACCTATCAAAAGGGCATCGAGTGATGGAACATGATCTGAAATGTCTTCACTAATATGGCAGGAAAAAAGTTTGACCAGTCGCGCAGTGAGTAAGCCAAACAGAATGAGGATGGGGATAAGGCCTAGGATGCCGGTTGTGACCGCCAACTCAATAAACGTATTATGAAAATGGCTACCAGCCTCAATTCGCATTGGGTAAGTGGCGTAACCAGATCCAAGAATAGGGATTTGTTCGAATGCACTCAAAGCTGCAGTCCAGATTGAAACTCGGCCATCTAATGAACTGATGTTTGTCTCGTTGTGGCCACGAGTAAACGTATGTGTGACGGTGTCAGCAAACTCCGGGCTTACTAAACATAGACCAATAATAAGGACCCCGAGGAGAATTCCAGAAATAATCGTGATAAAGCGTCGGCTTGAAATTCGGCAAAGAAAGGCTGTCAAAACTAATAGTCCTAAAGCAAATACGATAAATCCGGTGCGAGAGCGAGCCATATAGCAAAGCGACAGGAACGCCCCAAACAAAACAAGATAACGAATTTTCAGCAAACACATAAACCGAGACAACGCTGACAGACTTAAGAGTGCCGCAACAACACCAATAGTATTAGCTCCCATCATAAATGTAGATGTATAGCTAGCCGTTGAACACCATTGGCTTCATTCATCCATGCGTGTTGCGGATCGATGACCATGGCCGTCACAACCCCAGAAGCATAAGCGCACTTATGGCATAGAACCACACAAAGAATCTGAACGGATGCTCTTCATTCCTCGACTCAGCTAGCACGAGAGCTCCCCACAAAAGAACACCGCCAGTTTCTACAATCTCCAAGTGAGTACATTTGTGAACGTGAAACCACAATTGCAGATATGACGGCTGTTACTGTAAACACAGTGAGCGGCCAAAGCGGGGGAGCAAATAAGCATCTGAGTCTATCTGGCCGTCTCAAGAAGCAGAATCGGCAGTCGGACCACAGAAGATAGACTCCGAGTATTTGTGGGTCGGAGAACGAAGATTGAAAAGTGATCGAGCTTGCATCCCTGACCTGAGGGAAAAAAGAACGACCGAGAATGGGAAGAAACACGATGATAGATAAAAGCCTTCCTCGCAGTAATGTCTGCTGACACATAAAGATCCGCTATTTCTAATTATCCTTCAATGAGGAACATGACGATCGAGGGCCAGGGCGATCTTTTGTCACTACCTAATGACAAACTTCGAGGAGCTGGGAGAAAAATATCGTGATGTTTCAATGGCCCATTTTTCAACGCAAGAATCTGTTCATCCGTCAGATACTTGTAAAAGTAAATGGCAATCCCGGTATCCGGCCAACGTTTGAAGACCATTGAAATGGTATCGGCCAGCCATTTCCATCGCGAGCGAAGGGCTTTTGTCCAAAAGTCAGTTCATCGGGGTTTGACATGTTTGAGATAAGGAGGCTTTGCCTGTTTGGGCTATTGAGCTCGCGCCTCGTGGCATCCATCGACTCTAAGTTGATACGTCTGAAATAATCCATCCTGAAAATTACATTCAATAGCCCATCATTTACCCCTTCGATACTATTTTGTCCTTGGGTAAGTGGTGCGTGCCCCGCGAATACATCAGCGCTGATTAGAACATGCGGCTTTTTCTTTTTGACTGTTTCAGAAATCGGTCTTACGAGGGAAGTAACCGGCCAGTCTCTTTGATACTCAATTAGGGATGGGACCGTTCCTGGCAGTACCTTGAACACCAACGAGTCTGCTTTTCCAGACTCCTATCGTACTTCTTTTTATAATCCTCTTGGCAGGTCGCATTGAAGCATAACCCTATCGCGCGAACATAATCTAAATTGACCCCGTCGACATCGTTATCAGTGACAACCTCCTCGACCAGCTTTGACATGAGTTCTCGGAACTGTGGGTTGTGAACATCGAAGGCCTGCTTAGGTGTTCCTGGCAGTGCGAACTCTCGAAAGATATCGCTCTGCCGTAAGGTCAGGGTGAACCAGGGGTGTACTTCAATTCCTAACTTATGAGCTTCTTGGATCAAGTATCGCAAGGGATCAAAGTTGAGCTTTTTGACGATCTGCAAGTTGAGTATCCCAATGGGCATATTTCGAAGGCCAGACTGTTCCACGTCCTTGCCAAACAGTTGGCATATAGACATTAAAGCCTGCCTCTCTGATCCGTGCCAGCGCACGGTCCACATATTCCTTATTGGTCCATAAAGGAATATCGCCATCCAAGATGGCCCGCTTACCAGCAAATAGGTGCGGGGTGTTCTGCCATTTCCCCACCAAAAGCCAAGTTAAGATGAAGAGACAGCAAGATGATAGATATAACCAGGCTTCGTATTGTGCTCATACTCTTCCTTTTGGAAATCACTAATAGTCCCGGGCTAACCCTGTGAAAACGTTGTGATACCATCCACAAATCGATGGACAGAATGATGTAGTTGCAATTCATCACCTTGAGCCATCGCTGCTTGTTTCATGGCCTCAAGTCGCTGAGGGGAAAATAAAAGAGATGCAATGGCCTCCGCATAGTGAGAAATATCGTGTCTACTTATGACCCCGTTCTTTCCCGACAGATAATCGAGCTCTGGCCCATGGCCGGGAGAATTCGTGGTATGAAGGGCAAGTCCGAATGCAAATCCGTGCACGATGGCGAGTCCGACCAGGCCAGGAATACCATCAAATCCGCCAGAGAAAAGTACACCGCGGTGTCCGTAGGCTCTACAAGCTCTCCCAAGAAATGCACATCGCGGAGGTTGAGTTGCATTGCTAACTGTTCCAGTTTTCTTCGCTCTTCTCCATCTCCGATGATTAGCAGCGCCACTTCCGGATAAATAGTCTTCAGCAGCGCAAAGGCGTTCAAGAGAAAATCTACTTTCTTCTCCGCGATACAAACGGCCCGAGAACAACAGCACCCGCTTTCCTTCCAATCCCAAGCTTGTGTCTTACTTCGATGCGCTGCTGCTCGCTGATCTCTTCTCCCACCTTTCGCAGCCCTTCCACATCAATCGTATTGTAATAAGGAATCACCCGATCTTCAGGGAGCCCCTGCTTTCGCCAATAGTCCGCACCCCTCTCTGTGTAGGTGATCAAACCGTCTGCCCTTTTCGTCATAAAGCGTTTGGTGCCCTCTTTTATCTTAGTAGCAGCTGAGGGGCGGAGCGAAGCTTGGAAGTTATACCCGTGCCCCCACCAGATCCAGGACTTGCAAATCCGTCTCCGCTTTGCCCACAGGTAGGGCACGGTCAGGCACTGTAATTCCTGGGGCGCCACCACAATGTCTGATCCTGCAATCGCCTGTTCCAACGCGTTCATCCAATAGGAGCTGGATTTCTTTTTGCCGAAGTGGCGCACAGGAAGAACGTGATAGGGAAACGCCGGCGATGAGGCTGCCTGTGCCGGAGGCGCTCCGGTATACACCCGAATCTCCAGGTCCTGTAACGTTTCCCTGGGCATACAATTCTTCGAAGAATCTTATGCGGTAGTGAGGGATTTCTCGCTGAATGATTGAAACTTTTCGCATGGTAGGTCGGGCCCCGAGTACGCAATAGCCATGCGGGAGGACCCTCTTGCTC
Organism: uncultured Nitrospiraceae bacterium; assembly: GCA_963821465.1. GTDB lineage: Bacteria > Nitrospirota > Nitrospiria > Nitrospirales > Nitrospiraceae > Palsa-1315. The sequence continues at coordinate 39,673 of CAWGDV010000018.1, read as the reverse complement.
AAATGGTTGAATTCTATTGAGGGAATGCGCGGCCTGTTGGAGAAAAACTTAACTGATTAGTTCGTATTCCACAACTAAGAAACATTTTCTCTCGACCGCTATTTCCCGTTTCGCAAAAGGCTCTGCCACATCTGCAACGCTTGCTGTGCCCACGGACTGTCGCCTTGTCTTTGTCGGTTGTCGTGGTGCATTCGCCTTGCGCTCAACGACTCGATCCGCATGGTGACATCTCGATATTGTGGTGCTTCACGACGGAGCCATCGATAGGCCTCCAACGCTTCAGGAATGCGCTCGAGTGACTCTAACGTTCTTCCTAAGAGGTAGAGGATCTGCACTTGTTCTTTTGGCGATGTCGAGGGTACTTGCAGAGCGCGGCGAAAAGCCGCGACGGCCTCTTCCTGTTTTCCACTTTTCTTGAGGCTGAGGCCCATTTGGGCAAAGCCCTTTAGCGCGTATGCGGGATCTTGTGCGGCTTTCTCAAAATGTTCTGCTGCCTGTCTGAAGAGACCCACATTCTTGAGCGCCGTTCCTCGCTCGTATGCTTCCTGTCCGTCCGGTGTCTCTGTCGCTGCGTTGGCTTCGAGTGCCTGTAGCGATGCCCCCGGTATCGGGGCACCGTCTTCAATCTCCGACAAGGCTTGGTGTGAGGCTGGATGCTTCTCTTGTGTCTGGGGTGGTGTTACGGTGGTTTCGTTCACGGTCCATTTCCTGTGGGCTATGAAAGCATCTGCGTCATGCTCGCAAATCTTGGACCATTTAAGGTGGTTTCTGAACCCGTTACGTTTCAACGTCTTTGAGCCTTCTCCATAGATATGAGAGATGGAAAGCAGCGCTGACTTCAGTAGGTTCGTTCAAACTTGTTCCCTCTGCCCAGATATGCGAGAAGGGCTGGACTTGCGAGAGATGCAAGAAGGGGTCAATTCGAAGTTCCGGAAACCTCGAACTTCATGCCTCGAACTGTCGCCAGTTTTGCGGACTTGGCGTGGATTGCCAGAATCACGAACGAATAGGAGGATAGCGGGGCTAGAAAGTGACTTGTCGAAGATTGTGGCGATTGACAAAAAACCACTGCATCGTCTTCTTGAGTCCTTCCCGGAGCGCGTGTTTCGCTTGAAAGCCAAAGAGTTGCTTGGCCCGGCTGACATCCAGACACCGTCGAGGCTGCCCGTTGGGTTTGGTGGTGTCCCATTCGATCTGCCCTGTAAAACCTGCCTCCGCGGCAATCATGGTGGCAAGATCGCGAATCGTGACTTCCTCCCCTGTCCCAAGATTGACTGGTAGACTTCCTTCATAGTGCTCGGCTGCGCGAAGGATACCTTCCGCGGCGTCCTCCACATACAAAAACTCTCGGGTTGGAGATCCATCTCCCCACAGTGTGAGTGTAGCGTGGCCTGCTTCTTTGGCCGCCACACATTTGCGTATTAAGGCGGGAATGACGTGAGACGTTGCCAGATCAAAGTTATCCCGAGGGCCATAGAGGTTCACCGGGAATAACACGATTGAATTGAACCCATACTGTTCACGATAGGCCTGCGACTGCACCAGCATCATCTTCTTGGCGAGACCGTAGGGCGCATTGGTCTCTTCGGGGTATCCATCCCAGATATCGTCCTCTTTAAATGGAATGGGGGCAAACTTGGGGTAGGCGCAGATGGTTCCCAGCGCCACGAATTTCTTCAGTCCCCGTTGGCGCCCGACTTCTATGAGCTGGGTGCCCATCATCAAGTTGTCATAGAAAAACTTTCCTGGGTTGGCTTGATTCGCGCCGATCCCTCCGACCCGTGCAGCCAGATGGATGACCATATCTGGTGCGGCATCGCTATAGAGTTGCTCCACAGCGTCCATCTGAACGAGATCGTAGTCTTTGCTACGGGGAACGAAAATGTCTTGGCAGCCTTTCGCGCGGAGCTGTTCCACAACAAACGACCCCAGAAAGCCGGCTCCCCCCGTAACGACGACGCGTTTCTCCTTCCAAAATGATGTCATAGTCGCTTGCGTGCCTCCAATTTCTAACCCTCAGCCTCTCTTTCTGGTGCCATCCAGTTTTTCTTTCTCTGCCGCCAGATCAGCGTCGACCATCATGGCGATCAATTCCTGGAAACACACCTTCGGCTGCCAGCCAAGCTCTTTCTTCGCTTTGCTCGCATCGCCGATCAGGAGATCCACCTCGGTCGGACGATAGTACTTCTCATCGATCTTGACATGTTTCTTCCAATCCAGTTGCAGACGGTCGAACGCCAGCTCGAGCATTTCCTTGACGGTATGCGTTTCACCAGTCGCAATGACGTAATCATCGGGGGTCTGCACCTGCAGCATCATCCACATCGCTTCGATGTAGTCGCCGGCGAAACCCCAGTCACGCTTAGCGTCGAGATTCCCCAGGAACAGGTCCTGCTGGATACCCAGCTTGATGCGGGCCGCGGCTTTCGTGATTTTGCGCGTCACAAACGTCTCACCGCGCCGAGGCGATTCATGGTTGAATAAAATGCCGTTACAGGCAAAGAGGCCGTAGGCTTCTCGATAATTAACCGTCACCCAGTAGGAGTAGACCTTGGCTGCTCCATAAGGACTGCGGGGATAGAATGGTGTGGTTTCGCGCTGAGGTATGTCCTGCACTTTGCCGAACATCTCGCTTGACGATGCTTGATAAAACTTCGGCTTCAACCCTGACTCACGAATGGCTTCCAGGAGACGGATCGTTCCGAGTCCGGTAATCTCGCCGGTGTACTCGGGAATATCGAAACTCACACGCACGTGACTTTGCGCTCCTAAGTTGTAAATTTCATCAGGCTGGATCGTTCGGATAATGCGGTTCAGTGAGCTCGCGTCGTTGAGATCGCCATACACTAGCTGGAGTCGCCGATGGGGAACATGCGGGTCTTCATAGATGGGATCGATCCGTCCCGTATTGAACGAACTCGACCGTCGAATAATGCCATACACCTCATAGCCCTTCCCGAGAAGAAATTCGGCCAGGTACGATCCGTCCTGCCCTGTAATACCACTGATCAACGCTTTTTTCACAAGAGTGCTCCTTCGCTGTGGCGGAAAGTTCCTGATTATGTCTCGATTACGCAGCATTGTCTATTGACTACACGTTTTGATTGTTTCATGGATCTTTGCTTGTTCTTGCACAGGACCTTCACCAAGCATTAGAATGTCTACTCCAATTGGACGATCGATCCGAAGGCCGCGTGGAAGACTATGACTATACGTCGGAGCATCATATTCGCCTATATCCTGTGTAGCACCTTTCTCGTGGCCCACATCATCAACGCGGTGGTTGCAGAGGCTTTGTCAGTTCCGGCAGGGATGGTACGGCCATCACCGGGTTCCGACCGAGAGGCTGAGGTGAGGGCCTCCATGCCGGCAATGGTTGAGCATATTCGGACGAGCGGACTCTTTCCCCTTCCGCCTGCTCCTATCGATATAACCGCCGCTGGATCCAGTGCGCCTCCCCCCCGTGCACCGTTAAACCTGGCGTCGAAGCTCAAGCTGCTGGGGGTGGTGATCGGCGCTCATGAGGGAGTCTCGGCCATCGTTGAAGAACTTGCCAGCAAACGCCAGCTATTTTTTCGGTTGCACGACCAAATCCCCGATATAGGTGAGATCAGCGAAATCCGTCGGGACGGGATGGTCGTTCGTCAGGGCGATCAACAAGAGTTGCTTGAACTCGCCGCCTCGCAGATCGAGAAGCCTCCATCTGCCCCAACACCAGCTGGATCGGCCGTCGCTCCAGCGCCTGCGAGTCCAGTGCGTACCGTGCTCGATCGGAGAGACGTTGAACAAGCGATGGGTGATCTGCCCAAGCTATTGTCCCAGGCGAGAGCCGTCCCCTACCTGGTGAATGGAGCAATGAATGGGTTCCGTCTGGACTTTATCGCGCCTTCCAGCTTTTATGAGAAAATCGGCTTGAAATACGGGGACGTCCTCCAGCAGGTCAATGGCGTGGAGATTCGTGATCCTGGCACGATGCTCACGCTCTTTCAGCAGCTTCGCAACGAGCGCGCCGTGAAGCTCGATGTCTTGCGCAACAATCAGCGCACCACCATGAATTTCGAGATCCGCTAGCCCGCATTATTCACGAAGATTCGTCGTGAAAGCGGCCAGACGTGAAGCGAGACGGGCACTCGGAGGCGTGAAGCCCTGAGGCATACTCCTGCAGTATGTCGAAAGGCGGAACGGCGAGACTGCCCGTTGTAGCCGCGTATCCGCGCTTGCAGCAGAAGCGTCATGAATAATGCGGGCGAGGGGTATCAGCACCCTTCCCAATACTCTCCTCCGCTACCATCGCAGTAATTCCCTCGGGTTTCTTGTTCAACATAATCTCCTGTGCTCAGTCGAGGGACGAACCCCCTGTCAGCATGAAGTACCCTGCATTGTAGAAGATGTGCAGCGCGAGCGGAGGAAGAACAGAACCAGACCGATCACGAAGAACCCCAAACAGCAGCGAGGGGAAGAACGTTGACAAGGCCCACGGGAACGAATGTGTCGCGATGTGCGCGCCGGCAAATACTACAGACGTCAGGATATTGGCGATGCTGATTCCGACCAACGATCGTTGCCCCCATTCATGAATCAATAGCCATCCTTGCAGGCATCCACGGAACAAGAGCTCTTCGACAATCGGCTGCCAAAGCACAGCCACGAGAAAGGGCAGGGAGAATATGTGAAGCCACGGCAAGGGTTGGATGACCACCAGGAACGGCAACACAACCCAGAAGACTGCGCCTATGGCAAGACCGGAAAGAAAAATCGGAGAGCGATAAAAGCCTGGCGCCGCTTTGAGGCCAAGCCGTTCGCACAGTGCCGACACGATATGGGAGACGGTGGTGTTCACATCTCACCGAGGGTTCCTGGGGTGGCCCCAGGAACCCTCAGCAGAATCGTGACGTGGTTGATGATATGTCACGTGACTACAATCGACGCCGACCTCTCCATATCAGTGTCCCTATGGTCATCAGAAGTATGATCGGCATCAGGGCATCGTTCGTGCCAGCCTGCGCGATGGTGCAGCCACCTCCAGTTGCCTCAGATGAAGTTACGGCGCTGTTGCCAGCAGGGGCGTCGAAGATCGCCGTCGCTGTGGCTGCGGTATTGACGACACAGGCGCCTGTGCCTGTGCAACCACCACCGCTCCAGCCGGTGAAAGTCGATCCACCATCCGCTGTCGCTGTCAGCGTCACACTTGTATTATTAAAGAAATCGGCGCTGCATTTCGCACCGCAATCGATTGCGGTCGGCGTTGAGACCACTTTCCCGGTGCCAGTCCCTCCTTTAAGAACAGTCACCGTAAAGGTCCCCTGAAGCGGCAGCACGTTAAACGTCGCCGTCACGGTGACCGTGCTGGCCACCTGACAGATACCGGTTCCTGTACAACCGCCGCTCCAGCCGGCAAAAAGCGACCCGGCAATCGGCGAGGGCGTCAACGTCACCGTCGTCCCGCCAGGATACGCCCCGGTACAGTCCCCGCCGCAATTGATCCCAGTGGGATTCGACGTGACCGTGCCGGCCCCTGTCCCGTTCTTAATGACCGTCACAGTGATTGGCGGCGGTATCACGGTAAAGGTCGCCGTCACAGTGGCATTGGTCGACACCGCACAGGCGCCTGCACCCGCGCAACCACCGCCGTTCCAGCCGGTAAAAACAGAGCCGGCATCAGCCGTAGCAGTCAATGTCACCGTCGTCCCGCCAGGGTATGTCTCGGTACAGTCCCCACCGCAATTAATCCCAGCTGGGTTCGCGGTAACTGTGCCTGCTCCCGTGCCGTTCTTATTGACGGTGACAGTGAACGGGGGAGGCGCTGGGAGATTAAAGGTTGCCGTGACGGTGGCTGTGGTCGACACGACACAGGCGCCGGTTCCGCTGCAACCGCCACCGCTCCACCCCGTGAACACGGACCCAGCGCTTGGCGTCGCCGTCAAGGTCACGGTGCTTCCACCAGGGAATCGTTCGTTACAGTCACCCCCGCAATTGATCCCGGCTGGAGCCGACGCAACCGTTCCGGTTCCCGTGCCATTCTTGGCGACCATCACAGTAAATGTCGGGGCTATGGAGTTCAGCGCATTGAACGCATTCAGCCGGCGGCCGGTCGACACTTTGCCGTTCAGACCCGGAGAGGCATCGCCGGTGTTCAGAATCGCATTTCTAATCTGAGCCACCGTCAAGTTCGGGTTGACGGAAAGGAGAAGGCCGACCACTCCCGTGACGTGAGGCGTGGCCATCGAGGTGCCTTGCAAAAACTGATAGTCGGTCGTGGCGCTGGGCGTGCCGGACACACAGTAGGCTCGCACATCGTCCAGATACACTCCGTCATTGACAATGCTGGAGTTAGAAACAAATGCAAAACGATACTGGACATTGGGTTTCCGATCCGGCAGTTCTGCCATGGTATAACGCTCGAAGGCGCCGTCTGTCGAACCGGACCAACCACTCTCGTTAGACCAGTTAGCACCGCCGTCACCGGAGACGTCGGTCTGAATTCCATCAGCATCTATTTTGTGTTGCCAGCCGTAACCAGGTTTCAAGCCGACAGCCTCGCTGCCCCGCCGTGCTGAAGATCGGGCCGGTCGCAACGGAGTCTGTGTTGTTGAGATAATTTCCGGCTGGGCTATCGGTCATGCTCGTGGGGGCGCTGAAGGATGCGGTATTGGTGAATCCCCACGAGTTGTTTGTGCCGCTAAACGTATAGCCCAATCCGGTAGGATTCGAGTCGAAGTTATGGAACAAGAGATTTGTCGTATTACCGGTGGGCTTGGTGCTGTTGGTGTTCACTCCCGGAGCCGCGATCTGCACCGAGGTGGCGCCGAAATTCGAGAAACTGGCTTTGGCGCCTGTTTGATCAATGGCTGCCACAGAAATCACATTCGGCAGCGCCGGTCCACAGTCGTCGTTGTTCGACACTATAGCCGGAGGGAAACTGTAGCTTATCCTTATTATCGTTGTCCGAATCGGCATTGCCCGCTGCTGCAAGAACCATCACACCGCCTTATTGGCCCCACTGAGTGCAGCATATTCCGCCTGACTGCACGGACCACCACGTGTAAAACTGGCATTGATCACACGAGCGCCATTACTGACCGCATAGTTGATTGCCTGGAGGATGGCGGCGCTCGTCAACCCGCTGTCCACGCCACCTGCTTTCAGCGCCATCAATTTGACCTTTTGCATCACTCCGGTGACGCCGGAATTATTGTTGCCGACTGCCCCGATCGTGCCGGCAACGTGTGTCCCATGGCGCCGACCGGATCCATCGGCTCGCTGTCGTCGGAGCGGAAATCGTAGCCGAAGTAATCGTCCACAAATCCATTGCCATCGTTATCGATCCCGTCATTGGGGATCTCCCCCGGATTCTGTCCACATGTTGGCAGCCAGATCAGGATGATCATAGGCAATGCCGGTGTCGATGACCGCAATGATCACGTTGGAGCTGCCGGTGGTGATATCCCAGGCCTCCGGCGCATCGATATCGACATCTGCTGTGCCACCGTGTCTGCCCGGTATTGTGAAGGCCCCAGAGCGATGTGAACTGCGTATCGTTAGGAATGGCGGTGACTTGATGAATATAGTTCGGCTCGGCATATTCGACGGCAGGGCTGTGGCGATACTTCTGCCAGCGCGTCTTCCACGTTCTCGCCCTTACCCAATTTCAAATGTTGAAACCTCTCCTCGCCCCGGCAAAGGACTTGATCATCTGCCCCCTGCCGCTGAGCCGCCGCGACCGTGGCCTGAGAGGCGCTGTCTAGAAACTTGACGATCACTTCTCCCGGTACGTATTGCGCCGGCTCCACCGAGCTTCCAGTCACTCGATTGAACCCTCTATTCTCCCGTGTGGTATCGGCGGTGCTGGCGTCATTCCACAGCAACAACGAGCCGACCGAACACACCAGCGCGAACGCACCCAAGCGCATCCAGCGAGATCGCTTGGTGGATCTACTGCTCGGTTCGCGAGAGCAGGTTTGGCTCGGCATATTCAACCTCCTGAAATGCAGATAAGCGTTTCACAACTGTTTCGACAGATTCCTTGCTCACGATTCGAACATGGTGAACTCCAATGCCCTTGATCATCGTCAATCAGTTCCGTTCCGCTTTCTTTCAGAATGGCGTCCATACGTTCCTGAGATACGGAAGGCTTGAACTTCACCAAGGCTTCACCGGAAACGAATGACCGCTTCATCTTGGTGACTGTGGTTGTTTCCGTCTTGCTTGTTGCTTGAGGACTGTTGGTCTCGCAAGCAGTCACGATCAGGCTCGTGCTGAAGGCAAGGGCACTCAGCATGAGAAAGGCACAAGTACTGCCTGACACCAGAGATGGTGTTCTCATTGATCGCGGGTTACGGTATGCGACACGACGTTATATACCAGCTAAATAAGGATTCATATTCCTTTTTTTAGGGGAGGGGACATGTTGTAACGGGAGAACCAGCGGCTGCTTTACTACCAGCCTGATACGTTCCTACGATTGCTACAGCTCTTCGAGTAGTTTCAACTGCTATGGCGCGAGCTATCTGACGGCTGCGTACCCTATCCATGACGGAAAGAGTCGAAGGTACAGCTACCATCGTCGGAATCCCTCCATCCTTGTCATCTATGGACTGGAGGAGTATTCTTTAAACTTCCAACGGTTAGGGCATTGTCCCGAGACCGATGGGCTTTTTCAAGGATGAATCATCCAGATGGTGTTCTGTGGTAAACGACGAACATAGTGGTCGGCCGCTGTTAGGAGGGATACTCGAAGACAAATTCGGCTTGTCCGAAGCCAAACTGCTTGAGGCGATTAATCTTCAAGAGACCAAGGGGGGGCGCATCGGAGAGATCTTGGTCCGGATCCGGGCGATTACCGAAGAGCAGCTCCTCCAGGCGCTGGCCATTCAATTTGAACTTCCCTGGCTCCCGCATCTTGATGTGAGCCAGGTTGACCATGAATGGGTCAAGAAGGTTCCGATCCACTTTGCCCGCCGCTATCACGTGCTCCCTCTCAAGACAGAGAATGGATCTGTGCTTGTGGCGACGACCGATCCCATGGAAACGGCCGCGTTGGACGACCTCCGGCTGTTGCTCGGCCTTCCAATCAAACCGGTGCTGACGAGTAGTCTATCGCTCCTGGCCTGCCTGAATCGTGTGTATGACGAAGCGGCGAGCCCCGCAGGCGCAGAGCAAGTGATGGAGGATATCGCGGCCAGTGAAAGCCTGGATCAGATCGCTCACGAGTTGGATGAGCCGCAGGATCTCCTCGATGCCACAGACGAAGCTCCCATTATTCGGTTAGTCAACTCCGTGCTCTTCCAGGCGGTCAGACAGCGCGCGAGCGATATTCATTTCGAATCGTTCGAACGTGGGCTGGTCGTTCGGTATCGCATCGACGGGGTGCTCTATCCCGTCCTCACACCCCCCAAACATCTGCAGGCGAGTATTATCGCGCGTTTGAAAATCATGTCGGGTCTGAACATCGCGGAAAAGCGATTGCCGCAGGATGGCCGATTTCGGATCAGGACGGCAGGTAAGGATGTCGATCTGCGCGTCTCGGTGCTGCCGACCTCACATGGAGAACGGGTGGTCTTGCGTTTGTTGGAGAAAGAGAACCGTCTGCTGAATCTATCGGAAATGGGATTTTCGCAGGACCGGTTGGGGATCATCCAGCAACTGATCCAGTTATCGCACGGCATCATTCTCGTGACCGGACCGACCGGGAGCGGGAAGACGACGACGCTGTATGCGGCGTTGACTCAGATCAATGCGCCGGACAAGAATATTATTACCGTCGAGGATCCGGTGGAATATCAGCTGCTCGGCGTGGGCCAGATGCAAGTGAACCCCAAGATCAACCTGACGTTTGCCGCGGGGTTGCGGTCGATTCTCAGGCAAGATCCCGATGTCATCATGATCGGAGAAATCCGCGACCGTGAAACAGCCGAAATCGCCATTCATGCCTCACTCACGGGACATTTGGTCTTCTCCACGCTCCATACCAACGATGCCGCGAGCGCGGCTACCAGATTGATCGATATGGGCATCGAACCGTTCCTCGTCGCCTCTTCGGTGGTTGCCGTCTTAGCGCAACGATCTGCTGCGGCAGGTTTGTTCGGACTGCAAGCAGCCCTATCACCCGGACGATGAAGAACTGATTCGCCTCGGTATCGTTCCTCCGAGGGTGCGCCCCACATTCTACCGTGGAGCCGGATGTCCAGCCTGTTCCCAAACCGGCTATCGAGGCCGAACAGGCATATTTGAACTCCTCGTGCTGGATGATGAGATCCGCCGCCTCATCGGCAATAAGGCAGACTCGACGTCGATTCGTCAAGCGGCTATGGCAAAGGGAATGGTGACCTTAAAGGATGAAGGGGCGGAGAAAGTGTTTCACGGAATCACGACGACCGAAGAATTGATGCGGATTACCCAACAGGAAGTCGAGATTTAGCCCGAATTATTCATGAACGCTTCTGCTACAATCACAGATCCGCTGCTAAAACGAGCCTTCGGCCAGCGGGCTCGCCCCTCGGACCCTCCACCGTACTACACGAGTACGCATCGGGTCCTCACGGCTCCGCGCGCTGGTCTCGCGACGCGGCTCCGCGATTTCGCGACGAACCGTCATGAATAATGAGGGCTAGCAGAATGCCCGTCTATCAGTATAAAGGCTATCGGAACGACGGCGGAGCCGCAACCGGCATCATCGATGCCGAGAGCCCGAAGGTTGCGCGCGTAAAATTGCGGAAGGTCGGCGTGTTTCCCACCGACATGGTGGAACAGGGCCAGGCCACGGGCGGCTCGCCTACGAGTACTTCCGGCAAGTCCGCTGCTGGAGTCGGGCGCTCCCCTGCCCTCAGCACGACCGATGTGGCCATGATGACCCGGCAGCTGGCGACGTTGCTGGTCGCAGGACTGCCCCTGGTCGAGGCGCTTGGGGTGATGGTGGATCAAACCGAGAAGAAGGCCGTGAAGAGCCTCATGGCCGATATCCGCGAAGAAATCCGCGGCGGCTCGTCCTATAGCGCGGTGCTCGAGCGCTACCCTCGCGAGTTCTCCCAGATTTATGTGCACATGGTGCGGGCCGGTGAAGCCAGCGGGGCGTTGGATCAGATCTTATTCCGCCTGGCGGAGTTTCTGGAAAAACAGTTGGCGCTCAAGCATAAAGTGACGAATGCCGTTCTCTATCCTGCCCTCATGTTGATCGTCGGATTCTCGGTGCTGTTTTTCCTCATGACCTTTGTTGTGCCGAAAATCACCGCCGTCTTTACGAGCTTGAAGCAGGCCCTCCCCTGGCCCACCGTCGTGCTGATGAGCATCAGCCATTTTCTTGCAGACTATTGGGCGGTGTTGCTTGGTGGGGTGGGTTTGATTGTGTGGGCAACGCGCCGGGCGATGAAAACGGAAGCGGGACAGCTTACGGCCGACCGATGGCTGCTGAAGGTTCCACTCATGGGTGAGGTTGCCCGTATGGTCGCCATCTCGCGGCTCACAAGCACGTTGGCCACCATGTTGGCGAGCGGTGTGCAGTTGTTGGATGCCATGGATGTCGCGAAGCGGGTAATGAATAATCGTGTACTGGAGCATGCGGTCGAGGGGGCCAGACAGAATATACGGGAAGGGGAAACGATTTCCGAGCCATTGAAGCGCAGCGGAGAATTTCCCGCGCTGGTGACTCACATGATTGCGGTCGGTGAGCGGAGCGGTGAAATGGAAGAGATGCTGCGCCGCATCGGACACATTTACGATGGGGAAGTGGATCGGGTCATTACACGGTTTACATCGCTCCTGGAACCCATCATGATCCTGGTCATGGGAATCTTGGTGTTCTGTATCGTGGTGGCGATCTTGCTGCCCATCTTTGAGATGGGGCAGATGGTTCGCTAGCCGGAGGCTGAAAAAGTCCGCCAGCAGCGTTCTCGCATCGTTCAGACCCTTAACGTACTCTGGAGGGTACGCCTCGGGCCTTCACTCGCTGCGGCCTTGCTGGACAGCCTTTTTGAGCCTCCGGCAGCATGTTCTGCCGATGTACCACACGAGCGCACTTTTCAAGCTTTTGTGTGGTGAAATGGTCTTTCCGCAGCCTGCTAGAGACGGTGATCAGTGTACAGTGATAGGCATGAGTCTAACGGGAGGTATTCGATGAGAGAAAGAGAACAGATCGTGAGCGTGAGACCGCTTAGGGGGAAAAGGGCCAGGCGCCCGAATTCCCGCCCATCACGCATCACGCATCACACATCACAGCATATTCTCCGTCGTGAACGTGGCTTTACGTTTATCGAGATCATGGTCGTGGTGGCCATTCTCGCGATCCTCGCGGCCTTGGTCGTCCCTCGCATCATGGGGCGGACCGATGATGCGAAACGCACAGCGGCAAAAGTTCAAATTCGAAATATCGAAGGAGCCTTGCAGCTCTACAAGCTCGACAACGGGGTCTATCCCTCGACTGAGCAAGGATTGAAGGCCTTGACGGAAAAACCTTCTATCGGGGTAATCCCAAAGAAGTGGAAAATCGGTGGATATCTTCCAAAACTTCCGGAAGATCCCTGGGGAAACCCATACAAGTATCTGAGTCCCAGTCAGACTCCCCTCCAGAATCCCGGTCAAAACCCCAGTCTGAGAGGTGAGTACGATATTATCTCCCTCGGAACCGATGGCGAAGTGGGTGGCGAAGGGATCAATGCCGATATCACCAATTGGAATCTGGACAAGGAATAGCTAATGAGACAAGGGGCGAGGGGCAAGGGGCGAGAGCCCTCGGTGGCACATCTCTACATTTCCCACCCCTCACGTCTTACCCCTCACGCCTTACGCTCCTCACGTGGATTCACCATCCTAGAAATCATCATTGTATTGTTCTTACTCGTCGGTTTGTTGGGCATTGTCCTGCCACGAATTTCGCTGGGAGAAAATCTTGGTTTTGTCGGCCGGCAGATGGTCGGGACTGTACGATCTCTCCAGAACCTAGCCATGGTGACCCAGAAGACGCTCCGTCTTTACATTGATATCGACCGAGGGGTCTACTGGCTGATGATCCTGGATGGGAATCAAGAAAAAGTGCCGATCGACCACCCCACCTGGGCCAAGCCGTCGAACCTCCCAGCCGCCATTCGCTTTTCAGACATTTTGGTGGCTCAGGGGAGAAAAGATTCCGGTCGAGGTCAATCTGACTTTCTACCCCACGGGAAGGATCGATCCGGTGACGATGCATTTGGTGGATACGCACAACCACATTCTGGCCATTGCCATTGAACCGGTTACAGGAGCGATCCGCATGAGCGATGAGCGGATTGAGCCTCCCCCTCCCACGCCACTCATCATTCTCGATCGGGTGAAACCGTTGCTAAAGATGACAGAGACAGTCAGGGAATCGCGCCAACGTTGAGAACGCTGTGTCATCGCAGAGTGTGCGTCATGGGGGATGAACGGGGCTTCACGTTATTGGAAGTATTGATCGCGCTCGGCATTCTCGCGCTGGCGCTGCCGATCTTATTGGGACTTCGTAATTGGGATCTGGACCTTCATGCGAGAGCCAAGGAGCTCACGACTGCCACGATCCTCGCGCAGGAGAAGTTGATCGAGACGGAGTTGGGGACTCCCTTGCCCCTCGGCGAAACAGGCGGAGAGTTTCTGCCCACCCCCCTGGGATCGCAAGCCACCGCCGAGATGACGAATCGCCCGGTGAATTATCGGTGGAAACGGATTGTCTTGCCCACGCCATTGCCAGTCGTGCGGGAAGTCAAGATTCAGATTCTCTGGCCACGAGGGACAACGGAAGAAACGGTCGAGGTCAGTACCTATGTCTTTTCGACAAGCGCCACAGGATTCTGAGGGTGGGTTTACCCTGATCGAAGTCCTGCTGGCGGTCTCGCTGGTCGCCATGATGGCCACCTTGGTCTTTGGATCCCTCTATGTCACGATCAGTGCGATCGACGCAGCGCGAGCGAAATCGGCTAATGAACAGATCGTTCGTAGTACGTTAAGTCTCATGACCGATGAGCTGTCGGTCGGCGAGAACCGTGCAACCGGCCCTTGGATGGGGATCAATGACCAGCGAGACGGTCAACCTGCCGATTCGATAGCCTTTCTCACGATGGGTCAGTTTCGAGGGGCGGAGTCGGCCAAAGATACCGAGCTGGTTCGTATCGTCTACACCAGAGAAGGCGATCGTCTCCTTCGATTCTCGCGAAGAAATCTCTACGGCCTGACAGACGAATCCGTCCAGCAAATCGAGCTGGCCACTAAGGTAAAAGCGTTCAATGTGCGCTATTACGACGGTAAAAACCAGCTCTGGCTGGATGAGTGGGATGGTCGTGGTCGATCCGGGGTTCCGAAAGCGATCTTACTCGAGCTGACGCTGCTCCAAGGGCAAGCGGAGCTTCAGACGGTTCGCCAGTGGGTGGCAGTGGGAGCTTCATGATGACGTGGCCGTTTGCCTGGACTGAGACACTGAAGCGTAAAGGCCCTCTGGGGTGGGGGCTGGCATCGCTGGCCTGCCTTTATCGCATTTCTGTTCCTGACCTTTCCCTATGGCCCACTCCAGCATCGCCTGCTGACCGAACTCAATCGGGCAAGTGGATGGGAGGTTCGTGCAGCAGATTGGTCGGTGGGCTTTCCCGCGGCCATCGAATGGCGCGATCTCGTCCTCGCTGGACCGACGATCGGGACAATTCCCATTGAAGCCGCGCGGGCGACAATTGAAGTCTTTCAGGCAATTTTAGGCCAACTAGTGGTAAATTACGCCATCCAGCTGACAGGAGCGGCCCAGGCAGGAATGGGTCGAGCCACTGGATCTCTGACTGCAGCCTCGTGGTCCTTACAGGGCCCTATCGCCCTCAAAGGCCATCTCCAGCAGATGGATCTGGCAACAGTCCTGAAACCCTATGTGAGCCGGGGAACAGTCCAGGGAGATTTCACGCATCGCTGGGATAACGCACAAGGCACACAGGCTGCCCTCAAGGGAGAAGGGACCGTAAAGGCCGAAATCAAGGACCTCGTCATCGAACGGATCTCTGCCGACGCCTCCGCAAATTCCTCGCTCACGTTCGGCCAGATCCAAGCTACGCTCGCCTGCCGCGATGGCGCATGCGACGTCACGGATTTGAAGGGAGACGGAGTGGATGGATCGTTTTCGGCCCAGGGGCGCGTGTCGTTGCGACAGCCCCTGCTGCAGAGCCTTCTGGATCTCACGGTGACCGTGGTTCCTGGCGCCGGGTTTGCCCAAAAAGCGGCGAGCCTCTCGTTGCCGCCGTTCCAGCCGGGGACCCCCTTGACGTTCAAGCTTGTAGGACCGATTATGAATGCGCGGGTGGCGCTCTAGCGGGAGAAGGCTGTTATTTGGTTTATATGGTTTGTCTCGTTTGTTTGGTTTCACAAAATTAACCAGATGAACCAAACAAACCGAGCTCGCAACGAGAATGAGGGGGAACAGGGTTGTCGATGATCGCTGAATGTGTTGGGCTCGATATTGGGCAAACGGCCTTGAAGGCCGTGCGGTTTCGCCGCCGCCTGACAGGGCGTGAATCGGTGGAATATTTCCACCAGCCAGTCCCTTACGGGCGTCAGGAACACACGGAGCCGGCGTATCGCACGGCCATGCTCAGAAACTTTCTCTGGCAGCATGGTTTGTATGGTAGTGGGGAAATTGTCACTGCACTCCCCTGCCAGGATGTGTTTGTCAGAACCCTCTCCTTCCCCTTTCGAGATGCTTCCAAGCTGGCGCAGATCGTCCCGTTCGAAATGGAAAACCTGATTCCCATGTCCTTGGAGGACGTCACCGTCGGCAGTCTGCTGTTACCGGCGCGGGAATCCCGGGAAGGGAACGAGAAAGCCAACGGGTCCGACGTCCTCGTCACCGCAGCGCCCAAAGCAAAAATCGCTGAACATTTGCGGTTTATGGCCTCCGCCGATCTGAATCCCTCTGCGATCACAATTGACGGCATGGCCTTGTTTTCCGTCAGCCAGTTTCTGAAAGAAGAAGGGGCCCAGGTCCCCGGTGACATGGCGATCATCGATGTCGGAGCCTCGAAGACGACCTTATGTCTCGTGCATGGAGGCCGTCCCGTACTGTTGCGGACCCTACTGTGGGGCGGGAATCATCTCACCCATGCGCTCGCCGCGCGCTACGCCTGCAGCTTCGCCGAAGCGGAACGGCGTAAGCGGGCCATGGCCGTACAGGAAATCGATACCTGGCTCGAACCGATCCTCAAAGAGTTACGCGTCTCCCTCCATGCATACGAAGGCGCCGTCCATCAACGGTTGACGCATTGTTGGGTATCGGGCGGCGGTTCTAAACTGAAAGAACTGAGCGGGCATATGGCACAACACCTGGGCTTACTCCCGGTCGGCCCGCGGCAAGGATTTGGATCGAGCTGTCCCCGCGCATTTTCCATTGCATTCGGATTGGCAATCCATCCGAACATTGTCCGCCCCCGCTGGAAATCGAAACTAGTGGGATCGAATCTCGCTCTGGACTTCAAAGCCGGCAGCGATGCCGCATCGGCCACAGCGGATGTCTCGAAACGGGATCGCCGGCTGGCCCTATGGGGAGGGCTCATTCTAGCTGTTCTGGCGCTAGGAGATCTCTCTGTGCGCGTGGCCCTCAAGAATTCGACGGTCAAGGACCTTACGCACGGGCTCCAAATGCAATACGAGCAAACATTCGGCTCTGGCGTCGGCCAGGGTGAGGAGTTGGACCAGGCGCGCTATCGCATGTCACAGCTGGAGAAAGGTCTCTCGCTCGTCGACGGCAGAGGCTATAACGTCCTTGCCGGCCTTGCAGAACTGGTGAAACATGTGCCGCCGGGCATACCGTTGAAAGTGCGAGAACTGACGATCGACGGGACGAGCATTCATCTGGAGGGAGAAACCACAACCTTCGATGCGGTCGAGAAGATCAAGCAGGCCTTCGCGGCGGACGAGACCTTCCATGATGTGTCCATCAGCGATACCCACGTCGGGGCTGTGCCGAACCAAGTCGTGTTTCGCCTCACCTATGCGGTGCAACGGCCATGATGCAGATGCTGAAAGAACGATGGCAGCATTTCTCGCAGCGCGAGCGCATCATCGTAGCCACAGGCGGAGCTATGGTCGCAGCCGCGCTCGTCTTTCTGCTGATCGTCGATCCGCTCATGGCATCGATCGACAAGCTCGATCGGCAAGCGCGGCGGAAAGCGAAAGACAGCCAAGAATTGGCGTTCGTGGCGCAGGAATATGTGGTCAAGCAGGCGCGTATCGCTAAGCTTGAGCAGCGCATGCCAAGCCCGCCGGCCCAGTTTTCGCTGCTGGCATTCATGGAAGAAGCCACGACAGCGGTGCAAATTCGCGATCGCATCGTCGGCCTGCAGCCGCAGGCCCCCGTGGTCGTCCAGGGCTATCAGGAAACCGCGGTCGACCTTCGGCTCGACGGGGTATCGCTTCCCCAACTCCTCGCGCTGCTGGTGGCCATCGAACAGGCTCCCTATGACGTCCAGGTGCATCATCTGCAAATGAAACCGAAATACGATAATCCGGCCAATCTCGACGCGACGCTGAGAATCGTGACCTATGCGAAGGTCTGATGAACGTGGTATCGCCCTTCTCCTCACCCTCCTGGTTCTCACCCTCCTGGTTGCGCTGATTCTTGAGTTCGATGCCGAGGCGAGGCGGGAATACCGCGATGCCGCGGCCTTTCGTGATAACTTCAAAGCTACTGTGCTCGCGCGCGCCGCGGTGCAGGCAGCCCGTGGCACCCTACAACAAGACCTCGCCAAGGACAGGAAAGCGGGCCAGTTCTTCGACTCCTCTACAGACTTGTGGGCCCTTCCCATCAGGGAGTATGCCATCGGCGACGGCCTGCTGACTGGCCAGATAGAAGATGAACGAGGTAAGTTGAATTTGAACGACCTGGCAGCCGATGGAGACCCCATTGCCAAGAAAGCCAGAGTTCAGAGGGTCAAGCGGCTCTTCGAACTCCTGCAGATCAATCCGGATCTGGTGGATGCCATCGTCGATTGGGTGGATCAGGACGAGACGCCGGAACCAGCAGGCGCAGAGAGCATCTACTATCAAACGCTACGTCCCTCCTACCGAGCAGCCAATGCTCCTCTGCAGACCCTCTTAGAGTTGCGCTTGATAAAAGGGATGACGCCCGACATCATGGCGAAGCTCTCAAAACTGGTGACCGTCTATCCGCATGAGGGACAAAGCAAGGTGAATCTGAATACCGCAAGCCTCCTTGTGCTTCAGGCCCTCGATCCAAGTATCACGCAAAGCATGGCTTCAGACATTGCCCTGGCGCGTCCCTTCAAGACCATTCAAGAGTTGGATCGCGTGAGTAGCTTTGCAGATATTGGAAAGGAGCTCCGTGCCCAAAACCTGTACGACGTCAAGAGCGATCTCTTCTTGGCCCGCATGATGGTGCGCGTGAACGAAGTGACCAGAAGTGCGACCGCGGTGCTTCAGCGCGATCAGAACACTGGAGCAAGCACGGTGCTGTACTACCGCGTCCTCTAGCAGGTGTCATTCCAATCCCGTGCCGGCAACCGAAGAGACCTCTGGCTAGCCGGGCAACCAGCTCATCTTGCCCGTGTCGCACTCCCCGTAGCGAGCGTTGAACGCCGCCACCTCAGTGGTGGCAGAATCCGTGAATGAGTTTCTCCTCCAAATCTGCGGACTCACCAGCAACTTCACAACGAAACAAATTAAGGGAATCTCGAAGCCTGCCTCTAACCGTCAGCCCTCTCGCAAGCAGACCGCGCCGTAACAATTTTACACAACGTTACTAATTTAACACGTTGGTAACGCTCCGTTATCAATCCTCTAACATATTGCACCTATATTCCCGTGATGTATAGGGCAAGTGATTCGAATCGAGGTTACCAGGTGAGCATACGGCGAGCATTCAGCAAATGATGCCAAGGAAAACATTCAGGATTGGCTTTGATCGTCACCTCCTGAGCAAACGGATACCGCCTAACACAGCCTTTCCTACCCGTGCCGAGTTCGAACTGATCCAACCATCCACCCCAACAAGGAGTGAGCCTCATGAATCTTATGCCTCTCTCATCGCTCATGATTCTGACCCTGTGCGCGGTGCTGTCCGGGTGTGCTGATAACAAGCCTTTTCCGCCAGAAGTCATGGAAAAGGTCTCTCCGACCTTTCATTTTGAGGCGTGGCGTGACGCGGGTCCTACGAATGAGTCAGGAAAATCCGATGCAGGGATCAAAGTCGAGCTGGGAGGCCGGATCGTCCAAGCTACCAAAAACGGCAAGGGCATCGTGATTGTCGCGGAGCAACTTCCCATCGTGAGTCATCCCATGTATGGCCCCACGGAAGAGATGAAGAGAACCGGTGACCATGAATTCGCCTTTCTCTATCCAGGAGAGATTGAATCGCTGGATCTGATGAAGGGGAACCGGTTCATCATTGTGGGAACGACCACGAGCAGACGGCCGGTCCTGGTGAACGGCATACCCAAAACCGAGCCCTTCTTAATCGCGGACTGCATCCATGTGTGGCAAACAGGCGGGGCCGAAATCGCAGAATTTAAAGAAGATGTTGGAGGAGGCCTTTCACCCCTTCCGGAAAAGACCTACTGCGTCGCTAAGAAGTAACGGGATTGGGGACAAGCTATTCGAGCAGGTCACTGCTGAGGAGTGGGTGACCCAAGCTGCCGAGGCAACCTGAAACGTATTTCACGAAGCCTCTCTTTGGAGGTGTCAGAGAAAGGAAGAATGTCATGATGGAGGTATTCGAATGACACGACTGTGGTTCACAACCATCGCCTGCGTTATCAGCCTTGGGTTTATTGTCCAGGCCGAAATTGCTCAAGCCGGCCTTGAGGACCTTCTCTATGAGAAAGGGCAGATCACCAAAGAAGAATGGCTCAAACTTCAAGCCGATCGTGAAAAAGCAGGACCGACTGTACAAGGGGCGCAGGCGCCTAGTCCCTCTACGTCCATACCGGATCCCGTCGCGAATCTCGATTCGCGCTTAGGCATGGTTGAGGAGTGGAAAGCCAAGATCGAAAGGCTTCCGTCGCTGAGCGGCAAGTTCAACATCGGATTAAACGCCCTGCAGTTCCAATACACGCACCAGAACGCCCATGTCGCCGAAGGCAAAAGCCAAGATAACCTCTCGATCCGACGGTCCGAGGTACTCATGTACGGAAAAATCAACGAATACATCCCAAAATGGCATACCCTAATGGAGATGCAGAGTACCAACTTGACCAACAACACACCGGGCTGTACGGCGGGTGTTAACTGTAGCACCGCCCCAACAGGGACTCCGAGTACGAACACGATGTTCCGTGAAGCCTATATCGATTTCAGACCAATGCCCAGTATCGCACCCAATCTCAACGTCATTCGGATGGGTGTCTTCCGTATGCCCTTCGGCATTTTCACGGAAACCTCCGGCGGTCTCCGTGATGTGATCAGCTCCCCCTACCTCAACTCGGTCGGCAGCGGCACCGTGGCGCGAAACGGGTCGGGGAACAGCAGCGTCGGTACGATCGACTTCATTCAAGAGCGCGACTATTTTGTCGATGTCAGAGGCACCCTATTCAATCGGCTGGACTATGTGGCCGGGATCATGAACAACAATAACTACCAGGCCAACTCCGTGGGGGCTAATGGCCCCAAAGTCTTCTACTCACGGGCCCGTTTTCTGGTGACAGACATTTCGTTTATCAGTTTTACGGTGCTGGCGGGAGAGAGCAACAATGACGGTACCCAAATCAACGGCCGTGGGAAAGGAGCCTTTGACCGGTACGGAATCGATTTCCGCTATACGTCTCGCTACCTTCCCGGGTTTATGGCGCAGGGAGAGTGGTGGCAAGGGCATGACGGAGCCAACCAAACCACTGTCGGTACCCCAGCTCAAGGAGCCTGCTCAAACGTGGCCCAGTGCGGCGGTAACGGCGCCCCTGGTGTTCAACGGCGGACATGGTATGTCCTCGGAAAGTATTTTATTTCCGATGGGCCCCTCCAGAACTTTGAGCCGGTTGTGATGTACGAACAGTTTGATCCCGATACCAACCTGAGCAATGATATGTACACGCGCACCATCGTGGGACTGAACTACTACTTCGAGAATCTTCCGCCCAAGATCCAGAGTAAGATCATGGTCAATTACGAGTTTCGCCACCATATGGGAACTGGCCCTGGTACTACGGTCCCCGATACCGATGCCTTCGCACAGAATATGTTCATGGTTCAATTCCAGGTCCGTTACCAGTAAGCGTCTTCTGAATCCGTCCAGATTGGAGGGGAGCTGGATGATGGGGAGGTGGCGCTATACATCAGGGTTGATTATAATGCGCCACCTCCCGCGAAAGGATACCGTCGTATCGCCATGGCAAGCGGCGCTAAGGTTACACATCTGCAACGCAGGCGGGCGTCGCTAGATCGGGCACATAAAGGGACTGGATATCATGAACCATCTTTGGGAAGCCAACTCCTAGTGCTTATTGTTTCCTCCTTCACACTCGCAAGCTGTATACCGCATGCTCAAATCGTCAATGAAACCGCTACGGGAGGAACAGTCCTCTACTCATACGTTGAGGAGCAAGATGTACTGACCTCGCCGGGGCGAAAAGATGCACTCCTCCTTCTTGAGGAAAAGTGCCCAGCCGGTTACCGCATCTCTCGTGAGGGAGAAGTTCCTAGAGTCGACCAAGCTGTCGATAGAGCGTGGATGGGGCAGTTATCCAGGGATGGGCAGGTGTCCCGAGAAAAGCGTTGGGCGATGCAATTCGCATGCAAATAAATCCCTATCCTTCCGGCATTGAAACGCAACTCACGACCTATGCCATCCCCCTGGTTCAAGAGGTGGAAAGAATGCGACGGCCTGGCCATACGCCATTTTCGTGTGCCATTTCATGGCACACGAGGCGAAATGGCGTGGTAGGCAGCGGAAAAACCATGGCTGGACTCCTGTTCAGCTTGTCGTGTCTGCTGATGCTGACAGCCTGCGGATTAACCAGTCAGCAGCGCGTACTCTATCAGGCGTCAGACATTCAGGTCGGCATTATGACTGATTTGTCAACGAATGATCATGCCTCGTCCCCCGTGAGGAACAGACACCCTGTAGATCTCACACCGCGAGAAATTCGCTCGCTCATCGGTTCACTAGAAGTATCGGGGTGGAGCGGGACGATGATCGGATTGTTTTCTACCCCTCAGCCGAAGCCGGTGTTCACCGAGGCGGAACGCGCCGAGCTGGCTGAGCCACTCGCCGTAGCGTTTCACCAAGCAACCCCACGCGAACGCGTCTTCTTTTCCATCAAAAATCCGGATGCACCCTATGAGACGGACCGCACGTCCGGGAGCCTGTTTTTCCGAGATGACTACCTGCACGTGGTGCTCACCGATCACTACACCTTGTTGCAGGCTGACCCAGGAGGGGGCGAGAAGCGAGATCTGCGAGATACAAAAGGCATGAAACTATGGGTAGTCGGAGCAGCCAGGGCCGCCACTGTGCCTGAGGAGAAGGAGCCGCGCTGGACTGCGTTTGAAAAGGTCCACATCTCGCTCATACCGGTAGAAGCCCTGGCAGGACAGAGAGTGCCCCAAGCAGCAACGGGCTCATCCCGCCCCCAGGTCGCAACGCCCGCAGTTCCACAGCCGTCGTTGAAAGCCGACACCGCAGCAACCACCGCGCCAGAATCCGTGAATGACCTTCGTTTGCAAATGCGCGAACTCACCAACGCCAATCTAGATCTGCAATCACAACTGAAAGAACAATCAAGCACGATCGAGAAACTCAAAGCCGAAGTCGAGGGACTTCGCAACGAGAAAAAACCGGGAACTCCGAAGCCTTCTTCAGCACCGAAGCCCACTCATAAACAGGCTATACCCTAATTCGTTTACAACCTTGGTTTTGATTCCAAATGCAGCACGGCGGCACCGATCGGCGCAGGTACTGTCATCGCAATGAAACTCCGGCTGGCCACCGAGTTTTTCCGCAGCCTACTATGCGCTTGCCCGAAGAGTTTTTTGAATCTCCCCGCAAACTTAACAATTTTGTAATACCCCTGTCATCTCACCTTAATCGATTGGGCCTATCCTTCAAGGCAGCAATGGCAATCGATAGTTCCCAACAGGAAGAAAATGGAGGTATTGAAATGACGCGACTGCCGTTCACGACCATCGCCTATGCCTGTACCACGCGCACAGATAGCCAAAACGCTCACTATCCGATCCGCGATGGGCAGATCCTCCGTTTTCAATTGCAGTGGAATTATTTACGACGAGCTTGATTTATGGATGGCAGCAGAGAGCCCGCTTTGCCAACTCGGTCACATAGAATGAGTAGATTTATTGCGAGAGTTAACACCGCTGTAACAGGCATGTTACACGCTGGTAATAGACCGCGGCCATACTTCGGGACAATGAAAGGAGTCTCAATGAAAAGATCAACTGCCAAGCCCAGTCTCTGGTGCCTCGCCCTCCTGTGGGCTCTTGCTGTCCAGTATCCCATCGGCCTATGCCGATAACGCGATCACGCTCGACCCAGGCTTGAAAGGCTACGTCAAAGTCAGCGGGGTGTCCGGTAATGTCAACAGCATCGGTTCGGATACGCTCAACAATCTCATGACCCTCTGGGCCGAAGGATTTCGCAAACAATATCCCAACGTCAAGATCCAGATCGAAGGCAAGGGGTCGAGCACGGCTCCTCCGGCCTTAATCGAAGGCACGGCGCAACTTGGACCGATGTCCCGCCAAATGAAAAACACCGAGATTGATGCCTTCGAAAGAAAATTCAGATATAAACCCACCGCGATCCCGGTCGCCATCGACGCCCTTGCCGTCTACGTCAACAAGGACAATTCGGTCAAAGGACTCACGATGGCGCAAGTCGATGCGATCTTTTCGAAGAGCCGACGCTGGGGCCACAATGAGAACATTCAGCTGTGGAAACAGACCGGCGTGGAAGACGGCCTAGGCGACAGTCCCATCAGTATCTATGGACGGAACTCGGCCTCCGGCACCTATGGGTTTTTCAAGGAACATGCGCTGAAGAACGGAGATTACAAGGACGAAGTCAAAGAACAGCCTGGCTCAGCCTCCGTCGTCCAAAGCGTGAGCGAAGATCAAGTCGGCATCGGCTACAGCGGCATTGGGTACCTCACATCGAATGTGCGCGCCGTTCCACTCGCGGAGAAAGACGGTATGCCGTTTAAGGAAGCCAGCCAACAAAACGCGGACAATGGATCCTATCCGCTCTGGCGCCACCTCTATCTCTATGTCAACAAGGCGCCCAATAAACCGCTGGATCCGATCGTCGGAGAATTCATCAAATTTATCTATAGCAAAGAAGGACAACAAGTGGTGGTCAAGGACGGGTTTTTCCCGCTGAAGGCCGACACGATCGAGCAGGAACTCAAGAAGCTTGACTAGCGACGGCGATCCCGCTCTAGCCCCCTCCCTCGCGGGAGGGGCGTATGGCCATACGCCCCTCCCGACGATATCGCACCACTCAATCAGTTTGACGCGGCGTCGTGTCTTCGACCGGCTTGCTCAAGTCGTCATCACCATGGGCGGGATTGCCGTCATCTTGAGCATTATCGGTATATTCATTTTCTTAGTGAAAGAAGTGGCTCCCCTATTTTTCCCTCCTCAAGCGACCCAGACCGGTCACGTAACCGGCGCCCCTCCACCAAGCGCGCTTCCGCAATCCAGCCTGGTTGGCATGGATGAATATCAAGAAATTATCTACCAACTCACGGCAGGATCCGATCGCCAGATCCGCTTCTTCAATGCACAATCCGGCGCACCCATCGCCCTTGACCTTCCTCCCGAGTTAGCCAAGGTCACCATCACCGCCATAGCTCGAGCGGTAGGGACCGGCAATCGTTTTGCCTTCGGCACGGACGATGGCCGCCTCATTCCTGTGACGATCGAGTTCACAGCCGGCTTCGATAAGGGAACACGCCACATCGTTCCAACGATCACCCTTGGATCTCCGGTCCAATTGACTCCCGCCAAAGAGCAGATTATTCGTTTGGCCTATCAGCCGACGGAGCGAGGCACACTCGCCGCAGCTCTGACAGATCGAGGGCGCATGTGGTACGCCGCCCCACCGTCCGCGACCGCCCCTGTTGCACTGACCGGTCACGGCGCTGAGCCAGTGACGTCCTTCATCTTTGACAGCCGCGGCGAAACACTGTCGATTGGAACGGCCGGTGGGAACCTCTACCACTACAATGTGCGAGAGGGCGTCCAGCCGAGCCTGACCGAAACCATACCCGTGACCCAGCCCGGCGCTTCGGTCACGGCTCTTTCTTACCTCATAGGAGATCGTTCGCTGGCCATCGGGAGCAGCACCGGCGACGTCTCAGTCTGGATGCCGGTGCGGCAGGCTCAAGAAAGCCCGATCACTCACCTTCGCCAGATTCATCGGTTCGATGCGCACCCTTCTCCCGTCACGGCGATCTCTCCATCGCTTCGCGACAAAGGATTCATCACCGGCGATACGCAGGGCAATCTGTTTGTCCATTACTCTACTTCTGCACAGACGGTGCTGAAGCTTCCAGGAAACCAGCAGGCGATTCAGACGCTGACCTTTTCTCCCAAAGCCGATGGAGCTGTGGCCCTCACAGACCAGGGAGAATTGCTCACCTATGCAATCCGCAACCCTCATCCGGAAACGACGTTCGCAACCCTGCTCAAGCCTGTCTGGTATGAAGGCTATGAGGCACCGGGACATGTGTGGCAATCCTCCAGTGGCGCCGATGATTTCGAAGCGAAGTTCGGCCTCCTCCCGCTGATCTTCGGCACGCTGAAAGGGACCCTGTACGCCATGTTGGTCGCAGTGCCTCTGGCCCTGTTAGGCGCCATCTATACGTCGATGTTTATGCACCCCGATCTTCGAGCCAAGATCAAACCGACCATCGAGATCATGGCGGCGCTCCCGACCGTCATCCTAGGCTTCCTAGCCGGCTTATGGCTGGCGCCTGTGCTCGAACGGATTTTTCCTGCGATGGTCGCGATGATTGTGGTTGTGCCCGTGAGCGTGGTAGTCACGACAATTTTTTGGCAATATCTCCCCGCCGCAATCAATCGCCGCTTCCGCCCTGGGACGGAATCATTTATCCTGATTCCTGTCATCATCGGCGCCGTCTGGGTCTGTCTAAGCTTGAACCAGCCGATCGAGTCATTCCTGTTCGGAGCCGACTATAAAGCCTGGTTCGCCGCCCATTGGGGACTTCGATACGACCAACGGAATGCCCTCGTGGTGGGATGTGCGATGGGCTTTGCCATCGTTCCGATTATCTTCAGTATTTCCGAGGAAGCCTTGTCCAATGTCCCACGACATTTGATCGCCGGGTCTCTTGCGCTGGGAGCCACCCGCTGGCAGACTTTGGTCAAGCTCATGCTCGTCTCGGCAAGTCCAGGAATCTTTTCTGCCTTGATGATCGGTTTTGGCCGGGCCATTGGAGAAACCATGATCGTCCTCATGGCCACAGGCAACACTCCCATCATGGATTGGAGCCTATTCAATGGCTTTCGCACGTTATCGGCCAATATCGCTGTGGAAATTCCAGAAGCTCCATATGGAGGCACTCTCTATCGCATCTTATTCTTGGCGGCCGTGCTCTTATTTATCTTTACGTTTCTGATCAACACCGTAGCGGAAGTCATCCGGCAACGATTGCGAACAAAGTATAGTCAGTACTAATGCGCGTCACGTTCAAAAAATTCCTCGCCTCCGGCAACTTCTTCATCTGGGGATGCGCCGCCGGCGTGTCAGTATCTCTGCTCATGGTCTTTGGACTGTTGCTGTTGATCGTCATCAACGGCTTGGGATACTTTTGGACCGCGAACATCGTCGAGCTCACCCTGAAAGATACCCAGCACGTCATGGGGCAACTGGCCGGACGCGAGGTCATCCCTCGCTCAGTCACGCCGGACCGACCCGAAGGGAAAAGCCGCCTTCGAGTCAAGATCGGGAATCGTGACATCTATGGACTTGATTTCAAATGGATCAACGACGATCAGATTGCGTCAGAAACGTATCCGCCAGATATTGCGCTCTTGGAACGCCGCGAATGGGGCAACATGTATGCCAGGATCAAGGCGGTCTACAAAGGAGAGACGCTTCAGGCAGAAGGGAATGACGCTGGGTGGAGTGCATTGGCCCCATTGATCGACAGCACCAATGCCCTTCATCAACAGATCACTCAGATCGAGAGAATCGAGATCGGCGCTATTAACACAGACATCGAGCAGGCGCGGTTGAAAATCCGGGCACTCGAAATGGGCGCGGCCCCCG
Organism: uncultured Nitrospiraceae bacterium; assembly: GCA_963821465.1. Taxonomy (GTDB): domain Bacteria; phylum Nitrospirota; class Nitrospiria; order Nitrospirales; family Nitrospiraceae; genus Palsa-1315. The sequence goes on along the minus strand of CAWGDV010000018.1, from coordinate 12,447 downwards.
AACCGAGGGAGAGAGGGCAAATCGATAGTCTCAAAGCCCAGGTTGCTGCCGCTGAGTCCCGTTATCAGGAAAAAACCCTGGAACTGGACAACCTACGCACACAATTCAATGAATATTCTGTCCTGATGGTCGATGCGAACGGACGAGAAAAACAGATCCCAGTCGGGCAGATTATTCGCGCCCTTCGCCCGAACGAGATGGGCCTGATGCACAAGAGCTGGATCTATCTCACCAATGTGTGGTCGGTCCTCAGCACCGAACCTAGAGAAGCCAATACGGAAGGCGGCATTTTCCCGGCCATTTTCGGCACAGTCATGATGGTCCTCATCATGAGCCTCGCCGTCGTCCCCTTCGGCGTGCTTGCCGCGCTCTATCTGCGAGAATATGCCAGACAGGGCGTGATGGTTCGGCTTGTGAGAATTGCCGTCAACAATCTCGCAGGCGTACCCTCGATTGTCTTCGGTGTGTTCGGACTAGGCTTTTTCATATATGCCGTCGGCGGGACCCTCGACACCCTCTTCTTTCCTGAACGACTTCCGACACCGACGTTCGGCACCGGCGGTATTCTCTGGGCGTCCCTGACGCTGGCCTTGCTCACGGTGCCGGTGGTCATTGTCTCCACAGAAGAAGGGCTGGCCGCCGTGCCCAGGGAATTTCGTGAAGGATCATTGGCGCTTGGCGCCACCAAGTTGGAAACGATGCTCAAAGTCGTGATACCCTCTGCCTTACCGGGCATTCTGACTGGATTGATTTTAGCGATGGCCCGGGCAGCAGGCGAGGTGGCGCCGCTCATGCTCACAGGTGTCGTAAAACTTGCGCCGTCGCTCCCCTTAGACGGTTCCTGGCCATTTTTGCACTTCGATCGAAAGTTCATGCACCTGGGATTTCATATTTACGACGTCGGCTTCCAGTCTCCCAATGTGGAAGCAGCGAAACCAATGGTCTACATCACGACCCTGGTATTGATCACCGTCGTCGTCCTGTTGAATTTGACCGCGATTGTCCTCCGCAACCACTTGCGCAAGAAGTATGCAGGATCAGTATTATAAGGAGGAACGTCATGCCCCCTTCTCCATCTTTGACACAAGAGCCGTCCCAATTACAAACCCTGAACCCACAAAGGCTCAACGTGCAGAACAGTCCGCTACAGCCACATGACCACGATTCCAAGACTCAAGACGTCAAACTGAGATTGAATCAGGTCAACTTTTTTTACGGGGACCGCCAGTCTCTCTTCAACATCGATATGGAAATCACCAAAAATCAAGTCACATCGTTCATTGGGCCGTCCGGCTGTGGGAAATCCACCTTGCTGCGCTGCATCAATCGGCTCAACGACCTGATTGAAGGCGCTCGATTAGAAGGCACCATGCTGCTCGACGGCGTGAATGTCTATGCCCCCGATGTGGATATCACCGACCTGAGAAAACGTGTCGGGATGGTCTTTCAGAAATCGAACCCCTTTCCAAAATCGATCTACGAGAACGTGGCCTATGGACCGCGTCTTCATGGAGTCAATAACCGTGGCCAGTTGGATCAGATCGTAGAAGAGGGGCTCAAGGGCGCAGGGTTGTGGGATGAAGTGAAAGATCGGCTCCACGTAAGCGCCTTCGGTCTCTCCGGAGGGCAACAACAACGGCTCTGCATCGCCCGCGCGCTCGCAGTCAAACCGGATGTCTTGCTGATGGACGAACCCTGCTCGGCGCTGGATCCCGTGGCCACCGCCAAAATTGAAGAGCTTCTCTTTTCCTTGAAGCAAGACTTAACGGTCGTCATTGTCACTCACAATATGCAGCAAGCGGCGCGAGTGTCCGATTGGACGGCCTTCATGTACCTCGGCGAAATCGTCGAGTTCGGCCTCACGAAAGTGATCTTTACCACGCCTTCAAAGAAGCAGACGGAAGACTATATCACCGGACGATTTGGGTGACCATGACGACACAACGCCACTTTGACGAAGAACTTGCCGACTTGAAGACTAAGCTTCTGCGAATGGCTGCGCAGGCAGAAGATCAGATCGACCAGGCCCTCACCGCACTGGTGACGCGCGACTCTGCCCTGGCTCGCGAAGTCATCGAGCGGGACCACCAGATCAATGCCTTGGATGTGGAAATCGACGAAGAGAGTATCCGGTTGCTGGCCCTCCATCAGCCTGCCGCGCGAGATTTGCGGTTGGTGACGACAGCGATGAAAATCGCCACCGAGCTCGAGCGAATCAGCGACCTGGCGGAGAATGTCTCCGAACGGGCGATCGAGCTGAACGAAGAGCCGCAGCTCAAACCCTATATCGATATTCCGATGATGGGTAACATGGCCCGGATGATGGTGAAACAAAGCATCGACGCGTTCGTGAAGGAAGATGCCCAGCTCGCTCGAAAGGTGCTCACGGACGACGACTATGTCGATGATCTCATGGAACAATTGTTTCGCGAACTGCTGTCATTCATGCTGGAAGACACGCGCACGATTTCACGCGCTATTCGCTTGAGCTTCATTGCCAAATACCTCGAACGGATGGCTGATCACGCCACCAACATCGCCGAACTCGTGGTCTATCTCGTGGAGGGGAAGATCATTCGCCATACCACTCCACCAGGACCTTCCAAAGAAAGCCTTGCAAAAGGGTGAGCCCTCCTGATCCTTCAGATTGATTGTTCCTCGGCAAGAAGTGTCAGCGCGATACCACGCTGCTTTGAGACAGCAGGCTCATTGCACATGCAGCAGGTTGAGGTCCAGTTGAGTGACTATTCGACTTACTGAATCTTAGCCGCGACCTTCCCTCACGCTGGCGGATTTTCCGGTTGTGGTTATGCCACAAAATTGGACGAAAAGAGCATGTAGTCGAATCGATATCGGCGAAGGACAATCTTCTGGCATCGGGCAAGTTGATCGACGGCGTAAAAAATTTGGTTCCAGGTGTATTGCGGCATGAGACAGATGAGCGAGTCTAGACTGATGACCGTCTGCTCATTGAGATGGTCGAGGATGGTCGCCGTGAGAGCATCGGTGTGGTCACGCTCACATCGCACTGGATGAACATCAGGAGTTGATTCAAGAAGAGCATTGACTAGGCATCGGTACCCCCTTGGTGAGATTATGGAAATGAGAGCCCCAGTTGATTGGCCTGTTGCGTGAGACATCGTCGGTGCCGGGCTATATCGGACAGCCACAATACGCAGGAGACCCAGTGTGAGTAAAATGCCTCCCAGTATCGCGAATTGATGCCACTCCCCGCCCGTGAACCATCGTGAGATGACCTCCGTCAACATCACGACAAGCACTGTGTCGATGATAAAGGTGACCCGAACGCGCCCGTCAGAGCAGTACGCAAGGGTGGTCTTCAACACTTCGACGACGGCCAACAGGGTCAGGGTGTCGACCAATACCTGGCGAAGGGCCACTTCGACATTGGCGGACAGGAGAAGCCGTAGGTCCAGAAATGTTTTCACGACCCCGCCTGCCAAACCGAGGAGGATCGTCAGAGTCAGCAGGCTCAGGATGAATCTCGTGCCTGCTTCCCAAACACGTGTGATGTCATAGGCCATGAGCGTGACCCTGAATCGCTTGGGCCAACCGTTCCAGAGAGTCTGTTCCATTGTGGTTTGTGTCATGGTCCTAGCCTAACGAAGACAGATTCCAGTCCTGTGAATGTCTCGTTAAATCTGTGTAAATTCTATGTGGAGCGGAGCAATTGAGCGTTTCTGGAGGGTCCTATGACTCGGGGGATTCTGGATGAGAAGGGAATGAGAAAAGGATGGACTGCTTTTACTGATATCTCTGAGACAGGCTATCGCATCATCCAGCTACCCACCCTTTTGTATCATTGCTGTCGAGATATAGGGTCTGTTATCGTCCTGCCGTGATCGCACGAATGGGAGGCCTCTGTGACAGCCGTCGATAGTCTCATGCTGGATGCGAAGCAAGCGATCATGGAGGAACATCATCGCCGTTTTCAATCTCTATACCAGGAAGGACGATGGGAGGAGGCCCTCCAACAAATTCACGTCACGCTAAGCTGTGCAGCAGACCTCCTCAATGAGTCTCTTCGAATCCTCGATGAAGCGCTTGATGGGACCATAACCACACCTCCGATAGTACCACTTCCCCTTCCACAGCCACGTAGCGAGTAAGTCTACAGCGAGCGGTCAGGAACCGAAAGCGAATATCAGCCACGAAACTTTCGACCTTGATTGAGATAAGGCGCGCCCTTGGGCAAAGAGGCTGTCTTGGCAGTATCAGGGTAAGGTATGAAATGAAATACACCCTGGGTTGGCAAGGTGAGAAGTCTGGCATTTTTGAGCACGCCGCAGAACTCTTCTTCTATTGCGCCACCCGCAAGGGCCATCAACACTTTAGCCTGCTATGTTAGCGGTGAGGTCAGTACGTCGAAGCGGGGAAACCAAGACCCAGTAAACTTGAAGGCTGGCACCCAGCTATCTTCCTCCATCACGTTACAGCACGATTGAAGAATATGCCGTGGGGCGGCAGTGTATTACGGCATTGGGTTAGGCAGGAACCGGTTGTAGCCGAAGCCGGACAGTAGCCGCTTATTGCGAAATTGTGGGGTCTACGTTCTGATGCGGGGGAAAAACGGCAGGAGCTTTTGGCTGGTTTGTCTGGTCTGTCTAGCCTATTCGATCGAACTGGTCTATCTCGTTTAACATTTCACGTCTTACATTTTACGTCTCACATCCCTAAGCATCATTCAACAGCTCATGAATCTTTGTGATGAGGACATTCAGCCCGAAGGGTTTCAAAAGAAACTCGCTCTTGACGCAAACCGTCCGGTCTAAGGCGAGGTAATCCTGCTCATAGCCGGAAACAAACAGCATGGCAGGAAACGACCGAAGGCTCAACAATGTGCGAGCCAGCTCGTAGCCATTGATTCCAGGCAATGTGACGTCCATCAACACTAGATGGATTGGATCGGCAAAGTGTCTCACGAGCGATTCGGCCTCGCCTGGATACGACGCCTCAAGCAACCGGTAACCATGCCAGCGGAGCAGGTAGCCCACCATGGCTCGGAGTCCCGGATCGTCCTCCACGACGAGAATCGTCTCTCCACCATTCACCGTCGTCTTGACATTCGTCCCCTGTGAGCACAGCAAGTCCTTCATCGTTGAGACAGCAGTCGAGCCGATCAGTACATCTTGCGTTTCACCTTTCACGTTTCGCATCTCAAGTCTGCGCCTTTGTGTCTCGATACGGTGCATCTTGTATCAGGGAGGGAGTGACAGACTGCACTATACCTGCAGCGCGCCGCGCACACTATCAGGTGATCTCTCACTCAGTTGCCGGACGTTGTGCACCATGTGTAAGGAAAAACCTGAGGGGAAATAGCACTTCATTTCGCTTGTCTGGCTTAACCATATAAACGAGAACAGTCAGTCAGTTTTCACCTTTCGCGTGTTCAAGCTGCCGACACTTCTCGAACTCAACCCAGCGCCGCTTGAAGCTTGAACGGCTTGGAGAAAACCGAGATCTCCGGCTGTAGCGCACCATGCTGCATGATCGATTCGCCGATGTAGCCAGACATGTACGCCACTTTATAGACCATGAACGACACCCCCTGAACTCTAACTCCAGAGCAACACTTCACACTCAGATGGGCTACGGTGTTGCACTTGGAGCTAGAGCCTGAGCAGGATTGACGTCTGCTCTGACTGAGCGCGTTCCATCTTCGATCACTTTCAACATCGGCACCACCTCAGAAACGAAACGAGAAAAGACAGCTTAGCGTGTCAGGGGTCAATATCGAATGCTCACTGAGGGGCTCTGGACAATCTTGGCGATCCTGCACACCTAAACCCGCATGTAGAATCGAATTTGTCCTTCTGATTACTGCCGTGATATAGTTCACCCCCTAACGACCGCGCGGGCATCATGATTCGCATCCTTAGGAGCTTGCACTGCACCACCGTGGCGTTCGGTAGCCGCTTTTGTGGAGGCGGGCGCGTGGCCTGTCTGAGTTCACCCGATAAACCAATTCTGTAGCTGGCGTAGCTCAATGGCAGAGCAGCGGTTTTGTAAGCCTTTCCAGTAGTTTCAATCAAACCATTGTCAGTATAGGGAAAGTCCTTTCCTAGAGCGGCTTTTCGCCGTTTGTCCGTTCGGCGCAATTCAGTTGGAGTGAGCTCAATTTGGGCATTTTATGCCGTAGTAAGAACACGCCGGGAACACGTAGGGTTTGTATTTAGAAACGGCTTCTTTGAGGTGGACAACGAAAAGATTGAGGGGCAAGCTCGTTGCAGTGACTCCGCTCGTGTCATTGACCGAGGGGGCGAGATTTGAAAACCCTACAGCACCAGAGACTTAAACAGAAGTCTGGCTGACATGCACGCGGCGAAACTGGGACAAAGATCAGGTCTTGATCCAAGAGGTGGCGAGAGGGATTGAACCTCTAACTCGCGGTTTACGAATCTCCTACTCTCGAAACTGAGTCAATCCTACAAGAGCCATCCACACAAAAATCGAAGATTTGGGACGAAATGGCTTATTGCACGCCGTCGAGGATTCCTACTACGCTGCCGGAGTATTCTCCTGCAGAAGCTTGCGAGGAAAGAGTACAGAACAGTATGAGCCGTAGGCTAAGTACGCTGGCTGATGCCACTCCGAGATGTGCGAGAACTCACGCTTGGCGGCGAGCAACGTGGGTTGGCTATGCGACAAGGGCACCCAGTTGAAATTCTCTTATCTCAAGTGTGTTTCAGTTCCCATCGTCCGTCAATCCGCCGTAACTTCCGCGGTCGAGAGATACATTTAACCCCTAGCTGTTCGGGACTAAGTTGCCCTACGAAGGTGGGGGTATCTTTCCTCCATGGACGCGTATAGAGTTCACCCCGACGAAGCGACCGGTACGGGGTGCGCGGTGTTTCTACAAGTGCATCGGACAGAACGTGTAGAAGCCGTTCGGGCCATAGCACCCGAACGGCTTCTTTATTTAGCGGAGAGCTATTATGAAAAAAACAATCATGCACAACTTCATGGCTTTCGCGGTGGCATGCGGGCTTATCTTCGCCTCGGAAGTTGCCCTCATGGCCTCGGATCCTGTCGGGCCCTTTGTGCCGGTTGGGCCCCCGGCGCCGGTCCAGTTCAATAAAATGACGTTGCCGAAGGCCCCCTTGCCACCCGTAAGCCGTAAGGACCCGAAGCATGGCGGGGTGCAACTCGGCCAGAGCTTCGATGGTATTGACTTCCTCGGCTCGGGCTGCCTGCCGCCCGATACCAACGCGGCCGTGGGCAACAACTTTGTCGTCGAGACGGTCAACGTCCAGATCCGCATCTTCGACAAGACCACGGGGACCATCCTGCTCGACGAGCCCCTCGCCTCGTTCTTCGGGGCGTCCTCCGGCGGCGACCCCTACGTGGTGTACGACGACATCGCCGACCGCTGGTACGTCTCGGCCTTCGACAGCACTGACAGCGGGCTGTTCCTGGCGGTGTCGAACGACGGCAACCCGCTCGACGGATTCCTGCCGACGTACCACCTCACCGACGTTGGCGGGTTCCCCGACTACCAGAAGATGGGCTTCAACAAGGACGCCATCTTCATCTCCTACAACGACTTCGGCAGCGGCGGCGGGGCCGCTACGATCGCCTCGATCGACAAGGCGGCCGCCTTGGCGGGGACGCTGACCTACTTCGTCTCGCATCCGGCGTTCCAGTTCCGGGCGATGCCGCCGGCCCAGATGCACGGCGATACGACGGGCGGCGTCGAGTGGTTCGTCTCGACCGACGGCACGGATGCCGGCGGCAACACCATCCGCGTCACCAAGATGACCAACTACCTCAGCAACACGCCGACCTTCACCTACACGTCGCTGCCGGTCACGCCGTACCAGGCCGCCCAGCAGGCCGATCAGCCCGGCGGCAGCGTGACCATCTTCCCGAACACGACGACCACTCAAGTCCAGTACCGCAACGGGCACCTGGTGACGGCCATGGCCTCCGGCACCGCGGCGGATGGGTTCGTCTATCCCAAGGGCCTCTACTACCAGGTCGACGTGTCGAGCGGCACGCCGGTGCTGCTCCAGCAGGGCGTGATCGATCCCGGTCCGGGCGTGGCCGTCCAGATGCCGTCCGTGGATGAGGACATCAACGGCAACCTGGGCTTCACCTGGATGGAGTCGTCGAGCACCGAGTTCCTGTCGATGTGGGTCGGCACCCTCGACACCACGGGCAACTTCGCCTCCCGGTCGCGGCCCCGGGCGGCGGCTTCTTCTCCGCCAACTTCCGGATCGGCGATTACAGCACGACGGTGCTCGATCCGTCCGACGGCACGACCTTCTGGTCGGCCAACGAGTACATCGGGCCCGACGGCGACAGCGACATCTGGAGGACGCATATCACTTCCTTCCGTGCCAGGTAGTAGAAGGAGCAACTCAGCAGTTAACTTTGAGCGTAGGAACACCAATCCAGATGCATTGAATGGGCAACGACCGGACGGTTATTGCCCATTAATATTTCTGAAAAGGTGAAGCGGATACCGGGCCAGCGTACCGGGGAGGATAAAGCGGCGGGAGTGACAGTCTTACTGGCGCGAACGGTGCGCCTCGCAGGGTGCTAGCCGGTCGGCAATGCCGGTGGCTCCCACACAAACACGATGAGGTGCGGCGCGTACGGCCCGCTGATTAAGAGTGGCAGAAGGCCAATGATTCGAACCGCTCAATGTTGCGAAGGTTTCCCCGTTTATCGTTGAAAATCATGAGCTTGCTGGCTTTCTACTGATTCGATTGATTCCATCTTGTTCGGTCGTTTGTGAAGATTTTTAGCACAAAATTACCACAATTGCGGGTCGTGTCCGAATGCGGTCCTGCAACTTGTTGAAAAATTGGTGCCCCCGATACGAATTGAACGTACGACAAACGGTTTAGGAATGTGCGCAAAGCACTTTTGAAAAGGCTCGGTGTTTCAAATGGTTTCCCCGTTTTTTATTTGAATACCGAAGCTTAGGAACTTTCCAGCAGTTCAATTGATTCCAGAGGCTCTTGTGGATTCGAATATGTTTTAGCACAAATTTAGCACACGGTTAGAGGTTCAAGTTCTGCAAGGCGCATTACTTTGAAGTGATCGGGAAGCTCATGCACCGACCTTCGAATTACGAATTTCTGATAGCCCAACCTCAGATAACCTAACCCCACAAGAAACCACAAAGGACACGCCTGCTGAAATGGGCGCTGATGGGGCTAGTTTGTCCTGTTGTGGTAGCAACGTGGTAGCATCATGGATATTGTAGATCGACGGAATGTTAGGTCCGACCCTAACCTGAACCTACTCACCCTTTTCACCAAGAGCTGACACCCTGAGTTAGTCGAGGTTAACTATGATTGGGCAAGAGAGTTATTGACACGAGTCCAACGACGTAGCGGCCGTGACTGACGAATAATACATTTCCGTAAGCCCAGCCTTGCGGTTTGATCGTTTCCCCCATACAATATCTCTCCCTTCTGGGGCTATCACGCCTTCGAGATGTCTCTGCTTCCCTCGAAAAGGCAGAGGAGACCTTCGACGAGACGCATAAAGCAACAAGGAGGAAGTCACTTGAACATGAGCAGACCTCTTTGGTTCTTGCGTCATCGCCATAGCAGGATGCTCACCCATCGGGCCGGGCAATATGAGCCGAGACCGCTTCGACTATTCGGGGACCGTGGCCGAGTCGTGGAAGACCCAGATGCTGCTGAATCTGGTGAAGCTACGTTATGGCGACACTCCAGTGTTCCTGGACGTCGGGCAGATCGTCGCCAACTACTCGTTCCAACGCACCCTTTCAGCTACCGGAAACGCCAACATTTTCAATAGTGGCACCGTTCCCGGTGTCATCAGCGGTAACGTCGGTATGGGTGCCCAGGGTGTACTGACCGATACCCCAACCATCACCTATGCGCCGCTGGCCGGCGAGCGATTCGCTCGCTCGATGATGATGCCGCTGCCGGTGTCGGCGATTCTGAACATTCTCCAGGGTGGCTATCCCGTGGACTTTGTGTTCCGTCTCGCAGTACAGTCGGTGAACGGGGTGGATAACCGCCGTGTCCAGCTACAGCATGTCCGGCCGGCCAACCCGGAGTTCTACGCCCTCCTCCGGGAACTCAATCGAGTCCAGGCATCAGGCGAAGTTGGCGTGCGAATAGAGAAGGACACCTCCGAAGAGAGGCTACAACTGATCTTCCGCCCCCGCCTCGCTGCCGCCGTCGAAGAGTCGTTACGCAAAATCAAAAGCGTACTGGGCCTGGATCCTGACACTCAGGCATTCCGGGTGACGTACGGGGTCGTGCCCGCCAACGACAAGGAGATCGCCTTCCTGACCCGGTCGATCCTTGAGGTCCTCACCGATCTCTCATCGCGCATCAAGGTACCCGAGGAGCACGTGACGGAGCACCGGGTGGGGCCAACGCCAGAAGCCGATCTGGGACCTGAGGGACCGATCCCGGACATGATCCGGATCACGAGCTCGACTGGCAGCCCGGATAAAGCCTTCGTAACCGCTCCCTATCGAGGCTACTGGTTCTCTATCGACGACCGAGACCTCCGCTCCAAGCGGCTGTTCACATTCCTCATGTTTCTCTTCACGTTCGTGGAGACACCGGGCACTGGAGCCCCCCCGATCTTGACGATTCCGGCGAGCCGGTGAGACAACCCGTAGGGAGGTTTTCAGTGATGCGAAGGAGCACGGTGCTGGGAGTCATCGGAATGACGATCGTATTATCCATGGGGTCTGGATTGGCCGCTCCCCAGGCAGCGGCCGAGACCCTTCTACCGCTCAACATTGCTTATCAATCGAGCTCTGCGGATGACTGGCTGTTGTTTGCGGCCAGGGACCTGAAGTTGTTCGAGAAAGTGGGCGTCGCTCCTGAATATATTCCGTTTCTCGCGGGGCCGCCGATGATCGAGGCCGCGAAGAGCAAAAGGATTGACGTGGCCATTGTTAAGACCATATCGTTCCTGGACGGGCTATTGCAGGGAGTGGACTGGGTTATGATCGGGATTTATTCGGAGGGGGCCTATAGCGAAGGCCTTGTTGTACGGAAGGATAGCGGCATCGAGACGCCCGGTGATCTGAAAGGGAAGAGGGTCGGGTATTTCAAAGGGACAAGTGCCCATTACGGTGTGATAATGACCCTCCGACAGCACGGAATTCCTCGCGATCAAGTGACTCTGGTCGATATGTCGCCTGAGGAGCAAGTGGCCGCCTTAATGAACAAAGATCTTGATGCCGCGATGGTGTGGGAGCCATGGATTCAGAAAATGGTTCACGAGGCGAACGCGAGACTCATTGCAACAGAGGGAGACCTCGGCATCTACACGAATGTGGGGACGATCAGTGTCCGACGCGAGTGGCTTCGAGACAACAGAGAGACGGCCGTGCGCTTCCTCCGGGCGCTGGTTATGGCATACGACGCCCTGCAAATCGATCATAGTGTCGCGATTCGCGCGGTGGCAGAAGAAACAGGGACCAAGAAGGAGTGGGTGGAGCAGATTTACCGAGATGCGCCGCCGCCCCACATAACCTTGTGGGCAGATCCCCGGTATCTTTATTCGCTGGCTAAGGGGGCCGTATTTCACAGGAGACTGGAGTACGTGGCGAGATTCATGCTAGATGAAAAGGCCTTTCCGAAGGAAGTGGATATAGGTGACATCCTGGACGCGTCTGTCGTCACCGAGGCGTTACGGACTTCGAAGCAAGGCCAATGAGATCCCTCCTGGCGTGCCTCACAGAACAGGGTTCAATCTTCGACCAAGAACACGTTCGAGCTTAGAAAAACTCTTTTCGCCTTTGCACATCCCGATTCTGATTTTGACCAGGCTTCCACGGGGCACAGCACAGACTCAATCGCTGTGATGACCTGCGGTTTACGAATTTCCGATCGCCCAACGACAGACAACCTAAACCCACAAGAAACAACAAACCAAGATAGTCCCGACCTGGGGCTAGATGGGGCTCGTTTGTCCTGTCCTGGTAGCAGCGTGGTAGCACCTTTTAGTACTATACCGCCCCATACAATGAAGCAGGAGGGAACTATGGGGCGTGCAGAGGATCTATTCGGCAGAATCATGCAAGAAGGAGAGAAAGCCGTTGATGAGTTCATTCTTGATCGACAGAGTGAGGAACTATTCCTTGACTTCAAACGGTCCGCCGATGATGGAAAAGGCAGGAAACTGCATGACACGGATCGTAAGAATCTGTCCAAAGCAATCTCAGGATTTGGCAACTCCGAAGGTGGTGTCATTGTCTGGGGGGTAGATTGCAGGGGTGATGTGGCTCAAGGGGATGTGGCAGGATCAAAAGTCCCGATTGATAACCCAAAGCGTTTCCTCAGTCGTTAGAAGGATCCATTTCAGGATCTACCTTTCCTGCTCATCCTCATGTCCGTCATCATGCTATCGAAGTGGATGGCTCAGGTTTTGTTGCAACGTATATTCCCAAGAGTTTCTTGGCACCTCATCAGACGG
>CAWGDV010000017.1:0-128774 GCA_963821465.1 uncultured Nitrospiraceae bacterium | reverse complement strand
TCAACAATCCGGTTGGACAAGCCACAGAGGCTATTCTAGATTTCTGGTATCAAAGTGAACCGGCGCAAGGATCAGGATTGCCTGAGCCCGTTAAATCCAGACTAACGAGACTGTTCGAACCGCAGCCGAAGGGTTACGTTCATGGTCGGGTTATCATGGCTAGACATCTCGGCTCACTTTACTCAGGTGACCCAACATGGACCACGCAAATGCTGCTACCCTATTTTAACTGGGCCTCCAACCCCGCTGAAGGCGAAAAGAGTATGGGAGGGTTATTTGTGGGCGCCAAGGATACATGCTGAATTGCTGGATGCATTTAAGAGTTATTTTCTTGCGACAGCTCACCATTTACAGTGACCTTGGCAAACACGACTCGCAATACGCTTCCCTGCTCACAGTGGTCGCTTTGGAATTAGATCAGCATTTCACAAAAACTGAATTGAGGGAGGCATTCAATACCTTGCCTAAAGAAGGGTTAGCTGAATCGGCCGTGATGTTAGCGCGGTCTCTTGAGGGTGCAGCGGATCGGAGTGAAGCATATTGGAGTAACCGGGTTAAGCCGCTCATTGAATCAATCTGGCCAAAATCTATGAAAAGCGTTCCAGTCATGAGTCGACTGCTTTAGTGAGGATCTGTGTTCACGCTCGTTCACTTTTCCCCGAGGCAGTGGCTTTCTTGATACCGTTCTTGATAAAGACCAAGAACTCTTACCTGCCATTAAGCGAACTTGCTGAATCGGGGTCTTGCGAGAAGATATCCCCTGGACACCTTGTCTCTGCTCATTGCAATTGTGGATGAAAATGATCCATGGCCTTCCGAAGATCTGAAAACCTGTTTGGACCAAATCAGTTCAACGGAGCCCAGTTTAACCTCAGATTCAGGCTTCCGACGATTGCAAGAACATTGGGCACGATATGATAGGAGTGGGAGGAACTAACTGAATCCCGGCACCACCGCCAGTTCTAGGTATCTCCCCCCTGATCCCGGTTTTACTCCCAGTTCCACTCTCGGTTTTGGTCCCAGTTCAGGATCTGACTCCATAGCAGTTAATCGCAATAAAAATAGGCGAACCTCGTGATTTCACTCCTCTGGCATCGTAGTCTGTCGCACTGGATCGTCAGTGGTCGTTGAGTCGTCGGACGCGCTGCAAATCTGCGATGCGGTCGTAAATTGGTCGTATAGCAGAGCTACTTTTGGCTCATTAGTAGTTTGACTCGTCCTGGCATTCAGTGTCAGCTCTCGACCCTGAGCCGAAGTCCACGACCGACGGCTATCAGGTGGTTCAATCGAATGACAGCGCCATCGGGATCCCACGGGGTGTAAACTTTCCGAAAATCCCAAATACTCCATTGTCAAAATCCCCATCTTAAATGCCAGCCCAAAGTTGGTCGATTTCTAAAGGAATTTGACTTATGCTGATGCTGGTCCAAAAAACAAACCTATTTGAACAGCCAAAGGGCCGGATTTTCGGGCGAGGACGCAGTCTTCCCCTCGGTTGCAACAACAACCATCCATTTGCATGTCGTGCTTTTTTCTATCAGTTAAGTTGATACCCGTAAGGGTATGGATTGGCGAACTTATTGTTCACAAGCCCGAACATTGTCACATGATCCATTCCTGGGCATCAATACCGGAAGTAGCCGTTTTGCTTCCGATGCGGAATGAGCAGATAATATAAAGATGAAACGTTTGGTTCTAATGTCGGCAGACTGCGCGGACGGCACAAGATCGACGCCTCCTTAGCCTTGCGGCCTGGATGGGCGTTTCAACGAAGGCCGTGGTAATCGAAGACAACGGGGCCTCTGAGGAGCCGTCTCCTTGGCGAGGATGCGCCCTGGCCCATGCTGCTTGGCGATGAGCGCTGAGACGCTCGCAGTGCTGCATAAGACTTTACCTCCGGCAACCGTTCTGCGACTGTTTTTCCAGGAATGCGCGGAATTCGCTGGTCTTCGGTTGTAGCAGTTCGACGGAACAAAACAGCGCACTCTCGTGGCTAACGGCTGGAGTAGTTTGTGTGAATCAGTCAGACGGACGGCCCGGATACACTTTTCGCTTTCCCCCGAGAAGCGACGGCCTTTAGCTTGGAACTTGCCGGGCTCAGCTTTTCACGGCGGAATGGGGAGCCGATACCTGTCTTTGAATTGCGAGATGCGACTACCATTCATCAAGTTATCGTAGCTGCTAATGATCGCCCAATGTTCATACGGATTGAGCGGGGACCATTGCAGGTCTTTCTCTTAGCCCGGGTCTGCTCTACCTGACCTCAATGAGCCGCTGAGCCGCGACCATGAGCTACAAGAGCATTACGATCGGCTGATTTCATTTCTGATTTTCCTCCGCCACTGCTTCAAAGGAAAGTTGCTGGCATGGCCCGGAACCCACGGCTAGACTCATTATTGATGATCCGCTACTTACTGAACGATACGGATTTCTGAACTACAGCCTTTTGTAAATCCATGCAGCGCAACAATTACGGAACATCAATCGCTTTTATCCCATGGAATTGTGGCTCACTTCCAGGGGCGGCGCGGCGCAGGTTCTGGGTGGGAGTTTATCATCTCGATCTGCATTCATGGCTGCGACCACACGACAAAGAATTTGAAGCGCAGGTCCCGCCTTCCGCCAGGAGAGCCGGTTGGCTATGCATAGGATGGAGTCCCAGAAAAGGCGTATCGGTGCGGAGTTCGAGCAGGTGATGGTGTTTCCTCAGGGACGGGTCTCCACGTTTTCGATTCCCACATTGCGCACCAACAATTATCTGGCATCGGTGAACAGCACCTGCTTCCCGACAACAGCGGACTGGATGACCTCACGTGGCCGACTTCTCCGGCCGCCCTTACCCGGTACAACGGTTTCCCGCTTTTTCAACGGCGCTATGCGCGATGCCTGTTCGATTTTCATTCGATCTCTTTCTCGGCAAGCCGACACTCGTGGTGGGGCACCACGAGTACTTTCGTAACGGCCCTGGAGCAATGGAGGAGTTTGTAGCCGCGTTGTACCAAATGCAACCCGATTTGACATGGCCAACCCTGACCTCGCAGTTGACTCGAAGTTGCCAGTTGAGAAGCCTTACGAATGGCTCGACTGAGGTCCAATTCTTCACGAGAAAGTTCCACATTGACAATCGTGAGTCGGTGACAGGTTGCTTCCTATCACAAACACGAACCAGATCCAATGGCCATTCAGACGGTACTGGTTGACGGAAACAGCGCGCCTTTTTCTTTCGAGAAGGGCTTTCTGAAGCTGGAAATCCAGGCGGATTATCCGAATCAGGTGCTGAACATCGATATCGTAGACCAGAGCAGCCTCCACAGCAGACCAGTGCCTTCGGAATCGTTCGCAATACAAGCGTGCTGATCCGGCGCGGACTTTCCGAATTCAGGGACAACACACTCGCCCGACACGGCAGGCTACTCAAGATTGCCAAGAGAGTTGCTAGAGGCTTGAAAGCACGGGAGACTCATGAAGAAATCTTTCTGAGGCGGGTCTTGAATCGAATTCAGGGAATATTGGCTGGATTTGCGCCTGGGGCACATCGTCTCGTCCCTCCTTCGTAGGCTGCGCGGCGTTCGCATCACCGGCCGGGTATTCATTGGCGATGATGTCTATATCGAGAACGAGTACCCCGGGTGCATCGAGCTGCACGATGGCGCGCAAATCTGTCTCCGCTCAATTCTCATAGCGCATACGCATGGAAGCGTCAGTATTGTTATCGGGAAAGACCCATCATAGGGGCGAGCTGGTGCTGATGCGCCGCGGGGAGGACACTCTCGGTTGGGGATGGCGCGGTATTACCGCAGCCTCAGTAATGGCATTGAGTGCCTGCTCAAACTTTGTCCAACGAGAAGGCCATGGCCCTGCGCCTAACCATACCCCTTGCAATGGAGACGTCTTACGGAACTTTCCCTTGCGGTATCAGACCGTTACGGCGGCCTGAACCCAGGCTGCGGCATTCTACGTTGTCAGCAGTTCACGCCCCCATCTACGACCAGGGTCTGGCCCGTTATGAAGCATGCTTCTGCGCGTAAACAAAAACACTAATGGGGTAACGTCGGCCACCGACCCAGACCGACCGGCGGGGGTTCGATTAATGATCTGCTTGCGCTGTGCGTGTCTAGACTAGCGGAAAGCTCGGTTTCCAAGTAGCAGGAGCAACGGAGTGACTGTGATGATGTGCCTGCCAATCTCCCCACCAAGGACCTTCTAAGGCCGTCCAAGCCCGCTTTCGACACGGAGTACGCAGCAAGTCCGGATAGCCCCTCAATCCAACGACCGGAACTTATGTTAACGATGCGCCCGCCGGTCCCATGCTGAAGCATTACTCGCAAAGCTAGCCTGGTACGTCCTACTGCACTTATAAGACTACCTCTTTTATTCGTCTTCGAAGTCCACATTGGGAATCGTCGCCAGTATTCCCTCTCCGGTGATAGCGGCATTGTTAATCAGGCCGTAACTCCAATCCTCGCCAGCCCAACTCAGGACATAATGAAAAATGCCTGCTCCTCCTGTTCAATCCCGATCTCACATGCAGTCCAAAGGAAGGCACCTGTCGCTTTGTGAGACGATTCTAATTTGTCGATTTCGGCTGTCTTCTTTCGGCTTCACGTTGCTACACGATATCCCTCGGCAGCAAGCCCGAGATGGCGAATCCAGTCGCCAGCCCCCCGTGACAATAACAACCTGTTTGTGGCTTGACGTCATCGTTGCCTACTTTTCTTGCCGGACGAATTAACGGAAATTTCAGGCAGACTTTCAAAATTCTTAGGACTTTAGAATTCTCCGGATGCAGTTTCGCAAGGAATAGATAGCCTGCCTGGCCTGGTCCTCACCGTGCTGGATGGCGACGACGACTCCGGGTTACCACCGCACGCTGATAGGGTTTCGCTGGCCAAATACGCGAGTTTCCTTCACAAGGGTCATCTTCAGCAAAACCGCCTCCGCCTCCCTCTGGCACTACTTTGGCCCCGCCCACATCGATAACATCATCCGCGCGCCCTCTGAAAAACTACTCGATCGCCGATATTCTCGGCCAAGTCGCCGGTGACAATCCAGCCGTCTCTCGTCCGTACTTTCTCGAAGATTGTGAGGCTAAATACTCTCCATGTGGTGCGTGGACTCCTGACCTGAGCACACCGTCCCTGATTCTGAGTCCTACTCCTCTTGATATCTTGATCAAGCCACTGGGCCGGGAATCCCGAATATCCGTCCTTAACGGCAAAAAGAGCGCCTGCTTCTGTCGAGGCGTAAATATGTGGATTCGGGCTGCTGGGAAAGCACTGCGGAGCAAGTCTAGCGTGACCTGATCGACGGCCTCTCCGCCAATGGTGATCTGTTTCAGCGGGATATCGCGGCTCCGGTTTCCCAGGACCATTAACACGGCTCGCCAGAAGGTTGGGGTTCCGCTCACGTGACTAGGATGGTGCTTCTGCAATGAGTCGGCGAGGTTCGCCACTGTCGGTACGCTCGTTGCAACCAGCTCCGATTCGCTGGTCAAGACCGTCAGGAGCACCTGCAAACCGGCGAAACTGGCCGGGTGAAATGTCAAAAGCCACCGGGCTGATTCCGACTTAACGTTCACTATCCGGCCCAAAAGTGCCGACAGCGAGTGAACCGCAATTTTCGGCTTCCCCGTCGTTCCCGAAGTTGTCAGTAGAACGCGGGCACCGCAGTCCTGCTGCGTTACCCCCCGCTCCCAAAGAAAGGTATGCTCGACAGACAGCGCATCATTGAGCACCACCGATACATCCCAGTCGCCAAACGGGGTCGTCCCAACTATAACGTTCTCGAAGCAATAGCAAATCGCAGCCGCGCAACTGGCAAGCCACCAGAGCCGCCACGATTTGATCCGCACGTGGCGATCTCAGGGCGACGCGACACGAGGGAAACGCCGAAAGACTCGCTCGCAATCTAGCGGAGTCGTGACCGACTGCAGTTCGTGTGAGGGGTACTCCGTCTTGGATGATGAACACCCGCTTATCCGGGCGAAGAACACCCTCCAAGTCGAGAGTTCTAGTATCACCCTGCATACATGCTTGCCAGTTCTCCCACGGTTTGGAAGCTCCTGAACCCTCCCTTGAAAGGATCTTTCTTGGTGGCTTGCTCCATTGCCATGATAAGGACCGCCAAGTCAAGCGAGTCTATCTGGATTTCTCCGCCTAGGAGCCTCATATCATCTTGCAAATGAACTTTATCTAAACCCTTCTGGCTTAGAATCCTGTTTAGGCTCAGTTCCATGCAACCACGCACTTCATCTAGCGTCATTATATGGTTTCCTTTTCGAGGTTCCTTTGCCGCCGAGGGGAATCATGGCTTCGGTCCTTAGCGTGATGATGCTATGCTCGAAGCGCCAGACCATCTGGAAGAACGGATCGGGCAGTGCAACTATACAGAGCAAGTCCCGGAATAAAGAAGGCTGGTCAGACAGTCTCCGTGCCGAATGCTGTGCTAAAGGAACAATAAGTGGGAGTGAAGCTAACACATACGTTATTACTAGATCCAGACAGGCAATATGGGATGGGTCATGCTGGTTATGAGCAACTTGGACCAACAAAAGTGAAAACCGATTCCTCCCTCTTCCGTATTACGCATCACCCATCCCCCCTTTGTGCTCCTTCTGGGTGCTACGAGCTTCGTGGTTCGTGCCAGGGGACCCAATCCGTTTTCTTCCCTGTATGTTTTAAGGGGTGGGCGTGAAGTTGGGGCCACCCCTTCGGAAATTTTACGACCCCCACGGGGCTAGATAGTGACGTCACGAGATGTTCGCCCAAAGAGCGATGCACCTGATTTGGACGGCGGCGAGGAAAGAGGCCGCGTGTTTGGCGTATCTGGTGGCGATGCCACGCCAGCGCTTGAGGTGCAGGAACGCGTTTTCAACCAGATGCCGCAGTTTGTACAGGTCTTCGTCGTAAGGCCTTTGGGTCGTGCGGTTTTTGCGCGGCGGAATCACCGCCGCCATACCCTGGCCTTTGGCCTGATCGACGATCGCATCGCTATCATACCCTTTGTCGGCAATCAGATGTTCCGCCGTGATCCCTTCGATCAAGCGGCCAGCCTGCGTGCAATCTGCCCTGGTACCTTGCGTGACAACAACTCTGAGCGGCATACCAAACGCATCCACGGCCAAATGTATTTTGGTATTGAGCCCCCTTTTGTGCGACTCATTTCCTGATTGCCGCCCTTCGCTCCCGCCGCATGCGGATGCACTTTGCAATGGCTGGCGTCGATCATCAGCCACTCATAGTCCGGCTCGTCGATCAGGGTCTCGAGCAGTTTTTCCCACAGCCCTTTATCCCGCCAGCGGCAAAACCGCCGCTGCACATTCTTCCAATCGCCCAGATCCGGCGGCAAATCCCGCCACGGCGCACCGGTCCGCAAAATCCAGAACACAGCGTTGATGAACAACCGGTTGTCCTTGGCGATCCCGCCCCAGACGCCCTCACGCCCCGGCAGGTGCGGCTCCAGTAATTCCCACGTCTTATCCGATATATCATGTCGTCTGTGTGATGCTTTCATGTCAACCCCCTCGGTCGATATGATTCTACATCATTTTCTATCTCGTGACGACACTATCTAGTGTTATTCCAGTGTTAAAAATACAGACAAAGTGGGGTAGAGCGATGTAGACAGAGATAACTGGGTAGAAGCGTCATGGGTGGGCGCGAGGGCTGTGGAGCGGGAATCGCCCAAGTGACAAGCACTTGAGCAACTCCCGTTCACTGATTCCTAAACCGCTTGTCCTGCGACTAGGCCTGTCCTCCAATTTCCTGATTTCTGGACGGTGGAAGTCGAGTTCTTGGTCACATGAGTTCGAGAACTTTACGGGAAGACATGTGGGCAGGTGTTGTGGACACCGACACGCGTGTTAGGTAACTGTTCTATGACCCTCCCCCAGCCGACTCATACCCAATCCAGCCAAGGTTAGCGCGAAGCGAGCACCATCTCGAATGAACGGCAGCTTTCCGGCGTGGAGCTTGCCGTAGCGACTGTCGCAAAGTGGCCGGGAGCGGCCTATCGAGGCCCGATTAATACAGCTCATTCCATCTCACTCAATCTAGCTCCCTCCCAAAGCACAACTCGTGACTTTCTAGCACAAAGTCTATGAAACTCGTGTCAGTATTGAAGAGGCTGAAATGGCCTCAAATCAAATCCCACCTTCGGCACCATCACCAGGTATAGGTATCTACACAGATCCCGGTTTTACTCCTACTCTTCTGGTTACGGTTTTGGTCACGGTTCGGTCTCGGTTTTGGTCACGGTTGCCAATATACCTGCATCGCAACTGATCGCACAGCCAAATGGCCTAACCCCCTGTATTCATAAGGGTAGTGTCGCTGTCTGTCACTCCTATTCGCTCTTAGTCTCAGGAATACTAGGTGGGTCTTCGGATCCGAGGGTTGGGGGTTCAAGTCCCTCCGGGCGCACCAGTTCTAAGCAGGCAGGTAAAGGATATTCGCAGTTTCATCGCTCGGCCTCATACCTCGCCAGCTGGCATCAGTAGAACCATAGTAGAATTCAGGCGGGGACGCGGTGGGAGGGGGGGCATTCCCCCCAGCTGGAGGCTGAAAGCGCCATGTCTGCCAACGATATTCTTCCCTATTTGTCGGTTTTGACGGCTCTTCTCACCGCGTGCATTGGAGCTGACGTCTGGTACCTGGGCTATCTCCAACACAAGACAAACGCCCTCAGGTTGAACCATGAATTATTTGAACGGCGTTTCCAGATGTATGACGCATTTAGATCGTTTCTCGGTGGTATCATGGCCGAGGACAAGACTTCGAACGGGGAGTGTCTGAGGATGCTCAGAGAGACAAACCAAGCAGAGTTTCTGTTTGGGTCAGACATTCCTAAATACCTTTTGTCGGCCTATCACAAGGGGTTAGATCTGGTGGAGTCGCATCGAAAGCTAGACAGCGTCCCACGATTGCCAGTTGGCGATGAACGAAGTCGCGTGGCTCATGAAAACGCCGAACAATTGAAGTGGTTTGGCAATCAATACAATGTGCTGCCGGAGCTGTTCGGAAAGTATCTCAATCTCACACGGCTAGAATGACGCCTCCTCGGCCTTCTCTTCCAAGTGCCGTGTGGTCGCCTCGATCACGGTAATCCGATGGTCATGGATTTTGACCAGCATGGAGCCGTAACCGTGCATGAGCAGCTTTTGTCAGCTCGGCATTCACGTCGGCGCGGGCCAGCTCTCGTCGAGTGGGGCGTGGGAGTTGTGTCGCCGCCGAGGATAGAGACGACGGGGCCGGAGAAGTCAGTCCACACAGAAACTGGCACATCCATCGGGGAAGGCGCACCGCCATTCTCACTCATGTATTGGACGATCCTGATCACTTCCCTGCGGTGTTAGCGCGGCGTTTTTCAACGCATCAGGAGATAAATTGACAGAGTGCCACACACCTTGAAGCGGTACCCAGCTAACCATGTCCCAACGGGCGTGTGCGAGAAAATCGGCACAGAGATAGCTGCCCACAATGAGAATAAGAAGCAGCCTGAATAGCCATAAAGTTCCGCCACATGAGATACGAGTCTATTGGCTTGCTTTCCGCCGCCGCCGCGACATAGAATATTCTTAGTTGAAACTTGAGGTGAGCCATGCTGGCTGTCCGATTGGTGCAGCTTATCGAGAGTCACGTCGAACAGCTTTCCCGCGAGCTCAGCGAGAAGGCTTGGAACGCTCCCCAATGCAGCGATTTGCGCAAAGTCCCGGCGGAGGAACTCGAAGCCCGCACCCGCGAGATCTACCGTAACCTGTGTGACTGGCTGCTGGACAAGGCCGAGACCCAGGTGGAGCGGCGTTACACCGAGCTGGGCGCGCGCCGCGCCCGGCAGGGCGTGGCCTACAGCCACATCTTCTGGGCCATCACCGCCACCAAGCAGCACGTGCGCAGCTTCGTCCAGCGCGAAGGTCTGTCCGATAACGCCATGGAACTGCGCGGGGAGCTGGAGCTGCTGCACCTGCTCAGCCAGTTCTTCGATCACGCACTGTACTACATCGCCCTGGGCTTCGAGCACGAGCGCGACCGCATAGGAGGGAGCTTAAGGAGGCGCAAAGGAGATAGATGAGCAGAGAAAATCCACATAGCGTCTCAACGGGTGGGGACTCGTGCCTTCTGCAATACCCACGGCAGCACCGGCTGCGGGTCGGCCCACAACCCTTTCCGCCCCTCTCGCGCTTCCGGTTCTAGCCCTTCCAGCACCGTATTCCACGACACATGCTTCCGATACCACCAGCGCCAGCCTTTCCTAACCAACTCCTGATTGAGATTCATCCCATCGGGTAGGATCACCTCCCCAATGGTGCGCTTGTACTTGTCGTGGCTATGCATCTGGACGATGACTTCTTTCCCGAAGGCAAGGGCAGCGGCGGCGTGCTCGTCCTGCTTACTGAACGCTTGGCCCTTCTCCGGGCAATCGATGCCGTTGAGGCGGATGTGGTCAGCATGGTGGCCGTTCAGGACTTCGAGGGTATCCGCCGTCGAGGACGGAGACGACGGAGCCGGAGAAGTCAGTGGCGAAAGGGACGGGTGCCAATAGGACTTCCAGGAACACCGGAATGAGACTGAACGCCAGCCAGCGCAGCATGCGGCTATCGCTCAGTTGCGCCATGATGTTTCAATAGCTTGATCATCTCGCTAGACTCGGCAAAGTCGAGAGGAGTGTTGTCTGTGTCATCGCGTGGTATCCATTTCAGGCCAGATTCGAGCAAAAGCTGTGCGGCAAAAAGATGATTTAGTTGGGCAGCTATATGCCGCGGTGTGCGTCCATGTGAATCCCGCGAGGACACGTGGGCTCCCCTCCTTATCAATTCAGAGAGAATCATCTTTCCGCACCGTGGGTCCTCCCCAGATTTGACCTGGAAGTTGGTCTGATACACAGCAGCGTGGAGCGGAGTGGCGGTGCCTAGGAATCTCTCCTTCACACTTCTGTTCGGGTCTGCACCGGCATCCAGTAAGTAGTGGATCTTCGCATAGGTAGAGCAATCAGCGCGGTGTACATCCCCTATCGCATTGACCACCGCCATTTCACCGTTAAAGCCTTCGCCATTCACGGTCGCACCCTTCTTGAGTAGTTCGTCGAGTAAATTCGTTGTGTCGTCCATGCTTGCCGCATTGAGAAACCGCAACTGGAGAGTTTCTCTCTTGTTAGACCTGGATGCGCCGTGTGCGACGAGGAGTTCCACTATAGCCTGGTGACCTTTCATCGCGGCAGTCTCGACAGGGCTCAGGGTCCAGTTGGTGCCAATTGCTTTGTTCGGCCAAGCAACAGGGTCTGCTCCCATGTCGAACAAAAGGGCCACGATATCTGTTTTCCCACGGCTTATCGGACCGAAGGGTCTCGTTCGGCCCTCAGGCTGGAGCCTTGCACCGGCGGCAACCAAAGCCTTGATAGCTTGAAGGCCGACTGCGTCTGTCTGGGGGTCTTGCGAGAAGGAACAGATCATCTCGACAAAATGGTATAACGTCGATGGTCTCCCCGGATTGCGTTCAGAATCGAGCCAGTTGGGATCAGCGCCGCTGCGAAGTGCGCGAACGAGGCCAGGGACATCGCTAACCATGTCATTCCCTTTGTCAGAGAACCCGATAAAATCCCGCGCCTTGGCCTTCTCAGCAGACCAAGCTGGTGTTCCACACATCATTGCCAGAACCACGATGAGCAGAATACGTGTCATCATCGGCCATTATCCAATTCACTACCCCGCCATGCTCTGATGCTGCACGGCTTTTTTCTCAGAGCACGGATTCTTGAACCAATCGCTTCACATAATGCCTGAGCCGAGCGTGAGTGTGCGGCTCGACTACGACATTCTCTACTGCAAGCTCTTGCCTCGTCGACCACCGGACAACGGTCAGGGGAATCAGAATGCTTTGTTTATTCGGCAGAGTGATGGTCAGCGAGAAGCCTTCCCCTTGTCGCATGGGCAGGTCACCTGAGAGACGCCAACCGGTACAGGAGAGATTCCAGATCGTGCCTTGGCCCTGGAATGGCCCAGTGTTGTGCGAGACGGAGCAAGTGCACAGGGAAGCGACGGTAGGGACGAAGCGTGAAGGGCATGGGGACCTCGCAAGGAGGTCCATTTTAGGGGAGCAAAGAATCATACCGCAAGGCGGGGCGTTCGGAAGAACCGGGTATCGGGCGACGGTACCTGTCAAG
Source organism: uncultured Nitrospiraceae bacterium (assembly GCA_963821465.1). Taxonomy (GTDB): domain Bacteria; phylum Nitrospirota; class Nitrospiria; order Nitrospirales; family Nitrospiraceae; genus Palsa-1315. The sequence continues at coordinate 116,618 of CAWGDV010000017.1, read as the reverse complement.
GTGCGGCCAAGGGTAGCCAAGGAATGTCACGATTCTGGTCACGGTTCAGGCACGGTTACGGTCCCGATCATAGGTGTTAGTCTCGTTAGTGCGTATTCCGACCCATTCCGGCCACTGATTCCGACGCAAGTCGGCCACCCGTTCCGACGGAACCCGGCTACTGTTCTGAGCTCCCTCGGAATCGGTGGCCGACATCCCTCGGAATGAGGGGGCGGCGGTCCGCCGCATCCTGGTCAGCGCGAATCGCGACGCAAGTCCTCCTCAACCTTCGGTATCGTGCCCCTTCCATCCTTAATGGGAGGAGCAGCCGATGCCAGCGGAGCGAGTGACGATGCGGAAGATCAAAAACAAGACACGCCCGGTCCACAATTAAGCAAGGCACTTCAGAACATCTCATCGAGCATTTCAGTACGCACCGCCGGCATATCGGCATTGACAGGCTACGCTTATAGTCGTGATACTGAAACGTCAAGAGAGCCTAGAGTAAGTGATCCTGTATCCGCCTTTCTTTCTAAACAGGTTAACTACGTTTATGAAAAATCATCTCGAGAGTAATGCCATACGGCGCGTGATGGTAGGCACCGACCGCTCCGAAACCGCCGACCAGGCGGTTCACTGGGCCGCCGGGTTCGCCAATCGCTACGACGCAGAGCTGTTCGTGGTACAGGTGGTGGTGCCGCAGTATCCCGTCCACCACAGAATTCGGCGAAGCCGAACAAACACGCGCTGCGGCCGCCAACGAAGACCTGGCGCGCTTCGCGCAGCAGGTCGCCGGGGAGCGCGGTCATGCCCTGGTCGTTATTGATGTCGATCCGGCAGTGGCGATCGTCCGCGCCGCTGAGCAGGAGGCTATCGACGTCCTCGTGGTCGGCAATTTCGGCATGGCGGGACGAAAGGAGTTTTTGCTCGGCAACGTACCGAACCGCATCAGTCACCATGCCCGCTGTACCGTGATTATCGTGAACACCTTGAGATCTACCGATGCGCCTGCTTCGGACTCGGTGCGAGCGCACCGACCGAAGGGTGACATTCCGTCTTTTGAGCCTCGGCTGGTCGCGCGTGCGACGCACATCGCCACGGTGATGGCGAAACATGGCCTCACAGAGCTGTTCGGCCAATCCAACGAACCGGATACGACCATCCGCCGTCAACAGGCCAAGCGTTTACGCACGGCCCTGGAAGAGCTGGGTCCGACATTCTCGAAACTCGGACAAGTGTTGTCGACCAGACCGGATCTCCTTCCAGTCGAGTACATTGAAGAACTGGCCCTGTTGCAGAGCCACGTGCCGCCAATGCCCGAGAGCGAGGTTGTCCGGGTCTCGGAGCAGGAATTGGGAGTACCGTGGGAGGATGTGTTCAAGTCGATCGACCCGAATCCCCTCGCCGCCGGCACAATCGCTCAGGTCCACCGTGCGACACTCGAAAGCGATGATCGGGTCGTCATCAAGGTTCAGCGCCCTACGGCTCGCGCCGAGATCGAACAGGATCTCGCCCTGCTCGAAGTGTTTGCCGAGAAAGTGGGAAAGCGTCCCGCGCTCAATCAGGTGATCGACATGGAGGCCGTGTTCAAGCATCTCTCCACGTCGCTGCAGCGTGAACTCGACTTCCGTCAGGAGGCCGACAACATCGGGCGGATGCAGGGAGTGCTCGCAGATTATCATCGTCTTGCCGTGCCGGCGGTGCACCGGGATCTGTCCACGTCACGATTATTGGTGATGGAAGAGATCCAAGGCATCCCGATCAAGCAGGCGCCGGCAGGTTCCGAGCGCATAGAGGCCGCCCGTCAACTGCTGGAGAGTTACTACAAACAAATCATCGTCGATGGCTTCTTCCATGCCGATCCCCACCCAGGCAATCTGATGTGGTGGAAAGACCGCATCTACTTTCTCGATTTCGGGATGGTCGGCGCGATCGGCGCCGATCTCCGCGAGCATCTGCTGCTCTTGTTGATGGCGCTGTGGCAAGAAGATGCCGCGTTTCTTACCGATGTCACGCTGATGATGACCGGCGCTGTGAATCGCAGGGACCTGGATGTGTCCAAGTTCCAAAGTGAGGTCGGGGAGGTGATGGCAAAATTTCGCTCTGCAGACCTTTCGGAGATGCAGATCGGGCCGATTCTGCAAGAAATGAGCGTGGTCTCACTACGGCATGGAGTCCCGTTACCGGCCTCGCTCACGCTTGCCATCAAGGCACTTGCGCAGGTGCAACTGGCGACAGCCGAGCTCGATCCGACACTCGATCCATTCGACGTAGCCGGCAAGTTCTTGATGCGCTCGGTGGTCAAGCGCATGGGCACCGTCCTCAATCCAAAGACCCTGGTGTATCAATCGCTCAAGTTCAAGGTACGGGCCCTGCGCGTCATCGAAGCGGTTGAAACCCTCGTCGGGGCCCGCGCCGGTGAAAAGCTTGTGGTGAACTTCCGGGCGAATACGCTGGAGGATATGGTCCACCGCACGGGACGGCGTCTGGTGCTCGGTCTGACCGCTGCGGCGAGTATTTTGGCCAGCGGACTCACGGTCACGTCGACGGGAGTTGCCGAGTGGGTTCCGATCACGTTCGGGATTGTGGCCGGTCTCTTGACCATTGGCCTGGTGATCGATCTGCTGCGAGGGCGGTGAAGATGACAATGGGTTACGAGGCCGTGCGGTCCCGCGACGAAGATTTTGTGCCACTGCGCTTGATCGAACGCAACACGGCTTTCTCAAGCAGGTACGCGATGACCATCATCGCCATGCCGACCAGCCAGCGCTCCAGCTGTCGAATGAAAGGCCCTTTAGGGATTGTATTCGTGGAAGCGCTGTTCATCATACGTGTCTCATCGATTGAAAGATTACTATCTGCAATGAGCAACCTGCTACGCGTAGAGCAGCTCACCCTACCCTACGCAGGCCGGAATATCCACCATCGACTGTATCCATGATGCATGATCGTGTATCAGCGTGGCTGGATAACCTTGGTCTCGGGATCTACCGTGAGGCATTTCAACACAATGCGATCACGTGGGATGTCCTCCCCGAGCTGAATGAGGGCGATCTGGAGGCGCTGGGTGTCTTACTGGGACATCGGAAAATTCTCTTGCGCGCGATCGCGCAATTGTCACAGAGCGCTGAAGTGACGGGCCCGGGGTCTCTCCCCATTGCCGTCAGTCCGGAACACGCCGCCATTCCCTCCCGAACGAGATCAAGCCGAACGTCGCCAGTTGACGGTGATGTTTTGTGATCTTGTGGATTCGACCGCCCTGTCTCGCCGGTTGGACCCTGAAGACCTCCAGGATGTGATCCGACGGTTTTTAGACGCCTGTAGCCAAACGATTGGTCGGTTCAATGGCTATATCGCCAAATACATGGGTGATGGGATGTTGGTCTATTTTGGGTACCCCCATGCCCACGAAAACGATGCGGAACGAGCGGTACATGCCGGACTGGCTATTCTGGATACGGTGAAGGCGCTTCAATCAAGATAATCCCCATCCAGAGTTTGAGTATTGCGGCACGAATCGGGATCGCGACTGGTCACGTCGTCGTCGGCGAACTCATGGGGCAGGACACCGCCAAGGAACGGTCCGTGTTCGGCGAAACCCCGAATCTTGCCGCCCGCCTCCAAGCACTGGCACAACCCAATCAACTGGTCATTGACCCGGTGACGAAACGTCTTGTCGGACATGAGTTCGAGTTCGCGGATCTTGGCGCCTTTTCGCTGAAAGGGTTCGACACACCCGTCCAAGCCTGGCAGGTGCTGAGTATCAGGTTGTCGGCCAGCCGGTTTGAGTCCTATCGATCCAGCCACTTAACCAATTTCGTCGGCAGAGAACAGGAGCTCGCACTCCTGTTGGGTCGCTGGCGCGAAGCCGTCGGCGGCGAAGGACAGGTCGTGCTCCTGTGCGGTGAGGCCGGCATCGGAAAATCGAGAATTGCCCGTAGTCTGTGTGACCGCCTCGCCGATGAGCGGTACCAGACGATTCAATTTCAATGTTCACCGTACCATACCAATACGGCGCTCTATCCGGCGATCAATTTTCTGCGGCAGGCCGCGGGACTGGCCAGTCAGGACAGTGCCCAGGCGCAACTGGAGAAGCTCGACGCCATGGCTCGCGAAAGCGGAATCGAGAACCAGGACACGGTGTCATTGCTGGCGGATCTGCTCTCGATCCGAGGAGATCACCGGTACCCGCCGCTCACTGTGTCATCCGAAAAACGCAAGGACATGACGCTGGAAGCCCTCGTGCAGTATCTACAACGGCTGGCCGATCGCTGCCCAGTGTTGTTCATTGTGGAAGATGCCCATTGGCTTGATCCCACCACGCTGGACCTCATGACGCGAATCATTGACCGCATCCGGCAGATGCGCGTGTTGTTGCTGATCACATTTCGACCCGACTTCAAGCCGGTGTGGGCGGAATATAGTCACGTGACGTCCCTGACGCTCAGTCGGCTTCCACGTCGGCAGAGCGCCGAACTCGTGGCGGCGATGACAGGAGGAAAAGCGCTTCCGCCCGAGGTGCAGCAGGCGATTCTGGCGAAGGCCGATGGCGTGCCCCTCTATATCGAAGCGTTGACGGAAAATGTGCTGGAATCCGGGCTGCTGACTGAGGGCAACGATTCATTTACCTTGAAGGGCCCATTAAAGGAATTGCCCATTCCGGACAGTCTGCACGCGTTGCTCATGGAACGGGTGGACCGATTGGGGCCGGCCAAGGAAATTGTCCAAACCGGGGCCGCGATCGGGCGTGAATTCACCTACGAGCTGTTGCAGGCCACGGTCGAAGTGACGGACAGCCAGTTGAGGAAGGCACTCGACCTGTTCGTCGCGTCCGGGCTCATTTTCCAAGAGGGCGAGATACCCCTTGCGACCTACCACTTTAAGCATGCGCTCGTCCAAGAAGCGGCCTACAGCACCCTACCCAAGAAACCCCGGCGAGTACTCCATGCTCGCATTGCCAAAGCACTGGAGAGTCGGTTCGCCGAGCGGGTAAAAATGGAACCGGAACTCCTGGCGTATCACTATGAACAGGCAGGATTGGCCGGTCCGGCCGTTGAGTATTGGCATCGTGCGGCTCGTCGAGATGCGGAACGATCAGCCAATATCGAAGCGCTCAATCATTTTAATCGGGCGCTCGATTTGCTCAAGGATCTGCCGCAAGGCCCGGAGCGTAATGCCTTGGAGTTGGAGCTCCTCCTCGCACGCGGAGCCCCCTTGCTGTCCGTCAAAGGATATGCATCCGACGACATGGAACACAATTATCGAAGGGCGAAGGACTTGTTACAGGAGACACAGCGGTTCCGTGCATCAGTTTCTCGCCATTCGGGGATTATGGGTCTTTCATCTGGTCAGAGGGCAACTCGCCAATGCTCGCGGCCTAGCCGAAAATCTCCTCGCTCTGGCTCACCGCGAGCAAATCTCAGATCTACTGATTGAAGCTCACCAGACTGTTGGGTTCGACCTATTTCTTCCTTGGCCGGTTTGACGAAGCCAGAACCCATCTGCTCGCCGCAAAATCCCTGGATGATCCGAATCAACACCGCTCACATGCCTTACGCTATGGCCAAGATCCCGGGATAACCGCGAGGATTTTGCTGGCCAGGACATTATGGATATTAGGTGAGGTTGAGCAAGCTGAAACGCTAGCGCTGGAGGCCATTCGCATGGCGAGGGAGTTGGAACACCCATTCACTCTGGTTTTTACCTTAGTTTTTCTTTCCTGGATCTATTCCGCTCTCCGCAATGCGAATGAGAACACTGGAGCTCACCGACGAAGCCATTGCGGTTTCAACACAATACTCCTTTGCATTGGGATTGGCGTGGGCGACGATCCTCTCAAGGCTGGGCGTTGGCCGAAACTGGGCAGGAGGAAGGGCTCGGCAAGTTACTACACGGGCTTTCCGCTACTCGGGCCACAGGTGGCAAGTCTCAATAACACGTTTACACTTGGCGTTGCTTGCAGAAATCTATTTACGGAACAACCGCATTGACGAAGGCTTGGCCGCAATTGAGGAAGCGCAGAAGCTTGCCGTCACTGGGGGAGAACTGTTTTGGCACGCGGAACTGCTTCGACTGAAAGGCGAACTGCTGCTCGGACAATCCGACCCATCAGTCCAGGCAGCAGAAGAGTGTTTGTGTGAAGCCCTGAAGATTGCGCAAGATCAGCATGCCAAAATGCTTGAACTTCGAGCCGCCACGAGCCTGGCTAAGCTCTGGAGGAAACTCAATAAATTGGATGATGCCAAACGCATCTTAAATTCTGTGTACTCCAGATTCACCGAAGGCATCGACAACCGCGACTTGATTGAGGCGAAAACAGTCCTTGATCAGCTGAATGTGTGACGTCTCTTTTGTCATGACCCCGCTCCCGTCGTGAGGCTCCAGTGAAGAAGTGGAACGTTCTGTCTCAGGCCGGACTATCCATCATCGGCTGTATCCATGATGCATGATCGTGTATCAGCGTGGTTGGAGAACCTTGGTCTCGGGAGATATTCTGAGGCGTTTCAGTGCAATGCGATCGCGTGGGATGTCCTCCCTGAGCTCAACGAGGGCGATCTGGAGGCGCTGGGCGTCTTACTGGGGCATCGAAAAACACTCTTGCGCGCGATCGCGCACTTGTCACAGAGCGCTGAAGGGAGGGGCCCGGGGTCTATCCCCATTGCCGTCAGTCCGGAAACGCCGCCAGTCCCTCTCGAACGCGATCAAGCCGAGCGTCGCCAGTTGACGGTAATGTTTTGTGATCTTGTGGATTCGACCGCCCTGTCTCGCCGGTTGGACCCTGAAGACCTCCAGGATGTGATCCGACGGTTCTTAGACGCTTGTAGCCAAGCGATTGGTCGGTTCAATGGCTATATCGCCAAATACATGGGTGATGGGATGTTGGTCTATTTTGGATACCCTCAGGCCCACGAACACGAAGCGGAACGCGCGGTGCATGCCGGACTGGCGATTCTGGATACAGTGACGGCGCTTCAACAAGATAACCCCCATCCAGAGTTTCGTCTTGCCGCCCGCATCGGGATCGCGACCGGTCAAGTCGTCGTCGGCGAACTCATGGGGCAGGACACCGCCAAGGAACGGTCAGTGTTCGGCGAAACCCCGAATCTTGCCGCCCGCCTCCAAGCACTGGCACAACCCAATCAACTGGTCATCGACCCGTTGACGAAACGTCTTATCGGCAATGCGTTCGAGTTCGTGGATCTTGGCGCGTTGTCTCTGAAAGGGTTCGAAACTCCTGTCCACGCCTGGCAGGTGTTGAGTAACAAGTCGTCAGTCAGCCGGTTTGAGTCCGATCGGTCCCTCCAATTAACCAATTTCGTAGGTAGAGAAGAGGAACTCTCACTCCTGCTGGGCCGCTGGCGCGAAGCCGTCGAAGGCGAAGGGCAGGTCGTGCTCCTGTGTGGGGAGGCCGGTATTGGAAAATCGAGAATGATCCGTAGTCTGTGTGACCGTCTCGCCGATGAGCCATATCAGAGGGTGCAATTTCAATGTTCCCCTTACCATACGAATACCGCGCTCTATCCGGCGATCAGTTTATTGCGGGAGGCCGCGGGCCTGACCGGTCAGGACAGCGCCGAGGCGCAACTCAACAAGCTCGAGGCCCTGAGTATCGATAGCGGCATCGATAGGCATGATACGGTGGCATTGTTTGCGGATCTGCTCTCGATCCGGGACGATCAGCGGTATCCGCCGCTCGCAGTGTCCTCTGAAAAACGCAAGGACATGACACTGGAAGCGCTGGTGCATCATCTGCAAAGGCTGGCTGATCGCTCCCCCCTGTTGTTCATCGTCGAAGATGTCCATTGGCTTGATCCCACCACGCTGGATCTCATGACGCGCATCATTGACCGCATCCGGCAGATGCGCATGCTGTTGCTGATCACATGCCGCCCCGATTTCAAGCCGGTGTGGGCGGACTATAGTCACGTGACGTCCCTGACGCTCAGCCGGCTTCCGCGGCGGCAGAGCGCCGAACTCGTTGCAGCGATGACCGGAGGGAAAACCCTGCCGCCTGAGGTGCAGCAGGCTATTCTCGCGAAGGCCGATGGCGTGCCCCTCTATATCGAAGCGTTGACGGAAAATGTCCTTGGATCCGGGCTGCTGACTGAGGACCATCAGGCTTTGACCTTGAAGGGCCCGCTAAAAGGATTGCCCATTCCGGATAGTCTCCAAGCCTTGCTCATGGAACGGGTGGACCGATTGGGGCCGGCGAAGGAAATAGTTCAAACCGGGGCGGCCATCGGGCGTGACTTCACCTATGAGCTGGTGCGGGCGACGGTCGACGCGACGGACAGCCAGTTGAGGCAGGCCCTCGACTTGTTCGTCGCGTCCGGTCTGATGTTCCAAGAGGGCGAGATTCCCAATGCGACCTACCACTTCAAGCATGCGCTCGTCCAGGAAGCGGCCTACAGTACTTTACCCAAGAAACCTCGCCGATTACTCCATGCGCGCATTGCCAAAGCACTGGAGAGCCGGTTCGCTGAGCGCGTCAAGCTGGAACCGGAACTCCTCGCCTATCATTATGAGGAGGCAGGACTCGCCGGGCCGGCGGTGGAGTATTGGTTTCGTGCAGCTCGGAGAGATGCAGAACGATCAGCGAATAGCGAAGCGCTCAATCATTTTCATAGGGCGCTCGAGTTGCTCAAGGATCTGCCGCAAGGCCCGGAGCGTGATGCCTTGGAGTTGGAGCTCCTCATTGCACGCGGCGCCCCGTTGCTGACTGTAAAAGGATATGCCTCCCACGAAATAGAGAAAAATTTTCTCAGGGCAAAGGAGTTGTCACAAAAGCACAGCGATTCTGAGCATCACTGTCTCGCCATTTGGGGATTATGGGTCTTTCATCTGGTCGGAGGACACGCCGACACGGCTCGCGGATTGGCTGAAAATCTCCTCGCACTGGCCGGCCGCTTGCAAAACCAGGATCTGCTGATTCGAGCGCACGAGAGCGTGGGTTCGAGTTATTTCTTTCTTGGCCGGTTTGACGAAGCAAAAGCCCATCAGCTTGCCGCAAAGACCCTGTTCGATCCGAATCAAAACCGGTCGCATACCTTGCCGTACACTCAAGATCCCGGCATCACCGCGAGGATCATCCTGGCCTGGGTATTTTGGATACTGGGTGAGGTTGACCAAGTCGAACCGCTGGCGCTGGAGGCCCTTGCCATGGCGAGGGAATTGGAACACCCGTTCACTCTCGTGTTTGCGTTAACGTCTCTTTCCTGGATCTATTCCACCACTCGGGATGCGCAGAGAACGCTGCAGCTCACCGACGAAGCCGTTGCGGTTTCCACAAAACACTCGTTTGAATTGGGTTTGAGCTGGGCGACGGTCCTTCAAGGCTGGGCGTTGGCGGAACAGGGGCGAGAAGAAGGTCTCAGGAAACTCACACAGGGGCTCTCCGCTGTTGCGGCGACAGGCGCAAGTCTCAACAATACGTTTATTTTGGCGCTGCTCGCCGAAATATATTTACGGCACAACCGCATTGACGAAGGCTTGGGCGCCATTGAGGACGCGCAGAAGCTTGCTACAACATGGGGAGAGCTCTTTTGGCAAGCAGAACTATTCCGGCTGAAAGGGGAGCTGCTGCTCCGGCAATCTGACCAATCGGTCCATACAGCAGAACAATGTTTGTGTGAAGCCCTGAAGGTTGCACAACATCAGAATGCCAGAATGCTTGAGCTGCGAGCCGCCACCAGCCTGGCGAGACTCTGGAAGACACTCAATAAAGTGGACGAAGCCACACGGATCTTACATTCGGTGTGCGCCAAGTTTCACGAAGGCGTCGAGAACCGTGAGTTGATAGAGGCAAGAACAGTCCTTGACCAGCTTCGCGGGTAAAGGCGCTGGGGTAGTGATTCCCTTCATGTAATCGGTGCGATCCATCATGAATGATCGTGTCTCAGCGTGGCTGGATTCTCTTGGTCTTGGGACCTACCGTGAAACGTTTCAGCACAACGCGATCACGTGGGATGTCCTTCCCGAGCTGAATCAAGGCGATCTGGAATCGCTGGGCGTCTTGCTGGGACATCGAAAACAACTCTTGCGCGCGATCGCGCAGTTGTCCCCTCGCGCTGACGTGCTGGATGCCGGGTTTCTCCCCAGTGCCGTCAGTCCGGACACATCCTCCCCGCCCGAACGAGATCACGCCGAACGTCGCCAGTTGACGGTGGTGTTTTGTGATCTGGTGGACTCGACCGCCTTGTCCCGTCGAGTGGACCCTGAAGACCTTCAGGACATTGCACGACGCTTTCTCGACACGTGTAGTCAAGAGATCGGACGGTTCAATGGCTATGTCGCCAAATACATGGGCGATGGGATGTTGGTCTATTTTGGATACCCCCAGGCCCACGAAGACGATGCGGAACGAGCGGTCCATGCCGGACTGGCTATCCTGGATAGGGTAAAGACGCTGAATCAGGATACTCCGTATCCAGAGTTTGAGATTGCGGCGCGAATCGGTATTGCGACTGGTCCGGTCGTCGTCGGCGAACTCATGGGGCAGGACACCGCCAAGGAACGGTCAGTGTTCGGCGAAACCCCGAATCTTGCCGCCCGCCTCCAAGCACTGGCACAACCCAATCAGCTGATCATCGACCCGGTGACGAAACGTCATGTCGGCAATGCGTTCGATTGCACGGATCTTGGCACTGTTACGTTGAAAGGGTTCGACACACCGGTCCAGGCCTGGCAGGTGCTGAGTAGTAGGGAGTCGGCCAGCCGATTTGACTCTTATCGAGCCAGCCACTTAACCAATTTTGTCGGCAGAGAACAGGAGGTCGCACTCCTGTTGAATCGCTGGCACGAAGCTGTCGGCGGCGAAGGACAGGTTGTGCTCCTGTGTGGGGAGGCCGGCATCGGAAAATCGAGAATTGCCTATCGTCTGTGTGACCGCCTTGCCGATGAAAATCCCCAGCGGATGCAATTTCAAGGTTCCCCGTACCATACCAATACCGCGCTCTATCCGGCGATCAGTTTATTGCGGGAGGCCGCGGGCCTGACCGGTCAGGACAGCGCCGAGGCGCAACTCAACAAGCTCGAGGCCCTGAGTATCGATAGCGGCATCGATAGGCATGATACGGTGGCATTGTTTGCGGATCTGCTCTCGATCCCGGGTGATCACCGGTACCCACCGCTCACGATGTCATCCGAAACACGCAAGGACATGACGCTGGAAGCGCTCGTGCAGCGTCTACACCGACTGGCTGATCGCTGCCCCGTGCTATTCATTGTGGAAGATGCCCATTGGCTGGATCCCACCACGCTGGATCTTCTGACGCGCATCATTAACCGCATCCGGCAGATGCGCGTGTTGGTGCTGATCACCTTTCGCCCCCACTTCAAGCCGGTATGGGCGGATTATAGTCACGTGACGTCCCTGACGCTTAGCCGGCTTCCGCGGCGGCAGAGCGCCGAACTCGTGGCAGCGCTGACAGGAGGCAAAGCGCTGCCCTCCGAAGTGCAGCAGGCGATTCTGGCGAAGACCGACGGCGTGCCCCTCTATATCGAAGCGTTGACAGACAATGTACTTGGATCCGGGCTGCTGACGGAGGGAAACAAGTCATTTACGTTGAAGGGCCCATTAACGGGACTGCCCATTCCGGATAGTTTGCAAGCGTTGCTCATGGAACGGGTGGACCGATTGGGGCCGGCCAAGGGCATTGTCCAAACCGGGGCCGCGATCGGGCGTGACTTCACCTATGAACTGGTACAGGCCACGGTCGAAATGCCGGATAGTCAGTTGAGGCAGGCCCTCAACTTGTTCATCGCCTCCGGGCTGATATTCCAAGAGGGCGAGATCCCCAATGCGACCTACCACTTTAAGCATGCGCTCGTCCAAGAAGCTGCCTATAGCACGCTCCCCAAGAAACCTCGACGATTACTCCATGCTCGAATCGCCAACGCGCTGGAGAGTCGTTTTGCCGAGCGTGTCACACTGGAACCGGAACTCCTGGCCTATCACTATGAACAGGCAGGATTGGCCAGCCCGGCTGTTCACTATTGGCAACTGGCGGCTCGTAGAGATGCGGAACGATCAGCCAATATCGAAGCGCTCAATCATTTTAATAGGGCGCTAGATTTGCTCAAGGATCTGCCGCAAGGCCCGGAGCGGAACGCCTTGGAGTTGGAGCTCCTCATTGCACGTGGAGTTCCCTTGCTTGCCGTAAAAGGCTATGCATCCGAAGAAATGGAACACAATTATCTCAGGGCGAAGGAGTTATCCCAGGAGAACAGCGGTTCCGAGCATGAGTTTCGCGCCATTTGGGGCTTATGGGTATTTCGTCTGGTCAGAGGGCAGCTCGCCAAGGCTCGTGACCTCGCTGAAAATCTCCTCGCGCTGGCTACCCGCGAGCAAAGCTCGGATCTCCTGATTGAAGCTCACCGGAATCTGGGCACGACCTATTTCTACCTGGGCCGGTTTGACGAAGCAAAAACCCATCTGCTCACCGCAAAGTCCCTGTATGATCCGACTCAACACCGCTCACATGCTGTACGCTACGGCCAAGATCCCGGCATCACCTCGCGGATTTACCTGGCCAGAACATTATGGATATTAGGTGAGGTGGAGCAAGTTGAACCGCTGGCGCTAGAGGCCATTGGCATGGCGAGGGAGTTGGAACACCCCTTCACCAGGGTTTTTACCTTATGTTTCCTTTCCTGGATCTATTCCACGGTTCGCAACGCGAATAGAACGCTGGAGCTCACCGACGAAGCCATTGCGCTTTCAACACAATACGGATTTGAATTGGGTTTAGCATGGGCGACGTCCTCTCACGGCTGGGCCTTGGCCGAACAGGGGCAAGAGGGCGGGCTCGGCGCGTTACTACGCGGGATTTCCGCGTTTCGGGCCACAGGTGCAAGTATCAACACCACTCATACGTTGGCGTTGCTTGCCGAAATCTATTTACGGCACAACCGCATTGACGAAGGCTTGAGCGTGATTGAGGAGGCGCAGAAGTTTGGCGCAACTTGGGAAGAACTGTTTTGGCACGCGGAGCTGCTACGACTGAAAGGCGAACTGCTGCTCGGACAATCCGACCAATCAGTCCCTGCAGCAGAGCAGTGTTTGTGTGAAGCCCTGAAGATTGCGCAAGATCAACATGCAACAATGCTGGAGCTTCGAGCCGCCACGAGCCTGGCTAAGCTGTGGAGGAAACTTAATAAAGTGGATGAGGCCAAACGCGTCTTGAATGCTGTGTACTCCAGATTCACTGAACGCGTCGACAACCTCGATTTGATTGAAGCGAAAACAGTCCTTGAACAGCTGAGGGTGTGAAGTTGCGCCTGTTGTGACCTCTTTCCATTAAATGGGTCAGATCCTATATTGGGGTCTGGTCGAATGGAGGGCGGTCTGCCACGTCGTTCTGTAGTAGACCCCCACGAGGTGTATGCACAGGTAGGCGTCGTGTGCCCTTTTTGCCGTACTCGCCGATCCTGCGTCTCCGCCACCAACACTCTCAGTCGATTTACCCCCTTAACCACCGGTCAAGAAGCGGCCTGAAAATCTGATCACGGTTTTAGTCACGGTTGCCAATCCATCTCCATCACCACTGATCGTAAAGCCGAATGGCCTAATCCCCTGTATTCATAAATGGTAGTAATGCTGTCTGTTACTCCTACTCGCTCTCAGTCTCAGGAATACTGGGTAGGTCTTCGGACCCGATGGTTGGGGGTTCAAGTCCCTCCGGGCGCACCATTTCATCTTCATCCTGGAACGACTCGAGGCGAAATCATTGATGTATCAGCAGATTAAGGCTGGCCTATCTGACCGTTTCAAGCAGTCGTCCCCCACCAAAGCAGCATAGATTTTTCAAGCCCCCGACAGTACTCTCCAATAAGAAGCAGTATCAAGGGGATATCTGAATGGTGCTATGCTATAGGCAAAACCGCGTGAGATTTTTTAGTGGGAGGTTTCTAGACCGGGGAGCGCGGCAGGCCTGGACAAGACACTGCCCTTGTTGTGGCCGTTGGTTGACGAAGCAGGATCCTGCGGCACCTTGGGCTTGTTCCTGCGGATGGCTGAGCGGATAAAAGTACAGTCACCAAGAGGAGGGGCGCAACATGAATCATGCAGTCCTCCATGACGTCCGAGCTGGTTTTTTTCTAATGGTGGGCTTGACCATGTTGGCCTTTATTTGTGCTGTAGCCGCGTTAAGCACCGTGATGCGCCCGGCTCGGTGGGCTGATCGCAAGTCAGCCCAATTCTGAACTGTTCCCTCGCTGGCTCTCTCTTTTGCAGCTGGTCGGAAAGAGGCGTCTGCCCCCCTCACCATACCGCATCCATCCTCAAGATCCATCTGCAACAGCCTGACAATTCATACGAAATGGATATGAGCCGCAGGGGTACCTCATTTTTTTCATTCAGGTGCTATATTTCATGTACACAGGTCCAACATTATTCAAAAAATGGGAGAATTATCATGGCCGGAAGTACAGTGAAAGCAGGTATCGTGGCAGCAATGGGGCTCATCCTGTTGGTTGGTCAGGGTTGTAGTATGAAATGGCTGCAGTCCGACGGAGAAACGGGCACAGGGTCTGGGGAAAATGGTGGTTCAAGGGGAGGGTTAAGTGGTTTCTCTCAGAATCCTTCCGAAGAGCGTCTGGGGAGAGGCGGCGATATCGTATCACTTTCCCCCTCTGGAATGAGCGCCCGTCAGCGTGCGGAGCTAACCAAAGAGGAAAAAGCGGCCATCGAAGCTGGCCTACAGGACGTGTTTTTCGGATATGACCAGTGGGTCCTTTCAGACGCCGGAATGGAGGCATTGAGCCTCGATGCACAGTGGCTGAAGGACCACCCTGGAGCGGTGATGAAAGTCGAGGGTCATTGCGATGAACGGGGCACGGCCGACTACAACATCGTGTTGGGGGAGAAGCGAGCCAAGGCTGCGCGCAGCTATCTGATCGAGTCAGGTGTAGCACCAAAGCAGGTGGCGATTGTGTCGTACGGCAAGGCGCGCCCGTTCTGCACGGACCCTGCTGAATCCTGTTATCAGCAGAATCGTCGCGGGCATGTATTGTTGAATGTGAAGAAGTAGCCGAGCGATTCACGCCTTCTGAGGAACCCCGGGGATCTTTTTAAGTGAGCCCGGGGTTCATTGTGTGATTGGGGTGAAACATTCATGGCTCTTGTGAAGAATAAAATGGATTTAAGTAAGAGGCATCCTCAGCCTCGCACAATGAAAGAAAAACCTCCTACGGATAAGCGCCAGCAACCACGTTTTACATCACAGTTCAGAAGCACCATCTCGGGTGGGCAAGGAGAAGGCCAAGGCCGGACGCTGGATCTCTCTGCCGGCGGCTGTATGATCGAAACAGATTTGCCGGTCGTCGTGGGGGCTTTGTTTGAGTGCCGCATCTATGTCCCTGGGCTTGATTGGCCTTTGCGGATCGACGAAGCCCAAGTTCGGTGGGTCAAGACCAATACGTTTGGGATTCAGTTTATGAAGATTCATCCAGATGAGGAGGCAAAACTCAAGCAGGTCATTGCCACTCTCGACGAAGAGCTTAATGCCTAGCCTTTCTCACTCCTCTTTTCTTCATCAGAATCAGATAGCCTGAGCGTCTTTCCTACATCTTAGGAGTACGGCGTCCTGTCCTCGTTCACGGAACTGTTCGCAGCTTTATTGCGGCTATGGTATAAGGCAGCGAAAGGATTTGAAAGAAAGTCCACTCTTTCTCGACTCTTCCTCAGACCAAATAATCAGAGATCTACATTATGCGACAAACCGAATCTCCAGCGCAGTCTGGATTCACCATTGCAACTGTAGCCGGTGGTTGTTTTTGGTGCCTCGAAGCGGTTTATGACCAGATGAAAGGTGTGGTAGCAGTCGAGTCCGGCTACATGGGTGGTCAGGTAGATCATCCGACATATGAAGCTGTGTGTAGCGGCAGGACTGGCCATGCAGAAGCGGTTCGTATCACGTTCGATCCCATCGTCGTCAGCTATCGCGAGTTGCTTGAAGTATTGTTTGTCATTCACGATCCTACGACCCTCAATCGGCAGGGGCACGATGTCGGGACGCAATATCGGTCGGCAATTTTCCACCATACACCTGAGCAGAAGCAGATTGCCGAGGAGGTGATTGCTGCCGTGACGAAAGAGAAGCTGTATATCAGTCCAATCGTGACGGAAATCACACCTGCCGGGACATGGTACGAAGCCGAGCCTTACCATCAAGAGTATTTTTCTCGAAATCCGTTCGAGGGGTACTGTACGGCAGTGGTGGCACCAAAGGTCGTCAAGTTTCGCAAGCTGTACTCTGCAAAACTCAAGACCTAGCGAGTCAGACTCCTTCACTCGTTCGACAACGCACAGATCATTTGTACTCAAAGTGCGATCGCAAGATTAGCCGAGCGCAGAAGCTAGACCATGCCCGCGAGGTTCCTAATGAATCCAACGAACTCTCGCGGGAGTCGTGGGACTCTTCTCGAGGGAATCGAGAGTTGCGGTGAAGTGATCAAGGAACCGATCTCTGATCAGCCAGAGGTCTCGTGGTCGAGCCAGACATCCTCGTGCCCCTCCGCCTGATCGGATGCGCACAGGCCCACGAAGTCGAACAGTTGTCGGTCTAGGAGAAGCGGCGGCGCCACGTTCGACAGGGCGGCGAACATACTGTCCGTACAACCAGGCGACCGTCGTTCCCATTCGCGCAGGAACTCCTTCACCTGTTTCCGCTTGAGATCCTCTTGTGAGCCACAGAGATCGCAGGGAATAATGGGAAACGCACGCAGTTCCGCATACCGAGCGAGATCGCTCTCCCGCACCGTGGCTAGCGGGCGAATGACCACATGCCGTCCGTCTTTCGAGCGCAATTTCGGCGGCATCGTCTTGAGCTTGCCGGTATAGAGCAAGTTCAGGAACAAAGTTTCAACAATGTCATCGCGGTGGTGACCCAGTGCGATTTTGCTCGCGCCTAACTCTGTGGCGACGCGATAGAGGATGCCACGACGGAGTCGGGAGCAGAGCGAACAGGTGGTCTGCCCTTCAGGGATGAGTCGTTTGACGATTGAGTAGGTGTCCCGTTCCTCGATACGAAAAGGAACTCCAATCTTCGTGAGATAGTCGGGAAGCACATGGGCAGGAAACCCAGGCTGCTTTTGATCCAAGTTGACCGCGATAAGGTCGAAGTGAATTGGTGCACGTTGTTGCAAGACCAGCAACAAGTCAAGCAGGGCATAACTGTCTTTTCCTCCTGATAGGCAAACCATGATCTTGTCGCCATTTTTAATGAGACCGTACTCGCCAATGGTCTCTCCAACAAGACGAAGCAGCCTGGTTTGCAACTGTTCCGTGATTTCATCTAGCTTCAGGTATGGGCGTGAGGGATTTGCTGAATGTGGCATTGATCGGCATTCTACGCGGTCAGTCATGTGGCTGTCGATCTCCAACTGAGGTCAACATGGGTCATGGTCATGATGAAAACCGCTCCGGCGGAAAATTTCAGTCAGTTCTATTCGTGTGTACGGGAAACATCTTTCGGAGCGTGACTGCCGAGTACGCGCTCAAAATCAGACTTGGTGGGGATACATCCTGCGTCGTCGGCTCGGCCGGGATCGACATCAAGCCCCAGCCGGTACATGACTGGGTCCAGATTCGATTACGCGAAAAGGGAGCTGATCTAACGAGACATGTTCAACGACAACTTACCAAGGAGCTGGTCGAGGCTGCCGACCTCGTCATTGCGATGGGGCGAGATCACCAGGTCTTCGTCCGGGAAAAATTTGGACGTGACGTTCCCCTGTTTAATCATTTCTGTCTCGGCCACGACACGCCGATTTTGGATCTGCACGAAGTGATGCCGGATTGGGAGACCGACCCTGACCGAGCCCGCGCCTACGTGTGCTCAGTGATCGATGTCATCTGGGCCGCAGCACCAGCCATTCTTTCTCACCTCCGTTAGCCCGGTTTTACGGCACCATTGCCTCTGCGGGTTCATTCT
The DNA here is from genome assembly GCA_963821465.1 of uncultured Nitrospiraceae bacterium. Classification (GTDB taxonomy): domain Bacteria; phylum Nitrospirota; class Nitrospiria; order Nitrospirales; family Nitrospiraceae; genus Palsa-1315. Next base: position 98,706 of record CAWGDV010000017.1, on the reverse strand, counting down.
TGGACTCGATCGGACATTTTTCTCCACTCAAAGGTGGCAGTCAATGGAATGACCTCCCAATCGAGCAATGTTGAAGCATCTGCTATATTTTCCTCAGCACCTCTTGCAGATTAACCACCTGGAATAAGGCATCGATGGAACGATCGCGGGCACAGGAAGCGACAGCGTCCGACACTCATAATCACGAGCCGGAATGGGCCTCGTGGTCCAACGAGAAGCTCCTGAGTCTCCCCATGAACCAACTCGGAGTCACCCTCGACGGGGCATTCCTGTCAGGACAGATCCGGCAACTCTACGCCGAACTCGAAGCCAGACGGCTCATATTCCGTCCCCACTTTTGGTTGTCGAACGAATGGTTTACTCCGGATGGTGTGCCGGGGATTGCCGTGCCGTTTTATCTGGCCCATCCACGACTCGCGAAACTTGAAATGGACCAGATGCTCGAGGTCGAGGGTGGAACCTCGGAATGGTGCATGCGCATTTTGCGGCATGAGGCCGGCCACGCCGTGGAAAATGCCTATCGTCTCCGCCGTCTCCGCCGCCGGCAACAAGTCTTTGGTCGCTCGTCCGATCCCTATCCAAAATATTACAGCCCCCGGCCCTACAGTCGAAGCTTCGTGCGGCACCTCGATGTGTGGTATGCGCAAAGCCATCCGGATGAAGACTTTGCTGAGACCTTCGCGGTCTGGCTGACACCAGACTCGACATGGGCCGACCGCTACAAGGGATGGCCGGTGCTCAAGAAGCTGCAGTATGTCGATGGGCTGATGAAAGGGCTGGCGACTGTTCCGCCCAAGGTGGTCACGAGGGAGGAGATTGATCCGCTGTCTGAACTGAAAAAGACCTTGCGCGAGCACTATGAGCGAAAGCGTAGGCACTATGGGATTGAACGGCCGTCTTTGTACGATCCGGACTTAAAGCGACTGTTTTCCGATGCCCTTGCCCATGCGGATAAAAGGAGTGCCGCCACCTTCTTGAACCGCTTTCGAAAAGAGGTGCGCCGTAAAGTTGCTGCCTGGACGGGCGAATATCAATATACGATCGATCAGGTCTTGGAGGACATGATTCAGCGCTGCCGTCAGCTTCACCTGCGACTGCCGCTTGCGGAAGAACAGGCGAAGTTGGATTTCACGATATTGTTGACCGTCCACACGATGAACTACTTGCGCAGCGGGCGGCATAAGGTGGCGGTATGAAACGTCTCCGAATTCTCGTCTTGATGCACGAAGATCTGGTTCCTCCTGATCCTCTCAACGGGCAGGACGTGACAGGAGCCGAATGGAAGACAGAATACGATGTGGTCTCCACGCTCCGCAAGCTGGGGCATGACGTGAAGCCGTTGGGGGTCAAGAGCGATCTCGGAGTGCTTCGAACGGCCATAGAAGACTGGAGCCCGCACATTGCCTTCAATCTGCTCGAAGAGTTCGATGGGGTCGGGGTGTACGACCAGAACGTCGTGTCGTATCTTGAACTTCTTCACGTGCCCTATACCGGCTGTAATCCACGCGGGTTGATGCTGGCGCGGGACAAAGTCCTGTCCAAGAAGCTGTTTTCGTTCCATCGCATCCCGTTCCCGGATTTCATGGTGGTGCCACAGGGGCGGACGGTCAAGCGGCCCAAGTGGCTGTCATTTCCCTTAATTGTCAAATCGGCAACCGAAGAAGCGTCGCTGGGGATCTCTCAGGCGTCCATAGTCCAGGATGACGACAAACTTAAGGAGCGAGTCGAATTCATCCACGAGAGTGTAGGGACTGGCGCGCTTATCGAACGGTACATCGAAGGGCGCGAACTGTATGTCGGGGTGATGGGCAATGGACATGTTCACGTCTTGCCGGTGTGGGAGCTGATCATGGACCAGCTGCCGGAGGACGCTCGCCGGATTGCGACCGAACGAGTCAAATGGAGTCGCACCTATCAAGTCAAGTATGGGATTCGGTCAGGCGAAGCTAGGAATCTTCCCGAAGGGAAGGCCGAGGAGATTCAACATCTCGCGAAGCGTGTGTATCGTGCACTCGGTTTAAGCGGCTATGCGCGCATCGACGTGAGAATGGACACGGAGGGGAGCGTATACGTGCTGGAAGCCAATCCGAATCCCCAAATCGCGCACGACGAAGATTTCTCCGATTCAGCAGAAAAAGACGGCTATCCCTATAAAGATCTGTTGCAAGAACTGCTGAATATCGGGCTTCGCTGGCGGCCAGCCAAAGCGGCCTAGCAGGCGTTGAAAAATCCCGCCAGCATCGTTCTCGCGTCGCTCAGAGGCTCTCCACGTACCGAATGAGATTCTCGGAGGTCGGAAAGCTAGAGGCAGCCGACCGGATTCGAACGTTGCATCCGCAGGTCAAGCACAAAATCCGATAAGGAATCAAAGAACTTCTTGTCTCTCCGCTCAACGGGCATACTCTACAGTTTGAGCTCGCAGGCCTCCGATCCTATCGCATTCGAACCTATCGAATTATCTATCGCCTCAACGATGATGAGTCATGCCTCGATATTGTCTTTGTTGGACCGCATCGCAATGTTTATGAAGAACTGAGAACATTACTGCTTACACAGCGAGGAGATAAACAGATCTCCCTCTTTGCAACTCTCCTCATGCCGTACAGGCTCGTTAGGGTAACCTCCCACTGCGCGTGTCCTTCTCACCCGCCCTTACCCTCCGATTGCTTCGCAATCGATTTCCCGGAGCGTGCCATTAGACCAGGCGGGGGCCTTACAATTCCACACACCTCTCTTTAGGGGAGTGGTCGAGGCTGCCCTTTACTGCGCGCATCGCACGGCCATCGTCGATCTATTAAATTAACCCTTCCAAGCTCGCTAGCTTTTTCTCCCTGGGAAGGGTACCCATGTTAGTCTAGGTGCGGCCGTCGAACGAGGCCCTTCTGAGGGCGCGCGTTCCGGGAGCACAGGACCAACGTGGGTACCCTTCCCATCTTTTTCATCGTGCCCGTTCTGGGAGCAAGAAGGGCACCTGGCCGCTCCCTCCCAGCTGTTTGACACCCCCCAAGGCCGTTTGTTACCCTCCGCGCGGATTAGCGCCTATCCCCAAACAGGCTGAGCTCTCATGAAGATCAAGGACTACCTCGAACAGAAGCGGGTCGACGTGGATCGGTTCCTCGATTCGATCATGCCAAGCGCCGCCACGCCGCCCACCACACTCCACGAAAGCATGAGGTACAGTCTCATGGCGGGAGGGAAGCGAGTCCGCCCGATCCTGACCATTGCTGCGGCAGAAGCGGTAGGGGAGCCGGCACCTGGGTTGATGCCGGTCGCCTGCTCGCTGGAATTGATCCACACCTACTCCTTGATTCACGACGACCTGCCCGCGATGGACAACGACGACTTCCGGCGCGGGAAACCGACAAATCACAAAGTGTACGGCGACGCGATGGCGATCCTTGCCGGTGATGCCTTGTTGACGATGGCGTTCGATCTCTGCAGCCGTCCGGACTTGATGAAGGGCTGCGACCCGGCACGCCAAGTGCGGCTGATTCACGAGCTGGCCTACGGATCAGGGAACATGGGGATGGTGGGCGGTCAGGTGTTCGATATCCAGGCTGAGAACAAAGACATCGATCTCTCGACACTCCAGAACATCCACAAGCATAAGACCGGCATGTTGATTCGCGCAGCGGTGCGGATGGGCGCTCTTGCCGCCGGCGCGCAGGATCGCCAACTGGACGACCTTACAAGTTATGCCGAGGATGTCGGCCTGGCCTTTCAGATCGCGGACGATGTGCTCAATGTGACGGGAACGCGCGAGGAACTGGGCAAGAATCCCAACACCGACGCGGAGCGAGGAAAGAAAACCTACCCGACATTCTACGGAGCCGAGGGAGCCAGAACACTGGCGGACAACTGCGTGACCCGCGCGATTGCACGCCTCTCCCCGTTTGGTCAGGCCGCCGACCCGCTCCGTGAACTAGCGCGGTATATCACGTCGCGGAAAAACTGACGTGAGGCGTCAAACCTAAAACGTGAAACGCAACCCTCTCGTTCAGGCTATGATTTCTCGCTACTCACGTTTTACCTTTCGCGTTTCACCTTTCACGTCTTCAAGATGAAGGCTCTCGTCACTGGTGCAACCGGATTCGTCGGTGGCGCAGTGGTACGCGCTCTGCTCAATCGCGGCATCGACGTCCGTGTTTTGGCCCGTGCCGGAGCCGACCTCCAAAATATTCAGAATCTGCCCGTCGAGCGGGTCGTAGGTGATCTACGCGATCAAGCCTCGTTGCGTACCTCGCTCACCGGCTGCCGACAGCTTTACCATATCGCGGCGCACTATGCGCTCTGGGCCAAAGATCCGTCGATCTTTTACGACATCAACGTCACCGGCACGAAGAATCTGTTGGAGGCGGCCCGCGACGTCGGCACCGAACGGATCGTCTACTGCAGCACCATCGGCGCGATCGGCCTTCCGCCAGGCGGAGGGCTCGGCACGGAGGAGACGCCCGTCTCGCTCAAACAGATGGCCGGCCACTATAAACGGTCGAAGTACCTGGCCGAGCAAGAGGTCTTAAAGCTTGCGAAGGCTGGGCTGCCGGTCGTCATCGTGAATCCGAGTGCCCCGGTCGGCGCAGGCGACGTGAAGCCGACCCCGACGGGGCAGGTCATCGTGGATTTCATGAAAGGCCGCATGCCGGCCTATATCGAAACCGGGATGAATATCGTGGATGTCGATGACGTGGCGGTCGGCCATCTGCTCGCAATGGAAAAAGGGCGGATCGGTGAGCGCTACATTCTGGGCAACAAGAACTTGATGCTGCGCGAGGTATTTGAGATCTTGAGTCGATTGACCGGCATCAAGGCGCCCACGATCAAGCTGCCACGACTCGCGATTCTCCCCCTGGCCTACCTCAGCCAATGGATCTCGAACTTCACCGGCCAGCCGCCGCGAATTCCTCTTGAAGGTGTGAAGATGGCGAAGTATAAAATGCATTACGATTGCCGTAAGGCGATCAAGGAATTGGGCATTCCGCAAACCCCGCCGGAGGAAGCACTGGGAAAAGCCGTACGGTGGTTCCGGAATCACGGCTACGCCTAACCACGAAGGTGGTATGATTAACAATGGACTTGTTCTTCCTATTTCTGAACACCGTCCTCTTCCGTCCCTACGTCTTCATATTCATCGCTGCCTTTCTGTTTGCTTCGATTCAACTGCTCGGCTGGCCACGCACCTGGCGATTCTGGCTGATTAGCTGGACCACGGCCTTCGCCTGTGAATATTCCTCGACTCGCACCGGCATTCCATTCGGGTGGTACCAATACACTGGCTCGACCGTGGGCCAGGAACTCTACATCTCCAACATTCCCATCATGGCGCCGATTTCATTTAGTTATCTCCTCTATGCCGCCTATTGCCTGACCCATTGCGTGCTTCTCCCCGTCGAACACTCGTCGGCGCCCACCCGACCATCCGTCATGCCGTTGCGATTCGATCTGGCCATCCGGACAGGCTGGCCAGCGCTTATGCTCACCGCCGTCCTGTTTGCATTGGTCGATGTGGTGATCGACCCGGTTGCATTACTCGGGGACCGTTGGTTCCTGGGCAAGATCTATGACTATCTCGATCCCGGCATTCACTTCGGGGTCCCATTAACAAATTATCTCGGGTGGTTCGCGGTCGGAGTGATCTCGCTCGCCATCTATTTTCCCATCGACCGCCGACTCCCTCCCCTCCAGCCGCACACCAACGGATCGACTACGCATCGCCTTCTTCTAGGCGTGGGAATATATTATGCCGTGCTCGCCTTTAGCATCAGCGTGACATTTTGGATCGGTGAATGGCAATTGGGGATCAGCGGCGTCTTGATATACCTCCCCCTCACGGTATGGGTCGTTCTTCGCCTCATGGGGTTTCTCCGCTCACCATACGAACCAGCCGTGACCGAACGATCGACCAGGGCCGGTGGCAATAGGACGGGAGACTTTGTATAGTGATCAGCAGTAGCCATGCGAACGAAACTGATCGTCTTCATCACCGTCGTGGGCATCGGGATTGTCGGTGCCTTCGTATGGACGGGGTATCAATTATTCACGAGCGGCTTTAGCGCCAAAACCGAGCCGCATGCCCTGGAGGTTTTCATCGCTCGGCAAATCCGCCATCTGGCCATCCCGATTGAAACGCGAAATGCGCCGAATCCCATCCCCTTGGACCCAGACGTCATCAAAGAGTCGCTTGCGCACTTTGCCGATCACTGCGCACTATGCCATGCCAACGACGGGAGCGGCGAGACCCTTATTGGCAAGAAGGTGTATCCGAAGGCTCCCGACTTACGATTGGCCGACACCCAGTCGATGTCGGACGGAGAGATCTTCTGGGTGATCCATAACGGTATCCGCTTCACCGCCATGCCGGCCTGGGGAGAGGGCGACCCGGCAGAGGACAAGGACAGTTGGAAGCTGGTCCACTTCATTCGCCATCTCCCGCAGCTGACACCGGAAGAACTTGACCAGATGAAGGCGCTCAATCCCAAGACACAAAAAGACCTGGAAGAAGAAGCCGCCTTCAGCCAATTCCTGCAGGGAGACGATTCGGCGGCAGCACGGACCGATAGCGGTCATCATCACTAACTCATCGACGGCGATATTATGGAAATGAGTTCACCATGTGGTTACGTCTGATTGTCACTCTCACGTGTATTTTCATGTCGATACCAAGCTTCGCCCACAGCGCCGACCAACATGTGCTCGGGACGATTACGGCCATTGATGCGACCCATGTCGAAATCAAAACGCCCATGGGCCAATTGGTGAATGTTCGGGTCAACAAAAAAACTCGGTATAAGGACGAGAGCAATCCGAAAAAGTCCACCATGCCCGAGATAGGCAATCGTGTCGTCATCATGGCCACAAAGGACGACAAAGTGTTGCTCGCCACTGACATCCATTTTTCCTCGGCCAAGCGTGTACCGGCCCCCATGCTGCCGGTTCCGGTTCAGTAGCAGGATGATCGATGCCGCAGTTTCGCATCACACGTGAGTTCAACAACCACTTTTTTAGCGGTGGGGTTCGCGCGGCGGTCATTCGAGTCCTGATCACGGGTATCGCAGTATTTCTGGCGGTCATGATCGTGCCTGGCCTAGAAGTCGACTCGCTCACCGCCGGGCTCGCTGCGGTTCTGGTCCTCACATTTTTGAACCTCTTGGTCCGGCCCATTCTCTTTGTGCTGACCCTTCCCTTGATCGTCCTCTCGTTGGGACTCTTTCTCATTGTGGTCAACGCGCTCCTTCTGGAACTCACCGCATACCTGGTCAGCGGATTTTCGGTCACGGGATTCTGGCCGGCAGTCGGCGGCGCGGTCGTGATCAGTCTGGTCACCATGATCCTCAACACCTGGAGCTCTGACCACCGCCAGGCGGAACGTCCTTCGTTCCCCCAACGCCCTCCAAAGATTATCAATCCCGACGAATAACGGGACCTTTTCATTGAATTGCCCATCGTGCGTTGCTACAATGTGCGCTCCTGGTTGGCTTAACCCGGACTATTCATGAACACCGTCGCGAGGCGTTCGAGACCGGAACTCGCCGGGGCTTCTCGCAAGTAAGGCCGACGCAGGCGTACTTGCAATCCGTCGAGGAGGCCGAACGAGAAAAGCCCCGCCGGGCAAGAGGATCGGACGACGTAGCAGGTATTCATGAATAGTCCTGGTTCAACCCACGAATGACACCCACAGCTCCACAGAACAAACCACTTCCCGAAACGCATCTTCAGCGGACCTTGACATCCGTGATCAACGAGCTGCCCGTCGACGCGGCGCTCGCCGCCCTGTTTCATCGTGACCAAGGTCCATTGGTCAGCCATGCCGCTCGAGGCTTCACACCTCGAGATATTCAAGCCATCCTCAGAACACTTTCGGCCCCCGCCGTCGTTGCATCGGCACCCGCAAACGATCAGGAGGGCGGACGCGCCATTCGCCTCCGCTTGATAACGCCGGGTACGAAGTCGTTGATTGGGGTGTCCCTCATGCATCGGAACCGGACATACGGCTTCCTCGTGATCGGGCGAAAAGAGAGCGCCACGTTCGCGAAAAAAGAGAAGAGCTTACTGGAGCAGGCCAGCGACGATGTGACCAAAGCGCTGGATCGCGAAGGCCTGTTCGATATGAACGTGGTGCTCAGCCGCCCGTTTGTCGCGCACGAGCCGGTCCCTCCACCCCCCTCACCGACGGAAATGTTCACGGCCCCGGCGTCGCAACTCACACCGGAACTCCAAGACAAGATCATTGCCCTGTTGACGGATGCCAACCAATACGTCGCCTACGATCGCATTTGGGCCTGCCGCTACGATCCCCTTGCAGGCAATGTCGAAGTCCTGGGACTGGCCGGCGATCTGAAGGGTGAGCAGAAGGATGGGAAAAAAGATCTGAAGCCTGGGCACCGCCTCACGCTCGATAGCTCAGCCTCCGGATGGGCGGTCCGCCACCGTAAGCCGCGCGTGGATCATGATCTTGCCTCCACACAAGGGCGGTTCCTCGATCACAAATATCTGTTCAAGGATCGGCTTCTCTCTTCGCTCGTCGTGCCGTTCTTCGTCCGGGGGCAAGTGGGCGGGACCATTACCCTCGCCTCGAAAGAAGCCGGACGATACCAACAGACGGATGCCCGCACGCTTGAGCCGACGATTGTAAAGATTGCGGACGTTCTCCAGGCTCCGACACCAGTGCCAGCGAGCCAGGCCCCCGCCACTGGGCCAGCTGGCAGCATCAGGCGCAGCCATTGCCCCTGGTCCTTCGGAGCCCATCATCAGAAAACAGGAGCGGCAGGCTGCGATCGGCGAATTCAGCATGTTCCTGGCCACAGAAGTGCGTGAGCCGCTCGCCTCGATCCGCGCCCAATTGGAAGAAGTCACGGGGGAAGGCATCCTCGACTTCGACCCACAGACGCGCGTCGAGAACGCGATGCGCGATTTGATCAGGATCGAAGCCATCCTGAACGAAATTTTGGATTTTGCGAAACCACTCGAACTGACTCGTCGGCTTCTCCGCATTCCCGAAGTGATCGAGAGCGCGCTCACGGTCGTCGCGACCGACCTCGAAGTCACCAGAATACAGGTCACCAAGGACTACGCGACGATGATCGCACCGGTCCGCGGCGACGAAACCAAACTCCAGCAAGTCTTTCTCAGTATTTTCAAGAACGCTGGTGAAGCGATGAACCCCGGCGGGCATCTCCACATTCAGGTCACCCAGCATCGCGCGGGGCGTGGCGTGGAAGACCAGATCCTCATCAAGAACGACGGCGCTCCTATTCCGGCAGAAATCGTCGATAAGGTCTTTGAGCCGTTTTTCACCACGAAGCGGACCGGCATCGGTCTGGGCCTCGCCTCGGTCAAGAAAATCATCGAAGAACATGGCGGTTCGATTGCCATCGGCAGCGCGCCTGGCGAAGGGACCACCGTCACCATCCGCCTCCCCGGTCTCAGCCACGGTCCGTCCTATCGCGGACGCGGCCGCCGCCGTCCTCCCGCACGCCGCCCGGCCTGACATCGCAGGATGCTGAAAAAGCCCGCCAGCATCGTTCTCTCCTTGAAAGCATCCTCAACGTAGCCCAGAGGCTACGCCTCCGGTGCTTTCATCGGTTGCGGCCTTGCTGGACAGGCTTTTTGAGCATCCTGTGGGAATACCAACCTGTTATGCCACTCGTGGGAACCATCGAAGCAATCAATGGTTCCTGGAACCTTATCGACTGCCATTACCTTCCGGATGATGGCGCGGGCGGCGATAACTTCTTCGCGGCCCGTTGCTTTAAGAATCGAGCAACGTCCGAAATTCTTCGAGGGTTAGCCCCGCTTGCCTGAGCATTTCGTGAAACAGCCATTTGGGAATGTCGCGCTTGTGCTGGTGGCTGATCCGAACTCGCAGGATCGACCCGTTCGGCAGGAACTTTCGCCAGGTTTCGTGCTTTTCCGATCGGAGATGTTCGAACCCTGCACGCTTGAGCACAACACGGAAATCGCTATACGTGAACGAGGCCATGCTTGATCTCGATCAACGTGCGCAACTCCCAATCAGTCTTGCATGCGGCGACAGCCTCGACGTAGGGAAGATGATGGGCTCGGTTGGGACTCGTGGCGTACCGATCTCGATCTTGGAGATACTCCTTCGCGTAATCCCGAATAGCTTCGATGAGGTCTTCCAGGGCGGCGTCTGCGGTCAGAAGCTCAGTCACGAGGTCCAGTTCAGGACATTTGGCACAGTAGTGGCCGTTGTCCTTGGCAAGAAGAACCGTCAGAAGAGGTTCCGCAACCATAATCTTGGGCTCCTTCGCCCGACGACGAGTTATCTTTGAAATTGCCATGACGGCTCCTCCCAACAGACTGCATTGTAGTCCACCGGCTTCGCACGAGCAACTCTACCCTACTTCCTTGCTTACCGAGCAACCAATGGTTCCTGGAACTTTTTTCGGTCACGGGCCTTCAACTCGCTGTGGCCTTGCCCGTGGAACGGCGCGTCTTTGAGCGGAGAGGCTGTCTTGGCAGCCTCAGGGCAGGCGGGTGAGAAGGTCGTCTTTTTGCGCATCCTGAGATTATTAACACCTGCGCTCCATCTGAAGTATGCAAAACGGTGTTTTATGTGTCAGCCGAGTATTCCCGCGATCTTCTGACGTGACAGGATAAAACGCCCAGGAAATTCGATGCGCAGTGGACAAACCATCGCCTATCCTGCGTCATGACAACGTCATACAACAAGATGTGACCCCTACTAGCCTTTCTTGACATCGCAGGATGCTGAAAAACCCCGCCAGCGGCGTTCTCTCCTTGAAAGCATCCTCAACGTAGCCCAGAGGCTACGCCTCCGGTGCTTTCATCGGCTGCGGCCTTGCTGGACAGGCTTTTTGAGCATCCTGTGGGAATACCAGCCTGTTATGCCACTCGTGTGAATCATCGAAGTCCTAGCCCGCATCGCTACATATCCGGGGCCAAAGCCGCCAGTTCCGGTGGTAGGGTACATTTCTTTGATTAGCTCCGGAAGGCGAAAACCTAACTCAGATTTGGCACGAACAATCACTTACGGATTGCAAGGCGGAGACATGTGACACATGAACCCGGTCTGTCCGTTCCCGACAATATGGCTGATGCCAGCTAACGCAGAAGTTGAGAGGCGCCGCGCGCTTTTCGCGGCGTGCTTCTCGAACGACGGGTTAGCTGTGCTGACGTTGTGAAAAAACTGGACGTAATGGCACGGTAGGTTCAAGCAACAATGGGGGTAATCGGTGTGAACGCCGGTGCCACATCCTGGAAAAATTTAGTTACCACGAATGGTAGTTTTTCCTTCGCATCCTCTTTCCCCCAATCGATCAACTCTTGGATTCTCTTCGCATCGTCGAGGGGTATCTCTTCCTCGGTCGGGCGAGTGATTCTGGTTACGCGGCTCTCCCCCAGGAGGATCTTGGCTGTACCAATAATGCTCGCTTGTTGGGCACTCATCATCAAATCTACGAGGTCTAGACCCCAGTCGAGACCGGCACCCGCTTTTTGCCTTTCTTTAATCTTAAATGGCATATACGTTGTCCCAATACTTAGGACCTCAATCTGCTCCAGATTCTTGCCAAAGTAGCGGATCGCTTCTGCGACACCCACAAGCACTGGGCAGTTCGCCCAAATGCCACCATCCACAAATGTCTGTTCCTTGCCCCGGTCTCCTAATGGAAGATCGCGAGCATTGAAGTACGTGGGAGCCGCGGAAGTGGCCATAGCAATGTGGACTGCTTTCATCTTGTAGTGCCTGTTATGGTCTGGATGGTGATAGGTCTTAAACAAGTGCGCGCCGTCACGAGACGCATTGTACGATGTAATAATTAAGGGCCGCAGCGATTCGCCGAGCTTCCTTTCCTCCAGTATGGTTTCTAGAGCTGATTCAAGTTTGCTGAAATCATATTTTGTTTCCACAATCAATTGTCGCACTTTGCGAAGAAAGCCTCCCCATACACCAGTGACTGGAAAAATCTCAGTTCCCTTTGTCTGATAGAAATTCACGAGGTCTGTCGGGGACAGCCCGAGCCCTAGTCCAATTGCAAGTATTCCACCGGTCGACGTCCCAGTGATTAGATCAAAATAATCGATGACCTTCCCCTCAATGCTCTTTTGTATCTCGGCAAGCACGCCTGCGCTATAGGCCCCTCGTACTCCACCCCCATCCAGGCTGAGTATGCGAAACACGTTCATTTTGTTCCCTCCTTATCAGCACACAGCTAACGGCCCCGCGGATCAGCGGCGGCCGCGGAGCAAACGACGTTTGCGCAGCGGAGGTCCGCTGCAGCCGATGGTGGGGCGCGCTTCGTGGGCCAACCGGTGGATGACCATCCTCGGGTTGGGCGTCATAGCTCATCGGGCCGCGCAATTCGGCCTGCGTCGAGCGCCAGAAGACGGGGCAACTTTGTTGCTTTGTGGAAGTTGCCATCAGAGGTGACAAAGATGTCGTTCTTGTAGTGGAGATGACACCACATGGACTGGATGTCGCAAATTCGATTGAGCCAGGCCGCTAGTTTTGGCGAACCTTCGGCTTCATTGGTGATGTCGATCGGTTACGAGTCACCGAACAAGATTCCCTCGATTTGCTTGGCCTGGCTTTGCATTTCCTCGTCGCACCAAAGCGCGTGATCCCAAAACGTGACATCCCAGATCGCCATAGGGGCCAGACGGGGTAGATCGTCGATGCCACCTTCCGCCAGGAGCTGCTCGAAGAGATCGTAGCGATCCGGTTTGATCCCGCGACGGCGCATCTCTGACGCGCCAATCTCAACCAAATGAGCCTGATGCGACTTTGCGGCGAGCACGTCCCCTACCCTCGCAACTCGTGGAGAGCCAAGGGAGAAGTCAATGACAACGTTGTGATCGAGCGTGAGTTTCATGACGCTCAACGTGACGCGCGTAACCGGCGCAGCGGGCAAGCCCGCTGCTTGTGCGTCCGTGTTGAGGCGCAGGTTCATTTCTCACCCGTCATGTTCCATTGCCAAACGTCGGGAAGGGCAACAGCGTATACAAACGGAATCAGTTCCAAGCGAACTTCCCAAGGTCCCGTCTTGAAGTGTTCACCTTCCAGCAGTAACGCTGGGACCTTGAAGTCGCCCCGGACTGAATGACCCTGGGACGCATACCACTTTTCCCAGATCGGGTTCTTGTCGGATCGGGACAGATCGAAGCTCATTTTACGTGCATGAATGATCTTGTTGCACGCCTCTCGCGGCGACAAAGGGACGGGCTTGCCATTGGAGGTCAATGTCCCGACGCCATCTGGAAAGGCCTTCCCAGATTGATCGAGAGTATTCAAGGCATCATCGTTGGCGCGTGCCAACGCAGAGAGCTTTAGTAATTCCTCCGACAACTCCTCTTCATCAAACTGGAGAAAGCCTTCCAGAGGATCCGGGTCGTCGTCTCTGCGAAGTTGATCCCATTCATACGCCGCGAAAGCGATACAAAGTACGCGATATCCCGCCTTTATGAGCTGCGCATCCGAGATGGAATGTGCCGTTGACTGTCCCATGCTGACGCCTAACAGTGTTTAGGCGGATCCGCATAACAGCTGGATCTGCCAATTTCTATACGCATAACACGCCATCGGTTCCCCCGAAACATACGCGACAAACTCTACCGTTTCAGTCAGTTGCAGTTCTTCTGGTAGTTAGCCCAACATCTTAGGCGGATCCGCATAACAGCACCTCCGTAAGGGGGTTCAAAGTCCATCCAGCGGACTGCGAACGCCCCCTGGCCCTCGGTTGAGCACATGCGTGTAGATCATCGTTGTTTTGATATCGCGATGCCCCAAGAGCTCCTGAACCGTTCGAATGTCATAGCCGCTTTCAAGGACGTGCGTGGCAAAGGCATGTCGGAATGTGTGGCACGTGGAGGACCAGAATGGTGTCAGGAGTCATTTCGGCTACGCGGGTTAAGGACTGGCGAACTTGGCGTCATCCCTTGCTATCTTCCAAGCGAATTCCTCGTCCGGCTCGGAGGCTTTCTCGGGCTTTAGCAATCCGTTCGTGGAACCTGGGGTCGTTTTCAAGCCGAAAGTCGAACCAGTCGTCTTCGGATTCAAAACCGATGAGCACTCCAGCTGGCTTCCCGTGTCGGGTGATCACCACATCTTCTCTCGTCGCGAGTCGAAGATATCTCGACAGGTCGTCCTTGACCTCGGACAGCGCAATCTTCTTCATGTCCGTTCTCCTTTTTCTTCCAGCCATGCTTGCGCTCTAGATTTTGAGACGATTGCAAGCACGTCAACGGTGTTCTCGGTTACGTCGTAGTAGATGCGCACCTCATCAACGCGAAGCCGGTACTGCGGTCGCTTCATGCCGCGGAGCCGCTTGACTCGGCTCTTGCTGGCTTTCGTCGGTTCGAATCGGAGGTGCGTTTCCAGTGCGTCCCGAACCGCTGCTCGTAAATGGGTATGTAGGTTTCGGAAACCCTTGTCTGCCTCAGGGGAAAGGACGATCTCGAAACGCATTCTGGCTATATTCTAGCCAGAATTGTCTTCAGAAGCAAGGTCGACCCTCGATTGCGCGCGTCGAACGAGCACATTCTTATCGTGCGCGTTCCGCGAGCAGGAGGACGGCCAGGCGACCCTTCCCAACCTCTGAGACCGCGTGTTGCACGAGCAAAGGAGGCTAACAGGCCACCCTCCCATTCTTCTCATTTTCCCCTACATCGCCCTCAAGGGGAGCAGCCAGACTGTCCTTCCCTGCGCGCATTGAGGGAGCACATTCTGATCGTGCGGCCTCAGCGAGCAAGAAGGATGGTCTGGCTGCTCCCCTCCCATTCTTCCTTTGACAGACATACCCCCTCCTGGCTATGATTCTCCGACACTTGATTCGGCCTTGAAGTTGAAAACCTATGGTCTCCAGCCACCATCATTTATTCAAAGGAGTAGGCGTATGAAGCTCGTAATCGGCACTGTTGCGACCGTCTCCGGTGTCCTCTTTGCGCTGTCGATGGCCTCGGCGAATCCTTCGCTCCTCCCCAAGCATGAAGGCTACCCGATGAAGAACAGCGGAAGCCCTGTGACGGGCCAGCCAACCGCCAACGATCCTGGCCAGTCGGATGCGCGTGGAGAGAGTACGCTGAATAAGTCAGCCGACTCCTTTAAGAGCGCCCAGCAAAATCTGATGAAGACGGACAATGCCCGGATTACCACGGGCCAGGGAGCAAATCAGCTCCCGACCGTACAGGGGCCACAGATCAAGATCGCCCCTCCGGTAACCTCGGCGACAAAGATCACCGGGGATCGGAAGATCGAGTAGTCGAGCCGTTCAGCGGAATACAGCAGGGAGGTACCGGACCTATCCGGTGCCTCCCTGTTTTTTTGCCTGTCGCATCCGCGTGGAGGCTGTGACCGTACGTAATCTGAATCGCCAGAGTTTCTCGGCCCACTTGCCCGCATAATCGACACCGATTCTGGGGTGAGCCCCCACATCTCCTTTCTTCACCAATACCCCTCGATCTTCGAACCAGAGAGATTCGCCGGTCGTGAGATCCACATGGTTGAGACGGCGATCGATCTGCAGCGCACGACAGAGCCGCCCCGGTCCATCGATCAACTCCCCATCGATTTCAATCGCCCTGATCAACACGGCTGAGGGAAACTCTTCCCGCTCCGTCACGACGTTCAGACAATGGTACATCCCGTAGATGAGATAGACGTAAGCGACCCCTCCGGGCCAAACATGACATCCGTCCGTTGCGTTCTCCCTTTCGACGCATGGCAAGCCTTGTCCTGCGACCCGACATAGGCCTCCACTTCGACGATCTTCCCCGCGAGCATGCGTCCATCGATCGCCCGAACGAGATACTTGCCGATCAGTGACCGCGCGACCTGCAGCGTCGAGACGATTGAAATATATGCGCGGAAGAATTCTGGGTTTGGTCTTCATATGGCTTCACTATAGACCGCTCAAAACGATCTTCTTTCTCACCCACCCAACCCTTAGCGCGCCGAGACGCCCCTTGCCCCAGGCAAGGCCGCAGGCGAAGAAAGCACCGGAAGCGTAGACATTCTCACCCGCCCAACCCCGAGCTGCAAGAGCAGCTCTTTCCCGGTGGGGTACGTTGAGGATGCTTTCGAGACCGAGAACGCAGTTGGAAGTCGTTTTCAGCGGTCTGCTAGAAGTACCAGGCGACGCCGCCCATAAAGAAGCGTGGATTTCCCGGCACGAAATGGATGTCCTGAACTCCGCCCGCCGGCTCGTTGGGCAGACGAGATGCGAATGCATACGTAGCCCCCTCCCAGTTGGAATCGAAAAGGTTCTGGACGAAAAGAAAGGCCTCAAGGCGCCCATGAGAGAGCTTGATCGGCAGTTGATATCGTTCGGTCAAATCAAAGACGAGCCACGATGGCGCTTTGACCGTACGATCCTCCGTCAGATTCCTCACTCCGAGATAGGTCATTTGTATCTGCGAGGAGAGACCTTCCGGCCATCGCATGATCAATGCCGAGTACGCGGTTAAGTCAGGCGCCAACGGAATGGCTAGCCCGTCCTTGAATTCGGCATGGGTCCAGGTAAAGCTGCCGTTAACATAGAACGGTCCGTAGACCTGTCCGCGCGCGCCCACCTCCACGCCGTAGCGTCTCGTGGGCCCACGGACTTCGGTAGTGCCTGCATCTCCCACGAACACGAGTTCGGAGTTCAAATCCAACCACCAGAACGTCGCCATCAATTCCATCTGCTCCGGGCCCCAGGGTTTTGAACGAACGCCAACCTCTGTGCCCTGCGCCCTGGCAAGAGGCGAGCTCCCACCCGCGACAGTGGACCGCGCATCGTTGCTGTGGAACCCGGTGCCATAGTTCACGAAGAATTCGGTATTGAACCATGGACCGAGGATCAGGTTGGCCTTCGGACTGATCTGGCCCGAGTTCTTGCTGCCGGCCGGCTGCTGAGGGCAGGTGTCGCAGAGATTGCGGACATCAAAGGTGAAGTAGTCGGCACGGAGACCGCCGACCAACCGCATCCACGGCATGGGCTGCAGCTCCAGCTTCACATACGGCGAATAGGACGCTTCGTCCACCGCACTCTGCACAATGGTCCCAGTCGGGACACGCGTCGTCTGGGTCCCGAGTCGGATATTGGAAATACTGTCATTGCGGACCTGGAACCCTGCCGTCGCGGCACTGCGAATGCCAAAGAGTTCTCCTGCTTGCTGGTAGCCCAGATTCCCGCCATACATGTACCGCTGATCCTGTTGGTTGATGCCGTCGCCGTTCACCGGGTCATCCAGAAAAAAGGTGAAATTGGTCCAAAGGTCCAGCTTGTAGTACTGCAAGTAGGCATCGGCAAAGAACCGCCCACCGGAGGGCGTATCGTAGTGGTATTGCAGTCGGCCGGTCGCACGCTCCGTCTTGCCTCCTTCAGAGGGATCAATCGAACCGAAGCGATCGATCGTGCCATCCGTGACAGCACGGAATGGAATTTCTCCTGAGCCGTTCCAATGCGACTTCTGATAGCTCCCCGTGACACTCAATTCCGACCGAACCGTCGGGTTGACAGTCGCCTTGCCCATGACATTGAGGCGAAAATAGCGATTGTCGTTCTCAAACGGCCCGTTCGTGTAATAGCCCTCCGCGGCAAACAGCGTTCGTACCTTGTCCTTGGTGGGCGACAGCATCAACAGATAGCGCTGCGTGTCGAATTGCCCGCCGGCTCCCTGCACGACGTTTTCTTGCAACACATCCCGAGTTTTGAACCGGACGGCGCCGGCCGTATTGAAATCGCCGAATTCAGCGTGATAGGTCCCCTTCACTACGTCGATGCCCTGAATCGTCTCCGGAATGATGAAATTGAGATCGGTGTACCCCTGGCCATGCCCGTGGGTGCGTAAATTAATCGGCATGTTGTCGATAAAGAACGCCACGTCCGTTCCATGATCGGCATCAAAGCCTCTCAAGAAGTACTGGTCCGCCTTCCCTGCGCCGCCTGAATGCTCAGCGGTGATGAATCCCGGGATCAAACGTAGAACCTGGGCGGGGCGGCCTTGCGGCTGGAGGAGGATATCTTTGTCCGGAATGAATTGTTGCGACGACGCCGCGACTGGGCGTTCCCCGATGACAGAGACTTCAGGGATTTCCAACTCGGTCACGTCGGGATCGTGGGCTTGTGCCGACTCGCAGACGGTCAATCCGACTGTCATGGTCGCCAGGAAGAACATCAGCCGCTCCGCATACTCACCCACCCTCATGTCCCAGAGTGTGGACGGATGAGACGCCCACGGTGATCTTATCGACAGCCGACTCATCGGCTGGCGCAGACCCTCGTGGCCTGGCTGTTCATGATTGCAGGATGACTCGACGATCTCAGTCGAGCGCGGACGACTTCAGAAGCATCTGGACTCGACGCATGGTATGACCGATCAAATTCTCGAGCGTGAGAGCTTCGGCTCCCACGACTTCTACCTGAGCACGATTGAGCGGCAACAACAATTTGCGCCCCGGCGCGCCCAGAATGGCGTGGGCAATGCCGGGCGTCACCTCTCCTAACATGGCCCCCGGCAGCACCAGGTTGAGCGACGCGAGGATGACATCTACCGTGGGGACTGTCTGCTTGATGCGCTGCTCCCCGGTCCCGCTCTGGTTCGCTCCCGCTTGTTTCATCGCCTTGGTTGCCGCCTCATTTGTGCCGAGCGCGATAATCTCGTGCGACTCGCCAAGATGGACCAGCAAACCCTGAATCAACCGCTTTCCAAGCCCACCACCCCGCCCGTCGATAACACACACGCGCATGGCCTAGCCCACATTATTCATGACGGTTCGTCGCGAAATCGCGCAGTCGCCAAGCGAGACAGGCGCGCGGAGCCGTGAGGAAGGGAAGCATACTTGAATAGTATGTTGACCGACCGAGCGGTGAGCCCGCCTGCCTGGACGCCGGGTCGACCGCGTCCAGGCTTGTCGCAGCAGCGAATTCGCGATTGCAGCAGAAACGTTCATAAATAATGCGGGCTATACCAGACCCTTACCCGTCGTCGTCATGGTGAGTTTGCCATGCTTCACGCCCTTGACCGACACCAGAGCGTCCGCCACCTTCCTGATCTCAGATCCTTTGCCTTTCACCACCAAGACCTCAAGGCAATGGTCATGGTCAAGATGGACATGCATACCGGCCATAATGTGGCCTTGAAAGTCGTGCTGAATATGAGTCAATTTTCTGGTCAAGTCGCGCACATGATGGTCGTACACAAACGTGATTGTCCCGACCGTCTCTTTATTGTCGTCCCACTCCTGCCCGACCAGATTGTCTCGGATCAGATCCCGCAATGCCTCCGAACGGTTCGTGTACTTGCGCTTCTTGATATGCAGATCGAAATCATCGAGCAGATGATGGTCCAACGACACGCCGAATCGAATAAGCTTCTTCATGGCATTATCATGAGTGGCACGATTTATAGAAACGTAGCATCCTGCGAAACACAAGTCAATGCAGCGTCGTCACAATCAAACAGGGGACGCACTTGGCTGGAATTTATGCTTTCAACAGGCTGGGGGAAAAATTAGACTGCGGGCACTTTGCTGTCCTCTCTTCGACATCACACTTTCGCTACTAAGGGAGTCACCGGACTGTTCTTCACTGCGCGCATCGAACCGTCATCGTCGATCTATTAAATTGATCCTTCCAAGCTTGCTAGCTTTTTCTCCCTGGGAAGGGTTCCCATGTTGGTCTAGGTGCGGCCGTCGAACGAGGCCCTTCTCAGGGCGCGCGTTCCGGGAGCACAGGACCAACGTGGGTGCACTTCCCATCTTTTTCATCGTGCGCATTCCGTTCGCGTCCCCTCCTCCCAGGCAGGGGACGCAGGATGTCTCGGATTGCGCGCATTCAACGAGGGCCTTCTGCGAGGTAATGGTGCGTCTTGGCGCACCGGGGGTTGGCGGGTGAGAACGTGCGCGTTGCGCGAGCACGCGAGACACCCGTACGCTCTGCCTCTCTTTCTCCTATTCGCCCTTCACGGGGATGTACATGACGTTCCCCTGCCGATTGACCAGCAGAAGCGCCAGATCGGAGGGCTTAATCGGATCGGCCAGTCGCTGAAACACATCGAAGTTGGGAATCGGCTGACGATTGAGCTCCAGGACCACGTCGCCCGGCTGGAGACCGGAGGATTCGGCCAGACTGCCTTCTTCAATATCGGTCACCACCACCCCGCTGGTGACAGCCAGATCCATCTGCCGAGCCAACGGCACAGTCACGTCGTCGAACACGACGCCGGCGAGGGGATGAGCCGTGGCAGATGAGGCCGATGCAGCTTGGTTCTTCTTGGTCCGCTCACGCGGCGCCTCCTGCACAACCAGTTCAGTCTGGTAGGGCTTACTCTCCCGCATGAGATCCAGCCGATGCTTACTCCCGATCGTAGACGCGGCCACGAGGTTCCGAAGATGCCCGCTGTCCATCACATCGCGCCCGTCGAATCGCACGACCACATCGCCGCGCTTGAGTCCGGCTTTCTCAGCGGACCCTTTCGCCTGCACATCGGTCACGATCGCGCCTTTCACGTCGGGGAGACGAAAGATCTTGCCTAACAAGGGCGAGACATCTTGCGTCGAGGCGCCGAGGAACCCACGGACAACATGACCGGTCTTGAGCAAGCTCTGCATGGCGGCCCTGGCCATATTGCTCGGAATAGCGAAACCCACGCCGACGCTCCCGCCTGTAGGACTGGCAATGGCCGTATTGATCCCCACCAATTCTCCATTGAGGGTCACCAAGGCCCCGCCGGAGTTGCCTGGATTGATGGGGGCATCGGTTTGAATGAAATCTTCGAAGTCGGCGACACCGACATCGGCACGACCGACGGCACTGACGATGCCGAACGTCACACTGCGACTCAACCCAAGAGGGTTCCCGATCGCAAGCACGAATTCGCCGACGGCGAGTGTACTCGAATCCCCCCACGTGACTGTCGGCAGATTGGTCGCCTGAATTTTTACCACGGCCACGTCGGTTTTCGGATCGGTGGCCACCACTCTTCCTTTGTATTGCCGCCGGTCGGCGAGAATTACTTCCACATCGACCGCATCGGCAATGACATGGTTGTTCGTCATAATGTAGCCATCCGACGACACAATGACGCCGGAACCCTGGCCATATTGCCGCCGCGACGGGGCATCCTTGAACAATCCGAACGGCAGCGCTTCGTCGCTGAACGCTTGATCTCGAACCATCACCGTAGAGGCAATGCTGACGACAGCGGGGATCACTTTGGTCGCAGTCCCCTTGATCTGCGCCTGGAGTTCGCCTCCGCCTGCCACAGGAACCACGCGACTCTCGGCTAACGCTGTTCCAGCGACGATGGAACTCCCCACACTAAGTCCAATCACGATTCGCAATAGAAGAGTGGGTCGAAACACGCCACAGTCCTTTCCGAAACCAGCCCTCACCCAATTGAAGGCAAAAGGGTGTAGCCTAGCATGCGTTGGCCGAAGGCGCACTTACAATTCCATATGACGTAGCCGGAGGGCATTCGTGATGACCGACACAGAACTGAAGGTCATGGCGGCACTGGCGATCATGGGGCTCAAGAGTATCCCCCAGACCGGATAAAGCGCTCCAGCCGCGATCGGCACGCCGATGACGTTGTAGAGAAAGGCAAACAAGAGATTCTGCCGAATATTCCGCATCGTGGCCTGGCTCAGCCTCCGCGCACGGAGCAGCCCGCGCAGATCCCCTTTCACCAGCGTCATCCCCGCGCTCTCAATGGCCGTGTCCGCTCCCGTTCCCATGGCGATCCCGACATCGGCCAACGCCAGAGCTGGGGCATCATTGATGCCGTCGCCGGCCATCGCCACCACTCGGCCTTGCGACTTGAGGCTGGCAATGATCTGTCCTTTTTGGTCGGGCAAGATTTCAGCCATGACCTCCTCAATGCCAAGTTGCCGGGCTACTGCTTCAGCCGTATCGCGATGATCTCCTGTCACCATGACGATCCGAATGCCTTCGGCCTTGAGCTCCTGCACTGCGTCACGTGTCGAGGCTTTAATCGGATCTGCCACGCCAAGTAGGCCCGCAGCCTGCTCATCGATGGCGACAAACAAGATCGTCTGCCCTTCACAACGAAGCGAGGCCGCTTCGTCGTCCAATGGCTTGAGGCTCTGGCCGGATACCCCGACATCGTTTCGCAAGAACAAAGCCGTCCCGATGGCTACGCGATGACCAGCCACCGTCCCGGTCACCCCCTTCCCCGTCACCGAACGAAACTGCTCGACCTGGTCACATACAATTCCCCGCCCTTCCGCTCCCGCCACCACCGCTGCGGCCAGCGGATGTTCACTGCTTTGCTCAAGACTCGATGCGAGGCGCAACAGCTCGGCATCCGACCAGGGCGGCACAAAGCGTATCGACAGCAGTTTCGGTTTGCCCTCCGTGAGGGTGCCGGTCTTATCGAGCACGAGCGTATTCACCTTGCCGAACATCTCCAACGCTTCAGCCTTCTTCACCAAGACACCGGCTGTTGCTCCACGGCCGGTCCCCACCATGATCGACATCGGCGTCGCTAATCCCAATGCGCAGGGGCAGGCAATAATCAAGACCGCCACAGCGTTGACCAGCGCATAGGCCAACTTCGGCTCTGGACCCCAGATCGCCCAAGCCCCTGCCGTGGTCAGCGCAGATGCCACAACCAGGGGAACAAAATACGCCGAGGTCACATCGGCCAGGCGCTGAATCGGCGCCCGGCTCCGTTGCGCCTCACTCACCATCTGCACAATTCGAGCAAGCATCGTATCTCGCCCGACTCGTTCAGCGACCATGACAATCCCGCCTGTGCCGTTGATGGTCCCCCCGGTCACCTGAGCTCCCATTGTTTTTTCAACTGGAATCGACTCCCCTGTGATCATGGATTCATCCACAGAAGTCGCACCTTCTTGGACCCTCCCATCGACCGGCACTCGCTCTCCTGGCCTGACGCGCAGTCGATGGCCTACCTGAATGTGCTCAAGCGGCACATCTTCTTCCCGTCCATCCGGCGTGATCAGCCTGGCTGTCTTTGGCGCAAGCCGGAGCAAGGAGCGAATCGCGGAGCTCGTCTGACTCCGAGCCTTCAACTCCAGAACCTGGCCGAGCAACACCAGCACCGTAATTACGGCCGCTGCTTCAAAATAGACTGCGATAGAGCCGTCATGCAGTCGGAATGAACTAGGAAGCAGCGTCGGCGCGACGGTGGCCACAGTGCTGTAGCCAAAGGCCGCTCCTGTCCCCATAGCAATAAGGGTGAACATGTTGGGAGCCCGGTTTACCACCGAGGCCCACCCTCGCTGGAAAAACGGCCAGCCGCCCCAGAGCACCACCGGTGTCGCCAGCAGCCATTGCACCCAATTTCTCGCCGAACCAGTGACGGTCTGCGGAAGTGACAAGCCAGGAACCATATCGACCATCGCCAGAAACATGACCACGAGGGATGGCCCGAGACAGATCCAAAACCGCCTGGTCATGTCTTCGAGCTCGGGATTCCGTTCATCTTCGAGTGAGACGACTTTGGGTTCCAACGCCATCCCGCAAATTCGGCAAGCCCCTGGTTGAGTCTCAAGCACCTCCGGATCCATCGGACAGATGTATTCGACCACTCCACCGGATGGGACCGGTATGACGCGGGAGGCGCGCTGTTCAGGAGGAGTCAGATAGTGAATCGGATCGGTCCGAAACTTGGCGAGGCAACTTGTTGCACAAAAATAATAGGTCTTCCCTTGATACTCATAGGAACCGGCTGCCGTGGAAGGCTGCACCGTCATCCCGCACACGGGATCAATAGCCGCAGCCTCCATCGCTGCCGGGGCTGGCGGCATCATCGGAAGGGGTCTTCTTGTGGTTGGCTTAGTGGAACCTATCAGCTGTGCCTGCAACGCTCGCTCCGGATCGGCCTTGAATCGATCCAGGCAGGATAGACCGCAAAAGTAGTAGCGCTGACCTTGATACTCAAGACTTCCGGCTGCCGTAGCCGGATCAACTGTCATCCCACAGATTGGATCAATCGCCATCTCGCCTCAGAAGGAGTACCGAATTTGAAATGCTAAGTGCTGAGTTTTCTGACTCACGGCAACTCAACACTCAGGACTCAGCACTCAGCACTTTCGAGTTCACTTCTTCGCGTCGTTCTCAAGAATGCTCCGAATGATCGTGATAACATTCTCAGGGGTCATGTTTGCACCGTCGACTTTGATATTGCCATCCAACAAGATCGACGGAGTAGACGACACTTTAATCCGCTCTCCCCACCGTCGGCCGTCTTCGACGGCCTTGGCTGGCTTTCCGCTCTCCATGCCGGCCTCGAACACTGCCACATCCAAGCCGACTTCTTTGATCAACAGCGAGCGAATCGAGCGATCCAACACGCCATCAATTTTGTCTTTGTGGATCGTGCGGAACAAGACCGTCTTCATTTCCTTGCCTTTGCCCATCATCTTGGCCTGCTCATACATATCGAATGCCGTCGGGAGCTTTCCACGAATGACCGGGAACCCGACCATCGTAATCTCCAACTTGTTGCCGAACTCTTTCACGAGCAGCGGCAATCCTGTCTCATCGAAGTGGTGACAATGCGGGCAATAGAAATCTGCGAACTCTATCAGCTTCACCTTACCGGTCGTATGTGTGGACACCTCACCCGTTAGGATTTCGAACTTGCCATTCAAATCGAGAGGCACGGCGGTAGCGGGCGAGACCCATAGGACGGCCACACTCCATACAACCGCGCAGACTGCCGAGGCCCATTGCGCATACTGTCTCTTCACCATATCAGCTCCTTTCTTGGCAGGATGCTGAAAAAGTCCGCCAGCGGCGTTCTCAGTCGCCTGTCTCCCTGCAACGTACCCCAAGGGTACGCTTCGGTCGCCAAGCTCCCTGCGGCCTTGCTGGGCGGCCTTTTTGAGCATCCTGAAATTATTTTTCATCAGCACTAATAATATGTAAGACTCTAACGGTGCAATTGTGTATAAATCGAGTTTTCCACTGCCTGTTAGATCAACGCTGATCGCTCATTATAGCGAATGTACTGTGAACTTACTTTCTTGTGTTAGACTGTGGCCGTGCGAGGAGCCTGTCCGACATTGACCGTTCTACTGCGGCGAATGATGGCCAGGTATCTACTTTGTTCTCAGCCCCGAAAAATCCTCACCGTATTCCAGCGAATACGCCTCCAGTTTTTCAGGGCCTGCGGCCGCGCATCTGCCTACCCCTCGTTAGCCTCGTCACAAATGGCAATGTCGGACAGGCTCCTAGCACGTACACTGCTCTCCACCCTGATCTTGCTCATCACTCTCGCAGGTTGCGCCTCGACGCAAGAGGCGGAAGACAGACAGGCACTCACCTTCCTCCAAGTCAAGGCAGCGCCAGACTCTTTTCAGGGTCAATCGACGGTCTTCGGCGGCAGAGTGTTGACGGCCCGACGACAGAAAGACGGCACGAGGATCGAAATCTTACAGTTGCCGCTCGATCGATCGCTACGCCCCGTATACGACTTGACTCAATCACAAGGCCGCTTCATCGCCATCTACCGGGAATTCCTCGATCCAGCGACCCTCCCACCGGGGACCAGAATCACCGTGACCGGCGAGGTCTCCGGCTCCACCACGCTGCCATTGGATGAAACGGACTATACCTATCTCGTTATCAACATCAAACGTGTGCAAGTGTGGGCCGCATCGGAAGACGTGGCCCCCTGTATCCGCCCCTATATGGGGCCATGTCCCTATTGGGGGCCTTACTGGAGCCCCTATTGGCGGCCTTGGCCCTATTGGTGAGCAGGATGCTGAAAAAACCCGCCAGCGGCGTTCTCGCATCGTTCAGACCCTCAACGTACCCCAGAGGGTACGCCTTGGGTCTTCACTCGCTGCGGCCTTGCTGAACGACCTTTTTGAGCATCCTGCGGGAGTGTCGTCCTGTCGTGCCGCATGTGCGCGAAAGTCGAGACGAATCCAAAAATCGACAACATGCTCTTTCCGCGGTGACGTTTCTCGCAAGTCTCGCCCTTCCCGCGCGTCTCGCTTATTCATCGTCCCGACGTCCCTACGATCCGCTCGACACGATCGTCACGCCCACCGAGGTCGAGGTACTTATGATAGTGGGACAGTGCTTTCGGCAGGTCTTTCCGGTGCAACTCATAGAAGATACCCAAGTTATAGTGCGCTTCAGCATAGTCTGGCTTCAACACGACGGCTCGCTCGTAGGAACGCTCCGCCTCATCAAGCCTATTCAGCTCGGTATAGATCACACCTAGGTTCATATGCGCTTCGGCATACTCTGGGCGGTATCGCAAGACTTCCAGAAGTTCCCGCTCCGCCTCCACAGGCCGGCCTTGGCTCCGATGAATGAACGCGAGGTTATAGTGCGCGTCCACTAACGCGGGCTTCGCCGCAATGGCCTGTCTGTACGAATCGGCGGCTTCCGCGAGCACGTTGTTCTTCTCCGCTATCCGCCCGGCGAGGTACCAGGCGTCGGCATATTTGGAATCAAGTTTGAGTAGTCGGCCTACTGTCTCTTGCGCCGCGCGGCTGTCTCCCTGCGCCTCATACAGCAATGCGAGATTGTACAGGCCGTCACGGTGGTTCGGATGGACAGCCAGCAAGGCTTGATAGGTCTTGGTGGCCGCGGCGAAATCCCGACGTTGTTCATACAGCTTGGCTAAGTCGAAGTACGAATCTGCATGGCGCGGATCGATCTCAATCGCCCGCCTGAGGGCCTGCTTCGCTTCGGACGATTTTCCTTGAATCAGATAGACCTCGGCCAGATCGTTCAAGGCATCGGGATAGGCCGGCTTCAGCTTGAGCGCATGGCTGAAGGCATCGACCGCCTGAGCCGCCTTCTTCTCTTTAAAATAGATCAGGCCGAGCAGATGGTGTGCTTCAGCTGAGGAGGGATTCAACGCGATGGCTTTCCTGACAGCCTCGGATGCTGGGGCAAGGTCACCTTTTTTCAGCAGCGCAGCGCCTCGCTCGTAATGACGCTGCGCAACATCCGGTTGCACAGCAGCCGCCAGTACCGTGGCAAAAGGAGGAACCACGGTCGGGCACAAGGCAAACAAGACAATGGCGCTATGCTGGAGGAGACGATTCACGGTCAGTCTGTCTTGTTCATTTGGTTTGTTTGGTTTGTCTTGTTTATTTGGTTGAACCAGACCAACTCGATGAACTAAACAAACCAGATAGACCAGATCAACCAGAAAAGCCAGATGAACCTGCTAGACCCGCAACAGTCCAGCAAACTATAGACGGGCAGCGACCGCGAAATCAACGACGCGCGTAACAGCATGCGATCGAGGCGCGCAGGATGAGCAGCCGATTCGGCGAGACAGGAGTAATTCCCGCTCGACCCAGGCTGGAAGGCTTACCATCGCGTTCTGACCGGATATTGAACGATGAGCGGATCGGGGGTAAGTAGCACGCAGTCATGCTCAATGGCTTGGCAGATCAGGATGCGATCGAACGGGTCTCGATGTAATTGAGGCAGTTTGTGGAGATGAAACACGGCGAGCTCGCTCAGCGGGAGAGCGGCGATCCCATGTCGCTCGCGTTCCTCCGCAACAAACCGATCGAGCATGCTGGGAAGCGGCAATTTGCCGAGAGCATGCTTGACCGACAGTTCCCAAACCGATACGACGCTGAGAAAAATTTCGTTGGCGGGATTCGCGAAGATCTGGCTCGCCACCGGAGACAAGTCTTTCGAGCCCGCGACGATCCACAAGAACGTGCAGCTATCGAGAAGACACTTCACCCGTGGGAACCTTCAAACGTGCGAAGCACTTCTTCTGGAAGAGGTTCGAAGAATGAGCGTGGAACGGTAAATCGCCCCTTGGCTAAGCCGATAGGGCGAGGACGCGGGGGGATTTCTGGTAACGGTGTAATTTCCGCGACCGGCTGATTGCGCTTACACAACAGAATGCGCTCTCCTGGCTTTAGCTTGGACAAATACTTGGAGAGATGTGTTTTTGCCTCGTGAATGTTTAATTTAATCATGGTTGAAGAGTAAACTAACTTCTGAACTTAGTCAAGGGATCGATCATCAGCTGTCAAGCCCAAATAGAAATGTCCTCTTCCTCCCAAAGTAGAAATGTCCGGTTTTATGTTCCGGCCGCCGCCGCGTGGCTTGTGCGTTCTGGCCGCAGGCGTGTGCGCCACGGATGGTCCGGCCTCGGGGTGACTGGCTGCCGAGCGCGGGGGACCGGTTTCACCGCAGCGGCCTTCACGGGTCGCGCCGTGATCGCATGAAAGTCGAGCGGTCGACCGTGGTGGGTCATCCGCATCGTCCCATCCACCCGTTCCTCCACCTGCACATGGGTCGCCCGGACATTGGTCTGGACCTGATAGAGGTGCCTGTGGTGCGCCACCGTCCAGTCCCGGCGCAGGCCCCGTGTGGTCTTGATGCACAGGCTCCGGTCCAGCTCGCGGCTCGCAGGACGGGGCCGATGCAGATCAGCGGGCTGGGCCGGCTGGACCGAGAAGCGCTGGTTGGAGATCGGCAGATAGTCCTCCAGAAACCGATTCGCCGCCTCCAGGGTGGAGACATCCGCGAGCCGCATCTCCTTGATCACCCGATCTTGAACGGTCTGAAAGCGCCGCTCCACCCGCCCCTTCGCCTGCGGGGAATGGGCCGGAATCAGCTCGACCCCCAGCTCGCGCAGCGCGCGCCCACATTGACTCGTGGGCGTCACCCCGGCCAACTGCTCCTCCACGGTGGGCGGAGCCGGTGATTGATCGGTCGTATGCGTGTCCGCGTAGATGGCCAACGGAATCCCATAGCGCTGCACATACCGCATGAAGCTGTCCATCGCCGGGATCGTCCCTTCGTATTCATAGAACCGGGCATACACCCGACTGGACGCATCATCGAGGTAGGCCATCAGCACACACCGGGGCCCGCGCCCCTCGAACCAGTCATGCTGCGAGCCATCCAGTTGGAGGAGTGCCCCCACATGGGCTTTCCGTTCCCGCCACGACCGATGCGGGCGCTTCCGCCGCTGGAAGTGGGTCACCCCCGTCGCCAGGAGCCACCCCCGCACGGTCTCCGCGCTCACCGTGATCCCGTGGCGCTCGGTCAGCTTCTCCGCCGCCAACGTCGGCCCAAAGTCCCCATACGGCTTCTCGCACCGCTTCAGCGCTTTGGCCTTGACCTTCTCCGGGATCCTTCGGTTCGAGGGCTTGCCCCGTCCCCGATGCGCCAGCCCCTGATCGCCCGCCTGCTTCACCCGCGCAAGGAGGCGCCGGATGTGGCGGGGCGTCAGCCCCAGGAGGGTGCCTGCCGTGACCTGCGTCAGCTGCTTCTCCATCGTCTGTCGAAGCACATGCACCCGCCGCAATTCCTTCACACTCATAATGACCCTGTCCTCTCTGACCATCTGACCCTCCTTGTACGGGCCGATAGTCTCGTACCGAAGAGGACATTTCTACTTGGGCCACAGCGGACATTATCATTTTGGGATTACAGGGATCGATCATCAGCGAAGCGATTGGCCGAGTCGGATTGTCACACTCCGAGGGACACGCCAGTCCAATAGCCAGATAGAGGGGACAAGGAACGACTCCACCTGAGTTTGAGAAATGTTGGATTACAAGACACGACCCTAAATTTGTTCTTATCGTGCTGCCAATCGGCCTCACTTTCACGGTTTTTCCAGCAGTGGTAAATACGAGGAACGTGGCGGTATAGTTGCCGAGATTTTCCTCAGTAATCTTGATCTTGTCCGGGCGGATCTTGATCAGCTTCTCTCGTTGGGCTTCGGCGAGCCAGGATCGGATGTGACCGAATAAGCACTCCACTGCATCGAGCCACTCCTTCTGCAGCTGGGCTCGCCGATGCGGCAAATCAGTTTCTTTTTGCCGTCGCAAGAATTCAGTGATCGCGGTCATCGGATTTGCTCATCCATCTCAGTCCACAAGCTGCGAATGATGCGTACCACTGTGCCAGCTTCACGAATCGAAGCCAAGCCCATGGGCCGATCGCGACACGTGCATCCTGGAGCGGAGTCATTACTTGACTTTGCACTTCAATAAACAATCTTCCGTACGCGCGCGAATCAACTTTGCTCCGACTTCAACAAGCACAGAAGCTGGCGTAGTGCAAAGTCAAGCAATGACCCCGTAATTTCCCAGTTCATTTGAATTGAGCCCTGCATATATTTGGTATTATTCTGACTAGAGTGACAGCGGACATTCTGCAACACTTCAAGTCATAACCGAAGGGGTCCCACACAGGTCAGAACCCTCACCGGAAGCTAGCACCATGAGCGGATCACCGGCGCGCGAAGAACTCGACAGTCTGAAGTGCCAACTCGAAGAGGTTCGGCGAGAGTGTGCACGGCTCCGGGCAGAGAATGCGCAGTTCCGTCAGTTGCTCGGCTCTCAGTCTCACAGAAAGACCTCGACGAACGATGTCTCGTCCGTTGTATGCCGACCAGAGAGACCCACAGAACCATTGGTGACGGAGCAGAGCTCTGTCGAAGAACGGATTGCCCTTTTTCGCAACCTGTTCCGCGGCAGAGAGGATGTCTATCCCATCTGGTGGAGTAATCAGCGAACTGGAGCGAAGGGGTACGCACCAGCGGTCAAAGGTGGCTGGGTTCGTCGGTCCAGCGGGGTGCCCCTGGTCCCCACCGACTACCTGCCGTTGACTGATGACGTGTTCCGCGAGCACCTGTCCGGGCAGCAGTCAATCGGCATCTACCCACTCCTCCGTGACGCGACCTGCTGGTTCCTCGCGTGCGATTTTGATGGCAAACAGGATCCTGCACCCCCCACCGGCGCACAGCACACTGGGCATCGCAACCCCACCAGCTATTCACAAGCGGACACGCCTACGTGGGCACTTGATGCCGTGGCCTACCAGACCACGTGCGAGCACCACGGCATTCCGGCCTATCTCGAGCGCTCGCGCTCAGGCCAGGGCGGGCATGTGTGGATCTTTTTCGCGAGCCCGGTTCCCGCCGCCACGGCACGTCACCTAGGATTTTCCCTCTTACGCGAAACCATGGCCGTCCGTGGTGAACTAACCCTTGAGAGCTACGACCGATTCTTCCCCAGCCAGGACACGCTGCCCAAGGGAGGGTTTGGCAATCTCATTGCCCTCCCGCTTCAGCCGCTCTCTCGACGGCACGGCCACACCGAATTCGTGGACAAGGCTTTGTGCTCCTGGTCAGACCAATGGGACTTTCTCAGCAGGATCCAGCGACTCTCCGCCACGCACGTCGCCTCCCTCAGTATGACATTGACGCCCATCAGTGTCGGTCCAGGGTCCGCCACTGCCGTGGCCTCACCGAATCGCGACACACAGGCCCTGCCGGCCACGATCACCGGGACGCTTGGCGCCACGCTGGTCGTATACAAGACAGGCCTGCCTGCGTGGTTCATGTCCCAGCTCCGACACCTGGCCTCGCTCCACAACCCGGTCTTCTATGAACGGCAGAAACTCCGCCTCTCCACCTATCGCACCCCGCGATTCATCCGGTGCTATGAGGAGGACCCCGGCTCGCTGGTGCTGCCGAGAGGTGTGCTCGAGGAGATGCGCGTCGCCGTGACGACCACTGGCAGCAAGCTGGCGATCCAGGATCTCCGCCCACATGTTGCCAGACAGACATTCCCGTTCACGGGCACGTTGACGCCGATCCAGCAGGCTGCCATCCGTCCGTTTCTCCACCACGATTACGGAGTCCTTGTGGCGCCCCCAGGGGCAGGGAAAACGGTAATGGCCTGCGCCATTGCGGCTCAACGGAGCGTACCCACGCTCATCCTCGTGCACCGGAAACCTCTCATGGAGCAGTGGCGGATGCAAATCGCCTCCCTCCTCGGTGTGGCCCGCGCCGACATCGGCGAGATCAGCGGCCTCACGCGTCGACGGACGGGCAAGATTGATCTCGCAATGGTCCAGTCGTTGCGGAATCTTTCAGAGGACGAACCCCTCTACCGCGAGTACGGCTTGCTGATCGTGGATGAGTGTCATCACGTGCCGGCCTTCAACTTTGAGTCGATCATGAAACGCGTGGCTGTCCAGGCCGTCCTCGGCTTGACGGCAACCCCCTATCGGCGGGATGGGCTTCAAGACCTGATTGTCATGCAATGCGGGCCGGTCCGACACAAGATGTCCTCCCGTTCAACGGCGGCGAGCGGAGAGTTGACGCTCGAGGTGCTGGTGCGGAACACGGGCTTTACCCGCCCCGCGGATCTGACCGAATCGATCCAAGACGTCTTTCACGCCCTGGGACAGAATGACGCCCGGTTGCGGCTCGTGACCGAGGATGTAGTGAGGGCTGTGCGCGAGAACCGACGCTGCCTCATCTTGAGCGAGCGGAAAGAGCACTGCCGACTGCTCAGCGAGCACCTGGCTGCGAAGGGGGTCATGCCGTTGATCATAGACGGCAGCGTGAAGAAATCCGTGCGCGAAGCTATCCTTGAGGAAGTGCGGATCCTTCCGCCAGAGAAGGAGTTCGTCCTCATTGCGACCGGGCAGTACCTGGGCGAGGGCTTCGATTGTCCTCAGGCGGACACGCTGTTTCTCAGCTTTCCCATTTCATTCAAGGGGAAGCTGATCCAGTACCTGGGAAGAATCATGCGGCCCTACCCGGGAAAGACCGTGGCCCACGTCTACGACTATGCCGATGTGTCCGTGCCCGTCCTCAGGCAGATGCACCTTCGACGGCTCAAGACCTATACCTTACTGGGTGCCCACGGCATGGACAGACCCAGCGACCAGGGCACCCTGAGTTTCTCTTGATGCTCGAACCACCAGATGCACTACGAAGCGATCTCGGTTTAGTGAGAACGAATCGCTCGATTGAGGCTGACGCTGAGATCCTGGAGCGGAGTCATTACTTGACTTTGCACTTCAATAAACAATCTTCCGTACGCGCGCGAATCAACTTTGCTCCGACTTCAACAAGCACAGAAGCTGGCGTAGTGCAAAGTCAAGCAATGACCCCGTGCTTCTTTCATACTTCTTTGATAACCCCATATTTCTTTGAGTAAGGAAGCTTTAACACCCTCCTGCGATCGTTGTGGGCTACCGATTGTATTTTCACAGCATCATTTCGCAAGAGCAGTTGTGCGAAGATTCTGAATTTCTCCGGCTTAGGGAAATCAAGACAACGGGCGGGGATCTCGTTTCCTGCCTTGGCACGCGGTTATGCAGCAGTTCGTTTGCGCCGTGGAGCGGTCCGCCTGCGACCTACTGGCCCCCTATGTGAACGCCTGGCTAGTACTGTTTTCGCACCAGCAGCATCGCGCAGTACACGGAACGCCCGATTCACGGAATCTGCGTCAGGAAATACCTTCGCCAACTCAGGCTCGACTAAAACAAGATTCGTCCCTCCCCGTGCACGCTGATAATACTTACCCCTGACGCCCCCCTTGAGCTTCGTCAAATCATATTCAGCCCGGAGATCATCCTTTATCGATTTAGCTGAGGCCTTCCGCATATTGCTTCCTTTCTTTCGGTGTCGCCTTTCTGGCGCTTACGATCCGAATCCCTCCCCTCGCTCGCAGTGTGAGAGAAACAGTACACGGCCACTTGTCGATATGCCGATAGTAATTTCGCGTGGCTCTGCGTCCGAACGGTCGGGATCGCCAAACGTGAGAGCCCTCGAGTCGAGGAACACCGAGGCTGCTTCCCCATCTGTCAGTCTCCTTCATATCTGTGACGGAGTCCTCCATCACCGACGACGAAACCCTCCTCGACTGGATGAGAGGAGATGGGATTGGTCAACAGCGGCGAGGGGCAGATGTTGGATTGCAAGACGCGACCCTCATTTCTTCCTGGAAATAGGAATCGGCATGGCGTGGGTCGATTTCGACCGCCTGCCTGAGGGCCTGCTTCGCTTCGGACGATTTTCCTTGAATCAGATAGACCTCGGCCAGATCGTTCAAGGCATCGGGATAGGCCGGCTTCAGCTTGAGCGCGTAGGTAAAGGCATCGACAGCCTGAGCTGGCTTCTTCTCTTTGAAATAAATCATGCCGAGCAGATGATGCGTCTCAGCTGAGGAGGGATTCAACTCGATGGCTCTTCTGGCAGCCTCGGATGCTGGGGGAAGGTCACCTTTTTTCAGCAACGCAGCGCCTCGGTCGTAATGACGCTGCGCAACATCCGGTTGCACAGCAGCCGCCAGTACCGTGGCAAAAGGAGAAACCACGGTCGGGCACAAGGCAAACAAGACAATGGCGCTATGCTGGAGGAGACGATTCACGGTCAGCCTGTCTTGTTCATTTGGTTTGTTTGGTTTGTCTTGTTTATTTGGTTGAACCAGACCAACTCGATGAACTAAACAAACCAGATAGACCAGATCAACCAGAAAAACCAGATGAACATGCTAGACCCGCAACAGTCAATCAAACTATAGACGGGAGAACCCATGAAATCAACGACGTACGCAGAGGCTGTCCACTTGGCGCGCAGCCGATTTGACGAGAGGGTAACGGTCCTAGCGTGGAGGGATCAGATGTGTGATTGCAAGGCAAGGCCCCGGTCAGGCTTTGCGCATGTTCCCTTTTTCTTGGAAGGAGATTCTCCGATGCCTTATACTGTGCCGTCAGATTCCTACGGAGGGCTACCATGGATATCGTCACTCTGCAGCACATCGAGAGTTCACCGGACGTGGCAGGCGGAATGCCTCGGATAACCGGACATCGCATTACCGTACAAAATGTCGTGATCTGGCATGAGCGTATGGGCCTAAGCGCGGATGCGATCGCCTCCCAGCATGGATTGTCCTTGGCCGACGTGTATGCCGCCCTGGCATATTACTACGATCATCGCCATGCAATAGACGAGGCCATCTTGGCCGAGTTGAGAACTGGGTTTAGCCCGCCAGTCCACACCGCGCACGCCTCTTCGCTATAAGGACAAGCTGTGATTCGACGAAATGGGAACGAGACAGATTACAAGACGTGACCCCATTATTTCCACGCACGTCAACGAAGGAACCGATCATTGATTGATTCATAGACTCACCTTTTCCTCAATCGCCTACTAGACTCCTGAAAAAGCCCGTCAGCGGCGTTCTCGCATCGTTCAGACCCTCAACGTACCGACTGAGATTCTCAGATGGCGGAAGCACTGGAGGGGTTTTTCCGTTCGCCAAGGTCCATCGAATGGGCGAACGGCTCCACAAAGTGCGGTGGGTACCTCCTTCGGGCCTTCACTCGTTGCGGCCTTGCTGAGCGGCCTTTTTGAGCAGCCTGTAAGATCCAATATCGAACCGATTCCCGTCGCATTCACTGTGGAGCACTGAACACCGGAGCCTTCACCACTTCCACATCGGACGGCAACTTCAGATCGAAAAGCGCGTCGCCGAGACCGATATTGGATTGGAGCGACGAAAATTCAAAACTCGCGACATTGCCGCTGACTTCGTAGAGAGAGATCGTCCGAATGAAGTAGGTCTTGGGAAACACTTCAAGCACGATCCGTTGCAACGATCTCCCCGCCTCACCTTCACGCGACTTCGGCAGGAGGGTGAGTAACGGGACTCCTCCCACGCCGCGTCCTTTCCCCGGCGTCGGCTCAATGTCGAACGACTCCTCCAGCTTGGCCGCTCCCAGCAACAGCTCCAACGGGGCCTTGGAGGCCGCCATTTGTGTGAGCTTCCCGACCAGCACTTGTTTATGCTCCGGCACATACACTTTCACATCGTCCCGATTGACATAGATGTCCTCGACCGATGGGTCGAGATAATTCCACCGTAACCGGCCTGGCTTTTTGATATAGACCTTCCCGGAGGACGCGATGGGCCGCTCGAACCCCTCAATCGTGGTCTTCTGCGCAAAGTCTGCCTGGATATCTTTCGTTTTCTCATACCGCGCCTGAAGCTGCTTGACCACCTCTCGCACTTCCTTCAATGTGCTTTCATCACTCTCCTCTCCAGCGGAGAAAGCCAGTGGCGCCATTACGGTCCCGCAGAGAATGATGCACAGAAAAGACCGGACAGCTGTTTCGATTCGTATTTTCAGATTCATCTTCTTTAATCGTCCAATCCTCTATTGGGAGTGGCCAGACCATCATTCACTGCGCGCATCGAGCGACCTTCATCCATCTCAATGATCCTTCCACACTCGCTTGTTTTCCCTCTCTTGGAAGGGCACCCATGTTGGTCTACGTGCGGCCGTCGAACGAGGCCCTTCTCAGGGCGCGCGTTCCGGGAGCATAGGACCAACGTGGGTGCCCTTCCCATCATTTTTATCGCTGGGGGCTTGAGGGCTCTGCGAGCAAGTAAGGATGGTCTGGCGGCTCCCTTCTCATCCTTCGGAGGCCGCGCGTTGCGTGAGCATGTAGAGCGTCTTAACCATCCCATTGCCTCTTACGCCTCCTGCAAAACATGTCCAATTCAATTTCTTCATCATACCAATCACGAGGGGAGTGGCCGAGGCTGCCCTTTCCTGCGCGCATCGAGCGACCACATCCTTCTAAAGGATCCTTCCAAGCTCCCTCGTTATCTCTTCAGGGATGGGGGCTGATTGATCTCCCACTGCGCGCGTCCAACGAGGGCCTTCGGAGGCCGCGCGTTGCGCGAGCACAGGAGATCAACAGGCTCCATCCCCTCACGCCCCTTCCTCTGCTCCCACCGGCCCTCGCCGCCCCACGACCTCTCTCCGTCCATCCCGACCAGCCGCGCCCACAATGCCATCCGCCTCCATTTGCTCGATCATCCGAGCCGCCCGAGGATAGCCCACACGCAACCGGCGCTGAATCAGCGATGCAGAAGCTGAACCGGTAGACAGGACCAACTCTTTGGCTTGCTCGTACACTTCACCCAGCCCCTCTTCCTCTTTCGCCCCCTCCTGTTTCAGCGCGATCTGCAACTCCTGATTGTAGGCGGGCTTGGCTTGATCCTTCACGAACTCGACCACGCGGCGGACATCGTCATCCGACACAAACGACCCGTGCAGCCGCATGACACGCCCGGTCCCCGAAGCCATATAGAGCATATCCCCTCGACCAAGGAGCGCCTCCGCGCCATTGGCATCCAGGATGGTGCGTGAATCGGTCTTCGACGACACTTGAAAGGCAATGCGGGCCGGGAAGTTCGCCTTGATCAAACCGGTCAACACATCGACCGATGGACGCTGCGTCGCCAGCACGAGATGGATGCCCGATGCGCGGGCCATCTGCGCCAAGCGCGCAATCTTGTCTTCCACTTCCTTCGGCGCCACCATCATCAAATCCGCCAATTCATCGATCATCACGACGATATAGGGCAAGGGCTCAGGCGGAGTCGGCGGCGGCGCGAACGATCCTGGGCTGCCGTCCGGAAGCGCGGTCTCTCCGGCGGAGAGCCGATCCTCTTCAGACAAAAACTGGATGGGCAATTCCGGTTGGTCCAACTTGGCCGCCGATTCCGTATCCAGCACTCCCTGCCCCCCGGCGACTTTTCGATTATACGTATCGATGTTTCGCACCCCTGCTTCAGCGAGCAATTTGTAGCGCCGCTCCATTTCAGCCACAACCCAGCCCAGCCCCCGAGCCGCCGACTTGGGATCGGTGATGACCGGCCGTAACAGGTGAGGAATGCCGTCGTACGTTTGAAATTCGAGCATCTTGGGATCGATCAGGAGCAGTTTGACCTCATCCGGTCGCGCCGAAAACAGCAGACTCAGGAGCATCGTATTGAGACTGACGCTTTTCCCGGCCCCTGTGGCGCCGGCGACCAGCAAGTGCGGCATCGTTTTCAGATCAGCGATCATGGGGGCTCCGAAAATGTCCTTCCCTAAAGCCAAGCTGAGCTTCGATCTGGCGCGTGAAAAGGCTTCGCTCGTCATCAGTTCCTTCATCGACACCGTCTCACGATAAAGGTTCGGCACCTCGATCCCTACCACCGATTTCCCTGGAATCGGCGCGACGATCCGGAGACTGATCGCCTTCAGCGCCAACGCCAGATCATCGGCAAGGTTCACAATGCGCGCGACCTTGGTCCCCGGCGCCGGCTCGAACTCATACATCGTCACGACTGGTCCAGGGCGAACTTCCGTCACCTTTCCTGCGATGCCAAAGCTGAGAAGGGCGCGAGTCAGCACATCGGATTGCGCCTTGATTTCTTCTTCCGTGACGCGCCCCAGG
This sequence comes from uncultured Nitrospiraceae bacterium, assembly GCA_963821465.1. Classification (GTDB taxonomy): domain Bacteria; phylum Nitrospirota; class Nitrospiria; order Nitrospirales; family Nitrospiraceae; genus Palsa-1315. The sequence goes on along the minus strand of CAWGDV010000017.1, from coordinate 60,711 downwards.
GGGCCTGACGGTTCGCTCAAGAGGACGGCCGGGTCCGGCAAGATATAGTCCCCCGCCTTCGCTTGGGTGGTGACGACCTGCTTGTCCGACTCGGACTCAACTGGCTCAGCCGGTTCGGGAGTCGGTTGTCGTGATGGCTGAATGACGGGCCAATTCAATTCCGGCTCCGCAGCCGCCTCAGGAAGCGTCTCTTCAATCACCGCACGAATGGCTGTCGACGATTTCTGTTTGGCTTTCCGTGGAGACTCAGAAACGGCTTCTTCCTCTGGTCGATCCGGGATCAACGTACGCGCCCGGTTGAACATCCAATTACCCCACCCTGGAAGCCGCCGAGCGATCTCCGACAGAGAGATGGGCACCGTGAAGAGGAGGGAGACCAGTAGTCCCGCCACGATCAAAATATGGGCGCCTGTACTCGCAAAATAGGCTCGTAAACTCTCGGACAATACTTGTCCGAAGAAGCCTCCCGCCATCCCTCGGTAAATAAGGCCGCTGGAGACGGTCGGCACCGCCGTGATTTCGAGATGGAACAGGCCGCTGAGAAACAGCAATGCCGCCAGCGAGGCGCCGGCGTTCCGCAGACGTATCGACAGATCGCTCTGAGTGAAACAGCGAGCACCCAAGAGGCCGAGGAGAATGGGGAACAAGTAAGCGGCGCCGCCGATCGACCAGAATAACGTGGACGCGAAGAACGCGCCGACCGACCCGATGAGATTTCTGGACGGGGGCGTCGCAGTTGTCCCGGCCTTGAGTTCCCCTGGGACAAAGGACAGCATGCTGAGCAGCGTCAAGAGCGCCAATGCGATCAGGACGACTCCGATCACTTCTCGTTTGATGTGTGAGGGGGAGGGAGCGGCGCCGCGGGCCTCGCCCCGCTTGGCCGAAGTGGTGACAGCCATGATCGCGATGCTAGCACAGGGAATCGGTCATTTCAAACGAAGAAGCCGAAGGAAGCGAGCCACAGAATACACGTGCGTCTCGTCAACCGAGTGCAAGAGCGAGCCGGAGAAAGTCCTCAACCGACAACGTCTCTGCTCTGCGGGTTGGAGCAATATCCAATCGCTGCAATGTTTCAGTAACAGGATGAAATTCATACCCTTCGTCGCGCAGGGAATTCACGAGTGTTTTCCTTCGATGCGCAAAGGCCGCCTTCACGAGCGCGCGGAAGACGATTTCTTTCTGCGGGCTGAGCCTCGTGCGCTCTTTCGTGCGCAGCAGCACCACTGCCGAGGCCACCTCCGGTCTGGGGCGGAAACACTGAGCTGAGACACGAAACGCTTTCGTGATGTCTGCCGAATACTGCGCCATGACAGAAAGCACCCCATAGTCCGACCCGCAGGGTTTAGCCACAAGTCGATCCGCTACTTCGGCCTGCAGCATCAGCACCATGCGGGGAAACCGGCCACGCTGGTCGAGTAGTCTAAAGAGCAACGGGGTTGAAATATAATAGGGCAGATTGGCCACGACGACCGTTCCCATCGGCAGGCTCTCGACTGGATAGGCCAGCGCGTCTTCACAGATCAACTCCACATTCGGAAGCTCCGCCTGCCTCGTTTCGAGATAGTCATGGAGCCGTGGATCCACTTCGATCGCCGTCACATGACCGGCTGCGTGGCACACCGCCTCCGTTAGGATGCCGCGGCCTGGACCGATTTCCAACACGTGGTCACTGGGTCTCAGTTCCGCCAACGCGACGATTTTGCGCACGATGTTGGGGTCGATCAGAAAATTTTGGCCGAGCCGTCTGTTCGGCGGAGGGAGATGAGGAATCGACACGGTCAATTCTCGCCGGAAGAACGGGGAGTGGCTTGCGCCAAATGTTTCGCCAGATCGGTAAGCGGGTTTTTGAAATAGTCGATGAGATCGGTAAACTCTTCCACCAGGTCGTTCGTAAAAGAGGGCCCTGGCTGAAGGGCAGCAAACTTCTGCCCTTCTTTCTGCCCCAGAGACTCAGTGATGAGCGCGCTCGTCCTCGCTTTCCACTTGGCCACTCGTTCAGCTCCGGCAACGGTATTGAGCGTCTCCATGGTGTCTTGGAAAATTGAGTCCAATTCCTTCAACTGCTTCTGAAGCATGTCATACGCTGCATCCGATTGGTTGGCCATCAAAAGGCTCCTGTTATTCTGGTCTATCTCGTCTGTCCAGTTTGTTTGGTCTATCTCGTTTATCTGGTTTGTTTGGATTTGTCTTTATCGGCAGACGCATGAACCAGACAGACCAGACAAACCCCTCACCGTCTTTTGGCTAACATGGCGGCCAGTGTGATCGCCTCGATCAGGCTGCCAGGGTCTGCAATGCCCTTCCCCACGATATCGAATGCCGTCCCGTGATCGACTGAGGTGCGAATAATCGGCAATCCCACCGTCAGGTTCACGCAGGTGCCAAAGGCGACAAGCTTTAAGGGAATGAGCCCCTGGTCGTGGTACAGGGCCACCACACCATCGTAATCACCTCTCGCTGCCTTGCCAAACAGCGTATCGGCCGGCAAGGGATCACTGGCACGAATGCCCTGAGCCTGCGCCGCACGAGCCGCCGGGAGAATGACCCGCGCCTCTTCGTCCCCGAACAGTCCGTGTTCTCCGGCATGAGGGTTCAACGCAGCGACACCGATTCTCGGTTTCTTAATTCCGAACAGGTCTCTCAACGCCAGATGAGCCAGTCTGATGGCTTTTTCGATTTTGGCCTGGGTAAGGAGTGCCGGCAAGTCCTTGATCGCGACATGAGTCGTCACAAACATGATTCGGAGCGGCCCACCGACAATCATCATGCCGGATTCCTGTGTCTTGGTCAGGTCTGCCAGCAGTTCTGTATGGCCAGGGAAATGACAGCCGGCCATGTTGATCGCTTCTTTGTTGATCGGCGCGGTGACGATCCCGTCGATACAGCCGAGCTGCGCAAGCTCCACAGCTTTCTTGATGAACAGCACGGACGCCGCTCCAGTTTTAGGTACCGCGACTCCACGAGTGAACCGCCCTAGTGGATGATCGAGGGGGTCCAGCACGGCTACGTCACTTGCGCGCGGTGGCTTAGGATCGTGGCCCTCGACGCGAACGACCTTGAGCTTGAGCTTCAGACTCTTGATCGTCTGCTCCATCACCGGCACCGACCCAATGACAATTGGACGACACAAACGCCGCAACGCTTTTCCTGCCAAGGCCTTTGCAATCACCTCGGGACCGATCCCGGCAGGATCTCCCATCGTGATGCCCAATAGCGGACGGGTCGTTCGCGCGGGTTTTTCTGGTTTGTTTTGTTTATTTGGTTTGTCTAGTTGGGACTTCATTGATTTGCTCCCCATTGAAACCTCACCAACAAAACAAACCAGACAGACCAGATAAACCCTCTCGTCTTGTCACCAACCATACAAATACACCACGTACCCTATATAAAGGATGGCGCTCCCGCTCAGCAACCAAGGTCGCCAGAGAGCGCCCCACGCAGCTTGCGCCAATAAGAAGGTGGCCGCGGCTACAGCAAGCACCATGGTGATCAATGCCGTCGGCGCCAGCGTCCAGTCCGTGCCCAGAAGCCCGATCGAGACCGGGATTGTGCCTTGAAAGACGATCGCACCGGTGACATTCCCTACCGCCAAACGATCTTTCTTTCGGTAGAGCCAGAGAAAACTGTTCGACATCTCAGGCAACTCGGTCGCCAGGGGCGCGACGAGGAGGGCCAGGATTAATGGAGAAATCGACAAGGCTACCGCAATCGTTTCTGCGGCGAGCACGAAGAGATGCGCGCCGAGCGCGAGCCCAGCCAAGCCAAGGACTGCTTGAAGACCGATGAGCTCCAAACGACGGAATTGCCGACTTTCTGGCAAAGAGCAGCGGCTCAAGCCCCCCTTCGCCCCCCCTCCTCATCAGTCTCGCTGAACTTCAGCTTGACGTAATAGAGATAGAGACCCATCAACCCGACGGCGGCAATGGCATGCACCAGTCGAGACGGAACAAACACACAAACCAGCGCGACGCTGTATGCCGCCACAAAGAAGAAGAGATCGCCCTTCACATCACGATAGTTCAATCGGAAGTCGGCAGTTCGCTTCCCCAATCCAGCATACACCATCAGCAAGACGGCCAAGATGGGGATCACCAGGGTGGTCAGCATGAAGGGAGCGCCAAGGATCGCGCCTAACCCCACCTCCGCTTCGGCACGGCTGGCCCCGAAACAAATGGCAATGACGGGAATCGACGTTTCAGGAAGTGTGGTGCCGATGGCCGCCAACACGCCGCCCACCGCGCCTTCGGACAGATTGAATCGCTTGCCCAACCACTCAATGGCGTTCGTGAATACCGTGCAGGCGCCCAACGTGACGGCGACGGATACAAGGAACAGGAGAGTATAGAGTAGGACCGTCATCCCCGGCCCGTCGGCCTAGCTACCCGCTGTTTGGCATAGGCGAGAGTCGCGTCTTCGAGCACCTCCTTCACGGGACGCCCCGTTCGTTCGGCTATCCGTCTGCAATCGAGATATTCTGGAGCCGCCTTGGCCATCGTCTCGTTCACATCGGCAATCTTCATCCGAACGACTCCCCCGCGCACCTTCACCGAGACAAACCGCCGAGGGAGTACCTGTCGCATCACTTCACGAATCCGGACTCCCAATGCCGTCGTTTCCAGAAACAAGACGTCAAGAATCCGATCCAGCTGCGCCGGAGCCACAAGACAGGTCAGGACGATTCCGGGTCGCCCACGTTTCATAATGACCGGCGCCAGCGTCACATCGAGCGCCCCACGCGAGAATAACTGTTCCATCACATATTCATACGTTTGCGGGTTCACATCGTCGAGGTTCGTTTCAAGCTGGATCACGGTATCCCGTTCGCGTGTGCCTTGGGCTGACGGTCGCGCGAGAAACACACGCAAGGCATTCGGCCAGCCGTCTGGATCGGCATCGCCCGCTCCATAGCCGACAGCCGTCGGCGTCATCACCGGCATGGGGCCGAACTCCGATGTCAGCGTGCGCAACAGCGCCATGCCGGTCGGCGTGGCGAGCTCACGGGGAGGGCCGGCACTGTATATCGGAATCCCTTTCGCCAGAATGGCCACTGCCGGACCAGGCGCCGGCAATATCCCGTGAGCGGATTGCAGCGTCCCTGTTCCAACATTGACGGGGGAAGACGTCACACGCGTCACGCCCAACAAATCGCAGCAGATCAGCCCGCCGACGATATCGACAAATGAATCCATAACCCCTACTTCATGGAAATGGACAAGGTCCTTTGCCACGCGATGGGCATGCCCTTCCGCTTCGGCCAATCGATCAAATACCGATCGGCTCTGCTGTTTGATCTTGCCGGAGAGCCGACTCGCAGGAGAGGATGGCGTGGATCCGATGAAGCGAGAGCGGCTTGCTCAAACCTGACGTGATCACCACATCCACTTTCGTAGCATGGATCGCTGCTCGATGCACCCGCCGTTTCCGTAGCGTGAACCCTGAAAGCCGGAGCCGCTTCAGCCCGCTCACCAAATCGGGGAACGGAACTCCCACGTCTACAAGTGCGCCGAGGATCATGTCGCCGCTGATACCGGAATAACAATCGAAATGGAGATGCGCGCCCATGTGTGTCCTTTCCCTGCTTGATTCAGACCGCGCCCATCTTACCCAAGCCGCACACGAACGGCAATCGGCTCAGACGTCTGGAAGGCCCATGACGGTTCGTCGCGATAGGGCCTGAACGCACATTCCTCGTGAAAGGTATCTTCTTCGAGCGTTTCAGGTTATACATTTCTAGCCCCACGTGTTCAGCGGTTGGTCTCTGACATCCTAAAATCTGACACCGGGAACCAGCAACTCTGCCCCCGAACGGCGCTCCGCAAACGACGAACGACGAAGAAACAGTCGCAGCGAACCCACGACGGCAGCAGACAAGTTCATGTACCTTGCGGGCTCGAATACATTGACAGCCTACCAACGCTGTGGTATCCCCACCGCACTCGCCCACCGACTGGGCATTTCATAACAATAGGCTGGTGCGCGTGTCCCCTATGACGATCTGCCGGCCATTCATCACACCCTGCGCAGAGTTATTCGACTCGTGGGGTGGTCGGGTTGTCTGTGTGCTACTTTGCGCTGCGCTGTTGTTCTGGGCCCCGCTTGTCGCCTCAGCAAAATCGAAATCCCCGCGGGCTCCACGCCCCGAACCGGAACTCAAGATTCTCGATCTGAATGTCTCCCCTAACCCCTATACAATTTCATCCGGGTCGTTGCAGTTTTCTGCCTTAGTCAAGCTGCCCAAGGAGTTGGACGGCGCCACGCTACTGGAAGTCTCCTCATTCATCACGTCACCGTCGAAAAACTCGCTCCGTTTTCTGACCGCGCGTACCGCACTGGAGCCGCACACCGCCTCGACCGGCAGTGCCTCCCCGCAAGTCTCTGTCCTCCTGACGTGGGACGGGTTGGACCACAATAAAATCCCATCTGTGGCAGGACTCTATCAATTTGAAGTGCGAGCCAAGTTGCTGGCAAACGGCGAGAAGGGCCCCAGAACGCAGATGGTATCCTGGCCGAAACGGGGGACGATAGAAGTACAGTAACGGATAGCTCTCAGCTCTCAGCTCTCCAGCTTCACATTCTTATTGTTCTTCGGCTTTACTGATTGCTGAAGGCTGACGGCTGTTTGCTCTCCAAGTACGTTGATCCGGTGTGCAAGACAGCCGGCTCCGAAGCCATTGTCGATATTCATCACCCCGACCCCTGCCGCGCATGAGTTCAGCATCGTCAACAACGCAGCGAGTCCACCGAAACTCGCGCCGTAGCCCCGGCTCGTCGGCACGGCCACGACCGGACAGGGAACCAACCCACCTACCACGCTCGGTAAGACTCCATCCATCCCTGCTGCCACCACAACCACCCGAGCTTGCATCAGCCGACTCTGACGCTCCAGCAACCGATGAATTCCGGCCACGCCCACGTCATAGAGTGTCTCAACCCGACTCCCCATCACTTCCGCCGTCACTCTCGCTTCTTCCGCGACAGAGATATCCGAGGTGCCGGCTGTCATCACCAAGATATGCCCTTGCAGCCGCCGCTTAGGGTCACGGATCGACACAATGCGCGCCTCGTCATGATAGACCGCTCGATGGTCAAGCCGCTTGATCAGCATAGCCACTTGGCGAGTCGCGCGCGTTGCCAACAACGGACGATGATGTTTCAGCAATGCCTTCGCGATAGCGCGAATCTGAGCCGACGTCTTACCCTCGCAGAAAATGACCTCGGGAAACCCCTGCCGTAGTGACCGATGGTGATCGACCGAGGCAAACCCAAGATCTTCATAAGGTAAGGTGCGGAGCTGCCCGATAGCCGCCTCCACAGGCAGGGTACCGGTCTGCACCTCGGTCAGCAGTCGTTCAAGCGCCTCAGGATTCATGTCTGCCCTTTCTCCGGTTTTGCGGCGCGCTCCATCAGATCGGTCACCGCCTTGCGGCACGACTTCCCCTCGAATAACACCGCGTTGATCTCTTGCACGATCGGCATGTCGACGTGATGACGTCGCGCAAGTCCTAACGCCGCCTTCGCCGTCCGCACACCTTCGGCCACGGCCTGCATACTGCCGAGGATCATCTCCAGCCGCTCGCCTTTTCCCAGTCGAACGCCGACTGTGTGATTCCGACTCAAGGCTCCGGTACAGGTCAGCACCAAGTCGCCGACGCCGGACAGTCCGTAGAATGTTCGTGGATCCGCACCCATCGCGACGCCCAACCGCACCATCTCAGCTAATCCTCTCGTGATCAACGCGGCGCGCACATTATGACCGAGATCCAATCCATCCACTACGCCGGCTGCGAGCGCTATCACGTTCTTGAGCGCCCCGCCGAGCTGGACGCCCAACACATCGCTGTCGGCATACACGCGAAAGGCCGGTGTCATCAACGCAGCTTGGAATAACTTGACCAGTCCCTCATTGCTCCCTGCTAAACAGAGTACTGCCGGTTTCCCTGCGCTGATTTCTGCCGCGAAGCTCGGGCCCGATAACACCATGAGGTCCCGGTGCATAGCAGGAGGAAGGACGTCGGTCATGACCTGAGTCATCAAATTCAACGTGTCTTCTTCAACCCCTTTCGTCGCGATGATGAACGGGATCGATGTGGAAAGAGACCGGACCAGCTCGCGCAACACTGGACGTGCAACATGGGACGGCACCACGAAGAGCAGTCCCTCGCTCTGTTCGGTGAGGTCAACCAACGACCCGGTAGCAACGAGCGCTGGCGGAAGCGAGACACCGGGCAGAAAGACCGGATTCTCGTGTTTCCCGTTGATCGCATCCACGACCTCTCGTTCATAGGCCCAGAGCTGAGTTCCGAGACCTTTCTCCGCCAGATGTTTCGCCAGGGCAGTGCCCCAGGCACCGGCTCCGATGACGCCTATGCGATGGATGGATGACATGGTAAAAAAGTGGTTTTGATGGAAGGGGTGACAGCAACAAGGTTTGTGAGCCCCGCAGATTATAGGAACCGGTTCTTTCGCCTGTCAATGAATGAGAGGCCGCCTTTGATATTTGTCAAGTTCAGCCAGACTCTGCAGCCCTGCCAAAACCGGGACGGGAGGGTTGAAGTGGCACATGCCTTGCTCCCTTATTACGCTCGATTTCACAATTTTCTTCGTCCGAACGCACCGAGCGGTTAGTATGAAATAGGCATCATTACAGGTAAAAGCGAGGTGGATGGCTATGAACACCGCACAATCGTCCAGGCGTTTCGTCACCACGAGTCTACTGACAATCCTGGTGCCGATTGTGCTCTTTGGTCCTCAGGCGTATGCGGAAACCTACGTGGCGGGGCAGATAGGGTATGTTGAGCCACAGGACCTGAGCAATGGGGAAGTCACCCAAAACCAATTAAGCGGACTCAGCATTTCTGATCAGCCGATGCAGAACTCACTCAGCGTAGGCGGGAAACTTGGCCACTTTTTCACAAAAGCTCGCTGGCTAGGTATCGAGACTGGAGTGTTTTACTCCACTCCACATATCAAAGAAGGGTCGCTTACTTTTTCGGGTCCCGGTGGGTCACAAACTTCGCCAATTCTCCCGGGCGTTCACCAGCGCATGATTACGTGGGACACCAGCATCATTTTCCGGCATCCTGGGTATCGCCTTCAACCATACATTGGGATCGGCCCCTCCGTTTACTTTGCCTCATTAAATGGTCCTGATGCACCGCCGGGACAATCCGCCACCGCGTTCGGCTTCAATACTGAAATCGGGCTACGTTACTATATTACCCGTAGCTGGGCTTTATTCGGAGAAGGAAAATTTAACTACGCACGCATAAGCTACTCCTCAAACGATAGCGATCCGGACGCGGACCCATTCGCATTTCGAGCAACTTACACCCCCCTCACATTCAACCTCGGCGTCAGCTACCACTTCTGATCGATAAACCACCCTTTCCCCTTACATCTAGCAAACCGACGCGGTTCCGTGTAGCCTACGCACGGAACTGCCATGAAACTCTGTCCATCCTGTCGTCATGAACTCCCAGAGATTAGCCGCTACTGCTCGCAATGCGGACAACGGCTTCATGCTGACCCGATTGAGACCCCCACGCCACCTCCACCACGCGCTACACCTGGGCCGGGACAGCTCAATATCGAAGTCCTGTACGGCATGGTAGCTATGCTTTCCCTCGCGATCATCTTCCCACCCTGGGAAACCCCGCCGTCACAGGCTCCCGAATTCCTCGGCCTGCATTTCATCTTAAACCCACCGACACCCGATGCCATCGTAAGCCGATTGCTCCTGACGATCGAACTCGTGACCATCGCCATCGCCGGGCTGTACGGTTCGTTCCTCTTCCGGCAAAAACCCTAACAGGATGCTGAAAAAGTCGCTTTTCTCACCCGCCCAACCTCGGCGCGCCGAGACGCGCCTTTCCCCATGCAACGTTCTCGCATCGTTCAGGCCTTCAACGTAGGGAGGGAGATTCTCGGAGGTCGGAATCGCTGGAAGAGCTTTTCCGTTCGCCAAGACCCATTTGGGGAGCGAACGGCCCACACGAAGTGCGGTCTGTACCTCCTTCGAGCCTTCACTCGCTGCGGCCTTGCTGGACGGCATTTTTGAGCATCCTGCACAGAATTATTCCGAAGCCTGCTAACGGGTCAATAGTCATTGGTCGGTGAAAAGACGGCGAGGCGGTCCTTAGCCAGTGTCTATCGACTGACGACCAACGATTCTGCTCAATCCAACGCTAGGGTGAGACACTTGGCCGAACCGCCCGATTTCATGAATTCATCGAGCGGGACTGGATGAGGAAGATAGCCGCGCGAGGTCAACAGGGATTCTGTTTCCGGACAACCTGCGGGCAGGACGACGTGTTTCCCGACACAGACGGCATTGCAGGCAAACCTGAGAGCCTCAGCTTCCGGCACCACGAGACGTCTGAAAGGAGTAATCCGTTCGGCAAGAACTTCTTGCCCGTAGTGATCGAAGGCGGGAGGGAAATATAGGAGTTCACCGCCGCTCAAGGGGCACAAGCAAGTATCGAGGTGATAGAACCGATTGTCGACCAGTTCGAGTGGAATGATCTCTCGGTGAAACCAGTCGCTGAGCGTCGGGAACACACGGATATCCGATCGTTGTCGATAGCCACCGAACCAGGTGTCAGGAAATCCCAAGAGATCCCCGGCCCCCTCGAAGAAGCGGCCCGGATCCAGTGTGACGACTTCGTATCCCTGCCCACGAAACCAATCCTCAAAGTACGCCTCTTCCTTCTGTCGCTCGGCATAGCGAAAACGGCTCGGCACCACTTTACCTCCAACGACGACGCCGGCGTTCGCCGTGAACACCAGGTCAGGCAATCCCGGCACCGGCTTCATTCGTTCCAGAACAGCGCCCACGTCCTGTTCAAGCACCTGCATGAGATGATGCCATTGGCGGACGGCCCGATCTGAATCGACGGCATTCGAACGGCGCATCCATGGATTAATCTCGTATTCGATACTGAAATAGTCCGGCGGGCAAACCAGCAGTCGACTCATGGCCTCCACCCCAGCTCGCGCGCCAGATCGCGCAGAAACGATGCGGCGTCCATGACCAGCCCGACTGCCTGAAAACTTCCTCGATCCGCGAGTTTTGTCGGGACGGCCGGATTGACATCGACGCAGACGGATGGGATCGTAGCAGGCAACAAATTGCCCGTCGCCACCGCGTGCAGCGTCGAGGCGACGAGCAAGGCCAGCCCGATACCGGGGATCGCCGCACGCATGGCTGTCTGGGCTTCCAGCGAATCCGTGATCACGCCGGGCAACGGACCGTCATCGCGGATCGTCCCGGCCATCACGACGTGAGCGCCCCGTCTGATGCATGCCGCCATAATTCCAGTCCTGACGACTCCCGACCTGACCGCTGCTTCGATGCTACCGATAGCCCTGATCCGATTAATGGTCCGCAGATGGTGTTCATGTCCATGCGGCACGACGCGGCCTGCCGCATGCCCATAGCCGAGGGACGTGCCGTAGAGATCGACTTCCATATCGTGAGCCGGCAGCGCATTCCCGCAGAACAAGACATGGATGAATTCTTCATCGATGAGCCAGGTCAGCGCGTCGCGCCCCCCTGCGTGAACAATTGCCGGACCTCCCGCCAGTAGCACCTTGCTGCCCGTTTTCCCCTCTCGGAATCCTGTTCGCAACTGCACGAGACGCTTGGCGATGTCGCTGATGACATGCCCATGGGGACGCTCCGACGAGACCTGAGACTCCATGAAGCTAAACACATCGCGGTCATGTGGCCGTTGGAGCGGAATCACCCGCACGCCCTCGCGACCGGTCACGATCTGATCTCCCCACTTCACTTCTCCCATCGGAACAGTCCTCGCAGTCAAACGAACAGGGTCCACGCGAATGCCCAGATCCATCTCGATCCCCTCCACCTCCACCCACTGGTCACGCACTCGCACCTGAGTGGGCAAATGGGTTGTGGCGTAAAACTCGTCGGGAAAGATGCCGTCTGCCGGCGCCGCACTCAGTCGGCAATCCCGTTCACTCTCGACCGACGCGCCGTGGGGTTGAATGGCATGGAGAATCTCGCTGAGCAGTTTCGCAGACGAGGCCCGCACGACGATTCTAGCGCGCGACGGCTCCTCACGGGTTTTGCCGATCTGCATATCTTGAATGTCGAATGTTCCGCCCATCATCAGAATCGTGTCCAAGACTTTCGCCAGGATCAACGAATCGATAATATGGCCTTGAAGCAGGACGGTTTCTTGATCATGCATCATACGTCAGACTTCCACTCCTATACGGTAGGCTCCGCACAGATTCTACCACCCAGTTTCAACAGCTGCAGATCAGATTCTGACATTGCGTCAAACATCCGCTTCCTCCAATACGGAGCCACTCGCTCTTGTTTCCTCTCACGTGTGGCTGGAGTGATTGTTCCGTAGGCTGCTCAAAATGCTCACCCTTCTCACCCGCCCAGCCCCGGCGCGCCAATGCGCACCTCTTCCCAGGCAAGGCCGCAGGCGAGAAGAAACCGGAGGCGTAGCCTCTTGGCTACGTTGAGGTTTTGTTCGAGCCGAGAACAACGCCGCGCAGGCTGCTCAAAATGCTCCGCTAGCAAGGCCGCAGGCGAGTGAACACCGGAGGCGTACCCTTGCGGTACGTCGAGGATGTTCACGAACCGAGAACGAAGCTAGCGGGCATTTTCAGCAGCCTGCGAGTCGGTCTTCATGAGTTCGCGCAGAACGCTGGTCGCATAGGCGCCGGGGGGAAGTGAAAAGGAGAGCGTGAGCACTGTGCCCTCCAATGCCCATTCCAAATCGGCAAGAGGGATTCGGAGCGAGCGCCGTTCACCACGAAACCCGCAGTGCTTCGCGGCTTCGGTAAGACCCTCCGGCGTGGCCCCACTCTCAGCAACCACGGCCCGTTCAATCTCGCCCGGTTCTCCGCCGGCCCATGAGGCGCGCGACCCGAACAAGATGCCGGTGGGGCTGATCTCGAACCGGTCGGCCCGTGGCTGTTCCTTCACGGCATCCTCGACCAGAAAACAGGCGCCATTCTCCATTTTCATAGCCCAGTCACCAACCAAAACACGATCGAGTCGATCGAGTCGCCTGGCCAATATGTCATTGAAGAAATGCGACTGATAGGCATTGAGGTACCACATGCGCTTGGACCTGCTCAGCCTGTTTCGACGAGCAGGGTCCACCAGGAGTTCGGCCCCGGTCTGGTAATTCTGTCCACTCCGCCCTTGCCGTTGGGGGCCGAAATAGTTCGGCACGCCTCGTCGCACCAGTGTGTCTGTGAGCAGGGGCACCGTCTCGCGGGTGTGCGCGGCGACATCCCTGATCACCAACCGAAAGTGATTGCCTGCATGATGCCCCGGTCGCAAGCGATTGCGATGCCGACCCAGCACCTCCACAGACAGGAGCTGCTCATCCAATTTCAGCCGATCCAGCCGTTCGGGTGTGACACCGAGGAGCGAAACCATTTGTGTGGTCACAGCCCTGGCGTCTTTGAGGCCCGCCACACCGATCGCTTGCGCTTTTACTCCCAAGACCGAAGAGAGCCGCAGGACGAGATCCGGAGTCGAGAGCAGGCGCTTTCTGATTTTGATGTAGAGATGCTCACCCTCTCCACAGGGGAGATACAGCGGATGTTCCTCGACCTGGAAGTCTTCCGGAAATGTCCGCATCTTTCCGCCGATGCCCGGCAGTGGGGCTGTCAAAAACGGCATGGTCATGGTGCAACAGGCCCCTTCATCATTCTCACATGATTGCCCTCACCATTCAGTCAATATCGAGGGGGATGAGGGAGATAAGAGCACTTGCATGGTATACTTTTCGTATGTCTGCTCGCCCAGCGATGGTTCAATGGCCTAAGGCCTGCCTGTTAGCGGCAGGAGTGTCCCTCACCGTTCTGATGTGTGCGCTGTTCCCAGGGGACTCATTGGGCAGAGACAATGCGATCTTTCAACAGTTTACCCAGCACATCGGCCGGCAGATCCACAAAGACAAACAGGCCTTCGCGCAAGCAAACACCTGTGTCTCATGGTTTTATAAAGCGGGAAAGGTGCCTCCCCCGACCGTACAGGGAATCAGCTGGAACCCGACTTCCTCATCCCAACTCGACCTGGATTGTCGTCGCCACTATCCAAGGGGGATGGACGATGCGCGAGATGATCTTGCCAAGACACAGGCATTGCTCTCGGTCAGCCTGACCTTCTATGAATTCGCCCTGGTCGCCGACCGGAATGATGATGCGACCTATAGTCCCGTTGAACTTCAAGACTTGCTCCGCTCCCTCACCCTCTCGTACCACGACGAGGCGCCGGCCCCGAAGCAGGTTACCGCACTCATGGAGCGGTTCGATAGCTGGTACCGCAGCCGAAATATGGACGCCTTGATGCAAGGCATGAGCGATCTGTATGAACGAGGCTATCGTGTAACTCCTTCCGATCGTGTCGAGCTGGATCGAGTGATGGGATGACACGACGCACAATGTCCTGGCCCGATCAAGCCCGTTCCTTCATCGGATATTGCCTGAGCGAACCCTTCTATCGAATCTTTAGTCGCGTTCCTCGCTGGGAAGTTGGACTCTCCACCCACGAGATCTCACGACTCACCTATACGCACAGCCCCTTGGCCGGCCGGCGGGCCATTCATCTGAGCGACCTGCATCTCGACCGCTATCAGCCACGGCACGATCTCATCGTCGACACCATCGGCGAACTTCGCCCTGACTGGATCTTTGTCACCGGCGACCTGCTCAACGTCCCAGAGGGACTGCCGCATCTATTTCGATTTCTCTCGGGTTTGCGCGAAATTGCGCCGGTCTTCGTGACGTTGGGGAATCACGATCACTACAGTGGCGTGCCGATCGATCAGTATTGCGAACTCGCCGATCGCCACAAAATCACCCTCTTGATCAATCAGGCCACCTTCATTTCCACGGACTGTGGCGAGATCGCCATTGTCGGCGTCGACGATCCCTCGCTGCATCGGGCTGACTTAAGCTGTTTGCCGCCGCGCGCACAAGACCGTTATACCCTTTTGCTCGCCCATGCACCGAACATCCTCGATCAACTCGAAGACCACCACGCCGTCGATCTGATCCTCTGCGGACATAGCCACGGTGGCCAGTGGCGCATACCAGGCGTGCCGACGTTCTGGCTCCCTCCAGGCTGTAATGGCCGAGTCGAAGGTCATCACGGGGAGCCCGGCCGTCGGCTGTATATCAATCGTGGACTTGGATGGTCGTTTCTTCCCCTGCGGTGGAATTGCGCGCCGGAAATCGCCTGCATCGAATGGGTCAACGAAGAGGCCTGACCCGCATCACTCATGCTTGATTGATCCGTTCCAGCGCCTCCTTCGATCGGCTCCTGACGGTTTGATCCCAATCCTTCTCCATGGCAGTCGTCAGTTTCTCCTTCGCCTCACTGGCGCGCAAGCGGCCCAATCCCAATGCCGCGCATGAACGGACATAGGCGTGGTCATCTTCCAGCGCCTTCAGAAGCAAGGGAACGACTGTCGCATCGTTCAAGACGCCAAGATGACTCGCCGCCATCCCTCGAATCCGTTGCTGCTTATCGCCCAGCGCCTGCTGCAACGTCGTCGAGAAGAGGTCTCGTAACGCGGGCGTCACGGATTCCAAGCCTTTGGCGCGGTATCCATTCACTTCAATCAGGGCAAAGGCGATCTCCAGCTTCTTCTCTTGTCCCGTAGCCCGTTCGAACTCGGCCATTAACTTCGCACGTTCACGCCGTTGCCCCCTGCGGCGGTTGAACGCCCGGACCAACAGAAACAGCCCCGCCGCGATCACCAACCCCGCAAATGCCACGGGAATAGCTTGATCGATCACATACTCCTGGGTATCGAGCGACAGACGCTTCCACACCCAGACACCGGTAATGACGAGGCCGACGAGGACTGCAATGGCAGCCAGGTTGGTCTGGCCCGATTCAGAACGAGTGCTCATGGGGATAGCATCTTAGCAGGATGGGGGGAAGAGCGGCCAGGTGGGGGCGGGCGGGAACGACACCCGCGTGGTCCCGTGCTCCCGGAGCGCGCACGATCAGAATGTGCTCGCTCGACGGGCGCAGTTGGACCACTACGGGCGCCATTCCCAGAGAGGTGAAGCAAGCAAGCTTGGAAGAATCACATCAGAAAGGTGCTCGTGCAACGCGCGGTCGCGGACTTCCCTCGTTCGACGCGCGTGGGGGGGGGAATTATTTAGCTGCCCACAAGGGAGAAGATAGAGGAGCGGTGGACACTGTACTCCCGACCACTTTATTTCGCTTGTGCCGCCTTCATCTCATTGTCCAATTGACGGCTGATCATAGGTAACTCTGAAAATCGTATCCGAGAGCCACTTCTTGAAGCTGTCGTTATCCTGGAACTCTTTGAATAGCTGGGTGTGGTCCGAGAGCAAGTCCGTCATGACTTTCCGCAGCGCCTTGTCATGTTCGATGCGGGCGTTTTGTTTATCGGAATGCCGGCGAGCGTTTTGATAGGCGCTGTCGGCAGCAACCTTGGCGGGGATCTCTTCGGTAATCAGCTTGTGCACCCGATCCGCGTCGGTCCAGGGGATGTTGCCGAATTGGTCGTTGAATGTCTTGAGGATGTTGGAGAGCCGGTCGAGTTCGGGCTCCGGCTTATGGCCGCCGCCGGTCGTCGGCACCGGCTCGATCTCCGCGTTCTCGTCTGGCAACTGAATCTTCATCGCCGCCTTCTTCTCGACACGATAACTGTCCATGTCGATCGCTTCGAGAATGCCCTTCGAGAGATCCTCCTCCTTTGGCGCCGGCAACTTGGGCACGAGGAAGTTCAGGAAGATCGACAGCTTCTCCCATTCGGCGTTGGTGTAAGGCAGGATCGATGACAAGGAAGCCGTAGGCCCGCGTGAAAGCCTTGGCCTTACCCTTGAAGTCTACCTGCCCGTCCTCGTCGAGCTGTTCCTTGTAGACCGCGACGCAGGCATCCAGAATCGGGATCGAGCTTGTCCCGGTCGGCCCCGCCAAGATATAGCGCGACGAACTGCTCGATCTGTTCCGGCGCATAAACCTGGTATCCATCAAGTGCAGCCTTCAGATCGTGCAGCTTGTTCGGATCGGTTTCCTCACTCAGGATCGTCGTGCGGTAGTAGTCGGCGAACGCCTTCTGAATGGTATCGCTGTCGTTCATGAAGTCGAGCACGAACACGTCGTGCTTCTGCGGATGCGCGCGGTTGAGGCGCGAGAGCGTCTGCACCGCTTTGATGCCGGAGAGAGATCTTGTCCACATACATCGTGTGGAGCAGCGGCTCGTCGTAGCCGGTCTGGAACTTATCGGCGCAGATCAAGAACCGGTAGGGATCTTCTTGTATCTTGTCCGCGATCTGGCTTGATGGGAAAGCCGTTGAGCGAGGCTTCAGTGACCTTCGCGCCGCCGTACTCATGCTCGCCCGAAAAGGCAACGATGGGCTTGTACGGACTTTTGCGCTCGGTCAGATAGTCGCGGAAGGCGTGGAAGTACTGGATAGCCCGCTCGACGCCGCTCGTCACCACCATTGCCCGCGCCTGCCCACCGATCTTGTTGAGGGCCAGTCACCTGCTCGTGAAAATGATCCACCATGATCTCGGCCTTTAGCCGGATAGCATGGTCGTGGCTCTCGACGTAGCGACGCAGCTTCTTCTTCGCGCGCTTCGTATCGAACTCCGGATCGCCTTCGACCTTCTTGACCAGCTTGTAGTAGCTCTCGACCGGCGTGTAGTGCTTGAGCACGTCGAGGATGAAGCCTTCCTGGATCGCCTGCTTCATCGTGTAGCTGTGAAAGGGGCGGTGCTTTAGTCTTGCCTCGCCTTCCGTCGTACGGCTCCCCAAAGATCTCCAGCGTCTTGTTCTTCGGCGTGGCCGTAAAGGCAAAGTAGCTCGCATTCGGCAGCAGCTTCCGGCCTCCATGATCCGGTTGATCTGGTCCTCAGTGGTCTCGTCCTCCTCTTCGGCTCCAGCTGCCGAAAGCGCCATGCTCAGCGCCGCCGAGGTCTTGCCGCCCTGGCTCGAGTGGGCCTCGTCGATGATGATCGCGAATCGTCTGCCCGCGCTGTTCGTTGCCGATCTCCTCCAGAATGAACGGGAACTTCTGAACTGTGGAGATGATGATCTTCTTGCCGCTCTCGATGAACTTCTCGAGGTCGCCCGAGTGCTCCGCATGGCCGACCGTGGCACCCACCTGCGCGAACTGCTTGATGGTGTCCCGAATTTGTTTGTCGAGGATCTTCCGGTCGGTCACGACGATGATCGAGTCGAACACCGGCGCCTCGTCTTTGCGTAATCCGATGAGTTGATGGCCAAGCCAGGCGATGGAGTTCGATTTCCCGCTGCCGGCCGAGTGCTGGATAAGATAGCGCAGGCCCGCGCCATGCTGCCGCGCGTCAGCTAAGAGCTTCCGCACTACATCGAGCTGGTGATAGCGCGGCCAAATCTGCACGCGCCTTCTTCTTGCCGGTCTTCTCGTTCTTTTCTTCGACTACCTGAGCGTAGTTCTCAATGATGTCGGTCAGACCCTCGGGAGTGAGGAATCGCTTCCAGAGGTAGTCGGTCTTGATCCCGTTCGGGTTCGGCGGGTTGCCGGCACCGTCGTTCCAGCCCTGATTGAAGGGTAAGAACCACGAGCCTTTACCCTTCAGGTGCGTGCAGAACCGTACTTCGTGATCGTCCACGGCGAAATGCACGATACAGCGCCCGAACTCGAACAGCTTTTCGCGCGGGTCGCGGTCGCGTTTGTACTGCTCCACCGCATCCTCGACGGTCTGCTTCGTCAGGCTGTTCTTCAGCTCGAAGGTCGCGATCGGGAGGCCATTGATGAAGAGACCAAGGTCTAAGGCACGCTGTGTTTCATCGCGGCTGTAGCGAAGCTGCCGGGTGACGCTAGAAGCGGTTGGCCTCGTAAAGCCCCTGCGCCTTCTCATTGCCCGGCTGAAGGCGTGCCGAAGAACAGGTCGATATGATGCGGGCCGTCCTTCACGCCATGGCGGAGCACGTCGATGACGCCGCGCTTGGAGATCTCACCTTGCAGGCGGGCGAGGAACTTTCGCCGGGTGGGGCTGTCACGCTCGAGATCGAGTGCCTCGGCGACGTTCGGCTGCGTTGTGCTTAGGAAGGAACGAAGTTGCGGGAGATCGATGCAGAACTCGCGGTCATAGTCTTGCGCCTGGCCGAGAATCCAACCCGTTCCGCCATACCGGGCCCGAATTAGCCCGATACCTTCGCCCGACGGCGGCGGCTCGCTCGACGGTTGGCCGGTCATCGCCGCGACGATCAGGCTTTCAAGGCCCTTCTCGCTGGTATCGGTTTTCACGCCTGACTAGCGGCAGTGGTTGGAGGTCAGCCACCCCTTCTCGCGAAGAACATCCCATGCAAGGGTGATCTGTTGAGGCGAGAATCGGCGCTTCCGCTCGTTCCACTCAAATGTCGCCTTAATAGCCTTATCTGATGTTGTCGCGCCCTCTTGAGTCGAGACCCAATGAACAGTGGATAACAACTCGAGGCCAAAAGGAGTCTCGAACCCTTTGACAAGGTCGGCGACCCGTTCGAAGCGGCGTTGTGTATTCGGATGTCCTGCCAAGAACTGGTTGGCATCGGCGACAGCTCCGGCACAAGTTCGAGTTGTTTCTCCGGATCGTCAATCCCATCCATATAGCCGAAGTCAGGTGACCTTCTACGCTCATGAGAAGGTGGCGTAGGTTTTCCGCATATGGCCCATATGGGGCTTTCACATAACGAAGTCGGAGAGACGACTCTCCCGCCTCTTGCATGAAGTAAAGGAGCTTGTGGACTTCCAGCAGACTGATGAACGGGTCCATCAGTCCAGCAAGATAGCGTTGCATCAAACCCACGAGCGCAGCGCGTCCTTCCGTCATCTTCGGTACGGAGCTGGACGACGTCGATGTCACAGAGACGGGAGCCCCTGTCGGACTAAAGAGGAGTACCCGCACGTCTGGCACTGCCTGCAAGGCCTGCTCGATTCTGGGTCGCACCTCTGCCCAATCGAGGCCCCCTTGTCCACACCCAAGCGGAGGGAGAACGATTGCTCAGGCAGGGTGGGAGGGCAACGCCGTCCGATCAGCTTTTCATAGCGTACTGCCCTGACGAATTCCGGTGACGCAGACCGATAAGTTCTCTACGTATGGCTTTGATCTGAAAGCAACGCCGTTAGCCGTGCAATAGATTGACCGGGTACAGAATGAGTGTAAGACGGCCTGACTCGAACGATGCCCAGTGTACTCGGGCAAACGATCCCTGGTCCTATGAGACACGAGCGAAGGCTAACCAACAATGTCGCCAGGCGCGAACGTCTCGTCAGAGTGTCTAATCCTTCAGCGTCTTGTACCGATCGGTTTCCATATCTGCGTCGTTGCCGAATGACTCCTTGTTGTTTGTCGATGACGGACAAGCTAACGGTTCAAGACGGAAATCCTCTTGTTTCGCTGCGTTCGCGGCAGTAGCGCTTCAGGCCGCGTGCAGCTTCCCAATGCTCCGGCACCTCCCCCAGCCACGGCACGCCGGAGTCCTTCATCAGCGGGATAGGGCTTGAGGTCGGCGATCACGACGCGCTCTTCTTCCTGCCAGCCGGAGGGGGCTTGATCGGAGCCTCATCGACTGCCTGCTGTTCCATCCTCAGGCGGGTATAGATGACAGCATCATGCAGACGCTGCTGCAACAACTCGCGGGGGGGAAGTTCGGTCAGGTATTCGGCGACGTGGATGCCGCGGGGTTCGAGTTCAAGCAGTTCCACCGTCTCGCGCTTCTTGCCGGCGCAGAGGATGAGGCCGAGGGGCTTCTCTTCCCCTTCCTGTCGTTCATGGCGGTCGAGCCAGCGCAGATAGAGTTCAACCTGCCCGGCATCGGCGGGCTTGAAGTCGCCGATCTTGAGTTCGATGACCACCAGCCGCCGCAGCCGCCGGTGATAGAAGAGCAGATCGATGTAGTAGTCGTCTCCGTCGAGGGTAATGCGCTTCTGCCGCTCGACGAAGGCGAACCCACGGCCGAGTTCGAGCAGGAACGATTCGATCTCCCGCAGCAGCGCGTGTTCCAAGTCTTTTTCGCTGTACGTGTCTCGCAGGCCGAGGAAATCGAGCACGTAGGGATCGCGGAAGACGAGATCGGCTGTGAGCCGGTCTTCCTCCCGCAGGCCTTTCAGCTCTTTCTCGATGAGGTGTTCGGGCTTCTTCGAGAGGGCGGTGCGCTCGTAGAGCATGGACTGGATACGAGACCGGAGCATGCGCACGCTCCAGCGCTCCATGCGACACAGTTCGGCATAGAAGTCGCGCTGGAGATCGTTCTTGAGATAGATGATCTCCAGAAAGTGACTCCAGGCCAATTGTCTCGACAGCGTCGAGACAATCTGAAACTCGGGGAAGGCTTCGGCAAAGCGGATCATGTGGCGCAGGGATTTCTCGGAAAATCCCCGGCCGAACTCGTATTCCAATTGTCTCCCCAGCGCGGAAACGATCCGTTCACCGTACCCTGCCCGTTTTTCGCGTAGGATTTCCCGACGTATGCGGTCGCCGATCTGCCAGTACAGCAGCGTGAGACCCGCATCGACCATGCGCGCGGTCTGCCGCCGCGCTTCCAGAATGAAATCTCGCACCTCTGCCAGCAGCGCCTTGGGAGCAACTCCCGTGGCGGACGGCTTGGCGGTGGGGAGGCTTTTCCTCCGGCTCATCGCCCGCTTCCCCCGATAATCTGGCCCAGCAGCCCTTCGGTCTCCTTCTCTAGCGCCAGGATGTCGGCGCGAATTTCCTCCAGCGTGCGCAACGGTTGCGGTTTGTAGAAGTAGCGGGTGAAACTGATCTCGTAGCCGGTCTTGATGCTTTCAGGGTTGTACCAGGCGCCTGCCGCGGCGCGCACGGCGCAGGCAGGTCGGTCGCGTGCGGCAGGACTTCGCGGCGGAGAAAGGCTTCGATGCCGCCTTCTTCCAGTAGCGGGATCTGCTCGGTGTCTCGCAGCTCGCTGTCTGGCTCGTACTCGACGACGCAACTCTTGCCACTGATTGTCGTTTCAAACAATCCACGCAGCGGGTCGGCCTTGGTCTTCGTCGGCTTGTGGATCTTCGTGATGACCGGCTGGGCCTTCTCGTCGCGTTCCCCTGTCTCCTTGAGCGCCTTGATCTCTTTGGGGCTGTACGCGCGGTTGGGATCAATTCCCTTGAGGCGTAGCGGCCGTTCGACGGTGACCTTCCAGTAGCCGAAGGCGGCGTTGGGAAAAATCTTCGACTGCTCGGTTTCCTTGAAGTCCAGGAAGGTCTGGCAGATACGCTGGATATCTTCTTCCGACAATTCGCAATTCTTCTTGCCGAGATTTTTACGAAGCGGCTTGTACCATTGCGTCGCGTCGATGAGTTGAACCTTGCCCTTGCGATGCTCGGGTTTCCGATTCGCCAGCACCCAGATATAGGTGGCAATGCCGGTGTTGTAGAACATGTTCAGCGGCAGGGCGACGATGGCTTCCAGCCAGTCACTCTCGATGATCCAACGCCGAATGTTGCTTTCGCCCTGGCCTGCATCGCCGGTGAAGAGCGACGAACCGTTGTGCACCTCGGCGATACGGCTACCCAGCTTGGTTTTGTGCTTCATCTTCGAAAGCATGTTCGCAAGGAACAACAGCTGGCCATCGCTCGAACGTGTGATGAGCGAGTACTCGGAATCACCTGCATGTTGGATGACGAACCGCGGGTCTTTGATGCCGTCTTTCCCACCCAGGCGCTCGAGATCGCTTTTCCAGCTCTTGCCGTAGGGCGGGTTCGAAAGCATGAAGTCGAACTCGCGCGAGGGGAAGGCATCGTTGGAGAGTGTGGAGTACTCCGGCCCGCCGACAATGTTGTCCGCTGCCTCGCCCTCTCCCTTTAGCAGCAAATCGGCTTTGGCAATGGCGTAGGTCTCGGCATTGATTTCTTGCCCGTAGAGATGCGTGGCCACCTGCTTGCGATGCTCTTTGGCGAGTTGCTGTAAGCGTCTCTTCAGCCACGGTCAACATGCCGCCCGTGCCGCAAGCGCCGTCGTACAGGAGGTAGGTGCCAGACTCGATCTTTTTTGCAATAGGCAGGAAGATCAGCTTTGCCATGAGTTTCACGGCGTCGCGCGGCGTCCAGTGCTCACCAGCCTCCTCGTTGTTCTCTTCGTTGAAGCGGCGGACTAGTTCTTCAAAGATCGTACCCATGGCATGGTTATCGAGGCCAGGGTGCTTCACCGAACCGTCATTGTTCAAAACCGGGTTGGGGCTCAGGTTGATATCCGGCGAAAGAAGCTTCTCGATCAGCGCATAGAGCGCATCCGCCTTGGACAGACGCGGAATCTGATTGCGGAACTCAAACTTCTCGAGGATGTCCTGCACGTTCGGCGAGAACCCATCGAGATACGCCTCGAAGTCGGCTTTGAGTTGCTGCTGGTTGGTACGAGCCTTGAGGTCGCGCAGCGTGAACTTCGATGTATTGTAGAAGGCCTGTCCGGCGGCCTGGCGCAATGGCTGGTCCTGATGAACGATCTTGGCCTTGTCGAGCGACTTCTTCATGTCGAGCACGTTCTTCTTCGTCGGCTCAAGCAAAGCGTCGAGACGGCGCAGGACGGTCATCGGAAGGATGACATCGCGGTATTTGCCTCGCACATAAAGGTCGCGAAGTACATCGTCAGCGATGCCCCAGATGAAATTGGCAATCCAATTGAGATCCCCGTTGCTCATGCTGTTTTCCCACTCCAGAAATTCTCGCCTAATTCCGCCGAAGGATACCCCTTTTGCACCTATAAATCAGCTTCCTTTTGTGGGGAGAAGACCCTATGCCTGGAAGACGTGAGACGCGAAACGTGAGGCCTATCTTCTCTCTTGGAGCCGGCTGGAGCGTCTCCCACTGCGCGCGTCCTTCTCACCCGCCCACCCACTGACACGCCGAGACGTGTCATTAGCCCGAGCGAGCACATCCTAATTCTTTACACCTCCCTCTCAGGGGAGTGGCCAAGGCTGCCCTTTACTGCGCGCATCGAGCGACCACCGCTTCATCGTGGGGGCTCTGCGAGCAAGAAGGGCAGCTGGCCGCTCCCCTTCTCCATCCCTCCAAGCTTGCTCGTTATCTCTCACAGGGAATGGGGACTGATTGATCTCCCACTGCGCGTGTGTCCAGGGACCCAAACGCGAGATGTGCGGGACAGGGGGGACTGGCGCGACGCGAGGCTGGTTAGTCCGGTTAATCGCACAAGAAAACCAGATAGGCTAAAGAGATTAGATAGACGAACGAAGGGAACGTGGTGGCTTCCCAGCAGTGCGGCTTCGACAATATCTTTCAGCTTGATCACACTCCGGGCGAGTCCTCCTAGGGTTTCTCGCCAAGGGCTTCGAGGAGGCGGCTGATCTTTTGTTTCAGAACCGGCAAATCTCGTTCGACCACATCCCACACCAGTTGCAAATTGACCCCGAAATAATCGTGAATCAGTTTGTCTCTCATACCAGCGATGGGTTTCCACGCTATGTCAGGATGAGCTTCTTTCAGCGTGACGGATACGCGCTTGATCGCCTCCCCGACAATTTCGAGGTTCCGTACGACCGCGTCTTGGGTCTTTCGGTCGGAAAAGAAGCTCTCCTTTCCTGCCGCTGTATAGCTCACGATGTGCTGAATGGCGTCTCGAACGTGCAGGAGATAGATGCGGTCGTCCTTCATAGGGGGACAGCTTCGGCATGGATTCGCTGCTCAAGGTATGGACTAAGGCCCTGATCGGTGAGGATGTCGACTTTACACTGCAGCAATGTTTCGAGGTCCTGGCTGAGTTCGATAAGATCGAGCAAGGTGCGTCCGCTGTCCATTTCGACGAGGAAGTCGACATCGCTCTCCGAGCGCGCCTCTCCTCTGGCCACGGACCCGAAGATCCGCACATTGTGGGCTCCGTGTGCCTGCGCAAGACGCAGTATTTCAGACCGTTTGAATTTGAGTAAGTCCGCGATACCCATTCCTGGCTCCCAGAGAAGTCTCTCGCCTTTGGAGGATACCGATTTGCTCACGGCCTGACAAGCAGTACTCGCTAAGTGTTGGGTGTCAGGAGTGCGCGTGGCACGAGCACCTTCCTATTCCTCTACAGCTCTCTCTAGGGGAGTGGGAAAGGCTGCCCTTGACTGCGCGCATCGGACGAGCAGCATCCATCCAAAATTATCCTTCCAAGCTCGCCAGCCTTTTCCCTCTGGGAAGGGCACTCATGTTGGTCTAAGTGCGGCCGTCGAACGAGGCCCTTCTCAGGGCGCGCGTTCCGGGAGCACAGGACCAACGTGGGTGTCCTTCCCATCCTTTTCATCGTGCGCGTTCTGCGAGCAAGAAGGGCACCTGGCCACTCTTCACCATCCCTCCAAGCTTGCTCGTTATCTCTCTGGGAATGGGGCTGATTGTTCTCCCACTGCGCGCGTCCAACGAGGGCATTCCTCGACCGCGCGTTGCGCGAGCACAGGAGATCAACAGCCTCCATTCTCTGCTCCCTCTTGAATCTTCGTTCTAGTGCGGACTATCCTCTCGGTATGGAGTTGCCGGATCTGAAGGACGATCCTTATCTGAAAGTGTTGCGACCCCTGGTCGAGACCTATCTGGCCTTCTGGCGCATCGACATCCGCCATATCAAATCTCTGCGACTGACGCCCTCGCAGTTCGATGTCATTGCCACGCTGGGAGATACGGATGGCATGACCTGTTCGGAACTCTCTGCCAAGACGCTCGTCACCAAAGGTACGCTCACCGGCGTTCTCGATCGACTTGTCTCCAAGGGATTGATCCGGCGGGATGCCATGAAAAAAGATCGCCGTTGCACCAAGATCTCGTTAACCGCGAAAGGCGATGCGCTCTTTCGAAAGACCTTTGCGGCCCACTTGGCCTTTCTTCGTCCATTCTTTGCACGGGCCTTGAGCCCCGAAGAAGTGGACCAAACTCGCGCGCTGCTCCTGCGCCTGCGGGATAGCTTTCGTCAAGAAGGTTGAGGCGACCCTACTTATGCGCATCACCATCCTCGGCTCCGGCACGAATGTACACCCCTCGCGAGCAGCCGCGGGCTATCTCGTCCGCACCGACCATACGATCCTGTTGGATTTTGGCCCGCGCACGTTGACAAACCTACTAAAAACCGGTGTGAACCGGCATCGGATCACCCATATTCTCTTTTCCCATTACCACGCCGATCACTTTTCCGACTTCATCACCTATTTTTTCGATGCGATGATCTTTACCAAATATGAAGGAGGAACAAGGCCACCGCTCACTGTGATCGGCCCTTGCGGGACCAAGAAATTCTTCCAGACTCTCTTTACCACCCTGCCCGGCTTCACACAGGCGCCGTTCGCGGTTCATTTTAAAGAAGTAGCCGATCGGGCGTTTATGATCGGAAACACGAGAGTGACTCCACGAACTGTGACCCATGCGCAAAACCTCCATTGCCTGGGGTATCGAATCGAATATGGCGGGAAGGCCCTGGCCTATTCAGGCGATTCGCAATATTGCGACAATCTCGTGCGCCTCTGTGGAGACGCCGATCTCGCGGTGCTGGACTGTTCCTTCCCAGCGAGTCGGCCGAGCCCGGTCCATCTGCATGCCGGTCAATGTGGGCAGGTGGCAAGAGAGGCCGGAGTCGACCGGCTCGTGCTCTCGCATTTCTATCCGATCACCGACCGATACAATGTGCGGGAACAGGCAGGGGAAGCGTTCGGGGGAAAGATTGTGGTCGGGCAGGACTTGATGGCGATCAAACTATAGCCCGCATTATTCATGAGCGCTTCTGCTGCAGTCGCCGATCCGCTGCTACGACAGCCTCGGCCAGCGGGCTCGCCCCTCGGACCCTCACGTACTGCAGAGTACGCCTCGGGTCTAGGCTTTGCGCGTTTGTCTCGCGACGCGGCTCAGCGATTTCGCGACGAACCTCATGAACAATGCGGCTAGCAGGCTCTGAAAAGCTCTAAAGACAGTGAAAAGTCAGACTGCGTGATCGCAAGTGCTTCCTCGAAACGTTTCACTTTTAACGAATTACAAGCCGCCTTCGCGGTTATCGCACCCCAGGATCTCGATGAATTTCGTCAGGCGAGCCTTCTTGAGGGGGTCGTCGAGTTTGGCATAGATGGCCAAGAGGTTCTTGATCATACGGGAGAGAATGGCTCGCACCGGACTCTGCTGCAAGTATTTCTCGTCGAATCCATAGCCGGCTTCCGTGAGAAACCGCTGGCAATTTTTCTCGGTCAGCAACGCTCCTCCGTTGAAACAATCGACGAAGATTTTGTAGCGATCCGATTCGTACTTCACTAAGAAATGGCCCGGCATCCCAATCCCATGAACCGGAAGACCCAGCCGCTTTCCGACAAGGAGGTACACCGTCGAGAGGCTGATCGGAATACCCGTTCGTCGGTCGATCACGCAGTTGAGGTAACTATTCTCCAACTCATAATAATTCTTCGTGTTGCCTTTGAAGCCCTGCTCCGTAAAGAGGTACCGGTTCAACGTTTTGATCGTTTCCTCCCCCGAAGCACGTGGGCCGATCCTGTCCTGCACTTCCTGCGCCATTTCATCGAGCTGGCGCGTATACGAGGAGACCGTCAGCGAAGGGTAGGCATACCGGGCGATCAGAAAGGCCCCGCGTTCGAGATCCGTCGGGCCATCCGGCAACGCCGCCAGCTGCGTGAGTTCATCTTCGAGATTTCCACCGCGGATCTCCTCGAGCACCGAGACAAGACGGTCGGCCATTTCCGGCTGTTCGATTTCCGCTTCCTGAAGCAGGGGTACCGCAGTGGGACCGATGTCGATGAGTTTACCGCTGATGGTCCGGACGATCTTCTCGTCCTCATCGGCCAACAGTCGGATCAGGGCCCGGATTTGACTTTCGTTTGTCAGCATGGTGGGAGTCCCCGAAAGCCTGCCCATCAGCCCATTGCCCGACGGAACACCTTGGCGCTCCCGTAGAGACAGAGGGCGTCAAAAATCACCATGACGACCACCACCATTCCGACATGGGGAAGAGCCTCGGTCCAGCCGGAAAGGATCAACGGCCGCACCGCGTCGATCGCCCAGGTCATTGGATTGAAGCGCGCCAGGAACCCCATCCACGCAGGCATCCCCGCCAAGGGCACCAAAGCCGAGCTCAAGAAAATCATCGGGAGCGACAAGAAGCCCAGGACTGAAAAGAAGTCGCCGTGACTTTTCACGGAAAAGGCCATGGCCATGGAAATCGCGGTGAGACCGACGCCAAAGAGCATTCCGATCATCAAGATTGCGGCAATACCGAAGAGCCCCGTTGCCGGCTGGACACCGAACAGAAAGGCCACCCCAAGAATCACGAGCACTTGGAGCGATGTAATCGTCATGACGAAGATAAAGCGGCTCAGGATCACAGAGCTCCGATGGATCGGTGTGGTCATTAACCGCTCCAAAAACCCATTCTCCTTGTCGAACAACAAATCGACGCCCCCGGCGAGCCCGTTGTTGAGCACTGTCATGACGACCACGCCGGCCGTCAGAAAGCTGATGTAGTCCGGGGCCTGAGTCACTTGCACATCTGCAGCCCGCTGGAACAGGTTGCCGAAGAAGATCAGCCAGAACAGCATCGGCTGCACGAGCGTGAACAACATGCTGAACTTCTCACGGCTGAGCCGCCGGACCCACCGCATTGTCAGCGCACTGATTTCTTGCCAATACTCTTGCATCCGCTTCGCTCCATACCCATCATCATTCAACATTCTCTTTCGGCAATTCGTCTTTGATCGATCGGCCCGTGTGGGCGATGAACACGTCGTCCAATCTCGGTCGGTGATACTCGATAAATTCCAGTTGGCAATCCAATCGATTAGCGGACTCGAGGATGGCGGGAAGGGCCTTCTCTGGGGACTCGACCCGAATATCCAGGCCGGTCGGCGTCGCCTTGACCGCTCGCATGGCCGGTTGTTTCGTCAACGCAGACACCAACGTCGGAATCTTACTCTGGTCCTTCAAGGTTAACGACACGATATCGCCGCCCAGTCCGATCTTCAGCTCAGTCGGCGATCCGAGCGTCTTGATCTTGCCCCCGTCGATGATGGCCAACCGATCGCAGAGCTGATCCGCTTCATCCAAATAATTCGTCGTCATCACGATCGTCATGCCGCGTTCCTTCAACATCCGCACGTAGTCCCAAATCCGGAGCCGGCTCTGCACATCCAAGCCCAATGTCGGCTCGTCGAGAAACAAGATCTTGGGGTCCGGCAAGAGGCCGCAGGCGATGTCGAGCTTCCGCTTCATCCCCCCGGAGTAGGTTTTTGCCGCGCGATCGGCCGCCTCTTCCAATTCCACGAGCTTCAGCAGCTCGGCGATGCGTTTAGCAGCTTCAGCCTTGGACAAATGGTACAGCGCGCCGAGGAGTTCGAGGTGTTCCCGACCGGTGAGAAAACGATCGATGGCTCGTTCTTGAGGCACGTAGCCGATGAGTCGCCGGACGACATCCGCCTCGCGCACCGTATCGTGGCCCAAGACGCTCGCCGTACCGGACGTCGGCGTCAGCAGCGTGATGAGTGTCCTGAGCGTGGTGCTTTTCCCAGCTCCGTTCGGCCCCAGCAGACCGAAAATCTCACCGGCATACACCTCAAACGACAGATCGGAGACGGCCGTATGGCCATCGTAGGCCTTCGTGAGCCGTGACACCTGGATCGCGATGGCGCGATCCATCAGCCCAAGCCCTTCGTGCCGGATCGATCGTGGATCATGAATTCGATGAGGTCACTGAGACGGCGGGCTTGTTGATGGAGACTGTCTGCTTCCAACAGAAACTGCTTTTCCAAGGGGGTACATTCCAAGTAAGTGGACAGGGTATTGACGACAATCTCATCGCCGACTTCTTCCCGAAACAGTTCCTGCCATGTCGGCACGTCGTCGCGAGATTGGAGATAGGACTCCAGGGTGGTGAACAGGCGCCTGCGGACTGCGGGATCCAGCGACGTCTCTGTGCCCCGAACCGTCACAGCGATCGTCGCCTCACGATAGGCTTTGTCGTACCACTCGCGTTCAATTTCAAACCGTTCCAGTCCTTGCAGTAGGATATTGGATCGGCCATCTGCCAACGGCTTCACGCTGGCCAATCGCCCGACACAGCCCATCGAGAACACGGGCGGATGGCCGTAATAGTCTGTTTCCCATCCACCCTTGAGCAGGGTCATGCCGATGCACTGCCCGCTCAACGCCGCATCCGAGACCATGGCACGGTAGCGCGGCTCAAAGATGTGCAGGGGGAGATAGGTCTTGGGGAACAGCACGATATTCGGAAGCGGAAACACCGGAATTCGAGCCGGAATGGGAAACGGCATCGCACTCTGAGGCTGGTCGCGCCCCTGTTGCTCTCGTTCATGATTGGTCTGCATGGCTCACGATAGCTGATGGTCGACAAAGTTGTCAACGGCGCGAGACACGCATCGATCACCCATTGAGTCGATGAAACCCCCTATTAACACAGGAGATTTGTGCCAACTGTCGCACCCGCATTATTCATGAACACTCCTGCTGCAATCGCCGATCCGCTGGTACGACGAGCCTTCGGCCAGCGGGCTCGCCCCTCGGACCCTCACCGTACTGCACGAGTATGCATCAGGGCCTCAGGGCTCCGCGCGCTGGTCTTGCAACGCGGCTCAGCGATTTCGCGACGAACCGTCATGAAAAATGCGGGCTAAGCATGGTATAAGCGCGCGACGATTCTCTTACCTCACGGACGGTCCATCGCCCATGCGCAAATTACCGCGCCATCTCCGTTACATCCTGGTCCTTGTGAGTAGTCTGATCGTGGTTGTGCCAGGGTTCGCTGTCGATACTGCAGAGGAATTCCGCTTCGCCACGGAAGGCTATCGATATTCATTCCCGCGCGATCACGGGGCGCATGAGGAGTTTCGCACCGAATGGTGGTACTACACCGGCCAGGTCACGGCGAAGGACGGTCGGCCATTCGGCTATGAACTCACCTTCTTCCGCCGTGGCATGCCGCGCGATCAGACGAAAACCCTGCCGTCACAGTGGGCCGTCACACACCTATACCTGGCCCATTTCGCCGTGAGCGATCTCAGCAAGGGCCGGTTTCACTATGCCGATAAAATGAGCCGGGCCGGCTTGGGCAAGGCCGGTGCGGCGCAGGATCGGCTCCACGTCTGGATCGATCGATGGAGCGCCGAATCGCCATCCTCCGCTCCCGATACTCAAATCCTCCAAGCCGCGGACGGAGACATGGCCATCCAATTCACGGTCTCGCCGGGAAAGCCGCTAGTCGTGCATGGCACCGACGGGATCAGTCGAAAAGGATCGGCCCCAGGACAAGCCTCTCACTACTATTCCTTCACCAGACTGGCCACAACCGGCATCCTCACGATCGGAAATGAGTCATTCGACGTAACCGGCACAAGTTGGATGGATCATGAGTTCGGCTCCGCCGATCTCGACAAGGATCTGGTCGGATGGGACTGGTTTAGCCTGCAACTCGATGACCAGAGAGAACTCATGCTCTATCGGCTCCGCCGGGCGGACGGATCGGCCCATTCCGCCTCAAGCGGTACCTTGATCGATCGCAACGGACAGGGGCATCATCTTTTGCTCGAAGACTTCACACTCGAACCAACCAGTTATTGGACCAGCCCTGCAAGCAAGGCTCACTATCCGCAACGTTGGCACCTGACCATTCCCTCACAACACCTCTCACTGGAAATCGTGCCGCTCATGGCAGAGCAAGAACTCTCCCCCAAACGCAGCACACAAATAACCTATTGGGAAGGCGCCGTCGAGACAACCGGCACGGCAGAGGGGAAACCGATCCGACGGCAGGGCTACATGGAACTGACCGGCTATGCCGAACGGATCACGCAGAAACTGTAACAGGTCTATCTAGTTCATCTGGTCTGTCTGGTTAATCTGGTTGATTTGGTTCATCTGGTCAGTTTCGTTCAACTAAAAAACCAGACAAACCAGACTGACAAGACAAACCAGATGAACCAAACAGACTGAACAGATCACATGAACAAGACAGGTTGGTGGAGGCTCTGCACCGATGAGCGAAGACGCAATTCGAGAATGTGCGTGAGGTAGTGGATGCCGTCTACCGCTCGGACTCGCGCCAGGTTCTTGCGACCTTGATCCGGCTGCTCGGCGACTTTGATGCGGCGGAAGAAGCGTTGCACGAAGCGTTCACCGTGGCGGTTGAGCAATGGGCGCGTGAAGGACTTCCGGCCAATCCACGAGCGTGGCTTGTCTCGACCGGTCGCTTCAAGGCCATCGACGGCATGCGAAGGCGCACGCGGCAGGATGCGTCCCTGGACGAACTGGCAAAGCAAATGGAATCTGCCACCACCAGCATCGATCAGGAGCAGCAGGATGACGAGCACCTCGACGATGACCGGCTGCGATTAATCTTTACCTGCTGCCATCCCGCGCTTCCCCCAGAAGCTCAGGTGGCGATGACGCTGCGCGAAGTTTGCGGTCTCACCACCGAGGAAATCGCACGCGCCTTCTTGACCAAACCTTCCGCGATCGCGCAACGGATCGTGCGGGCCAAGGCGAAAATCCGTGACGCCCGCATCCCCTATGAAGTACCGCCCGAGAAAGAATTGCCGGATCGATTGGATGCCGTGCTCCGTGTCGTCTATCTCGTGTTCAACGAGGGCTACTCCACCTCATTCGGAGACACAGTCACACGGCACGATCTCTGTGGCGAAGCGATCCGTTTGGGACGAGTGCTGATCCAGTTGCTCCCGCAACCGGAAGCAATGGGACTCTTGGGGTTGCTATTGTTGCAAGACTCGCGGCGCGCCGCACGCACTTCAGCGACCGGCGAATTGATTCTTCTGGAAGATCAAGACCGATCGCGCTGGAACCGAGAACAGATCACGGAAGGAGGTTCACTCTTGCAGCGTGCCTTGTCGATGGGGCAGGTCGGCCCCTACACCATCCAAGCCGCGATCGCCGCAGCACATGCACAGGCCCCGACTGCTGCTGCGACAGACTGGAGTCAGATCGTCGGCCTTTACACTCTTTTGCTTCAAGCAGAGCCCTCGCCGGTGATCGAACTGAACCGCGCCGTCGCCGTGGCGATGCGAGACGGTCCATCAGCCGGCCTGGAGCTCGTCGATGGGATCCTCGCGCGGGGCGACCTGGAAACTTATCACTTGGCCCACGCGGCCCGGGCAGATCTTTGTCGGCGGCTGGGACGAACGAAAGACGCCCGCACCTCCTACGAACGGGCTCTGAGCCTCACGCAGCAGGAACCAGAGCGGCGATTTCTAGAGAAACGGCTGAGCCAACTGCCGGACTGAGGCATAGGTCGAGCAGCTCCCATCAGGATATTCTGCGACAGCAAACAGATGGGCGCTGAGCGGCCTTTGCAGCTGACCGTGTCCGGATGTCTATGGGTCGATACGTCGGCGATGCGCTTCAGCGCCTGGTTGGTCGACAACATTTCTAACTCAATGGTCCTTCCAAGGGCGCTCGTTATACCTTCAGGGATGGTGGCTGATTGATCTTCCACTGCGCGCGACCTTTCAATTTCCTATTATAATTCCAAGGGTAGCCTGGTCGATCCTCGATTGCGCGCGTCGAACGAGCACATTCCTACCGTGCGCGTTCCGCGAGCAGGAGGACGACTAGGCTATCCTTCCCATCCCCTTCATCGTGGGGGTTCCGTGAGCACGAGGGACTAACCAGGTTACCCCTTACAACCGCTCATACTCCTCCCGCACCAACTGCGAGTCATACGTGCGCTCCAGCCTGCGGACAATGAAGTGCCCCCGTGCCATCTCCTGGAAATGATCGATGAACAGAACGTTGATCGCGACACCTCCGGCAGCACCGATCACAGGTACGGCTTGCGCGGCGACCTTCTGAGAAACATTCACGCCGAAGCGCGTAGCCAACTGTGTGATGAACCTGACGATGGCTGGTGCACCCTCCTTCACCAGACCTCTCTCGGCAATGTACCCCGCAGCTTCTGAGACCGACTTCGCCAGAGCCCCACGTATCAAGAAGTAGGCGGATTCGCTCGCGTCGTCGCTCTGGCTACGCCCACCAAGAGCGAAGACCTCAAGGCACGCCAGTTTGGCATCCGGCGTCCGGAGGCGTTCCCCTTCACTGCGTGCGATATCGGCAACGGAGCGCAGCATGATCGTGGTGGATAGGGGCAGTTCAACTGGGAGACCGAGCAATCCAAAGGCACCTCCCCCCGCACCCGTCGCCACCACCGCGAGCTTGTGCAGGAACTCCCAAGAGTTCGGCTGCGGCTTGTCATCAAGCGTCAGCAGCGCAGCCTGTAGTGCTGTCTCTAACGACTTCTTTGTCGCCTCGTTGACGACCTTTGCCCATTTCCCCGGAAGTAGCGTGA
Organism: uncultured Nitrospiraceae bacterium; assembly: GCA_963821465.1. GTDB lineage: Bacteria > Nitrospirota > Nitrospiria > Nitrospirales > Nitrospiraceae > Palsa-1315. The sequence goes on along the minus strand of CAWGDV010000017.1, from coordinate 26,423 downwards.
GCGCCTTCTCAATCGGCATGCCAATCAATCCCGTGATCTTTGCCGCGAGGCCAGGGTTTTCAAGGAGCGCCTTCGCGTACCGCAGCGCCTCCTGATCTTCGCACGAGAGTGTCACCCAGTCCTCCTATTCCCGGTTGCTGCCCGGCTATGAGGTGTGCTCTGACAGAGGCCGTGATCTAAGCGGCCTACCCATGAGAGCTCTCATATTCACGGAAACTCTGTTCTCCAAGGAATATCACTCGCTTACATGCACTTGTCAATTGCCCGACATAGGAGATAGAAGTCGATGTCGATTTTCACAGTTCCCAACGACTATCTTATGTAAGCGGGATTCCCCGAAGAATAGGAGGATGCCATGGCGAAACCGGTTCAAAAGCGGAAGACGAAACCATCCAAAACTGCGGCAAGTGTCGTCTGGTTCGATGTTCCCGCCGATGATCTTGGACGGGCGAAGAAGTTCTACAGCTCGTTGTTCGGCTGGAAGTTCGCGAAGTTATCAGCGGCCGTTGCCGAATACTGGCGTATCGACACAGGTGGAAAGGATGCCTCGCCGGACGGCGGGCTTTTGCCGCGTATGCACCCTGGGCATTCGATCACAATCTACGTGGCTGTCCCTTCGGTTGACAAGGCTGTGGCGAAGGTCCAGAAGCTGGGCGGAACGGTCTGCAAACCAAAGACCGCCGTTCCGCACATGGGCTATTTCGCGATTTGCGAAGACACGGAGCACAATACATTTGCGCTTTGGGAGATGAATGAGCGAGCTGCCTAATGAAACTGAATTCGACCGATCACTTATTGGGAGCACATCATGAAATATCTTTGCTTGGTTTACGTTGAAGAAAAGGTCCTCAATGCGATGCCGCAGCACGAACGGATCGCCGTCTCGGATGAGTCCATGGCCTACTGCGATGCCCTGCAGAAGCAAGGTCAGCTCCTTGCAGCCTCGCCTCTTCATCCAGTGGACACCGCGACGACCGTACGGGTTCGCGATGGCAAAACGACCACGACCGACGGTCCGTTTGCTGAAACTAAAGAGCAACTGGGCGGATACCTTCTGATCGATGTGCGAGACCTGAACGACGCCGTCCGAATCGCCTCGAAGTTTCCCGCAGCCCAGTTTGGAAGCATCGAGGTGCGGCCGATCAAAGAAGGCGGCTGTGCATGAGCGACGCTGAGGCCAAATGTTGAATGTTCAATAATGGATATTCAACTGGGAACTTCTAGCTGAAGGCAAGGGTGTAGGAGAGGGTAGCCCATGAAATTCCCGCTGATTGTGCATCATGATGAAGAGGCCTTCAACAAGATCGAGAAGGAGAAGCGGCAGCAGATGCTCGCCGAATCCGTTGAGTTGACGCACCAGCTTCACGCCACTGGACAATATGTCCACGCGTCGCCGCTGCAGCCAGCGGCAACGGCCGTCATGGTGCGGGTGCGAGAAGGCAAACCGCTTGTGACCGACGGCCCCTTCATCGAAACCCGTGAGCAGATTGCCGGCTATTTTCTGATTCACGCGCGGGATCTCAACGAGGCGGTCGCCATCGCAGGCCGGATTCCAGGCGCACGAATCGGCACCGTCGAAGTGCGGCCGGTGATCGAGATTGCGGGACTGCCCCAAACTGAACAGTGCTGAGGACTGAGTGCTGAGTGTGATAATTCGGCGTGCGGGACTGCAGCGCATAAATGTGAAAGGAGTCGGAGATGAGCAGCGTACGGCTACTTGTTGGAACCAAGAAGGGCGCGTTCATTTTGACGTCGGACGGAACGCGTAAACAGTGGGATGTCAGCAGTCCACACTTTGGCGGATGGGAGATGTATCATCTCAAAGGCTCGCCCGTTGAGCCCAATCGCATCTACGCCTCGCAAACCAGCAGTTGGTTCGGGCAAGTGATCCAGCGTTCGGACGACGGCGGGAAAACCTGGAACCCTCCGGGAACCAAACCGGAAGATCTCATGGGTCCGGACGGCATGCCGAAAGGTGAGAGCAACATGTTTCTCTACGACGCGTCCGCTGAAACGGGCCAACCGCTCACGACGCACCAGCATTACGACGGTTCACAGCGTCCGTGGGAATTTAAGCGGGTCTGGCATCTCGAACCCTCGCTAACCGATCCGGACACGGTCTATGCCGGCGCGGAAGATGCGGCTCTTTTCAAGTCAATGGACGGGGGAAAAACATGGAAGGAACTGGCAGGACTACGGAGCGCAAAAGGTCAGCTCTGGCAGCCGGGCGCCGGCGGGATGTGCCTGCACACGATCGTGCAGGACCCGACCAACCCACGGCGCATCTATATCGCCATCTCGGCTGCAGGAACGTTCCGGAGCGACGATGGCGGCATGACCTGGCGGGCGATCAACCGCGGGTTGAAATCTAAATATGAGCTTCCGGACTCGGATGCGGAAGTCGGCCACTGTGTGCATCGCATTGCGATGCACCCGACGCGCCCGAACGTGCTGTTCATGCAAAAGCACTGGGACGTGATGCGGAGCGACGACGCCGGCGAGTCTTGGCACGAAATCAGCGGGAACCTGCCGACGGACTTCGGGTTTCCGATCGATGTGCATGCCCACGAGCCGGAGACGGTGTACGTCGTGCCGATCAAGAGCGACTCCGAGCATTTTCCTCCCGACGGAAAGTTGCGCGTGTACCGCAGCCGGACGGGCGGGAACGAGTGGGAAGCGCTCACGAACGGGCTGCCGCAGCGCGATTGCTATGTGAACGTGCTGCGCGACGCGATGGCGGTCGACTCGCTTGATCCGTGCGGCATCTATTTCGGGACATCCGGCGGGCAAGTGTATGCCTCGGCCGATGCCGGCGACAGTTGGACGCCGATCGTGCGGGATTTGCCGGCGGTGCTGTCAGTCGAGGTCCAAGTATTGCCATAAACCGAGCGCTGAGAATCCCCCTCTAGCGGCGTTCTCGCCTCGAAAGCCTTCTCAACGTACCTCCGAATGTACGCTTCCGGAGCTTTCTTCTGCTGAGGCCTTGCCGGGAGGACATTTTGAGCGCTCGCGAAAGCAAGAGTACCGACTCGCTTTAGGAGACGGATAGCAATGGTTCGGATCTTACTCCCGGCTCATCTGCGGACGTTGGCGCGTGTGGACGGCGAGGTGAGGCTTCATATCGAAGGTTCAGTAACACAGCGTGCGGTACTCGATGCGCTTGAGGCCTCTTATCCGATGTTGCGAGGGACGATCCGCGACCATGTGACGAAACAGCGCCGACCGTTTGTCCGCTTCTTCGCTTGCGAGCAGGATCTCTCCCATGGGTCGCCCGACGCACCTCTGCCGGATGCGGTCGCGACAGGAGCTGAACCGTTGCTGATTGTAGGCGCGATGGCTGGCGGCTAGTCGCGCTGTCGCTTTCGAGCCGTCTCGTTCGACTAAGCGGTAGCGGCCGGTTCAAAGAAGCTGGTTGAATTTGAGGAGGAGGGATGGGCCATGCAAAAGATCACCCCATGTTTGTGGTTCGACGACAAGGCCGAAGAGGCGGCGAAGTATTATGTGTCGATCTTTAAGCATTCCAAGCTCGGGCATACGACTCACTATGGAGAGGCCGGCGCAGAGGTCTCAGGCAGGCCGAAGGGCTCAGTCATGACTGTGACGTTTGAGATCGAGGGACAAGAATTCATCGCCCTCAACGGCGGACCGCTCTTCAAGTTTACTGAGGCAGTCTCGTTCATGGTGAAGTGCAATACGCAGGCAGAAATCGATGAGATGTGGAACAAGCTCTCCGAAGGCGGAGAAGAAGGGCCCTGCGGCTGGCTGAAAGACAAATATGGTTTGTCGTGGCAGATCGTGGTGCCTGAATGGGACGAGATGTTGCGAGACAAGGACGACAAGAAATCGGAACGAGTCATGGCGGCGATTCTGCAAATGACCAAACCCGACCTTCAACGCGTACAGCAAGCCTATGAGAAGCGATGAAGCCGTTGATACTCTGACCCGGAACAAGAGAAGAAAAGGAGATCTCATCATGCGATTCATGATCATTGTCAAAGCCACGAAGGATTCGGAGGCCGGTGTGATGCCGAGCCAGCAGCTGCTGACTGAAATGGGCAAATTCAACGAGGAGTTGGTGAAGGCCGGGATACTCCTTGCGGCCGATGGGCTTCACCCAAGCTCGAAGGGAGCCCGCATCAGGTTCTCAGGAAGCGCGCGCACTGTGATCGACGGGCCGTTTACTGAAACCAAAGAGATCATCGCGGGCTACTGGCTGTGGCAAGTCAAATCGAAGGAAGAGGCGATCGCCTGGGTGAAACGCTGCCCGAATCCCCATGACGGGGAATCGGAGATCGAAGTTCGGCAGGTATTCGAAGCAGAGGATTTCGGCGCCGAGTTTACGCCTGAGCTGAGAGAGCAGGAAAAGCACCTACGCGCGGGGATGGGTAAGAAGAAGTAGTTACAGCGATGAATACAATGGGGAGAGACACTGGAGACATTCTACTTTACGAATCGCCTCATACGCGCCCGCGGCTCGTTTGGCGGTCGTACAATCGCCAGCTATGACTGAACTCGCAACCACAAAGGAAGGTTCACATGCGATATGTTTCCTACGGCGGGTTCAGGGCGCTGGTCGACGCCTAGCCACGGACTCCTTGATCTTGGTGCAATCGCGAGAGCATAGTTTTGTTGGAGCAACCCTTCACCGACCACACTCACATGAAGGAGGTCCCCATGCGTTTCTCATTCGTTCCCCTCACCTGTCTCGTGCTCTTGATCGTCACGTCTCCCGTCATAGCCAAGGACAAGAAGCAGGCAAAACAGATGGACCCGCAGGCGATGATGGAGGTGTACCAGAAGCTGGCTACCCCTGGCGAGCCGCACAAACTGCTAGCCAGCCTAGCCGGCAGTTGGACGACCCAGACCAAAGAGTGGATGGAGCCCGGCAAGCCCCCTACAGAAGCAGCCGGCTCTGTTGAAATGAAGATGTTGCTGGATGGACGCTTTCTCCAGCAAGACTTCATCAGCGAGATGATGGGACAGCCCTACACCGGAATGGGGATCACCGGATACGACAACCTGAGCAAGAAGTATGTGTCGATCTGGCTCGATACTATGGGCACAGGCCCGTTCATGATGGAAGGCACGGGAAGCGCCGATGGCAAGACCATCACGCTCAAAGGGCAGCACGCTGAACCAGGCGGAGGGCAGATGAAACACCGCGCAGTGTGGAAGATCGTCGACAGCAACACTCAAACGTTTGACATGTAGGGAACACACCATGGCGGCAAGGAAATGAAGGTACTGGAGATCGTCTACACGCGGAAGCCATAAGCAGAAATTGAAGCTGTGAGCGGAGGAGTTTTCGACTCTTTCACGCGCGGCGATCGTCTGCTTGTTCGGACCTCCGAAATGCAGTCGCCTCTATTTCCTCGCACCGGCCTTGCAATCTAGCTTCACTCGCGCGATCCATGCCTAAACGCGACTCTTTGCTTCACCCCATCACTACCTTGACTCCCCTCTAACCGCTGTGATTAGGTTTCTCGCCGATCTTCTCAGAACAGGCCGTTCACAATTACGATGCTTCGGACCTACCAGATCCAACCACAGTTATTCGCTTGCGCCTTCGCTTTATTCCTCTGCCTAGCCGGTACAGGCTGCCAAAAGGAGAGCGAGGCGATCGTCTCCATCGCGCTGCATCCAAGCAATGCGAACATCCTCTATGTGGCGACAAACGATGCGGTCTATAAGTCGCGCGACGAGGGACAGTTGTGGGAACGGTTCCCGAGTTTCAGCGCCAGACGGGTGACGACTCTCGCGATTGATCCTGAATTCCCGGCCACGATCTATGCCGGCACGATGGCCGATGCCGTCTACAAGAGTCCGGATGGCGGACAACATTGGCTCCCCCACAATGTCGGACTCAAAGAACACGTCTCCTTTATCAATCAATTCGTCTTTCATCCGACTGACCACGATCAGATCTATGCGGCCACGACCGTCGGCGCCTTCTATACCAAAGACGGTGGGCGTGAATGGGAAGAACGCATGGCCGGGATGAAAGAAGTCCACATCGTAGTCTCCATCGCCATTCATCCCCGCGATCCTCGGGTTCTCTATGCGGGAACGACAGGAGGGGTCTACCGATCCGACAACGCCGCGATGGAATGGAAGAAAATTAACAATGGGCTGATTCCTGAACAGGAGCTGATGGGGGGAATGGCACTGGGGGTCAATGTCATTGTTTTCGATGTGGTCAACCCGGACATCGTCTATGCCGGAACCACGAAGGGCCTTTTCCGCACCGCAACGCGTGGGGAGCAATGGGAGCGAATCGGGCAATCGCTCCCTGATCTGTTCGTAAGCAGTATCCTCCTCGACCCGGCCCAGCCGAAGACCCTCTATATCGGAGGGCCGGGGGGAGTCTGGAAAAGCCCCGACAGTGGACAGACCTGGAAAGCTATCAACAACGGATTGGCCTCGTTGAACATTCGCACCCTGGCGATGAGCCCGCGTGATTCGCGTCTACTCTATGCCGGTACGAATGGGAGCGGTCTCTACCGCTCGACTGACGCCGGCGCGACCTGGACGCCCCTGCCGCTCAAGGCTGCGCCGGCACTTGCTCAGTAACCGGGTCGTGGCGATGACTCACTGTGCTTATATCGGCTGCTGTAGGCCAGCATCTGGTCCGACAGGGCCTTCCACTCCTCGGCCGTCATCAGGTCCTTCATCCTGAAACGGAGCGAGAGGATTTTTGTGGCCGATTGCATCCGACGGTTGTTCGCGTCATCAAGAACTTTGGTGAATTCCTCCGGGGTCGCCGAGTAGTTTGCATTCAACTCATAGAGCCGACGATGCCCTGCGCGATCCTGCTCGCGGCTCGCCTTCAATTCCGTGACAATCTCACCTACGATCGTTTTGACTTGCCCGGCCTTCTCTTGATCCTTGACGGTCCGATCAATCAAGGATGCCATGTCCTGCTGACCCTTCTGCCAGTAGGCATCGCCCTTCCCTTCGCCGGCCATCCCATGATGATGGGGGGATGAACAACCGGCCAAGGCGAGCACAGCTACGAACCCAAGGACATATCGCTGAATATGCTTCATGAAAACCTCCTTGTAAATAAACTTGGATGACAGGTTGTCGCAACGACGGTGCTTCCCGTATCATCCATCTGGCAACTATGTCTGAACCTACTGCTCCCCAAACCGATCATACCTTGGCGCTTCGAGAGGAGTTCCGTCATCACCTCGAAACATTCTACGCCCAGCTCAAGTTGGCGCCGCCCTATGAAAGCGTCGAGAAGGCCATTCGTTCCCTCACAACCTCAGTCCACGCGTTGCCGCCGTTGGAGCGTGCGAGTCTGGCCACCGACGCGACCGCGCGATGGCAGCACTTTCGTCAGGCTTTTGAGTCGTCCGGGCTCAGCAAGAAACATCGCGGCATCATTGCGGGTCTCGCCCGTAACCGGTCCAGCCTGAACCTCCCAGCCGAATACGATCAATTCCTGAATCTGTATCTCTAACAGGATGCTGAAAAAGTCCGCCAGCAGCGTTCTCGCATCGTTCAGATCCTCAACGTACCCCAGAGGGTACGCCTCCGGTCTTCACTCGCTGCGGCCTTGCTGAACGGCCTTTTTGAGCATCCTGCACGATGTACTCCTGTTGTACCCAAATGCGCAGACTCGTGAAGTTCCAGCATGCCCACAGAACTTTTTCGCCGCTCGCTCATTCAGGACGGCAGTCTGGCTCCTTCGAGAACCTCCCGGAGTTCTTGATACACCATCATCAGCCTGGAATTTTCCAATCGATACGCAAACACCACCGTAATGGCTCCGGACAGTAAAAAAATAATTCCCAACCCTACAATCCCAAGCGCCAACACGACTCCACCGGATGCCGCCATTTGTCCCTCGATGAATAAGGAAATCAGAGCGCCCGCCGTGCCCACAACGACCACGACAAACCAGATACCGGTAAGAAGGGCCGAGGACCAGGGAGTGAGCTTTCGGCAGAGCACCGCGAGTGCATCACCTTCCGGATACAGAGAGATCAACCCTTTCAACGGCCATAGTGTTCGGAAGCCTAGAGCAAATAGCCGGTATTTCTGGCGAATCACAATCTGGTTCAGATCCTGGTAAAACCGGGCAGTTCCATGCGGCAATGTCAAGAAACCGCCGGCATCAAACCGGTCGGCCAGCTGCTTCATCGTCGTATGCGTGAATCGATCTTGCGTGCGGGCAATTCCGCATCCGTACCGGCTCGCATCCGGCGTGAGGCGCATAAAGTAGAACCAGTCTCCTAGAATGAGGCCGAGACACAATGCACCGGCGAAGAAGCCAGCGAAGATCATGCTTGTACCTATCCCATAGAGGCCGTAGGTGAATCAAGGGACGGAACCGAGATAATCTGTTGACTCGTCGCAGCGAGTTGGCTAGAGTAGCCCCACATGTTGTTCAGGCGGGTCCCCTCGCTCCACTCAGGTGCTCCGCCGCACAAATTTTCCACTCTGTAGTTGCGGCAGTCGGCTCATCCCTCGCTTGCCGAGGAGCGCAAGTTGTCTTTAATTGTCTTTAATGTGGAGTCGGAGGTGATATGGATTTAGCCAAAGTCGAGCGTGTCTATACGTCGTACGCCAAGATCTACGATCGGATTTTCGGAAAAGTGTTTCACGAAGGGCGTCAGTCGGTCATCCGGAATTTGAACGTCCAGCCTGATGAACAAATCCTCGAAGTGGGAATCGGAACCGGGTTGGCCTTGCCGATGTATCCCCGCCATTGCCGAATCGTCGGTATCGATTTTTCAGAAGGTATGCTGGATCAAGCGAAGCAGCGGGCAGCAGAACACCAAATGGGCCACGTGCAGTTACACCGAATGGATGCCGGTGCAATGGAATTCAAGGACGATAGTTTCGACACCGTCGTCGCGGCCTACGTCGTCACCGCTGTCCCCGATTACCGCCAGGTGGTCAATGAAATGATTCGCGTCTGCCGACCCGGTGGACGGATCATCATGCTGAATCACTTCAGCAACGACAATAAGATCATCGCCGCCATGGAAAAAGTGCTTTCCCCTTTCACGAAGCGCTTAGGATGGCGGACGGACCTGGCACTTCAGACTGTGTTGGATGGGACGCCCCTGCACGTCTCCCGGAAGCAGAGTGTGAACCCATTGCGGCTCTGGGCCTTGGTGGAATGTGTGAACAAGAAGAACGTGAACGGCAAGACACACATCAACGGCGTGAAAAACGTGAATGGTACCGCAGCCTACGCACATATCAACGGGACGCATCTGCCGGAGCACGCCAGCGGACAAGCGCTGGGCTAGTCTGCTACCAAAAAATCCGCCTGCGTTATCGGAAAGTTCAGGCTCAGACTAAAGCCGAGGTAAAAAAAGTCTGATCTTCTCGTAACCTCGACCTCAACCTAGATCACTTGCCGCAGCCTTATCAGTCGCGCGTTGCTGTTCGAATGACCTCCAATTCTGCCATTCCTCGCCTGGAATGATCGTATTGCCCACCAAACACTTGCCGGGAAACCGCCGGGCGATCAGGTCAGCTAGGAGCGAGAGCACCTGGCCGATACGGCGATCCTGCACCCCACGGACCCGCAGCACCATGCCGAACCCTGGCCCATCGAGCGGCCCGTACAACATACAGTGAACCCCTGCGGCATTCACTGCTCCCTGCATCGACGCCGGAAGCAGATCTCCTTCCCACTGAATGGAAGGATGACGCCCGGATGACGAAGGAGTGGCCCGCCAGGCACAGGGAATACCCGCCACATCCAGCTCCGCCAAAAGCCATGTGACCGTCGGCCAGTCCGGCATCCCCACTTTGAAACGTCCATTGAGCCGCCTGTTCCAGCGACAAGGGTTCGAGACTCGGCGCCGCCACTTCCTCCAGTTGCGCTTCTTCGCACACCACATAGAGTTCGCCCTGCGGATCGAACCAGAAGCGGAGTTTTCCGTCGTTCAACTCCGCTTGGATCACCCCCAGCGTCGAACAATCGGCCCCTTCCTGTTCAAACATCGAGAAATCCGTCACGCCGGTCATCGTGAGTTTTGCGACGCGAGCCATCTGGTGAATACGATAACGGATCACAACTGTGACCGTGGTCCCCGCCGGCACCTCGCGGCCCGACGCTTCGTCCAGCAGCCGTCGCTTCGACACCTGCACATCCGTCACATAGCCGCCACGAAACCCGCCGGTATGGCCCAGCAGCCAGCGCAGATCTTCGATATTCACAACATGATATTTCATAATATGAGTGCTCGATGACTCCGACAGATCATGATAGGCAGCCCGCACGCATGATTATGAGCGCTTCAGCTGCAATCGCCAATGTTCAGGCAAGAAACGCCAGAGGCTTACCCGCATTATTCATGAAGGTTTATTGAGAAATTGCTGCGCCGAGTCGCAAGACCGACGCGCGGAGACCTGAGGTCTCAAGTGTACTCGTGCGGTAGGTTGAGGGTCCGAAATGCGAGCCCATTGACCGAAGACTTGTCGTAGTAGCAGAACGGCGACGCAACAAAAGCGCTCATGAATCATGCGGGCTAGCGGGGACCAGAGGGAATATCTTCTCTCTCGCCTCGCACCCTTCGCTTGGCTTCTATACGATCTTGTGACGAACCATTGTGAATGGTGAGGGCTAGAACATCGGCTGTTGCTGCTTAAGCCCTTCCACCTGACGCTGCAACTCCTCGACGCGATCTTGCAGACGGGCGTTGTCGAGCCGAAGCATATCCAGGCGATCCAAAAGCTGCTCTCGCTGAATCTCCGTCCACTCTAGCGTTCGTTTCAACCCCTCTAGCTCCAGCTGGATCTGCTGTCGTTCCTCTGTCATGACTGACATGCGTCTTCCACATTCCTTACAAGAAGAAATTCCGGGGCAGTATAATTCCAGAACAGACAGATGTCCATACCAACTTTCCAAAAAATTGTTCGAAGAAACAAATAAATCTAAGCCTGAACCCATTTTTTCCTGATAGCTGACACACTTTTGGCTTGACAAACGTCAAGGACAGTCCTTTCTCCGGCATCTTCACCTCAACCGCCTTTCCATTGGATGTTGCGACATTGCTCACCGTCACCTGATATCTTTCGTCCTACATGCGCTTGGCGAATGTCGATAGATCGCGCATCTCACATAGCCCGCATGATTCATGAACACTTCTGCTGCAATCGCCGATCCGCTGCTCTTGCGCGTGAAGCGTCGTTCGTGAAGCGCAGGACGGAATGAGTGTGCCTGATCGTCGCATGCGAGACACGGATTCGCTTCACGAGAAACGCGCGCTCGCGCGATTTCTCGACGAATTGTCATGAATCATGCAGGCTAGGAGTCTGTCCGAGTCATCCTTCGTTGCGAGGCAAAGGAGCTGCGGGTAGATGCGAGGCCGCAGGCTCGAAAAAACCGGAGGCGTATTCGCTGGAATACGTTGAGGATTTTTTCGGGCTGAGAACGACGCAGATGCGTGCAGATCGATTGCCGCAGTAGACTGGCATTACTCGGACAGACTCCTAGCCCGCATTATTCACGAAAGTTCGTGACGAAACCGCCGAGACGCCAAGTGAGACGGGCGCGCGGAGCCGCGAAGGAGGGAAGCATACTTGAAACAGTATGTTGACCGACTGAGCGGCGAGCCCGCCCGCCGTCAGGTTTGTCGTAGCGGTGTATCGGCGGTTGTAGTAGAAGTCTTCGTGAATAAGGCGGGCTAGGTCGGGAACTTTTCGTTTCAGACTTTGAATCTCCACACATTCCCCGTGACGAGACAAGAGGAACCACTCTATGGCCGCAAAGGAAGGCAACTGCCCGATAAATAGGAAGAGAGCGGCGCCAATCAAAATCGCGGAGAGCTTGATAGAAATCATTGCGCTAAGACAATGGGTTTTCTATCCGCCAGTACATTCACTGCAGTGTAGTAGCCCTCGAAGGGATCGACGCGGCCAGCTTGTCAACCCTTACAAAGAACAGCTCAGACCTATCTAGTAGTGATAGAAATTTAGCAAGATCCATACACCGCCAGATCGTAGTGGCCTCAATAGCTGGTGGTTGGAACTCCGAATGTTCTTTGAAGGTCATCAGAGTGAAAGTTGTGAAATCTTACTTGAAGTGCCTACCATATTAACGATATTTTGTTAAGCATCTGGCATGCCTAACGCGATTCCCCTGAGGTGTCAATGCGCGCAGTCTGTCTGAAACATGTTCCCTTTGAAGGGCCCGGAGCCTTCGCGACGGCGCTAGCTGCGCGTGGCGTGAGCCTGGAACGGTATCTCGTGCCACAAGACGGACTGCCCAAAGATGCAGGGGATCTCTTGATCGTGATGGGTGGGCCGATGTCGGTGAATGATTCCGATCCGTGGATTGCCGAAGAGACGGTTTTTATCAGATCCGCACTCCAAGCGGGTACGCCTGTGATCGGTGTCTGCCTGGGAAGCCAGTTCATGGCGAAATCGTTGGGCGCTACCGTACGTCCGGGTAAGGCGCTGGAAATCGGCATAACACCGGTCACGCTGACGGCTGAGGCGAAACAGGACCCTGTTTTCAGTATGCTGCCGGAGTCATTCGAGGTCTTCGAATGGCATGGCGAAGTATTTGACCTCCCCAAAGACTGTGTGTCCTTGGCAGGCTCCGACATCGCCCCCCTGCAAGCCTTCCGATATGGCGCTCGTGCCTACGGGCTTTTGTTTCATTTGGAGATGGAAGAGAACGGCATCAAATCGTTATGCCAAAAATGTGCGCCGGACCTCGCGAAAGCAGACTTGACCGCACAACAGGTGAAAACAACAGCCCTTCCTCATCTCCCGCAACTCCATCAGATCGCCGATCGTCTCATCGGCCACCTTCTCTCTCCTCAGCGTTGATTGCCGACGCTGGTCTGAAGTACCCTGTGCAGGCCAATTGGCGAGAGGCTCGAGGCGAGGGGCAGGTATTCATTTTCGCTCTTTGCCCATTGTCCCTAGCCGTCACGACGAAAGGAGTTCGAGGAATGTCTGGTTTCCCGATTGAGGTTGCCACAAGAATCAAGACCCTGCCCCCCTATCTGTTCGCTGCGATCGACCAGATGAAGCAGGCTGCGATCGCCAAGGGCGTCGACATCATCAATCTTGGTATCGGGGATCCTGATCTACCGACTCCGATGCCGATCATCGAAAGTCTCGGCAAGGCCGCCAAAGACCCGAAGCACCACCAATATCCTTCGTATGAGGGCATGCTATCGTTCCGGAAAGCCGTCGCCGATTGGTACAAACGCCGCTTCACTGTCACACTTGATCCGGCGAACGAAGTCCTCACGCTGATCGGTTCGAAGGAAGGCATCGGGCACATTCCACTCGCATTCGTCGATCCAGGCGATGTCGTGCTCGTCCCGAGCCCAGGCTATCCGGTCTATCCTGTTGGGACCAGCTTCGCCGGAGGCGTCTCACACCTCATGCCGCTCACGAAGCAGAACGGCTTCTTACCAGACTTGAAGGCGATTCCCAAGGACGTGGCAAAAAAGGCGAAGCTGATGTTCCTGAATTCGCCGAACAACCCGACGTCTGTCATCATGAGCCGGGATTACTTTAAGCGAGTGGTGGAGTTCGCCCAGGAGAACCAGGTCATCGTCTGCCACGACGCAGCCTATTCGGAGATTTTCTACGACGGCAAGCCCCCTGCAAGCTTCATGGAAATCGAGGGCGCAAAGGACGTGGGGATCGAGTTCCACTCGCTGTCGAAGACATACAATATGACCGGCTGGCGCATCGGGTTTGCCGTCGGGCACAAACAGATCCTCGCAGGGCTCGGCAAGGTAAAAAGCAACCTCGATTCCGGCTGTTTCCAGGCCATTCAGGAAGCCGGCATTACCGCACTCAGCCTGGACGACTCTGTGACGGATGGTCTGAGGAAAACGTATCAGGAACGGCGCGACACCCTCGTCCCTGGCCTCAAACAACTTGGGCTTGAGGTGGATCCTCCACCGGCTGCATTCTACGTTTGGGTGACAGTGCCGAAGGGCTACACCTCCGCTTCCTTCACGGCTCACTTGCTGGAGAAAGCCGGAATCGTGACAACTCCTGGCAACGGCTTCGGGGCGCCGGGCGAAGGGTATATCAGGATGACCGTGTGTACCTCGAAAGAGCGATTGGCTGAAGCGGTGGAGCGTATTAAGAAGGCGGGGTTCTAGGCTAGAGCAGAGGCGCCGAGTCGAGTTGCTCGCTCGCGGAACGCGCACGATGAAACGGTGCTCGTTCGACGTGCGCAGTCGCCCTCACCTTGACGCCTCTGCCCATCTCGCGTCACGGTCATCCCTGGGGGAAGAGAGAGTGGGAAGAGAAACAGTCTTCATCGGATTTGGTTCGAATGTCGGCGATCGGGTCGATTTCTGCGACCGTGCGGTGACGTTGCTGAGCCTGCTGCCGCACTCACAAGTTGTGGGGGTATCGCTGCTCTATGAAACCGAGCCTGTGAAGGATCATGCCCAGCCTGGCGATGGCTGGTTCTTGAACGGCGTCGTGCAGCTTGAGACGGATGTCACGCCGAAAAGCCTTTTGGGTATACTCCGTGAGATCGAGCGCGCGCTCGGCCGGGATGAGGAGAACCGATCAGGCCCCAGAACCATCGATCTGGATATCTTGTTCTACGGCCAACGAATCATCAACGAACTAGATCTCGTGGTGCCACATCCTCGCATGCACCATCGCCGGTTCGTCCTCATGCCGTTGAGTGAGCTCGACCCGCTCTTCGTGCATCCGTTACTCCAGCGCACGATCAGCCAATTGCTCGCTGAGGCCGGAAAGCAGCCGGAAGTCCGCCTCCTGTTTCCCCAGCCTTCAACCCGTTATGGGTCTCGCCCTGCTTGCAGCCCGCCCCCAGGCTCATGAAGATTATCCGCACCCCACAATCCATGACTGCATGGAGCGAACGATTACGCCGGGAAGGTGTCACCATCGGGTTCGTGCCCACGATGGGTGCGCTGCATGACGGCCATCGCTCCCTCATTCGAGCCGCACGATTACGATGTGATGCGCTCGTCGTGAGTATCTTCGTGAACCCGACACAGTTCAGCCCGACCGAAGACTTATCCTCGTATCCCCGCCCGATTGCCCGTGATCGTGCCCTGTGCCGCGAGGAAGGGGTGGATGTCTGTTTTGAACCTTCGGCCTCGGCCATGTATCCCGATGGCTTCCAAACGACCGTGACGGTGCCGACGCTCGCACACCGATGGGAAGGAGAAGCCCGGCCTCATCACTTCGCCGGTGTCGCCACAGTGGTGACGAAACTATTCGGGGCCGTACAGCCCCATCTCGCCTTGTTCGGTCAGAAAGACTACCAACAAGCTGCGCTGGTTCGGCAGCTTGTGCAGCGATCTCAATCTCGGCGTGAAGATTCAGATACGCTCGACAGTCAGAGAGCGGGATGGGCTGGCCATGAGTTCACGCAACGTGTATCTCAATGCCAACGAACGTCGGATTGCCCCCTTGCTCTTTCACGCACTTGAAGTCGGTAGACGGATGATTCGTAAGTGGACTACGAGACGTGGCGGCAATCGAGCGGACCATGCGGCAGACCATCGAACAAGAACCCACCATGCATATCGAGTACCTGGCCGTCTGCGATCCGGACAGTCTAGACCCTCTGCCCGTCGTTGCTGCTCGCGCGGTGATCTTGGGCGCAGCCCGGGTCGGGTCGATCCGCTTAATCGATAATCTGCTGGTGAAAATTCCTGGTGGAAAGAGTCGCGCTACGCATTAAGAGTGAGATCGAGGCCTTGATCGAATAGGAGCCCGAGGACGACCTGAGCCAGACGACGGTACTATTCCGGTGGGATCTCCAAGAAGCGGCCCCCCATCGATACCGGGCGAACGGAACAGGCCATTGCTGTTTCAATATGGATCGTTTCTTCCTCTACCGTCGGCTTCAAAACCAATTCGATAAAGGCCCCTTTCGGGAACCCCGCCGTCTGCTAAGGTGCATCCATCCTCATGAACCAAAACGGACCTTCCGCTACGCCGGCCCCTGCTCGGCCACAATCGGTTCGATGCGCGCTGGCGAGTACGTAGCCGGCTTCACCCATTTCCCATCTTCACGCTTATAGCCACCAACCTTGCTCATATTGGACCGATGCACTTCTCGAAAGACCGGATCCATGTCGATGCCGTAGGAGACCGCCGTGCCGTACACGACGTAGAGGAGGTCAGCCATCTCCTTGGCAATAGACGAAAGATCTCCTGCCGCAAAGGCTTCTTTCAACTCATCGAATTCCTCCTGGATGAGTTTGACGCGGAGTTCGCGCGTCTGCTTGTCGACGACCGTCGGGGTTGAATTGACGACGATATCAAAGGTCCGGTGGAAGGCTTCTACCATCGCCTGCTCGTCGACCATCAGGGGCTCCTTACTCACTGTCATAGGGCAACGCCTTGCGCGCGACCAATTCCACCGGATCCAACATGGGGATCTCTTTCTCCGACGAAACACCGAGCTCCTTGAACCGGCGGGCCGCCGGCAAGATTCTCGTTTCGAGCGACCCGATCGCTTTGTTATAGGCTAGGACACTTTTCCCGAGCGCCTGCCCGACGTCGTTCAAATGCTCTGTCAGCACGGCCATCCGTTCGTAGAGATCCTTCCCCAACCGCCCGGCTTCCTCGGCATGCTCCGTCAATCGCTCCTGACGCCATCCGTACGCGACCGCCCGTAAGAGCGCCATGAGCGTCGTGGGCGTGGCAAGGACCACACCTCGAAGGAATCCATCCTCAATGAGTCGCGGGTCATGCTCCAGTGCGGCGCCAAGAAACTGTTCGCCCGGCAGGAACAGCACGACAAATTCCGGCGCCTGCGCGAATTGATTCCAATAGGCTTTCACGCTCAACTCGTCCATGCGCGACCGCACTTGAGCGGCATGACGGCGCATCCCTTCGAGACGTTGCTCCTCAGTCGAGGCTTCATGCGCATCCAGATAGCCTGCCAGCACGGTCTTGGCATCCACAATGATCTGCCGCCCACCCGGCAACTGGACGACCATGTCGGGACGGAGCCGACCTCCGTCGACCGTAACGGACTCCTGCTCAAAAAAATCGCAATGCGCGACCATGCCGGCCAACTCGGCCACGCGCTTGAGCGTGATCTCACCCCACTGGCCGCGGATAGCCGGCGCGCGCAACGCCTTCACCAGGTTGCCGGTCTCCGACTGCAGCCGCTGCTGCGACTCAGCCAGAAGCTTGAGATGCTGATCGAGACCTCCATAAGCCGACTGCCTCGATTGCTCCAGCTGCCGGAGTTGGTCGTCATACCGATGTAGCGAATCTTGGAGGGGCTTGACCAGACTATCGATCGCCTGTTGCCGCTGGGCGAGATCGCCCTTGGCCTCGGCATGGAGCGTTTCGAATGAACTGCGCGCGAGGTTCAGAAAGGCTTCGTTGTTCTGTTTGAGGGCTTCGCCGGAAAGCGCTTGGAAGGTCTCAGCCAGTTCCTGTCTGGCCTGACCCAATAAAGTCTTTTGCTCGTTGAGATGGAGCGCGGCCTCAGCGGCCTTGGTCTCCGCCACTGCACGGGCCTGGGAGGCCTCCGAGAGATCCTGCCTGATCCGATCAAGGTCGAGGCGATCTTGCTCAGATTGGCGGCGCAATTCGTCTGCCAGCGCTTCTGCCCGCTGCGCTCGTTCGCCGGCAGTCATCAGTTGTGCCTGCTCGTTCGCACGTACGCGGGCCGCAACCCAAAACCCGACGATCAGTGCGCCGAGGAGACCTCCGACGAGAACTCCCGCACCAAAGACCATGCTGTCAATCATGGGTGACCGTCCCCCTCATGCCGCCGACGCATATTCAACCAGGGTGTTTGGTGTTGCGAAGAGAAAGATTTCGTGAAGGGTACGAAAACAGTCATGAAAGGTCAAGGCCACAACGGAGGAGATTATGTCTTACATAATACTCATTTGTACACGCCTATTAAAGTTGGTCATCTTTTGGCGCTCAATATGGTTGTACGCCCTGCCACCGCGAACGAGCTGGAAAATTCCGTTGTCCATGAGTCTCATCTTTATGCAAAATCGTCTGATATGTCTGTTGTCGAAAAAATCGCCATCCATCACACGCCCCATGAAGGAAAACCGACGACATGCTTATCCGGTTAACTCCACAAGCCCTAAACGGCTGGGGTGCCATAAGCCATAGACTCCAACGGAGCGTGGATTTTGGTGCTGCACTGGAGTTAACCGGATAGGCATGACCGACGATGCTTATTGTGACTAGATACCAGCAGTTCAGTCAATTCTTTCTGGGTAAGTGTGACCATCTTTATGCACTCAGCAACACCCATCAAGGCTTTCTCGCCCCTCGAATCTCCGGCAATAATAGGCTGATAGTTAATGTGCGGCAACTGTCCGAAGTCAACCGCTGGGAACTGATCCATTTCGCATAGGAACAGATCACCTTTGACTTCCCGGATCATCCCTGGCGTTTTCCCAAAGTTCTCGAAAACGAATTGCACACTGGAATTAAACGTCATGGCCTGATCGGCAGGGTAGATAATCTTTGCAGTAGTGCGGAATGGAACCCCTGCGTGCCGGGCAGGGTGTACTCGATGACGCGCACAGGCACGGCAGCTCGTTCATCCTTGGGCCGTGCCACTTTGCTGGGACGGAGTACGCTCAGAAACGAGCCATCACAAGTTCTCAGGCTCACCGGAGACATCGAAGTTGCTGCCGTCGATCGCCATCACGCTCAGCCCGCGATAGAAGGCTTGAGGGCAGGTGGTGTCACAGGCCAGCGGCGGGCAGGCGACCTTCTGCAGGTGCTTGAAGAATGGCCACGACAGCCGTGAGCGGGCCACACGAATGGATGAAGGTTTGATGCACGGCGGTACTACCACACGGCTGCGCCACGCCAACACCTGGGCGACGGCATCAAACACGTCAGCGTAGGCAGCCGGGGTATAGGTTCAGGCCATGCAGTAATACGCAACAGCCGTGACCGGAAAGCGGCGCGTGCGACGGCTATTGCCGTGGGGCGCATCCAACAATTTGTCGATCAGGGACGCCGGGTACACGCACGCCCCGCTCCCCAAGTGTGCTGGTGTTCTGGGCATGTGTCGCGCTCCACCGTGGTTATGGAGGGAGTATGACAGAACCCAGTTAAACTAATAGTGTTGACGTCCCGCCGTGTTCGGCTTATTCGCCGACCGAAACAACACGGGCGGCCCCCCACCGAGGTAGGAGGTCGCCCGTGGATGGCGCTGAGAATGCCGCCAGTGTAATTTAGTACGGGATCACGTGCAAGCAGTCCTTGCTCTCGTTGTTCCAGACCACATCGCACAGGTTCGACATGCGCGCCACAATCTGCGCCGCCACGCCGCCCGTCCCGCCAAACAACCCGCACCAGCCCAAGGTCACAAAGCCCCAGTGCAAGGGCGCGGCAAAGAGTTCATCGACAAACCAGAACGCATGCCCCCACTCGTTGAGTCCCACGTTGGGCAGAATCATCATCGGCCCCACGATCGCCCCCACCAAGGGGAACGAGACCGCCTTGCTGAACTGCGGCAGCCGGGTCATGGCATACAGATAGCTCGCCACGCCACAGGTGATGTAGAACGGGAAGGTGAAGTAGAACGCGATGATATGGCTGGCGGTGAAGCTCGTATCACGGATGATCACCTGATGCCACGACGCGTCCTGCTCCAGCGTGTAGCTCCCCGCCCAGTAGACGCCGAACACGTACAGCGCGAGCCACATCATCCAGTAGAAATACCGCTTGAGTTCCGTCTTGGGATCCACGTTGGCCACGTTGCGATCCCGCGTGCTCCAAATCCATCCCAAGGTCGCGGACGCGAAGATGATGTTGGAAATCACGTTAAACCTCCACAGGCCCATCCAGACAGTCTCGAACTCCGGCGTCATGGAGTCCAAGCCGTGGGAGTAGCCGAAGACGCGCTGAAAGACGACTTCGGAGCCCACCGCCGCCAACATGGCAAACCAGCCGATCTTGAGGGGCCTGGAATCGTACCAGAGCGACATATCATAGCCCCGGTCTGACCCTCCCCACGTTGTTGTACTCGCCATACCCTAACCTCCTTGTAAGTGATTGAGACCCACCCCTATGCGTTTATAAAGCCTCCTGTGTTTACCATGCAGGCCCAGGCACCCTATATATTGGCTTATCGGCTATGTGTGCCCTCTTAAAATCCTAACCCTCTTTAATTTATGTGTCAATACAGCTATCGTACATCCAAGTTTCCCCAGACTTGCATGGCCATACCTCGTGCCCCCACGTAGATTTCGGCGAAGAATGAAGCTCTCAGAATAGACAATGCTATCGAGAGCAATACACATTTTATATTGTGGTAACTGGCAATTGACCCTCTACTTGTATCATTTGAATGGTCAGATGGCGGACCTTTCGCGCCCGATCAACGTTATCACAAATGGAACAGCCACTTACGAAGAGGTGATCCAGCCGACTGTCAGGCCCCCTTTCAAGAGGCTTGCTTCGGACAGGATCCGAAAACATTCTATCTTGCCTCTCATTATCAACGTTC
This sequence comes from uncultured Nitrospiraceae bacterium, assembly GCA_963821465.1. Lineage (GTDB taxonomy): Bacteria > Nitrospirota > Nitrospiria > Nitrospirales > Nitrospiraceae > Palsa-1315. The sequence goes on along the minus strand of CAWGDV010000017.1, from coordinate 5,977 downwards.
CTTCCGGGACACAATGAGACGGAAAGCCGTTGACCGTGTGTCTCAATGTCATTGACACGCTCCGGCATGATGCGCCGAAGCTGTTTGGCAAAGCCATCGCGAGTCAAGGCTCCCAACATCGAGATAGGCAGCCCGGCCTCGCGCAAGCCCTTCGCCGTATAGTGATGGCAATGGTTGAACAGATGATACTGCGACCTGGCGACACATAACAGGCTGTTGCAGACAATGCCCACGGGCTCTTCCGATGCGATGGTCGCTCGAAGATAGGACCCCAAGCTCAGATACCCGGCTTAGCTGATCTGAAACCTGAAGGCTTCAACCGGAAGCTTCTGTGCCCGCTCGGCCCAGATGGATTGATGAATCCCAACTTCAACGACGCCCTCCGTCGGCCACAAGAGCGCACGGAGCACTCCGTAAAGCCTTGACGTTTTCACAAATACCACGCGCGCGCTGCATAGCCCCATTCTTCATAGCCACGTGGCCCTCCTGGCGCATCTTCCTGACATGAGATAAAGGCGCTTCGACAGGCAACGCGATCATTGAATGTGCAGCATCGAGTGAAACGACAATAGAAATAGAATCGGGGGTCTGAGACTCAGGAAGTCCAGGGTCAGGCTTTACAATCATACACAACACCTGTCATGCAGATCGGAAGCGTCTTACCAACGACAATGGAAGAGGAGCGGGAGTAATTTACTGCCAGGCTCTCGTTTCTCTCTTTCGGGGGACGGCCTGGTTGGTGTCCCACTGCGCGCGTCCAACGAGGGCCTTCCGAGGCCGCGCGTTGCGCGAGCACAGGACAACTGACCAGGCAGTCCCCCTCTTATGTTTCCATCATTTCCAATCGCGCATCGAATTCATGCCCGCAGGCCGTGCAACGGATGCAATCCGATTCGACCGTAAATTCGTCTGATCTGATTCCCATGCCACCGCAATCCGGACAGCGCGCGAGGTGGACCCTCTGATCGTCTACGGTTTCGTATTGCGAGCCACGGAGACAATACACCGGCTTCCCATCAAGCAGCCAGGGGTTTCCTGCTTTGTCGAGCACCGGCAACGTCAAATAATGATGGTTCACGTAGTCTTCAAGTTCCTTCCGGCTGGCGAACCCGTCCTTAATCAGCTTTCCCCCCCCACCTCATAGAGCCTGTTCTCTTTTACGATCGCCTTGGTTGGACCCATTTCTCACCTCCCGTTCTGAGTAGGAGCGAATGGCTGGAAACAAGAGCAGATGGCAAATGGCTTATAGCCGATAGCATAAACACGAGCCGTACCTCGCAAGCTGAACTGCGTTTTACAAATGAGGAGCGCCATGTGGTTAGGCGACACCTGAGTAGTACCGCAAAATATTGGAGACGGATATCACGCCGATAATCTGTCCATCTTGCATCACGGCCAGATGCCGGGTAGCCCGCTCCTTCATCATGCGCACGGCATCGATAATCGGACGACTACCTTCAATGGTCGCCACCGGTGTTCGCATACAGGTTTTGACAACAGTCGTATTGGGATCCAACCCCTTGGCCACCACCTCGCGAGCCAGAGCCGAATCGGTGATGATACCGACGTACGATTGGCTGTTTGTGACGAGCAGAGCTCCCAGCTTCCATTGCTGCATCAGCTGCCCGGCCTGCCTCAGACTATCGTCCTGCGACAGGCTCCGGACCTCGGTGGACATATGCTCAGCGATCTGCGGACCGATGAGCGTGCGTCCGACCTTGCTTTTCTTCGGTACGGCAGAACGGCGCGCTTCCAATTCCGCCACGCAGCTTTCCAACACCCGGCCGCGCTGCAACAAGCTTTGCCGCTCACTATCCATGCCCGTGCCTTCCGGCGCCTCGTCCGTCATGTTGACCAATCCTGCCGCCTCACCCAGCTCAGCATACTCATAGGCGTGCAGCAAGTCAGACGTCTGCCCAAGCAGTTCTTCGATCAGACGTTCGGTTTCCAGATCGAACTCTTCCAGACTACACGTCGGCTTGCCCTTGCCCAAGAACGGAGCGAGTTCGGCAAGCTGTTTCCGCATTCGTTCTATGCTTCGATCGAGAGAAACCCGTGGTTTTGAGGGAGTGGTGCGGACAGCCATAGCACCTCCTATCGACATAGATGAGTGAGAGCGCCAATTTTACCCTTCTGGATCAGCGAGGGCAAGCGTGGATAATCATCCCAATACAATCATCAATGGACTTCAGGGAACACACTTCTGGTTTTTTCTGGGCTGCGACCCCGCATCTGGTCGCACCTCCATGGATGAAAAGTTCCACCGCGCGAGGATAAAGCAAGAATTGCCTTTGGAATTGCCGCACACGAAGGGCACGGTCAAACAACAATACCACTAACCTTCTCCCGTTCATCAGATTCTCAACGCATGACTTTGCGCAGCCCCATTCTCACATATGTTAGTAGGTTTCGCTTGAGTGAGGACCACGTTGTACATTTTCTTAGAGCCGGTGAACTCTCTCACCTACAGTCCTGCAGTGCTCTTACAGCCTACTATAAGTCCTCTCTCTAGAACGTGCGCACGGAGATCTTTTCTTTTTTCCGCGTGGATACAGACACGATGGGCTATGGGCGTTCGAAGGATTAGTTCTTGCATTGGTCCGCTGCGACGTTTCGTTCATCCCCGGGAAACAATGGTTGAATCCTGGATCGCTGAACTTCTAAAACATCATAAAGGGGGTACGCATGACGCATCGTCGCAAGAAATACCTATCGGCCGGTCTAGCAGGAGTGCTGTGTTCTACCGCGCTGTTCGGCCTCACTGCGGCTCACGCCGATGGGAAAAACAATTTGACTCTTCCCGGTTTGCGGGAACGGCCTGCCACTCCAGACAATTCCTTTACGCGCATGTTTCCTGAGTTGCCCCCCTTCGCCCCGCCGACCGATGCCGCACGGGAACAGGCCAAAAAGCTGGGCGAAAAAGGCGGCCTCATCGACGCGTTGGATAACCTGACCGATCCCATTGCAGTCGATCTTGAATCCCGGGAGTTCAGTCCGAACAATCCCGACAATCCCAACATGACGGCCGGCGTGACCTTCTTCGGTCAGTTCCTGGACCACGATATCACGCTCGACCCGAGATCCCCGTTGCTCGAACGGAGCAACCCCAAGAAAACGACGAACTTTCGCACCGCGGCGTTCGATCTGGACAGTGTGTACGGTGATGGGCCGCAAGGCTCCCCGGAGTTGTATGACCTGAGTTCCGGCGAGATCAAGCTGAAGGTCGAGGCCTATTCCGGGTTCAGAGAACGTCTCTCGCAAAGGAGCGATCCGTTTCGATCTCCCGCGTGATCCCAACAATAACCGCCATCCTCGGAGATAGCCGGAACGACGAACACGTGATCCTTGCTCAGCTCCACACGGCATTCCTGCGTTTTCATAACGCGGTGATCGACCACTTGCGCAAGGACCCCGCTCTTGCCGATCAATCGGCTGAGCAGATCTTCAAGCTGGCCCAACGCCAGGTCCGCTGGCACTATCAGTGGATCATCCTGCACGAATTCCTGCCGCTGACGATTGGGCAAGAGCGCGTCGATGACATCCTCAAAAAGGGACCCCGATTCTATCGAGGTGGACAAGAGGAAGGATCCGTTGATCCCCATCGAATTTTCAGTGGCCGCCTACCGTTTCGGCCATTCGCAAATTCGTCCGAGCTATCGTCTGAACTTCGGCCCAACCGTCACGCCGGCAGCGCCGTTCTTCGCCTTTCTCTTCGACGATACCCAGGACCCCAACAACCCGGATCCAGATCGATCTGCGTGGCGGGAAGCGCGCACCGCGTCGGTTTGTCGACTGGCAAACGTTCTTCAATTTCGGCGATGGCAATTTCCGGCCCAACAAAAAGATTGACGGCAAACTCTCCAGCGTGGTGATGTTGCTTCCAGGCTCGCGTGGGCCTGCTCCGGGTCTGCCGTCCGACGGGGTGCAGTCGTTGGCCTCGCGCAATCTGATGCGTCACGTCAATTTCGGGATACCGTCCGGCCAGGCGATTGCGCGGAGGATGGGCGTTCCGGCATTGACCCCCGCACAGCTGGATATGCTCAAGCCCTTCGACATGGAGAAGAGCACGCCGCTCTGGTTTTACATTTTGAAGGAGGCGGAACTCATGGAGGATGGTCTCCGCTTAGGACCGGTGGGAGGCCGTATCGTCGGTGAAGTGTTTATCGGCCTGCTGAAGGCCGATGAGACGTCCTATCTGGCCGCTCAGCCGAGACTGGACACCGGTGCTGCCGTCTGCGACACCAGGCGATTTTCGCATCACCGATCTGTTGACATTTGCCGGAGTGGTTCCACCGCTGAACTAACTGCTGCGACCAAATCGGTCGGGAGTCTTCATTGTCCCTTGACGCGGGCGAGAAAAGACTCCCGACCATTTTGGGTTGGTCACGCTTCCATCCTTCCCCTTCACATCAACCAGTCCTTACCTCGATCAATGACGATGGAGCTCCATACATCTATCGAGAGCCGAACAGACGCTCGCCCCCGTTCGTTTTTCGACGACGAGAGTATCGTGCTATCCGCTAGGCATCCCCTGCCAGTTATGCTACAAACCTGCCGAAGGATGGTCGGGCTCGCTCGAAGGTTGTTCACATGACGATGGGACAGCGTTTAAAATCCCCCGCACGATTGACCCTGGCGGGAATCTTCTGCAGCCTGGCCGTGACCGGCTGCCTCTCACCCATCACGCTGAATCGCGCCGTGACGAGCCTATGATGAGGCGATCACGGATGCCATCTCCAAACAACTGCTCATCAACATCGCCCGCGCCCATCAGCATCAACCGATTCACTTCACCGGCGTCTCGAATATCGCCGCGACGTTCGATTTCCGTGTCAGCGCCGGCGCCACTCCGGCACTCACGGGAGAGGCCAGCAAGACGCTCATGCCGATCTTCGGCGGCAGCGTGGCGGAGAACCCCACCATCAGTATCGCACCGATCGAAGGGGAAGAGTTCACCAAGCGGCTCTTGACCCCCTTTCAGGAAACCAAGTTCCTCCTCCTCCTCCGGCAGCGGTACGACATCGATCTGTTGCTCCGGCTGATGGCGCAGGAACTGCGGATCACGGAGAATGGCCAGGAGGTCGCCTATCGCAATACGCCGGCAGATCGAGACGGGCTACGAGATGTTCCGCCGGGTGGTGACGCACCTTTCGGCCATTCAAGACCAGAACCAGCTCCATGCCGAACCGCTCATCTACAATCGGACCTGGACCATTCCCGCCAACTCGGTCACAGCCGAAGGTTTTCAGGCGTTACAGAAAGAGTATCTCGTCACCTACAACCAGAAAGACAACAGCTACACCCTTCAAAAACAAATCACGGGACCAATTCTCATCACCAACTATGACCCCTACACGCTCTCACCAGAGGAACGGGCCAGGTTGATCGATGAAACGGAGGAGGGGTACCTCAACGATGTCTCCTTCGACATCCGCCCGGGGCACGTCGGAGGGGAATACCCCCTCAAGGGAGATTTCCGGCTGCGGAGCTTCTATACCATTCTCAACTTTCTGGGCCGATCGCTTGAAGAAGACCCCGAATACTACGTCGACAAAGATCCTCGAACCCCAGAGGTCCTTGAAAATCCCGTCCACACCATGGAGCTCCTGCTGTCGGATAGCGCTCCCTCGGGAGCCGACCTGTCGATTCAGTCCCACGGAAAATACTACGCTGTGAACACCACGGGACCGCTGGCACGCTGGAACCGCGAGGCCTTCCAAATGCTGTATCTCTTGTTCCAGATGACCGTCAGCGAGGTGCCTCGCGTCGGAGTCCCCAGCATCACCATTGCGAAGTGACCGGGCCACAGAGTCCCCACCCCCTCTGATCTTCGGCCACAGTGACCCGCAACCACGGCGACCGTACCCGTAAACCACACCGCCGATACTCCAGCCTCCGGCCCCACCATCATGCAGAACAGCAGTGGCCTTGCCCTAAAAAGACTATGGCATCGAAACCCTGCGCGCAGAGGATTTCC
>CAWGDV010000016.1:0-206097 GCA_963821465.1 uncultured Nitrospiraceae bacterium | reverse complement strand
GGCAGCCAGTACGCAAGGATCAAGAGTGATGGCCGTCATACAGGAAAGGATGGATGATGATGGAAAGAGTACAAGAATTTTACTATGTATGCAAGACGCCTTTTTCAGAACGATTCACAAGCGTACTCCCACACTTCCTCACGCTTCTTGAAGGAGAGTGGCGTCAATCGAGACCGTTGATGAACGCTGAGCAACAAGGGCTTGTGCGCCAAGCTCACCCACTACTCGGGAGACTCAATGAATTGCAGGATGGTGCTCCATGACGGACAGCTGAGTTCGTCTCATTGTTGAAAAATGTCCGCGCCCGTGGCGCTGGCAATTGGTCAGCCCGATGCCCAGCCCATGCCGACAAATCCCCGAGTCTCAGTATTTGGAGAAGGGGATGACAGGCGCCTCTTGGTGCATTGTTTCGCCGGCTGCACCGTTGACCAAATCACCGGTGCGCTCGGGCTGCGGGTTGCCGATCTCTTCATCGATGCCCCCGTGACAGGTCAGAAGCGACGAACGCCGAGGGTGACTCACATCGATCGTACAGCGTTGGCGTTCCGGTATGACATGGCTGCGTTGGATCTCCGATTGCGGGCTGAACGGGTCCTCTCGGGAGCAGCCGGGCTAGATTCGGCGCTGTGGTCCGACGAGGAACACGACCTGGCGATGCAGGCCATGGGCCGGGCCTATGCGGATCAGGAGCGGGCGGCATTCGTTGAGGGTGTGGCGGATGATCTTCGCGCCAAAGACATTGCTGAACGGCATACAGAAAGGACGACGGGCCATGGCCAGCACCCCAGCGCAGCTTGATGAATTGAGCCGAAAAACGCTCTTGAGCGATCCGAGACGGGATTCTCTTTCTCTGTCACCCCTTAAGACAGGTACTCTGCATGAAAGAGAATGTGGGGCATTGCCGGTCAGTGAGTTCCTGGATCGTGGAGAGGAAGATGAGGCCGTCGACTGGATCCTGGACCAGTACTTACCTGCTGGCGGGTTAGCTCTTCTTGCGGGAAAACCTAAGGAGGGGAAGACCACATTGACCTATGAGCTCGCGGTGCGAGTCGCCCAAGGTTTCCCGTTTTTGAACCGGTCAACCAGCGGAGGCGGCGTGCTGATCTTGGCCATGGAGGAACATGCTCGCGACGTGCGTATTCGCCTGCGCCACCTAGGCGCCAATGGGTTGCCAAGCCTCTTTGTGTTTGCCGACCGTGCCGACCCGACTCCGACCACGTTTGACGCGATCGGCCGCTTTGTCACCGCGCGTGCTATCAAGCTCGTGCTCGTGGATACGTCGGTGCCTTCTGGAAGGTGCGCGACGAAAATGACGCCGCCGAAGTCACCCAGGCCATGAAACCGCTGCTGGCTCTAGCCAGAGACACGGGAGCGTGTGTCCTTCTCATTCACCACGCACGAAAGTCAGAGGGGTCCTATGGTGACGAAATCCGAGGCAGCGGAGCCCTCTTCGCGGCAGTCGATATTGCCATGATCCTGAAACGCCACGAGGTGCAAACTCAGCGGGTCCTGCATGCGATCTCTCGGTATCCAGAAACGCCGGCGGAAATCGTTCTAGAACTTCGAGAGACGGGGTATGTGACCTAGGCGATCCCGTGAATCTCAACAAACAGGCACGACTGGACAAGATGAAGGTCGCACTCGCTCACGACCTCGAGGCGCCAGAGATGATCTGTAAACGTGCGGGTGTGTCGTTAGGGATGGGTATCGGCTTTTGTCATTGTTGGTAGAGACTGGAGAGGCGCGGCGGGAGGGGAAGGGCCGAAAAGGCAGCCCGTTCCGATATGCACGCAATTCGATTCATGCAACCCCCCCCTGTCTTAGAGGAGACCCTGCATGAATCGAATTCGACACAATCAGATTCTGTTTCATGCGCCCCCCCCGTCCCCCGTATGAATGAGAATACCAGCCTTCAATGCATGGAGGTTATTGAAGATGCTCGTTGAGGCGGTCACGAATCCGATGTGCTATCGGTGGCCAGACGGGGAAATCCAACTCGTCCCTGGGCACCCCGTCGACTTGCCGGAATCAAGGGCGTTGCGCCTACTACTAAAAGCGCCTGGCAAGGTTCGATTGGTATCCCAACAGCGGCTTCCTTCTTGGCGTCAAGGTTGTCTAATTACCTGGCACGGAGCTGACGGGCGGCAGCGTGGGCCGGCAATGGTCGATTTTCTGCACACTGACCCCGACGGCACATGCTGGGCGTTTGTCACCCTGTCGAATGGCTGGGCTGCCGTGAACACCAAATATGTGACCAAGACTGAAGGGGGACAGACACGATGACCGCGCGCACGATCCCGGTCGATCTCCTCCTTGAGTACCTCAGAGCCTGTCAGCCCATGGTTGCTCGCGTGTCGGACCGAATCCGCCCGCATGACCCGCTCAGTACGGCGGTGATGCCGCTCTTGGCCGCCTTCACGGTGCTTGAGCGCTCCCTGCGCCAGTATCGACGCCAAGGGACATGGACCGGGACACCCGTCTTCCTCACTGCAGGGACGCCTGATACTCACAAGGCCGTGCTTATGCTGGTTCCGCACCGGCCAAAAGTCTGACATGACGCATTACTGGGGGGCCAAGGCGATCGTGGAGCGGATCGGGCTCCGTGATTCTCGCCGTTTGCCGTATCTGATCAAACGATTCGGCCTCCCGGCCTTCCTTCGGCGCGCCCCCGGCCATCTCCGCAACACCTACTACATCAGCGAGAGCGCGGTCACGGCCTGGGAAATCGCACGAGGCATGCAGTACCGCGAAACCTTGTTAGCGAAAGAGCAGGAGCGAGGGACAGCAGGACCAGAGGGCGCGCGTATCTCCAAAAGGATTGCGACCACGTGAGCCCGTTCCAAGAGAACAAGAACCCCAAGGCCGTTGAGATAACTCAGCCGACGGAACTGGCTATCAGATGAGAAGCGCTGCTTCCGCCACCCCCACGGCGGCACTGGCTGCGGATCAGCCCACAACCCTTTCTGCCCCTCTCGTGCTTCGTTCTCTAACCCTCCCAGTACCATATCGCCTGGCGCATATTGCCGATACCACCAGCACCAGCCTTGCTTGACGAGTTCCTGATTCAGGTTCATGCCGTCGGGCAGGAGCACAGCGGAAATGGTGCGCTGTCAACAATTTCAGTGCCGCACAACCGTTGCCTCAGTGAAACACCAAGACGGGGCACGGCATCTTATGTAGCACAGCATGAGACACGCTGCCCAGCACCAAACGGGTGATTCCCTGTCGGCCTCTCGTGCCCATCAGAATCAGATCCGAGCCCCGGGTACTCGCTTCTTGCAGAATCGTGGTCGCCGGTTCCCCGACCACAGCGACTTCGTGAGCCTGGTAGCCTAAGGTGCGTAGACGTTCTGCCGCACCCTTGATGGAGTCGGTTTGCTTCTCCAGGATCTCGGCGTAGGCGGTGGCGGCATCACCTGGCCCCGGCGGCTCTGTCGACGGCAAGACGGTCAGCAGCGTCACCTCCACCGCATCATGAAACGGCTTGAGTTGCAGAAACCGCACTGCGGCGTCCGCGTCGGATGGACCTTGGAGCGGCAGCAGAATCTGTTTCATGGCCTTGACTGGGCCGTGCACAATCAAGGTGGCGCAAGGGGCCAAGGTGAGGATGTTGTGGGACACACTGCCGAACAGCCGCTCCTTGATGGGGCCAACACCCCGTGCTCCCATGACGATCAGATCGGTTTTCTGCTCCCTGGCCATCGACACGATGACTTCTGCCGGAGACCTGATCTCCGGAGACCCGATCTGAAGATATTTCGTCGCGGGACCTACGTGCTTCGGGAGGTGGGACTGAACCAGATCGAGCAGCCGCTCCCCGTCTTCCCGCACGGTCTGCTCACGCGCCGTATACTCCTCCATATCTTCTATCATCGCCATCATCGGGTACATCGATTTCGAGAGGTTCAATACGTGAAGCAGGGTGAGCTGCTCTGCCGGGGCAAAGAATTGGAGGGCATGAGCGGCCTCATAGGAATGCTCTGATCCATCAACCGCAAGTAATGTTTTCATCGAAGACCCTCCTGTGTTTACGCACCGATGTCCTCCTTCGAGGCAGGAGGAACGGGTTCCTGAAACTACATGATCGAGCATTTCGGTGATCGTTTGAACGTGAGCGGAGGCCAGTGCGGGAACGGCGGGAGACAGTACCAACCGAGGAGTGGCCGGTTGGGTGGGTGGACGGTTTGCGCGCTGAGCACGATCACTTCCCCTTCGGCAGAATCCCCTTCCGCTCCAACTCCTGAATCCTCGCTTCGGCCAGTTCAATCAAGAACTCTTTGACCGTCTTCCCCTCGTGGGCAGCGGCCATTTTGACCTTCCGCATGAGATCGCGGGGGATGTCCCGGAAGTTCCACGCGCCGGTGCCTTCTGGTGGGATTCGTGTCATTTCGGGAAAAGACTAGCACCGTCCTGTCCAATGCGTCAAATAGCACTTGACATACTTAACTATCAGATGATATATAGCTTATCATGCAAGGGAAGGGGGTGATTTCCATGAAGATGGTACGGATGTTGATTCAGGTTCCGGAACCGCTCAAGGCACGGTTGGATGCATTGCGACAGGAGGGCACGACGGCCAGTGGGTTTATTCGGCACTTGCTGGAGGCACATTTCAAACAGGCTCAGGCGATGGGCCGGAAAGGACGGTGAACGATGGCACGAGCAGGGAGAAAAGATCGGGGCTTGCTGGCTAAAAAGGATTCGACCGGCAAGCCCGTGTGGTATGTGCGGCTTTATCACGAAGGCAAGGAGCGGCGATTCGGCAGCTTTTCGACCAAGACTGCTGCGCGAGACTTCTACGAGAAGGCCAAGCAGGAGCAACAGACGGGGCGGTTCTTCCCGGAGCGGTATCAGCAGGGCGGTTACGCGAAGCTTGAAGAAGTCCTTGACGGGTATCTTGCCGCGTTCACTGGACGCTCGAAGCGCGATGAGGAGCGGTTCAAGAAGAAGTGGATCGCCGTCTTTCCGGGAGCACGGCTGAATGCCCTTACGCCCACGGCCCTAGAGAGCGCACGGACTCAACTCACTGAAGGCCGAACCCCACAGACGGTGAACCGCTACATGGGGTTCTTGCGGCGGGTGCTCAACAAAGCTGTGCGTGATGGCAAGCTCGCCAGTAACCCGGTGAGCCGGATCAAAATGTTTCGGGAGCCAGCAGGCAAGACGCGGTTTCTTTCGCCCGAAGAAGAAGGGATGCTCTGCGAGAAGATCGGGGCTCCGTATGCGGGATGGGTTCGGTTGGCAATCCTGACCGGTATGCGCCAGATGGAGCAGTTCAGCTTGCGATGGGAACATGTAGATCTGGAGCGCGGCGTCTTGACTCTTCCGAACACGAAGGCGGGCGGCGTACAGTACGTCCGGTTGAATGAAGAAGCGAAGCGGCTTATCCAGGGCTTCATACCTGGCAACAGGTCGGTCTGGGTGTTCCCAAGCGAAAACCCCGATACTCATGCGGACCCACGCAACTTCTACCGGCGCGTGTATCTCCCCAAGATCAAGGAAAGTGGCCTGGAGGGGGTATCCTGGCACAGCTTGCGGCATACCTTCGCGAGTCGGTTAGCCATGTCGGGAGCTACCGAAGGGACGATTGCCACGCTCTTGCGGCATAGCGGGACAGTCCTTGTGAGACGATACGCCCACCTGAGCCCGTCGCACTTACAGAATGAGGTCGAGAAGGTGGCAGCGTTCGGGAAAGTGGCAGACCGGCAGACAGGGAGGAACGAGCCGACAGCGGAGCACTCAGAGGTCGGAAAGCCAGTAGGGGAGGAGGAACCCGTTGAGGGGCAACCGACCCTTATTTCAGTTCCAACCGTGACCGGAACCGTGACGGGAGCAACTCAGCAATGAGCAGCCGAGTGATAAGCTACGGGAATTATTGGTGGCGGTGCCCCGGATTGAACGGGGGACCCGCGGCTTATGAGTCCGCTGCTCTACCAACTGAGCTACACCGCCATGGCCAGGTTTATTGCATACTTGCGAAGGCTGCGTCAATTGAATGGGCCTCGATTGTGCCCGCTGTGCCAGGAAATGTGCCCGCGAACTTCTGCGGGGCAGCTTTGAGGTCCGTCGGGCTCACGATATGATAGCGGTCAAACACCACCAGGCTCTTGTGCCCCGTCATCGACATCGCCACCCCTTCAGAGATCCCTCGGTTCACCATGTTGCGGACGGCAGAACGCCGCATATCGTGTCGGAGCATCCCGGTGAGCCCTACGGCCTTACACGCGGTCGCCCAGCTTTTGCGAAAGTTGCGGATTTGATTTCCGGCATTGATCTGCCCCATTTAACCCAGGTCAGGTCTGGAGTGAGGAGTTCCGGCTGACGAAAGGAGGGGCATGGCACGGAAACGGGATACGGCGGAAGAGCTCATTGGGCAGTTGCGGAACATCGAGATTGAGTGGGGTAAAGGGCTGACCTAAGTTCGATTGTAATTCGATTAAGCTCCTGAACAAATTTCTCTATATTCTCAGCATGCTCAGGGTGATCTTCGCCAAACGCTTGCGTCTGTCCCTATACAAGCATTACCGTGTAGAGGACATCGACTATATGGGCAGCCATCAAGTGCCTCCTTTGTGCGTGTGAAGCCCCGCACTGGTCCCTGTTAGCAAATCTCCTTGTTAGTGCATCGTCTCCTCCTCCGCCACCCGCTGTCCCATCTCAATTATCCTACCCAATCGTTCGAGCAAGTTCAGCGATCGGTGCGAGGCTAGCCCGTGCTTGTTTAGCAGCGCGAGGATGTCGTCGATGATCTTGTTTTCGGTTTCGGTGAGCAGGTACGGCTCAGGGAAGGCGGTCTCAGGAGTCTTCGCACGGGATTCTTGCAGCGGAATTCGGTGATGAGGTCGTAGAGGTCTTGCCTGGCCCGCATTATTCATGAACACTTCTGCTGCAATCGCCGATCCGCTGCTACGACGAGCCTTTGGCCGGCGGGCTCGCCCCTCGGACCCTCACCGTACTGCACGAGTACGCCTCAGGTCCTCACGGCTCCGCGCGCCGGTCTCGCGACGCGGCTCCGCGATTTCGCGACGAACCGTTATGAATAATGCGGGCTAGTACACAGGCCCTTCCGTTCGAGCACTTCCACAATCGCCGCGATCTCCCACCTATTGGAGACTGTGGCCTCTTCGAGGGACATGTTGTCGCGTTTAGGGCGGTCGTCGCTCATGACGTAACCTTGTCTAGATCGAAGGTTGCTTGCGGCTGCGCGATCACTTCTTGTCGCACGCAACTTTCCGCAGAGCTTCACCAACACTCCCAGGTGGAACTCGTTTCCACTTGCCTTGGTCTGAGTTGCTAGAAACCAGCATCCCGCTTCCCATACTGCCAGAGTAATAGATGACCGCAAGGGTCCGAAGGCGTTCTTCTGCACAGCCATATTCGTTTCGCTTCTTGAAGGACAAAAACGAGTAGCCATCCTTGGTTCCTCTTGTCTTGTGGTCGTATAATTCCCACACCTCCACCCCATCCTCTTCGTGGCGAATGGTGTCTGGATCTACGTAGACCGTATAACCACCAGAACTTTCGGATGAGATAACCGCCACCCACTCCGCATACGCCGGTCCACTACTCAACACCAGGAGTGTGATCAGTAACCAGAAACCCGAACAGGAGGCCAGCGGCAGCTTGAGGAATTGCCTCGCGTCGTACCTGTCGGCGCAGTGCACGGGGAAGCGACGGTAGGGGCTAATCGAGAAGGGCATGGGCGCCTCGCAGGGGAGGCGTATTGTAGGAGGAGGCCGATCAAACCGCAAGGTGGGGCGCGGAGAATTGGTGGTATTGAGGGTTAACTGCGCGAAATGGCACGCCGCATACTAAACACGACGTGCTAAGTGTCGCCGCATTTGCAGCCTAAACACCGCATGAATACTGTGTTTTATGGTCTATCATGAGGCGTTATTTATGTCGCTATGTTTAGAATGAAGGTCCCCGCAGCAAGCTGCGGGGACCTTCATTAATGCGGGCTACAGTACCCGCGTCGGTAATTTGGGTGTAATCTGTGGGTTTTTGGAAAAGACGATTCTCCTGTTTCTCCTCAGATATTGGTTCCGCTTCATCGTTCCGGTAGACTCGGCGCATGACTCATCCACTTCCTTCTTCCTGTGAACGGGCGATCCTGGAACAATTCCTCAAGGCAGAGGCCATGGCCTTGTGGGCCGTACGTTCTGCACAAGCGCAGGACGTTCCCCGTGCTGTGTTGCAGTTCTTGCGCCGTCATGAGGAAGAAGAGGCGCAGCATCTCAAACAGTTCGAACTGTTGCTGGGAACGAGTTCGCACGGAAAGACGGTTCTTCCTCGTATGCCCAATCAATGGAGGATCCTCGCGGTGCATCTCTACGGGTATGAAGCGTTGGGATTAGAGTTTGCCAGATTGTTAGTCGGTTTGCGTCCTGATCTGGCCTCGATTTTGGAAGATGAAGAAGTGCATGTGGGTTTTTTCGAGCATGAAGTCCGTGCCATCCTCGTTCATGGAGGACCTGCCGCTGACGCTGCGCAACAGGCAGCTCAGGCTTGGAGGAGGCGGCTGCCTCGCACGGTCGATCGCTATCTTCACGATGAGAGTCTCGCGCTTTTTCGGAATGAACTGCGGCAACATATTCTCGACGTGATCGATGCGCGCTTTCTTGCCGTTGGATTGTTGGCACGGCCTAACATGCATGAATCATGAGGGTTTCTGCCGCAATCGCTTGCCCGTGTCGGTCCGCATGCAGAGAGGCCGATCCACTGCTCTTGCGCGTAAAGCGTCATTCATGAATAATCCTGCTAAAGTGAGGAGGGATGATGGATTGTGTGTTGTTGCGGCATGGCATTGCGGTGGAGCGGGATGAATGGGAAGGGCCGGATGGGGATCGTCCTCTGACTGAGCGCGGGGCGAAGCGCGTGGCGCAGGTGGCGGCTGGGTTGAACCGGCTCGACGTGCGGCCGACTCATGTCTTATCGAGTCCCTTGATTCGGGCGATCGAGACGGCGAGGATTGCGCACAGCTCGCTACGAGTTCGCTCTGCGATGCGCATCGTCGATGAACTCTTGCCGGATGCGCCGCCCCATCGGCTCTTATCGATCCTGCACAATCTTCCGCCGGAGTCCTGTGTGCTGTGTATCGGTCATGAACCACAGCTGGGGATGGCCGCAAGTGTCTTCCTGTCCGGGCGGGTATCCGCTTCGTTTCCCCTGAAGAAAGCCGGAGCCTGTCTGATCGAGCTGTCAATCCCGGCGAAGCCCGGTCAAGGCGTTCTTCGTTGGTGGTTGACCCCTAGCCAGTTGAGGGTCATGGGGAAGAGGAAGACGGGTGTGGGAGACTAGAGAAGAAGTTCTGAATGCTGAGTTGTCTGGAATAACTCAGCGCTCAGAACGAAGGACTCAGCACTGATTTCAGAGTGAATCGTCCTCGGAGGATGAGAAGGAATCTCCGGGCGGTTTGCCAGAGATATTTCTCTGCCGGAGCAATTTCGTGATGTAGGTCCGTTGAAGGCCGAGTTCTTCTGCCGCTTTGGTTTGATTCCATCCATGTCTGCGTAACGTCTCTTCGAGGATCTTTCGACTATAGACGTCCATGCGCTCATGGTAGTGACGAGGCGAAGGTGCTGCCTCGGTAGATCCTGTCTCGGCCTCGGTTGAGGAGAGGGAAAGTGAACCTGCCAAATTCAGGTACGCGGGCTCAAGAGTGTCCTCGGGGCATAAGATAAGCGCGCGCGTCAACACATTGTCCAGTTCGCGGACGTTGCCCGGCCACTGATACTGTTGCAAAGCCCGTAGGGCGGAGGCACTCAGTGCGCAGGGGCCGTGAGTCCCCATTCTGGCGGCGCGTTTGAGAAAATGTTTGGCGAGTGCAGGGATATCGTCCATCCGCTCTCGTAGAGGCGGGAGTGTCACGGTGATCACCGCGAGCCGGTAGAAGAGATCCTCACGAAACGTGCCCTGTTGGATCGCGCGCCGAATGTCTTTGTTTGTGGCCGCGATGAATCGCACATTGGTGCGAACCGACTGGGTTCCACCTACACGATAGAAGGTCTGATCCTGGAGGACCCGCAGCAGGCGGCTTTGTAACGGGAGCGGCATATCCCCGATTTCATCAAGAAACACCGTTCCCCCTTCTGCGACTTCGATCTTGCCTGGTTCCCGTTTGACCGCTCCGGTGAAGGAGCCCTTTTCATGACCGAACAGTTCGTTCTCGAGCAGGTGCTCCGGCAGTGCCGCACAATTGACCGCGACAAAGGGTTTCGAGCAGCGTGGGCTCCAACGATGAATGGCGCGGGCCACGACTTCCTTCCCCGTGCCGGTTTCACCGAGCAGAAGAACGGTTACGTTGGACGACGCCGCTTGTTTGGCGATCGTGAGTTGCGCGGCCATCTTGGCGTTGGACCCGACAAGGTGATCATACCGATCGTCGACTTCTTGACGGAGGACGTCGACTTGACGATGTAGCGCCACAGTGTCCAGGGCTTTTTTGACCACGACGGTGAGGTGGTCGGCGCTAAAGGGTTTCGTGATGAAATCAAATGCGCCAAGCTGCATGGCCTGAATGGCGCGCTCGATGGTGCCGAAAGCGGTCAGGATGATGATGAGCGGTGTGGTGTAGGGTGCGCTGGTGCCCTCTCCAGTGCGCCGATCGCTGTGCGAGGCGCTTCTCACCCGTTCCAGGACTTCCAGACCGGACAGGAACGGCAGCTCCAAATCCAAGAGCACGAGATCAACGTCTCCTTCTTCAATCAGACGAAGCGCGTCCTTGCCGTTCTCAGCTGTGACAGGTTCGTGCCCCATTGAGGCAATACGATTCTCGAGTCCGAGAAGAATATCGCGGTTGTCGTCGACGATTAGGATTTTGGCGCGCATTGTGTCCGATCAGGAGATTAGGTGTTCAGGCTGAAGGCTGAAGTTTGTACGATAACGCCTGCGTAACTGCTGAACCCCTTCAGTCTATCTACCTACGTTGTTCGGAATTGTAGATCATACACATAGGAAAATACACTCTTCTCAATCGCTCACGCGTCCTGCTGCTGGGCCGGTTGCGGTGAGTCTTCTCGCGAAGACGCGACAGGCACGGTGAAATAAAAGCGAGTGCCGACTCCGAGCGTGCTCTCTACCCAGATGGTTCCTCGATGCATCGTCACCAGGCTTTTGGTAATGAAGAGGCCAAGCTGAGCCCCCTGAGCGGTGGGTAGGGCAGACGGCACCTTGGAAAACTCCTGGAAGAGTTTTCCAAGGTGGGCTGGATCAATCCCGCAACCGGTATCGGCGACACAGGTTTGGACATAGCCCTCGGGGGTTGTCTGGAAATCGACAGTGATACGGCCGCCCGGCGGCGTAAACTTGATCGCGTTGCCGATAAGATTCCAGAGAATCTGTTCCAATTTATCGGAGTCTCCCTGGACCGCTGGAAGCGCATCCGCATGCGCGATCTCGACGGTAATCATCTTCTCGGCCGCGATGGTGCGTAAATTGTCGACGACCAGGAGAGCCGTGGCTTCGACACAGATCGTTGTGAGGCGGAGCGCTTCCATTTCAAGGTGGGACCAATCGAGCAATTGATTGATGATTCTGGTGAGCCGGTTCAGGTTATGTCCGATTCGAGTGAGATAGGTCAATTGCTGTTCGCTCACCGGCCCTGCAATACCGTCGCGCATATTGTCCGCAAAGCTGCGAATCACGGTCATGGGGGTGCGTAGCTCATGCGACGCGACAGAGAGAAACAGCGATCGCCGTCGATCGTGTTCCTGGAGGCGCTCATTGGCGATAGACAATTCCTGGGTCCGCTCCGCAATACGCTGTTCGAGGTGCTCCGTGAGTTCTTCGAGGTCAGAATAGGCTCTGGCGTTGTCGATGGCCGCGGCCACGTGGCCGGCGATCGTCATCAGCATATGCAGATCCTCATCTGTGCAGGGTTGTGCGCCCCGGTCGGCGGCCAAGTACCCGAGAATCTGGTTCTGACTCTGGAGCGGCACCGCGACGAAGGACGTGATCCCGGCGCGGCGAGCCAACTCCAGCATAGGTGGTTCTACGCGATCGGCCACGGCCGCAAGGTTCAGGATGAGCAAGGGCTTCCCATGAATCAGTAGGTCGGCTTGGAGGCTCCCATTGTTCTGGATCGGCATATCAATATGGCGAATTGCCTCAGCAACGTCCGGCGGGACCCCGGCGATTTGAGCCACATACGCCGTGTCTCGGTCGCGGTGCCGCAGCATCAACAGCATCCGCGTAAACCCCCGATTGGCGATCAGGAGCTCTAGGATGGTGTTGAGGAGCTGACTCCGGTCCAGTGTCCCGACGATGGCGGCACTGATTTGATGTAACGTGGTCAATTGACCGACTTGGTGTTCGATGGTAGCCATGTTCATTGTGATGGCGAGATTCCTTTCCTGTAATGAGTGGGTCATGAGATTGAATGTGCTCGTCAGTTGGCCGATTTCGTCGCGAGTGGAGGGTGTGAGGGGCATAGGCGAGTGGCCCTCAGTCACTTGTTGAGCGACACCGGCCAGGCTCCTCAGCGGTTTCGTGATACGGAGGGAAAGCAGGTAGGCGCCGAACGCGCTTGCGCCGATGATGAAGGCGGTGAAGACGAAAATATTTCTGATCGTCGCTCGCGAGTTCGTATTGCAGGTGCGCGTCGGTCAATCCTATTTGGACGACACCAGACACGAGTTCCGGCTGTATCGGGGATAAGCTGATGCTTCCTTCATCCATCTGAATAGAGAAGGGAGTCAGCGAGGTGTCTCCTTTTTCCGTTCGCAGTACCGGCATGGCAAAGTCGTATACGTGTTCCTCCCAGGCAAATCGATCTTCGGTGTGCTTGAGATGGGCAGGCGTGTCATCTGAGGAGTGGCACTCGGTGATTTGAAGAGCTGTTTCGCAATCTGACGTCCGGGTAGAGAGGATGATCCATGGACCGCTCAAGGCCGGCAGAGGATTGGCGTGACCCCTTCGTGTGCTGAGCGAGCACGGTTCCGTCTGGGCGGGTGATGACCACATAGACCACATCCTGGACAGCTACGAGGCCATCAATGAATTGTTGGAGCGTGATGCGATCTTCCGCCACGAGGCCCGCATATCGGAAACCGTGCATTGTGTGACCACATTTGTGAGGAGAATCGTTCCCAGTTGCTGGAGGTTGTTGGTCATCGCCTCTCGTCTCTCTACGACGTAGTACCAGCTCAAGGTCGAACAGGCGATGACGAGAATGAGGCTGAAAAATAACACGAACTTTGTGCGCAGGCTGACGAACCCGTGCGCAGGTAATGGCATGGGGGACCTGGGTTCCTTCAGCGAAGTAAGGATGGATTCACTTGCCCGTCTGCGTTAATAGATTTCATCGATGAGACTCGTCACCCCGTTTGAAAACGTAATGCCGAGGAACCTTGCGGTATTAAGATTGACGGTGATCTTGAGCCGTTCGATTGGCACGGGGTCGAGCGGCAGTAGCCGTTCCCCGTCGAGAATGCGTTTCGCGAGTAGCCCGGTCTCTCGGCCGACATCACCGTAATTGACGGACATGCTGAGCAGCGCTCCCAGACGTGTGAACTCCGGAGAGAACCCGATGACGGGTATCTGACGTGCGAAAGCTGATTCAAGGATGAATCGTACGGACTCGTTCGTCAAGACCGTGGAATCCGGCATGAGCCAAAAGGCCTCTACGTCCGAGAGCAGCGCGCGCAATTGCTGGGGGACATCCTTATCACTCTCGACGGGAAGCCCCTTTAATTGAAAGTCGGAGTTGGTGGCCTGCCGTACCGCGTCCTTGACCCGAGAGGAGTTTTTGGCGGGGTCATAGAGTGTCCCGAGCTGGTGAAGAGTCGGCAGGAACGTCCGCATGATCTTCAGCTGTTGGTCGATGGGGACCTCCAGGAGCGTGCCGGTCATGTTGTCGGCTGTGAGCTGATGCTTTAACGGGTCCAGGATCATCATATAGACGATCGGGACATCCTCAATTTCTACTTTCGCTGCCAGCGCAGCCTTGAGTCCCACGGCGACGACCAGTGAAGGATTCGATGCCCGCAGCTTGCGCGCGAGCTTTTTCCCTAGCTCCAGATCGCCTCGCACATCGTATTCGGTATAGATCGCTCCAATCGGGCCCGTAGCCTTCAAGCCTGCGATGGCCTCGCGATAGGCCGCCATGTCGGAAGACCGCAGGATGGCAATATCCATCGCCGAGGATTCGGACACACAGAGGGTACAGAGGCCGAGCAAGGCGACGAGTCCCACCACCACCCAGGCGGCTATGGAACGCCCTGCGCGGAAGATCCCGTCGATGTGAGCAAAGGTATTCATCATTCTGCTAAAGCCGTTGTGGCGTGAACCGTCCCTAAGATATGCATAGCGTTTCCATCGCGATCTCGAATAATCTTACCAGTCCAGACACACCATTGGACGCTGCCGTTCGGCCGCAGGACGCGATGTTCGAATTTCACATCGGCACGTTGGGACTCCACCGCGTGGCGCATGGCGAGCACAACATTCTCACGATCGTCTGAGTGGACGAGCGCGAGCAATGCGCTCTGTGTGCCACGGACCGATCCAGGCGCCATGCCGAGCAATGTATCGACCTCCGGCGACCAGTAGAGTTGACCGGTCTGAAGGTCCCAGTCCCAGAGCTTCACTGGCGCAGCGGTCAGGGCAAGACGGCGCCGCCTATCACTGGCATGAAGCGTATCTTCGACGCGCTTTCGCTCGGTAATGTCGGTGGAGATGCCACAAGTTGCATAGGGCTTGCCGGTATGGTCGCATAGCGGGAATTTGATCGAGATGTAGGTATGGAGGCCATCGGAATGGGGCGCATATTCGTCATATTCCACCGCAGTGTTCCGTTCCAACACCGTCACATCGTTGGCGCGAAACGCATCGGCGATGTCTTTGGGGAAAATCTCGTGATCGGTATGACCGACAATCTGGTCTGTGGTGAGGTGAAAGAGCTGTTCGAACCGGCGATTGGTGAGAAGATATCGGCCGTCGGTGTACTTCACATAGATCACGGCAGTGGTGTTGTTGATGACATCTTGCAGGAGTTGCTCGTTCCGGCGAAGCGCATCCTCCGCGCGCTTGCGATCAGTCACGCATTGAAGGGAGCCCGCCATGCGGGTCACCCGGCCGGTTTCATCCCAGATGGCCTGGCCGCGGGCGCGGAACCAGCCATACTCACCTGCCTTGGTGAGGAGCCGGTACTCCACGTCGTAGGGATCACGGCGCTCGATATGGGCTGTCAAGGCACCGAAGACGCGGTCGGTATCCCCGGGATGAATCCGGGAAGCCCAGCTTTCCAAGACATCAGGAAATTCCTCGTCGGTATAACCCAGCATGGCTTTGACGCGAGGAGACCACCATACCGGGGTGCGCGGCGAATTCCATGGTTCGTTTGAAAGGAAACGTCCATCCCAGAAGCCGTCATTGGAGCCTTGGATGACGAGTTCCAAACGTTCCTCACTTTGGCTGAGGAGGTGTTCCGTCCGTTTGACCTTCACAGCGAGTTCCTTCACCCCGATAGCGCGCCGCAGTGTTTGCCTGAGCTCCTCGCGATGATATGGTTTGGTCAAATAGGCAAACGCCCCCTCCGTCAGCGATCCCACGGTGCGGTCATGCGAAATATGAGCGGTGACGATCACGACGGGGAGAGAGGGATCCAGGCGTTGGGTTTCTTGTAAGACCGCGATCCCATCGCCGTCCGGCAGGCCCAGGTCCAGCAAGATAGCGCTGAAGTGATGGGCTCGAACGAGTTCGATGGCGCCGGCAACGGTGCCGGCAACTGTGACGGCGTAGCCATCATGGTGCAGCAAATCCTGCAACCCGATAACGAGGTCCTCGTTATCTTCCACCACGAGAACGGAATAGCGATGTGCTGCAGTGCCCACGGCGACCTTTCTCATTCCACATTCCTTCGTACCGCACCGTCAGCTATCCCCTCATGCGGTTGCCGATCGTTTCGCCCAAAGCTGAGCAACAGAGATGTTTGAGGACTTGTGAGTCTCGTCACCTGTGTTTTCCAGAAACCGTATGGACGTGAAAGGCGAAGGCGTGATGGGCGAGGGAGAAATTATCACAATACTGTGTGCTGGAGGAGGGTCCGAAAGAGAAAGGCACTGCCCGGCTAGCGCAGTGGTAACGCACCTGGACGTAGCAAGCCCGGCGTCCAGGCAGGCGGGCTTGCTGCTCGGTCGGTCAACACACTGTATCAAGCATGCCTCCCACCCGTCATAGGCTCGGCTCTGAATCCTGCCTCGTATCGCGACTGCGCGATTTCTCGACGAACCGTCATGAATCACGCTGTCTAGTGGAGTGGACTGGAGAGCGCTCTTCTTATCGTCGCCTCTCGCTTGAGAGGAGATACACGCTGGGGAAGGGCCTCTCCGTTGACCTCTTCCATCTGGGTCACGACAACTTCGATCGCTTCGGCCACCAAATCCACGAGGGGGCGATCTCCCGTCCAGTATGCCGCGTTGCGAAGACGCTCGGTGAGCGCTGCGGGCAGAAAAACCATAACTTGTTGTTCCTGTAAAGGAAGAGACGGCAGCACTGACTGGTGCATTCTATTACGGTGGTCCGATGAGGCGCTTCCTTGCCGCTTGTCGTCGGCATGATGGTCGTCACTAAAGATGTCGAGCATCACCCAGATAAGCCCCACCATCCACATAAATAACACACACTCAATGATCCCCAGTGTCATGGCTGGCGTCTTCCTTCATTGACGGATTGGATCGGATTAGTCATGAATATCTGCGATGTCGCCCGGTCCTTCTGCGCGGGCGGGGCCTTTCTCGTTCAACCTTTTCAACGGATTGCACGTACGCCTACGTCGCCTTTGCCTGCCAGGATGAGCGTTCGTGTGGTTCCTCTCCGTCATGGTGGACCGGCGAGGCGCTTTCGTGCCGGTTGTCGCTGGGGTAATGGTCATCATCAAAGCAGTCGCGAACTATAATCCAGATGATCCCCACCAGCCCAGTAAGCAGCCCCACAATCATTACCTCAATGATTACCTGTACCATGGCTGCGTCTCCTTTCATCAATCGATCAGTTATCGGTTAAGCACTATCCAGCAAGCCGCATGCCTAATCTAAAATGCCCATGCCATCAGTCTTAGGAGATTGTCTGACATCAACCTTTCTATTGCGGCGAACGATTCGCGACCATCTGCGTCGTTCTCGGCCAGAAAAAATCCTCAATGTATTCAAGCGAATACACCTCCTGATTTTCCTGACCTGCAGCTAGTATTTGTCCGCAGCTCCTTCGCCTGGTCACGAAGGCCATGTTGGACAGGTTCCTTGTCTACGGTTTTTCCTAGAATTGGCCTGAGCGGAAGCTCCAATGGGAGAGTGGAAGGCGGTTCATGTGAATCGAAAACGATTCAGTACTGAATCTAAATAGATAACCTTGATGGCTAGGTCAAAGTGGGTTCTATTGGTCGATAGACTGCCGCGTTGCGCGTGGATCAAGAAAGTCGACGGGAGATTGGCGAGCGATTACTTCACCAGTGCAACTGACTTGAGATCCCACTCTGCAACGCCGTTCAGGCCGACTTGTTTGAGCAAGGAAGCACGTATGCGTCGTAAAGAGGCATCTTGCTGATCGGTCTTGATGAGATCGCACAGACAAGACATGGCGTCATACCAAAACCCGCGCCCGGCATTCCGCCGCACGCTTTCCTGGTCGCAGCTCAAATCGACTGCCATTTCCACGAGGCACGTACTGAACTCACAGCGCTCGATCACGCCGCCTGCCACAATATCCTGCGATGGTGAGTCTGGATTGCGAATCGCGGAAATGTACCAGCGATATTGCACGTCCGGTTCGAGTGTCAGACCCAAATCTTTGAGATTAAGGGATTGGACGCCTACCTGAGCCGGTGTGGGGATCGGGCCTTCATGGAGCGGCTTAACCGATCGGGAGTCGATGAGCGTAAATCGTATAGGCAAGGAAGTCGGCTTGGAGAGGAACCAGTTTAGGGAAGGCGACTGGTTTACCGTCAGGCCGATATGGTCAGGAACAAGGGCGACGATCTCAGGATCCTTCCCATCCGTCCCTCGCAATCCTCCGCCGACTCGCGCGCGGGGCATGGTCTTATTCCGAGGGGTATAGATCGGCAACGGCGACTCTTCCAATCGGTTTGCTGGGGCTTGGACCCCTTGATCGGCAAGAGGCGCTGCGCCCACTCTAGCACTGAAGCCCGGGAGGCTCAGCATGATGACCAGCGCACTGCAGATGATGACCGATGTTTTCATAACTCACCCCTGATATGAAATCGTTTGATGTGTCTCGTGCCCGACTCTAGCACGCCCATGACGCGAATCATAGCCAGTTGTTCAGCAACAGAAACGACGACCAGTATGCCGGATGCTCATAGACCCGATCTGCCAAGAGCTTCAGCTGTGCTTGTCGCAAAGCCTGTGCCTTCGACTGCTTTGGATTCCGTAGTTGCCGGTAGAATTCGGAGACCAAGGTCGCTGAAGCTTCATCGTTGATGAACCAGAGTGTCGCAAGGGCACTCCGGGCCCCGGCTTTGATGGCCACACCGGCCAGGCCGAGCGCCGAACGGTCGTCGCCGATGCCGGTCTGGCAGGCGCTGAGGGTCAAGAGCTCCAGGGGATCTTTTCGATACCGGAACAGTCCAATCAAACGGTCCAGCTCATTGATGGTGAGCTTTCCGTTATAGGTCAACAAATAGGACTGCGCGGTGTCTGAGGCAAACCAGCCATGGGTGGCAATGTGCAAGATGCCATAGGGGTGGTCTTTTAATTCTTGTTCAAGTCGCGGAGTCGAAAACTCGGCATTTAATAGTTGATCCCCCTGGTAGAGCGTGCGAATGGCATTGATTTCGTCTTCGACGAAGGGGAGGGACGGAAATCCTTGAACGGCTTGCGTGAGCCCACTCGTCAACAGCCGGACCTTGGCGCGGTCGATCGGCTTCGGGTCGGTGAGATTCAGGCCTGGCGTGGTGGCCACCGCAAATTTCTCGATGAGGAACTGCCCGCCGTCATGGAGCGCGGCCATCGGCACCGTGCGGAGCGGGCCATCGGGAATAAAAACCAGTGTATCGATCCGGAAGGAGGCCAAATCTGGCTCGAGCGGGCGGATCAACCAATCGTACAGTTGTTGGGCGTGAGGGAGATACTCGCGTGTCGTTCGCTTTTCGACCGTTCTGCGAAAGGCGCGCACTTCCTGTGTGAGTGTGGCTGATGAGACAGGGATCGACAGCCGTTTCAGTCCGTTGGGGAGGCTGACCAGCAGTTCCAATCGATCCGCAAAGACGATGGGATACACCACGGCCGTTCCGGCGGCCAGCCGGTCCAGCTTCGTGATACGCGCTTGCAGGGTATCCACACAGTCGTCCCGGAAGTAATCCCGTAACTCGGCGGCCTTGTAGGTCTCGATCGCGTCGCGTGCGCGGCGCAGATACTGCTCGGACCCTTGCGCGTCGCCCGTCAGCGAGGCGCGATGGAGCAGCAGATCGGCCAGCTCAAAGTAGAGAGCGCGGACCGATTCTTCTCCAGCCATTGAATCGTTCCCCCATGCGGAGGCGACTTCTATACGAATGGGACGGAGGGTCGTGATGGCATGGTCGTAGGAGGCAATGGCCTCGTCCAGCTTGCCCGTCGCCGCCAACAAACGTCCCAGCTGCCATTGCCAACGGAAGAGCGATTCCGGGGCGTTGGCCGACTGGGCGGAGAAGACCGCGCGTCTCGTCAGTTGCAATGCCTCGTCGTAGCGATGTTCGGTTTCATACAAGTGACCAAGATAGCCCTCGGCATAGGAGCGCGTCCTCGCGTCGCCGATGTGCTCTGCCACGGTCGTCGCTTCCAGCAGCACCCCGGCCGCGCGCAGCAGCAGGGATGCGTCCATGGCCGGCATCGAGGCACGGAGGTGCTGGTAGCCCAGCCCCACCTGAATGAGATTCATGGCCTTGTCGTGCGAAGGCTCGAAATCTTTCAGAGTATTGAAGGCGAGGTCCAGCCAGTCACGCGCGTGGTCCGGCTGATTCAGCTTCAACGCCATGCGGGCCGCGTTGATGTGGGCCCGCACAGTCAGAGAGCGATCACCGGCCGTGCGCGCCTCTTGCGCGCTGGTGGCGAAGGCGGCCAGCGCATCCGCGTCATGCTGTTGCGCGACGTGGGCGATGCCGAGGTCGTTGTGGATGGCCGCGATGAGACGTCGATCCCCATCGGATTGTGCCATGGCCAACGCCTGGGTCAGATACTGCACCGCCGCGTCTGGCTTGCGCGCTGCCAGGTAGGTGCGACCGAGGCTCTCCATCACGGCGGAGATCCAGGCACGATCTCCTTTCTGTTGAGCCAGCGTCAGCGCCAGTTCCAATTGCTGCAAGGCCTGACTGACCTGTCCCAACGATTCCGATGCCTGCGCGGCCTGTGCCAGGGCCCGGCTCTGTTCTCCGACCTTGGCGTCTCGCTCGTAGAGGTCTGCCGCCTGCTTCCACGCGGCGAGCGCCTGATCGAACGAACCCCGCTGGTACGCTTGAAGACCCTGCGTCATCAAGCTGTCCGGAGTCGGCTCGAGCGCGGCGACTGTTCCTGATGCCTTGGCCAGCACGAAGCCGGTCGCGAGGATGAAGAGCAGGACGAGCCTGACCAGATGCGATCTCATGTCATATCCATTCGTGATGCGGGACGCGCGAGACATGGGAGATACGAGATACGCGATTCCGGAAACACCGAACTTCAGACCTCAAACAGTCGTACGTCTCGTCCATCCAGCCTTTCCCGCTTGTCGCGTATCCCGCATCTCGGCCTTGCTTAGAACAGATTGATTACAATGCCGAGATGTACTCCATGATCCTGAATCGTGTTCCCGACTGCTCGGCACGTGGTTGAGTTGCTGCCCCCAATAGACTTCGAAGCTGGCCCTGTCGTCCGGCAGGATATTCCACCGGAGACCGACGCCCACGCTGGCAAGCGTGTCGGGGAACGTGGTGATGGGGGCCGTCACGGCTGGACGGTTCTGGCCGATGTTCCACCCGTGCGCGACGTCTACAAAGGGAGCGAACTGGACCATCGGTTGGCCGTTCGCCCAGCGGATCAACGGAAAGCGCGGCTCGACGGAGGCGATGAACGAGTTGTCGCGCAGAATCGTCACCTCGCGGTAGCCGCGCACCGTATACCGGCCGCCGAGCGCGACTTGCTCAACTGGAAACAGCGGCGAGTTCGTGAGTTGCAAATCCATGTGACCAAGGAGCTGCATGCCGAGCAAATTCTCACCGAACTGTTTGATCCCCTGCGCCTGGCCCAACCAGGAGAAGAACTGGCCGTCCGGCGTGTCGGGGTTCGCATTGATGGTCGCGCCCAACACGTTCAAGCCCACGCTGAATCGCGAGCGGACGGCCAGCACGGTATCGAGCGTGCGGTGGGTCCAGTCCTGCGCGAAGCGGAGTGCCGACACCGTTGCCGCCCCATTCTGAAAACCGGGAAACGAATTGAACGTCATCTCATCGGGGGTGCCGTTGAAGAGAAAGCTTTGGGTGAAGAGATGCTCCCCGATGATAGAGAGCGCCACCTCGTCGGTTACGGTTTTATAAATCGGGTGGCGGAGGCTCATCCCAATGATCTCCGAGTTGGTCTTGATGTTCAGCGGACTGAAGGGCTGCTCGATGAGTTTGAAGCCGTAGCGCCGGTAGTAGGGCGAAAAGGTCGTTCCGTATCGGTTGAAAGGGAGGGCGTAGGAGGCGTCGACGATCGGATAGGCCCCGCTCGACTGACCGTAGCTGAGCTTGAGCGGGTCTCCGTGGCCTGTCAGGTTGTCGTCGACTAGCGTGCCGACCCCGCGGATTTCTCCGACCAGCGGCGTTTGGTAGTTGTTGACCTCCATCGAGGCATGAAACGGATTCTTGTCCGCCACGCGCACATTCAACAGGCTGTCGCCCCGCTCGTCGCCGGGCCGTAGTTCCGCGTTGACTCGCTCGATCCGGCGATCCTGCTGCAACAGTTGCAGTTGTACTTGTAGCGGGTCGAGCGTCACCGGCGTGCGGATGCCGAGCGCGAGGCGGTCGCGCAGGTAGGACGAACGGAACCAGCGGTTGCCCTCGATGTCGATCCGTGTCAGCTTTCCTTCGATGATCTGCACCGTGATGACCCCGAACGCGACGTCCTGGTCGGGGATGATCGCGCCGGAGGTCAGATAGCCCTTGTTAACGTAGAGCAGTGTCAGGGCCAGCCGGAGCCGTTCGAGATCCTCGGTTATCAGCGTCCGGTTCTTAAACGGGTCTGTCACCTCGGCGATCTCCGCGTCCGAAAAGGCGGTATTGCCGATCACGCGCACGTCACGGACGAATACCCGCACCGTGCCGGGCTGTGCCGGCACCCCGGTCTCCGGCGGGAGTGGAACGATGGGAAGCACGGGACTCGGAGGCGGCGTAGGCCGCACAAATTCTTCCTTGAGGGGGCCGGGCGGTTCGGCGGAGCGTCCCGTTGGGTCGAGCGTCGTCTGTGCGAAGGTGGATGTATGTGTGAACATCATGACCATGGCAAGACCGATAACGGGAAAGAGTTGTCTGACGAACTGAAGGGAGAGGACAGGCGCTGGCTCCCCAACGCAATGGGTCATGATTGACAGCTCGCCGACCGGTCCACGGCGAAGGACTGGGTCAGGAACCCTGCCGGTGCGATCTGTCGCAACGACAGGATCGCTGCGTCACCCTCTAGTCCATCGCCCCGCGCCACGGACCTCACCCCTTCAGCCTTCGCCCCTAGTCCCATACCTGCATCCAGCGTCGCGAGCGGGCTGGCAAGCCAACTGCCCGGTTCGGTTGGCAGGCTGTCCCGTCCCGCCACGGTGAAGCTGCTGAACTCGCCGTCGGCCAGCGATGCGCAGCGTTGGTTGAGCAGCGACGTCGCGATGCAGCGGCGTTTTGCCCAGCGGCTGAATCTGGCCGCTGACCGGAGCGTTCGGCGATTGAATCGTGACGGTGCCGTTCGCGCCGAATTGCGAGGAGGCCGAGATCACACTGTTCGCGTCCGGCAAGAGGAAATTGGTCGTGATGGAGATATTTCCGCCCGGTCCCTGCACCGCTTGGGCGAGGATCTGGCTGTTCAGCAGAATGACGAACTGCGGATCGATGTTCACGCTCCCGCCGCCGCCCGTGCCGTCGAGGACCGAGGCGCTGATCGTGCTATCGGTGAGCTGCACCGTGCCGCTGGGGTTCGTCGTGATCTTGATCGCCCCGCCGCTCGACTGGTTGGCCTCCGTGGTGACGGAGCTATTCATCATCGTGAATTGGTTGCCGGCATTCACCGTGATGTTCCCGGCATTGCCCCTGCCAGAGCTCGTGGCCGAAATAGACGCTCCATTGCTGAGCTGAATCGCGGATCCACGAAGATTGATGTTGCCACCCGCACCATTACCGACAGTGGTCGTAAAGAGGCCGCTTCCCTGATCGGCAATGGTCACTGGCCCAGTCGCGTTCACCGTGACCGTCCCGCCAGCGCCATTCCCGAACAGAAAGCCTGCTCCAACTCCAACATTTAACCCGCTGCTACTGGAGATCGATGCACCGCTGCTCACATTCATACTGCCCGCATTGACGGTAATGGAACCAGCCGGGCCGTCACCACCAGTCGCAGTCGAGATGAGCCCGCCGTCGAACATAGTCAGTCTTGGGGTGCTCACGGTAAGAGCACCAGCCCTGCCTGTCCCGAATGTGATGGCCGCAATCGCGCTGGGGTTATTCACGACTGTCACCGATCCGAAGCTGTAACGATCGCCCGCTATGTCCGGAAATAGACAGCTGCTCGGACGCGGTCACCGACACACTGCCGCCTGGCCCTGAACCGAAAGTCGAGCTGTCAATCGCGGCTCCCCCGGTCAAGCTGATCGTCGCCGCCTGGATGTTCACGTCACCGGCTCCGCCGGGACCAAGCGTCGCGGATGCGATATGTAGCGCCGTTCATGGTGAGGGTTGAGGTAGAGACGAAGACCGGGCCAGCTTGTCCCAAGCCAAAGCTGGCATTGGCAATGCTGCTGCCAATATTTCGCAAAACCAACGGTCCGAGCTGGAAGGTCCCAGGAAGGAAACCTGACATGGTGATTGAGTCTGATGCCCTGATGTTGTAGGCTCCCAGTGGCCCCTGCCCCGAACGCATAGCTGCTAATCAGTCCCCCGTCTTTGAGCGTCAACTGCCCAAGGAGAAAGGACAGGTCTCCGGCAGCGCCTGCACCGAATGCATGAGAGCCAATGAGACCAGGCTGGAGGGTCAGGCTCGGCGTCTGGATCACGATACTGCTTCCGGTATTTGCTGAAAAGTTTTCACTGTAGATGCCTGACGGCATATTCGTGAACGTCGGTAACCCGGGAACCGACGGGAGGAGATTGGTTGTGCCCGGACGTTGGCCGGTGACGAATATCGAATCAGTCGCCGTGATCGCGATCGTGCCACCTCCCGGTTGTCCAGGAATCAAAGGATTGGGAACGAGCAGGGTATCGATGAGGGCGCCATCGGTCATGGACAGGCTGCTGGAATTGATCTGAATATCTCCGACCGTTCCCGGCCCCAGGCTCGCTGTTTGGATCTGTCCTCCTTTTATCTGGACACTTCCGGCCGTACTGGAGATCGGTCCTCCATCGAGCGCGGCGGTGATCGAGATGTTACCCCCTGACCCATTGCCTGTGGTCAGACTCTGGATGGAGGCCCCATCCATCTGTACGTTCGAGGCGTTGAGCTGCACATCCGCGCCAGCATCTGCTCCCGCATTCGACGAGATAATCGAGCTGCCTGGGCTGAGCGAGATGGTCTCCGGAGCCCCGGCGCTGTCAGCCGTACTCAGCACCGCGTTGTTCACCGAGAGAACAAATTGCCCGCCTCGAATCGAGACCGTCTGCTCACCGCTGACGTTGATGTTTGAGCCCGGCGCCAGCGAGACAGATCCAAAGGAGGTGAACGAAGTATTATTCACGTTCGGCAGCGGCTGGAGCGTCGCGGCGTCGAACTCTCCGGGCGATGCGGCACTGGCCAACTGAATCTTACCGTTCGGTGCCGAGAGTTGAGCGGGTTGCGCGGTTCCGCCATCCGGTGTGCCAGACTCAATTGTGATGTTGCCGCCGACGAGTGAAATGCTGTTGCCCGTCTGTCACCGAGAACTGACTTCCTTGAACGGTGATGGCTCCAGGATTCGACCCCAAGAATCCAAAGGCGGCGACCGGCGCAGCCGTCAAGCAGCGCATCGGCGGCTGCGTTCGGGAATCGCATTGAATCGTACGCCATCGGCGAGTCGGAGATAGTCCGCACTGGTGAAGGCCACCATCCCGCCGACATTCACGGTGGCGTTCGGCCCAAACAAGAATCCGGTCGGGTTCATGAGAAAGAGGTTGGCGTTCCCGAAGCCAGTGGTTTGAATGGTGCCGAAGATGTTCGAGAGATTCCCCCCAGTCACGCGACCCAGGATGTTGGATGTGGCCAGGCCGGAGTCATTGAGAAAGTTCGCGATGTTGTGGTTGGGAACATTGAAGTCCCCGAAGCTGTGGAACAGATTTGCCCCACCACCAGGTCTAGTGCCACCGGTGATGTCGTATTGGGTTTGTCCCCCGACAGAGATCGGCCCGCTGACCTGGGTATTCAGACCGGACGGGGTGATGGGCGGTGCAGCTTGGGCCCGGGGGCTCACTACGGCGAGTGCTAGCCACAGGCAGCACACTACGGTCACCCCAAAAGTGGGCGAAAGCTTTGTCGACGCTGAGCACGAAGGAGACATTTGTTCACATTATCCTTTTCCGTGGATATTCCTAGATAAAGGACACTGCCAGCGCGGTTATCCTCGCAATCGCTACCTTAGCCCTAAGTTGCCGTCCGATCTGATCCAGTCATGCGTGCGCCGGTGCCCCAGCGCGGTGGGTCATGATTGACAGCTCGCCGACCAGTCCACAGCAAAGGCCTGGGTCAGGAACCCGGCCGGCACGATCTGACGCAACGACAGGAGGGGAGGCTCGCCCTCGCCTCGCGCCACGGGCCTCACCCCTTCAGCCTTCGCCCCTAGTCCCATACCTGCATCCAGCGTCGCGAGCGGACTGGCGAGCCAACTGCCGGGTTCGGTGGGCAGGCTGTCCCGTCCCGCCACGGTGAAGCTGCTAAGGTTCCCCTCAGCCAGGGCCGCGCAGTGTTGGTTGAGCAACGTGGTCGCGATCAATGGTGTTCTCCCCAGCGGCTGAATCTGGCCGCTGATCGGCGCGTTCGGCGATTGAATCGTCACGGGGCCGTTCAAGCCTCTCTCCGAGGAGGCGCTGACGGTGCTGCTCGCATCTGACAGAAAGAGCCCGCCGTTTGTGATAGTAATTGAAATGGCGCCACCCTGCCCCTGGGTCGCTCGCGCGACAATCTGGCTATTTTGTAAAATTACTTGCTGTGGATCGATCGTGATGTTGCCGCCGGCCGTAGTCGAGGATCCCTGCACCGAGGCGTTGAGTTGGCTGTTGGTGAGGTGAACCATATCGGTAGCCAGCACAGTAATGTTGCCGCCGTTCGCGGCGTCGGCCTTCGTCGTCACCGCGTCATGGCTATTCGTCGCGACGAAGGTCTGGCCGGCGTTGATCAAAATATTACCGGCATTGCCTAGGCCGGTGCTGCTGGCGGAGATACTGGATCCGTTCTTCAGCGTTACCGATTGCCCGGCTGTGATCGTGATGTCGCCACCCTGCGCCTGCGTTGCCGTGCTGCTGGCTGTGATGAGCCCGCCGTTGTTGAGTTGGACTTGATTCGCCTCCACCGTAATTGTGCCGCCAATTGAGGCAGACGACGTGCCCGAGGTTGCCGCCGAGAGCGTGCCGCCGTCACGGACAGTGAGTGATTGCGCAGAGATACTCATATTCCCGCCCGCGCCAGTGCCTTGGGTATTGGTGAAGATCCCGCTGCTTGCGCCATCAATGAGAACAGTCTGAGCTGGGCCAGCCAGACCTTGGATTGTGATAGCTCCTCCTGCCCCCGATGGGATTATGTTCTTTGGATCATTTGGATTAAGACCAGGATTGAAACTGCTTGTGCTTCTGATTTGCGCTCCGTTTGTCAGTTCAAGACTTTGCGTAGAGACATTTAGTGTGCCTGCATCCCCGTTTCGAAAGGTGTCCGTGGCAATTAAACTATTGCCTGTCAGGAATACGTCTTGAGCGGTGATGTTGAGATTCGCGGAACGCGCCTCACTGCGTGTAGCTGTTATGAGGACGCTGGGGTGCGGGAACGTAGCGCCATCGTTGGTGATGCTCAAGCGACCTGTGAGATTAACGTTGAGGTTACCTGGCTGCACTGAGGTAAAATTATCAATTGCAAAGCCCGAATCCACGATGGTGAGATTCTTGGCTGTGATCTGAATTCCACCAGTGCCTGGAATGCTTGAAGTCCCTTGATTGCTAGTGAAAACCTGCGATTCAATATTCTCAAAATTGCTCAGAAGGACTTCGCCGACTGGAGCGTTAACCGCGATATGGCCCGGGGTTCCACTCCCGAAAGCTTGGGAAGTATTAAACGCACCATTCGTCATGAGGATATTTCCGTTCGTACTGGTAAGCTCGATATTGCCGGCATTGCCAAATATATTCACGACTCCTGGAGTGCCAGAATTTGTCTGAACAGACGAACCGTTAAGTTCCAGATTCCCTGTCGTCTGAAGAATGATATCGCCTCCGCTGCCGGGGCCATTTGTGTTAGCTTGGAGGGTTACAAAGTCCTGTAACAGGATAGAATTTGCCTCTAACTTGATCGGCCCACTGTTACCTC
Organism: uncultured Nitrospiraceae bacterium; assembly: GCA_963821465.1. Lineage (GTDB taxonomy): Bacteria > Nitrospirota > Nitrospiria > Nitrospirales > Nitrospiraceae > Palsa-1315. The sequence goes on along the minus strand of CAWGDV010000016.1, from coordinate 178,417 downwards.
CCGTACTTCCGTTGCCGACATCGGAATGGATTTCGGTGAAAGGCCCGTTGTCAAAGTCAAAGCCGGGATCGCCGATAATTTCGATGCGATCTGCCTTTATGTGGGTGTCGCCGTATGTGACTCCGGGCGTTGCATTCCCTACCACATTGGTTTGAAGGAGTGAGCCGGTTAGGATTTCTGCGTTCTGACTCACAACGATATCAATACCGCCTCCGATTGATTCCACTCCATTTACCACAGGACCAAGACCGGTGACATTGGCGGAGATAGTGGAGTTGTCCAGAACGAAATTCCCCCCACGAATCAGGACAGTGCCACCACCGTTGCCGCTCACGTCAATAATAGATTGTTGCGAAACCTGAATTGATCCGAGCGCGCCAAATGACTGGCCGTTGACATTCGGGGCCTGAACCAAGGTTCCCGCCAAGATTTCTCCTGGCGAAGCGACACTGGCTATATTTACCTGACCGCCGTGTGCCAAAAGTTGTCCACCAGTCACGATTACCCCATCTGGCACTGGCACAGTCGCATGGGCATCCGTGTCCGGGTTGGTATAGGTGAACCCTTGGTTTCCACCCACGAGCGAAATCGACTGAGCAGGCTGCACTGCCAACTTACTTCCTTGAACAGCGATGGCCGCCGGATTAGAACCAAGGAACCCAAACGCTGCCACTGGTGCTGCGCTCAAGAGTGCATCAGCGGCTGGATTAGGGGTGGCATTGAACAGGACGCCGTTGGCAAGTCGCAGATAGTCCGCACTGGTGAAGGCCACCATACCACCGACATTCACCGTGGCGTTCGGCCCAAACAAGAATCCGGTCGGGTTCATGAGAAAGAGGTTGGCGTTCCCGAAGCCAGTTGTTTGAATGGTGCCAAAGATAGTCGAGGGATTCCCCCCAGTTACGCGACCCAGGATGTTGGATGTGGCCAGGCCGGAGTCATTAAGAAAGTTCGCGATGTTGTTCGTCGGAACATTGAAGTCTCCAAAGCTGTGGAACAGATTGGTTCCGCCGTCCGGTCTCGTCCCACCCGTGATATTGTATGTCTGTCCACTTTGGGTAACCTGCGTGTTGAGCCCCGAAGGTGTAATCGGAGCCGCGGCGATGGCCTGTTCGCACCCTAACCACAAAATCCCGGTGGTAAGACAGAGGAGTAGACTCGGCCTGTTAAATAAAAATACCGGTCTCATGATTCATCCTCCAGTAGCTTGTACTGCCTTCCGTAAATGCGTCTCGCATTAGGGCAATTATCAGATGCACCGAGTCGAACCAGATGCTGCTATTGTCGATCCGTTATGGTTAAGGCCACAGCGACTGCTTGGCTCGCAGAGGCGCTCAGAAACATTTGGTCTAGCTTTAGCAGTTCTTGGTGCATCCGCCAGGAGCCTCAGTGCAAACTTGCTCAGCGCACATTGTCCGGTTTGACCAAGTCTGATCAATCGGTCGAGCATGCGCGAATTGGTCGCTATGGATGGCATCGTCTTGCGGACAGCGGTCATGTCGGAAGTGGCCTCAGTCGCGGCACTGCTGGACTGGACAGTCTCAAAGTCTTCGGCCGCGCAGGTCCCGCAGCCGCCTATTCCTGGACAAGTGCACCCTCTAGCACAGCCCATGGTACACGAACAGCAAGTGGCAAATGCCGGCACGACCGGAAGACCGATAAAACCGAGAAGCATCAAAATAGGGATGAGCCTGAGCATGCGCATCGTAGCCTCCTTGGAAAAAGCTTGAAGTTGTATTTTCCTCTTTAACTTCTGGTTCCATGAATGGATATGGATCCACGCGCTCATCATGTCATGGTACCAGTGGCAGATCCGTGGTCCGCTCAACACAGGTTGTGGTTGGTTTGCCATCTGCAGTATTCGGATCGTGACAGGTTAGAACATCTGAAGGCGGTTGACTGTACAAGTCATAATCCGAACCTCGTTTAAGATCCGGAGTCCCATTTACTTTGAACCGATGCATTGCGGGTTTCCAGTGGGCTTCGTCGCATTGTTCAAATGGATTACCCGAACGCCTATTCTGGGTGCAAACTCTGACAGCAAATTTACCTTGGTAGACACCCTTGTCATCGTGGTTCTTATCAATTGTTATCACATAGAAACAGTTCTCGGTTTGCTCTGCACCAATAGTAAGGCAGGGGTTCTCTGCGATCCCGTATGTGAAACGGTCGTAGAGCGCGGAAATGGCTTGATGTATGTCATCAGTTTTCTGTTCATGAGGATTTGGACCTGAAAAGCCTGCCTGCTGACAGCTACTCAGCAGAGCGCCAAAAACCAGAGCTAGAAGTAGACCAAGCACGTTCATCGCTACACCTCCTCAAGTTGGGAATTTGTTGCGTCAAATGGACACATGCTGTGCATTATTTAAAATCACCTCGCTTGCCTTCTCCGCGATCATGTAGATCGGGGTCACGATGAAAAACCCTGGGATATAGGGAAAGACCGAGGCATCGACCACTCGCAAGTTCGTGGTGCCACGGACTCGAAAATTGTTATCTAGGACCGCCAGACGCATCTCCTTCGGCTCCTGTCTTACAGGAGCACGATGCATGGTGGCCCCAGGCTTCGTTCATGATCCATTCCCTCAATGCGTTGTCGGAGACGCCAGGTCTCGGCTGACAAAAATAGTGCCAGAAACTATTTCTCGCTTTGTACTGGTGCCCGACATACAAACAATTACGTACCGTAGTGTGTGACACCTAGCTAAGCCTATGCAGTATTTTCCGCAATACCGCTTTCAGGTAGGGCCATATGGACTGGGTGACATATCTTGGTGCATGGTCGCTAGCTCGTCGCCATTAGGCGCTATGTCGTTTCTGGTCTGTCTGGTCTATTTTGTCTGTCCGGTCTGTTTGGTCTATCTGGTTCATCTGGTAAGTGTTCGTTCAACCAAAAAACCAGACAAACGCGATAGACGAGAAAGACCAGATCAAGACGACAACGTGCTCTCTATAAGGAGGGAGCCGCAGCTCCGGGTCTCGCGGAGCCGGGGCTCCCGTGGCGTTGACGCTCAGTCAACCAGGAGATTCGCAATCAGGAGGAGGTTCTGATTGGGTCTGCTCCAGAATCACGTTGCCATTGGGTTCTCAGGCGTGAATCCTCGCCAGTGAGTGCTCACGCGTGAAGCCCAATGACTGATGGTCGACTGCTCGTCCGCCCTACCAGGATGCTGAAAAAGTCCGCCAGCTTCGTTCTCGCTTCGCTCAGAAGCTCATAGCCGTACGCCGAAGGCGTCGACGCTTCGCATCTTCGCTCGTTGCGGCCTTGCTGAACGGCCTTTTTGAGCATCCTGCTGACAATTAAGGCATATCAGCAATCGATGTGCCAGTGGGCTTCTCTGCTGGCTTTGAGAAATTCTTCGTGCCATTGCCTCAAAATCAGCGGGTTTTTGCGCTATCGAAGGGAAATACGAAGGCAGAGCCAGATGACCAGCATGATCTCAACTGAATCCATTTTGATTCTAATTGAATCTAATTGGATTCAGTGGCGCTTGCGGCAGGTCTTTCCTTGCAGGATGCTGCAAGAGTCCTTCAGCATAAGAAGACTGTTGTTTGGCCTGTCATCCTGAAGCGTGCTTGGCGTCTGCTAAAATGACCTCACTTGCCTTCTCCGCGATCATATAGATGGGGGTCACGATGAAAAATCCAGGAATATAGGGAAAGACCGAGGCATCGACTACGCGTAGGTTCGTGGTGCCACGGACTCGGAAGTTGTTATCTAAGACGGCCAGAGCATCTCCTTCGGCTCCTGTCTTACAGGAGCAGGATGCATGGTGACCCCAGGCTTCGTTCATGATCCATTCCCGCAATGCATTGTCTGAAACGCCCGGTCCCGGCCAGATTTCCTCGGCGTGCCCTCTCTCGACAAGGCGGTTCATGATTTTCCGAATAAACGCCACTGCCTCAACCATGGCGTCCAGGTCTTCCTTGCCCTTATTCGGATCATTCCCTTCTTCGAAGTATTTGAAATTAATGTTTGGCGTATCGCGAGGGTCGTTGGAGCGAAGCGTCACTTCTCCTCCGGTATTATGGGTATGCCCCTTCAAGACGAGCCAGGTGAAGTGGTCCTTAATAGTGACGTTCTTTGAATAACCTTGCTCATACCCTCTGAAATCCGAAGGCAGGCCGAAGATAAAGAGATCGGGATCTTGCTTCGCATTTTTGGCAATGGATGAACGCTTGAGAATCGCGATGACCACGCCGTTACTGGAGTATAAAAAGCCCTTGCCTTGTTCTCGCTCTCCCGGAGTCGCATCCTTCCATTCCCGATAGACCGGATCGTTCTGCTCATCGGCTTCAAACTTCGCTTGTGCCAAGGTCGAGAAGTTTTTCTTCATCTTGTAGACAATTCCCACTTCATAGCGGTCCTGCAAGTTCTTGCCGACCCCCGGCAGTTCGATGTGCAGTGGAATGCGATGTCGTTCGAGCTCATCCCGCGGACCGATTCCAGAAAGCATGAGCAGTTGAGGAGTATTGAACGCCCCGGCCGAGAGGATGACTTCTCTCTTCGCCCGGAATTCCTTTGGCGCCGGTGTAGCGGGACCGGTCTTGGGGGCAGCTCGATACAGATGGGCTCCTTCGCGGCACTCCACCCCGATGGCTTTGGACTGTTCTCCTTTCAAGGTGGTGGCCTTCTCCAACAGTATTTTGGTGACCAGGACATTGGTTTTGACGGTCAACTGATGAGGGCAATTCTTTTGCACTTCTCGAATGCGATCACGCACACCGGCGCGCCTGCCACCATGGGTAGCCAGAGGTGTGAGGTACAATCCTTCCGGACGGTACTTTATGGAATCCATATGGTTGATGTCTTCTTTCAACGCGGCGCTGAATAGTTTCGGAATGGCTCGATGGACAATGGCGTCCAGGGTGGACCCAGGGAGGTCTTTCAATGTGGTGAGGGCAACGGCGGTGAGAATACGCTCGAGCTGTGGATCGTTCTTGATCACCTTTTCCAATGCCTCGCGATTAGGCCGTTCAACGGAGAGCCATCCCTGAAATCCGTGACGACCTCCGGTCACAAGGTCCCATGTCTTCGAACAATAGTGGCATCGCTCGACCTCTTGAAAGTACTTGCGCATTCTTTTGGAGGACCACGAGTTATCGCCGGTCAATTGAGCGATGCGGTCCCAGTCAGTTTCGTGCGGATAGATGGTAATCATGGCATTGTGTGCCGTACAGCCTCCGAGCGTGCCGGCTCTCGGATACCAGATTCCCTTTCCTTCTTTGTCTCGCTTGGAATCGTTGTTTTGACGATTCTCGTTGGCGTAATGCCGGACGTAGTAGTCCCATCGAAGATCCTGATCCTCTGTGGACAACGGGTGAAATGCTGGGACTGAATAATTCGCGTTCTCCTCCTCGCCACCTGCCTCAAGAAGGAGCACGTTGTACCCTGCCTCCGCCAAGCGAGCCGCCACCGGTCCCCCGCCAGCGCCTGATCCCACGACGATGTAGTCGAACTCCGTGTCCGCAGCCGTTCCTGCTCCGACACAACGACCGGTTTCAGAGCGGGAAGACTTTAGGAGGGAACAGCCTCCCAGTGACAGGGTCGCCCCTGTCACGGCAGCCAGCTTCAGAAATGTTCGTCGTGAGATTGGTCCCATCGGAAAGTCCATCGCTGACGGGACTTAGAACGTTTGGAGAAATGTAATCAGCGCTCGCTTGTCTTCGTCGCTCAAGCCCGGCTCGTTCTCTTCATTCTTTAATTGATCCGTCCCGAAATAGTGACCTCTGTTGACGACGAAGTCGGGGCACTTGTTCAATTCGAGTAGAGACTCCACCACGTCTTTCTCTCGAAACACCGCCCGGGCCTCTTCGTCGCCGGCATTCTTGGGCACCGCTTTCAGGGCCCGTTTGATCTTGATCAGCGAGCGGACAAGCTTCCTCTTGTGCAGGAAGCGATCAATCACACCGGCGTCGTCGGGGAACATCGTCAAATTCGTCAGGAGATTGACCGGCGTACCTTTTGGAATGGGTCCGATCTCAACCCCACTTTCCTTGAACAGGCTGGGAAGCAGCTGCACATCCGGAAGGATCTTCTCTTCGAGTTCCACGATTCCTTGAAGAAAGTCCGGCAGATAGCCTTTCGGAATTCGCAGATAGCTCCTTGTCGTTGTCCGGTCGATTACGCCCGGCACCTTGTCTCCCAGGATCGGGTCTCTCTCCCGCTTCTCGGGCCACAACAGCTGTTCCATGGAATTCTGAAAAGACCTCGTGCGGGCTTCCACACTGGGGCTCGGATCGAATCGTCCAAGGCTGTTGTTGACAAAGAACGGCGCTGTGGACCAGAGGCTTACGAGCGACGGCACGCGGGTGTAGCCTACTCCACCTGCAGGCATTGTGTACCTGCGCGGCTCTCCTGTTACGGGGTGGTGCACCGTGATGGACCCGACCGAAGGCAAGTCCTTGTACGACTGCGAGGAGAAATTGTCCCAAATGTTGCCGGCAATGGCATTGGTTGCGAGCGGACTACAGGCGTTCGTCTCAAGAAGCGTGACGGGGACGCGCATATCGGTCGAGAGAACGTTGTTCTCGAGGAAATCGTCGGCCAACACGATCGTCCTCATTTCTCGTTTGAACTCGTCGGTCTTCGTCCACTGCCAGTACTTGTTCCAACAGGCCAAATATCCTGACCCTGCGCAGCCGTGAGGATCGAGACCGATTGCCGGAGTAGGCAGCTTGCTTGAGTGGCAGCGCGCGCAACGTTCGGCGAAGACAATCTTGCCGCGCGTCAGTTGTGCGACATCCTTGGTGAGATAGCCTTCCCCTCCAGGGGCGTCTTTCAATTTGTGCGGCGCGGTTGTTTTGAGGAAGAAGAGGGCCATGTTCGGGGTCTGTGCTTCGGTCGCCTCCCAGTAGGTGGAATTTTTACGCGCGGCGGCGATCTGTATCGGCGTGATCGCTTGGCCGCCGGTTAACGGTTTGAAATGCAGCAGCCATTCTTCGCTGAACAATCCGATGTTGAGGAAGACGCGGTTGAGCGCCCCCATCGCTCCGACCGAATCCGCACCATCTTTCAGAACGCGTGGCGTCCAGACGGTATTCGGTGGCTCAAAAAACGTCGTCAGGGGTCCGCTTTTGACATAGTCATTGAACTGCTCGGTTGTTCAGAGCGCCGCCGCTCAGGGTTTCGCGGCCCCAGCGCTTGGCCATTTCCAGTCGCGGGCCCAACTGATAAATCGCATTCATGGTGCGCGGGTTGTTGATGTAGTCGGTTGAGATCAGCGAGGTATCGAGCGCGCCAGGACGCGAGGTGTGGAAAATCTGATACGGAAAGCTGCTCTCGTCGGCTTCCCACGCAAAGATACGATCGAGCCAGAAGTATTGCGCCCCGACATTGGAGCTTAGATTCTTCCATTCGGGGTGCTCAGGATCTTGCGGTGGTTTCACTGGGTTCGGGCCGACGTGGCAGAATCCGCAGGACATGCCGACACGATAGGGCTTCACCAGGTCTTTAGAGAGGTAGTAACTCGGATCGTTGTAATAGCGGGTCGAGTCCCATTTCTTGGCGGCTTCTTCATCAAAGTCGGGATTGGGGAAAAGCCGCAATCCCACAATGCCTGTTGCATAACCGTAAAATGATCCGACCGGTACGGTTTTGCCGCGCGCCCCGATCGCGACACCAGGGTACTTCGTCTCATTCTCGAATGGATCTGAAGGGCAGTCAGGGCGGCGTTTGTCCAACCACAACCCGTATCGGGAGGGATCAGGGCCGGTCGCCTTTTCGAAACAGGGTTCGTTGACGAGGCCGAGATAGTGCCAACGAGTATCCCGGCTGAAGTTCAGGCTGGGATGTGACGACAGAGTCTTGAGAAAATCGAGTGTGCCAAAGCTGACTTTGGAGATATGATCCCAGAGCCGGTCATTCCCCCCCGTCCAGATGATCCAGGTATTGCGGCCTTGTATCTCTTGCGGCTCCAAGCTGATCCCGCCATCCATTTTAGAAAAGAAATCTTCATCGGCTGCCGGAAATGACGAAGCCGTACGATTGACGTGACGCGCCTCATCGACCACCTTCCCTGGTGTGGCGGCCGGTTTTATAAGAGATGGAAGCGAGCTACAGCTTAGAAGAAACGTGAAACAGAGCAGTGCAATGATTTTAGTCTTCATCGAATGTGCTCCAGCAAAGTGAAGGGGTGCACCGATTCGTCTACTGTGAATGCTTCTGATGTGTAAACAAGAATGAGTTGAAATTGAAGTGGAGAGAAGAAAACTATTCTCCGTGCGAACCTGAGGCCCCGTCCGTAGCAGCTCCTTGGTACGAAGAACGTGCCAGGAACCTGCTTCGCATTGATGCCGTTGCTCATGCAGGGAGCGAGAGGATGGTGATCGGAAGATAGAAGACCGCACTTCTTGGAAGCCTGAGGTGCCATTCATGGCCGGCTCCGTTGAAGATCCAGGGAGAGAACCAGTCTACATCGCGCACAGGCACTGCTATGTGCGACCAACTGGAGCCTGTATTAAACTTATGCGACATTTTTAGCAACACCTTTCTAGGGTATACGAACTGGTCACCATATCTTGCGGCATGGTCCCTACCTCGTCGCCATTAGGCGTGATATCGTTTCTGATCTATCTTGTCTGTCCGGTCTGTTTGGTCTATCTGGTTCATCTTGGTAAGTGTTGTTGAACCGAAAAACCAGACAAACCAAATGAACCAGACAAACCAGACCAACAGCTAATAGGGAGGGAGCCGCAGCTCCGGGTCTCGCAGAGCCGGGGCTCCCGTGGCGTTGACGCTCAGTCAACCAGGAGGTCGGCAACCAGGAGGAGGTTCTGGTTGGGTCTGCTCCAGAATCACGTCGCCATTGAGTTCTCAGGCATGAATCCTCGCCAGTGAGTGCTCACGCGTGAGATCAATGACTGACGGTCGACTGCTCGTCCGCACCGGATCAGTTTTCGCTCGATACTCCCGATCATGCACGCAAGGGTGAGTTGATCGGGAATTTTTGTTCTCATCTGACTGCCTGCCGAGACATACAGCAATCGGTGTGCCAGCGGGGCTCTCTAGCCGTCTTTAAAAAAATCTATCTGGCAGTGCCTTCAAAAACAGCGAGTTGTCACGATGTCGAAGGGAAACACGAAGGCAGAGCACGATGACCCGCACGATCTCAACTGAATCATTTTTGATTCCTTGTAGAATCCAATTGGATTCAGCGGCGCTTGCGGCGAGTTTCTGCCTAGCCCGCATGATTCACGAAGACTCCTACTGCAACCGCCGAGACGCCGCTACCACAGGCCTGAGGCGTGCGGGCTCGCCGCTCGGTCGGTCAACAGACTGTGTCACGTATGCTCCCTTGCGGCTCCGCGCGCCAATCTCGCGTGGCGTTTCGGCGGTCTCGTCACGAAATCTCCTGAATAATGCGGACTAGAGGACCCGGCTGCGACCCACTATCCGCATCATTGTCACAGCGCGGTTTCGCACATCGGGCCGGTCTTGATTCGCACCGCAGCGACGAGATCCAAGACAAAGATCCTTCCGTCCCCAGCGCTGTCGGTCTTCGCGCTGCGCGTAATAGTGTCGATCACGCGCTGCACCAAGCTATCCTCGACGACGACTTCGATCTTCACCTTGGGCACAAAGAGGGAGGTAAACACGTTGCCATTGTACCTTTCCTGACCCCCCTTCTGGTGTCCGAATCCTTTGACTTCCGTGACCGTCATCCCCTCCACACCTATTCCCTTCAAATCCTTCGTGACGTCATCCAACTTGAACGGCTGCATGATGGCTTCAATGATCTTCATCTCGATACCTCCCTGTTAGGCTCACCCTGGGACGCTGATCGTACAGCGTCGTTGGGATCGCCGGCTGATTGTTTGGCACACTGTGGTGTAGTCCATTTCCCACCACGACTTGAACAACCTTCAGAATGAACCAGGCGCCAACCACGGAGAACAGCTTCAGCGCACTCGCCATGAGGGCGTGAGTCTCAAGCTCCCCGCATTTCCGAAATCGACGCACATTACCAGCATAAGAAAATCGTTGTCTGGTCTATCTGGTCTCTCTCGTTTATTTGGTTTGTCTCGTTTGTCTGGTTTTTGGTTGAACGAAACTTACCAGACAAACCAATATAGAACCAGAACAAATCCCAAGATCAACGATCCGCCTTACGGCGTCTTCGCACAGCGGAACCCGGTGCCGTAGCCCCGGAACGATGGGGCATGGGTCTCCCGTTCCGCCGAGCGCAGACCCTCCGGACCGCTGCCCCAGGAGCCGCCACGGATCACTTTGTAGACGCCTGTTGGTGGTCCGGTTGGGTTCTGCGACGGGCTGGTCTTGTAATAGTCAGGGTCATACCAATCGCTGACCCATTCCCAGACATTCCCGGCCATGTCATAGATGCCATAGGGGCTCTTGCCCTCTTCAAACGTTCCCCCCGACGACAAGGTCCAATGATTGCTCCACCGCTCTTTCATCATGTTCGCGAGAGACCCACTCGGCGGCTCATTCCCCCAGGGATAGAGGCGGCCATCCGTCCCTCGCGCCGCCTTCTCCCACTCCGCTTCGGTCGGCTGGCGTTTGCCGGCCCATGCGCAGAACGCGGCCGCATCCGTCCAATCCACATTGACGACGGGACGAGTCTGGTGCTGGGGTTTGTTCATGACGCTCCAGTCCGGCGGGGCGGCCTGGGATGTGGCCTCCAAGAACCTGGCATATTGCCCCACCGACACTTGGTACTTATCCATGAAAAAGGCCGCCACATAGACTTGGTGCACCGGGCGTTCGTCGGCATCGCCCGTCGCACTCCCCATCGTGAACTCCCCCGCGGGCACCAGCACCATCGACGGCGCGTGATGCTCGGCCGTCGCCTGACTCTCAGGACTCTGTGTGTGCAGCTGCTGTAATTTCACTAGCACCTGTTGGTAGAAGACCTGTTGTTCGTCATCAAGCCCAAGCTTGTTCGCAATGTCCAGGGTGTCCTTGGCTTCGGCGATCTTCGTGGGTGGGGCGTTCGGCTCGCTGATGACCAGCTTCCCTTCGCTCAACATGCGCCAGATTTTGGCCTTAAGCAAACGTTGTCTGGCCAAGCCGGCCACCGAGGATTTCGCATCAAGCTCCAACGACGTCGCGTAATGCTCTTCCGCACTGGCCCAGGCTTTCAGGCCCCGACAGGCATCGCCGAGATAGAAGTGCGCCAGAGCATTCGCCGGGTATTCTTGCAGGCCGGCTTCATAGGCTGCGCGCGCCTCCTGGTACTTTTGTTGTTGCAGGAAATCGTAGCCCGCGGCCAATTTCTTGGCGCCCTTATCACCGGATGCCGCGGCCATCGTCAGGTATCCCGGAGCCCGAGTAAGGCGACGAAGTACCACGATCTTCCTCATACACCACATACACCACCTCCTCATTCGGCAGAAGAGACGAGCCCACTCCGTCTTCACAGAGGACGCGAATAATCCCTATTTCGCCGTGACTGCTAGCCACTGTCGTTGTCAGGTCCGTCTGGTCTATCCAGTCAGTTAGGTATGCTTGCATAGTATTTTCCACAATACCCCTTTAGTAGGGGTATACGTATTTGGCACCATATCTTGAGGCATGATCTCTACTTCGTCGTTATTAGGCGCGATATCGTTTCTGGTCTATTTTGTCTGTCCGGTCTGTTTGGTCTATCTGGTTCATCTGGTATGTGTCGTTCAACCGAAAAACCAGACAAACCAGAGAGACCAGACCAGACCAACAGCTATTAAGGAGGGAGCCGCAGCTCCGGGTCTCGCAGAGCCGGGGCTCCCGTGGCGTTGACGTTCAGTCAATCAGGAGACTCGCAATCAGGAGGAGGTTCTGATTGGGTCTGCTCCAGAATCACGTCGCCAGTGGGTTCTCAGGCGTGAATCCTCGCCAGTGAGTGCTCACGCGTGAGCTCAATGACTGACGGTCGACTGCTCGTCCGCCCCAGATCAGTTATCGCTCGGTACTCCGATCATGCACGCAAGGGTGAGTTGATCGGGAATTTTTGTTCTCATCTGACTGCCTGCCGAGACATACAGCAATCGGTGTGCCAGCGGGGTTCTCTAGCCGTCTTTAAAAAAAATCTATCTGGCAGTGCCTTCAAAAACAGCGAGTTGTCACGATGTCGAAGGGAAACACGAAGGCAGAGCTCGATGACCCGCACGATCTCAACTGAATCATTTTTGATTCCTTGTAGAATCAAATTGGATTCAGCGGCGCTTGCGGCGAGTCTCCGCCTAGCCCGCATGATTCACGAAGACTTCTACTGCAACCGCCGAGACGCCGCTGCGAAAAGCCTCACGGGGGGCGAGCTCGCCGCTCGGTCGGTCAACAGACTGTGTCACGTATGCCTCCCTCCCTCACGGCTCCGCGCGCCCGTCTCGCGTGGCGTTTCGGCGGTCTCGTCACGAACCCTCGGGGAAAATAAGGGTAGTAGGGATGAACGGCGAGGAAAGCCCTCCGACCCGTCGTCCAAAGCCTATGGGCGGCGTGCTGAAGCTGTAGTGCAGGAGGGCTAAGGAGGTAAGGATTGCATCGAAAGAACGGGCTTGAGACCTTCACTGAGGTCCCAAGCCCTGGGCAAAGGAACTTTTTTTGACTACGTCTGATGCCCGTAGTGGTGATAGTGATTGTGTCGCAACCTTCTAATGCCGAGACCGACTAGCACGATGAGACCAGCGCCGGACAGGATGCCGACTGCTTGCATCGGCCCTTCGGTCCAACCATTCATTTCCGCTACCGTCAGGAAGTCGACAGGCGGTGGCCTGTTGACGATCTGGAACGCATAGCCTCCATCGACAAAGAACAGTGAGCATAACAGCGCAGCGCCGATTGCGAGCAGAACAGAATTCTTATACATCTTGCACCTCCTTATGGTCGGTTACGTTGATCCTTCTCTGGTCATGCTCATCAGCAATCAACGTGCCAGGAGATCCAGTTCGTGGCTCTTACAAGTTTATCCGTTGAGTTTCTTGGGTTTAGCCCAGTTGTCGTGACGGATGCCGCTCATAGTGTCTCGGCAATCAGCCTAGAATTGAATCTAATTTGATTCTGATGGAATCAGAATGGATGCATCATATCTCTCAGCATGCTGAACAAGCCTGCTGGCACCGTGCACGGTGGCGATTGAAGTGCGCGAAAGGCATGCTGTCGCGCGTAGCTTTCCTGTTAGGCAGATGGTGCCGGGTGGATGAGGGTGTCGGAGGGCAGCTTCATGCTTTGCAGGTTGGTGGCGAGGAGCGGTTGAATCTTGCTGCGCAGTGCGGTTTGAATCTCATCCGGCGATTTTCTGGCATCGATGACTTCGAAGTGAAACTCTTTCGCCATTTTGTCGAACTCCTCGATCAGGAGCGACTGGTACTTCTTAAAGCTATCGTAGAGATCGCTGCCGAGACGGAGGTCCATTCCTGATTCCCAGAAGTTCATCCCCTTGGTTTCGATGACGCGCAGCACGAGTGTTTCGACGTCGATACGCATGTAGCAGACGAGATCGGGAACTAAAGCGAAGCCGAAGACGTCTCTCACCCACTGGCGGTTCCCGCTGCGCACAAAATCGCGGGCAAAGGCGGTATAGATATACCGATCGGCCAAGACAATGAAGCCCGCGCGAAGCGCTGGGATGATCTCGTGTTCTAGACGATCCGCAAAATCGGTGGCGTACAGCAGGCTGAACGACCACCGGTCGAGAATGTTGCCTTCTTTGGCCATTTCGATCGTCTTCGACATGAGGTTGGAACGGGTCCAGCCGGTCGTGACCACGCCATAGCCCTGCACCTCCAGCCATTCCTGCAACATTTCAATGTGCGTGGAACGGCCGACCCCGTCGGTGCCTTCGATGGCGATGAGTTTTCCTTTGAGGTCACTCGGATTTAGGTTCGTCAAACCGTCGCCAAAAAACTGTGCGTCGACCATGGGTGCCCCGTCTTGGTTTGTAACCTTTGAGCGCCTCTCCCACGAGCCGGCGCATCTCGTTTTGCTGGGATTCGATGTCTTGCGTTGCGTCCATCGTGATGAGCTGAAACTCATCAACGATCTTTTCATACTGGCCCAGGATGCGTGATTGGAAGAGGCGGAAGCTTTCGGTGACGTCCGGGTTTAGGTTCATATCCATGCCGGCTTCGTAGTACTTGAATTGCCCGCGTGTGCCTCCGATAACCCGCGAGATGGCCACCTCGATCGGTACCCTGAAGTAGAAGGCCATGTCCGGTGTGATGGCGAAGCTATAGAGCTTGCGAATCCATTCAGGCGACACGCCGCGGACCACGTCGCGCGCGAAGGCGGTGTATATGTAGCGGTCGGCTAAGACGATCATGCCGGCTTTGAGCGGGGGTAAAATTTCATGATAGAGGCGGCTGGCAAAGTCAGTTGCGTGCAACAAGCTGAATGTCGTCGGCGTCAGGCTTTTGTTTTTCTTTCCCCGTTTGGTCGTGGCTTTGACCAATTCCGAGGAGTTCCATTCTGTAAAGAACACTTTATGGCCTTTTGACTCCAGCCACTTATGCAGCAACAGGAGTTGTGTGCTTTTCCCGGACCCGTCGATGCCCTCGACGATGATCAGTTTTCCTGTGTAGGGGTGGGGATGCCTGGATACAGGGGGTTGTTCACTCATGCGGCCTCCTCCTGTACGATGACGGAAAACTTTACGCGGCGGCGGAAGACGCGTTCAAAGAGATCCGCTCGGCCTGCGGCGGCCCAGGTTTCCAACTCGGCATCGCCCGTCACGTGCACGGTGATGGTGACGGTGGCGCCGAGCCTCACATCGAGAGTGCGGACGACCGAAAAATGCGTCCGATCCAGGCCGTCGGCGATCCTCAGCAGCGCGGACAGGATCCGCACGATGCGTTTGTATTTGGGGGAGAGGGTGTCGAATTCCTCGTGCTTCTCTTGAGGAACTGCACGCCGGTGGTAGCGGGCCACGTTCGCGACTACCTGAATCTCCTCGCCGGATAATCCTCCGAGGCCGCTATTGGTGATCAGATAGTAGGCATGCTTGTGATGCTGGCGTTCATTGATGAGGTACCCCACGTCGTGCAGAATCGCGGCGTATTCCAGCCAATTCCGCTCAGTGGGTCCCAAGCGATGGAGGCGTGTTGTCTGGTCGAAGAGACGCAGGGCTAACCCGGCGACATGGAGGCTATGGGTTTCCGGCGCGTGACAGCGACGGGCCAGTGCCATGACGTTGCGCCGCCGCAAGTCCGGAATTTCCGCCTCCGCTTTGAGCCGTTCACGGTGGCGGTGGATAAAGTCGTAGATGATGCCCTCACGAATGGCCTTGTCGCACAGGATGAGTTCGTCTCGTCCTGAGAGTTCCATCAGACGCCGAAGGACCAGCGTGGCAGGAAACAAGGTATCGACGCGTTTGGGATCCAATCCTGGCATCGCCAGTCGGGCTTTGATGGTGGATTGACGGAGGTTCTGTTCGATCTCTTTGACGTCCTTCAGTGAAATTGTGGCGAGATTGATTTGAGAGAGCGGGCGATTCGTTCGGCGCAGATGAACGACTTCTGCCAAGTTGCCCGCCATGCCGGAGGTGGCGATCAGGGAATCGAAGCGGTTCGTCTTGAATGAATCAAGGGCGCTCTGTAATTGGGCCGTCACGGCGTCTTCAAGTGAGCGGAGCATCCTATCAGATGGTGGGGTGCGTTTGAGGAATTCATCCGCCAGTCTGATGGCGCCCAGCTTCAAGCTCTTCGCGTGAAGGAGTTGATCACGATTCCCGACCATCAGTTCGACCGATCCACCTCCGACATCCACCGAGAGCGTCGGCTGTTCTGTCATGGGCACGTTGTTTTTGACGCCCAGGAAAATCAGCCTGGCTTCTTCGGTGCCGCTGATGACGCGGACAGTCAGTCCCGTGTGTTCGGCAATGAGATCGATGAAGTCTCCTCCGTTTTTCGCCTCGCGGACAGCGCTGGTGGCGACGGCGATGATGCGATCGTAGCCCTTGTTCTTGGCCAGGGTGACGAGATTGCGAATGACATCGAGCCCGCGTGTGATGGCCTCGTCGGAGAGTCGGTGCGTCGTAAAGGCGCCGTTTCCGAGTCTCGTCATGTCTTTGAAGCGATCGAGGATCTTGTAACTTGCATCAGGCTGGATCTCAGCCAACACCATATGGATGGAGTTCGTTCCGATATCGATGACGGCAATTTTTGCCATAAAATAGTAGTGTGCTATCAGAAGCTTATGAGTGAGATGCCGCTTGATTCACGAACGTAACCGCTGGAATATTCCCGCTCTTCTCGGGTGGGTATAAGAATCATACGAAGGATCATATATTAGTTGGTGGTGGGACAACAACTTGGAAATTATGATGGGTGAAAAGAGCTTGGCTTATCAAGGTAGGCATGACTTAATTCTCGGTGATATTGTAGTCGGCTGCTCTCTTGCAGGCAGTCGTGGTACTCTCGCCTATGTCTGATCGTCCATCTTCCATAACGGTTGTTGTGACCGGTGCCTCGACTGGTATTGGTGCGGCTTGTGCACTCGATTGTGCTGGTCGTGGGATGACGGTGTTTGCGGGCGTGCGCGACCCTCTGGCAGGGGAGGCGCTTGTCGCGAAAGGTGGCCCGTCGCTCATTCCCATCACGCTCGACGTCACCGATGAACGATCAATCACGCGATCCGTTGAGGTGGTGCAACGGGTTGTGGGCGAGGGTGGTCTTGGAGGCCTTGTCAATAATGCCGGAATCGTTATCGGGAGTCCCCTCGAAGTGATTCCGTTATCTCAACTGCGGAAACAGCTAGAGGTCAATGTGATCGGGCAGATCGCTGTCACGCAGGCGTTTCTCCCGTTGCTACGCCGTGGCCGAGGTCGAATTGTGAACATGGGGTCGATTGCCGGGCGAGGTACTATTCCCCTCTTGGGGCCTTATTCTGCATCGAAGTTTGCGTTGGAGGCGCTGACAGACGCGCTGAGAATGGAACTGCAACCCTGGGGGATTCAGGTGTCGATTATTGAACCCGGGGCGATCGCGACGCCGCTTTGGGAGAAATCAGCCAAGGAGGCTGAGGATCTCGAAGCGGCGACGAGCGAAGAGGCGAAAGCCCTCTATGGTGAGGCGGTGGTTCGAATTCGAGAAGCGATCGCCCAAGCGGCCCAACGGGCGATAGCACCGGAAGCGGTGGTTCGAGTGGTCCATCATGCGTTGACGGCCTCTCGCCCTCGCACCCGCTATCTCGTGGGCGCCGATGCCAAGCTGCGTGCGTGGATGGTAAAGTGGTTGCCGGATCGAGTTCAGGACAGGTTGCTGGCGTGGGCGCTAAAATATCCGCGTGAAAGCTAGCAGAGGATGGTTTGTCTTGTTTGTTTGGTTTATCTGGTTAGTTCCGTTTAACCAAATAAACGAGACAAACCGAATAAACCAGAGAGACCAAATCAACCAACTAGATCGGGGTTGAGCCGATTCATCGGCTTGATCGAGAGGGCTCTGATTTCGTTGTAGATGATCGTGCGTCCTGCCTGGCGAAGGCGTGAGAAGACTCCTTCCACAATCACCTGGTCGCCTTCTCGAACTTCGACCTGACCAAGACTGACGATTTTCAGCGTGCCGGCCTGATCCTTCAAAAGAAATCCATAGGCCGGTTGACCTTGCCGATTCGTCGCGAGTTGGACGTCGGTCACTTGTCCGGTCACCACCACCTCTTGGTGGTCGTACTGCTCAGGATGGGTGAGGAGTTCGGTGATCTCCAGAAGACCGGATGCGTGAACAAGCAACGGGACAGAGATGAAGGCGAGTAGGGGAAGTAGAAAAAAGAGGAAACGTCCTGTTCGATGATGCTGCAGCGGTGGCTGGATGCTGGATAATCTGGCCATGGTATGAGTTTATTATACCGCACCGGGGGCAAAGTGCAATGGGGGATACATTTTAGCCCGCATTATTCAGCGCGATTCTGTTGCAAGCGCGGATCCGGTGCTTCGACGAACCTCCGGCCATCGGGCTCGTCCCTCGAACCCTCACCGTACTGCACGAGTACGCATCGGGTCCTCTCGGCTCCGCGCGCTGGTCTCGCAACGCGGCTTAGCGATTTCGCGACGAACCGTCATGAATAGTGAGGGCTACCACTTATCGGATGGTCTGCCGCTCACATCTTCCCCCCTCATACTGTTGAGAATCTGAGCCTGCATCTCGCTTACTTCTTTGACTGGAGGCTCGGCAGGGTTTTCAAGCACGCCTACTTCACTCTTGGGTGTGGCTGCGGTCCGCTTCAGCAAGTCTATGTCGATTGCCTCGGGAGAGCGGTCCATGTCGTTGAGGATGGTGATGAGCCGCTGTAGCCCAAACAAGTTCCTGGTGATTTCTGAGTGCATGGCATTGGAGCTGGCCCCAAAGACGAGTGAGTTCCAGAACTTGACTTCAATTTCCTCCGGCAGGCTGCCCCAGACCATGGCGGTGAGTTTGTCGATAAGCGCGGACTCTGTCCTTTCCAACCCGTCGTAGGTCGAGTGCGAACGTTCGATGGGCTGCTTCGCGAGCACCGAAAAGGTTTCCTTCCACAAATCCAATGGCGATATTGCCGTGGCTGCCGCCTCGGTCTGTAACGTGGCCTGGAGCGCGTGCAGATACTGTGTGAGGTACTTCACTTTGCGGGCGGCAAGGCTGCCGGCGGGAATGCCCCATACATGTGCGATTTCGTGATCTTGGAGTGGCGCAGAGATTGCGCTCTGCCGTTCGCGTTCCGCCAGGTTGAGTCGCGTGCGATATTTTTCGGCCATGCGGAGTTGAGTTTGGAATTCGATGCTGAGCCGATGCTGCTGGTAGTCCTCAGCCGTGACCTCATCCGCTTCCCAACGCTGCTCCAGTAGGCGGATTGCCGGCTTGGGCAGTACCGTTCTTGCGGATGCGTGTAAGGCGTCAAGCGTGTCGGCGGAGACGGAGAAACGCTCGGCCAGGAGGGTGCGGGCACGGTCGGCGAAGGCCTCGCGGAGTTGCGCGAGACTCCGAAGACTCGCGCATTGCAGCCACGTCCGCTCTCGCTTGAGCCGCACTTGTCGGCGGTATTGGTCGCGCCGATCCGTGACCACCTTAATCGATTCTTTGGTCATGGTCGTGTTCGTGGGCTTCGTCCCGGCGACACAGCGGGGATCTGGTCTATCCGTCACGATATACAGGATTTCTTCGTCCGTCACGTCGAAGTACTGGAGCAGAATCAGTCGAAGCATAATCCGCCCTTGCATGGGCATGGCATCGATGACGGATCGGATCTTCTCAATGGTCAGGAGCGATGTGGGTGAGGCTATTGTGGTCATTGGGTCTAGGCGCCTGTCTGACATTGATCGTTCTACTGCGGCGAACGATCCGCAACCATCTGCGTCGTTCTCGGCCAGGAAAAATCCTCAAGGCAATGCTCGGACAGGCTCCTAGGAGATCCTATGCATTGCCGGAATGACGCGATTCCAGGTAGAGCGCGACATATTCGCGAATCTCTTGAATAGTTCCACTGACAAACATGTCACGTGGGATTTCCACGCGCGTGAGAGAGGCTGGATCTACCCCTCGCTCAATCGCATAGTCTTCATCGATGTACAGGCTCACCGACCCGTCTGGAAAGCGGACCGCGTAGAGTGCGTTATTATCAGCCATTGAATGTGTCGAGGTGCCGATTTCTGGAATGTCTGCCCCTCCGTTCATACAGGTACCATACGGGCGATTTCGCTGTCAAAGCGGGGAACTCGCTCTGGGTCAGCAGTTTACGCGAGAACAGCGGCGCAGTTACAGGCTGTCGGCAGCAAAGTCTGTCGGGGGAATCCTCTCAAAAAAACACGGCCTTCGATCGTGAGATCGAAGGCCGTGCTCACTTCTTCTTTTTGCCGTCGGGTCAGCCGCCGAGCGTGTCGAGTGTTTCCTTGAGGCTCTTGCGGATGCAGGTGAAAATCGGGGTGTCGCGCAACGTGTAGCGGGAGCCCTCGGTTTCGCGAAGTGCCATCACGAGATCCAGGAAGTCTTCCGGTTTATCGCTCTCAAAGGCCACCACCCATTCCTGGTCATCCAACCCGAATGAATAGGTCGTGTTCAGCTTCACCGAGGGGAAGCGATGGCCCACTTCGATGTGCTCATCCATCATGCCCTGCCGCGCTGCTTTCGTGAGCAGGAACCACTCGCGCGTCTTTAGGAACGGGTAGACAAAAATATACTTGCCTTTCCCTGGAACGACGGTCAGGCGCTTGCTCTCTTGATTCTCGTGGGTGTGATGATCCACATAGACCGAGCGTTTGGTGATCGCAAGATAGGAGTACGGCGTGGTCAGGTACTGCCCCAAGCCCGAGGCCAAGATCTTCGTGGTCATGTCCTGGAAGAGTTCCATCTCATAGCTGATCCGCCACAGCATAATGTCGCAATCGCCCCTGATCCCGACCGCGGAGTACGCCACCACGAGGACCTTGCCGGTATAGTCCTCGACCGCGCGCAGGAACTCCTGCTTCCCTTTGGTGCGTTCACTCTCAGGCAGACGCCGCCAGGCCGGGTCGATTTTATAGAAGGCGAAGTTCACGTATTGGCGTCTAGGTGCTTGCGGTGCTGGGGCTTGTTCAGGGGTGGACATCGAAACTCCTCCGTATAACTTCCTGAAATGAACGATAACCCTGACTATTGATGAATAGGTTTGCTGCACTCGCCGATATTACGGCGAGAGGCACGGGGCCACTGGCTTTTATGCATGTTCACGGCGGTGTTCGTGAATAATTCCGGCTCAGCAGCGGCCCGGTTTTTTATCATTTCACCTTTACTGTTGTCAACCGGGAGAAGAAGGTGACACGGCAAATTTGTTCTCAAGCTGCTCGTGAGCGCGTCCTTCTTCGTGTCGCTCGACGGTTGCTTGCTTGCTCCCTCTACTCTTTCACCGTCAACGTCATCGTAATTGGCTTCAGGGGATTGTCGAATTCGTCGCGCGGGGCGGCGACGATCTTGTCTACCACCTCCATGCCTCGAAAGACCTCGCCGAAGACGGTGTAGGTTCGGTCCAGTCCGCTGCTGTCTGCGACGCAGATATAGAACTGCGAGCCGTTATCGTTGGGGTCCCGCGTGCTGTTGCTCTCGCGTGGCACCTTTGCCATGCCGATCGCGCCTCGTTTATGCGGCCGATCGCTGGTTTCAGGATTCAGCCAGTAGCCGGGACTACCAGACCCGTGCAGGGAACGGTCTGGATTCCTGCTCAGCGGATCGCCGCCCTGAATGATGAATCCGGGAACGACGCGATGGAAGGTAGTTCCATCATAGAACCCCATCTTGGCGAGCTTGAGAAAGTTCTCGACGTGGCGCGGAGCGTCATCCGGGTAGAAGCGAATCTTGATCTCGCCTAGCGGCGTCGCAATCGTGACGCGTGGATCGATTTTTTGAAATTGCATGGTCATGACGCGAATGTAGCAAGGGCGTTCCTGCAGAGGCAAGGCCTTCGAAGGAGTAGTGCTGAGTGGATAGGATTGGGAGTCGTGGTGAAACCTTCCGTCAACTCAGCACTCCCAGCACTAGTACTTTTCTTGTGCCAGTCCCTTCCCCGGATCGATTTTGAGCCACAGAACCCCGCCCAAGATGGCTACGGCTGCGGCCACGCCTAACGAGACTGGCCAGCCCCAGTGATGGGCCAGCCATGGTGTCAGGGTCGGTGAGATGGCCCCGCCGATATTGGCGCCGGTGTTCATGAGCCCTGACAACGTCCCGGCATAGGCTTTGGACAAGTCGGTCGTGGACGCCCAGTAGGCGCCGACCGCAAA
The DNA here is from genome assembly GCA_963821465.1 of uncultured Nitrospiraceae bacterium. Taxonomy (GTDB): domain Bacteria; phylum Nitrospirota; class Nitrospiria; order Nitrospirales; family Nitrospiraceae; genus Palsa-1315. The sequence continues at coordinate 156,767 of CAWGDV010000016.1, read as the reverse complement.
ATAGAGCCAGCCCGCGCCGAATGACAAGCTGGTGATCGCCAGAAAGGGAGACTCGACGACGCCACCCAGCGCAATCGCTGATCCAGCCAGGACCATGCCGGCCATGCCGGCAACAGCCCGCCCGGTGGTGAGACCGTAGCGGGCCGCGAGTCGATCGGTCACCCAGCCTCCCAGAGGACAAAATACCAACATGGCCAGAAAGGGAGCCGACGCATAGAATCCACCGCGAAGCACGTCGAACCCTCGGACATTCACCAGATACAAATAGAACCAGGACAGATAGACGTAGGCGACATAGCCGAGGCAACTATAGCTGATCACCAGCCACCAGATCGTGGGGGTCCTGCTGAACGTTCGCCAGGGCACGGCTGTGGTGGTGGCGGCGGTCGCCTCTCGCTTGAGCAGGACCTGTTCACCCGCATTCACCCAGGGATGTTCGTGCGGATGGTTGCGCGAGAGGAGCCACCAGAGGAGTGCCATCCCGATTCCGAGCAGGCTCGCGAGATAGAACACGGTCGGCCAGCCCCAGTTCACCATTACCCATGCGGCAATAGGTGGGGTCATGGCAGAACCTAATCCGATGCCTCCGATGGCGATCCCAATGCCGAATCCTCGCGCGTCAGCCGGGAACCAGTTGGTGACGGCACGATTGAAGGCAGGCAGCGCTACGGCTTCTCCCATCCCCAGGCAGAACCGCACGAGCATCAGCGCGCCGATAATCCCGACGAGGCTCGCGAGCGAGGATGCGGCGACCATGGCCGTCAACGCCGTGCAGATCGACCACCAGAGGAGCGCGACGGTGAGTACCACGCGGACTCCCCAGCGATCGGCCAGCCATCCACCGGGAATCTGAAACAGGGCGTAGCCGACGACGAAGGCCGAGAAGACCCAGCCCATCTCTTGATCGGTCATCCCATAGGCCGGCATCATCTGACGCGCGGTCACTGAAATATTGACGCGGTCGATATAGGTCACGACGCTGATGAGAAACAGCAGGGCGAGGATGAGCCAGCGTATCCGTGAGGGGCGAGTCGTGAGTGTGTTCACAAGGTTGAGTCGTGCGGTCTGTCCATGAGGTGCCGGTGCCGGATTATACAGACTCCAGGCTCGGGTGACACTAGCATGAGTGAGGGAGGCCTGATCGGTCTCCTGTGCTCGCAGAGGGCGCACGAAAAAATGAATTGGAAGGGCACCCACGTTGGTCTTGTGCTCCCGGAACGCGCGCCCTGAGAAGGGCCTCGTTCGACGGCCGCACTTAGACCAACATGGGTACCCTTCCAAAAGAGGGAAAACAAGCGAGCTTGGAAGGATCATCTAGATGGATGAGGATTGTTCGATGCACGTAGTGGAAGACCAATTCAGGCCTCCCTCTCGCAGAGGATATGAGCGAGCTTGGAAGGAGCATTCAATTAGGGGAAGTCCAGGTGCGGCCAGACCGCAAAGATGCGTCTATTTTCAGATTTCTTGAGTTGACTCCAGTTGCAAGTGAGTCGTAGCCTGCCACAGCCGAGAAAGCCCATCTATTCAATGATCTATCGGATTGAACATAGGATCGAAACGTTGGCAGAAAACGCTGTTAGGGCAGAGACGCTTTCTCCAGCCTTCGACTTAATGGACATTAAGTTTGTTCATTGGGAATTCAATCCTCGAGATGGATGGAAGCATAATTATTGGCTGGCAACGGGGAATATAGAGGCATCGAGTCTTGATGAGGCGTTCAAACTGCATAGAGAAAAGCTGGCGAGAATAGTGCCAAGGGTAGCGCTAATCGGACAATGTTATGTTGATTCTGTTTTTCAGCCATTTCTTATTCTTCGAGAGGAGAAGGACGTAGCCTTCTTCAGATATGTTCATAATACCGGTGCAGTTGGTTTGATGTTCAGGGACAAAGAGCTTAAAGCCCTTAATCAGCTGCTCGTAAATTCTGATATCCCTGAAGAGTTCTACTACTATTGGAATGATGCGATAAACTCAATTGGATATTCTCCCAAGCTCCTGCTTATGTTATCTGCCATTGAGGCCCTCGTTAAGATCCGTAACGGACTAGCTACTGGGCAAAAGGACTGGGCTAAGCTCGAACAGATACTTGGTGCAGAATTAAAAAGGGAACTGTGGGGAGAGAGAGGTGATTCAAAAAACGCACTGAGGCATAGGCTTGTACATGGTGAATACTTTAGGCCAGAAGACTCTGAAAGGAATTATGTCGACCTTGTGCACAAAAAAATGGTTGCCTACTTTAATGGTGTCATTTTTCGAGAAGACCTCATCGACGACGATGTTGTGAACCCTCAGCGACATCTGTTTGGGAATAGAAAAGAGTGGCGAGGGTTTATAAAGGCAGATGATAGAGCCCAGTTGAATCTCGGGGACGCGCTTGTCGATGTGGATAGCCATAGTATTAACAACATGGAACATTATGAGACCGTTTATGACGCTGCTTTGACGGATAATTACTAGAACAGGAATAAATTATGAATCCATATCAGGCTGAACAGTCGCCTCAGCCAGCCAGCCGCCCACCGCGTCCGGTCGTAATCGTTCGTGAGGTGTCAGCCGGTGCATGAATTGATTCATCGGACCATTGGAGAAATAAACGGGGACACCTACGCTGTGTTCACCGAGTGCCTTTTCTTCCCGTGCCACTCAGAAGGGGCCCCGGAAATTCGGACAGTGTGATAAGTGGTAGCCTGGCTTCACCGAAGCCACCGGGTGGTGGCAAACCAGAGGAGCGAGGCGATGAAGAGAACGAGACGCAATCACGGGGCCACCTTCAAGGCTCAGGTGGCCTTGGCAGCGGTCAAAGGCGACAAGACCCTGGCCGAATTGTCAGAACAGTTTCACGTCCATCCCACCCAGGTCACCGAATGGAAGCAGCAATTGCTGACGCGGGCCGCGGACGTGTTTGGCGGGACGAAACCGACGTCAGACACACCGGATCTCAAGACCCTCCACGCGAAGATCGGACAACTGGCGCTGGAGAATGATTTTTTAGAACACGCGCTCATCAAGGCGGGATTGCTGAGCGCAAAGCGATGATCGACCGAACTCACAAACTGCCCGTCATCCGGCAATGCCAGCTCCTGGAACTCTCGCGGGCGACCGCGTACTACCAGGCGACGCCAGTGTCGGCAGCACAGCTGGCGCTGATGCGTCGGATCGACGAGCTCCATCTGGACCATCCGTTTGCCGGAGCCCGCATGCTGCGGGACCTGCTCAGGCGAGAGGGCCACACGATTGGGCGCAAGCGAGTACGGACCCTGATGACGCGCATGGGGATCGCGGCGGTGTATCGCAAGCCCCGCACCAGCCAGCGGCATCCCGCCCACACGGTCTATCCCTATCTCCTGCGCCATCTGGAGATCACGCGCCCGAATCACGTCTGGGCGGCGGATATCACCTACATTCCGATGAAGCGCGGCTTCGTGTATTTGTTCGCCGTCCTGGACTGGGCGAGTCGCCGGGTGCTGGCGTGGCGGCTGTCCAACACGCTGACCACCGACTTCTGCCTGGATGCTGTCCAGGAGGCGATCACCCGGTATGGCACCCCAGCCATCTTCAATACCGATCAAGGGTGCCAGTTCACCAGCCAGGAGTTCACCGGATTACTGAAAGACCACGGCATCCAGATCAGCATGGACGGGAAAGGCTGTTGGCGCGACAATGTGTTTGTCGAGCGGCTCTGGAAGAGCATCAAATACGAGGAGGTGTATCTGCATGCCTACGAGACGGTCAGCGCCGCGCAACAGGGATTAGCACGCTACCTGACGTTCTATAACCAGACCAGGCCGCACCGGGCGCTTGACGGGCACACACCGAATGGAGTGTATGTTGACAACCTGCCCACACGGCTCAGCGCTGCGTAGGCAGACTACCGCGAGGCTCCACTTAAGGAATGAGAACATTCTGTCCAAACACATGGGGCCACCTCTCTCTGTTGAGGGTGGCACGAGTTGGTTCCCCACTGCGCGCATCGAGCGACTGTCATCCATCTATATGATCCCCCCAAGCTCGCTCGGTCTCTCTTCGGGGATGGGGGCTGATTGATCTTCCACTGCGCGCTACTTTCTCACCCGCCCACCCGCTGGCAGATATTTTTCACCCGCACACCCTCCGATTGCTTCGCAATCGATTTCCCGGACATGCCATGAGCCCGAGCGAGGGGAGTCCTCGACCGCGCGTTGCGCGAGCACAGAAGATCATCAGGCTCCATCCCCTTCTCTTATTTCTGCGAATACCACCGATAGCCTTTGTTCTCCGAGAAGCTCGCTTTCGGGGGGCCGCCTGGTTTTTCGAGCAGTAAGACTTTGAAGTCGAGGAGGCCGAACCAGGCCATGTCTCGGGATCGTGTAGGAGGTAGGGGGAGGAGTTGGTCCTATCGGGTGCGAAGCAACGCGATGAACCCTTCCTGTTCGAAATGCCGATCTGTTGTCAGGGCCTCTGACAGCCGGCGCTCACGCATGAGCAGCATCGATCCGCAGTCAGTCAGACTGTAACCCTTGTCTGGTCTGGCTCTGTAGAACGCCAGACTTCGGCTGAATGTGCGTCGGCTTTGCGGAACGACCGTGACCTGTGAATTGCTCATGATCGCTTCGACCATTTTGATCGCGGCTGCACGGACAAGGGGGCCTTTGTCGGCCAAGGCGTTGAGGAACTCGGTAAGGACTGCGTCTGTTGTGAACAGGCGACAGTTCCCCAAGGCTGAAGACACTTCGACAGCCTTGGGGTGGTATTGGTCGAACGAATTCGTGAGGGCGATCCAGTAGACTGTGTCCGCGAAGAGTCGTTTCACGTCCCACGACTGCCGTAGAGGTAGTGGTCATGGTGGGCTGCGAGATCCGTGGGAAGTTTGTGGAGATCTGGTTCAGGAATAGATTGGGCTATGCGCAGCAGTTCTTCCCATATAGGGCGAGGCTTTTTGGCCTTAAGAGAGGGGACTCGTTGGCTGCCACGTTTTAGTGAGCTGGTACCCGTAGAAGATCGTGTGCTCATGATGGTTGGAATTATAGCGGGGAATGCTGGCGTTGTCTAAGTGCCACCACCCCTTCATGTCTCACGCCCTACTTCTGCGAATACCACCGATAGCCTTTGTTCTCCGAGAAGCTGGCTTTCGGGGGGCCGCCTGGTTTTTCGAGCAGTAAGACTTTGAAGTCGAGAAGGCCGAACCAGGCAGGGTCTATCACGTCATGATAGTGGCAGCCGTGGAGTTTCGGGAGCATATCGCCCAGGGCCTGCTGCAACTCCTTTTCCGTGTAGGCTCGCACGATGAACGGCTTGTTCATGACCTGGCAGAACCGCTGAATGGTATAGGCTGCGCCGGTGCAGAGTACTTTGGTGTCCGGCTTGATGGCGAGGAACTGAGGCAGCGAAAGATAACGATCCTGGAAGCCGAGCCAGCGGGTAGCCTGGCGCAGGTGGTTGTACTGGACTTCGTACTCCGTGTGGCCCGGAAGCTTAACCGGCGCCGGCCAGCCTTCTTCAATCCCAAATTCAGTAAGAAACGCTCTGCCTCCTGGTTGCAGGACACGCCAGAGTTCCGCCACGAATCGAAAGGGGCCGAGATTGAAGATCACGTTTTGGGGCAGGTCCTGACCCAGCGGCAGCCGTACGCGTCTGATCCAATCCAACGCTTCCTGATGCTGCGGCGTCGTGCCTGTTCCAGTGAGGAGTTCTTCTCTGGTCAACTTCACCGGCGTCATGTCGGCCATGTTTTCGTTGTCGATGACAAGGTCGACGGAGTTGTTCTTGAAGGGCAGCCATTCGCCATTAGCGCGGGTGCCGATGCCGCCCCAGCCTCCGGCCTTGGCGCGGGTGACTTGCAGCGTGAGGAAGGGTTGTGTGATGTCGAGGGAGATGTACCGGATGGTTTGCTTTTCAAACGGCAAGAGTTCCTTGCCCAACTCGCGGGCGAGGTATCCAAGTCCGCCGCCCACTTCCACGATGACGCGGGGCTTGGGCGTAAACCAGCCCAGCTTTCGCAATTGCCGCATGAGCAGCCGGCCATAGGTCAAGCCGTTGAGCGTGTGGTTCGGCTCCCGGAAGAGATGTGAGACGGTGGTTTCGATCAGATCGAAGTGGCCGTCGCAGCTGTCGGTCAGTTCGTGGTGATGAAAGTCTTCGAGATGTGCTTCGCCCTCGAATCCTTCCTGTCCCGACCAGCCTTCTCGAACGTGTTGGAGCAACAGATCCCACTTGGCCTTGTGACGGTGGCCGCCCGGGGGCTCTGTGCCGTAGTAACAGAAGGAGTAGGTGGGCAGAGCCCAATGCTCCAAATGCCATTGGCCCGGCTGTCCGTCCGGTCCGCAGACCCGTGTCCCATATTTTTCCACCAGCGCGCCCACTGTCGTGTGGCCGTTCATCGCCTGTAACATTTCCAGGCCAGTACGATTCAGCCGCACGATCGGCAGGTTGTCATCGAGGGGGGCGAACCACCATTCGTCCTTGTTGTGCTGATAGGCGACGAGATCGGGGATGCGCCAAGCCAGGAGGCTGATCGTTTCTCCGGTGAGGCTGAGCGGTTCGTGAGCGGCGACAGCTGGTTTCATAATTGGCGTAACCTAGTTACGCGCCGCAGCCTACACGGCAGGCTGGGATTCTCGCAAGGCCTTAACCCTCATTATTTATGGAGCTTCTGCTGCAAGCGTGGGTACGTGGCTGCGATGGGCAGTCTCGCCGTTCAGCCCTTCAACATACTGCACGAGTATGCCTCAGGACTTCACGGCTCCGAGTGCCCGTCTCGCTCCGCGTCTGCACGCTTTCGCGACGAACCTTCATGAATAATGCGGGTTGAGAAGCGTGATCCACGAACGACGAGGGTTATAGTTGGGAGGGGGAGGGGGCAAACGAATCTGTGACGGTCACGACTCCATGCATGATGGGATGGATGCGGCAGAGATAGGGGTAGTGGCCGGGAGCCAACCCCTGCAATGTGAAGTTGCCGCTTGGCCGGACGATTCCGGAATCGAAGGCGCAGGCGTTCCCATCTTCCATACAGCCTAAGTGGGTGATCGTATGATCGGTGGCTGTGGGGTTGTCCCATATGATGGGGGCTCCGCTGGATACGGTGGCCGACTTTGGGACGAAATAGGGTGACCCGCTATCGATGACGATGGCGGTGTGCGGTGCCGTGGCGGTGGTTGGCCAAGCTGTGAAGAGTCCCAGCGATAAAACGGCGATGGTCATCCGTGTTTTCATGGTCGTTATTATCCGGCGGTTTCATTGTACCATGTCGGTCAAGAGGGGAAGTGGTGTCAACCCGGAAAGATTCTTGGCCTACCCCCTTGACGTCGCGGTTTGTTTGTAGGATTCTCCCATTCGTTGGAAATCAACCCAGGAAGTTGATGTGGCAGACCAACAGGTGCCACACGCTCTGTTCCCCCGGTTCCTGGTCTCTGATGCGATCAAGATATTGGACAGAGTGGGGGGTATTGGGGTGAGAAGAGAGAACTTTTTGCCATCCTGTGAGAGGGCGTAGCAGTGTGAGTTGCAAGATCCTATAAGTGTATGCTAGATGGAGGCCACGTCAGACATCCAATGGATGAGAGAGGAGAACATCGATGGCGAAAAACAAGAAGAAGCCGGCGAAGAAGACACCTGCGAAGGCGAAAGCCAAAGCAAAGCCCGCAGTGAAGAAGGCAGCCAAGAGACCTGCGACAAGGAAGGCTGCCAAGAAGACTGTCAAGAAGGTCGCGAAGAAACCGGCTCCAAAGACCGCTGCCAAGAAGACTGCCAAGAAGCCCGCTGCAGCAGCATCCAAGGCAGGTCAGAAAAAGCCTGTAGCAACGAAGGGTTCAGCCGTTTCGTCCAAACCGGCGGCCCCAGCCCTCGACAAGAAATCTGTGAAGCCATTCGCGGGTGAGGAGTCCCAGAAGACCTTGTTTTCGCAGTCGGTGAAGGCGCCGCTGTTGAAAGATTCGGATTTAGACGAGGAATTAGGCGATGACGATGTGGATCTCGCTGTTGAGGCCGATGACGATGTGGAAGAAGAGCTGACGTTGGACGGGGACGATGAAGATGCCGATTTCCCCGACAAACGAGAAGGCTTGCTAGACGACGCAGACGATTACCACACGCCCTGACACGTTCCTAAGATGCCATTCTTGGACGGCTTGATCGAGTCGTCCGGGTGGATGACCGTATAACTCTGTCCTGGTATCATGGCGTGCGTTCCCCATCTGTGTGCCCTCCCGCTGAATTTTCTGCAACGAATTTCCAATGAGCCATTTTTTATTCGTGGCCGGGGCCTTGCGAGAACGGACCTCGGAGGAAAGCGCTGAGCTGCAACTCGGACGTGGCCTCTGGGGACTCTGTACTGAGCTGATCCGGACGAATTTGATCACCTATCTCGATGCGGAGTCCCGTGGCCTTGTGTATGTGCTAAAGTCCGGGCTCTGTGCCGAGTTTCAGCTCGTGCCGCCCGTGCTGGACTTCGCTGCATTGGATGCGTTCCTCAGCGACGAGCTGAGGACTGAGGCCAGATTTGGTTTTGTGCGAATCGACGGGGTGCGCCGGTTGGTCTGCTCGCCTGCTGCGAGTCAGGCGTTGTTGCTCAACGTGTTGCAGATAGCCGATAGGGCCGAACTCACTCGACGATTAAGGCTGGGCATGCATCGATTGACGCAAGTGGAGTATGACGAGATCATCAGAGGAGCTATGGGAGAGGTGACATAGCATCCTGATTTAGATCCGTTGGCCTGTCATCAGCTGATACGCCTCATCGATCGTATCGACTTCCTTCACCGTCACATTAAGCTGAAATCCCAATTCAATCAGGTTCCACCGCGGGTCATGCATCTGTCCGCTTGGAACCAACACCGTGCGATAGCCTTCGCGTGTGGCAGCACGAATCTTATCCGGGATACTGCCCACAGGGCCGATCTGCCCCCCCGGCCCAATGGTTCCGGTCAGGGCAATGCCCCGCTGAATAGGGTCGCCCTTGAACAAGGCAATGAACCCCACAGCCATGGCCGCACCGGCGCTTGGGCCGTCGCTGCTTGTGGGTTGATAGGCGACCCCTTGTACTGAGACGGTCCCGCTGTGTTGGACCGAGGGCGTGCGTTCGACCGCATAGGCAAAGGCCTGAGCCATGGCTCCCACATGATCGTTACCCAGTCGCACGCCGGCGAGGAGCCATTGCAGTTGAACAGGATTCGGTTCCGGTTTCTTGTCCCACCACATCATCAGGATTTCGAACACGCCCAGATTGTTTTGGCGAATAGCCGCCAGGACCGGGAGTTCGATGACCGTATCCGCTGAGGTCGAGACCGGGATTCCACACAGGAGGGTGGCAATCAAAATGCATGTCACAGCAAGATGGCGTGGCATCATCGTGGGGCTCCTCAGCGGGAAGTTGGAGAGGTGCTGGTCTCTCTCGTTTATGTGGTCTATCTGGTCTGTCCTGTCTTTCTGGTCAATGGATAGCACAGGCAAGACCCCACCGGATTGATGAGATAGACCAGACAGGCGAGATAGACCGGGTGAACCAGGCAATCTGCTCACGAAAGTGTATCAAATCCGTTTTGGCAGTATAGCGATTTAGCGGTCTTTGCCTTGCGTTGGGCCATGGCATTCCGTATAAGGGCGTGCATGATGAACCGGATATTTGCATGGACCGCGGTGGGTGGGCTGGCCCTTCTCTGGCTACCTCTTGGCGCCGTTGCCTCGAACTGTGAGGTGAAAACACCTACTTCAGGGCCAGAAACGGCGTTCACACGTCATCTGGGAGCCGGTTGTACGGAGCAAGAGCGGGAGGCGCGAGCGGTGGATGCGGCGCAGCTTCTGCAGGCATTCAGGGAAGGGAAGGGGATTGATCTCTCAGGGGTGGTCGTTCGCGGTGACTTGTCCCTTGATAATACCTTGCCTGTGGGGGCGTTGCCCCCCGAGCTTGAGGGGATGAAGGCATTGCAGGGCCATGAGGTACGTATGATTCCTGGTTCCATGATGATCGTCAATTCGGTGGTGCGCGGGGCGATCAGGCATCGATCGGCACAAGGGCTGCTGGTGGTGAAGGGGCCTGTGGTGTTCAGCGGAACCAAGTTTGAGCAGTTGCTGGATCTCTCGCGGACGGTGTTCACTCAACCGGTGACGTTGTCGGGCGCAATGTTCCTTCGGGAGAGCTATTTTGTGCAGGGGCGGTTTCTGCGCGACGTGGTAGCTGAGAAAACGGCATTCGGCCCGCACACGAGATTCCACCGATCTGTCTTCCAGGGGCCGGTCACATTCCAGCAGTCGAGGTTCAACGGGCTGGCAGAGTTTTTGGAGGTGGGTTTCGAGAAGGATGTGAATCTGTCGCGCACGTATTTCAAATTGGGCACCGGGTTTTCCGGGAGCCGCTTTCAAGGCTTGGTAGATTTCTCTGAAGCCTCGTTCGACAGTCAGGCATTTTTTACCTTTACCCTGTTCGACGGAGATGCAGACTTTCGCCGAGCCACGTTCCGATCGACGGCGGATTTTTCCAATGCCCAGTTCAAAGGACGAGACGACTTCTCCACAACCTCGTTCGAAAAGGGCTCGCAGTTTACCAACGCCACCAGATCGGCACCCGTACAGGCGCCCCCAAGAGGCGGAAATGAGTTCATACAATATGCGGTTATCTTCATTCTACTGACGTTCGGTGCCCTGCTGATTAGCTATTGGATTCGTCGCGGTAAGACGTAGATCTCTTTTTCGCTCACCACTACTAATAGGTGAAAGCTTGCTCCGCCTCCCCAAATCTGGTATAAATCGGCCTGTGGATAACCACCTCGACGCTAATGAACAAACCGAGTTGCCCTATCAGGTTCGCATCGAGAACTTTGAAGGGCCCCTTGATCTCTTACTCCATCTCATTAAGAAGAGCGAGATCAACATCTACGACATCCCCATCCATCTGATTGCTCAACAATACCTCACCTATATAGAAACGATGGAAAACCTGAATCTCACTGTCGCGGGAGAATTTCTCGTCATGGCGGCGACCTTGCTCCAAATCAAATCCAAGATGCTGCTTCCCGCGGATGAGACGGTCGCTGATGAAGAAGACGGGCCCGATCCCCGCGAGGAATTGGTCCGACGGCTGCTCGAGTACAAGCAGTTTAAAGAGGCGGCCCGTCAGTTGGACGAACATGAGCGGTTGTGGCGGGAGATTTACAGTCGTACACAGAGCCCGGCGGTCGAATTGGAATCGGATGAAACGCTGCTGGACAATGTCAGCCTGTTCGATTTAGTGGACGTGTTGCAGGGAATCCTCGATCGCAATCCCGGCAAGAAGTACATGGAGGTCCTCCCCGACAACTTGACGGTTCGTGAGCGAATGAACGCGATTTTGGAAATGTTGGAAGGACAGGAGTCGGTGAATTTTGTCGAACTCTTCGAGCCGGCCTGCCATCGTCTTGTCATCATTGTCACATTTTTGGCGTTGCTGGAACTGATGCGGCTTCGTACGGCGCGGGTGTTTCAGATAGAACTTTTTGGGCCGATTCTGGTGTCGCGCGCCTTTTCACTCGTACCAGACCCGGCAGAATTGGACGATGCTGAATGGAGGGGGGCATGAACTCAACCGTGGAACAAGAAACAGACGACATCGCTGTTGCCGAGACCGCATCGGTGATTGATGGCAACGGGATGCCGGACAATGCGGCTAAGGAAGCCGCCGTCGAGGCGGTGAAGAGCCAGGCAGAGGCCATCGACGCGCAAGAACTCAAAGCCATTCTCGAAGCGGTCTTGTTCGTGTCGCCCGAACCGGTGCCGGTCGCTCGGCTGATGTCTATCGTGGGGACGGTCTCAAAAGCCGAAGTGGTTCACGCCCTGGGGATTCTCACGCACGATTTAGATCAGCATGGGCGAGGCATTCAGCTTGTGCAGGTCGCAGGTGGGTATCGGCTGGCGACGAAGCAGGAGTACGGGCCCTGGCTGAAACGGATGGATAAAGCCAAAGCTGCGCAAAAGCTCTCTCGCTCCGCGCTCGAGTCCCTCGCCATCATCGCTTACAAACAGCCGCTCGTGCGGGCTGAGATTGAAGAGATCCGTGGCGTCGAAACGTCCGGTGTCCTGCGCACGTTGTGTGAGCGTAAGCTGGTGCGGATCGTCGGGCGAAAAGACGTGCCTGGCCGGCCGATCATGTATGGAACGACCAAGTTCTTCCTCGAACATTTCGGGCTACAAGATTTGAGCCAGCTCCCGCCGTTGCGTGAATTCAAAGAACTCGGCGAGTCCGAGCAAGCACTCTTGCCGATCGAAGAAGAGGCGCTAGAGATAGTTGAGACCTCCAAAACGCCCACCCCAGAGGAATTCCCCATCACGAGTGATCTTGCGGAAGGTGAGGCCATGGTGGCCTTCGAGGCAGAGACTAACGAGGCGCTGCTTGAAGAACCGGTCGAACAATCTTAACAGGAAGCTGAAAAAGGCCCCCAACTTCGTTCTCGGTTCGTCACAATCCTCAACGTACCCCCGAGGGTACGCCTCCGGTTATGACTCGCCTGCGGCCTTGTTGGATGGCCTTTTTGAGCATCCTGGGCTCGAAAACATGGCCACCTCACACCGCCATCATCTCGGCCCTGCACCCTGGGAAGAACAATCTTCCGTGATCGGTCAAATCAACGTTGCTTCGAGTTCAACACCCAGAGAGAGTAGTGCCACGTCACGCACGACGCCATCTGGGACTTTCCCTATGGTTTTCTGCTCGCAGAGATTGCGGACCATTTGGGTATCCATGCGGCTGTCAACCGGCGCTTGAAGCAGACCGAGGAGAACCATGTATGATTTTTATGGTGACCCCAAAGTCAATCACTGACCCCATCTATGCCCCCCAGTGGCGATGAAACAACGCGACTCCAAGCGTACGGCGCAGAAGCGATCGCAAGCTGATCCCCTCATAGACCTTACGTGGGATGATCTCCAGAAATGGGTCGGCGCGCCTATTCTATCGCGGGGGCAGCGCTACCAGCGCAACGGCCAGGTACACAACTTGGCCCGCACCTCGTTGGGAGGGCTGGTTGCGTGGGTGCAAGGCACGCGTCGATATGCCACCACGATCGAGAGTGAAGAGAAGGCGCTCATCGCTGCCTGCACCTGCCCGTATGGAGGCATCTGCAAGCATGCGGTTGCCGTGGTGCTTGACTATTTGGAACAAGTGAAGCAAAACCGCGCAATTTCCACCGTGACGGAGCAGGACCAGCGGCTCCGATTGCTGGAGAGCGCTGCCGAGGCGGAAGAAAGGGATGAGGAGGAGGACGGGGACGTAGCGGACGAAGACGACGAGCGCGTTTTTCTGCGGCGATCGCGAAAAGCCGCTGCCGACGTATTGCCGGAATTTCTGGAGCAGCAGACCAAACCACAACTTCTTGCTCTGCTCAAGGATTTGGCTCAGCGCTATCCTGATGTACGCCAGTTCTTGCAGGATCGGCACAATTTGTCGGTGGGAGCGGTTCCCAAGCTGGTCAAGGCGTTGCGGGCTGAGATTGCCGCCCTCAGCGAAGAGCCTGGTTGGAGCAATCATTGGAACAATGAGGGTTCGATCCCGGACTACTCACGGGTGCGGGATCGCTTGGAAGCATTGCTGGCCCAAGGACATGCGGATGCGGTGGTGGACTTGGGAGCAGAGCTGTTAAACGCAGGCGTGAGGCAAGTGGAGATGAGCCACGACGAAGGGGAAACAGCCGAAGAAATTGCCTCCTGTCTGGATATTGTCTTCCGGGCGCTGCCTCACTCGTCTCGTTCTCCCGCCGAGCAGATGCGCTGGGCGGTGGAGGCTGATTTGTCTGACGACTACGAACTCTGCCGCGGCGCCAAAGCATTCTGGGATAAGTCACATCCGACGAAAGCTTGGAATGCACTTGCCGAGCATCTTGCCTCGCGCCTTCCGCAGGATCGGTCTGCTAAGAATCGGGACGATTTTTCCGACACGTTTCGTCGCGATCGGCTGAGCAATTGGCTTATCTTGTCGCTGGAGCGTGCCGGCCGGCGCGAAGAGATCATCCCTCTTTGCCGGCAAGAAGTGGAGAGGACAGGAAGTTACCTCCGGCTCGTCGAGCAGCTCAAAAAAGCCAAACGGTGGGAAGAAGCCGAAGAATGGATACACAAGGGGATTGCGGCGACTGAGAAGCGTTGGCCCGGCATCGCAAGCCAGTTGCGGGCGTCGTTCATCGAGATGCGGAAACGAGAACAGGATTGGACCCGTGTCGCGGCCTTGCAGGCCGACGATTTTTTCGCGGAGCCAAGCCTGCAGACATTTCAGACATTGCAGCAAGCAGCGCAGCGAGCCGGCGTCTTGCCGGCAGTTCGGGCCGCCGCCCTGCACTATCTTGAAACCGGGGCGGTTCCCCAACCCACGGCGCGAATGGTCGGAGAGGAGACGATTCCTCCCTGGCCATTGCCTGATGGCGGACTGAAGCCGGCGATTGAGCGGCCACCGAGCCATCCACCCATGACCGACACACTCATCGACATCGCGATAGCCGAGAAACGGCCCGATGAGGTGCTTCGCTGGTATGATCAGCGCAAGCCAAGGCCGCGAGGCTGGGACTATGGCTGGTTCGCAGAGGACCGCATCGCCGAGGCGGTGATGGAAGCGTATCCTGACCGGGCTGTGGCCATCTGGAAACAGCTCGCGGAAAAACAGATCGCCCTTACGAAACCAAAAGCCTATGAGGAAGCAGCCGGCTATTTGCGCAAAGTTCAACGCGTACAGAAACAGTTGGGGAAAGAACAAGACTGGCAGAGCTATCTCGCCTCGCTTCGGCGGGCCAACGAGCGAAAACGACGGCTGGTGCAGATTCTTGACACCTTGTCCGGCCGCCGGATTGTCGATGTGATGTGATGAGAGGGGGAGACTAAGGGACTTGGCTCGCCCAGCGTGCCTGTCCCTGTCGGAAGAAGGGGGGCAGGCGCCAGGTGGAAGGGGGCCTATCCCCATGGGGGTGCGCGATGAGATACGACCCAGAAGCCGCGCCTGATCCAGAGAAGTGGCTCGCGCTAGAAGAAGCCCAACGGCTCGATTCTGTTTCCGCCTTTCATAGCCGGATGCGCGTGAAACTTCCAAACGCCCACCTCCACGCAACCGTTCACGTTATCGTCGAAAATCAGCTTGCCGAGGGGTTTGATCTCGCCACGGACGCGTTGGACCGCCTCAGGGCTGAAGGTCTGGATCGGCATGAGGCGATCCATGCGATCGGCTCAGTGCTGATCGGGCATGTGCAGAGTCTGATGCAAGAGGGCGCCTCGACCCCCGATCCAAATGGCCCGTATGGCAATGCCCTGCGGACGCTCACGGCGCGCAGTTGGGTGGAAGAGTTCGGCAAGGCTCGAACCGCTATCCCGTATGGGAGCAAGTTGCCCATGGCGCTGACGCTGCGGGAGCGGGATCTCATTCGCGATGAGACCTTTTGCGATCCCGGTTTTGCGAAATGTGCGGTGGTGGACGGCACAGGGATCAGGGTGGAACTGTCATTGGACGAAATCGAGGAGATAGAGGGGTATGTGGCCGCCGCAGCCAACCACACGAACAACGCGAAGCTGCGAAAGGAACTCGATCGTCTGTTCGCCAAATTTCAGGAGTACCTGGATACCTACGATGACCAGAGCGAGTAGACCAAGAAAAGACTCCCCTTTCATTTTCCCTCAGACAACCTAACCCCACGAGAAACCATAAACCAGGATGTTCCTGACATGGGGACAGATGGGGGTGATTTGTCCTGTCCTGGTCGCAGGGTGGTAGCAGACAGCTATCAAGAATCTTCTGATTCAGTCGCCGACGGGGAGGCGGGTGGAGGAACCATGGTGCGCTTATTCCTTTGGGAATGAAGTAGCAAATTTTCAAGGATCGGGACGAACCCCGGCTTTATCAAGGCAGTGAACGACACTTTGTGCGGATCATCTTTTCCTAAATAAACCTGGCTCGTTCTTTCGGAGTAGGCACACGGCAAGTGTCCGACTTGCCCATCCACTGATAGCGATTCCGGGCGATAACACTGTAGACCATATCTCGAAGAGGCCGGGGAATGATGATGAAGGCATACATCCAGGGCCAAACCCCAGGAAGGCAGCGAAGAACTTTGAGGGCCGCCGTGGATTTCGTGAAGACGTTCCCGTTTTCCAGCAGTAAAAAGGTTTCATAATCCTGGGTCGAGAGGCCTAGCTGAGTGAGAATGTCTTGGGCGGGTTGGGATTGAAGAGTTCCGAATGAAAATAATCCTCGGGAATCCCGCTCGAGGACAAAATTGACAAACGCATTGCAAAAATTGCACACCCCATCAAAAACAATCACCCGTTCGTAATGGCCCCATTCATGGGATTGTACTGGAGATCCCTGTTTCACGTGCCCCTCTCGGTTGTCCGATCTTTCCTTGATGTATGCCGATATATCTGCAATATATGGCCGAGCTCATTATAGCACCTCATAGCACCTCAGAGGTGGCATGGTTGCATGGGTGAGGCTATAGAGCCTAACCGGCCATAGAGAGACGACGTCTGAACAATGGCCATGCGCGGGTTTTGAGCCATTGATGAATGGGAACGAGGTCAAAGAAAATAAGATAGACAAATGGAATTAACAAAAAGTTGACGTCCATCAAGACAAAAGTAGCAATGTGGAATGTGGTGACTCCTATAATAAACGCTAGCCGCAATTTGACGGATTTGATTAAGAGAAGCAGGGGAAATCCCAGCTCGAAAGCCAGGACGAGAATAGAGAAGAATTGAATGAGTTCTGGATGTTGGGCCAGCTCAAAACTGAGCCCATTTTTGAGGAATTCTCCTTGATCGGTCACCCCCCACCGGACTGATCGTAGGATTAAGACTTCCTGAATTTTGCCTTCGCCAGCGAACCAGACCCAGCCTGAGGTTCGCACTTTGGCAATCACACTCCAGAAATAAAACAACGCCACATACAGTTGCATGGTTTTTATGGGCCAGCTGGCCTCCCATTCCTGAACTCCTTCGGGAATATGAAGCTGCCTGGCATCACGAGAATGGACTTTCCCACACTTGGAAAGTAATAAGAGGAAAAGAATCTGCATGGGAATGATTTCCCGATGGTGAACGTCTCCCGCAAAGCTATCTCGTACTCCTTTCAGGTAAAAAACACAGAGAATGATCACGATAATCGATGTCCGGGTGTTTTTCCCTAAAATCATCGATACGGTTGCAGCCATCAAAATGGCATACATGCCAAACGCAAGTGCCGGTACATGATATTGAATCCCTAATAACTTGAAGTACCAGATGGGCGCAATAAAGTAATCCATGGCCCCTATAGGGTTAAGAGACAGGACGGTGGCAAATTGATAGGTGTGAAAAAACAGAAGCCCGCATCCAATGTATATCCGCAGCAGGCCAAGGCTTTCCCCTGAAAACCCTGTAAAGAAAAATTGGTTCCAGGCCCGGCTGATGATGTTAGAGGACGCCATGTTCCCACCTTGGCAGCCATTCGTCCCGCCATTCGATTAAAGCTTGTCGGGTTTCAATTTGAACGTTCCCAACGTCCTGCCGCAATAAATCTTCCTTCCTGTACACACGGTTCTGCTGGTCGGCTTCTATCCGAATGATAAATTTAGGGTCGGATGGTTCATGCCCTAAGGTTTTGTTGAGAGTCCAAAACATTCCCCACTCCCTATCAACCGCAAATCGAGGCTCATCTTCAACCAATCCGCGGATCCATCGGTTGATCGTTCCCAGTTCAATATTTCCCTGTTTATGTTTCGGGGGGGCGGCTTCAACTATTTTTGAGTCAGGCAACAGATCATTGTACAAGCGTCGAAAATGCGGTTTGGGAATATTCAGATCTTTAGAGGATACGTAGCCGGTTGATCCGTCCCGATAGGTGACTTTAAAGCCTTTTTGCTCTTTGTCTTTGTCAAACACTTTGACTGAAATGGTCTCGCGGGGCTTGTACCCGCTATACATGGGGACCCAGGTTAATGGAAAATAATCGATACGGAAGATGACTGCCACCCATATAATGGTCAAGTAGGCAACAAGAATCAGGGTAATGGTCCGCTTGTTCACTGCAACATTCCCTGTGATATGGCGACCTGGGTAACCATAGGAGTATTCCCTTTAATGAAGAGGTGTAAGTAGCAGGCAGATCATTATCTTGAAAAAGGCGAGAGATGGCAATAGTGAAGAGGCTGTGAACAGGAAAATTTGTACGGCGGTGAACCGAAAGAGGATTGAAAAATGAATCAAAAAGCATCACGGGTCAACCGAATTTCCACTATATCCTTAATATCCTTCGTCGTTGTTCATATGGTTAACGAATCGGGAAGGAGAGGCAGGGGGAATCGTTATCGGTTTCTTATGAGGTGACCTGCCCCCTTTAAACCAGGTCAGGTCCGGAGTTAGGATTTCCAGCTGACGAATGGAGGGAGCATGGCACGGAAACGGTATATGGCGGAAGAGATCATTGGGCAGTGGACACAGCCTGTGAAACATTTCGGTTTTTGAAATTAGGGAGGGAGTCGTACGACCACCCATCACAATGGTGCGCCAGCATACCCGCCGGCGGATATCGAAAGGACAACCAACTCCTGTCCAGTTCATGCCGTCTTCAACAGAGACGGGCGTTTGGGCGTCTGTTTCTTTATCAGCTGATAATGGTGTGGCTTCCAGCGTCGGGATCCAGACTCAATGACCTTCGCCACCCATTCAGGCCCTACGGCACAATAAGAGGGCCGCGATCGGGCCGGAGATAACACAGGTGGTCCGGTGAAGCAAGGGCGGAAGCATTGAGGCCATGCGGGGATGGGAGGAGGGCGGAGATGATGCGACACACGCGCAGGGCAGAGATCGTCGTGCGTGTTTTTGGTGCATTGGCGGTTGCATTGCTGTTCTTGGTTCTGATCATGGTCATCGGATAGGGCGGGAGGGTGAACTGTTGAGGAGATGAAACGCCGGAACGAAATGCGGACGAGGAAGGATGGGCTACCACGTGAGGTGTCAGGCAGTACGACACTTTCCAAGATCAAGAATTCGGGATCAGTCGCGATCAGGGGGGCGGATAGGATTCAGGCGCCGTGGTCCTACCTCGACGCACCGATGATGAAGACATCGCAGAACTTCTTGAGTGCCTGCTGGCTCAGCATGATGTCACGAAAGCGTGGGTAGAGCAGGGGGAAGTCCGTTTCGCGATGCAGGATTGAGTCGTCAAAGACGACGGCGAGGATAGTGTTGGCTGCGTAGGGCTTACCTAATTTATTTGCGACTCGTGCCTTAATGTTATCCAGCATTTTATCAAGGAGGATCTGGTGATCCTCAAATTCTGGAACAACGTAGACCTGCCCTCCTGATGCTTTCGTTCCATTGCGCCCGACGTACCCCGTCATGTACACGTCCCCATGTTGGCCGAGGTATTCCAGGCGTAAGGCAAGGTCAGTGTCACGGTATGCACTCGTAAATTCGACACGCGCAATCTTCTCGTCGCCGGATGATCTGTCGATGATCTCGGCATCGTAGTCTTGGTCGCCAATTTTTGGACGGAGATAGAGACCAGGCCTCCCAAGATATTTATGGCGGGCAAGATCCCCCAAGGGCCTGATCTCTTCGAAGAATGCCTTGATGAGGATCTTCTCTATTCGATCATCAGCGTTGAACTGATCCTTTACAGATTCGATCCAGGCGATCAGTTTTTCTGCGGTGCGGGGAACTTCACAATCTTCCTTTCGTAGAACGGTATCTGGATTCACGCTCACCTCCTCCCGCTCCCTACTCTGCCCATACTGTGAACGGATCGATGGTGCGGATGGCCTGTTGGAGGTGGTGCGGTAGTGCCTTGTAGGGCAGTGCAGTTGAGGTGTTCAGGGAGCTCGCCATTTAACCTTCTCTTCCGTCTCCGTCCGACCCTTTTCTTTAAACCACTCCATGATGCGACGCTTCATTTCCGTAATGGCCGCATCTTTGGTGTGGAAAATCTCGCCTGACGGCAGAGGGTGGATGACATTATTATCGATATTCGCAGAGCAGGCTGCGACATACCACCGGTCTCCGTCGTCATTGAGTTTGATTTCGACGTTCGCCTTGAGCATCCTCCCGCCCCCTAACTTGGCTCCTACCTTTCAATAACAGCCAAACCCAAGAAACTCATAACATATTGATTATTTGGTGCGCCCGGAGGGACTTGAACCCCCAACCCCCAGATCCGTAGACCTACCCAGTGTTCCTGAGACTGAGAGTGAGCAGGAGTGACAGACTGCGACAATACCCTTATGAATAAAGTGGTTAGGCCATTAAGCATTGCGATCAGTGGTGATGGAGGTATATTGGTAACCGTGACTAAAACCGTGACCGAACCGTAACCAAAACCGTAACCAGAAAAGTAGGATGAAACCGGGATAAGCACAGATTATATACCTAGTGATGGGGCGAAGGTAGGATTGGATTTGAGGCCATTTCAGCCTCTTCAATACTGATGCGAGCTTCACAGGCTTTATACTAGAAAGTCACAAGTTGAGCCTTGGGAGGGGGCCAGAATGAGTGAGATGAAATGAGCTGTATTAATCGGTACTTAATCGGACCGACGATGCCAGATAAACTCGGGCCTCGAAAGGCCGCTCCCGGCCAAGTGCGGAAGTTCGGCACCGAGATCACACCGTCACAAAGCGGTCGTCAGCCCTCTCGACCGCCATGTTATACGTCAGCTTCTTTCTTAGCAGGCCGAGCCGAGCCATGACCCGTGTGCTCACTGAGTGGCTCGGAGCAATGGTGGATTACTTCTCCGGTTTGTGGATTTGTGACGGTCTCCGAGTAGGAGTCCGACTTCTTGTTCAGAGACATCAGCCTTTGGGCCCAGATGCCAAGACGCCTATGGAAGCTGGGTTCAGACCGAAACCTGGCAACCCATTCCGATTTAGACTCGCGGTATGCGACGCCTCGCACTCCTCCTCGGAAAGAAAGCGATCCAGAGACCTCTTTCTTGAATAGACGCAATTTTGATCCGCAGGCTGGGCAAGGCGCGTGATCGGCAGAACTTGGTGTCGGTTCGTCGCCGAATGAAGCACCACAGTTTTTGCATTCAACTGACATTCGCGTGACACCGTATCTCTGACGGCTAACGTGTCGTTGACCCGCGCGCCGCTTGCGGCGCGTCGGCGTTGAACGAATGGTTGGGCTGCGCTCTTCTGCTCGCGCGTAAGCTGCGCCGCGTCATTGTGAGAGCCAACTGCTTACCACCTGATTGAAGCGCTCAGGCTGCTCGGACATCACCCAGTGGCCTGTATCGAACTCCACCACTTGGTTAACTTTCCGAGTCCGCAAGCCATCAGCCCATGCTTTCGCGTGAAACCTGACGGGCTTGCGGCGGCCGTAGACAAAAAGGATTGGACAAGCGGGTAAGAACCGCTGCACCTGATGGCGATAGGACTGGCGGCCACCGAACCACAATATGAAATACGGATAGGCCATGCACGAGCTCATATAAGTCTCATCCGACGGGCACCGCGCCAGGCGTGCCATCGAGCGCGTCATCCGATCACCGATCCGACCATCCACGACCCAGGCAAGCGCGAGCCAAATTTGATACGCAAATGCCATCATTGCTTCCCGCAGGGTAAAGGACTGCCGCAATGACGTTGGGTCACCAATGTCGACGCCGACAATTTTTGAAACCATCCGCGGGTGGCGCATGTAGAACTGATAACCGAATACACAGCCCCAGTCGTGCAGCATCAGAATAACTTTCTGGCTTGGGCAAAGTTGCTCGATAAGCTTCTTCATGAAGCCTGTGAGTTCGTCGAGTGAGTAAGCCCTTCGCGCCTTCGCGGCATCGAACCCGGGCAGAGTGAATCGGACGCAGCGGTAACGGCTCTTGAGAGCCTGCACCTGCGCATCCCACAGGCGGTAGGTGTCGGGCCAGCCGTGAACCATGAAGATGGTTTCGGCGCCATCACCCTCAATGTGGACGTCGACATCCGCCACGGTAACCAGGTCGCTCATGGCGCAGCCCAACAATGTTTAGACGGATCCATATAAGAATAAGAGCTGGATCTGCCATTTTCTGTCCGTATAAGACGCCACTATGGTTCGTGAACAATACGCCATAACTGCTGCCGTTTCAATGAGTTGCGACTGGGCGACCATGTATCACGGGTTCTTACGCGGATCGGCATAAGCCCCCCCTTTTTGAGAAGGCTCACATCCCTAGCTCACTGCACACGCCTGCCAGTCTCCCTGGGACGTGCTTGGGTAGTAAAGGAGAACCGCCTACCTTAGAACGCAGACGTTGAACGGCCGCTTTTCAATTCGGTGATCGACCGGTTTGGGTCGTCTGCAGCCTTTCAGAACAGGGAGAAAACCTAAATCTAGTACCCCTCTTTGCCCAATTCAGGGAGCCGGGGAAAACACGCAACGTAAAAGTGATGTGCCAATGAAATGGACCAGCCTTACTGGTAAACGATGGATTAAGAACCACCAGTATTCGATTCTGGTGCCAACCTGGTGCCAAAACACCATGACGCACCATGATCCATGATGATCTAAGCCATCACGAATCTTCTCTTTTTGCTGCTGATTCGTCTTGCTGAGTGTCCTGAGATAGGTCTTCGTCGAGACTCTTAATCAGCGGGCCGTAGGTTCGACCCCTACACGGCCCACCAAATTTCTCAACGACTTCCACATCTTCCTTCTCGGTTATGTCAATTTGGTGCCAGTGGGGTATTACCTTGACTTGAGTGACCCCTACCGGTTGTGCTTTTGGCCCTGCCGGCCTCGCACATGCTTGATGATGGCAGCATAGGGAGCGGGACTGACGGCGACCGCTTGCTGGACCAGGCGATAGAAGAGCTTCCCTCGGTGCTGCGAGGTGCGTCGATTGAAGCGAAAGGCGAATTCGTCCAGGTAGGAATCGAGGTGCTCACGACTGACGGCCCCTTGGTGCGTTCCCAGCAGCCAGCGCTTCAGAAGAGACGCGACACGATGAACCCGTGGAAGAAGAGTCGAGGCCTTGGTGCGGCCCTCCACGATGCGCCGCGTGTGGCGATAGCCGTGCTCGGGAAGCGAGCGATAGGACTGTAGCCCATCACTCACTATCACGCCGCCCTTCTCGACCGCTTCCCGGAGGAAGGTCGTCAGGCTGTCGCTCGACCCATCAGCGATCCGCTTCATGCGAATGCGTCCAATCCCTTTGCCGCGAATCTCGGCGGCAATGACCACCATCGCCTTGTTTCCGAGGTGCCGACGCCCTCCGCCCTTTTCGACCCCGCCGACAAACGTCTCGTCGACCTCGACCTCACCTGTGAGCGGCTCGCGGCCCGGCCGCACCATCGCACGCCGCAGTTTGTGCAGCCAGGTCCACGCCGTCTTCTCGCTGCCGATTCCCAACACGTGGTTGAGGCCAACGGCACTCGCCCCGTTCTTTTGCCCGACGACCCACCACATCGCTTGGAACCAGAGTTTGAGCGGCTTCCGAGTGTCCTGAAAGATGGTGCCGGCGGTGACGGACACCGCGGATTCGCATGCGCCACACCGAAAGAGCTTGTTCGACGTGAGCCATGCCTTGGGACTCCCGCAGTCCGGGCATCGAAAGCCCTCGGGCCACCGCAGCTTCACCAGGTAGTCCCAACAGGCCTCCTCCGAACTGGCGGCTGAATTCGGCTGCCGTTCGCGGGTACTCCATGGCCCCCAACTACAGCCCATGGGGGCAACTCAAGTCAAGGTAATACCCCACTGGTGCCAACTCATGGTGCCAACTTTTTCAAGTTGCGTGTCGAGCACATTCACAAAGCGTTGCTCCCCGCTAGGAAGCCACTTCGCATAATGATCAAGCGTCGTGGTCGGTTTGGCGTGGCCAAGCTGTTTTGAGACGTAGAGAAGTGGCACGTTACAAGACAGCGGGAGCGAGGCAAAGGTATGGCGAAGATCATAGGGGACAAATGCGGGAAGGTGTGCCGCGTGCACCACTTGTTTGAACAAATCTCGATGCCACCGCTCATCCGCTTCCGTGACCAATCCGCCCTCTCGTCCAGGGAAGAGCCAGTTCGGTTCCGGTAGGTGATTCGCGACCGCTTCAGCTTTCACGAAGTCCACAAAGTCTGCGAGTTGCGACGCAAGGCCCTCGCTCACATCGACATAGCGCCGTTCATGGGTTTTCGTCTCCTTGATTCGCCCCAGGCTGACCGCGCGTTCGATCCGAATCGTTTTCGCGCCCAATCAATATCGTCCACATGCATGCCGTAGGCTTCTTCCGGTCGTAATCCCGTCTTCACGCGTAACGTCCACATGATCCGGAGGGAATACGGAAGAAGCCCTTGTTGTTCTCTTACCAACGCATGCGCGAGAAAGGCGTCACGTTGTTTGGTCGTCATCGGATTCACATCGGGACGACTCGTCCCCACCCGATTTCGCTTTTTGCGCGACGTGATCGCAAGGGCAGGATTCGATTTGAGCAATCCATCCAGCTCCACAGCATCCGTGAGGACACTGGATAGAGCGGCCTTCATCAGTTGGAGCGTCGTCCGTTGATGGAGCGACTGATTGGCGCCCGGTTGCTCTTGAAGGATCAGCGAGCCATGCCTGGACGTGAGATCACAGAAGTCGTTATCGAAATTGCCCACGAGGCGCTTTTGCGGCAATGGACGCCGGTAGTCGCCTGGCTGAGTGAGGAAGCAACGAATCTCAAGGCAGTGGAAGCTATAAAACGCGCGGCAGCCGAATGGAAGAAGGAGACACGGTGGGCCTAAGCTTGCGTCCTCGTCAGCATCTTTCGTAAAATGTGCATCCCTGAGAGTAAGTTCAACAATGAAACTCTCGCCTGAAGCACGCAAACAAGTCGAAGAGAAGGCACGCCTTGAAGGACGCCGGAGGCTTATGCGGCCACTCCTTATCGTATTCGGGTTGGTATTTGTGGTTTCACTTTTTGTTGTCCGGCAATCCCCTGAAGGGCACGCACCGGACGAGAAAGACGCGAAGCTGCACTATGACATCTGTAAAGGAAAGTTAAAACAAGCCAAGGAACTCGATGTGCTGTCTGACCTGAATGCCAAGGGATCAAGCATCAAGGTAACTGTAGGTCCTGCTTTTTTTACTGTGCCGATTGACACTCAACAAGAGTTTGCAAGGACCGTGAACTGCTTCTTCGTCAAAGGAGCAGGCAGAGGCGTATCGTTTGATCTGATCCACTGGCAAACCGGAAAGAAGGTCGCTAGCTGGAATGGAGACCGTTTGGACGCGGACTGAATCAACTGATCCTTGCGCCTTCGTTCGGTTCCCTTCTACAATACGCCTCCCTACGAGGGATTCTGACGTTGTTCACTATTTTTTGGTCGGTGCTAGCCTTCATCTTCTTGAATAGTGTTCCCGCACATGCAGAGTGGCGCCCGATTAGCTATGCCGTGGGCTCGGGGGGCTTCACAATCTACGTTGATCCTGCCACCGTTCTCCGTCAAGGAGAGCTTGTGAAGATGTTGGTGTTGTACGACTTCAAGTTTGTTCAAGCTATTAAAGGTAAATCGTATTTGTCTACCACGTGGCAACAGCAGTTCGAGTGCGCAGACCACCGCTCCCGTCACCTTTCGTATAGGTATCACTCAGACAATATGGGAAATGGTAAGGTGATGTTTGCCGGTGCTGATGAAGGCAGCAAATGGAGTCCGGTTGCACCAAAAAGCGCCGCTGCGATTCTGTGGAACATTGGATGTGGCAAAGATAGACAACCCACCTGAATCTTAAGCTATCGCATCCTCAGCCAGGAGTGATTGATCTGTTTGCGGTAAATTCTTGAGACGCACCGGCAGGCCACCGATCAGGGGGAAAGCGGCTATGCGATTCAGCCCACAAGGCAACGTAACCAGTAGAAGAACTTGTGGATGATTCTCTCGCTGACCAACTCAAGGCGCTCGCGATGCCTACGGAGAAGATCCTCAACGGCAGGCCGTACGCAAGGAAGGATGACCTGGTGCGGATGAAAATCAATCCCGAGCGACCTACAAAATTTCAAATACAAGATTGTGGCGAAGCAGAAGTAATGAACCGATCGCTCCAAAGGAGTTTCTAGGATTTGATCAGAGCACTCGGGCCGGCTTTGTAGCATTCTACCGGCAGTTAGAGAAGATCAATGACTCTCTTGCCCAGAGAAGTCCCCTGGCCGCCAGTGCTTTGCCGACTGCCGTGAGATAGACAAGAATGTACGATCAGACCATGCTGAATGACAGTCAAGAGACCCGCCAGGTCGCCACTAACCTCAAGCGTTAATAGTTTATGAACCCTGTCCTTCGACTCGCGTTCTTTTTCCTTGTTCTATCGTTCACCGAAAACGCCCTGGGAGAGGACTTGAGCCTTGCATTGTATCGCGAAGTCATCGCTGTTGGTCGCCAGTGCGCACAAGGGAAATCTGGTTCACAAGTTATCCCTTGCTATGTTAGGGCTTCTCCAAAGAAATGTGAGAAGCAGGTCTATGAAGCATTGAGCAAGAGCCCCGATGGTTGGTATGAAGCACACCGTCCTTGGGCGTATTGTATAGCCTCTTGTATAGATGCGGGCTTCTTGTCTCGAACCTTCGGGGAATGCAGGCGAGAATTAAAGTAAGGGCGAGGAAGCCGCCTGTCGTTAAATTGCTATGAGTGATTCTACGCTCGTTGAGAAAGTCTATTCGCTGATCGGATTGATAATCGGTTCCCGCACAGTTATGGCTCCGCATGACCTATCCAACTGCCGACTTGCACGGCTACCCACTCTGGTGCCAAGCTGGCGCCAAAACACCATGACACACCATGACCCACGATGAGGTGCGCCATCACGAATGATCGCGTTTTGCTGTTGATTCCTCTTGCAGGGTATTCTGAGGTAGGTCTTCGACGAGACTCTTAATCAGCGGGCCCTGCTTTTAATGATCTGGTTTATGACTAGGAGGGGGGGTCTACAGCCTCGTTAGACAGGGACTCAATGGCCAACGTCTGATATCGGCCAAAAAGGAGACAATCCCGGTTACATTTCCTGTTCGTGATGAACAGTGACAAATGCCCCGCTTAAAAACTCAGCACTCCCCGTTCCTAGTCTGATTTGGCATAATAAGGGCTCCACAGATTTTAAGGAGAGGAATGAACGATAGCCGTGCGGCGGCCACATTGCCGCGGGCGTGCTTGGAATAGCGAACATCGCCTGATTACACATTCCTTCCCCACGGGCTACTGCACCGCCAGCCCCGAAATATGTCCAGCCTCGCTGGCATTGGCGCGCGGTCGGATCATAATCTCCACGTCTTGATTGAGCGCAGTGAGGAATTCCATCAGGCGTTCGACGGAAAATTGGTCGAGCCGATAGTTTTTCAGAGCCGAGACTTTGGGTTGTGGGACGCCGAGCAGGGTGGCAATTTCGCGTTGTTTCAGCTTGCGTGCTTTGAGTAGTTCATTGAACGCGAGCGCCAAACGAGTCTTGATCTTCCGTTCGGCGGCATCGGCATAGCCCAAATCGGCAAAGACGTTGGTGGTACCTCGGGTAATCGTAGTCATGGCACCCCTCTACGATCGTAATCGGCTTGGGCGCGTTTCAAGCGCTCTGAGGAGCCCGAGTATGACTCGATTCTGTTGAAAGATGCGGTCGTAAAACGGTCGTACAATAGAACGATTTTCCGCATAGTTCATCTCACTCAAGGGATTGCGAAACCGGCGGGCTCGGCAAGACGGCAGTGCACCATCTCGCCGGGCCCTGACTCAGCGTTGAAGAGGAAGGACTGGACTATTGATGGTCATCGTGTCCGGGGAATGGATGTTTCTGCTGGTATGTCAATTTCTCCTTCCACTCGTCAGGCAGATTCTGGACCCAGCCGTTGTAGACCAACGGAATGGGCAACACTCCCTGTCCGCCCATGCCAGAATAGGCCTCATTATCTTTACTGGAAATGTGTCCGTCCATCTCGAAGTGTGAGGACTTATTCGCCGTTGTCAACAACACGGATCCAACGATGATGGCATTGCTCCCATTGTCTGGAGCGTGACCGACTCCGTTAGGATCGGGGTCAATGACGAGCATCCGGTTCGAGAATTTGCTGGATACATAGGCGTAATATCCACCCCCTTGCTTTGCACCAAATTGTATCCCATGACATCCTGCGTCACATAGCAAGCTCGCCACAACCTTGTCAGTCTTCGTTTCAATGACAAGGATCGTGGAGGTCAAGGCGTTCGCCGTGATCACGAATCTGCCGTCCGGGCTCACTGGGGTTTGAATCGGCAAGGCGCCGATGAAGCCGCTGGACGTTCCGTCGATCGGATTATAGTTGCCCAGTAGGTTGATGTCATATAACTTTTTTATTGTAGGAGCGTGCCCATGATGCTGCGTAATGCCAATCACGCTTAATGTGTTGTCAAGAAAGTTTGCGACATAATACTTGCTTGAATCGGGCATCATTCCAGTGGCAATTGGCGAATGTCCCGTAGGTGCTGGTTTCGCCAACCCATATGTGAAGTCATACAGTGCCGTCGCCTCTGCATCTTCGTTGGGCGTTACCATCATTTGTCCGTCAGCGCTCATAAAGTGACCGTGAGGATGTGCGCAACATTCCCCAGTTTGCATCTGTATCTCCCGGATGGGAGCATTGTGGTGCGCTAGATTGTTAAACTCCTTTACGTAATTGTCACCGTTCGCTGACACATGCACATAGTCGTTGCTTGTTCTCGTCATGACGTGTGCGGGAGCTGGACCCGCCGGAAGATTGTACCGTAAATGTCCAGTCTTTCTATCAAACACCGCCAAGTTTTCATCGAACCATTGGGTCTGATAGATCACCCTCTGATCTTTATCGGTCCACATATTGTGCGGATTGTTCATGTTGATCGATGGTAACCCAACTTTTCTTTCCACTTGGAACGTCGTCGCGTTCACGGCTGTCGCCGTGCCGGGCTTGCTCTTTTCATTCATCCTTTCGAACTGGGTATCCACCCAGACCTGCCCCACTCCTGGTGCCGACGGCGGTACGGGGGCTAATAGGTCCTTGGGTTCACCAAAGGCTGTACGCATGGCGGTGTTGAGATTTGTTATTGAAACCGGCTTGCCGTCTTTATCGTAGGCCAATACTGGAACTTGTGGATACTGGGGATCCCATCCGTTCTTTTGGTCTTTGGCAGAATAGTATTGCCAGTTATTGGGATTGGTATAGATGAAGAACGTGTGCACGAGTCTCAAGGCCAAGTTCGAATATGTTGGTAGCCGGGCAATTCCATTTGTCGTAACGCTGGGAAGATCGACCGTCTCTCCAAGGTCGAGTTCTGGTGTTAACGGATCGTCCACGATGACGGCAGCGAACATGTATACATGGATATCACAGAAGAAGACGTACAGTCCTGGAATTGTCAGCGTGACTGGTTCTGGCGCTGGCATTCCATGCGTGGGAGTCTCCAGGTCTACGTCGAACGGCATACCTGCGGCTCCGGTGGGGAACATCAAGCTCACTGCCGTATGGATCGTGTTGGCCTGTCCCGTTGATGTAAAACCAACTGAATCTCCGGGGTGAATGACTGCGAGGGATTGCTGTCCTGACATGCCAGGAACGGTTTCAGGAACGCACCCGCTTCCTGAACATTTGAACCAGCTTCCGGGAGCGTCTTGGGCGTCGAATGTCACTGTTGCAGCGGCCTGGGCCATGCCAGCCATGCCCCATCCCGACAACATACACAGTAATGCTAACAATATGCGTTTATTCATAAAGATTTCCTTCTAAAATGGGCCACCTCACCACCACCAGACCGAGCAACGCCAACAACAATATGAGTATGCGTCGCTTCTTCATAAAGACATCCTTCTCGATTGGGCCACCTCACGTGGCCACAGGGTTGAGAATGTCACCGACAACACGCACGATCAGAACCAATGCTCCTTTCTTTGTTTGGTTGTGTGTTATGGCGCCAACCGGCCTTGGCTCCCTGTTCGTCCTTTGTCGCTCGTGACGAGTTCCACGGTTACCGCCGTACCCCGCTAGCCCAGTTGTGTATTCTCCTGCCCCTCGTTCCTTCTCTGCCTCAGTCTTCCGTGCCCAGTCTTGCTCGATCAATTGCTGCGCGCGCGCCCGGACTCGTTCGTCCTTATCTTCGAAGGCTAGGATTAAAGGATCGACCGCTCCCGGGGGTACTTCCCTGCTGAACCCCTGCTCGGCTGACTTTGCACTCGTTGAAGGTGCCACTCCATGTCTTGACTTTCTCTCACTCCACGAGAGGTAGTTCGGCTTTCAAAATGTTCGCACGTCATATACTGTCTTTACGTGTGACGCACCATCGTCAGAGTCTAGATTTGTTGTAAGACTTTCGATCGTCCTGTTGTCCTCGTTTGTCCTACAGGAAGAAGAGGGGACAGGCTGAGCTAGGAGCCTGTCCGAGTAATCGTTGTACTCAACAAACGACTTCGCTGAGTGCCTCAGGATCGACGACCCAGGAGGTGGGCTGGTACTCCCTTTCGGGCAGGCTCTTAGGTGCTAAGGACGCACTTATTTAGTTGGGGGCACTTCGCACGATTTGAGCTCCCTGCCAAGGTTCTGCTCCACACACGTGCAATCTCTTGGCCAGAGTGTTGTCGTTTTGACGAGGGACTCGTAAAATTCAAAACGATTGGATTGGAGTGGTGATTGGCAGATACGCATCGAAGCTTTTCCGCACTGGGGGTGGGTGGTCCAACACGACATTCTGGCTGAAAATAAAACGATTCTGGCTGAATCTGATTTAATATTCAGAACAAGAATCTCTATGCGGACAACCAACCACGCAACTTTGAGGTCTTAGAAGTTCGGGGGGAGTCGTACGACCCCCATCACAATAGTGCGCCAGCATACCCGCCGGCGGATATCGAAAGGACAACCAACTCCTGTCCAGTTCAGGTTGGCTTCAATAGATACGGACGTTAGGGTTTCGGTTTCTTCATCAGCTGATAATGGTGTGGCTTCCAGCGGCTTGATCCAGACTCGATGACCTTCGTTACCCACTTGGGCCCTGCCCCTCTGTGCCAATATCAGTGTGACACGTTGCCTCTCTTCAATTAGGGCGTGTTAACACTAACGGCCTTTTTTATGCGAGAGGGCGTACCTGGAAATCACCGACGCGCAGTATCGCCACATCGAGCCGTGTTTGCCGACGCCACGCGGCAACGTGACGCTCGACAATCTGCACGGGCTCAACGCCATCTTGGACGTCGCCGAGCAGGGGGGCACATGGCGCGGTCTGCCCAAGCGGTTCGGCAACTGGCACACCATCTTTACGCGTATGAACCGGTGGGCGAAGAGCGGGGTGTTGGATCGCGTCGTTGCCCAGTTGCAACACGCTCAGATCATCCGTGTGAAGATCGAAGCCGGGGCCGTGGACCGCACCCTCGTCAAGGTCCATCCAGATGGGACCGGGGCGTTAAAAAAACCGGCCCGCAAGCCATGGGCCGGGCTCGCGGCGGAGGGACCCCCAAGAGTCATCTGGTTGCCGCGGATGCTCGAACGGCTCGAACGTTTGCCCTCTCCCCGGGCCAGGCCCACGATGCCCCCGAGGGGCGAACGCGGCTGCACCGCTTCGGGAAAAGGCCGCGCCCCATCCCCCTGTTGATGGATCGGGCGTATGACGGCAATGCCACGCGGCAACTGGCCTGGGATTGAGGGTCGGTGCCTGTGGTGCCGCCCCAGCACAATCGACGCACGCCATGGGAATACGATCGCGCCCTGTAGAAGCGACGCCACGAGATCGAACGGCTGTTCCGTCGGCTCAAGGGATTTCGGCGCATTTTCTCGCGGTTTGAAAAGCTCGAGGGCATGTTCGTCGCGTTCATCAATTTCGCGTTGATCGTCGAGGGCTTGCGTTAGTGTTAACAGGCCCTAGAGAGAGATAGAGTAGCGGACGGAGAGGGTCCACAGCGAAAATGCAAGTGTCTGGGATGAACCAGGCGACCACCGAGACTGCAACGATGTTCGAGCCCTCTCACGGTTGCCATACGCCCTGGGCTCTTCTCTCTACCCCCCTTCCCTCACACAAGACTCCCGTATCGTCTCTGGAGTGATGGATACGTCTCCAACTTTGCAGTAGACTTGCCCACATCAGGTTATTGAGACTGCTTTACTCAGTTGCCG
This sequence comes from uncultured Nitrospiraceae bacterium, assembly GCA_963821465.1. GTDB lineage: Bacteria > Nitrospirota > Nitrospiria > Nitrospirales > Nitrospiraceae > Palsa-1315. Next base: position 124,783 of record CAWGDV010000016.1, on the reverse strand, counting down.
GGCTGGCCGCAGCTGACTTAATCGTGAGGCGTTGCTATGCCACACTTTGAACAGCACAGAATACGCCGCATTGGATGGCTCCGTGCGGCTGTTCTTGGCGCTAATGACGGTATTGTTTCCACGGCCAGCCTTGTCTTAGGGGTCGCGGCGGCAGGCGCGAGTTCAAAGAGTATTATGATTGCGGGCGTGGCCGGTCTTGTGGCTGGTGCGATGGCGATGGCTGCTGGCGAGTATGTGTCGGTGAGTTCGCAAGCCGACACTGAGCGCGCCGATCTAGATCGGGAGAGTAAAGAGTTAGCAGCTGACCCCAAGCAAGAGCACAAGGAAATGACCGCGATCTACATTGAGCGTGGGCTCGAGGCAGAGCTCGCCTCCAACGTCGCAACCCAGCTGATGGAGCATAATGCACTCGGCGCACATGGGCGTGACGAGCTGGGCATATCTGACATATTGACCGCACGACCGCTTCAAGCCGCATTGGCTTCGGCCGTCACGTTCTCAGTTGGTGCCGTCCTACCTCTCTTGATTGTCCTGTTGGTGCCGGTATCTGCCCTCATGTGGGCTGTTCCTGGGAGCGCGCTCTTGTTTCTTGCACTATTGGGCTCCTCGGCTGCGCGCGTCGGGGGTGCTTCTGTGATTACCGCTACCGCGCGCGTGATCTTTTGGGGCGCATTGGCCATGGCCGTGACCGCTGGGATTGGGGCTTTATTTGGGGTCACTGCCTGATCCCTGCCTCTACTGATCAAAAGAGCATACGGCACCAGGAACCATTGTGCGGCACGTGACGGGGATCTGGTCGTTCCGGTTGGTTTGGTCTGTCTCGTTTGGGTGGTTCGACGAACGAGGGAGACCAGACAGAGTCGCACATAAGATAGAACGCCTCTGAATCGCCCCCATCATTCACACAAGGCTTCCACAAGACAGCTGTCGTCGTTCGATCCACGACGAAGGCAGGGACCAGGCCGACCCTTAGAAAGATAGAATCTAAGCTCCTACCCTTTGGTCGCCAACAGTTCGGCCTGTCACTTCATGCACGCCTCCGGCCACCAGATGCTGGACCAAGTTGTACAGGATGATTGGCACCATGACTCGTGGGTACGACCCAAGCACAAGAGAGGCCAGAACCAGCCCAGTCCCGTTATTATTCATTCCCAGTCCGTACATAAGCGAGACACGGTCAGCCTCGTCTACGTTAAACAGACGGCTCAGCCCATACCCGGAAGCAAAGGCCGTGACGCAGAGTCCCGTGGTGATTCCCAACGTCACCGCTAAAAAGTCGAAATCGCGGTCTGCCACCGCCTGGGGAAGGGAGACCGATCCATTCGAGTAGTTCAACAACAATAACACGATGGAATTGATGAGTTTGATGAACGGCATGACGACTGTGAGTCGGGCTTCAGGAACTGCGAATCGCACACCAATGCCCAGCATTGATGGTAGTACGATCCAGAGGCCCAAGAACGCTCCCGATCCGTAGGTGGCGAGGTCTTGCAGGACCGCCTCATACTCCTCCGAGGCCATTTCCCCGAATACCTGTAGCGCCACAGGTGTGACGATAGGGCTCAGAACGGTTGAAGAGAGGACCAATCCTAAGCTTAACGCCAAATTTCCATTGGAGTTCTGCGCCCAGGCGGTGGACGCGCCGGCAATCGGCATGGCGGCGACCAACGCCAGGCCGACGAGGATATGCTGCGCTTCGTCTGGCTCGTACCATAGCCGCATGACCAGCGTAACGCCAAAAATATAGATCATGGGGATGACCAGATTGGCCGCGAGCCCGGCTAACATCACCCTGCTTTTTTGCAAGAGAGATTGTAAGTGCGATGTCTTCACGCCCAATCCAGCGTTAAACATGAGCGTGGCGAGGAGGAGCAGGAGCAACGAGACATGGATCTTTGTCTGGAAAATGTGAACGTCGCCAAAGTTCACGTTCCTGATCCATAAACCGGCCGCCGGAAAGACGGCGGCAATGGCATAGGCGCTGATCAAGAACCAGAGCAAATGATGGTGGATGAAATGTGACAGAGCGAGGAGTGTGGGTTTGCGGTTCTCCATAATGACTCGATCGTGACGTCACACAGAATACGCAAACGACATTGGGAAGTCGAGGCGCGAATAATTTGACTATTTGGCTGAACGTTGCGGCAGAAGGGATGTAGGCAGGATTGAGGCATGACACAACGACGGAGAATGGTCCTTTGTTAATGGAATGAACCCAGCCTTCTTCTCACACGAGCCTCACACGAGGCACCATGGGTGTGGTTGCACGCGCAATCCACACGCATCGTCAGAACGAGGCGAGGCGCTCTTATGCACATCATGACAGTGGGGATCGATTTGGAACAATATATTCCAGTTGCACAGGCTGGATGCGCGAGGTGAGCAGGGCTCAGCAAATAACCGATCGCAGATGTACTATCCGGTCTCGATGGAAGTGTCGCGTCTTTCACAGCGAGACTGATGAGCCTAACCGCAACGGGATGGCATTGCCATGGGTTGTGGGGGCGGTGAAGGTTTCGACTTGAGCGGATGCCACTGCAGGAAGGATGAATTGCGTCAGGAGAATTATGACGAATAGGGAGCGCATGGTGGCGCAGTATAGCGTAGCGATAGCGGTATCCCTGCGACCGTCCAGGTGACAACACGCGGTGCTATGGATACAAGGAGCAGTCACTTTGTCTCTCAATCATCTGATTTAGGGACACAGGAAGGCTAGCTTCGGCAGGCTGGAATTTCGAAGGTTTGCGAGCCAGAATTCTTCCAGGTTTTATGGACACAGCCTGTGAAGCATTTCGGTCTTTGAAATTAGGGGGGAGTCGTACGACACCCCCTGTTACCCCCTTGATGGTGCGCCCGCATCCCCGCCGGCGGATCTCGATCGAAAATCAACTCCTGATCTAATCCAGTTCATGTCGCCTTCAAGAGATACGGGCGTTTGGGCTTCTGTTTCTTCATCAGCTGATAATGCTGTGGCTTCCAGCGGCTCGATCCAGCCTGAATCACGTTGGTGATCCATTCGGGTCCCACCGCGCAATAGAGGGCCGCGAGCGTGGGCCCCATGGCTTGTGAGAACCAGGCGAGCACTTCTTCCAGCGTGCGGTCTGTCGTCTCCACATGGAACCGGCACCGCGTGAACCCTTCGGTCAGCGCCTTCCACCACGGCAGTTCCGATGACCGACACTTGGGCAGTCGAACAGTCTCGCGGGTATATCGACGGAGGTTGACCGTAGTTAAGAATCCTGGCAAGTTGAACAAACGCAAATGATTTCCTAGGAGTCTTTTAAATGTCTGACACCGTTTCAAGAGATAACGATAGAGTGGAGCGAGAATAAGGATATATCAAGATGACAGATTCATCTATGGGGACACAGATGCAGCAGTTCGGCCTCTGGAAACTTCTCTTGAACGCGCGTGCCAGTGTATATGACTCACTCAAAAAAAGGGGGAAAAAAATGCGGAAGTGGAAAAACCCCTGTTTAGAGAATTTAGACGCAGGCTTCACCACTATTCGGCGAATGTCCCTCAGCCTCATGAACATTTGAGATGGCTTTCTCTCATGCAGCTTACTTTGCACTGGAGTACGCAACAGGACGATCTAATATAGATGATGAAGCGGTGCTAGGCTGAACGCGGGCGGAAGACATGAACGCGTGTACTAGTCGCCCCGGCCATTCCTCGCGGTGGCAACGGTTCGAATTAAAGTTACGTCACTGAGCGGTAGTTGACCCTTTTGAGGTTGCTCGTTTATACTCCCAACTTCCTTCATGATCTTCGCTGCTTGCTCAACACTCGCCTTGTCGGATTCCCGCCCCTTTCATCATGCGCCTCAGCTTCATCTTAAGAAGTTTAGCTTCGAGAGGCTCAATTATGGAGAAGTATCCAGCAGGGCCGTGCGCATCAATGTAGCCGGCATAGTCCGGAAGCGCGACCTTGACAAGGTTCGAGACACTCTGTTGGGGTCGAGTAAATTCGCAGCGTTTAGCCCAACCTTCAACATCTGAAGTTGTGCCACAGAATATCCCACGATAGCTTGATAGGCAGAGAACAACGCCCATGCCATTTCCGAAACGAATGGACAGGCGTGCAGCACGCGAGACATGGGAAACTTTTCGGGGTCAGCTAACGTACTCAGTTGTGCAAAGAATGCTAGTGCGATGATCTTGCGACGCCAATTCAAGAGACTTTTCAAATTTAACGATAGACATCACAGTTACAGCCGACTTGAGAGGGATCAGCGTTTCGACACCGGCCCATAATTGCTCAACAGCTTCTAACTGACGCTTATCCATTGCCGCTTGCCTACTTGCCAACCCTGACAAGGCCCCACTTCGCAAGACCTCGATTTGAATTTCCTTGGCACGGAGATCGGCCTTGAAGGATTCCTCGCTCTTGCGAAGATCGGCGCGCAGGGTTTCGAGCTTTGTATCGAATTCATGCTGCACGCTGGCTTTGAGGCGGGTCAGTATCAGGTTCCGTACAAGGAAGGCGGCCAGGCCGAGTAGCGCGGTGGTTGAGACGGTTGATAGAAGCAAATCGGTAAAGGTCATACCGCTGAGGATCTACCATAGCGGACGGAGGGGCGCAAGGCTCGATGCGGGCGGCGGGCGCGTGGTTAATTGATGCCATGAGCACATGGGCCATCTACACGATACGGAACAAGGTGAACGGGAAACGGTACATACGCCGCGGAAGCGAAGAAAGTAGGGGCGAATAGGATCAGTCGGCGGAGTGTCGGATGTCAGAAAGGGTCAGTCCTCATGAGGGGGCTGGCCATTTTTTTGTGTCTGTGAGGGGAAGGGACCGGGCGGGAGTGTCGGTATGGTGTCGGTTTGAGCGATGAGCGGCGCGACGATGGAAAACGAATGAAAACCGCGGATCTCGTTTATAGGAGCGGTATTTTATTTGGTGCGCCCGGAGGGACTTGAACCCCCAACCCCCAGATCCGTAGTCTGGTGCTCTATCCATTGAGCTACGGGCGCGTACCGAAGAGGTGATACGTTATGCGTGCTGAGTGTTGAGTTGAAATAGAAGAAAGGCTGCTTAGAGGTAAGGGCTATCAATCAGCTTACTTCTTGAACTCAGCACTCTGGCTGTGGAGACAGCAGTGAGCGGTTATACAGGTCTCTGGGCTGGTGGGTCAAGGGATCGTGACAATTCATCGAGTAGGGGCTTGCAGATGTTTGGTGGAGCAGGGGCTTTCGTTGTCCCGATTTGTCAAAGGCCCTGACGTAGGAGTAGGACGCCTTGCCTGAGTCGAGATTCATTGTGGTAGAGGTGAAGTCGATGTGTAATGAGTCTTGCAACGTTCAGCCAAGAAAGAAAAAACGATGTTCAGAATTTTGCCTCTCAGGTAGGATAGCCTCTCAGGTTATGTGAAGGGAGGATTTCACCGATGTCTGCCAGCGCGATGTCGAACCGACAAGAAATTCAACCAGTCGCTCTTGTGCCGGATAGTCCGAGAGGTCACTCGGGAGGGGCTCGGCTTGTCGTGCAATGGATGGTTGGAACAGTGCTTGCTTTTCTCATTGGATCGTGGTTGGTATGGTGGGCGATTAATCTTCAGCGGCAATTCGCGGAAGATGAGATCAAGGGCGCCTGTCAGAGGGTGATGCCGGAGACCGTGCAGCGCTGCGTAGATACGGTGATTATTCAACGGGGTGTCGCGAGGCGATGACTGGGTGGAAACGATGGATATCCTTAACAGCGCTGTGCGGGTGGCTCACGATCGTAGGCCTGGCATGCGCGGTTCAGATTGCAGCGGCGCAGGCATCCATTGCACAATCACGTCCAAGATTCGATTTCGCGATTGGAACGTGGATCAGCACAGGGGATACGCGCTGGGGGCACGACGCGTCGTCCATACCCGGGTTGGGGGATCCGACGTCAAAGCTTAAGTATAAAGACGTTGGGACGAATGTGATTGAACTCACAGGAAAGGTTTGGGTGACACCGAAGTGGTTTGGCCGACTCAACGTGGGCTACGCCGGGATCGGAGGCGGCAGACTCACGGATGACGATTACGGATCAAACGGAGGGCAGAGGTTGTTCTCAAGTACCAATAGCGACTTATCTGGTGACGGCATGTGGTACCTGAATGCGGACGGCGGCTTCAGGGTAGCTGAATATCCTAATCATCGGGGTTGGCTGGAAGTGTTTGGAGGATTTCAGTATTGGTATACGAAGTATGAAGCCACGGGGTTGGCGCAGATGGCCTGCGACAATTCGGCTGTGCCTCCGTCGTTGGGCCTTACCTGCAATCCAGCAGGAACCGTGACGAACCAAGGGCAGACAGTTATCACCAATACCTCCAATTGGTACTCGATTCGTGTCGGAACTTCCACGGAATATCGACTGACGAGACGATTGAGCCTAATGGCAACTGCGGCTTTTCTTCCGCTGACTATCATCGATAATGAAGACATTCATCACTTGAGACCTGATCTTAAGCAAAATCCCAGTATCTCGATGGAGGGATGGGGGGTTGGAGCTGATGCAGATGTGGGATTAAGGCTGATGCTGGTCAAGAACATTTTTCTCAATGTCGGTTACCGTGTCTGGTGGAACCACGCAATTGATGGGGATGTGACGTTTCATGGTGTGAGTGATTCTTCCAAGTATCCCATGACCCAGTTCGAATCCTTCCGCCAGGGGCTGACGGCCGGCCTCAACTTCACGTTTTAGTATAGGGTCTGCGTGATGAGTGTAGTTTACCGGCGGCGTCCCGACGGCAGCGTTTCGTCTTCGTATTCAGCGAAGAGCCGCTTGGCTTCTGAATGGAGATAGCTTGGGTGGCCGTGTGGAATACCGACGGTGCGGAAGAGCGGTGTGAGCTTGCCGTTCGGATGGAGGTAGCCGGCGCGAAGCGGCACGGTGCGCGTACTGTGGCGGACCAAGTGGCAGGGAGTTGGTCTGATCGAGGTGATCCACTCGGCGATGTCGTGCGGGTTGCCGATCGAGGCTGAGAGCAAGAGCATACGTGCTTGGCTCGGACAGAAGATGATCGTTTCCTCCCAGACGACACCCCGCTCCGGATCTGCGATATATTGCGACTCGTCCAAAATGACAAGCCCTAACGTATCCAATCGCACGTCAATCTCACCGCCTCCTGCGTCGTAGAGCAGATTCCGCAAGATTTCCGTCGTCATGATCAGCAGGGGCGCTTGTCCGTTGTCGCGGCGATCGCCGGTCAGAATACCGACCTGGTCTGCACCGAAAATTTTTGAAAACTCCGTATACTTGGTGTTCGAGAGGGCCTTGAGAGGCGACGTATAGATGACAGTCCGATTCTCTGCGATCGCGCGGCGGGCCGCTTCGACCGCAACATAGGTTTTTCCGCTTCCCGTGGGGACGCTCACGACCACGTCACCTTCTTTCAGTTTGGCGATGGCGTCTTCTTGCCAGGCATCCGGAACAAAGGCCTTCGATGGCGGCACTCCCAGTCCCTCCAACCAGCTGGAGAGAGTGATGGCCGGCTCATGGGATTCCGGCTCGACCGGCCTGTGCATGGTGCGACGCTGCGGCGACGAGGATTTCAGTTTTCGTGCGGCGGGGGCTTGAGGAAGGGGTGGCGCAGGGCGAGCCTGTTTCTCGCCGATCAAGGTCATCAAGTCGGACTCAAAGCCTGGGCGGTTCTCGGCGGAGTGTCGCAGTAAGACTTCGATCAAACGGCGTTTGCCTGCGCGGAAATGTCGCTGAACGCGTCCGCGTGCCAGGCGATGCAAGAGCGCGATCGGTTGTTGAGCCAGGAGCTGTTCGAGTTCTTCGGTAGTCATCTCGATGCCGTTATTCGTGAATCGTCATTCGTGAATCGTCCTAATGATAAAGGGCTGTATTCTATTCTTGCGGTTAAGGGGCAACGGTGAACGTTTAACGTCATCACGGCAATTCCTCCAGCACGCCTCGGCGCAGGGCGGCGATGGCGCGAGACGCGCTGTCTGCCAATCCCGGGTGGGTGGCCTTGAGCGTGTGTAGCTGCGAAAGGAACTCCAGGGTTCGTGCTAAGAGACGATAGATATCCCCTTCAGCCATCGTGGTGCTCTTGCAGAGACCGATCCAAGTCAGGCTGGGATCGCCGATCCACCGTTCGGTCACGGCGGCAATGTCGGCCCGCAAGAGTGGGGGATCTTCATACGGTGATAGCGAGACAGCCAGTTTTCGAACCTGCCCGAGCAATGAACCCAATCCGGAGCTGACCCGAGGAAAGGCGCCGGGACGATCATCGTCGTGCGCAATGCTGGACATCACGGCGGCCAGCATTGCGGGATCGGCTCCGTTGAACGCATCGGCCCGGAGCAATTCCGTGATGAGCAGCGAGTGGTCGATGCGGATGAGCCTGGCCCATTCGCCGTCCTCGGTTAGATGGGCTGTCGGCGTGAGGTACCCGAACTGCTGTAGGACGTCGATCTTCTCCTGGAAACGGTGCCAGAGACTTGTGCGCAGCGCCTGGATCGATTTGACATGTCGATGCTGTTCCTGCCGAAGTTTAGAGGCGAGGGGATAGTCTCTCTGACAGGCGGAACGCGAAGGACAGGTCGGACAGGCAAAGTCGCCCAGGGTTTGCACGATGGCGTCTGGAATCGGTTCATCGTCCTTCGGAATCAGGATGGGAAGCTCCGGTAGCCTGCCAGGCAACTCCTCCAGGTGATGGAGTAACTCTTCCACGCTTTCCGGCGTGCACCAGGGATAGACCGGCGCATCCACGCAGTCGAGGACACGGTCGGACACCTCGGTCACCGTGGAAGCAGGAGATTCGGTAATGCCTCCGCCTAGACGTAGCGCCGTGATCATCGGGCTCTTCTGTCCCTTGCTGCGATATTGGCGCAGGACCACGCCTCGGCTACGGCCAAAGCCTACCACTCGACCGGGGGTGAGAAAGTGAAAACGTGCGGCGACTTCCGGTGGTTCGTGCTTCCTCACAGGGGCACGGTGCGATTTCTGCCGGCGGACCTGGTCAAAGGTCTGCCATTCTGTGATCCAATCGGTGCAGACGCGCGGTCCGAACGGTTCCATTTGATCGCGCAGATCGTCCAGCTTGCGTTCCAAGACCTCGGCGCGCTGGTTGAGCTGAAATTGCGCAAAGCTTTTGGCGAGGATCGGTTGAATTTGATCGAGAGGATGCGCCTTCAATAGGTTGAGGACCATCGGATAGCTGATGACGAATTGGCTATTGATCGCTTCTGGATGGCCGGTGAAGCCTTTGGTCAGCACATGTAGATCGATGTAGGGCGAAGGGGTGACGATGGCGAAGCCCACGAGATCTTTTCCGCGTCGTCCCGCACGGCCGGCAATCTGCTGCACCTCTCCGATCGTCAAGTCCATGAAGTCGCGCGACTTGCGGATGCTGGACTGCGTGATGATGACGGTTCGCGCAGGGAAGTCGACTCCGGCGGCCAGTGTGGTCGTAGCGAAGACGGCATCGAGGCAGCCATGACGCATCAGTTCTTCAACCGCGATTTTCCACGAGGGCAGATGGCCTGCGTGATGCGCCGCCACGCCGATGCGCTGGACGGTCGGAATGAGCGGGTGATCCGCGATGCTGGGATATTGGGCGATCACCTTGTCCAGCACGTCGGCGATGGCCTGCTGACGGGGCGGCGGGAGAAGGATACGGCTATGGTCGAAGGCCTGCATCGCTTCATCGCACGCACGGCGCGACGTGAGAAACACGATGGCAGGGGTCAAATGCTTGTCGCGGAGAGCGATGATCAGATCAACCGGATGAATCGAGGGAGGCATGCAGTTTCGTTCCCTTTGCAATCACGACCAAGCCGGATTCGGTGACGGTAAATCGCTGGGCATCGGCCTCTCGGTTGTACCCGATTTCCGAGTGAGGCGGGATGATGACATCTTTGTCGATGATGGCCCGTCTGACCCGGCTCTCTGCGCCGATGACGACGTTTTCCATGATAATCGATTCACGCACATCCGCATGGTCTTGCACGCGAACGTTCGGCGAAAGCACAGAGTTTTGTACCCGGCCGCCGGAGATGATGCAGCCGCCGCAGACGATGGAATCCAGAGCCACGCCCATTCTGCCGCCTTGATAATCTTGCGAGAAGACGAATTTGGCCGGTGGAAATTGCCCTTGGTATGTTCGAATCGGCCAGTGTTGGTCGTAGAGATTAAAAAGAGGATCCACGGCGACGAGATCCATGTTCGCTTCCCAATACGCGTCCAAGGTGCCGATGTCTCGCCAATACTTCACATCTTTGTTGTTTGCATCGACAAATTTGTAGGCGTAGACAGGTCGATCGCGAATCATTCGCGGAATGATGTTTCTCCCGAAGTCGTGACTTCCGCTTTCCTGGGCGTCGGCGATCAATTGCTCACGGAGGACGCTGGTGCGAAACAGGTAGATGCCCATCGAGCCAAAGGCGCGGGTCGGATCGTTGGGAATCGACGGAGGGTGCGCCGGCTTCTCGATGAAGTCCGTAATCCTGAAATCCTCATCCACGTGGATCACGCCGAATCGATGGGCCTCTTCGATCGGAATATCGATCGCGCCGACCACGGCATCGGCGCCTTTGGCGATCAGCCAATGGAACATCTCCATATAGTTCATCTTGTAGATATGGTCGCCGGCGAGGATAAGCACATAGTCTGGTTGTTCGGCGTCGAGGAGAAACAGGTTTTGATAGACCGCGTCGGCGGTGCCTTGGTACCATTCTTCGCTGATCCGTTGCTGAGGTGGAATCGAGGCGATGAATTCGCCGAGTTCGGCATTCAGGATGTTCCAGCCCATGCGGATGTGGCGGTCAAGCGAGTGGGATTTGTATTGGATGAGGACAGCGACTTTTCGAAGCCCCGAGTTGAGGCAGTTGCTGAGCGTAAAATCGATAATACGATATTTCCCTCCGAAGGGAACCGCCGGCTTGGCCCGATGTTCGGTGAGGGGCTGAAGACGCTCGCCCTTCCCGCCCGCCAGCACCATGGTGAACATGTTCAGCATTGCGGCCAATTGTAACAGGACGCTGAAGAAATAGAAAGAAAGCAGACTCGTTGACAACGCGAGAATCTGAGACGATACTACGCAAGGTAGTGTAGAAAAATGGGGGAGTATTCGAGCAAAGGAGCAAGTATGAAGCGAGATGTATTGGTCACGTCGCTGGTGAAACAGAAGGCAGCGCAGAAGCCGGCCATGGACCGCGGTGCCGATGCGCTCCGGCGGGTAGAGCATCTTGAAAGCCAAATGGCAAAGTTGTCTGAATTAGTTCGCGAGCATGCGGAAGATGTCGATCGATTGGTGCGCATCGTGGCCGAAGATCGTGACGTCATTCGGCGACAGCTCTTGCGCAAGCATCATGAGCAGGTCCGGGTCCGCAAGCATCTTCGCGACTCCAATTCTAAGGTAGGACTCGACTTCTAACCTGTGCTTGATAGTCTCGTGCCTGCGCCCCTTCCAGGAGAGTCCGCCCTCGCAGGATTGTCAAGAAGCCCACCTGTATTTTTCATGCGTACAGATTTCGTCACGATCCTGTAGTCTCGCTGGATGGTGAGAAGGTCGCGATTGCTACCCACACTGAGTCTGCCTAGCAAGCCTTTTTGCCCAAGGATAAGCCTTTTCTTAGGCGGCGTTCCCTCTTCACTCAGAGGGTCTAGGTTCCGAGCCCTGCTAAGTGCCTATCTCTTCAAGTAGCTCCTTGATTCGTCCCTCGCACACGGTATAATGCGGAATGGCTTGTGAGGATGATGCGGTCAACTCTGTACTCACCCTCCTCTCCCTGTACACATACAATGGTTAAGATGGGGGACCGTCTGTGTTTGTGGATCGACAATTGCGTCCCATCTGCTACATCATTGTTCTCAGCGTTCTGAGCGCTTCTGCATATCCCTCCAGTGCGGCCTCGCCATCTCCGGCTTCTGAACAGGCTACCGTGGCATCAAAGGCGCTTCGTCTCAGCGTGAACGACGCTCTGGGACTGTTTCTCAGTCAAAACCTTGATGTGCTCATAGCCAAATACGGGATCGAGTATTCAAAAGGGCGGGAAGTTACCGCGCGGCTCTTTCCGAATCCGTTGGTGTCGGTCGGGACACTCGGCTCTTATACACAAGGGAGGACCCTGTCCAATAGTGGGCAGCTGTTTACGCAAGTCGCTCAGTTGTTCGAGCTAGCAGGGAAACGGGGCTATCGAATCGAAAGTGCTGGGTACGGCACGCAATCGACAGAAGCGGCCTTCGAAGATGCGGTGCGGCAACTCGGGTTTACCGTCAAGGATACCTATTATCGGATTCAGTTGGCTCAGCGCAGGTTGGTGTTGGCAGAAGAGAATCGCGAACGGTTTTCCCGTATTCTCGCGATCAATACCATCCGATTCAATAAAGGGTACATCGCGGAAGTCGATCTCATTCGGATTCGTTTGCAGATGGTGGACTTTCACTCGCAGGTGATCCGATCATTGCAGGAGGCAGAATCGGCGAGAGGTGATCTTCGTCAGTTGCTGCGGTTATCTCCCAAGATGGTGCTGGAATTGACCACGGAGTTAGGTTTCCGCTGGATCGATCCCGATATCGAAACGTTGCGCGTAACCGCGCTCGATGTGCGTCCGGACATCCGCGCCAAACGCTTTACTTTTTCCCAGCGTGAATCCGATCTGAAGCTGGCGAAGGCCTACCGGATTCCCGATGTGACGATCGGGGCCGGATACGCGATACAGGGAGCGCGAGGGCCTGATAATCCAGGCCAATTCGCGCTCAACGCCGGCATTCCCTTGCCCCTGTTCAACCGGAACCAAGGTGGGATTCTCCAGGCGGAGGTCTCCCTCCAGTCGGCGGAAGCCGACTTGGATAAGACCGTCAATTTAGTTGAAAATGAAGTGGAAGTCGCCTATCGCAACCTCCTGCAGAGCCGGCGATTGGTCGAGGCATATTTCGGTGAGGTATTGAAAGACGCCCTCTCAACTTTTGCAATTGTCGAGCGGGCCTATGAGCGGGGCGGCGCAACGATTCTCGATTTGCTTGATGCCGCGCGCACCTCGCGAACGATACAGCAAAACTATATCGAAGCCTTGTTTAACTATCAGCATAACCTTTTCCAGTTAGAAAGCGCCGTGGGGCAGGAGATCAGGTCGTGAGGAGCCAGGTTAAGGGTGAGACAAAGGTTGAGTGTATGATCGACTCTCGCAGATTACTTCTCACGCTAGCGGTCTCAACCTTCGTCTTAGGCTGTCTGGTTCTCTCCGCCTGCGGGCGAGGAGAACAACCCACGGTTTCCAACGCTGCCACGACTCCACCCCAGATGGCCGGATCGGTTGCGGAATCGCATCCACGGGTGGAAACGGCTCTCGTCGAACTCAGGTCAGGGGTTCATGACCTCAGTTTATCTGGAAAGGTTGCTTACGGCGAAGATCGCTATTCCAGAATTTCTTCTCCACTCCAAGGTCGGGTTCTCGAGGTGCGGGCGCATTTGGGCCAGCATGTGCAGGCCGGCAGTGTACTGCTGGTGTTGGACAGCCAGGAAATTGCCCAAGCTTATGCGGAATATGTCAAGGAAGACTCTGATCTACAATATGCGACACGCGCCCAAGAGTTGGCCAAGGATTTATATGAGAATAAGGCGCTGGCGTTGAAGGACCTTAAGCAAGCGGAGAATGAATTGATCAAGGCGCGCGCGGAATTCCGCCGTGCGAAAGAACGGTTGCTATCCTTGCGGGTTCCCGCGCAGGAGCTCGACAAACCGCTCGACCGGCAAAAAATCACGTCGCGATTCGAAATGAAGAGTCCCTTGACCGGGATTGTCGTGGAACGGAATGTGACGCCAGGCCAGTCGATCGGGGGCGATTCCGGTCAGGTCGTGTTTACGGTGGCCGATCTCGATATACTGCAGGTGGTGGCGGATGTCTATGAACGGGATCTCGCCCTGGTGAAGGAAGGGCAGTCTGCCAAAGTCAGCGTGGAGGCTTACCCTGACGTGAATTTCCCCGCGACCGTGGCCAGCATCGGTGACGTGGTAGACCCGACATCCAGAACCATCAAGTTGCGTGCCTCGGTCAATAATAAGGATCATCGACTGAAGCCGGAAATGTTCGCGCGCCTCCATATCGAGGTCGGTGAGTCTAGGCCGTTACTGATGATTCCCCGTGAAGCGGTGCTGGAAGTGGATGGCAAACAGTTTGTGTATGTCGTCGAAGGCGCCGGTCAGTATGTCAAACGGGAAGTCAAGGTGAGCACGATTTCACCGGATCAGGTACAGGTCCTGGAAGGTTTGACGTCGGGACAACGTATCGTGACGAAAGGCGCGGTCTTGATCAAGGGACAGGAAGTCAAGGGGTAGCGCTCCCACGCACGGTTCTCCTCCTTCGAATTGGAATCTAATCGAACCCCATGATAGCCAGAATTGTTGAACTCTCGCTGGTCCAGCGGGTCATGGTCTGCAGCCTGGGCTTTCTTCTCTTTTTCGGCGGGCTCTACGCCTTTCGCACCCTCGATATTGTTGCCTATCCCGATCCTTCGGCGCCGATGGTCGAGCTGATCACCCAGCTGCCCGGATGGTCAGCCGAAGAGGTCGAACGCCAAATCACGATTCCTATTGAAGTCGCCCTCAATGGCATGCCGGGCCTCACGGATATTCGCTCCCTCTCGATCTTTGGGTTGAGCGACATCAAGATCTATTTTGATTTCGATACGGAAATCTTTCGCGACCGTCAGGAAGTATTGAATCGGCTGCGCTCGGTGCAATTGCCTTCAGGGGCGGCGCCGTCGCTGTCTCCTTGGTGGGCGATTGCCGAAATCTATCGGTATGAACTTACGGGTGCCGGCGAGACCACGCTCATGGACTTGAAAACGATTCAGGACTGGCAGGTCCGCCGGGAATTCCGACGCATCCCCGGTGTTATCGACGTGACCGCATTGGGGGGGACGACCAAAGAATATCACGTCGATATCGATCCGGGACGACTCATCAGCTACGGCGTCAATCTGTCGCAGGTCATGTCCGCCTTGACCAATGGTAATGCCAATGTCGGAGGGAACTATCTGACCCTGGGCGCGCAAAACTACAACATCCGTGGACTGGGTCTCATCACTGGGATCGCGGATATCGAAAACGTGATGGTGGCCGAAAAAGGGGGGACGCCGATTTTTGTCAAGACTTTGGGGACGGTCGCAGTGGGCCCCCGGGTGCGCTTGGGGAAGGTCGGCATCGATGATCGCGACGATGTCGTTGAAGGCGTCGTGCTGCTCCAGCGAGGATATAAGGCGCTCAATGTTCTTGAGAAGGTTCGAGAAAAAGTTGAGGACCTCAACACGGGTAAGTTGCCGGTCGGCGTCAAGATCAAAACCCTCTACGATCGCACGGTCTTGATTCATACAACGGTGGAAACCGTCACGGATATTCTCATCACCGGCATGGTCTTGGTCTTTGTCATCTTATTCGTGTTCCTCGGGCATTTGCGCGCGGCCCTGATTGTGGCCTTGACCATCCCGCTCTCGTTGCTCTTTACCTTCTCGATGATGGTATTCATTGGGCAGTCGGCGAATTTGATCTCGCTCGGGGCCATCGATTTCGGCATTATCGTGGATGCCACGCTGATCATGGTGGAAAGCATCTTTTTCCATCTGGCACATGCGAAGAAGTCCCATGGTTTGACGGTCGATCAGCAGATCGTGCGGGCTGCCCGCCAGGTGGGACAGCCCATCTCCTACTCCACGGCGATTATCGTGGTGGCATTCATTCCGCTCTTTACGATGACGGGTGTGCCGGGGAAGATCTTCTCGCCCATGTCCATTACCTATGGGTTTGCCTTAGTGGGTGCGCTCTTGATGGCTTTTACGCTGGCCCCTGTGTTGTGTTCCTTCTTGCTCAAGGGCACGATTCGTGAAGACGATACAGCGATCGTGCGGGGAATCCGTCGTCTCTACAGCTACGTGTTAGAGTGGGCGTTAGACCACCGGGCCGTTGTCGTCAGCGCTTGCGTCGGACTTCTGGCTATTACGTTCGTGGCGTTGAAGTCGATTGGAGGGGAGTTCATGCCGGCATTGGAAGAAGGGAATCTCTGGGTTCGCGCGACGATGCCCGTGGATATTTCCTTCGACCAGGCGGCGCGCTTGACGAGCGAACTTCGTCGAATGTTCCGCGAATCGCCCGAAGTCACGACTGTTGTGTCTCAGTTGGGTCGTCCGGACGACGGCACCGATCCGACAAGTTTTTTCAATGCCGAGTTCCTGGCCAATCTCAAACCGGAAAAGGAATGGCGTTCCGGGTTGAGTAAAGATGCGCTGATCGAAGAGATCAATGGGCGGCTGCAAGACATTCCCGGGGTCATCTTCAATTTTTCGCAGGTGATTCAGGACAATGTGGAAGAAGCCATGTCGGGGGTGAAGGGAGAGAACTCCATTAAACTGTTCGGGACCGATCTGAAAACAATGGAGGCGGAGGCCACCGAGATTGAGCGTGTCATGCAGCAGATCCAAGGCGTAAAAGATCTGGGAATTTTCCGTCTCGTGGGGCAGCCGAATCTCTTGATCCAGGTCGATCGTGAGGCGAGCGCGCGTTATGGGCTACAAGTGGCGGATGTGAATGCCGTGGTGCAGGCCGCCGTCGGCGGTCAGGTCGTGACCCAGGTGTATGAAGGAGAACGGCTGTTCAACCTTGTCGTCCGGTTTCTCCCGGAGTTTCGACAGGATGTCGATGCGATCGGTAATATCTTGGTCAGCACGCCGGATGGGGCCCGCATTCCTCTGAAACAAGTAGCCTCGATCACGACGCAAACCGGTGCATTCATTATCTATCGTGAGAACAACGAACGCTATATTCCGATCAAGTTCAGTGTGCGAGATCGTGACCTCCAAAGTACTGTGGAAGAGGCCCAGACTCGCCTGGCTAAGGAGGTGAAACTTCCAGATCGGTATCGCATGGAATGGGCCGGTCAATACGAGCAGCTCAAAGGAGAGCAAAAACGAATGGCGGTGGTGGGGCCGATCAGCCTGGTCATCATTTTGTTTCTGTTGTACGGCGCCTTCGGTTCGATCAAAAATGCCCTCCTGGTTTTGAGTGCCGTCCCTTTTGCGCTCGTCGGAGGCGCGGTTTCGCTTGCGGCCACCCACACGAATTTCAGCATCTCAGCTGCGGTCGGTGTCATTTCGACGCTTGGAGTGGCTATCCTTGGCGGGGTATTGTTGATCTCCCGGATTGAAGATTTCCGACGATCGGGGCTGACCCTTCGGGAGGCCATTCGGAAGGGGGCAGATGTGCAGATGCGTCCGATTCTCATGGCGACGTTGTGCGCGGCCATCGGGTTGTTGCCGGCCGCGCTTGCAACAGGCATTGGATCACAGGCGCAGAAACCGCTCGCACTAGTCGTGGTGGGAGGAATGTTGACGGCGGCGGTGTTGATTCTGGTCGTCTTGCCGGTATTATACGAAATCGTCCATCGGCGCGATGAGAGTCATAGCGAAGGAGGAGAATGGGGATGACCATGCAGCAACGACATTTTTATTTCTGGGGAATCGTCTTCTTTGTGGTGTTAGTAGGAATGGCTCAGACCCTGTGGGCTGGACCTATAGTGAAAGGAAGGGTCATCCCAGTCCAGGTGCCTTACGAGGCGCCACCCAAGGGACAAAATCTTCCGGCTGAATCCATCCCACAGAATACGAAACCGTTAACGGCAGAAGAGGTTCAACGGGCGGAAGCCCTCCTGCCGTTGCTGGAAGGCAAACAAGAGTTTTGGGCGATGGGAGAATTCGTGCATCTCGGAGAACCATCCGTGCCGGTCCTGGTCAAAGGCTTAACCCTGCCGGGCCCGCGCATTCGTTACAATGTCATTGAAACGATTTCGATGTTGAAGGCGGCCTCGGCGGTTCCGGCTCTCGTCGCGGCAGCCAAGGAACAGAACGAAATTCCTCGGGTGCGTGAACATGCCTTGCGGGTGGCCGTTCGATTGGATGCGGCCAAAGCTGTGGATGCGATCGAGGTGATGGCGAAAGATCAGAATTCGTCGATTCGGAAGGCCGCCGCGTTTGAGGCTCGGTATGTCAGAGAGAAATCGGTGGTCCCTGTTCTGATCGAGATGATTGCCGATGAGGAACGGTTTGTTGCACTCTCAGCGGTGCAGTCGCTCTGGATTCTCACCAGACATGAAACGGAGTTCCACGATTGGGAGACGTCGACCAAACAAGACCGTCAAGAGTGGACGATTGAGTGGTTGGAATGGTGGAACAGCCAGAAGGATAGCTTCGAAATGTCGGATCCGAAACGGCCTGCGCGGGCTCGCTAGTAAGATACTATCTCTCTTTGAGCGACAGGAAATTTTCTACTGGAGAGAAAGCGGACAATGTCACAGTGGAATTCCACCACGATGATATTGTCACTTATTATGCATTGTCAAAGAGTTCGCTTTGTGCGTGAAAAGTGTTAACGCTTAATGAGGAGGCATATAGGGAAGTCCATCTCAAGTCATCCGCCGATCTAACTCATTATTTTTCCTCCTTCTTTCCCAATCTGACCTTCCCAGGCCCTCCTGCATGCGAGTAGGAATTGTCTTACGGCAAGTCGGCTGAATTTCTGACATTAAGGATGGACGCCATCTGATCGTGCGCCATGCTGATGTCGTGTGGAATGCCGGTATATACAAAAGAGACAGACAATTCTGCCTACGTGAGTACAGGTCTAAATGAAAGGGAGGGAGCATCATGAGGTTGCAGAAAGCACAAGAAACAGGAGAGAGGAAGCCACGCACGGTTATGATCAATCAGGCTGGTGCAACCACGCCGAGCAGCAAGCCCGCGCGGCACAGGCAACCGTCGTTCGACGACCTGCATGCGCACATCGCCACACGGGCCTATGAATTGTATGCCCAGCGGGGCTTCCGAGAAGGCTGTGCCGTGGAAGATTGGCTGGATGCCGAACGGGAAATTGTGAGCGGTGAATTTCCAGACTCGCCCGGTTCAGGGAGAGGAGACTCCCTGTGATCTCTACATAGGTGGTGGGTTCGTGGTGGTCGCCTATCCAGCGCGCTATGGCGTGTCAGGCGGTATGAGTTTTCTGGTCAATCAAGACGGAGTGGTCTATGAGCAGAATCTGTGCAAGAAGATGATGGTGATTGCCTCCAAAATGACTACCTTCAATTCCGACGACAGCTGGATACAGGCACCCCTTCTCACCAACGCTCGTTCACAGTAACCTCAAGGCTCTTTTTTGGATTGATCGAGCAACGTCGCTCTTCTAAAGTGCGAGCGACGACGGAGCGTGGCTGGCGGGTCCAACGTCTTCGCCTCCCTCCGTGATTGTCATGGAACACACGACGAACCATAGAGAGGTCTATATGACACGTTGCCACGTTCCCAGATGGTCCCTTCGTTTCTGGTTGGTCGCCTGTCTGGTGCTGAGCGTTTGGATCGGAACTCCCCGGACTCTCTCGGCCGCCTTGGTCACGCCGGAAGAAATGAACAGCGTGCGGGTCTACAAGCAGATGGCGAGATCCACCGTTCTGATCACCTCCGCTTATGTCAGCGCCCATCACATCGCGCAGGCATCGGGAAAAGGACTCGGGTCTGGTGTGCTGATCGATGAGCAGGGCTCGATCGTGACCAATGCACACGTCGTGGACGGGGCGGCCAACATCACGGTGACGTTGCATGATGGGACTCGTCTCCCGGCAGAGCTGATCGGAAGCGATCCGCAATCGGATGTCGCGCTGCTCCACGTGACGCTCCCGAAGGGGCCGCATGCCCCTGCTCAACTGGGCGATTCCGACAAACTGGAAATCGGCCAGAAAGTCCTGGCGATCGGACACCCTTTCGGGTTGGGCTATGCGTTTTCGACGGGCATCGTGAGCGGATTCGGGCAACTGCTGGTGTCCAAACAGGAGGTGTTCCAAGAGCGAGTCATTCAGACCACGACCCCTTTCAACCCCGGCAATAGCGGCGGGCCGCTGGTCGATTCCGAGGACCGTGTGATCGGAATCAACTCGTCTGTTTTGCTGGGCGCCCAGAATATCGGATTCGCCATTCCGATCAATACCGTCAAATCCATCATCACTGAACTGCGGACGAATGGCCGAGTGGTTAGGCCCTGGTTGGGCATCAAAGGGAAATTTGTAACCGACGAAGTGCGGAATCTGATTGCGCTTCCCCTCGTGAGCGGTTTGCTCATCATCGATGTGGAAGACGGGAGCCCGGCCCAGACGATCGGGCTCCGTGCCGGCAACCTGGATGTGACCATCGAGGGAGAACCGTGGGTCCTGGGGGGCGATATCCTTGTCGCGGTCGATGGGCAGGACGTGAAGAGCAGCGAGCAATATGCCAAGGTGCTTCGGCCACTGAAGGCCAAGCAATCCATTGAGATCACGCTGTTTCGAGACGGCACGAGGCGCACCCTCACTGTCACGCTGGGAGAACGCCCGACGCCGTCCAGTCCGTTACAACATCCCAAGATCGAGGTGCCTCCAGTAGTTCCACAGGGATTGGACTTTGTGCCATTCTGATGCAGCCCGAGGGGCACGAGAGCGAAGCGAGAACACAGCTGGCGGACTTTTTCAGCATCATGCTAGAAGGAAGCGCATCAATGCTTGAACGTCTGATCAACGTTTCGCATACGCAGCGGCTCTTGGTCTGCTTCGCCGGGCTCGTGCTGATGTGCAGCGGACTCTACGCGTTTCGCCACGTTGTATGTCGATCCACCAGGCCACTGGGTTCATCATGAACATTTCGCTGGAGAAGAAGAGTTGCGGTGGGCCTTGTGATCGTAGTCGTCCATGCTACTTGGAATCGGGTTTGGCTCCTATCGAAGCACGACCGACCTCATAAATCGTGAAGTCCGGGCAGCGCAAACCCATCAGGTGCGGGAAACGATCGAGCACCTGCTTTACCTGATGGAGGACTTAGAAGACAATCAGCGGCTCGACCTTCTTACCGGTGAGAACCAGTACCTGGGATCTTCATCGGGAGATGGGCCAAAACGTGGAAGCAGCGCTGCACGACCTTACTGACCTAACTCGGGGTAGTCAAATCCAGCAAGAACAACTGCTTGCCTTGCGTCGTCTGATCGATCTGAGATTGGAACAACTCAAAGAATCGATCGACTTAAGGAATGCTGGAAGGTTTGAAGTGAATGAGCAGAAAGTCCGACTGCACGTCGGCAAAGAGACCATGGACAAGATTCTCCTGGTGCTCGGTAAGATGCGGGAACAGGAGCAGGTTCTGTTTATCAACTGGTCGAAGAAGGCAGACAGGGCAGCCTCGCTCGTATATGGGCTTATTATAGGCGGAACCGTCTTGACCATTGTACTTACTTTCGTGGGAGGATGGCGGGTCCTTTACGACCTATCGAAGCGCAAGAAGGCCGAGAGAGACGTGCTTGAGGTCCGGGCTCGCCAAGAATTGATTTTGCGTACTGTGCCTGTTGTGATGTACTCTGCAAAGCCCTCGGGGGACTACGGTGTATTGTGGATGAGTGAGAACAGCGAGGCGGTAACCGGTTTCTCTCCACGTTGCTTCTTGGATGACTCATCTCTCTGGGCCTCGAGGCTTCATCCCTACGACCGTGAGAGGGTTTTGATGCAACTTGAGAAGCTACCGCAAGAGAGCACTCTGGCGATGGAATACCGCTGGCAGGCACGCAACGGCGAGTACCGCTGGTTTCGAGACGAGGCGGTGTTGATTCGGCGATCGGACGGAACCCCACAGGAAATCGATCGGTCTCTGGACCGACATCACCGCACGAAGACAAGCGGGTGCAATGATACGAAGGCAGGCCGACATTATCAATCAGATCCAGGAAACCGTCATCTCCATCGATCTGGACGGCTATGTGATGAGCTGGAATTCAGGGGCGGAAAAGATGCTGGGATATCCGGTGGAAGAGGCGCTTGGCAAGCACATCTCATTCGTCTACCCGGTGGAAGATCGTGAGTTTCTGGAGCATGAGGTCATCGACCCTGTGAAAGCCAAAGGAACCCACCAGGTCGAGGTTCGCAGACGGACCAAGTCTGGTGCAGAGCGTTTTGCCCAGCTTTCCCTTACGTTGCTGAAGGATGATACAGATTCTCCCATCGGCATCATCGGGTATTCGATGGACATCACCGATCGGAAGCGCGTGCAAGAGGCGCTGCTCAATTCTCGCAACCAACTCGCGGCGCTCGCCGTTCGCCTTGAATCGGTGCGAGAAGAAGAACGAACGAGAATCGCGCTGGAAGTGCATGATGTGCTGGGGCAGGCGTTGACGGGATTGAAACTGGATGTGGCATGGGTCCACAAGCGGATCACAGAATCGATCGAAACGGCTCAGCATGCCGCGGTGCTTGCAAGACTGGCTTCGGCGCTGGAACTCCTTGACTCGACCATTCGAATCGGTGCGGGATATCGCGACGACCTTGAGGCCCGGCGTCTTGGATGAACTAGGCTTGGAGGCTGCGGTCGAATGGCAGGCACGAGAGTTTCAGCATCGGACTGGGATTGCCTGTGAGACGACCATCTGGCCTCACAACATGGTGTTGGGGCCTGAGCAATCAACCTCACTGTTCCGTATCCTCCAAGAGATCTTGACCAACGTGGCGCGGCATGCACAAGCCACCAACGTCCACATTAGGTTGGAACAATCTGATAAGCATGTGTCCTTGCAAGTCGAAGATGACGGCAAAGGTATTACGGACGTGGAGCAGTCCGGACCGAAAGCGTTCGGTCTGCTGGGGATGCGCCTGCGCGCCCAACAGCAGGGCGGTGAGTTCGACATTCAGGGAACGGCGGGAACTGGAACAACGGTTACCGTCCGGATCCCGCTGTATCGGACAATAAATGATTAATATTCTCCTTGCAGACGATCACCCGTACCTGCGCCGCGGCCTCGTCCAAATTCTCATCGATGAATTTCCCGGGGCCGTGATCGGCGAAGCGTCGAATGTCCCCGAGCTGCTTGAGCAAGCCCAGAAACAGCGGTGGGACGTGGTCGTGCTGGATCTGACTATGCCGGGACGTGGCGGGCTGGAGGGGTTACACGAACTGAAACGGCTCTGCCCGAGCCTTCCCGTTCTGGTGCTGAGCATGCATCCGGAGGACCAGTTTGCCGTGCGGGTGTTACGCGCCGGGGGCGCTGGGTACCTGACGAAGGAAACCGCTCCGCAGGAATTGGTTCATGCCATTAAGGCAATCTGGAAGGGGGGGAAATACATCACGCCCAACACTGCTGGACTCCTTGCGGCACATTTTCATCAACACGGCGACAGCGAGCAGCCTGCTCACAATTTCCTGTCTGATCGTGAGCACCAGGTGTTCAGTTTGATCGCTGCCGGACACACGGTTACGGACATTTCCGATCAACTCTCCCTCAGCGTCAAAACCATCAGTACCTACCGTTCCCGCATCCTGACGAAGCTGAATCTCAAAACAAATGCGGATTTGGCGCGCTATGCTGTTCAGCATCGCATCGTTGAATGACCACAACAGCTGGTCTCTCATGTGACTTCTTAGGGTAGTTCACTACCCGCTGCCATATACGCACTGCTTCCTTGCTCTCTCGTTCAGTCAGACAATTCCTACAGACAGCAACGGCCAATTCCCACATGCACGAGCGACTCACTCTTATCCTTCTCAATGAGGCGATGGTGTTTACTTCAGTTCACGGGCCATCGGCGAAAATGGCCCCTGGTACGCGGTGATGGGCCAGATAGGGGAAGCGTCCGTAGTTCATGGGGTCGCTGAGCCTAGTGGAGAGAAAGGAGGACTGGAGATGAGTTGTCAGCGCTGCGGAGGAATTTTGGCTGCCGAGCTTGCGGCTGCGATGTACGAATTGGTCTGTGGAAGGGTTGTGATCGAGAACCGATACTGTCATTGCGACGATGTCGAAGGTCCGGTGCAAGTGGATTTGCCGCGAGAGGAGAGAGGTGCTCTCGCTGGGGACGCCTGAAACCGCTACATCGGAAGGGGAAACACTATGATTGGCTACGGGAAACGCGCGTTGGTGGTCGACGGTACGGAGACGATGCGACTGCTCCTCGCTGAGGTCCTAGGACAGGAGGGATTTTCCGTGGCGCAGGCGTGTGATGGTGTTCAGGCGTTATGTGAGATGCAACAGCGTCATTTTGATGTGGTGGTTACCGACTATCACATGCCTCGCCTCGATGGACTCGATCTCCTCCGGCAATCTCAAGTGGCCTGGCCCGAGATACCGGTCATTTTCTTCTCGGAGATAGAGTGGGATAAGAGCGAGCAGACGGAGGCCAGAGGAGCCTTTGCCTGGATTCGTAAGTCATCTGATCCTGGTGTTCTTTTGAGTATGCTGGCTTGGGCTGTGAAGCACGGCGTGGAGAGGGAATCCCAGCACGCAATGGAGCAGGTTGGTGCATAGGAAAAAGGAGGAACGGATCATGGGCACAGGAAATGCGGATGCAGACGAGGCCGTTCTGAATATGCTTCAACGATATGAGGTGCTTATGATGGAAGACCTCATCAGCGGACTACCAGATTTCAGTTGGGCGCAATTGTTTCTCGCCATCGACCGGCTGAGCCGAAATGACCTGATCGCGCTCCGTCGAGTGGGCCTGACCTATCAAATTCGCCCGATGAACCAAGAGTGGGCCCATGGCCAGGGACAACATCATGAAGAACCGGTTGCTCATCATTGATGAGGGGCCGGACGTATGCGAAATGGTGTCTGGATTCTTGTAGGGTGTTGAAAAGTAACAGGATGAGACAAATCCTCATGATACGAACGATTCCGTTGGAGATCGGACTTTCTGCGCACGATCATGCCTGCCCAAACATCGGGCCGTTTCAGAAACTTCAGAAATGCATTCTGTCCAATGCGCGTAGCGTGAGTCAGACCGTCGCCACGCTACCTTCCACAGTGGAATCCCACTCCCTGTTCGGAGGTCAGCCCGTGGTGTCTTGAATCCATTCCAGAATGCTCTGCAACTGGCTGGCAACGAGTCGTTCCGTATGAACATGACGACGGCGCAGGCGGTGCATGACGGAAACTGAGCAGATGGATATTCATAAGGGGCGCTAGTCGAATCAGTCACGGCGACCATTGTTGTGCTCAAGGATACGAGCGACAAAAGCCAGGAGGGAAGGAGATGTTGTGTGAACGGTGTGGGGGGTTGATGGTTATCGAAACTATTTGTGATCTCATGAAGGAAGAATTCCGCAGGGGGAGCGATACGACACGGTGCCTGAACTGCGGAAACTTTGAGGACACGATCATTCGCACTAACAGAGGTATTTTCCGTTTGCCGAGACAGGTTGAGCCACGCACAGGGGGAACCAGGAGACGGAGTGCTATTCAGCCACGCCCGTTGGAGCGATCCATACCAGAGGACGATGTCATATCGGAGAGCCCTCGCGGTCGTGCCCCTCGTCTTTCTGTAGAGGACCCGTCCGGCCAAACACGGACGTTCAAACCTGTACGCATTAAACTGAACACTCCCCGTAGCTTGCGGGGTTCGCCTCTGCCTCAGAGAGGTTTACGTAATTGAGCTCCATGATACTCCGCAGTTTCCTATAGAGAGCTGAATTTTCCACGGCAGTCCTTGCGCCTCAATCCGATCAACTGTTGGTATCACCGGCAGGACAGAAGCGATGGAGTGATTGGGGGGGAATAAAGACTGATTTATCCAGAGGATAAGGATCGTGCACGCGGCAACACAGGCGTTTCGCAAAACCAAGTTACCTGACACAAAGGAGTAGACGATGGAGGGTCGCGGGAAAAAAGTTCTTGTTGCGGAAGATTACGTGAGCAATCGGAACCTGCTGGCCTGCCTGCTCGAACAAG
The DNA here is from genome assembly GCA_963821465.1 of uncultured Nitrospiraceae bacterium. Taxonomy (GTDB): domain Bacteria; phylum Nitrospirota; class Nitrospiria; order Nitrospirales; family Nitrospiraceae; genus Palsa-1315. The sequence continues at coordinate 99,087 of CAWGDV010000016.1, read as the reverse complement.
CACAATATGAGGTCCATCTTGCGGGGGACGGGTATGAAGCGTTGGAACGCATGTTCAATGGGGTGTTCGATGCCATCATTATAGTGGATGGTCACATGCCAGGATTCAGTGGCCACGAGTTCGCCGAATTCTGTAGGAGCGCGTGGCCTGTCACTCCCGTCATTCTCCTTTCCGGAGATCGCATCGACGTGATGGACTACACGGATGAAGTCGACGCAGTGACCTGTCTTCGTGGGCCCTTTGAAGCGGCTATGCTGCTGAGTGTGCTGCGCACAGTCACTCAACCGGTTTTGACCGAACAGGGCACCTTCTTCAGGGCCCAGATGACACATCAAGGATCGTGCACGCGGCAACACAGGCGTTTCGCAAAACCAAGTTACCTGACACAGAGGAGTAGACGATGGAGGGTCGCGGGAAAAAAGTTCTTGTTGCGGAAGATTACGTGAGCAATCGGAACCTGCTGGCCTGCCTGCTCGAACAAGCACAGTACGAGGTCCATCTTGCGGGGGACGGGTATGAAGCGGTGGAACGCATGTTCAACGGGGTGTTCAATGCCGTCATTACGGATTGGGACATGCCCAGACTGAAGGGGGGCAGATTTCCTTAGCCTTAGCCGAATCCTTTGGCCGAAGACTCCTGTCATCATTGTCTCGGCTCACCATGCCCCTTCTCGCGAGGGACTTCCTCACGGAGCCTTTGCATGGCTCAATAAACCCTATGGGGCGGAGGAACTGTTGCGGATCCTTCGAATGGCTATCCAAGCAGCCGCTCGTCGGCACCTGGAACAATCCATCACCACAACAGTCTTGCTATGATCATGTCTCGTTCCATTCATCCATCGTCAGGTTAAGTGTGTGGACCCGGTTTCCCCTATCCAATCAATCTGATGATATGTGCATGGCGGGCCACTACCCCAATTTCTGACCATCGCGTGGGCGAATTTCCAGGGGTGACCATGGACCTGCGAATTCATCCATCAGGGGGTCAGTCGGTCCCTTGGATTGACAGGCTGCCGTAAGAGCCGTAGGCTGATCGGGCTTGATGGTGAGGAGAATGATCAAAATGACTGACAGCGTGGGGCTGATCTTGGGCAGCCTTCTCATGATGTTAGGCTGCTCGACCGCACCAACTCCTGCAATGAATCCCGATGCCGTGCGCAACATGCCGACAAGCCTTTTCACTAGCTGAAGGAGCAGGACCATTCGCAACAAAAGGCGACCCCCGATCCTTACCTCATTGGTGGCATCGAGCTGTTAGTGCAATTGGTCTACTTCGGTTCGGAGCGCTGGCAGTCCAAGTTTAGCCGTCTCATTTTCTCGAAGCGCGGTGACGCCTGAGTGACTTCATGGGGATCCACTTGCGCGGTGAGATTGGCATGAATCACCACAGTCTCTCCCTCAAGTCGAGTGTTAATCTGTTGATCCAACACCATGACGACTCCGGCGGTATAGGTCCGGATCTCATCCCGTGTGACGTCCAAAGCTGTAACATCGGCCACGCTATCGAGGTAGGTCGGAACCTGCTCAAGCGCCTGTCTCTTTGTAGCTTCAATGGCCAATTTGACGCCGTCGCTTCAGGTGTCGTGATCGCCCATACGGCACTCGCCGCTTGCTGTGACGACCCGGGAAGACACCGGAGGGGAGATTGGCACTCCAGCCCCAAGGAGTGAGGAGGTGATGGAATCGAGGGGGACGACACGGTTGCGATATTTCTCCGTGGTCGAGTCCAGTTCGGTAGTGAAATTCGGGGTTCCCGACTCGTCTTTATAAGAGTAGGTCTGACTAGCGGCAAAACCGGGAGACACACCAGACAGGAATACTAGCGTGACAATTCGACCGAAGTACACGATTGATAGGCCCCACAAGACCGTCTTGGCCATATCATTTCAATGGTCAGGTCCCTGGGCATCCGTGATATTTCATTATGCTAATTAGCTATCCTGACAGAATCAGGCTACTGAGTGCATTACTTTACTCCCAAGGGTTCGATCGTCTGCCGATTAAGGAGTACGCTCAATATGGATTGTGACAGTATCTGTAGTTTATAATATGATATGGGCTGACTATAGCAGGCCATTGAAAAAGTCCGCCAGCCTGAGAAGGCTGTGGTGTAGTTTGTCTCGTTCGTTTGGTTAAACCAGACCAACGAGAAGAACGCAACAACCAGATAAACCACATCAATCCGTCCCGCCAGCCTCGCGTGGCCATGCTGCGCCTTGCGGGGGAAAAAAATCCTGTGTTATATTTTGCGAGTTCAACTCCCGGCTGTATGGTTTGATAGAAGATAGAAGGATGAGAGAGACGCTCCATGCCTAGGCTCCCGATTGCAAAGCTCGGTAATCCCGTCTTGCGCCAGATGGCGACCAAGGTTGATCCTCGCGACATTCGCACGTACGACCTGCAGCAATTCATCGACAATCTAATTGAGACGATGCTGAGTGAACCAGGGATTGGCTTGGCGGCGCCTCAGGTGTCGCGCTCGATTCAATTGGTCGTGATGGGCTGTGAAGGGGAAGAAGGATTTCCCCAAACAATCCTCATCAACCCCAAGATTGTCTTCTACGGTCCTGAGCAAGTCGAAAACTGGGAAGGCTGTCTCAGCGTGGATGGGCTGCGGGGAAAGGTCACGAGGCCGTCGGTTGTGAGGGTTCAGGCGCTGGATCGTCATGGCAAAGCGATGGATTTCGAAGCAACCGGTCTCTATGCCGTCTGTATCCAGCACGAGATGGATCATCTGATCGGCAAGGTATTTTTGGATCGCATGACCGATATGTCGACGCTCACGCAACTCCATGAGTTTGGTAGGTACTGGCAACACGATCACACCCCCGCCATTTAACTCCCTGTAAAGACCCTGCGCTTGTGAGAACCCTGCTTCGAGTGCTCCACTATCTCAGTCCGCACCGTTCCATGGTGGTCGGCACGTTCCTGTTTGCCGGGCTGGCGACCGCGTTCGAATTGATCCCTCCGTGGCTGATCAAAGTTATCATCGACGACGTGATCCAGGCCGGTCAGACCCAGCTACTGGTCTGGGTATTTCTCGCGCTGTGTGCCGCGTATGTGCTGCGGAACGTCTGCGGGTCGATTCGGATTCGGCTGAACAACGGGTTGGAGCAGCAAGTCGTCCATGACTTGCACGTCCAGGTATTTTCCGCGCTTCAGCGACTCTCGATCAGTTTCTATGAGAATCGTCCGACGGGCGAAATCATGTCGCGAGTGCTGAACGATACCGAACACATGCAGCGCATTTTCGTCGACGGGCTTGAAGAAATCATTACAGCCGGGCTGACGCTGATCGGGATCATGATCATGCTGTTCATGCTCAATTGGAAACTGGCGCTGTTGGCGCTTGTGCCGATTCCTTTCTTGGTGGTGGGAGCGGCGCTGTTCACCAAACGCGTCCATGGACACTATCGGGCGATTCGAAAAGGGGCGGCCGAACTGAACGCGCTCCTACAAGACATGCTGGCAGGCATCCGGGAGACCATGGGGTTCAATCGCCAGCCCTACGAGCAAGAGCGATTCGACCGGAAGAGCGATCGTTGTCGGCAAGATACCTTGAAGGCCATGTATCTCTGGTCCTACTACTCCCCAGGCATGATGCTGATCGGAAGTCTTGGCGGGGCCATGGTGCTCTGGTTCGGCACGGCTGAGGTGTTGCAGCATCGTCTTTCCGTGGGTGAACTCGTCATGTTCATCTCCTATCTTGCGCTCTTCTATGTGCCGATCAATCAGATTCACTCTGTCAATCACATGCTGCAGCATGCGTTGGCTGCAAGCGAGCGAGTGTTCGAAGTGCTCGATCTCGTTCCGGAGGTCAAGGATCGTCCGGACGCTCACGTGCCAGCCACTCGATTACGAGGAGAGGTCGATTTTCATCGCGTTGGGTTTCATTATCGAGCCGATGCGCCGATCTTGACTGATGTCACGATATCCGTCCGCGCGGGAGAGCGCATCGCGCTTGTCGGTCCGAGCGGGGCGGGAAAGAGTACCACGCTCAAATTGCTGATGCGGCTTTACGATGTGACGCAGGGAGCCATCACCATCGATGGGCACGATATTCGCGATCTGCCGTTGGCCTTCCTTCGAAGTCAAATCGGGCTGGTCCAGCAAGAGCCATTCTTGTTCAATGGCACGGTGAGAGAGAATATTCTCTACGGCGACCTCTTGGCAGGGCAGGACGAGGTTGAGGCGGCGGCAAAGGTGGCCCGCGCGCATGACTTCATCATGGCTCTTCCTGACGGGTACGATACCTGGATCGGAGAGCGCGGCGTCAAGCTCTCCGTCGGGCAGCGGCAGCGCGTGTCGATCGCTCGCGTGATTCTGAAGGACCCTCCGATCGTCATGTTCGATGAGGCCACGTCCAATATCGACACGGAGACCGAGGTGAAGATTCGAGAGGCATTGGACGATCTCACCAAAGGGCGGACGACGATCATCATTGCCCATCGCCTCTCCACCATCCATGGCGTCGATCGAATCATTGTCGTAGACCACGGGCGAATCGTCGAAGACGGGACGCACGAGACATTGATCGGGCATGAAGGGGTGTATGCGCGGCTGTACGACGCCCAATTCCAAGTCTACGGCAGGATGCTGAAAAAGGGAGCAGGGAGCGGCCAGGTGCCCTTCTTGCTCACAGAACAGAGGAGGGGATGGAGCCTGATGATCTTCTGTGCTCGCGCAACGCGCGGCCTCAGAATGACTCGAGGGAGCAGGCAGACCGTTCTTCTTGCTCGCAGAACGCGCACGATAAGAATGTGCTCGTCCGATGCGCGCAGTGAAGAACAATCTGCCTACTCCCTCTGGGGAAGTTGAGGAATCAGAAGACCCTCGCTTGGGCTAGTGGCACGTCCCCGGGAAATCGATTGCGAAGCAATCGGAGGGCAGGGCGGGTGAAAAATATCTGCCAGTGGGTGGGCGGGTGAAAAAGCTGCGCGCAGTGGAAAATCAATCAGCCCCCATCCCTGAAGAGGCAACGAGCAAGCTTGGAAGGAGCATTATAGAAAATGCGCTCGTCCGATGCGCGCAGGAAAGGGCAGCCTCGGCCACTCCCCTTAAGTGAGGTATAAGGAGTCGGAAGGTTCTCGCTGCGGCCTTGTCTGGGATAAGGCGCGTCCTTGGGCGAAGGGGCTGGCTTGGAAGGCTCAGGGTGGGTGGGTGAAGTAGCTGCCAGGGTTGGGTGGGTGAAAATGTCGCCTTTTTGAGCATCTTGCTAACAGATATCTGGCCGTTGCGGATCGATCTTGTCCACCGGTATACTTCGATTCGCTTAAAGGGAGATTAGACCGATGGTGCTGATTTATGAAAGCGATCCGTTAGATAACGAGGACGCGCGCGGGCGGTTCTATCATGTCTGCCGTGGGCGAATCGATCGGACGGAAATCCAACTTCCTGCTGACGAGAAGGTCTACGAATGTGCCGTGTGTGGGATCGATCTCGAAGCGGAAGATTTTTGGCTGGCGAGACAGAAAGGGTCGGTGTAGTCCATCATGGCTGGGAGCACGGGACGAAAAACAGTGGGCGTATCGCGTGGGCTGATGATGCTCTGTGATACTTGCTACGCCCAGGTCATGGCTGATAAACTCACCGACGAGAAGAACTTTGTCGCGGATGCCGATACCCTCTTCGATACCATCTGCTTCGGTTGCACCGACATCAATAGGCCGCTCATCGACGACATGGCGGGCAGCGGCGAGTGAGGATGTTGAAAAGGGAGCAGGGAGCGGCCAGGTGCCCTTCTTGCTCGCAGAACAGAGGAGGGGGATGGAGGCTGATGATCTTCTGTGCTCGCGCAACGCGCGGCCTCAGAATGACTCGAGGGAGCAGGCAGACCGTTCTTCTTGCTCGCAGAACGCGCACGATAAGAATGTGCTCGTCCGATGCGCGCAGTAAATGGCGGTCGGCATAGGGCTGGAGCCACCTGGCTGCCCTCTTGCTAAGTATTTTCCGCTTGTTGTGGAGGAGAGGAGGAAGAATGGAAAGGATTGGAATCATCGCTGCATCCCTGTCGGCACGCAATGACGGGCACACATGTCATCCTTACTCATACGCCACAAAGCCTCTTGCCCTCCGCAACTGCCCGCCTGAATTTTTAGGCACTAGGAGCCTGTCCGACATTGACCGTTCTACTGGGCGAACGATCCGCGGCCATCTACGTCGTTCTCGGCCAGAAAAAATCCTCAACGTATTTCAGCGAATACGCTTCCGGTTTTTCCAGGCCTGTGGCCTCGCATCTGGCCACGCCTCATTCGCCTCGTCACGAAGGCAATGTCGGACAGGCTCCTAGTAGATTACTTGAGTGGAACGAGGGAATTCCCTAGTTCCGTAAACGGGTGGGACTAGCTTATATGAACATACCCACTTCCATCGACGAAGGCATGTCGCTTGCGCGGCTCCCGTGCAAATGGTCTAACTTCCAACCAAGGGAAAGGAAACTGAAGATGAAAACTACTTTGATGGCAATGTTGATCACGGCCACGCTTCTGGCCTCGGCTAGCAGTTCCTTTGCGGTTATGGCATCGTTCCTGCAGGCCTCGAGCGCCGAGGAGCAGCTCGCGAAGGACGCCAATCCGAAAGTCGTCACGATGAGGACGGACGCAGGCGGAGGCCTCACTAATAGGAACGGTGTGGTTACAATCCGTTCCGACGGGGCGTACTTCGTGCTGGCGGCAGCGCAGGTCGGCGGAGAAGTTGCGGGTTCGGTACGACTCTGGATCAGGGTCAACGGCAAGAATATAGTCAATACCAACACCGAGCAGACGATTCCTGACGCGTCCTTCACCGCCGTTCTGGTATCCCAAGGCGTGCTGATGTTGAGTAATGGCGACACGATCGAAGTGGTCTACTCCGGGTCGGGGCCTGGCCTCGGTTTGATCGTGAAAAAGCCGGAAGGTGAACCCGTGGTGCCGAGCATCATTTTTTCGATATTCAAGGTCAATTGACCACGGCCACAACGAAGAGGGTTGGGAACGAAGTGCGGCGGCCTTGGCCGGCCGCACTCCGGGTCGGGTGGTAGGGCACGAAGAAAAAGGGGTCTTTTCTTGGCAACAAATCGTCAATCATTCAGTCCATGACGCAATGGATCAATCGTCTTGCACGAGATGCTACTCGACCCACTGGCCCACATTATTCACGAGAGTTCGTGACGAAACCGCTGAGACGCTACGCGAGACGGGCGCGTGGAGCCGCGAGGGAGAGAGGCATACTTGCACAGTATGTTGACCGACCGAGTGGCGAGCCCGCCCGCCGTCAGGCTTGTCGTAGCGGCGTATCGGCGGTTGCAGTAGAAGTCTTCGTGAATAATGCGGGCTGACTACCGGCAGGTTTTCCCATCGAAGTAGATGCAGCTTGTCTCCCCCGATTTGACTTTCCAGGTTTTCAGCAGGGGCGCTTGTCCGTTCTCCCTCATCTCGACGATGAAATCCACGAGGCCTGATATCGGGAGTTTCTCGATGTGCGGCTTGGCGGCATCTGGAACGTCGATCCAGAATACGGACCCGAAGGTCGAAATCAAGATGCGATGGCTTTCCGTATCGACATGAATGACGGGGCTGTAGAAACTTTTGTCCTCGGCAAAGCTGGGGGACAGGATCAGACTGAGAAGGAAGAAACTGCGAGAAAACAAAGGGGTCAGACCCCGTAATTTCGCTAATTACCCGTTACCGGATTTCATATTTGATGGGGAAGAAGGAAGAACGGTAAATATGAGCCAGGTCAGAGTTTTCAGAATGATCGCTTTAGCCGAAGGCGTTTCATTTCTCACGTTGTTATTCATTGCGATGCCGATGAAGTACTTTATGGGGATGCCAGAGGTGGTGAGAGTCGTGGGGTCAATACACGGAGTATTGTTTCTGCTCTATATCGGCCTGTGGGCTATGCTACATGTTCGGCAACGATGGCCTGTTATGTTTTCACTCTACGTATTGGTTGCGTCTATTATCCCGTTTGGAACATTTATGTTGGACAAACAACTACGTGAGAAAAAAGTAGTGGCGACCTGATCAGGAAAATCATTTTTGTGATCGTAAGCTCCGGCCGCTCGACCACCTTGGAGACAAAACAAAGCGGTCTGATCCCCTAATTTTTTTCCAAACCTGCAACGCCCATGTCATGACCAAGAAATTAACCGACGACAAGAACTTTGTCATGGATGCCGATGCCCTTTTTGATACCATCTGCCTCGGTTGCACCGACATCAACCGGCCTCTGATCGATGACATGTCAGGTAGCGGCGAATAACCTTTTCCCATTTCCTCTTTTTATCCGCATCGCGGGCCGCTGAAGCCGATATTGTCTCGGCATCTTCATGATGTCCAACGATTGCTTTTCTCTGAATGGAGCCATTTGCGAGAGGCCTGCATAGGTGTGCTTGACGGAGTTCTCGAATCGGCAGAAAATGTGCCCGCGTCTGTTCATGCGTTTTCTCGCAGAGGTTGGGAAATTCTGAAGACTTGACGGTTCTCAACCGTGGGCCGGGGGGCGTTCGCAGTCCGCTGGACGGATCTTGATCCTCCTCAAGGAGGTGGGGTAATGCGGATCCGCATAAAATGTCGTGATAACTACCACGAGAACTGCAGCTGGCTGAAATGGCAGGGTTTGTCGCGTATGTTTCAGGAGAACCGATGGCGTGTTGTACGGGCGGAAATTGGCAGATACTGCTTTTATGCGGTTCCGCCTAAACATTGTTGAGCGCACAAACCCTCATGGGTAAAGTTACGCAATCGTGAAAATAAGCAACGTAAACGACTGGCCAACACTCACAGCAATTGCCGAGGAACACAAAACTTCAAATTGGATATTCCGTGGTGTGGAAAACGAAGCGTATGAATTGATCCCCAGGATCGGGCGATCCGATACCTCCAAGGATTTAGCTACGGGCAGTGACATCGGTTATTCGGCAGATTTTGAGAAACGTTGCATGGAACGTTTCAAACGGGAGGCACGCCCGCATATGATCATCGAGCCGAGGTCGGAACTCGATTGGTTATCTATTGCTCAGCACCACGGATTGCCTACCCGTTTCTTGGACTGGACTGACAGCCCGCTAATCGCCGCCTACTTCGCCCTAAAGCTTGGCGGATTCGTCAATAAACAACGTAAGAATGCCGCGATTTACGGAGTTCCCTGTCCGCGCGTTGTCTCCACGGATGAGGAGGCTTTAGCCTCATCCGAAGAGGTCATCGCATACTTTCCACAGCACCTGACACCACGAATCACCGCACAGAGAGGCCTCTTCACGCACCATCGTGTTCCCAGCCGTGTCTACAAACCGCCGGAGCTTGTAAAGTGGATCGTTTCGAGCCAAATTTGTTTCACGCTTAAGGTTGTTCTGAACAAATGCGGCTTCAACGAGGCGTCGATGTTTCCAGACCTCGACGGCATCGCGAACCATGTTGGCTGGTTGCTCAGGTGGCGTATGCTTTGACACGCGGCTGAGCGCCAGGCCGTTAGGCCGCATGAACAATACCATTTGACTGGAGGTGAATTGAATAAGAAGCGGCGAATCGACTGGTTGCCGAATTGAGCCGATGCTGGACCATGACCCCAGCTAGAAGGAGGATGCAATGGCGAAAGTGGTTTGCGTACTATACGACGATCCCGTAGAAGGATACCCGCGGTCTTACGCCCGTGATGGCGTTCCCAATCTGGAACGCTATCCGGACGGGCAGACGCTACCGACCCCGCAGGCGATCGATTTCACGCCAGGGGAGCTTCTGGGTAGTGTTTCCGGGGAACTCGGGCTACGCAAATTCATCGAGGGGTTGGGCCATACGCTGATCGTGACCTCCGACAAGGATGGCGCGGACTCCGTTCTTGAACGGGAACTGCCAGACGCGGAAATCGTGATCTCCCAACCGTTCTGGCCGGCCTACCTGACGGCCGCACGGATCGCCAAGGCGCCCAAGCTGAAGCTGGCCATCACGGCGGGGATCGGCTCGGACCATGTCGATCTTCAGGCCGCGATGGATCGGGGCCTCACGGTCGTCGAAATCACCTACAGCAATAGCATCAGCGTCTCCGAACACGTCGTGATGATGATCCTCTCCCTGGTACGCAATTACATCCCAGCATACCAGTGGGTGGTCAAGAAAGGATGGAACATCGCCGACTGCGTCGCGCGGTCCTACGACCTGGAAGGGATGGCCGTTGGGACGGTGGCCGCCGGGCGCATCGGACTGGCGGTTCTGAAGCGACTGAAGCCATTCGATGTCCATCTGCACTATACGGACCGGCACCGGCTTCCGGAGGCGGTCGAGCAGGAACTCGGCCTGACCTACCATCCCACCGTAGAGTCGATGGTGTGCGTGTGTGACGTGGTCACGATCAACTGCCCGCTGCATCCCGAAACCGAGCACATGTTCGACGACAGGCTCATCGCCAAAATGAAGCGCGGCGCGTACGTCGTGAATACGGCGCGCGGCAAGATCTGCGACCGCGATGCTATCGCGCGGGCGCTGGAGAGCGGGCAACTGGCCGGCTACGCGGGCGACGTCTGGTTCCCCCAACCGGCGCCCCAAGATCACCCTTGGCGGGCCATGCCTCACCACGGAATGACGCCGCACACGTCTGGCACGAGCCTGTCAGCGCAGGCACGCTACGCCGCAGGGGTCCGCGAGGTTCTGGAGTGCTGGTTTGAAGGCCGTCCCATCCGCGAGAACTACCTGATTGTCGATAGCGGCAAGCTGGCCGGGGCGGGAGCCCATTCCTACAGCGCCGGCAATGCAACCGGTGGCGCGGACGAGGCGGTACGGTTTAAATTGAGAACACCGGGGTCGGACTCGAATTAACCACCTTTCCGAACCTTGGTGGTCGAGTCCCGGCCTAACAACGGCTTGCAGGCGACCGCCAATAGGCCCCGCTCATTCCTCGCTGCGGCTATCAGCGGCACCTGAAGCCTAGCGTTGAGGCTGTAGAAAAACCCCTGTCGGAAAAATGAGGCTGCGATGAACAGAAAACGACCCACCAGAACGCGCTGCATTCAACGAACTCTCACGTGGAAAGGGGCAAGCGACCACCGAAAACGATTTACTCGACCTCTCAAAGTATTTTTCTACAGCCTCGTTAGCTCTGCTGGAGCGGTTGGGGCGGATTATTGAGATGAGGCAGCGAGTAGCGAAGGGGACAACACACTGACCATGCGAGGCGTCAAGTACAACGGTCATGAGGAGCTGACACTGTTGGAACTGGTGTTGCAGTTGCACGGCGAGTTCAGAAGATGTCTGGAGCCGATCCGGGTGATGCCGCTCCAAGCAGGTATGCTCCTTTTCCTATGTCGTCATGCGGACGCCAAACTGACAGATGCCGCAGCTGCGCTTCGCGTCAGGGAACCGACATTGAGTGAGATGGTCAAAGACCTCGTGCGGAAGCGGTGGGTCACCAAGCGTCGTTCGGTCACGGATACCCCTGCCGTGTGTTTGGCACTCAGTCGGCAGGGGCTGGCTATCACCAGGAAGATCGAGAACCAAGTTATACGAGTGAGTACGGGGGTAGCGGCGAACAGGGATTTGACCGCCGCTGGTCTGACCCGGCTGCACCGCGTTCCAGCTCAACTCATGGAGGCATCATCATGACCCATTTGCGTGTGCTCGTCGGAGCCTGCTTTCTGCTTGCCGTCATCGGAATCGTTGTTTCCGTCCCGCTCGGTCCTGGCCCTGCCTTCGCAGCCGCGGAACAGGCTGACCTCCTCGACCTCAATACGGCCACCGCCGATCAACTTAAGGCGTTGCCAGGTATCGGTGACGCCTACTTGGAGAAGATCATCAAGGGGCGTCCATATACACGGAAGGATGAACTCGTGCAGAAGCAGATTCTGCCACGCGCCACGTATGAGCAGATCAAGTACAAGATTGTGGTAAAGCAGAAGTAGGCCAGCTCGCGCGTCGAACGACGCCGAACAAGGAGGCAAAACCATGAGATGGACTCTCAGCCTGACGGTGGTGCCGGTGATAGTACTTTCTTTGTTCACGATGGTGGGGCGCGCAGCAGACCTGCCAGGCATTGCCCCAGAAATGGTCACCGATTAAATCCATGCCGTCATTGAAGCCGACCGCACCTTCTTACACCATTCATGTCGTCGAGCGCTTGCAGAAGCAGGGCGGAGCCCGAGCAGCGGAGAATTAGCGCACGCAGAAGAAGTTCTTGCCGTTACCAGCTCAGTTCCTCGCAGAAGCGAGCGACCTAGCCTCTAAAACTGGAACGAGGGTCCGCTACCGATTGATCAGTCTGTGGCCGATTAATCCGCAGAATGGCCCGGACGATGAGTCAGAAAAGAAGGGTCTAGAGGCGGTTCGTGAACATCCGGAACAAGCGGCCACTAGTACAGTGACGGTCGGCAATCAGACCTACTTTCAAGCCATTTACGCCGATCGCGCCGTCAGCCAAGCCTGCGTGGGCTGTCACAATACCCATCCGCACAGCTCTAAGAAGGACTTTAAGGTGTGACATCATGGGCGGTCTGGTGTGATCGAAATTCCGCTGAGGAAATAGTGACCTCCCCCTCCCCGTAAACGGGTTCAGATTCTATGTGAGGATCTGGCTAAAAGGAGGGCCATATGCCACGTCCTCGTCACCCCGTCGCATAACTCTCATTGCCAAGCTATTGTTAAGCTGAAGCCAACCTGAGCAAGTGATCTGCTCAATGGCACCAACGCCAATCACAGCCTGGTCAAAGAGGGCTGATGCTGGTGGTATCGGAAGTATACGCCGGGGGATACAGTGCTGGAGGGGTTAGAGAAGGACGCACGAGAAGGGCAGAAAGGCTTGTGGGCCGATCCGCAGCCGGTGCCGCCGTGGGAATGGCGACGGCGCAGAGACTAAGGAGGAGGGGAGACATGGTATCTCAAGGTCTCGTCGGCAAGAAAAATCCCCATCCTTTCTGGCACAAGAGAGGGGTGAAATGGTCACGCGCACATTTTTACGAACTTGTTGCACGCTGTTGCAGTGAGCGCATAATTACGTCCAAGTACCTGCCACGCTGCTTCTCACCTTTCTGCTACGGAGGGGGACCATGAATCCCACAATCAAACAGCCTTCTAATTCACAATCAGTCGATCGAAAAGTGCTTCTGCTACTTAGGCGGAACGGGGCACAAACAATTGAAGGTCTCACCATACTGACGGGCATCGGGTGGGGGCAAGTCTCCTTGTCAGTGGACCGTCTCAGCCGGACGGGAAAAGTCTCGTTGACCCCCGTTTACCCCAGTGAGTACCGCGTGTCGGTCGGTAGTGCAGTTCACTAAGTGGATTCCGCCCCCGCCTTGCCCTGCTGGGTCTGCACTTTCTCAGTCTAGTAGCACGAAGAAAAAGGGGTCGCCCATCTCAAAGGCTCCGGTCAAGAGGCACAGCCCCACATCCACCCGTCACGTTACCAATGGGGCGGCGTGTGGGATGACGGCGTCGCCCTTCTCTCTCTACGCTCGCGTGACTCAGCCGCACCCCGGTTGTCCTCGGCGGTCGTGTCGGCTCCGGCCTGAGCCGCACCAGTCACCCATCAGGATCAAGGCCTGGAAGCGTACCCTCACGGGACTCCACTCCGGCCCCTGGCACTCCGGTGCCCCAGACAACTGTCGGTGCCCGACCATGTCCACCCAATAACGGCACAGGATGTCTGGCTGCCGGCTGGCGCCAACCCCTTCATGGCTCATGGTCGAGGCGTCTCAGTCCCCGCGCCGCTGGCGAGGGAGAAAAAGCGGGGTGGGCACTGCGGCTCATCGGGAGTGCGGGGTAGACCCCAACCCCTTTGCGAGCTCCCAGCCCCACCCCTGGTCTGTCGACCCTAGCCGAAGGCGCGGTGCAGATCGAACGGGACCTGCTCGCGCAAGACGTGATAGCAGGCGCGGGCCAGTTTATGCGCCACGGCTTTCAGGGCCACCAACGAATGCGCCCGCGCATGCTTGCGCTGGTAAAAGCCCCGGATCACGGCCTCGTAGCGAATGGCACAATGCGCCGCTTCGATAAACGCCCAGCTTAAATACTTATTGCCGTTCTTCGTGTTGCCGGCGCCTTTGCGTTTCCCATTGCTCAGATGTTCGCTGCCGGAGCACCGACAATAGGAGGCGAAGTGCCCAACCGTGGGGAACCGCCGCATATCGCCGGCTTCCAACAAGATCGTCAACGCCAAGATGGGCCCGATGCCGTTGACCGTCTGCAGCAGCGCATAGCCGGGCTGAACGCGGCTCGCCTGCCGCACGACGTGCTCGATCTCGTGAATCTGCTGTTCCAGACACTGCAGCACCGTCAACGAGCTCATGACTGACTGCACCTGTTCGGGAAACGGCACGAGTGTGTGCACGACGTCAGAGGTGAGCTGCCGGAGTCGCGGCAGGGAGAGCCGGCTCCCGGTCAGCCGCGTAAGCAGGCTTTGCAGGCTGAGGACCACCATGGTCTTGTGTCGCACCAGTTGGCTGCGCGTGCGTAGTAAATCACGGACGTCCCGTTCCGCTTTGGGATAAATGTAACCAGTCGGGAGCAGACCGAGGCGGAGCAGGTGCGCCAACCACCGCGCATCGTGCTGATCGTCCGTGTGCTTAAGCCCGCTGTACTGCGGCAGGGCGGGCGCATGGGCCAGGTGCACGCGATAGCCCGTGTCCATGAGCCCATCGACAAGCCAGTACCAATTATAGGTGGATTCGACCGCGACGCCCTGCACCGTGGTCCGATAGGGCTCCAAGGCCGTAAGGATCAGGGCGAGGTCGTTGCGGAGGCGCTTCTGGGACAGCACCCGGTCCTCGTCATCGATTATGATGACCACACTGTTGGTCGCATGGAGATCGATTCCCGCATCACACATCATCGCAACCTCCTTGCTTCAGGTGGATAAGCGTGGTCGCATCAGGTGCGACCCATACTCTATCCTCCACGGGAGGAGCCTTCGAGATGACTATCAGGAGTCTTTGATTGGCAACAAATCGTCAATCATTCAGTCCATGACGCAATGGATCAATCGTATGTGCTAGAAGTTAATCTGACAGTCAGGTAAAGTCCTTGCCCTCACGAAAGGAGCGAGGGCCATGACGACGGAACAGAAGATCATCAAGATGAAGGGCTGCGTGTTGGAACTGGCGAAACAACTCGGCAATGTCTCCAAAGCCTGTCAGCTGATGGGCTATAGCCGAGACAGCTTCTATCGGTTCAAAGAGCTCTATGACACGGGCGGTGAGGCGGCGTTGCAGTAGAAGTCTTCGTGAATAATGCGGGCTGACTATCGGCAGGTTTTCCCATCGAAGTACGTGCAGCTTGTCTCCCCCGATTTCACTTTCCAGGTTTTCAGCAGGGGCGCTTGTCCGTTCTCCCTCATCTCGACGATGAAATCCACGAGGCCTGATATCGGGAGTTTCTCGATGTGCGGCTTGGCGGCATCTGGAACGTCGATCCAGAATACGGACCCGAAGGTCGAAATCAAGATGCGATGGCTTTCCGTATCGACATGAATGACGGGGCTGTAGAAACTTTTATCCTCGGCAAAACTGGGTGACGCAATCAGACCCAGGAGAATTAAACTGGAGAAGACGCTGAGAAGAGCTATACGCAAGCATGACATGACGAGCACTCCTGCTATGAGAATGAATCAGAATTGGCATTATCGCATCAGGGCCAAGGGGAAACAAATTAGAAATTGTCGAGTGCATGGGCGTTCTGAACGCTGCTAGTAAACTTGAGAGAAATATGTTGGCCTGCAAGAATTTCGATGGTCAGTATGAACGACGCAACAGAGTATGCTCCCGCAGGATGGTCAAAAAGGCCATCCAGCGCGGCCGCAGCGAGCGAGAAGGCGAGGCGTACCCTTGGGGTACGTTGAGGATTTCTGAGCGATGCGAGAACAATGCTGGCGGGCTTTTTCAGCATCCTGCTAGGCCAGGGTTGTGATGTGCGCCTGCGTGACAACCCCACCCTCGATCCAGTATCCGCGAATATCAGGCTTTGACTTCTCCATAAGGGAGATGAGCAGATAGGCGGGGATGGGCAGATTGATCTTTGGCCAGATTTCTTCGTAGTCGGTGGCAATCTTGATGTCAGTGATGGAGGGCCGAGCCGGATCGTGGGGATGGGAATGGTAGACCACTTGCAGGTCGAGCCCTTTGTTTCGAATATCCTTCTTCGCAACGGAAAAGTCTTGCATGTCCATCACAAAGGCGATCTCGGCTCGTTCGGTCGGCGAGAGTCGTTCCAGATGTGCAGCCTTTGCCGGGTCAAATGACGACAGTTTCTCCGCCCCTTCGAGTGCCACGATATTTTTGATCCGATAGACATGGGTGACAGTTCCGTTGGTTCCGGCCAGGAGTCCGCAACACTCGTAGGGGTCGAGTTCCCTGGCGTGGGCTACCATATCGTCGAGGATGGATTGAGGGATAATGAGATCAGTCACGGCTAGTAGGCTGCTAGAAAAATATTGTGGTACGTCAGAGTTTCATCGGCCCACAGGTCTTGGACAAGCCCGTTCTGTCTGGTTATCTGGTCTGTCTGGTCCATCTGCTTAGGCTCATTCAACCAAACAAACCAGACTGACCGAATAGACCAAATGAACAAGACAGGCTGGCGGACTTTTTCAGCATCCTGTGCTAGATGGTGCAGGTGACGGTGTAATCACTCTTCAGATTTGTAATCGTCGGTGCTGGCCCGCAGAGGCGGCAGGCCGGGTCTTTGGGGCGTCCGACTTTTCTGAACTTCATCTCCAGCGCGTCATAGATCAGCAGGCGATCGGCTAGGGTTTCGCCGATGCCGAGAATTTCCTTGATCGCTTCCGATGCTTGAAGAATGCCCATGGTCCCAGCGAGGGCTCCTAAGACGCCGGCTTCTTGGCAATTTGGAACGAGTCCAGCCGGTGGTGGCTCTGGGTAGAGGCAGCGGTAGCAGGGATAGCCGGCATGGGGCTTGATCGTTGTGAGTTGGCCTTCGAAGCGGAACATGCTGGCAGAGATGAGGGTTTTCTTGGCGAAGAAGCAGGCGTCGTTCACGAGAAAACGCGTCGCAAAGTTGTCGGATCCGTCCAGCACCATGTCGAACTGGGATACCAGCGAAAGAATATTGTCGCTGTCGACGTTTTGATGATAGGTCTTGATCGTGATCTCCGGGTTGATCGCCGACAGAGTCTTACGGCCAGACTCTACTTTCGGCATACCCACCGTGGCTGTGGAGTGCAGGATTTGCCGCTGCAAGTTCGAGAGATCGACGACATCGCCATCAACCAGACCGATGGTGCCGACACCGGCGGCAGCAAGATAGAGTCCGGCAGGCGAGCCAAGCCCCCCGGCGCCGATGAGCAAGACCTTTGCCTTGCTCAGCTTCATCTGGCCCTTGCCACCGACGTCGCTGAGAATAATCTGTCGGCTGTATCGTTGAATCTGTTGTTCGGTGAGTTCCATAGTTAGATCGTACTCTCAGCAGTTAGCTACAGCTGTCAGCTTCCAATCATAAGAATTTCTCAGAGCTGAATGCTGAGAGCTGATGGCTGAATGCTACGCCCGTTATTCGACGACATTCAATTCGATCGGGTCGACGATGACGCCTTTCGCGCGAAGGCCCGCGACCGCCCGTTCGATTTCCGTGCTGTCCCCGGTCAGTTCGAGATCCATCCACCCGGTGGTTTCACGAACGTCGGCGCGCCGGACGTTCGTGACGACTTTATATTCATGACCGATCTGATAGATGACCGGTTCTTTGATCTTGTCTTCCGGAAACTGAACGTGCACTTTCACATTCGGCATGATGTGCCTCCCGCAATAGCGGGCACGATCGAGACTTCGTCGCCGTCTTTGAGCGAGGTCTCTTTGCCCTTGAGGAATCGAATGTCTTCCTCGTTGACGTAAATATTCACGAACCGACGAAGCTCACCCGTGTCATCGCAGAGGCGATCTTTAATTCCGGGATGCGCGGTATTGAGAGCCTCGATCATATCGAGAACGCTCGCAGCTGTCGTTTCGACTTCTCCCTGGCCCTTGGTCAGCGGGCGTAGCGGAGTCGGAATGCGGACTTTAATCATGCGTCACCACCACCGTTCTTGCCCATTTTAAATGTTTTCTCAAAGGCGACCAGGCTTGGCTGAATGCGGACCGGTCGTCCGACGGCATCGATCACCGCTTCCTGGGTTTTCAAGCCGTTCCCGGTGATATAGGCCACGGTAAGATCGCCTTTCTTGATCGTGCCGTTTTTCACCAGCTTTTGCAGCACACCGATCGTGACACCACCGGCCGTTTCGGCGAAGATTCCTTCCGTCTGCGCAAGCAGCTTGATGCCCTCCACGACCTCGTCGTCGGTCACCATGTCCATGGAGCCCTTGCTCTCCGTCGTGGCCTTCAGGGCGTAGTAACCGTCGGCTGGATTACCGATCGCCAAGGACTTTGCGATGGTCTTGGGTTTCACCGGTTTGAAGAAGTCTCGCCCCGCCTTGAACGCCGTGGAAATCGGCGAGCAGCCTTCGGCCTGCGCCCCGTTGATCTTGGTCCTGATCTCATCGATCAATCCCACGTACCGCATTTCGTGGAGGCCCTTCCAAATTTTCGTCAGCAGTGAGCCCGACGCCATGGGGATGACGGCTTGATCGGGCGTGCGCCAGCCGAGTTGCTCGACGGTTTCAAATGCCAGCGTCTTCGAGCCTTCCGCATAGTAGGGACGAATGTTGATGTTGACGAACGCCCAGCCGTGCTCGCCGGCGATTTCGCTACAGAGCCGATTCACATCATCGTAGTTGCCTTCGATCTCCACCACGTTGGGTTTATAGATCAAGTTGCCGAGAACCTTCGCGGCTTCCAGATCGCCTGGAATAAACACGTAGCAGCGCATCCCGGCGGCAGCCGCATGGGCGGCGACGGAATTGGCCAGATTGCCGGTCGAGGCGCAGGCAATGGTTTCAAATCCTAATTCGCGAGCCCTGGTGATGGCCACGGCTACGACCCGATCTTTGAACGAGAGCGTGGGATGATTGACCGTATCGTTCTTAATGTAGAGCTCGTCCAATCCGAGGTAGGCGCCGAGATTTTTGGCGCGCACCAGGGGGGTCATCCCGGCATGCGGGCCGAGAAAAGCCGGCCCTTCCACCGGCAGGAGATCGGCATAGCGCCAGATACTGTGTGGTCCGTCTTGGATCTTCTTGCGGGAAATGTTCTTCTTAATCTCCTCGTAGTTGTATTTCACTTCGAGGGGGCCAAAGCACATCTCGCAGACATGGATCGCCTTCGTTGGATATTCTTTTCCGCACTCACGACAGACTAGGGCTTTCATTGTGGCCATGGCGATTCCACCTTACTCGGTCAATAATTACGGCCGGACGGCACAGCCGGCAAACGGATCGCCGTCATCGAACAGTTCGGTAATCGTCGGGTGCGCACCGCAGAGCGCACAGTCGGGATTGCGCTTCACTTTGATTTCTCTGAACTGCGTCTTGCGCGCATCGAAATCCAGGAATCGATTCGTGAGAGGATGACCGATTCCCAGAATGAGTTTCAAGGCCTCAGTGGCTTGGATCGTGCCAATGATGCCGGCTAACACGCCGATCACGCCTGCCTCCTGGCAGGAGGCAACCAGCCCGGCCGGCGGTGGAGTCTTGAAGATGCAACGATAACAGGCGGACTGCTTCGGCACAATGGTCGTCACGCGACCATCGAAGCGGAGGATGCCGCCGTGGACCAATGGTTTTCCGGCAAAGAAACAGGCGTCGTTGATGAGGAACTTGGCCGTAAAGTTGTCGACCCCGTCGATGACGATGTCGTAGTCGCTGATGATCTTCAACGCATTGCCGGACGTCAGACGTTCTTCGTACATCGAGACCTGGACGTCCGGGTTCAACGCCTGAATCTTCTCTTTGCCCGAGACGACTTTGGGGCGGCCCACGTCCGACGTATGGTGAAGAATCTGCCGGTGAAGATTGGTCAGGTCCACCACATCGCTATCGATGAGGCCGATGGTGCCGATACCGGCTGCGGCCAGGTAGAGCGCAGCCGGCGAACCAAGGCCCCCCGCGCCGACCAGGAGAATCTTGGCCTTGGCGATCTTCTTTTGCCCCTTGCCTCCGACCTCCGGCAGAAGAATGTGGCGGCTGTAGCGGCTTATCTGATCTTCGGTAAATTCCATGATCTTCCGGGATGCTGAAAACGGCCTCCAACTTCGTTCTCGGTTCGAAGAAATCCTCAACGTACCCCAGAGGGTACGCCTCCGGTTTCTTCTCGCCTGCGGCCTTGCTGGGCGGCCATATTGAGCATCCCACTCCGCTCAATTCATGAAAGAGTTCTCAGATATTAAAATACTTTTCGATGCTGATATACCGCTCGCCAGTATCGCACAGGATGGTCACCACGTTCTTGCCTGGTCCAAGCTCTTGGGCCACTTTCTGCGCGGCGAACACGTTGGCTCCGGCAGAAATGCCCACCAAGAGGCCTTCCTTTTTCGAGAGCTGCTTGGCCGTTTGATAGGCCTCGTCATCGGTCACGGTCATCACACGGTCGAGAATGGCCCGGTTCAACACTTTCGGGATGAACCCCGCGCCGATGCCCTGAATCTTATGGGGCCCTGGCTCTCCACCTGATAAGACCGGCGATCCGGCCGGTTCAACTGCAATCACTTTCACGTTGGGATTCCGTTCTTTGAACACTTCCCCGCATCCGGTAATGGTGCCGCCTGTCCCGACTGCCGCCACAAACGCATCGATCTTTCCGTCGAGCGACTCGAGAATCTCGATCGCCGTGGTCTTTTTATGCATGGCCGGGTTAGCCGGGTTGGAAAACTGATCCGGCATAAAGTATGAGGGATTCTGCGCGATGATGCTTTCCGCCTCGCGGATCGCACCCTTCATCCCTTCCCAGGCCGGGGTCAAGACGAGCTGCGCGCCATAGGACGACAAGAGGCTCGCCCGCTCCATGCTCATGCTCTCCGGCATCACGAGAATCAGCTTATAGCCACGGACCGCGGCGACTAATGCCAGACCGATTCCGGTGTTTCCGCTGGTCGGTTCGACGATCGTGCCGCCCGGCTTTAATGCGCCCAGTCGTTCCGCCTCGTCGATCATATTGAGGCAGATCCGATCCTTGACGCTTCCACCGGGATTAAAGAACTCGACTTTTCCATAGATCGTCGCCCCGCCTACAGGGGACAACCGGTTCAGACGGACGAGGGGAGTCCGTCCGATGAGTTCGGTAATGTCTTTGTGCAGGGTCATTGTCACCGGCCACCTCCCATATAAAACAAGAACTCAACCCGGTCGCCGTCATTCAGGTTGGTGGTGGCGAGGTGATTCCGGTCCAACATGGTGTCGTTGACTTCGACCGCAACCATTTGTGGTTCAATCTTTTTGGCCTGGAGAAGATCGAGGACCGTTCCCCCTGAAATCTCTTCTGCCTTCCCATTGATTTTGACCTGCATGAAGACTCCTAACATGGCCCAGAAATTAAACAATTTCAACACGCTATCAAAGCGACTTCGCCAATGTCAAGGCAACGAAACCGGCCGCCTCGTGGCTTGACTTTGTTCGCGATCCGCCGCCACTATGCCATCTTTTGGATGGGCGACGACATGTGGAAACGCAACTTCATGTTCAGGTCCGCTGAGGCTATTCCGCTCGAAGAGTCTGAAAACGAGCTATTTCACGATACCGATCCCGCCATGGATAGCACCGGGCTCCAGTTAGAGAAGTTTTTATCGGTTTGGATTCAAGGCGATGGGGAGGACGACACACCAACGGCCTTCACGAACATGTATGTCCGTACGGCGACATTGGATTTTCAGAAGCGGGTCGGGTTTCTGCAGCCCCTCCAAGGCCGCTCTCACCAGATCAAGCAACTGCTCACGCCGGGGCAAAAGCAGTTTCTGCAACAGTGGCTCGCTACTTCGGCGCCGCAGGCTTGGGAGGCCACGGACGATCATTTCAAGATGTTATTTGAACTCGAATAGCTGGGAGCCTGTCCGACAGTGACCGTTCTACTGCGGCGAACGATCCGCGACCATCTTCGTCGTTTTCCGCCCGCTCCCATGATCTGTGAAACGTGAGGCGTGAAACGTGAAATGAGGGGCAGCCTCGGGCCTGCGGTCTCGCATCTGGCCGCACCTCTTTCGCCTCGTCACGGACGGCCATGTTGAACAGGCTCCTCCCATCTATGAGAGCAGTCCTATCCCGCTCCATTGTGCGCTCGCTCTGCCTCGCCCTATTGATGCTCGCGATTCCAATCGGGGCCGGATGGAGCGCGACGGTAGAGGTCTACTACGGGCCAGACGACACGCCGCTCGATCGCCTGACGACGCTCTATCGGCAAGCGACACGCTACCTCTATGTAGCGGTCTATGGTTTGACCTCTCCCCGTGCGGTGGAGGCGATGGTCGCGGCAAAGAAACGGGGGGTCGATGTGCGTCTGATCACCGATCTGCAGCGCACCGAGGACGTGAAACAGCTCACGGCGCTTCGTACACTGCAGTTAGCCGATATTCCGATTCTCGTGAACCAACACGATGGGTTGATGCACCTGAAACAAGTTGTGATCGACGATGAAGTGAACGCCTCCGGCTCGATGAACCACACGACGAGCGGCAATCGCTATAACGATGAGCGGCTCGACGTCATTACCGATCGCACGATCACGGTCAAGGCAAGGGAAAAATTCCTGGCGATGTGGAACGATCACAGCCGATATCGGGAGTGGAAGTAAATGAGAAGGGTGAGGGCTCAGCTATTGTTTAGCGAGGAACGATGACTGAACAGACCGACGTGGCGGTGGTGGGGGCGGGGGGAGGCGGAGCCGTCTTGGCCCTGGCGCTGGCGAAACAAGGGATCAGCACCGTCGTGTTGGATCAGGCAGCCGGTCCACCCCAGGGCTTGAGAGGAGAAATTCTCCAACCGAACGGACAGCACGTGCTCGATCGCTTGGGCGTGTTGCAGTCGTTGCCGGCTGATGCGACGAGGTCTGTGCGGCTCTTTCATTTTTGCCGGGCCGGAGGGACGCGTCTCTGTAGCATCGACTATGGTGATCTGCCGCCGCCCTATAATCGCGCCATCGTGACCTTGCCGAACGTGGCCCACCACGCCATTGTCGCGGCAGTGCAGCAGCAAAAGAGCGTGACGCTTCGCTACGGGACCTCCTTTACAGGACTCTTGCGCGAGGGCAATCGGGTGGTGGGATTGTCCACGCAGGGGCCAGATGGTACAGGCACGATCCGTGCTAAGATTGTCGTCGGCGCCGATGGCGCATTTTCGAAAGTGCGTGAGGCACTGAAGATTCCCGCCGACCTCTATCTCTATCCTGACGGGTATCTGATTGCGATTCTCGAATCGGAAGAGCCCGTATCGGAATCCTTCTACTACGTCGGACAGAGGACGATTTTGGGAATCTTTCCGGCGACGGGGAACAAGGTCTATCTCTTCTACATGATTGCCAAGGGCTCGATGGAGGTTGTGAAGCAGCGGGGTATCTCGGCGCTGCAGCAGACGTGGAGCCAGATCGCGCCGCAGTTTGCCGGGCTATTTCGACGTCTGAGCGATTGGAGCCAGACTGCCTATATGCCGACCGGGCGGGTGCGAACGCCGACCTGGGTGGCGGATGGAGCTGTGCTGATCGGCGACGCCGCCCATGCGATGAATCCCCATGCCTCGCAGGGACGCATGCAAGCGATGGTCGATGCCATGGCGCTGTCCGATCTCTTGCCAGGGTGTCTAGCCGATCAGGACTATTCCGCCGCCAGGCTGAAAGAGTTTGAACGAATCAGGCGTCCGCAAGTCACCATGTTGCAGCAATTGGCCGATCAGCAAGTGTTTTATTGGAATACGGAGAATCCCGTGGTAGCCTTCCTGCGCGATCGAGTGTTTCAGACGCTGGATCGGAACGCACGACTTCGCTATCAGGTCCTGTCGACCACGGCGGGGTTGCGGACGATGCCGCCATTTAATCTGATCGATCGCGTGATTGCCGCAGGGTTTCTGCCCGATATCCGCGCGCATGAGAAGTCTCCCCATCTGATGTCGTCATGAGGAATATGGGCACGACCGAACGTCTGATCGAGGGATTGCCGAACGACACACAGAAACTGCTGCAGACCTACGTGAAGGAGGTTAAAGGTGTGTTCGGGGAGCAGCTGGAGGGTATGCTGCTCTACGGCAGTGCTGTTCGGGGGGAATTTCTCCAGGGTCGCTCCAACCTGAACATCCTTCTCCTGGTCTCGTCCTACGACAGTGCCGTCCTCAAACAGTACAGTGCGTTGCACCGCCGATGGAGCAAGGAACAGATCATGGTCCCCCTCTTTATCACGGAAGAGGAGCTGCGTCTGTCGGCAACGGTCTTCCCACTGGAGTTTCTGGAGATCCAGGAACAGCATCGCGTTCTGGGCGGGCGCGATCCCTTCATCGGCTTTCACGTGAAGACCGATCGGCTGAGAGAGGCCGTGGTCCAGGGCCTCACGAGTCATGTCTTGCGGCTGCGCCAGCGCTATGTCGAAGGGGGCGGAGGCGACGAAGCCACGACGATTTTGTTGCCGCTCTCGATCACCTCGATCGTTCCATTGCTGCGCGGGGTCCAACGTCTTCTTGGGCGTCCCCCACTCTCTCACTCCGATGCGGTAATTTCGGACGTTGCCGAGCAGCTGAAATTGGACCTGCAGGGATTGCAGGACGCCTGGTTGCTCAAGCGCGGACAGATTTCTCCCGGTCCCCACGAAGTGCCTCGTCTCTTTGACCGGTATCTGCAAGCCGCGACGTTGCTCACTCGCGCAGTCGAGCAACTGCCGCAGTCGGGGCAACGATGACAAAGATCTCTAGTATGGCGATGGTGCTCTGCCTTGTCGTCTTCGAGGGCATCGCCCAGGCTGTTTCCTACGAACGGCCCAAGATCCAGTTGCCGGGGCCTCAAGGCTATGTGAGCGACCATGCGCAGGCGATCGATGGGGATTGGAAAGAGCGCATCCGGTCCGTCTGCCAGGACCTTGAGCGGAAGACCGGCGTGGAAATGGTCGTGGTGACCGTTCCGACCATCAAGCCCTTCGGGTCGGCCAACGAGTATGCGACGGCACTCTATGAAAAATGGGGCATCGGATCGACGCAACAAGAACATGGCGTGATGGTGCTGGTCGCGGTGCAGGAACGACAAGCTGCGATTACGCTGGGCCGGCAGATGTTGCCGGTGATTACTCCCGCATTGAGGAATCAAGTCGGACACGAGAGTTTGCAGCCGTCGATTGAGTTGGGACATTTCGGCGAAGGCCTCTATCTCACGGTGGTGGCCCTCGCCTCTCCTGCGCAGGAAGTCCGTGTCGGCGACATCGCGAAGGGACATTCCAAAGGCCTGGGGTTTTGGCTCGCTCTCTTTACCGGCATCGGGGGGTTCGCGTTCTTCTGGTGGATTAGCCGACCGGACCTTCGGCATCCCTACAAACGGATTCAAAAAGGAGAGTATTGGGGAACCGGCCAGGGGGGCTTCGGGGGGAACTTCGGAGGATTTGGGGGAGGGACGAGCGGGGAAGGGTGGAAGTAGGGACGGTAGCACGGCCTGGTCGTCCTCCTGCTCGCGGAACGCGCACGATGAAACAGTGCTCGCCAGGGAGAAGAGCGCGTCTCGGCGCGCTCGGGGTTGGGCGGGTGAGAATGTCGCGCGCAGTGAAGGACAACCTTGGCCACTCCTTCAAAAAGAGGTATAGAGATTTGGAAAAATCTCCTTAGGTGCCGCAGTGAAGATCACACAAGCTGTCTCGCTGAATATATGAGGGATGGCCAGACCGACGTTCCTCCTCCCCCTACGAATGCCCAATAGTTTACCTTCCGTGGATTCTTGTATCTTCCCAACCCATGCATGGATTTGGGAGGTGTTTGTGGGGTTAGGAATTGTGCTGGGTTACATGGGGCTGCTCTATTTCGGCGCGATCATCGTGCCGGGGGTGGGTCTTGCCGGCCATCTAATGGTGCAGGTACCCGGAAGCTTTTTAGAATGGTCCCATGCGCCGGGCTATGGAATCTTGGCCGTCCTGCTGACTCGAGGACTGCAGCGTCGCGCATGGCCACCGGCGTATGCGCTTCCAGTTGCAGCCGTTGCGGCCTTTGTCTTCGGTCTCTGGACCGAAGTGTTCCAAGGATCGGTTCAAGGCAGGGGAGCGAGCGTCGACGATCTGGTGACGGATGCAGTCGGAATCGGTCTCGCTACGATACTGATGCTCTCTGAAACAGTACGAAACAGAATCGCCTCAACCTGCTCCAGGTATTGATTCACTTTAGGACTCTGGTGCGCGTGGCTGTCCTGTTTCTCTCGTGCGTCGAACCAAACAAACCAGAAAGACCCGATAGACCCGACAGACCAGAAGAACCAGCTCTCCGCCAAGCGTCCGGAAAAGTGGGCCAGAGATTGACCTCCGTCTCATCATCGCTGTATGATTTTGTCATACAGGAGGTGTTCGATGAAACACACGCGTGTGCCTGTCACAGTCTCGCTCCCCTCGAATCTTGCTGAAAATTTCGAAAAACTGGCCAAGGCCGAATCGAAAAACAAAAGTCAGCTGTTCAGGGAGATGCTCAAGACCTACGAACGGCGTCGCCGAGAAGAACGCTTTCTTGATCTGCAACGCTACGGTGTAAAGAAAGCGAGAAAGAAGGGTATTCTTACCGAGGCCGATGTCGAGAAGCTGGTATTTCAGGGCCGCTGATCGTGCGAGTCGTGTTTGATACCAACATCTACATCTCGGCCCTCGCCATTCCAGGAGGAAATGCCGAGGACGCTTATCTGGAAGCTGTCCATGGCGCGTTTGAGCTGTATGCGTCGGTCGCCATCCTGACCGAAACGGCCAGAGTCCTCCAAATGAAGTTTGATTGGGCAGAAGACAAAGTCCGGGAAGCTGTCCAGGCCGTCAGCCAGGTGGCGACAGTCCTGCGTCCTCGACCCACTCTCCATATTCTCAAAGATGAACCGGACAATCGAATACTTGAATGTGCGATCGCTGCACAAGCCGAGTTCGTTGTCTCAGGAGATCGCCATCTCTTGGCGCTCAAACACCATGCAAACATCACCATGATCTCTCTGGCGGATTTCCTCACAAAGCTGCGCCGGTAGCGCTGGCCTTGTGGGAGAATGTTGAGTGATCAATGTTGAATGGTAGGGATCAACGGCGAGGAATGGGACGTCGAGAAAATCGGCGGACCGCCGCGCGAGGCGTTAGGGGTGTGGTGCAAGAAACAAATCGGAGTGAGGTAGGGCATTAGGACAGGCTTTCAGGTTGAACAATCAGAAAAGATTCCCGATCCCGTTGTTTCGTGTGAACGTCTCCACATAAAATGGCAACGAGTCTATTCCAAGGTGTAAAGCATCGACCTGCTTGTCGGCTTGAGAAGGGATCATAGTCAGTCTCAACGCGAATCTCCCGCCTTCCTCCCGGCTTTTGAATCGAACACTCGCAGACTGGACAAGTCCATGTGTGCCAGTCCGAATAGTCGCTCATCCTTGCAGCCTTATGGTTTCCATCAAGGCACTTCGGACAGAATGGTCCGTCAGGTTTACCGTCAGGCCGTCTGCCGCCAATACACGTTGTTCTCATAGTACATCTCTCGGCGGGTTTTCGCCTGTTCTCGTAGATCGAGCAATTCTTGACGCAGCTTTGCGTTCTCTTCGGCCAGCTTCGCACATTCCACCTGGACATCTGATGGCTTCATACCATCCCATCGTACCCTCCTTTGGTTACCTAGAAAGGTCGCTTCATAAGAAGGAAAGGATCAACCTGGCAAGTAGCGCAGGAGAGTCCAGCCTGCACAATGAGCTGCCAACGTGCAGCGGAAGGGAAACTGTCCCTCCGCCTACTGGTTAACGAACGAAGAAAGAGGGACATTCTACGTTTTCATCGTTAGCCGATCTATGCCCATGTGAGTCTGTCTACCAAATACTTCCTTTCATCCCTTCTTCTTCCGGTATGGGAGGGGTGGCGTGGCGCTTTCCCAAGCGTGCGCGCAGCTTTTTCAGCCCGCCCACCTCACTGGCACACCGAGATGTGCCATTACCCCGGGCGAGGGGCTTCCGCGGCCGCGCGTTGCGGGAGCACAGGAGCCCCATCCAGTCTTTTATCTCCCAACTGCACTTGCCGAACCAGCATTTCCTAATTCTTCCCGTCTCTCTCAGGAGGAGTGGCCGAGGCTGCCCTTTACTGCGCGCATCGGGCGAGCATGTTTCTCTTTCTTGGAAGGGCACCCATGTTGGTCTATGTGCGGCCGTCGAACGAGTTTATAGATGGTCCCTCCAAGCTCGCTCGTTGTCCCCCAGGGATGGGGGCTGATTGATCTTCCACTGCGCGCGTTCAACGAGGGGAGTCCGCGACCGCGCGTTGCGCGAGCACAGAAGATCATCAGGCTCCATCCCTTCCTCTATTCTGCTCTATCCTTTCCAGCTGCTCTCGTCTATCCTTTGAAGGGTGGGCTGGTCGATCCTCTACTGCGCGCGTCAAACGATATAAATGATCCCTCCAAGCTCGCTCGTTATCCTTTCAGGGATGGGGGCTGATTGATCTTCTACTGCGCGCGTCCAACGAGGGCCTTCTGAGGCCGCGCGTTGCGCGAGCACAGAAGATCATCAGGCTCCATCCCCTCTCTTTCATTGTTGGATCGCCGAGAGCAACCACTTCCCATCTGGGGATCGCATGAAGGTCCAGGCTTCGCCGGATTCGGTCGGCGTCTTTTCACTGCCTTCGATGACATAGCCTGGTTCTCCGCGCTGCTTTGTCAGGGATACGTTATAGTCACGGGCACTCCATCGAAGCCCCGCCGTCACGTACTGCGTTGCCTGTTCAGTCCAGGCTTCCAGGATCTCGGCACGGAGGAGCACCACATCCTCCACATGGTTCTGGATGTCCTGACTGCGGTTGTCGGCTAGGGCGGCGCTGAAATAATTCAGCATCTCCGGCGTGACGAGCTGCCGCAACTCGGTCAGATCTTGGTTGCTCCAGGCCAGTTGAACGTCGATCAGTAACTGTTGAAAGGCTGCTTTGTCGGCAGAAGTGACACTATCGACCGATAATTTCTGTCTGGTCGTGGCAGATCGCTTTGTCGGCAGATTGTCGCTGGATGGGTTGCGGCCTGTGATTCCGGAAAAATCTGGGAGGGAAGGTCGTTGTATTTTCAGGAAATAAAAAACCGTCGCTGCTGCCACGAGCAGGAGGACTAGAAGGATTTCAGCGGAGCTGAAATCTCCGGTGGTGTGGTTGGTTTCAGGAGCAGGCGCATCGGCATCGGTGGTCTCCGCGCTGCTGTTCGTCGCTCCGAAGAGCCTATCGCCGATCAATGATCCGGCGACTCCAGCTGCGAGCCCAGCCGACAGGGGAGAACGTTGCGGAATTAGTGTCGTGGTGTTCAAGGTAAGCTCCCCGTTATCGGTCTTGTGGACGCATCATGCGCCTAGCATCATATCCTAGCAACAATAGCCTCTTGAAGATGAAAGATTTGAGGGTAATGACTGGGCCGTTCGATCTTTCGCCTCTGGATGTGAAGCGTGGGTGGAGATTGTCAGGGGAGTGCGCAAAGTGTCAGTGGCACTCTTCAATGCGGCTGACTATCTTTAGGGAATGGCCAGGCCTTCTGCTAGGTCTTGGAGGTTACTCAGCTGGTAAGGTTGGTGCTTGAGGGATCGACTATGTTGATGAGTTGCTTGATGTATACATGCGAAGTGATAGAAAGTAATAGGTTATAGGGTTACGGACTTTTGGGCTGCGCGGATGGCAAGCTCCTCTGGTATGAGGTAGCGTCTTGGTCCCAAAATCGCCGTACCTATGCGTACCATGGTTGCGCCTTCGGCGATCGCGATGTCCATATCTTCCGACATCCCCATGGAAAGTGTATCGACCTCGTAGCCATCTTTCTTGAGCCGATCGAACAGTTCCCACAGCATGTGGAACTGACTGCGCTGTAAGGCCGTGGCAGTCGTGAGTTCAGGGACGGCCATCAGTCCGCGCAATTTCAGGCGGGGCAGGCGAACGACATGCGCTGCCAGCTGGGCCAGCTCTTCAGGCGCCACACCGCTTTTACTATCTTCCCCGCTCACGTTCACTTGCAGGCAGATTTGCAACGGCGGAAGCGATTCAGGTCGATCTTTCGCCAGGCGGTCGGCAATTTTTATTCTGTCCACACTGTGAACCCAGACGAAATTTTCTGTGATGCGTTTGGTCTTATTGCTTTGTATCGGGCCGATGAAATGCCACTCAATCGGCAAATCGGTCAGGGCCGGCATTTTTGCCAGCGCTTCCTGCAGATAATTCTCGCCAAAAATAGTTTGTCCTGCGAGGCAGGCTTCCCTCACTCGCTCGGCGGGGTGGGTTTTACTCGCCACTAGTAGTGTGATCTCATCCGGTGATCGGCCGACTGATTGCGCGACTCTGGCAATGCGGTCTTTGACAGCTTGCAAGCGTGAGGCGACTGTTACGATCGGCTCCATTAGCGGTACAGGTGCTCGCGTGTGAGGGGCATGGTGTTGTTCAATCCATTTGTAAAAAGGACATGATAGAGCCTCATGTCCCCATAGCGAAAGTTGGCAACACAACCATTGAGAAACATCCGCCACATACGAACGAAGGACGCATCGTACATCGCCTCGACCTTTTTGGCATGGACCTCGAATCGTGCGCTCCACTCCTCAACCGTTCGTGCGTAGTGCAGGCGAAGGTTTTCGATGTCCGTCGGAATGAGTTTGGCTTCGCACATGGTCCGTACGATTTCGTCGAGCGAGGGAATGTATCCACCGGGAAAGATGTATTTCAACGTCCAGGGATCGCCCGGCACTGGCCGCTCTTGTCCGATGGTGTGGAGCAGCCCAATGCCGCCAGGATTCAAGATCGAGTGCACCTTCTCCATAAATGTCGGAATGAATTGCTTCCCCACGTGTTCAAACATCCCAACTGAAACGAATTTGTCGAACTTGCCCTCAATCTTCCGATAGTCCTCCAATACGATCGAAATCTCTTTCGACAGACCCTGACGCTTCACGAGATCGACCGCATATTCGGCTTGATGTTTGGACAAGGTGCAGCCGACGCCGCGCACGCCATAATGCTTCGCGGCGTAGATCAGCATTCCGCCCCAGCCGCAGCCGATGTCGATCAGTGTTTCTCCTGCCTTCAACTGAAGTTTCCGGCAAATGTGTTCGTACTTCTGTCTGCTGTGCTTGCTCGAGCGTGTCGTTCTCATAACGGAAGTAGGCACAGGAATAGGCCATGCTCTCGTCGAGCCACAGCTTATAGAAGTCATTCCCGCGGTCATAATGGTGGGCGACGTGTTTCGTCGAACGTGAGAGCGTGTTGAGCGATGTCTGGCGCAGGTGCTTAATGGCGAGCTTGGCTTTCAACCCGAGAGGCAGATTGAGGAATGCGGCGTCCGCCCCGAAGCGGAGTAGTTGTCTGAAATCGCCCTCGACCTGAATATCTCCTGCCATATACTCTTCGCCGAAGCCCAACGATCCGCTTTCAAGCACATGTTCTGCCGAGCGCTTCGTGACAAAAGTGAGAATGAACTGTGGCTCACCGGCGCCGTACGATTTTTTTACTCCATCCCAAAACTGCACCTGAAACGAAACATCCCGTGCATGACCGCTCAGCGCTTCGAAGAGTTGCTCGAATGTTTTTCGCATGATCTTCCTCTTCCTGGTGAGGGGACCTTGTATTTGAGGGGCAGCCCGAACACCCTCAAGAGGCCTTGCCAGGTGCTTGTGATAAGCTCTTTTTCCGGTTCTTGTCAAGCTGCTCATGCGGGAGGGGAAAGCCGACTAACCTGCATGAGTTATGAGTGCTTCTGCCGGAATCACGAACGTTCTGGCGAGAGGTAAGCGGCTGGATGCTAAGAGACGAAGACTTTCTGTCGGGGGCCACGGCTCTTTCCTCTAGG
This sequence comes from uncultured Nitrospiraceae bacterium, assembly GCA_963821465.1. Lineage (GTDB taxonomy): Bacteria > Nitrospirota > Nitrospiria > Nitrospirales > Nitrospiraceae > Palsa-1315. Next base: position 67,288 of record CAWGDV010000016.1, on the reverse strand, counting down.
TCCTAGCCGCGTGCCCTTTGCTGAGATTTTACACGATTTCGCGATGACGATGAGATGAACTGTTATGAAGTATGGAAGTGAGGTCGTTGTGAAAGATGTGAGAGGAACAACATTGATCGTTTCAATCGCATGGGGGTTGTTTTTTTTTGAAAAATAGCTGACAATATGGCCCGTTCATCACTTAGTAATACACCGGTCAACCTATTCAATAACAACACAAGAGGCGGAACGATGAAATTAAAAAATATTTTGTGGGTAGCGGCTGTATTGGTTATCCCTGCCAATGTCTGGGCTTATGGTGACCCTAACAGCAGTGGCAGTGGGACAGGGATGTGTAAACAAGTGAATTTTTCTGAATTCTCGCCGCCGAATAATTCAGAAGTGCGCCCACATTCTGACTTTTCATTTTATGCATCTGAATCAACTTATCCGAAAAGTATTAAAGTGACGATAAAGGGCCAGTCAGTACCAGTCACCGTGGTCGAAAAACAAGGTGGGTATAAAGTATCCGGCAAGCTTCCTGACGCACTCAAAGGGGCCTACGCAAAAATTAACATTGATGCGAGAGGCGTCAATCAGTGCGAAGTCAGCAACGGATGGCTGATAAAAGTCACTGAGTAATTCCGGTAACCGACTTACGTGAGGATTCGATTCTGCCAGAAGTGAATCCGTTAGAGAGGCGAGAGTCTTTTCTCGTAGCCTGAAAGGGGGTCAGCTCAGCTGACCCCCTTTCAGTTTTCTGAAGGCCTTGAAGAATATTTCCTCGCTGAAGTCGTCGGCGTCACTTTCCTGGCCCCACCGCCGAAAGGCATAGCACGACATCGGTTCGAAACATTTCTTGGGGGATGCGGTCAAATGCAACCAGGGCCGGTCCCAACCATCGCGGTCGGGATCGGCCCTGGTTTTGTCTCGTTGTACTATCCTTGTCCAGAGAGCGGTATGGTCTCAACGGATGCGGTGGATCCGCTACGAGCGGATCCATCCGTGTTGTTCCTGTTCTATTGAGGAAAGGATTTCGGCGCTGTGGCTTGCTGCCACCCTTCGCCATTCAGCGTGCGAAGAAAAGCCACGAGATCACTCTTCTCTTGGTCCGTCAGTTCGAGCGGGAGGATCAAGGGATCCTGGTGAGGATTCTTGACACCACCCTTGTTATAGAAATTCACAACTTCTTCAAGCGTTTTGAAACGGCCGTCATGCATATACGGTGCGCTTCGTGAGATCTCCCGCAAGGTCGGGGTTTTAAATGCGCCGAGTTCCTCGGCATTCTTGGTCACCATATAGCGACCAAGATCCACTTTGTTGTCATCCCAGCCGATGCCGAGGTTGTGAAATTTTTCGTCGGTGAAGTTGAATCCGGAGTGGCATTTCGTGCAGCGTGCCTTATCCCGGAACAGGGTGAGGCCCTTTTGAGCCGCTTCCGGAATTGCTCCTGCTTCCTGTCCCTGATCGAACTTGTCTGCCGGGCTGTTGCCGGAAAGGACGGTACGCTGGAAGCTGGCGATGGCCTTGCCCACCCTCTCAGTCGTGATGTTTTCATCTCCGAACACTTGCTTGAAGAGTTCCCGATAGCCCGCGATTTTCATCATCTTCGCATTCATCACATCATAGTTGGCAAAGCCGTGCTCGATCGGATTTGTAAACGGACCGACCGATTGGGCTTCCAATGTTGGGGCCCGGCCGTCCCAAAATTGAGCGTTACTGAAGACCCGGTTGAAGGATGCCGGCGCGCTGCGACCGCCCTTCTGGCCTCGAATGCCCGTAGACACCGGCTTGCCGTCCGTAAACGCATTTGTTGCCAGGTGACAGCTTGCGCACGCGATGGTGTTGTCCGCCGACAGTCGCTTGTCAAAAAACAACGTTCGACCCAATTCGACCTTTTCAGCCGTCAAAGGGTTATCGGCAGGAATGACTACGGCAGTCTCTTCTAAACCGAAAGGAATCTTGAGCTTATAGTCGGTCGCCGTCGCGACCCAGGGCGACAGCATCGCCACTGAGCTGATGGCCAAAGCTCCGAGAACGCTCTTGCGCAACAGAGAAGAACCTCCGACTGCCTGTCGGAGTTCGGTTTTCGGTACGGCTGGCTTCATTGTGGCTCCTTTCGTTTGGGTTGTCATGACGTGTGGCCTTTGCCCTTGATAGGTCTTCAGTCGTTTCTGGCTATCACCTGCGCGGTATCGAAGTATCCGAGATTCTGAGCCGAGGGGTAAGTTTTCATGGCGCGAATCGTAGCTACCATGCTCTTTCTTTGCAAGTTTTATTTTACAGCTATCCCGAACTTTTCACCAGGTTTCCTGAGGTGCCCTTTGGCATAAAAGATGGACAGGACTCTGATCGGCCCCAGGACTCGACCTAGGTACGTGGTGTCGATGTTGCCTCAATTGCGAGGCTTCTCTTGTCCGGAGCTGGGTGGTGCGTGGGCGGTAGGGGGCAGCTGCACTGTATGTGACGGCTAGATAGAGTGTAAAAACCCCTGCTTTTAACGAAATATGGTATCGCAAAGCTCTTGATTGTTCAAGGAGTATTTCTTTGATTTCCGATCTTTCTGCAGCCTATTGTGCGAAATAAGCGGTAGGCTTTAGGCAACTTGATTCGAATGACTGGCTGGATGTCATCTCCCCGAAGTGCGCGCTTCTTCTATCCGTGCCGCAAGCTCCGGCGGAATTGGCATGCGCTTGAAAGGGTTGACGTTTGTACCGCCTGTGTTTCCCTGCGGCACCAGACCGACAGCAGTGCCTATGGCAGCACCGATGACGCGCAGCAGCTGACCCAGACACTCTCGGACATCACGCTGACGAATACCCCAGAGCAACATGTGCCAATGCACGCGAACGTGTTCAACCGTTGATGTTTGCCCAAGTACGTGTGCACGTTCCAGATGTGAGAAGGCGACATCTGGTTGCCCTCGTGCTTCGGCTTGATATGCAGCAAGAATTTCACGTTCCACGTATGGACGAATGCGGCGACCGAATTCGTTCACTCACATCTCCTTGACGCCCAGCTATTGAGAAGCGAGAGAGTTTTTCTTTGTGGCCCAACTGTTTTCATTGCGGGTTCTGGTTGCCCAGCTGCTTGGGCGCGCTCCAACCTGCATGATTCATGAGTGCCTCTGCCGCAATTGCCAATGTCTGGCTAAGAGGAGCGTGGGCAGAGGCTATGCGGCCACAAACTTCATTGCGACGCCGTTGATGCAGTATCGTAACCCTGTTGGCTTAGGGCCATCCTTAAAGATATGTCCTTGATGTCCCTCACAGCGGGCGCAGTGGACTTCGGTCCTTGGAAAGATCAATTTGTAATCCGTTGTGGTTTCGACCACTTTGGGATCGATGGGTTGCCAGAAGCTGGGCCAGCCGGTGCCGCTGTCGAATTTGTGTTCTGAAGAAAAGAGGGGCAAGTCGCATCCTGCGCAGTGGTAGATACCGGCTTTCTTGTTATCGTGCATGTTGTCGGTAAAGGGGCGCTCGGTACTCTCGTGCCGCAGGACCTTGTAGGCCTCCGGCGCAAGAAGTTTCCTCCACTCCTCGTCGGTCTTCACGACTTTGACAATCGGGCCGATCTCAATCTTTGGTGGCATTGTCCTGCTCCTTTCATGTTGGGTCGTCCCCGAGGTGAGTCGAGGAACTGAAAATATCCTTACACAGCGATCGGTCAGGGAGCAAGGCGGTGCTTTCAATCATAACATGTGAAGCGTGAAATGTCGGACTGCCGAGTATCCTTACTTCGAAACCGTGTACTTTTTACGATTCGCGGATCGCTGGACGGCCTGTTTGAACATCTTGCTATGTCGATTGAAGATAAATGAGGGACGAGACCCCGGTTCCTGTTCCAGAGTCCCGTCGGTTACGCTGAGGCTGGGGCAATGCCTGTTCCGAAGCGGAAACTTCCGTAGGCCGCTGTATCATGGTTGAAGGCAGCGGGGAGGACCTCCTCGATTCGTTCCACTAGAATGAAGGTCAAATCCTCGCGCACTTCTTGTGGTACTTCTTTCAAGTCCTTTTCGTTGGACTTGGGCAGAATCACCCGCGTGATGCCAGCGCGATGAGCGGCCAACACTTTTTCTTTAATCCCGCCGACTGGAAGGACTAAGCCGCTCAGGCTGATCTCGCCGGTCATGGCGGTATCGCTACGCACGGCCTCCCCGATATACGAAGAGGCCAGAGCCGTGGCCATCGTGATCCCGGCTGAAGGTCCGTCTTTCGGGATGGCTCCTGACGGCACATGGATATGCACGCCATTCCGTTTGAAACGGGAAATATCGAGCCCCATGCTTTCAGCGTGTGACCAGAGGTAGCTTCGTGCAGCTCTGGCAGACTCCTGCATGACGTCTCCCAGCTGACCGGTGATCGTCAGTTCATGACTGCCTGGGAGCAGCGTGGTTTCGATATAGAGCACATCCCCCCCACTTGGAGTCCAGGCGAGCCCTGTGGCCACGCCGGCGGGCAACAGCTTGCGCGCCTCCTCAGGCATGAACCGCTCGGACCCGAGCCAGTCTGGAAGGGTAGTCGGTTGAATGGACACAGGAGTCCGTTCCTGGCCTTCAGGAAGTTCCGCAAATGTCAGCGCGACCTTCCGGGTCAGGCGACCGAGCATTTGTTCCAGCTGGCGAACCCCCGCTTCCCTGGTATAGCGGCTGATGACGAGGTTCAAGACCTCGTCTGAAAGCAGAGCTTGGCCGGCATCCAGGCCTGCCTCCTTGAGTCGTCTCGGCCAGAGGTAGCGATGGGCGATCTCTGCCTTTTCTCGTTCGCTGTAACCCTGGAGCCGGATGATTTCCATCCGGTCGAGCAACGGCTGGCTGATCGTATCCAGCGTGTTGGCGGTCGTAATGAAGAACACCTTCGAGAGATCGAAAGGGAGATCCAGATAGTGGTCACGGAATGTGTGATTCTGTGCCGGATCCAGGACCTCCAGTAAGGCTGCAGCCGGATCACCACGGAAATCGCGGCCCATCTTGTCGACCTCGTCCAACATCAAGACGGGGTTATTCACGTTGGCTCGACGCATGGCCTGAATGATCCGTCCGGGCAGGGCTCCGACGTAGGTCCTGCGATGGCCACGCAACTCAGCTTCATCGTGTACACCGCCGAGACTCAGACGTTCGAAGGTCCGTCCCATGGCCCTGGCAATGGATTGGCCCAGGCTGGTCTTGCCGACGCCAGGAGGTCCGACCAGGCAAAGGATGGGCGCCTTGGCCGTGGGGTTCAATTTCAATACGGCCAAATGCTCGACGATTCGTTCCTTCACTTCTTTAATGCCGTAGTGATCCTCTTCCAGTACCTGACGCACCTTGCTCAACTCCAACCGGTCTTCCGAGGTCTTCTTCCAGGGGAGCTCCAGTACCAATTCAAGATAAGTCCTAAGGACCTGATGTTCGGGCGAGGAGGGTGGCACCTTCGCCAATTTGGCAATCTCCCGCTCGACTTCCTTTCTCACATGGTCTGGGAGATCGGCTTCCTGGATTTTCTTCTTGAGTTCGGTGATCTCGTTCTCTTCTCCCTCGCCCTCGCCGAGTTCCTGTTGAATCGCCTTCAGTTGTTCGCGGAGGATATACTCTCGTTGGGTCTTGCCGATCTTGGCTTGGGCTTCGCTGGTGATCTTGTCCCGCAATTGTAGTATCTGAATTTCTTTCGAGAGTGAAGCATAGAGCGATCGCAACAGCTCGATGGTGGAGGAACTTTCGAGCAGCTTTTGCTCGTCATGCACGGTGAGATTGAGGAGCGAGGCCAGGCGGTAAGCCAAGGCGACAGGGTCATCCTCGTTACTGAAGGCCACTGTTGCTTCCTGGATTCCTGGAGCCTGAATCAAGCGAGGCAGATCTGTGACCAACTCCTGGATAGCCCGGTGGAGCGCCTGGACTTCGGCGCCTTGGTCGGTCGGGTGATCGAGCCGCCTGGCTTCGACGAGAAGAAACGGCGTTGCCTGCTCGGCCTTGATTAACGCGATACGCTCAAGTCCCTGCACGAGCGCATGGAGCGTGCCATCATCAGACCGTCCGACCTGTTTGATAATGGCCTTAGTACCGATCGTGTAGAGATCTTCGAGCCCCGGCTCTTCCGTCAGGGGGTCGCGCTGGGCGACCACCAGAATCGTCTTATCTTCTGTTTTCATCGCCGCCTCTACGGCAGCGATCGACCGTGCACGCCCGACCGTCAAGGGCATCATGATCCCCGGAAACAGTACCGTGCGTTTAATCGGTAATACCGGTAATGTTACGGCCAATATTTCATGATCCATGTGGAAGTATCCTTTCGCTCATCAACCGGTGAAAAGACACTAGATGAAGGTTGTCAAGTGCTAGATAGCTTCCGTGGAGCACAAGTCAAGGGGAGATGAGATGGAGGAGGCATGGCACCTGCTCGTAACGGTAGGATTAGATTAGGATCAGCTTATCTTCAACGGTCTACGAAGACGCCACCTTGGGGATAGAATAAGAGCCCTCCGTCAGTGGGACGAGCGTCGGCCGGTGTCGATGATGTGGATGGTAGAGTATAGGTGTCTTTGCCCTCGAGATCGAAGAACGCGGCCACACTCTTTTCCGACGAGTCTCCGAAGCCTGATGTGGCATGGTATTGGTCCGCCCCTCCCTCGTCGATGAAGAGCCCCCAACCGGAATAGTCGGCTCGACCAAGGCCGGTCGAGCGCTCGAAGGCATAGATGTCTCGGCCTTTTCCTGCATCGATCATCAGGCTCACGCTGTTGTCCCAAGCTACTCCACCGTTGTAAAAGGGGCCGGAGGAGCCGTAGCGATCATCTCCCTGCCGGTCGATGAAGAGGCCGACCCCGAAGTGGGCGGATGCGCCGTGCCCATAGCGAGCGGCCTGGTGCTCGTCGTTGCCATCCAAGTCCAATTTCATCCCGGCGCCAAAAAAGTAGCCTTGTCCCTGTGAGAAGTTGGCGCTGTCGTAGTGATCATGCCCTTCGATATCCAGCAAGATCCCCCAGCCACCGGCCAGGCTGTAGGCTTGCCACTCCATCTTCTTTGTCAGAATCCGTTGGCCCGATCCGGCACCCAGCCCGAAGCAGTCGTACTGATAGAGGGGATCGCCTGGCTTCCCAGTAGGGGCATCCTGCGCATTGTAGGCACTGGGATAGGTGGCGCCGCATTGATAGTGGTCGTTGCCGGTGATGTCGATGACGGCGCCGACGCCCAAGGGGCCGCCGAACCCGATAGCGAAGCCGTGGCTGGTATAGCGGTCATTCCCTGCCCCATCGAGCAAGAGGCCGAGCCCTCCAATGGCTGCGCCCTGGGTCAGGCGATTGCCCATATAGACATCGTTCCCTTTCGCGTCGAACAAGATTCCGAGTCCACCGAATCCAGCGCCTCCCGACCCTATGTCGAGCTGGTAGACATCGTCGCCGTCGTGATCGATTAGCAGTCCCACCCCCAGCCGCCCGGTGGCCAGTCCGAGCGGAGCCCCGGCATAGGTATCGTCTCCGTTGAGATCGATGACGACAGCATTCCCCTGATCCTCGCCTGCAGATGCGGCAATCATGCCTCGATAGAGATCGTTGCCGCCCACATCGATAATCAGACCGATGCCCTGGTCCAACTCATAGGTATTCGATCCTGGACCACCAATGAGAATCAATCCGTAGGATGTCTCCTGGACCAACAGAACGTCGCCTGTCACACCGGGAGGAACGGCGGAAGCGGGCAGGGGTTTCGTCCAGGCCGCAGCGGCTTGGTGAAGCCAGCGCTCATTGGCAAGACGGGCGAGCACCTGAGCCGCTGCTATGAGGCCGGCATAGTCGACCTGCTCCTCAAGCAGTTCGGCAAACCGGAAATCGGCTTTGACTTGTGCGCTTGCCTGGTTCGTCAGGCTCGAAATCTGTGGAATGAAGTGTTCCGCTATCGATTGTGCATGTAGAAACAGGAAGCGTTTCTCTGCCTCGGTCAAATTCGTCAGCGCTTTCTCGCGGTGCAGCGACGCCTGCTCCAAGCTTCCGATCATGAAGGCTAGGAGGTCTTCATGTGCAGAACTTGCCGGCAGAGGAACCGGCTTATAGAAGGTGGAGGTGCGATCCATACCGGCTTCCAGCACATCGAGGAGGGCCGGAAGATCGACAGACCCTCCTTTTGCCATTTCGGCCAGTAAGAGTCCCTGTCGCTCTAAATCCGTCAGACCGTCCCAGGGCTGTTTAAGGGCCTTGACCGCTACGCGACGTTTGAATTGCGCCGGGATCTTCTCGACTGTTTCGTGCGCAACGAGGAGATCTCTGTGACGTGATCCGGTGAGTCGCTCGAAATCCTTTCGAACGGCAGGAGCCAGCCGGTCGAGCACCGATTGGTGTGTATAGCTGCTGGGTGCGGGAGGGGAATCGATCAACGCAAAGAAGCCGTGCATCGTACTGCAACCGGACAGCCATAAGAGTAAGGGGACACTGAACAGAAGCAGCAGGAGTCGATTCATGGTCCGTGTCCACAGCCTACGGTGAGACGTTACCCTTTGCTATTGGGTATGTGAATTGTCTTGCGCATTGACCCCGACACGATCTGAAATTCATACAATCGACACTCCAGCGGACCATTGAAGAGAGGAATGCGTTTCGATGGCGCGAGGCCGATGAGTTTGGGAACCCGCAAATCGCCGGTAAAGATATAGGCTCGCCATCCGCTGAATCGCTGTTTCAATCGATCGCCCAGCTGGGGATAGAACGCATCGAGTTCTTCGGGCCGGCTGAGCCTGACTCCGTAGGGAGGATTGATCAACAGCACGCCCTGTTCAGCTGGAGCCTCAATGGCGAGCACGTCGTTCTGCCTCAGGCGAATATCAACCGAGACTCCCGCTCCCTGAAATGTCCGTTGCGCAATCTTAACCGCGGCAGGATCCTGGTCGGAGGCATAGATGGCAGCCGGCACCTCTGCCAGTTGTTTCAGCCGCGAGGCTTCGCGCAGATGGCCCCAGCGTTGGGCATCGTGGATCAGTAAGCGTTCAAATGCGAAAGAACGAGACTGTCCAGGCGAGATCCGGCGTGCCATCATAGCCGCTTCGAGGGGGATCGTTCCGCTGCCGCACATGGGATCGAGCAGCACGTCGTTAGCGGTCCATCCAGCGAGTCGCAGCAAGCCCGCCGCCAGGTTTTCTCGCAACGGCGCTTCGACTGACAGGACGCGATGTCCCCGCTTGAAGAGCGGCTCACCAGAGGTATCCAGATAGAAGGTCACCGTTGAGGCATCGAGGAAGGCGTCGAGCCGGATGTTCGGACGATGCGTGTCCACATTCGGCCTCTTGTGGTGTGCCGACACAAATTTATCGCAGACGGCGTCTTTAATGCGCAGAGTGACAAAGTTCAGGCTGGTGAGTGGACAACGGCGCGCACTCACCTTCACTTTGATGGTCTGTGATGGCGCGAACCAGTCCGGCCAGGGCAGGTGATAGGCCGCGCGGTAGATATCGTCTTCAGAGCGGTAGGGGACCTGTCCGACTTCCCAGAGCACGCGGCTGGCAATGTGACTCTTGAGATTGACCCAATACATCGTAGACCAGGGAGCTTGGAAGCTGATCCCACCATCCGTCTTCGTGGTCATAGGCACGCCAAGGTCGTGGAGCTCCTGCTCGAGAACTCCCTCTAACCCGCGCGGGCAGGGTGCAAAGAACCGTAGTTTTGTGCTATCCATGCTCATCGCATTGTCGTTCGTGAAGCGTCGTTCGTATCTCGTTTCACGACCGACGTTTCATGAGATACGTCGTCGCTATGAACTATTGCAGCGCCTGCGGTGCTCCAGTTACCAAGAAGGTTCCCGTCGGCGACAACTTGCCCCGGTTCGTCTGCGAGACCTGTCAGGCCATTCATTACCATAATCCAAAGATCGTCGCTGGCTGTATTCCAGAGTGGGATGGGCACATTCTCCTCTGCCGGCGCGCAATCGAGCCCAAGTCCGGTCTCTGGACCTTTCCTGCCGGTTTTATGGAAATCGGCGAGAGCACTGAGCAGGCAGCCGTTCGTGAGACGTTGGAGGAAGCGCAGGCTCAGGTGGAGCGTATCTGCCTTTTTGCAGTTCTGAGCCTCCCATACATCGGCCAGGCCTACCTGGTATTCCGAGGGCCGATGCGTTCGCCGGATTTCGGGGTGGGCGAGGAAAGCCTTGAGGTGCAGTTATTCTCACTCTCTGCGATTCCCTGGGACAAGATCGCATTCCCCGTGGTCAAGGATGCCCTGCGCCGCTATGTCGACGATGTGACGCGGGGCGAGTTCCAGGTGCATGTCGCCAGCTTGCCAGACCGACTCACCTAACTCCCCAGGATGCTCAAAAAGGCCAGACTTCTCACCCGCCCAACCCTGGCGCGCCAAGACGCGCCAGGTCCTAAGCAAGGCCGTAGCAAGTGAAGGACCGAGGAGGTACCTACCAGGCTTCGCTTGAACCGCTCACTTCGATCACGTGTGAGCGGAGAGTTACTTTGCCTCCAGTAGACTTAGATCGGTACGTTGAGGGTCTGAACGATGCGAGAACGTCGCTGGCGTGCTTTTTCAGCATCCTGCCACTGCTCCATCAATTGAGTGTGGGAATTGTAAGAAGGGGCAGGCTGCGGCCCTCCTCATCGTGGAGAAAGCGAAACCCGCCTGCCTCAGTGTAGTCGACTGTTACCCTTTCCATCCGTGGCGCACTTCGCCGATCCACCGCAATGGTGAGGCCATCGATCTGCCGAATGTCGTCGTCAGGCTGGGTGTTCGCTTCCAACGTGATACTGAAGCTTAAGCGTGAATCGTCCAGGTCGCGGACGGAAATCCGGATGACTGGATCCTCAGGATGATGGGCTTGAATCGCTTTCAGCTTTGCGATGGCGGCAAGAGTGACAGCAATCATGAACGGGCCTCTGTGTGGCGAACGATGCCATGAATATCGACCAGGTGATTTTCACGGTCGATGGAGTAGAAAATCCTCCAGTCCTCGACCGCATATTTGGAAAGGCCTGGCAGGTCTGACGCAATGGCATCGTGGCGCAAGTTATCGATGTTGGAGGCAATCCATTTGGTCTTGTCCAAGAGTCGCTGTGCCATGGATGGCTCAAGGCCTCGCAAGATCTTTGAGGATGGCTGGGCGATAGGCAAGACGATACCAGGCCATGTTGTCCTTACCAGCGGAGACCGAGCTGGTCTGCGATGTCTTCGCCGGACAATCTTTCTTGTACTGGACAAGGACTCTTTCAGACGGGCGCGCAGGCCATTGCCGAGCTGGAGTCCGAGGTCAGGATCACCCAGTAACTCGCGCAGACGATCGTCGACGATTCCGCGCACGAGTTCTTTGAATTGTTCCTGGGAAAGTTGGGAGAGGTCCATGAAGACGGAGGATACGGAGGTGAGCGCCTAAAATGCAACTAGGAGACTGCCTAATATTGCCTTCGTGTCGAGGCGAAGGAGGTGCGGTCAGGTGCAAGGCCGCAGGCCTGGAAAAACCGGAGGTGTATTCGCTGAAATACATTGAGGATTTTTTCGGGGCGAGCACGACGCAGATGGCCGCGGATCGTTCGCCGTAGTAGACCGGTCAATGTCGGACAGGCTCCTAGAGAGAAGGTCGCCTACTACGGGCCGATTTTGAGCTGAAGTTGCTGGATTAGCCGTTGGATCATGTGGTTCAGCCGGTCTTGATGCAGGGGAGCCACCGTCAGAAACTCTAGGCCGATGCCGGCGGACCCGGACCAGCGGACTGCGGCATTGTCGATCAAGATGGGCTGGGACTCACCTGGAATATGCAGTTGCATGGTGAGTTGCATGCCGGTAAAGGGGCTGATGATACTGTCTACGCAGCATCCCTTGGCCGAAAGGTCTCGGACTGATCCTGCATGGCGGAAGCGATTCTGATGCACCAAGGTGCAGGAGAGCGACACGGGAAATCTGAGATGCTTTCGGGTGACCATGGCTGTGCGGTAGAGATTCCTATGCGACGATGTTTGCTTGGGTTGCTAGGAACTGTCCCAGGCGGGTTCGTTCCCGCTCCTGCATCTCAAGAAATTCTACGCCAAACTCGAGTTTAAGGGTCCATTGCACTGTGGCGGCTTGAATGGTGATGGCAATAGGTTGTTCCGGAGTCTGGAGGTGCACTGTCAAGCGTGCACCGGTCTTGACCGCAAGATCGCTGACGACCTTGCAGCCACCCATCCCGAGGTTGTAGACGATCCCTATCCCAGCATGGTCGCCCGTAATAATCGCTGGGAATTCAACTTGATAGCGAACGTGCTGCCTCTGTTCCGTCATCGTGGCGCCCTCAGAAGGCATTCGTTTCAACAGCGGCCTCTGCAATGAGGCTTCCCTGACTATACCTTCGTCTCATGTAAGGCTATTCGGTGAACGGGCGGTTGTCAAAGAAATAGAGATCTTTGGAAATTTCAGGTCCCAATAGTTGGGGAGGAAATAGAGGGGCCAGATGGATGGCGCTCTATGAGCAGACCATGGCGCAAATGTATGCGGAAGCTGGGGAAGTTGAGCGATCTAGACAGACGTGACGGATGAGTGTTCGGATCTGTGAGCATCTCTTGGCACATCGGCAGCAGCACTTGTTCCGCCGGTTTGCCGTTTGATTTTCGCGGGACACACTTCTAGAATGCCGCCATTGGATTGATCTGGCCCGCATTATTCATGAACGGTTCTGCTGCAATCACGGATTCGCCGCTGCGACAAGCCTGGACGCGGCTGCGCTGCGTCCAGGCAGGCGGGCTCGCCACTCGGTCGGTCAACATACTGTTTCAAGTATGCCTTCCTCCCTCGTGGCTCCGCGCGCCTGTCTCGCTTGGCGACTGCGCGATTTCGCAACGAACCGTCATGAATAATGCGGGCTAGCGATGCCCACCACCTCTGGCTCACCGAACATCCTCGCATCGCAAGAAAAAGAGAAACAAGAAGTCCCTCGGCCTCGACGCCGCCATGAAGCGCCGTTTTCAGGCTCGCTTGCTGAAGTGGTACGAGAAACATGGCCGTGATCTGCCTTGGCGAAAGACCTCCGATCCCTATCATATTCTGGTTTCTGAAGTGATGTTGCAACAGACTCAAGTCGATCGGGTGATTCCGAAGTACCATGAGTTTCTAGACCGCTACCCAAGCTTTGAAGAGTTGGCTGATGCGCCGGTCTCGGATGTGAAGAAGACGTGGTACCCCCTCGGCTACAATATTCGGCCTGAGCGGTTACATAGTATCGCGTGCGAGACAGTCGAGCGGTATGGGGGGCAGCTTCCGAGCGATGCGGAGGAATTGCTGTCGTTCAAGGGAATTGGACGGTACACGGCTGGTGCGATTCGGTCGTTCGCCTTCAACGAAGATGCGCCGATTCTGGATACGAATGTCATTCGCGTCCTTCATCGGGTGTTCATGGCGAAGGGCGATCCCAAGACTCAAAAGGCGAGGCTTTGGCAATTGTCGGAAGCCTTAATTCCAAGCGGGAAGGGCTATGACTTCAATCAGGCGATCATGGACTTTGGGGCGACCTGCTGCACGGCAAGGAATCCCTCCTGTCGGCAATGTCCGATGAAATCGTTTTGTAAGACGTACCCCTTCGATCCGAAGCCATGAAGAGCGACGGTGCCGCATGAAGGTCGTTGAAGTGGCTGCCGGTCTTGTTTATCTTGAGGGCCGCTACTTGATCGCCCGACGGAATCCGGGGGTGCACTTGGCGGGCTTCTGGGAGTTTCCAGGCGGGAAATGTGAGCCGGATGAAACATTGGAAGAATGTTTACGGCGGGAGTTGTTCGAGGAGCTGGGTATTGGTATCGACGTGCCGATACCGTTTCAGATTATTCGGCATGAGTATGAGGAGAAAACTGTGGAGCTGCATTTCTACCGTTGCAGAATCGAAACCGGGCACGCCACAGCCATCGACTGTGCGGAAATTCGATGGGTCTGGCCGCACGAGTTGGGAGACTTTGAGTTTCCCCCAGCGGACCGTCCTATCATTGAAGCGTTACAACGGCAGACCATGGGACAGGTTTCATGAAGGTTGTCCTGGATATTGAGACCATTCAAGCGCCTCGGGAAGAATGGGCGCGGCTGGTGGGGAAGGTCCCGCCGAGCGGCGAATCCGGCCCGGCAGGCGAGGGCTACGATTTGTTTGCGGCAGGGGCTGCTGAAGCTCAACGACTCGCTGAGGATGAACAATATGCGAAGTCGGCTTTTGACGGCACGTTCAGTCAGATCGTCTGTATCGGCCTACTAGAATTTTCAGACCAGCTCGAACCACGTGGGGCGGTAGCCTGGTATGGCGGGAATGAGCGCGAATTGCTGCGGCAGTTCTGGAGCCGCCTGGCTCAGAATCGCCCGTCGCTCTTCATTACGCATAACGGGCTGGGATTTGACATCCCGTTCATCAAGAAGCGATCGATCATTCATCAAGTCAAGCCAAGTCTGGAGGTCAACCTCGCCAAGTTCCGTACAGAGCCGGTGTACGACACAATGGCGATCTGGAGCAATTGGGATACGCGTGGATGGGTGAAACTCGACGTTCTGGCGCGAGCGCTGAACGTCGAAACGAAATCGGGCAGTGGGGCTCAAGTGGCTGAGATGTGGGGGAAAGGGCAGGGGCGAGAGTTGGCTCGGTACTGCCTACAAGATACCTATGTAACGTATGCTTGTTATTGCCGGATGAATTTTCGACAGCCCCTGTCCAGTGAAGTGGTCTTGCTCCAACCGGAGTTGTTGAATGTCGATTAGCCCGCAGTATTCATGAAGGTTTGTTGCGAAAGCGTGCAGACGCCGAGCGAGACGGGCACTCGGAGGCGTGAAGCCTTGAGGCATACTCGTGCGGTACGTCGAAGGGCTGAACGGCGAGGCTGCCCGTCACAGCCGCGTATCCGCGCTTGCAGCAGAAGCTTCATGAATAGTGCGGGTTAGAGCAGGCTAGCGAACTCGTGTCACGTTTGACGATTTCTTCTTTGGTGCTGGTTTACCGGATACCTTGGTCAACCTTAGCGCTTTTATTTCCTCGTCGCGGTCCCGCAGTTCGCGTTTCATCCATTCCGACTCCTTGCGAAGCATCTTGATCTCTGAGTCCTTCTTAGCGAGCGCCTCTTTTGCCACCTTCAAGTCAGTGAGTTTCTGAGCCAAAAATTCGTCCTGCCCTATCTCCTGGCCCGCATTGGCAGAGACCGCCTGAGTTTTCGCCGGAGCGGCCGCCACCATGGGCGCAACTGGAGCGATCGCCGGAGTTTTTGCGATCGGCATAGCCTCGGGCATCGGTATCTTGGCTAGTGCATGGTAGTCGATGATCATCGTCATGGCGCCGAGCGCATCGCCGGCGACATAGGCTGGAGCCGGTTCGATGTGTGCCACTGACTCAGGCATAAAACCAGTCGGCCTTGCGCCTTTCTTAATGGTCGCGTAGATCGATCCCTTCTGCACGTAAATACTGCCCGTGGTGGGTTCAGAGCCTGACCCTGCCGATGAGGATACGCGAAACCCAACAATCTGTTCAGGTTTTGCTTTGGATAAACCTTGTGCGAGCAGGGGGGAGAGAAACTCTGCATCCTCATCGCTGAAAATTCTCATCGGCTTGCTGCCACCAGCGGGCATTCCCGAAGATCCGCTCATGTCGTCGTTGCGATATAGCCCTTTCACGATCTTTGCGATGGTCAATTGATCGATGACAGCCGGATGGCTGGCTTCAAATGACCAATTGGCCACTTCTTCCAAGTAGACGGTGCCATTGGAATTGTGACCGAGTGTTGTTGCTGTTCCACTCGCACAACCGCTGATGATAAGAGCGCAGGCGGCGATTCCAACAAGGTTCCGCATAATCGGGCGCTGCACGTTCATGAGTGGGAGGTAGCTCTTCATCTCGATGCTCCTTCTTTCAGTGCAGGCGGGTAGGTGATTCTCCGTGGGGAGATGCCGTGTCGGTGTGCCAAGGGGGTTACCAGATTCCCAGGGCCATCAGTGCCATGCTCAGTGCAATCCATCCGAAGATTCCCAATCGCAATGAGGGTTTCCAAACTTATGGAGGTGGCTGTTTTTTCTTTCACGCGGTGATCTTGATTCTCGATCATGCCTCGTCTCCAAAGAGTGAGAGTGTGCGGTAACGTAGTAGGTGACCCATTTGAGTAGCAAAGATTATGCCTTTAGTAGAGATGAAGTAAACTGAGAGATGTACTCAAGCAAAAGATAGATGAAGATGGGAATTATTTATGGAATGACTGACTAAATACGGATGAGGATAAGTAGAGAGGTACTGAGTCTATGTGCATGATAATGTAATGCTAAATGGCAGTTACGGTGCCGAGTTTTTTCATGGACATAGGAAAGAAAAACGCCTATTCCGCTATAGATCATTTTGCGGATGGCGACCCAACGGTATTTCTTGAATGCTGTGAGGAGGAGGGGACTCACAAACAGATCTTGTTCGGAAGTGTTCGTTTTGGAGCGCATTCTCCAGAAATGATTCCTGGAGGAGTAGGATGGACCCCAATGATTCAATTCACCAGCGGACACTCCGCGTACAAGGTTGTGGACGACGCATCGTAGATGGTCAGGGAGACCATGTCTCCCGGTTGAGAGGATATCGCGCGCTTGTCCCAGATGACGGTGATGTTGCCATCCGATTTCCCCATACCTTGCGCGGTGGATCGCTTCGCGTCCCCTTCGACCAGGATGGGAACCGTCGTCTTCAGATATTCCCGGTTGCGCTCGTAGGAAATGTTTCGTTGGAGGTCGAAGAGCCGCATGACCCGTTCGGTCTTCACTGGTTCGGAAACATCGTCCGGAAACTTACGCGCGGCGATGGTGTGCTTTCGCTCTGAGTATTTAAAGATAAACGCTGAGTGAAACCGTGTCTCCTCGACAAGCCGGTAGGTCTCGGCAAACTCCGCTTCGCTTTCCCCACAGAAACCACAAATGATATCGGTGCTGAGAACGATGTCAGATCGTAGGGCGCGGATACGGTCGACCAAGGCGCGATACTCTTTGTTGGTATATGTGCGATTCATCAAGCCGAGGATTCGATCGCTGCCGGATTGAAGCGGCAAATGAATCTGCTTGCAGATCTTGGGATGTGCCACCACGGCTTCGAGCAACGAGAGCGGAAAGTCTTTTGGATGAGGGGAGGTGAACCTCACACGTTGGATGCCGGTACGTCCGCCACGGCCGTGATCAATCGTGCAAAATCCCAGTCGCCGAACCGATACGAATTGACGTTTTGTCCCAGGAGTGTGATCTGCTTGAATCCTCGCTCAGCGATTCGGTGGGCC
Source organism: uncultured Nitrospiraceae bacterium (assembly GCA_963821465.1). GTDB lineage: Bacteria > Nitrospirota > Nitrospiria > Nitrospirales > Nitrospiraceae > Palsa-1315. The sequence continues at coordinate 50,126 of CAWGDV010000016.1, read as the reverse complement.
TCCTGAACGATTCCTCCTGGATCGCGGGATCGTTCACGTCCCCGCGTGTAGGGAACTACACAGAAACTGCAGAAGTTGTCACAGCCTCGCATAACGGCGATCCAGGCGTTCACCCCGCCGGTTCGGTCCGGTACAACATCGTGATAGGTTTCATATTCCGAAAGGTCGACCGCGAGTCCCTTCTGATCTAGCCCCTCTTCTTGCAGGCGCATCGCGTCGCGGATCAACATCGGTAACTGGCGATAGGCATCAGGCCCGGCAAGGACATCGACCAACGGTTGAATATCTGTCAGCTCTTCTTTCAGGTTTTGCGCCATACAGCCTAGGACGCCTACGACCAATGGGCGCTGCCGCTTGAGTTTCTTTAGCTCGGATAAGTGCTTATAGACCTTATTGTGGGCATTCTCGCGAATCGCGCAAGTGTTCATCAGAATCACATCTGCGCGCTCGCGCTCGTCGGTAAATACAAATCCATCCTGTTTCATGAGTGAGCGAACGAGTTCCGAGTCGTACTCGTTCATTTGACAGCCGAAGGTTTCCAGATGCACATGGGGCGGGGCGGATATGGCTTTCATAGGATCGGCACTCCTCGCATGGGCTGACGGTCCCCTGTCAGCTGACCCAACGCCCAACGGTCCGACGTTCCGATAATCCGCACCTCTCTCAGATGATTGGTGAGATTGATGTGTGAGGGGACACCGACTCTTAAAAAGTTTGCTGTCACCCCCAATTGGAGGCCATCCATTACTCCTGACTCGAAAAGGACGGACACAGTAGAGTCGATATACCGTTCCGCAAAAGCCAGGCGTTTAAGGCGGGACAGTTCGGCGAGTATCTTTGCACGTTTCCGAGCGACTGCGATCGGCACCTGGTTGGGTAATTTCGTTGCAGCAGTGCCGGGCCGTTGCGAATAGGTAAAGACATGGAAGTAGGAGAATGGGAGCTCACGCGCGATGCGCAGGGTGTGCTCGAATGCTTCCTCGGTTTCTCCGGGAAACCCGACCATCAGATCGGTTCCCAGTCCAAGGTGAGGAATCGTTGTCACGGCACGGTGGATCAGATGGGTAAATGTTTCCATATTGTACGGACGATTCATAGCCGACAAGATGGTGTCGTCTCCGCTCTGCAGGGGGATATGGAGATAGGGGCAGAGCTTCGACGAGGACGCCATCCGATCTAGGAGGGCGTTCGTGATCGTCGTCGGCTCGATAGATGAAATCCTGATTCGATCGAGTCCTTCAACCTCCTCCAATTGTGCGATCAACCCAACCAGATCGAGCTCGCCCTGGCGGTATTGTCCGACGTTGACGCCGGTCAGCACAACTTCCCGGTAGCCTCCTGCTGCAAGCATTCTGGCTTCTTGGATCACATCATCCAGGAGGCGACTCCGTTCATGCCCGCGTGCGAAGGGGATGAGGCAGAAGCTGCACATCACATTGCAGCCGTCCTGGACCTTGAGCAGCGCTCTGGTAGAGTCCGGTTTGCCATACTCCAGCAGGGTAAAATCCTCCCGGTCGATGGTGCGAGTATGCAGCACTTCTGGGTCCGGTTGCTTTTTCAGAGCATGGGGGGCCGGAAGAAACGACGGTAAGTCCCATTTGAATTGATTGCCGACGATAAGATCGATTCCAGGAATGGTGCGCAACTCGTGAGCGCCGGTCTGGGCATAACAGCCGGTCACTGCCACAAAGGCATTGGGGGAATGTTTCAACGTTTTGCGGATGACGTATCGGGAGGTCCGTTCTGCATCTTCTGTCACGGAGCATGTATTTACGATGAATAAGTCAGTCGGTTCACCGAACTCGACGACGCGGTAGCCATCGCGTTGCAAGCGGGCTGCGAGCACCGCTGTTTCTGCTTGGTTCAGACGGCAGCCGAGTGTATGGAGAGAGGCACGTTTCATAATAGTTGGGCCATTATAGGGATATCCTTGCGATGGGAGCAAGGATCTCCTACGACCCTAAAACAGAGATAGGAAGTGGGTGGGAGGCAGAAAAAGACCGTGTCGGCCGTGCTGGTCGCGGATATCACGGGTGTGTGACCCAATACAACCATGTACCGACACGGTGCGAGGATGGGACGACACACGGTGTTGGGATTCCAACTGGCACGGACCGAGGAAGCCGTGACCGCGCAGGGTGGATTCGCCGGGTTGGCCGAGTGCAACCATGGGCTCGGCGTCTGTGGGTCGGCGGATCGGTATCTGCCCGGCCCAGGCAGCAACCGCGGGTATGCGCCGTCGGTGTTCGTGGATCGGCTGAGTCGGATGCTCCAAGCCGGGGGCCGGCGTCTGGAGGACCTGCCTGAGTTGACCCGCGAAGCCGGACTCCTGCGGTTCCTGAGCCGGGAGAGCATTCCCCACCCGGATACCGTGGGCGATGGGCGGCGAGGGATGGGCGATCCGCAGACGGGACCAGCGGGATGGTCGGCCTGGGGCAGGGGCGGGATGAGTTGACGGCGCGGCTGGTGCGACGGGATGGGCACAGCCCCGACACGGTGGACGCGGAGGCGCCGCTGGTGGTGGGTGAGAAGCGCGACGCCCCTGGGCGCGACACAGGGGTCCGCGGGTCTATGCCGCTGCTGGGGTTTCTGGATGAAACGCCCCTCTGTCTGGTCGATGAGTTGCTGGAGGGGAATGTGTTGCCCGGGGCCGGGCAGCGGGAGTTCTCCCGGCAGGGTCGGGCACGGATGCCGGGGGGCAAGCGACTGGCGCGGTATCGGGCGGAGGGTGCATCGTATCAGGCGGCGCTGAGCAATGAATGGGAGGCGGATGAGGGACGGTGGGCGAGCACGGCCGATCAGGATGCGGCCGTCAAGGCCGTGATGGCCGGGGTGCCTGCAGAGGCGTGGCAGGCACCGGAGCCAGGCTGTGGGGAGCAGGTCGCGGATGCGGTGCACACCATGCACGCGACGAAGGCGGCGTTTCGCCTGAGCCTCACGCGGGAGAAGTGGCCCCGGAAATTTGCACAAGCCGATCAGTGGAGGATCTGCTCCCGTTGATGGCTCTCCTGGGCGATGAAAGGGAGCAGACAAGGGCAAAAAGAGCGAGACGGACTCACTCAGCGGTGTTCAAAGCCCAAGTGGCGTTGGCAGCGATGGGTGGGGAGAAGACGCTGGCCGAACTGGCCCAGCGGTTTGACGTGCATCCCAACCAGATTATGGAGTGGAAACGGCAACTCAGCGAGCGAGCCGCCGACGTATTTGGCGGAGGAACCGCTCCGGCGGAGCCGCCAGTTGATCTGAAGGCCTTGCATGCCAAGATTGGGCCGCTCACGCTGGAGCATGATTGTTGAGCAGGGGCGCTCACTAAGGTGGGATGGCGGAGCGCAATGCGATGATGGACTCCGCCCACGCCCTGTCGATCAGCCGCCAGGCACAGCTGGCAGGGCTCAGCCGGGGCAGCGTCTACGATGTGCCTACGTCGGTCAGCGCGGCCGATCTGGCCTTGATGCGTCGTCTTGACGCGTTGCACTTGGAGCCCCCGTTCATGGGCGCGCGCATGTTGCGCGACCAGCTGAATCGGGAGGGTTTCACGGTCGGGCGAACACACGTGGGCACACGGATGGCGCGTAGGGGGCATGGAGGCGCTCTACCGGAAGCCTGGCACCAGCAAGAAGCACCCCGGGCATGAAATAGATCCCTCCCTGCTGCGCGGGCGCACCATCAACTGGGCGACCCAGGTGTGGGCACTGGATACGACCTACTGTATGCCCAGCCAACGAAGCACGCCTGTTTGGGGTGGAGTTGCTTGAGCATGTCTGGAATGCATGGCTCGATGGAGCTGCTGGAGCAGCCACGAACATGCCCTCCTTCTGCTATGAGAAGGAGTGAGCCGAAGCGGCGGTGACTTGCCGGACACTGGCAAGGTGACGAAGTCCTCGGGAAACGGGGCTTGCGGGGAAGCGGGTACGCCAAGATGAGCCTCCAGGCTGAGCATGGGACGGTTGAGGAACACAAACCTATTGACACGCATCTGAGGGTTGAAGGGTCACCTCTGCCTACGCCGATTACCAGGCAGGACGCGGATCCGTGCCAGTCATACGTATAGATTGGGACGGCGAATGAAGGCTGGACATGTAGACTGGCCAGCAGGGATTCAGGGAGCGCGCGTAGCTAGACCGTGACAGCCGCGACAACTTGCGGAACGCAAGGAGAAAGACTGCGATAGGCAACCTCGCCGGTGTGTGAAGTCCAGCTGTCAGCGGTCATGCAATAATCCCCAGCTGTGGTCATTGAATTCTCCCCACCCTCTCATGAGAGGAGAAGGAGAATGGCGCTTGACGAGACGAGAGAGACGACCATCATGCCACCTCAGAGTCATCACACGGGGGAGGTCTGCATGGTGGATCAGGAGCGATGGGCGGAGATTCGACGGTTGCGTCAGGAGGAGCGGGCTTCGCTGTCCGAGATTGCGCGGCGATTGGATCTGGATCGGAAGACCGTGCGACGGAGTCTGCGACAAGCGACCTGGCAGCCCTATCGCTGCGCGGTGGTGACGGAGACACGGCTGACCGTCCATGCGGACTTTGTGCGGGGCCGCGCGCCAGAGGTCCAATACTCGGCACGGATTCTCTACCAAGAACTGCGGGCGAGCCGAAGCTACACCGGGAGTTACGAGACGGTGAAGCGGTTAGTCGCGCCACTGCGCGAGGTACAACTCCAGGCTGAGCGGGCGCTGCTGCGGTTTGAGACGCCGCCCGGGCAGCAGAGTCAGATTGATTGGGGGCAAGCCACCGTGCCCTTCCGGGCGGGGCCGATCGTCGTCCACGTGTTCGTGCTGACCCTGGGGTTCAGTCGCCGCGGGTTCTATTACGCCTGTGCCGATGAGCGGATGGCCCAGTTTCTCGAGGCGCACGAACGGGCCTTTGCCCATTTCGGCGGCCACACGCGGGAGCATTTGTATGACCGCCCCCGGACGGTCTGCTATCCGGATGACACGGGGCGGCGGATCTGGAATCTCACCTTCAAAGCGTTTGCCGACTATTGGGGGTTCGAACCGCGGGTGTGCCGGCCCTACCGTGCCCAGACCAAGGGCAAGGTCGAATCGGGGGTGAAGTATCTGAAGCGGAACTTTCTGCCTGGACGGACGTTCATCGATCTCGTCGACTTCCAAACCCAGCTCGATGAATGGACCGCCACGATTGCGGACCCCCGCATCCATGGCACCACCCATGAGGAGCCGCTCGCCCGATTTGCGCGCGAACGTGACCAGCTGGTCCCGTCGGCAGAACAGTCCAGCTTTCAGCACGAGGCGCGGGTGTCGCGGATTGTCGCGGAAGACTATTTGGTGAGTCTGGCAACAAACCGGTATTCCGTGCCGTGTCGGTTCATCGGACAGCGCGTCGAAGTGCACCGGCGGGGGGCGACGATCCACATCTTTCATCGAGACCAGGAGATCGCCACCCATGCGGTGCTGCCCGGTCAACACCAATTCCGGATTCGCCCCGAGCATGGCCCGGGGGCCATCACGCGGACAACGCGCCAACGCCGCTCGACCGTGAGTGGTCTGGGCTCTGTCACGCGGATGTTGCCGGAGGTCGAAGTCCGTGATCTGGCCTGCTATGAAGCGGTGTGCGGCGCCGCGACCGCCCAGGAGGTGCCGCGATGAACTCCACCCAACTCGAACGGCTGCGTGACCACTTGACGCGGCTGCGCCTTTTGAAGAGCCGGGAGCGGCTGGACGCGCTGCTACAGGAGGCGGCCGCGAAGGAGCTCTCGTATGCCGACTTTCTCGATCAGGTGCTGGGCGAAGAAGTCGCGTCGAAGGCCGACAAGAATATCCTCATGCGCACAAGTCTTGCCCGATTTCCGTTCGTGAAGAGTCTGGAGGTTTTCGACTTCAGCTATCAACCCTCGCTGGATAAGAAGCAGATCCAGCAGGTGGCCACGTGCCACTTCATCGAGCACGGCGAGAATGTCGTGCTCCTGGGCCCACCAGGGGTCGGCAAGAGCCACTTAGCCATTGGGCCGTGTGTGAAGTCAACAGCATGGGAACTGGGGAAGGCGTGTACCGATGACAAGGGAGTGTGTCCCCCGATGCGGTACACGTTGACGGAGCCCTCGTAGTAGTCCGAGGCCGGGAAAGCCGGCCACATGGCGAAGGGGGGGCGAGTGTGAGCGGCTTGTGGGGCGGATTAACTGACCACAATGAGGTGAAGACCTTTGATAATCAGTGCAATGCAACGCCAGCTGGCGACGTGGTCAACGGAGGACACCGAACGCGAGTTCGATCGACTCCGGAGACTGATTGCTGATAGCACTTGGCTGGCCGAAGCTGCGCGCATCACGTTCGCATCCAGTGATGCGTGAACGCCGGGCGTCGATGGGGTCGACAAGGCCATGAGGACGGGAAACCTTCACCAGGAACTGGCGACGATGCGTGCCGAGCTGTTAGCGGACGGCTACAAGCCGCGACCCGCACGGCGCGTGGACATACCAAAAGCGAACAGCGAGGTGAGGCCCGTAGGTATCCCCAGCCTGCGGGATCGAGTGGTCCAGAGGGCGATGCTGATGGCCATGGAGCCGATATGGGAGAGGGATTTCCATCGAGCATCCTATGGTTTCAGGCCCGCCCGGAGTGTGCCCCATGCGATACGAACGGTCAAATTGCAGCTGCAGGAAAGTGATGAACAAAGGACAGCAGGTCGCTGGGTGATCGAGGGCGACCTGGCTAGCTACTTTGAGACCGCCCATCACCGCTTGCTGCTGAAAGGCGTCCGCACACATATCGCCGATCAGCGCTTCCATGCCCTGCTGTGGAAATTTATCAAAGCAGGCTGTGTTGATCGGGATCTATGTTGCGCCGCGAGCGAAGGCGTGCCGCACGGGGAAGTCATCTCTCCGTTGCTCTCCAACATCCTTTTGCATGAATTTGATGACTGGATGGAAGCGAACGACCTGAGCAAGAAGGTGCGCAAGGACCGATGGGCGTGGAACTTCGGAATTCTCACACAGCGGCCGATTGCAGTGCGAGAGAACCAGCAGTGGAAACCAGCCGTATCCTACTGCCGCTACGCGGATGATTTCGTCGTGGTCGTCAAAGGAACCCACGCGTAGCCTGAGGCGATACGCGAAGCGTGCCGGACGTTTCTGGAAGGGACGCTCAACCTCACGTTGAACTTGAACATTCCCCGTAGCTTGCTGCGGGGACCTTCATTGCATGATCTGAAGTTCGAAGTTCAGAGCCCGAAGTTCCGAGAACCTTGAACTTCGGATCTCGAACCGTCGTCTGTCTTGCCCGCCTCGCCAGTTTGCAACGAACCTGTGTGAGTAATGATGGGTTATTGGCTTTACATTCAAATACTTGCCCAATATAATCCGACAGTTTTGCACGTGTGTTCCCATGAGGGATACGTGTGCGCTGACCATGTGAGTTACTCACGCCAGCAACTCCAGCTGCCGCCATCGTCACGCGTCCCCCAGATGCGTCGTGCGTGAATTCGAGGTGGAGGTGTAGGATGTACGGTCGCGGCCAAAGTTAGGGTTGCCCATAATGCCGGTACTATCTTCTCCGTCTTTTTATGGGACGCAGATCCAGTGAGGGGAGTTTGTTGTTCGGCGGAGCCACGCTGGCTTCTCGTCATGGTGCTCATCACCCTGGTCTGCAGCGTACTGCCGGTGCTTGCGGTCGCTGCGGAGCAGGCCGGAATTAAAGTGACGGCGATCGAGATTCGAGGGAACAAACGGATCGATTTACCGGCGATTGCCGGCCGATTGACGTTAAAGCCCGGCGATCCCTATACCCCTGAAAATGTTCGTGGACAAATCAAAATTCTCTACGAAACCGGGTTTTTTGAAGAGGTGCAGGTGGAGACGGAATTGGTAACAGGCGGGGCGGGCCTGACCTTTCTGGTCCGTGAGAAACCGTTTATCACCGAGATCGTGTTCGATGGGAACAAAGAGCTCAGTGACGATAAGCTCAAAGAGAAAATCACGATTAAGAGCCAAGCCTTCCTCGATCAGCTGCAGGCTAAAGAGAGTGCGGAAAAGATTCGCTTGGCCTACCAGGGGGATGGCTACTTCAATTGCCGGGTGATTCCGGTCGTGCAGACCTTGGACGAGGATCGGAAACGCCTGACATATTTCATTACAGAAGGGGACAAGGCGCGTGTCAGAACGGTCAACTTTGACGGCCTACACGCGGCGACGAAAGATGAGATGTTCAAGGTGATGGCGACGCGGGAATGGATTCCCTGGTATGGTCTGGTCACGCAGCTGAAGTTGCCGTCATTTCTCTCTGATGCCGGGGTCTTGAAGCGGGACGAAATGAATAACGACGTCGAGCGGATTAAAGAGGTCTTGCTCAACAAAGGCTATTTGAACGCACGGGTCGGGTTGCCGACTGTGGAGCTTAGCGACGACAAGAAATGGTTCGTCGTGACGTACACGGTGATGGAAGGGGAGCCGTTCACCATCGGGGAAATCGGATTCCGCGGGAATACGGTGTTCGAAGATCCGGAGCTTCGCCAGGGGCTCAAGATGAAGGAAGGGGAAATTTTTCAGCGCCAGAAACTCCGCGACGAGATTACGCGGTTGAATGATCTCTATGGGAGCAGGGGCTATTCGTTTGCCGATGTCTCGCCCAATGTGATTCCAAACACGGTGGAACGGACCGCAGCCGTCATTCTGACCATCAAGGAAGGGGAGATGATGCGGATCCGTCAGATCAACATCCATGGGAACGAGAAGACTAAAGACAATGTGATTCGCCGTGAAATCCGTGTCGATGAACAGGATGTCATCGATACCCCCGCGTTGAAGCGGAGCTTTCAGCGTCTCAATAACTTGAACTTTTTCGAGACGGTGGAAATCCTTCCGGCGCAGGTGGGTCCGGATAAGGTCGATCTGAATGTCCAAGTGAAAGAAAAGCCGACCGGCCAGTTCAGCATCGGCGGCGGATTCAGCACGTTGGACAGATTGGTCGCGATCGCCGATATTACGGAAGGAAACCTCGGTGGAAATGGCTGGATGGGACGAATCCGCGGTCAATTGGGACAGCAGCGGCAATTAGGGTTGATCACGTTCCGTAACCCCTATGTGAACGACTCCTTGATGTCGCTGCAGCTGGACATCTATCGCACCCAGACGAACTACTTCACCTACCGCGAGAAAAAAACCGGGGCCAGCGTGACGTTTGGCCGGTGGTTCTCCGAGTATGTATCGGGGAGCTTCAGTCCGTTCGCAGAGGACATCAAGTACAGCGATCCGAGATCCGATGCGCCGGCGCTCATTCTTAATCAAATTGGGCATCAGTCAACCACAGGGTTTCGGGTTTCGCTAACCCGCGACACGAGAGACTTCCTTATGGATCCCCGCACCGGTTGGCGAACGTCCGTCGCATTTTCTCTTGGCACGTCTTACCTGGGGGGGTCCAACGACTTCTATAAATATACCCTCGATGTCAACAAGTATACCCCGCTTCCATTCGATACACGGCTCTCGGTCCGTGCGCGTTACGGTGTTGTAGAGGGCCTCAATACCAATAGCCAAAGTGATCCGGTTCCTCTCACCGAACTCTATTTCGTTGGAGGCATTAATACCATGCGCGGGTTTTCCTTCGGCAAGGCGGGACCAGTGACGTCAAGCTTCACGCTCCTCGGCGCCGCAAGTGAGTTGATCTTCAACTTCGATTATATTTTTACGATCTCTTCTGAGGCGAAACTCAACGGCGTGATTTTCTTCGACTATGGGAAAGGGTTCGCCGGTAGTAACGTCTCATTCCCCTTGCGGTCGGCGGTCGGTTTGGAGGGGCGATGGGTCTCACCCTTTGGCCCCCTCCGCGCCGCGTACGGGATTAATCTGGACCCCAACGAAGGAGAACGCGAAGGGGTCTTTGAGTTTACCATCGGTTCTATATTCTAATGGGACAAGTCTTATGACCACGAAAGAGAGGTAGCGGTGTGATCCAGCTTGGTTTCGTCATGCGGAAGGTGTTTGGAACAGGAGTTTTGCTGATGGCGCTCCTCGCTGTCTCCGGCTGTGCTGCCGGCGGGGTTAAAATCGAAGGAAAGATAGGAGTCGTCGATCCGGCCCGTGTCCTCAATGAGACGAACACCGGCAAGAAAGCCAAGGATTCCTTGAGCGCATTCTCCAAAAACCGCCAGACGCTGATCGAGATGGATGAGAAAGAGCTTCGCCGGATGGAAGAAGATTTTGGGAGGCAGGCTAGTGTCTTGAGCCCGACGGCGAAACGGGAGCGCGAAGAACAGTTTCGACGTCGGGTGGCGGAGTATCAGCAAAAAGCGGGTGAGATGAACCGGGAGGTTCAGGAAAAGCAAAAAGATGTGCTCGAAGGGTTCCGTGAGAAGGTGGGACTCATTGTGGGGAAAGTCTCGAAGCGACTCGGATTACAGGTCGTCATCGATAAGGGGAAAGGCGGCCCCACCTTATATAGCGAGGAGGGGCTCGATATTACAGGTCAGGTCATTGATGAATTTAATCGTGAATATCCATAACCGGCTTCATTCATGACGGTTCGTGGCGACATGGCGGAGTGACGCGCGACAAGAGGGAAAGGCGGGACGGGCGAAACGGTCTGAAGCCTAAAGACTGAAGTGTTCGGAACTTCGAACCCCGACCTTCGGTCTTCTGACTTCGGCCTTCAGACCTCGCCCGTTTCGCTTGAGTCTGGCATTGGCGATTGAGGAGCACAGGAGGATTCGATGGAACGAACGGGAGTGATTAGTCTGATAGGTGTGGTAGCTGTGTGGCTGGCGATGGCGTCGCCGGTGTTGTCGGATGAAACCTTCAAGGTTGGGGTGATGAACCAACAAGTAGTGATTGAGCAGTCGAAGGCCGGCAAGCGAGCCTTGGAAGAGCTCAAGGCCTACTCCGCGACTAGGCAAAAGATTATCAATGCCGACGATCAAGAACTGAAGGAATTGCAACAGGCGATTCAAGACGAGAAGTTGACCGACAGCGCGAAGCAAGAGAAGCAAGGTCAGTTCCAGGCCAAAATGGAGGCCTATCAACGTCGCCTGACTGACTTCAATCGTGAAATTCAGCAGAAGCAGCGTGAAATGGTGGCGGAATACTCGAAAAAAATACAAGCGGCTTCAAAAGCCGTGGGGGAAAAGAACGGATACGTCGCGGTTATCGACAAGGGGAATGAGGTGGCAATGAAGATCGTGCTCTATCATCAGCCTGCGTTGGATGTGACCGATCAGGTGGTGAAGGAGTTCGATCGACAGAATAAATAGCAGAGGAGGGGGTGGAGCCTGATGATCTTCTGTGCTCGCGCAACGCGCGGCCTCAGAAGGATGGGAAGGGAGCCGTCAGACCATCCTTCTTGCTCGCAGAACGCCCACGATGAAACTATGCTCGTTCGATGCGCACAGTGTTGGAGGGAGCATTCTTAGTGTCACCATTACTTCAGAATACACACAACTGACGTCTTGCCTATAGAGGAGGTTTTGCCGATGTCCGTGATGGAACAAGCCGAAATTCAGTCCCTCTTGCCTCACCGGTATCCTTTTCTCCTGGTTGATCGCGTACAGGAGTTGGACCCCAACCGGCGCATCGTCGGAATAAAGAACGTGACGATCAATGAACCCTTCTTTCAAGGGCATTTTCCCGGACGCCCGGTCATGCCGGGAGTATTGATTCTCGAAGCTATGTCGCAAGTCGGTGCGATTCTGGCGTTGAAGTCGCTAGGGAACTCGACACGTCCGGTGGTGTATCTGACCGGTGTCGATGGTGCGAAGTTCAGAAAACCCGTCGTGCCAGGCGATCGATTGCGGTTTGAGATCGACGTAGTCAAGAAGCGGGCGCCGTTCTGGAAGATGCAAGGCAAGGCGTTTGTCGAGGAGGACCTCGTCTGTGAAGCCGAAGTGACCGCCATGGTGACAGAAGAAAAAGCCGTGAAGGGTGATGCGTGATGCGTGACGAGTTTTGACGGGATAGCAATCAATTGAGCCCATCATCCATCACTGATCACTCATCACTGGAGGTGTGTGTGCAGATTCATTCCACAGCGATTGTTCATCCCAAGGCGAGTCTTGCCGATGATGCGCAGGTTGGGCCGTTCTGTATAGTCGGTGAGCATGTCGTGATCGGAAAGGGAACCAGATTGTTGTCTCATGTGACGGTCGACGGATGGACGGAGATTGGCGAGCGGAATGAGGTGCATCCTTTTGCCTCGATCGGCGGACCGCCGCAGCACCTCGGATATAAGGGGGAACCGACCAAGGTCATCATCGGCCATGACAATATCTTTCGCGAGTATGTCACGGTCAACCGCGGGACGATACAAGGCGGTGGGACGACCACCATCGGCTCCAAGAATTTCCTGATGGCCTATGTGCACGTCGCCCACGACTGTCATCTCGGCAGCCATCTCATCCTGGCCAATGCCGCTAGTTTAGCCGGCCACATCACCATCGGCGACTATGCCATCATCGGGGGGCTGACCGGTATCCATCAACACGTGCGGGTCGGGTCGTATTCCATGGTCGGCGGCTGTTGTGCCATCGGGCAGGACCTTCCGCCGTTCATGCGGGCTGCGGGTGGCTATCGTGCGCGGATGTATGGCCTCAACGCGGTAGGGTTGCGCCGCCAGGGGTTTTCGACCGATCGGATCTCGGTGCTGAAACGGGCGTACGACATGCTCTTCCGATCGGGGCATCGAACCGCTGAAGTGGCCAGGCTCGCCAAGGCCGAGTTCGGAGATCAACCGGACGTCATGACGGTTGTGAGATTCCTGGAGGGAACGAAGCGTGGCATCTGCCGGTCGGTCGGCAAAGATCAAGAGGATGAGGAGTAAGCGTCGTGGCAGCACTGCCTCACGTCACCAATGGCGAGCGGATTGGGCTCATTGCCGGCAACGGTCGGTTCCCGATCATATTCGCGGATAACGCCAGGAAGCTCGGCTATCACGTGTCGGCCGTAGCGCATGAAGGCGAGACGGATCCGGAGTTAGCCGACCATGTGGATCGGATCCATTGGATCAAAATCGGTCAGCTCAACAAGCTGATCAAGGCGTTCAAAGAAGACAAAGTCCATCAGGCAGTGATGTTGGGTGGAATTAAGAAGACCCATGTCTTTACCACGGTGCGGCCTGATTTTCGCACGTTGGCGATGGCGACGCGGTTGGCGCTCTGGAAAGACGACGACATTCTGCGCGAATTCGCGAAGGAACTTGAGCGAGAAGGGATTGCCATCTGTGAATCGACCTTCGGGCTCGAGGGGATTCTCGTGGAAGAAGGGACATTGACCGCACGAGCTCCATCGGAGAAAGAGTGGGAGGACATCCGTTACGGCTGGGACGTGGCCCATGACATCGGGCGTCTCGATATCGGGCAATGCGTCGTGATCAAAGATCGCGTGGTCGTGGCAGTCGAGGCGGTCGAAGGCACTGACGGAGCCATCAAGCGCGGTGGCGATTTGGCCAAGGAAGGCGCGGTCGTGGTCAAGCGATCGAAGCCGCAGCAGGACTTACGGTTCGATCTCCCGGCCGTAGGGCCTCGGACTATCGAGGTAATGACTTCGGTTAAGGCCTCTGTGTTGGCGATCGAGGCCGGTCGGACGATCCTGTTGGATCGTGAGATCGTGTTGGACAAGGCCCGGTCTGCCCGTATTGCTATCGTTGGGATCACGAAACTCGAACCGAGCGGAAGATGAGCCTCGAAGGATGACACCGTTGAGGGCAGGGGTCATCGGTGTCGGACATCTCGGGCAGCACCATGCACGCCTCTATGCGTCTTTGCCCGGGTCTCAGCTCATCGGCGTGTTGGATCAGTCGATCGAGCGTGCGCAGATGATCGCAGATCGGCATGGCGCGCGCGCCTTTCGTACGGTCGATGAATTGTTGTCGCAGGTCGATGCCCTCAGCGTGGCGGTGCCCACGTCCGATCACTATGCCGTTGCAAAAGTCTGTCTGGAGGCGGGCAAACATGTCCTGGTCGAAAAGCCGATTACCGTCACGCCTGGAGAGGCGCAGGAGTTGGCGCAACTAGCCAAACAGCGGGGCTGTTGCTTACAAGTGGGGCACAGTGAACGGTTCAATCCGGTGATGGCGCTGATGCGCCCCTATATCGGGCAACCGGTGTTCATTGAATGTCATCGTCTCAGCAGTTTCAGTGAACGGGGGACGGACGTGGATGTGGTGTTGGACCTCATGATTCACGATCTGGATCTCGTGCTGTCTATGAATCCCGGCCCCGTTGAGGAGGTGCGTGCGGCAGGGGTGGCGGTGTTGTCCTCCTCGATCGATATCGCCAACGCCCGCATTCAGTTCCGGAGCGGCTGCGTGGCCAATCTGACCTCCAGCCGCGTGTCGACGAATAAGATGCGCCGCCTGCATCTCTTCCAGCGAGACAATTATCTGTCGATTAATTTCCAGACTAGGCAAGGGATGATCTTCCGACGCAATACCAAGGCCGGAGCGCGGTCGACCGTTGAGGTTGAGCAGCTGCAGGGTGGAGATGAAGAACCGTTGAAGCTCCAACTTGAATCGTTCCTTCACGCAGCTGGCACGGGCACGAGGCCGGTGGTATCGGGTGAAGATGGCGCGGCGGCAGTGAGCATAGCGCATCAGGTCTTGCAGGCCATTGAGACCTTTGCGTCTCGCCATGAAGAAGGGAATAGCGGGGTAGGCGGGGTGGCGGGGTAGCAATGACAGACCCGTTACCAATGTATACCTCGTAATCCCTCTACCCCGTTATCCCGTCCCTGAAGCCATGAAAATACTGATTGTAACAGGCGAAGCCTCCGGTGATCTCCACGGGGCTCATTTAGCCAAAGCGATCATGGCGCTCGATCCGACAGCTCAGCTGGTTGGCATTGGTGGGCCTGGGATGCGAGCCGCTGGTGTGAACCTTGTGCCTGGTGTCCCGCAGCTGGACGTGATGGGATTGATCGGACTATCCGCCATCCGAGCCTTGGTCCAGCGCGTGCGCACCATCCGGAGGGTGCTAAAGGCAGAGGCTTGGGATCTTGTCGTGCTGATCGATAATCCAGGGCTGAATTTTCATTTTGCCCGGGTGGCCAAAGCCGCAGGACGCCGTGTGCTCTACTACATTGCCCCGCAAGTATGGGCCTGGCGGC
Organism: uncultured Nitrospiraceae bacterium; assembly: GCA_963821465.1. Lineage (GTDB taxonomy): Bacteria > Nitrospirota > Nitrospiria > Nitrospirales > Nitrospiraceae > Palsa-1315. Next base: position 35,084 of record CAWGDV010000016.1, on the reverse strand, counting down.
CGGGGCGCATGAAGTGGATTCAGCGTCGGGTCGATCATGTCGTCGTCATCCTTCCATTCGAGCCGGAACTCTATCGCCGGGCAGGAGTTCGTTGCACGTTTGTCGGCCACCCACTGCTTGATTCGGTGGCGCCGCAGTATGATCGTGCGACACTTCGTGGGGAGTTCGGGTTGGACGAGTCCGCCCGAGTGGTCGGATTGTTGCCGGGGAGTCGAAAGAGCGAAGTCGAAATGCTTCTGCCGGTGCTCCTCAAGGCGGCTGCTCAACTGGTCGTGGCCGAACCGGGAACGCAGTTTATCCTGGCGCAAGCCTCCTCAATTGACGATAATCTGATCCAGACCCTGCTGCAGCACAGCCCTGTGCCGGTCCGAGTGGTGCACGAGCAAGCCAGTGAAGTAATGGCCCTGTCCGATGTGTTGCTCATTGCGTCGGGGACCGCAACTTTGCAGGCGGCGGTGGTGGGGACCCCCATGGTGTTGCTGTACAAGACGTCGCCGGTGACGTATCGGCTGGCGCGTTGGCTGATCAATGTGAAATGGATCGGGCTCGTGAATTTAGTGGCCGACCGGTCGATCGTGCCGGAACTGATTCAGGATGAGGCGACGGAGGAGCGGCTGTGTCAGGAAGTCTTGCACCTCTTGCGCGATCCGTCGGCGTATAATGGCATGAAAGAAGGGCTGCGACAGGTTCGGCAATCGTTGGGAGAACCTGGCGCTTCCCGCCGGGCTGCGCAGGTGGTATTGTCTGAATGTCGAATCTAGATCGCCTGATACGATTGGTCCGCTACCTGAAACCCTATCGGGTTCGGTTGGGCGCGGCGTTCGCGTGTTCGGGGTTGGTGGCGGCCTTCTCCGGCGCCTATGCCTGGCTCGTCAAGCCGGTCCTCGACGAGATTTTCATCAACAAGAACGAAAGCCTCCTGCTCGTCCTCCCGCTCGCGCTCTTCGCCGTGGCGGTGCTCAAGAGCGTCTTCAACTACGGGCAAAACTATCTCATGAACTATGTCGGGAATCAGGTGATCACCGACATTCGACAGGAGTTGTTCGGGAAACTCATTCGGCTACCCGTTCCCTATCACGATGTGAATACGTCGGGGCGGTTGGTGTCCCGTGTGGTGAACGACGTCACGGTGATGGCCAACGCGGTGGCGGGAGTGTTGAAAGATATTTTTCAACAAGGACTCACGTTCCTGGCCATGATGGGCGTGATCTTCTATCAGAACTGGCGGCTGTCCGGTCTGTCGGTGATTGTCATTCCCTTGGCCGTGTTCACGATGGTGCGGATGGGGAAGCGGTTGCGGGCACTTGCGGCAAGCGGCCAGGAGAGGATGGGGGATATGGCCTCCACTCTTCAGGAAACGTTATCCGGCATTCGCATGGTCAAGGCCTATGGACGTGAAGAGTCGGAGGCGGCGCGATTTCAACAGAGCAACCGCTCGTTTCTCAGTACGGCAATGAAGGCGATTCAGGTCTCCTCACTCGGGTCGTCGCATATGGAAGTGATCGGTGTCGTGGGGGTCGCAGCGATTATTTGGTATGGCGGCTTCCTCGTGATCAACGGCTCCATGACACCGGGAGCGTTTTTCTCATTTCTGACGGCGATGTTTATGGCCTTTACGCCGATTCGGAAGCTGTCCGGTTCTAATAACCAGATTCAACAGGCGTTGGCTGCGGCGGAACGGGTCTTCGCCGTCTTGGACCTCAAGTCCGAGCAGGATGCGGAGAAGGGCCGGTTGGAGTTGTCGAGGATTGCACAGTCAGTGACGTTTGACGATGTGACGTTTCATTATGAGAGCCAATTGGTGCCGGCGCTCAACGACATCAACCTGACGATTCGCGCCGGAGAAATGGTGGCCCTTGTGGGCAGCAGTGGCAGCGGAAAGACGACGCTGGTCAATCTTATCCCGCGTTTTTACGAGCCGACAACCGGTCGCATTCTGATCGACGGGGTCGATATTCAGTCGTACACCCTCCGCTCACTCCGATCGCAGATCGGCATGGTGTCGCAAGATGTGGTGTTGTTCGACGAGAGCATTCGCAACAACATCGCGTTTGGACGGGAGGGTGCGACGGACGAAGACATCGTGCAGGCGGCGCGATTGGCCTATGCTCATGATTTTGTCGAGCGCCTTCCGGAAGGGTACCAGACAATCGTGGGAGAGAAAGGGGTGAAGCTCTCCGGCGGGGAACGGCAGCGCTTGGCTATTGCCCGCGCGATCTTACGCGACCCTCCTTTGCTCATTCTCGATGAAGCGACGTCGGCGTTGGACACCGAGTCCGAGCGGGTCGTCCAGCTGGCTCTCACCAATTTGATGAAAAATCGAACAACCGTCGTCATTGCCCATCGGCTCTCCACGATTCAACGGGCCGATCGGATCATGGTCCTGACCCGAGGCTCGATCGTCGAAGTAGGGACGCACGACGAGCTGCTTCGCCGTGGGGGACAGTACCAGCGGCTCCATGCGATGCAGTTCCAGGATGTCCCCGATGCGTAACCCTGCCATGAAGCGAGTCGAGAAGTGGCTGAAGCTCTCTGTGCTTCCTCCGATCGGGGCTGCGGTGATTCGAGGGCTGGGACGGTCGATGCGGATGGATTCGCAGGGCCACGAGCAGGTGGATGCGTTGTATCGTCAGGGCCAGCATATCATCCTCGCGTTTTGGCACGCCCAGCAGCTCATGGTCTCGTTAGAATTAGAATATCGCACTATAGAGGCCAACGCGTTGATCAGCCAGCATCAGGATGGTGAGATCATCGCGCGCATCATCTCTCGATTCGGGCATCGGGCGATTCGTGGATCGAGCACCAGGGGTGGGGCGCTTGCCTTGCGGGAGCTGATCCGCCTTGGGCGATCCGGTGCTGATCTTGTGGTGACTCCCGATGGACCCAAGGGGCCTTGCCAGGTGGCGAAACTCGGAGTGGTTCAGTTGGCGAAGGCAACCAGGCTTCCGATTGTGCCATTGGCGTTTAGCTGCTCAAAAAAAAACTCTTCGCGAGCTGGGATCGGTTTATGGTCCCGTATCCATGGTCTCGGGGTCTCTATCTGTGGGGGGCCCCCATCTGGGTTCCGCGAGATTCTGATGAACAGGTGTTGGAGGCGGCACGCCTGGAGCTTGAGACGGTCCTGAATCGACTGACGGATCAGGCGGAAGAGGCCGTGAAACGTGAAACGTGAAACGTTGGAGATAAAGAATCTCGGTTCGTCGTTTCACGTTTTACGTCTCACGCCTAACGCGCAAAGCCATGTGGCGTCTCTTCTACAACATTGTATTGCTGATCGTTTCGCCGCTCATCGTGGCGGTCCTGCTGGCCAAGCAACGGTGCCGTCCTGGGCTGCTTCAACGACTGGGGTTACAAGACAGTCAGTCTGGTCTATCAGGTCTTTCTGGTCTATCTCATCGACCGGATCTACCAGATAGACTAAATGGACCAGACAGACTAGACAGACCGCCCCAACCAGTCATCTGGGTTCACGCCGTCTCTCTCGGTGAAGTGGTGGCGGTCACACCGCTCGTTAACGAGCTGCATCGCCGCCATCCCGAGTGCCGCCTGGTAGTCTCGACTGTGACCGAGACTGGACGGGAAGCCGTGGAACGTCAGTTGGCCGGTGTGGCAAACCACTGTTACGCGCCGCTCGATTTTCCCTGGGTCGTCTACCGTTTCATCGAACGACTGCAACCCTGCCTTTATCTGTTCGTCGAGACCGAACTCTGGCCGAATCTCTTGTGGCACCTGCGCCAGCGCGGAGTGCCGACCGTCCTCGTGAACGGCCGGCTCTCAAGCAGGTCTTTTGCGCGGCAGCAGTGGGCGCCCGTGCGATCGTTCTACCGGACGATGGTGCAGACACTCAGCCTTTGCCTGATGCAATCGGACCGGGACGTCGACCGTATCGTTGCGCTAGGAGCGGAGGCCTCGCGAGTCAGGCGAACAGGGAATATCAAATTCGACCAGCCGATACCGGTTCTTGTCGAGAGTAGGACGACCAGGGCATATCTTGGGCTTCAGGATACGGAACAGCTGTTTGTGGCAGGGAGTACCCATCCGGGTGAAGAAGAGATGCTCGTGGAATGCTATCGGGCGCTCGTGGCACGCTGTCCCTCAGCGGTCTTGCTGCTGGCTCCTCGACACATAGAACGAGCGGAGGCAGTGGAGGCGATGATTCGGGCGCGCGGGTTCGCCGTGCAGCGACGCAGTGCTATCGGGCAAGCTGGTGCGTTGCGGGCTACCGGTTCCCGTGTGGTGGTGCTCGACTCGCGGGGTGAATTGGCTGCGATTTACCGGGAAGCGGTGGTGGCGTTCGTCGGGGGCACACTCGTTCCGATCGGTGGGCACAATTTGCTGGAGCCGGCTCAGTGGGCAAAGCCGGTGTTGTTCGGTCTCTATACGGACCACTGTGCGGAGATTGCAGACCTCTTAATTCAGGCCGGAGGAGGCCGTCGGGTTCTCCAGGCTGAGGATCTCACGCAACAAGTCATAACCCTCTTTTCCGATAACGAGGAGCGGGAGCGGATGGGCCGGTCGGCTCGTCAGGTGGTCGAACAGAACCAGGGAGCCTTGCAACAGACGCTGGAGGCTATCGATAGGCTTCTGACGCCGCAGCAAGGCGCCAACGGATCTTCCCTCGCAGGTCGGTCGCTTCCCGTCATGGCTGGGCGATCATAAAACACCGTGTTGAATCCTGGGGCAAAGGTCAGATGGTGGCTGATGTGGGCCGCAATCCCCTATGGGGTGGTTGTGAGGCTGCGCACGTTCCTGTACGACTGGGGCTGGTTTGATCAGCGGAGATTGCCGGTCCTCGTGCTGAGCGTTGGGAATCTCACGCTGGGTGGGACGGGAAAAACGCCGGTGGTCATTGTGCTTGCTGACTGGCTCCTTGCACAGGGGAAGCGGGTGGCGATTCTCAGCCGTGGCTATCGACGGACAAGTACGACTCAGTATCTGTTAGTGTCAAATGGCGAGCACCTGCTGGTTGGCCCGCAAGAGGCAGGCGATGAGCCATTCTTGATAGCACAGCGTTGTCCCAGGGCGATCGTGGCCGTTGGCGCCGATCGCTATGAGCTCGGTGACTGGGTCTTAGATCGATTTCCGATCGATTGTCTGATCCTCGACGATGGGTTTCAGCATCGGGGGCTCTATCGTGATGTGAATCTCTTGTTGGTCGATGCCACAGATGCGGCAGGACTCGCGGCTCTGGTACCGGCCGGTCGGCTCAGGGAGCCACTGCAGGCGGCGGCGCGCGCGACCGCGATCATCGTGACAAGAGCAGACGTGCAGACTCAGGTGAACGAGGTGTGCCGCAGGCTGCAGGCCACGCTCGGTTCGATGCCCGATCCGATCCAGACGGTCTTTCGTCCGGAGATTCTCGTGTCGGTGATGACCGGAGTGTCGAAGCCGATTTCCTGGTCTAAGGGGAAGACCGCCCTGCTTTGCAGCGGCGTAGGTCATGCCGGATCGTTTCGCGCTCTCGTCGAGCGAATAGGGATCAGGATTCTGGATGAAGTGGCCTATGTTGATCACCATGCCTATACGAGTCAGGATGTCGAGCGATTGCGAGCTAGGGCAGCTGAGCTTAAGGCTGAGCTGGTCGTGACGACGGAGAAAGACGTCTGCAAGTTGGCTACGCTGCTCCAACCCGTCGATAACTGGTGGGCAGTTCGACTGACCACGCAGGTGACAGTCGGGGAAGATCGATTGCGGCGTTTGGTGCTCGGAGACGAAAGCAAGGCGAGAAGATGAGTAAGATAAGCGAGATGGACGACAGTCCGAAGGCTGAAGGCCGAAGTCTTTTCGCGCGCGTCCCGCGCCGCGTTTTTGTTACGGAGATCTGTGAATAGAGAAACCATTAAAAGAATCCTTGTGCGAGGACCCAACTGGCTTGGCGATGCGGTGATGTGCGAGCCTGCGCTCCGTGGATTGCGGAGGCTGTTTCCCGATGCGCAAATCACACTGTTGGTCAAGCCCGCTGTGGCCGATCTGTTCGCGGATCATCCGGCATTAATGCGCGTGCTGACCTACGACACTAAGGGGCGTCATGCGGGGCTCTTGGGTAAGTGGGCGTTGGCCAGGCAGTTGCGGCGGCAAGGCTTCGATCTGGCTGTCTTGTTTCAGAATGCGTTCGAGGCGGCCTTCCTGACATTCCTGGCCGGTGTGCCTCGGCGCTATGGGTATGCGACAGACGGGCGAAGTCTGCTGTTGTCCGATCCAGTCGTTGTGCCGGATCAACGTACGCTCGTCCATCAGGTCCGTTATTATTGGGATCTGTTGAAGCCGCTGGGCCTCACAGGCGATCCCCCTGCACCGGAACTCATTGTCCTTCCTGAGGATGAACAGGCGATGGTGGGGCGATTTGCGCAGGGTGGATTGACTGCCACGGATATCGTCGTCGGAATCAACCCTGGTTCGACCTATGGCAGTGCCAAACGCTGGTTGCCTGAACGGTTTGTCGAAGTCACGGAACGACTCTGCCGAGCGATCTGCGAATCTCCCGGACAACAAGTCAGTGTGGTCATTTTCGGGGCCAAGGGGGAAGAGCGTTTGGGGCAGGAGATTGCCGCACGTCTCTCGTCCCGTTCCCTAGTCTTGTCTGGTGCGACGACTATCCGGGAACTCATGGCGGGGGTGAAACGGTGCAGCCTGTTTCTTACGAATGATACTGGTCCCATGCATATCGCGTCTGCGTTCCAGGTACCGATCGTCGCGATCTTCGGGCCGACCGATTGGCGCACCACGTCACCCTTTGGGGGCGCCCCTGCCATTGTCCGGCAGCCGGTCGATTGCGCTCCCTGCCTGCTGCGTGAATGTCCGATCGACCATCGGTGCATGACAAGGGTGACCGTTGATCAGGTCTATGAAGCGGGTCTGTCTGGTCTATCTGGTCGAAGAGGTCTATCTAGTTTATCTAGTCCGAAAGGTCTGTCTCCAGCGAACCAGACAGACATCCCACACCAGACAGACCATAGGAACATTCTCGACGGCGTTACCGTGTTTCTGGATCGAGATGGAACATTGAATTACGATCCAGGCTATCTGAAAGTTGCCGCCGATCTGAAGTTGTTGGCAGGGGTGGGGCCGGCCCTGGCGCGTTTGAAAGGGGCTGGAGCGAAATTAGTGGTCGTGACCAACCAATCCGGTGTCGGTCGTGGGATCTTGACCCTTAAGGATTTGGAAGCGATCCATGCCAGATTGCAAGGTCTTTTGGAACAGGAGGACGCGGCGCTTGACGCCATCTATTTCTGCCCGCACCATCCTGACGATGGCTGCCGCTGTCGCAAACCGAACGTCGGAATGGTGGAACGGGCTGTGTCGGAGTTGCAACTGGATTTCCGTCGTACCTATTTGATCGGCGATCATGCGCGCGACATACAATTAGCGCACCGGGTGGGTGCCAAGCCTATTCTCCTGACACCAGCGCCGGTGGACGCGCAGTCGTTGGATAGACTCAAGGTTGAACAGGCTCTGCCAGATGCCGTGGCGAAGTCTATGGCTGAGGCAGTTGACTGGATTCTGGAGGACGCAGCGAAGAGGGCGAAAGGGCGCGACGAGCGGGAGAAGCGAGACGGGCAAGATTTGTGAAATTTTCGAATCTCGTACGTCACGCGCGTCTCGCCAGTCTCGCGCGGGCTAGCATCGTAGAAGGGTGCGCTCGTGACAGTGAGGCAGAGTATCTCCGATTTCTCAATATAGCCTTCGGGTCATTGAGGGAACTACACTATCAATTGAATGTGTCGAAGCGGTTGGGCTTGTTGCCCAACGTGGACTCATCTCTGCTTGAACCCCAAGGTCGTAGAAACCGAGAAGGTTCTGAATGGCTTGATTCGTGCCTTGCGAGATAATGTATAGCCTTCAGTCTTCAGCCTGAACACCTGAGTAGGTACTCGCGATTAACCCTCATGCCAGACTATCACCACATCTTGTTGATCAAGCCGAGTTCACTGGGCGACATCGTGCATGCGATGCCGACCTGTGCGGCAATTTGTCGGGCCTATCCCAAGGCTCGACTGACCTGGCTGGTCAAGCGCGAGTGGGCTGGTCTCGTCGAGCGGATCGATGGGGTGGATCGGGTGTGGCCAGTGGAATCGACGTTCAAAGGGTGGCTCTCCCAGGTATCCCCTCTTCGTGCAGAGCGCTTTGATCTCGTCGTGGATCTTCAAGGTCTCTTTCGGAGCGCCGCCATCGGGTGGTTTGCCGGATCTTCCCTACATGTGGGATTTGAGAATGGACGAGAGGGGAGTCCTTGGTTCTATTCGAGGCGCGTGCTGATTCCGCAAGTGGAGATGCACGCGGTCGATCGTTACCTGCTTGTGGCTAAGGCTGTGGGAGCGGTGGAGTCCGGTGCGCCCGAATTCCGCTTTCGCATCCCCCAAACCGATTATGATGAGATCGATCGTCTGTTGGGTCGATTCGGTGTGACGCCTGGAACGAATTGGGTGGCGATGAATATTTCTGCCCGGTGGTCCAGCAAACGGTGGCCAGCTGCATCGTTTGCCGAAGTCGCAGATCGCCTGCAGCAACAAGGATGTGGCCCGGTGGTGATGATCGGCGGTCCTGACGAACGAGCGGATATTGCCGAAGTAAACGGGATGATGAAGACCCCTGCCATCGATCTGGCCGGAGCCACGACAGTGGGGTTGCTACCGGCGCTCCTAAGCAGGGCATCACAGCTGATTACAAACGATTCAGGTCCGATGCATGTTGCGGCGGCAGTTGGTACACCGATTGTGGCTCTGTTCGGGCCAACGAGTGCGGTTCGGACCGGTCCCTATGGGGTGGGTCATCGCGTACTGGCCACCGAGCTTGCATGTCGCCCCTGTTTGAATAGGACCTGTCAGAACCCGGTTCAGTTGGAATGTCTCACTCGGATTAGTCCTGAGCAAGTTATCGCCGCGGTGCGAGATCAGTTGGTAGCCCATTCGCGGCATGAACACCCGTGAAAATCTTCATTTCTGAATCCAGTACAGCCGTTGGGGGACAGGAAATTGCGGTTTTGCTCCATGCCGAGGGCTTGGTCAAGCGAGGGCATGAGCTCCAATTGATCCTTGAACCAGGGAGTCCCATCTGTGCGATGACCTTGGCGAAGGGGTTGCCGGTCCGGCAAGTGCCGATGAAGCGGTCGCAATATCCGTCCGCCATCCGTACGTTCAGGCGTATGCTCGTGTCAGAACAGCCGGCAATTCTTCAAGTCAACAGCTCACGGGATAGTTGGATCGGAAGCATCGCCGCCAAGCTTGTAAGCGTGAGACCCAAAGTCATTCGTATCCGCCACATCTCCACTCCGCTTAACAAGAATCTGACCACACGCCTGCTCTATCGCTGGTTGGTCGATATGGTGATCGTTACAGGAGGAGAGCGGACCAGGCGAGGGCTCATTGATCGAGATGGGCTGGATGCCGATCGGGTCGTCGCCTTTCCGATCGGGCTCGATGTGGAGTACTTTCGTCCTGCCCCAGCCGATCCCAATCTCCGGCTGGAGTTAGGTTTGCCGAATAAGCACCTCCTGGTCGGTTTGATTTCGTACCTGCGAACGTATAAGGGGCATGAATATTTTATTGAAGCAGCCAGACAGATTCTGGCGAAGCGCGATGATGTCACGTTCATTATTGTAGGCGAAGGTCCGGAAGAGCAGCCAATCCGCAGGCTCATTGAGCAGCTGGGTTTGACGGCCCAGATCAGAATGCTGGGATTCCGTGATGATCTATTGAACGTGTTTCGCTCGCTGGACGTCTTTGTCATTCCGTCGGTGGAAGGGGATACCATTCCGCAAGTGCTCATGCAAGCACTGGCGATGGGGCTACCGGTCGTGTCAACGACAGTCGGTTCAATTCCCGACGTCGTCATCGAGGGAGAGACCGGGTTTGTGGTTGCTCCGCGCGATGCACAGGCGCTCGCCGATCGCGTGCTCCCATTGCTTGACGATGCCGGACTTCGAGCCCGCATTGGCGCGAACGGACGGGCCTTAGTAGAACGGTCCTATTCAATCGATAAGATGTTGGATCGAATGGAGGCGGTCTACCAAAGCCTCGTTCGTGCTCGCCGGACATGACATGGCCAAGCATTCCGTCTACGTGATCGACTCCAACGACGAACCCAACATGCGAGCCTGCCTTGAGTCTGTGGCAGACTGGAGTGAGGAGTTGATCGTCGTGGACTCGCATAGCACCAATCGAACCGCGGCGATCAGCCTGGAATTTACGATGAGATGTATCATCGTGACTTCCACGGATTTGGACGATTGCGCAACGAGGCTGGCTCACTCACGACCCATAAGTGGGGTTTCAGTCCGGATAACGATAAGAGGAAGACGCCCGAGTTGCAGGAAGAGATTCGGCTGGTGCTCGACCGCGGACCGGAGGCGGATGCCTACTTCGTACTACAGAAATACGATTTCTTGGATCGGTGGATCAAACATTGCGGGTGGTATCCCGATTATCGGCAACCACACTCTACCGTTAGAGTGTTTGCGAACGGTGTCGTCCGAGCAGGTTCTGGCAGCGGCTCGAGCACAGCGGTCCCTGCGGATGGTTCCCCGATGAATGTCCTCTTAGTCAGGCCTGACGGGATTGGGGATGAAATTTTGTGTCTGCCGGTCGCCTCAGCCTTGCGTCGGCTCCTGCCGGAAGCGCGGATTACCTTCTTGTCCAGCGAGTATGCAGCCCCGCTCTTGGCTCACCATCCGGATCTCGACGAGGTCTGGACGATCACTGGTCGGGAATCCCTGCGCGAGCTGATGGTGTTGTTTCGCCGGGCCGTCGATGCTGTGGTGTTTCTCAAGCCGTTTAAGCGGTTGATGTGGGCGGCGTTCTTGGCGCGGGTTCCGATTCGAGTGGCGACAGGCTACCGCTGGTATAGCGTGCTGGCCAATCGTCGGATCTATGAGCATCGGAAAGATTTTTCCAAGCATGAAACTGCCTATAACGTCGGCATGCTTGCGGGGCTTGGATTGCAGCCTGGCATCGTATCTCCACCGTGTCTTGTGCTGACCGATGAAGAACGAGCGAAGGGACAAGAGCGGTTGTGCAGCATGCCGATATCCAGGGTGGTCCTCCATCCTGGCGGGTTTTCGGCCAGGCGCTGGCGCATTGAACACTATCATTCGCTCGCGCGTGAGCTGCATCGGAAGGGAGCGGGAGTGGTGTTGACCGGAAGCCAGGCAGAAGCAGATATGTTCAACCAGCACGTGAGTAGTGACACGCCGCTTCCTGCCTCGGTCCTGAATCTGATGGGGCAGTTATCGCTGCGCGAGTTGATGGCCGTGATCGCGGCGAGTCACGCGGTGGTCTCCGGGGCCACAGGCCCGTCCCATATTGCCGCTGCTTGCGGTGTGCCGAATGTCAGCCTGTTCGATCCCCGGCGCAACACTCTTCCGACGCGTTGGCAGCCGCTCGGCCTGGGAGTCGTCTTGCGTCCTGATGTGCCGACTTGCGAAAAATGTATTTACGAGGCCTGTCCCTACTGGGACTGTCTCGACCGGCTGACGGTGGACAGGGTGGCACGACAAGTAATGGAGGTCACTCAACAGCCTGCTCCGCTCAAGGTCGTCCATGTCTAAATTGTCGGTCTATGTCATCGCCTACAATGACGAGCCCAATATGCGGGCCTGTCTCGAGTCTGTGGCAGGTTGGGGTGATGAGTTGATTGTTGTGGATTCCCACAGTACGGATAAGACATCCGCCATTGCCCGCGAGTTTACTGAGAAGGTCCATCAGATAGATTTTCGCGGATTTGGGAAATTGCGCAATCAGGCCGTTGCACTCACGACCCATGAGTGGGTCTTCAGTCTGGACAGCGATGAGAGGATGACGCCCGAGTTGCGGGAAGAGATTCAACTGCTGCTCGAGCATGGACCGGAAGCTGATGCCTACTTTGTGCCTCGGAAAAACTATTTCTTAGGCCGGTGGATCAAACATTGCGGCTGGTATCCCGATTATCGGCAACCGCAGTTGTTTCGAAAGGGACGGTTTCGTTACCGCGAAGAACTTGTCCATGAAAGCTTCGACTGTGACGGGCCGATCGGGTTTCTCAAGAGTCCCGCACTGCAGTATCCCTTTCGGGACATCGATCACTACCTAGCGAAGCAGGGTCGCTACTCGGATTTGATGGCCCGCCGCATGGCGGAGCAGGGCCGGCGGTTCTCCCCCCATCAACTCGTTACCCATCCATTCGGGGCGTTTCTCAAGATGTATGTGCAGCGGGCCGGCTTCCTCGACGGCATGCCCGGCTTGATCCTTTCAGGACTCTATGCCTATTACACCGTCATGAAGTATGCCAAGCTCTGGGAACTCACGAAACCATGAACCGTGATTATCTGATTCATCTTGTTTGTATGGTTTATCTCGTTAGTAACCGGAGAAACCAGACAAGCCAAATACACGAAACAACCAGACAAACCGTTCAACTATGAAGGTCAGCGGTTTTACATTCGTGCGGAACGTGGTGAAGTACGACTATCCCGTCGTGGAGTCGATCCGTTCAATTTTGCCGGTGGTCGATGAATTCATCGTGAATGTCGGGCGGTGCGATGACGGCACGCTTGAACTCATTCGGTCGATCGGCGACCCGAAGATCAGAATCGTGGAGTCGGTCTGGGACGAGACACTGCGAAAAGATGGATTGATCTACGCCCAACAAACCAACATTGCGTTGTCACACTGTACCGGCGATTGGGCGTTCTACATTCAAGCCGACGAAGTCGTGCACGAAGACGATTTGCCGGTCATCCAGGAGGCGATGCGCCGCCAGCTCGGCAATCCTGAGGTGAAAGGGCTTTTGTTCCGGTATCTGCATTTCATTGCGGACTATTGGTCGACGAATCCTTGGTTTTACCACAAAGCCGTGCGGATCATTCGAAATAATGGCGAGGCGGAGTCCTGTGGTGATGCCGTGGGGTTCCGTCTTAAGGCGACGGAGCAGTATCTCCAGAGCGGTCCAAAAAAAAACATTCCGTACTCCGGCGCCCGTATCTTTCATTACGGGTGGGTGAAAGATCCTGAAACCCTATTGGCAAAAAAGAAGGAACAGGCTCAAAAGTACCACGGGGACAGTTTGCCCCCTGATCAAGCGAAACAACTCGCTCAGGCGACCTTTCAGTTCGAGGACTATGCCATGTTGAAGGAATTCAGTGGATCGCATCCAGCGGTGATGGCGGATCGTCTCCGATCTTCCCGGCGCTGGGCTGCCCGCTGCAATCGCTGGCTGAATCTCCAGTTTTATCGGGAAGTCCTTCGACGGGGCTTTCGAGGCTAACATGAGAGGTCGGCCGAGTGTCTCTGCTGGAAGACATTCAGCCGATTAGCTAGGGCATGGGGAATGATCATGCCTTACTAAGGGAAGCTCCCTGACAACAATTGCCTGAAGGAAGCGATATGCATCAAACGATTTCTTGCGCGATTGTCGTGTTCAATGAAGAACGGAACATTCGCGAAGCTCTCGTCTCGGTAGCGTGGATGGATGAAATCATCGCAGTCGATTCGTATAGTACCGACAATACCGTTGAGATTTGCCGGGAGTTTACGCCGCATGTCTTCCAGCGCAAGTGGAATGGTTTTGGTGAACAAAAAAACTCCGCGATCGATCGCGCCACATCAGACTGGGTTTTTATTCTGGATGCCGATGAGCGAGTCAGTGACGATCTCCGCGCAGAAATCCAACGCGTCCTAGAGACTTCCGACCTAGCAGGTCCGGTGGCCTATTCGCTTCCGAGGAAGAATTATTATTATGGGAAGTGGATTCGGTGGGGAGGGGTATACCCGGATTATCAGCTCAGATTGTTCCGGCGTGGCGTCGGTCGGTTAGATGCCAGCGAGCCTCACAACCGGTTTGTGTTTGAAGGACTGCACGGATATCTGACCCATGCGCTTGATCATTACACGGAACGGACGATCGCAGACCACTTCAAGAAGTTCAATAACTTTACGACCTTGGCAGCGAGAGAGCGCGGGAAAACGAAGAAGACAGTTCGATGGACGGATCTGACAGTGCGTCCCCTGTTTACCTTTTGGAAGTATTATTTCAAAAGGCAGGGGTTTCGCGATGGAGTGCACGGACTCATTATCTGTGTATTCGCCAGCATGTACACCTTTGTGAAATATGCCAAGCTGTGGGATACAACCAGGCAGGCCGACTCTCACCAGGACGCCAAGTAGTGGGCACGCGAATTCTGTACGTGCATGGGATCGAAGCCATCGGTGGGGCGGAGCGCGATCTGATCGCACTGCTGAAAACCCTCGATCGTCGCAAGTGGGAGCCGCATGTGGTCTGTCCAGGAACGGGCCCGTTCCGAGAGCAGCTCCATACGATCGCCGTTCCCACTTATGCGCTGAGTCTTCCCCCCTGGAGAAAACCCCTCGCAGTTTTTCAGCGCCGATCGGCGGTCGTGCATCTGGAGGCTCTCGTGAATCGACTCGATCCAGCCATGATTCATGTGAACGACATTTGGTGGGTACCCCATACCGTGAGGGCAATCGCGAGCCGTACGTCCAATCCCGTGCCGATCGTGGCCCATGTGAGACAGGAAATCGAGCCGGCGAAGGTGGGACGCTATGAGCTTGATCGTGTAGAGGCTGTCATTGCGATTTCTCGGCAGATTGAACAGTCGCTGATTGCCGGCGGGGTTTCAGTAAAAAATGTCCGGACCGTCTACAGCGGCATCGATATTTCCGAGAGACAACTTACTCGCGATGGCCAGGCGATTCGTCAGATGATCGGGCTCCCGAACGAGGCCGTCCTATTGGGCACCGTCGCCAACCTGTTTCCGCGAAAAGGCTATGAGGTCATGCTTCGGGCTCTCCCTGCTATCCTCCGTGCGGTACCTACGGTGCATTATGTGATTGTGGGCAGTGACGATCACGACTATGCCGATCGATTGAAGCGGCTCGCTCAGGAGCTGAAGATTGCCGATCGCGTGCACATTGTTGGCTTTCAGGACCCGGTTCAGCCGTTCTTGGCTGCCCTCGATCTGTATGTGCACCCGGCACTCATGGAGGGGTTTGGGATCGCGGTGGTCGAAGCGATGGCGATGGGGAAAGCCGTGGTGGCGACGACGACAGGGGGGCTTCCCGAGGTCGTGGCGCAGGGAGAGACTGGCTTGCTTGTTCCTCCAGGAGATGTCGAATCGTTGGCCGCCACAGTGGTCTCGCTCCTGGAAGACCGAGCCCGACGAGAGCGGATGGGTCGATCTGTGGGAGGGCGCGCGCGCAGGAGCGATTTAGCCTTGATGCGTCCGTCACGCATGTGGAACAGCTATATGGCGAAGTGTTGGCAACACAGAAGGGGCGAGGATGAGAATCGGTTTTGACGCGAATCCGATGGTGGGCGACATGGGCGGGGTGGGGTGGCACAGCTACCATCTGCTCCGTACGATGCTGGCGCAGCAAGGGGGAATCGACTTTGTGGCCTATACGAGGCCGGGCGCTGACCGGCCTGACTCTGTGAGGGGCTGGCCGGGCGTTGAGCGGCTTGAGTGGGTGAACTCGAGCCGATGGGGAATGGGGAAGCGGGGCTGCTTCGATCAGTTGGATCTCTACCATGGAACCAACTTCAAAATGCAGACCGTCGGGCGCTATGGCGGAATTGTGACCATTCACGATCTCTGGCTGGATCGTCATCCCGAGTACTCGAAGAAGATGTTGGGCCAATGGCCTTCGTCGTTCAAGACGAGACAGACCGCGCTACGAGCCAGAAAAGCCATCACGGTGTCCGAGTTTTCGGCCAGAGAATTGGTGGAGCTGTATGGCTTGAAACGCGAGCACATCAGAGTGATTCCCAACGGAGTGTCGGAGGATTTCGCGCCACGTCGGGATGATCAGGCGATGGCGGAGTTGCGGAAACGGATCGGTCTGAAGGCCGAGCACTATGTCTTATTTATTGGAGGGGCAGACCCGCGCAAGAATCACCAGATATTTCTTGAAGCGGCGGAGATGGTGCGGAAAAAACTGGGATCGAGAATGTTGGTCCTTGTCGGCTCGCCCATCCATCCGTTCGGGAACTACGAAGAAACGGCGCGAAGGCGCAGCTTGACGGAAAAGGTGCTCTGCCCGGGACGGTTGTTCACGAACGATTTGCAGTTGTTGTATTCCTTTGCCGATCTGTTCGTCTTCCCTTCGTTGTACGAAGGGTTTGGGATGCCTGTGTTGGAAGCGATGGCCTGTGGGGCGCCGGTGCTCACGTCCAATTCAACCGCGTTGGCGGAGGTGGCTGGTGATGCGGCGGTGTTGGCAGATCCTCAAGACGCGCGGGTCCTCGGAGAGGCGATGATCCGTGCGCTTGAGGATGAGCCGCTTCGAGCCGCCTTGAGGGTCAAAGGATTCGATCGCGCCAAGCAGTTCTCCTGGGAGCAGGCCGCGGCCAAGACTGTCGCGTTGTACCGTGAATTGTGCGGTGGAACTGTCTGATTTGTGACGCGGTTAGGTCACAGTCAGAAAGTCGAAGGTCATCAAGTCGAAAGTCTCAGAATGAACGAGACTTTGGACGTTACGACTTGAGGGACTTTCGACTTGATGACTTTATGACTTGACGACTTTGGACACGGCAGCCATGCGTAACATTCTCATCATCAAACTCCGCTATATCGGCGACGTCTTGTTGGCGACGCCAACCCTGCGAGCCATCAAAGCGGCACGACCTGATGTCCAGGTCACGATGATGGTGAATCGCGGGACCGAAGACGTGTTGTCTGGAAACCCGGACCTGGACGAGATCATAGTCCTCGATAAAGGATCTCTGGCGGCACAAGGGCAGCTCATCGCGGGTCTGCGCCGTCGGCGATTCGATACGGTGATCGATTTGACGGATGGAGACCGGTCTGCGTTTCTGAGTTGGGTCAGTGGGGCGCCGGTTCGGATTGGGTTCAACGACGAGCATCGTTGGAGAGGGAAGTGGTACACACATGTGGTTCAGTCCATGCCGGGTTCGTACCACCGGATTGACCGGGATCTGGAAGCCCTTAAGCCCATGGGCATCCAAGCCGGCTCAAGGGATCCTCAACTATGGCTGACGCGAGAAGAGGAGAACAGCGCGGATCATCTGTTGGATCAACTCGGCATTGAGCGATCGCAGTCGATGGTAATCCTGCAGCCCGGAGCCCGGTACTGGTTTAAAGCCTGGCCTCCCGATCGGTTCGCAGAGCTGGCTGATCGTCTGACGTCCCAATATAATTGCCAGGTGTTGATCGGAGGCAGCCATCAAGACATCAATCTCGCGCAACGGATTCGACAGATGGCGAAGAGTAGCCCCGTTATCATGGCAGGCCGTACAACCATTAAACAGTTTGCAGTCGTCGCCCAAAGGTCAGCGCTTTTCGTGGGAAGCGATAGCGGCGCGATGCACATTGCTGCGGCAGTGGGCACTCCTGTGGTGGCGTTGTTTGGCCCGTCGAACCCTCGTGAGTGGGGTCCTCGTGGTGGTCCTGTGGAGGTGCTTTATAAGGAACTCGATTGCCGAAGTTGCTTTCATCCTACCTGTATAAGAGGCGAGGAGAATTGCCTGAGGTTAATTGCGGTCGAGGAGGTGTGCGCTGCAGCCCAGCGGCTTCTTCTCGCCGGGAATTCTGACTGCGCAGGGTTAAACTGATTTTCAGGCCCCTGCTGACTCAAGCGAGACGGGTGAGAAAAGTGCAACTCGAAGTTCTGGGTTCGTGGTACCGAACACTTCAGTCGTCAGCCTTCAACCTTCAGACCGCATCACCCTTTCCGTTTTTCTCGCAAGCCTTCCGACAAATCGTCATGAGTCATGTGGACTAAAGTACCAATGGACCGTGATGAAGGTCGGGCGACGTATTTTTTTGCTTGACAGAAGAGGGTTATGTGTTCATGTTGTGAACGGGCTGATAATTTATCCGTATAATTCATGGATTTACAAGGTCAACGAAACCTTCTGCTTCTCAGCGAGCTCGATCGAGATGGCGGGGCCACTCAGCGCACGCTTGCCACCAAACTTGGTGTCGCACTCGGTCTGACCAATCTCTATCTCAAGCGTCTGGCCCACAAGGGCTACATCAAGATCACGACCATCCCTCGCAATCGAATTAGGTATCTCCTGACGCCACAGGGCTTCACGGAAAAGTCACGCTTGACCTATCTCTACATGCAGTACTCCCTCTCGCACTACCGTGATATGCGTGCTCGATTAAAAGAGATGATGGTGACGTTCGATGCCTCTCATGGCCAGCGGGTTGTGATTTACGGGACGACTGAGTTAGCCGAGCTCGCATATTTATCGCTTCGAGAGATGAATATCGACTGTGTGGGATTCATCGATGGAAGCTCGCGTGAGTCATTTCTTTCTTGTCCCGTTGCTTCACCTGACCGGATTGGCCGATGGCAATTTGATCGGGTGTTGATCACCGATCTCGATCATGTGGCAGCGTGTGAAGAACAGTTGGTGCAGTCGGGAGTGCCACGCGAGAAAGTGATGAGGCTCGGGTTACTTACGTAGAGCAGACTGATTCACCCAGCCAGGCTGCCGTCGTAGCGGGTTTTTTACGTGCGGATGTAAGTGAAAGGGCGGAGCTACGCCCGAATCTGGTTTATCTCGTCGAGGAGGTTTGTTTGGTTTGTCTGGTTGGAGGAACCGGTGTAGTTGATTAACAAATCCAAGCCAATCAAACCAGCTGAACCAATCAAGCGAGATCGACCAGATAAACCAATTTTGCCATGAAGTTAACTCGTTTTGAGGATCTCGATTGCTGGAAAGAAGCTCGAAAGCTGACGCGGCAAGTCTACGAAGCCATCGAACAGAACTCTGCATGGAAAAGAGATGCGCGCCTGTGTAGTCAGATTCAAAGCGCTGCAGGTTCGGTGATGGCCAATATTGCGGAAGGGTTTGTGCGTCGCTCGAACAAAGAGTTCGTGCAGTTTCTGTTCATTGCCATGTCATCATCTGCCGAAGTTCAAAGCCATCTGTATATCGCGGGGGACCAAGGATATTTGTCCAAGGACGCATTTGAGCTGATTTACGCGCAGGCCGACAAAGCAGGGCGAATCATCTCCGGCCTCATCAAATACCTGCGCACCAAACAAACCAAATCAACGAAATGAACCAGACAAACCAGATAACCCAAACAAACGGTCTTCACTGGTACGCCCTTCGGACGCGGTCGCGTCACGAAAAGATCGTGCGAGACCAGCTTGCAAATCAAGGCATCGAGCCGCTATTGCCGACGGTCAAGCGGATGAGTCAATGGAAGGATCGAAAGAAAGAAATCGAAGTTCCGCTCTTTTCAGGATATTGCTTTGTCCGCTTTGCATCGGAGCAAAAGCTGCCGGTGCTCAAGACGATCGGTGTGGTCGATATTGTTGGGGCCAGTCATTGTCCGGAGGCGATCCCGGACGAGGAGATTGCGGCGATCAAGACCCTGATAAACAGTGTGCTGCACTACGATCCGCATCCGTATCTCCATGAAGGCATGCAAGTGGAAGTGGTTCGAGGTCCGCTGCAAGGAGTTCACGGGGTTCTCTTGCGCAAAGAAAAGCGCCATCGCTTAGTGTTGGGTGTTCGCCTTATTCAGCAAGCGGCGGCTGTCGAGATCGATGTGAACGATGTGGCGCCGGCGTAATGGGAACGAAGTTCGGTGGCGCAATCCCAGTGTGTCGTGCAACTGAGAGGTAGGTATGCTAACGCCAGACGAGAATCTCACACGAGCGATCCTTGCAGCTATCGAAACACGGCTGGGGATCGGCCGACCTGCTATGTAATGACCATGACCCGGCAAGAACTGATTAACCGATCCGAAGCCTATATTCGCCTGCGGCTCAAGGAGCATATTCCGTCGCAGGCCAGAGTCTATTTGTATGGGTCTCGATCCCGCCGTGATCACCGCTGGAACTCAGATTACGACTTATGGATCGATGCGGACATTTCTCGTCAAGCGATTGCCGAAATGACCGATCAGTTCGACGAATCATTTGTGCCCTTCAGAGTGGATATTGTCACGACGCCGCAACTCAACGGGCGGTTTGCCGAACGTGTGAAGCAGGAGGCAATACCATGGATGTAAGAATCAAAGCATTTCAAGAAGCAACGGATACGTTCACTTATCTCGCGGGGCTTGACTTGGCAGCTCTCAAGCAAAAACTTGGGGACGAACGACTCCTGGATGGCATGCAAAATGGCCGCGCGCAAAAGTTCGAGTACACTACCGAGCTGTGCTGGAAGGCGATCAAGTTCTTCCTCAAAGAAAAAGAGGGGGTGGATGAAGCCGCCCCCAAAAAGATTATCAAGGCCTACTACCTTGGGGGATATGCCACGGAGGATGATTACTTGCTGTTACTTGAGGCAGTGGAGGACAGAAATCGCCTCAGCCATATTTACGATGCCGCAACGTTTAACGGTATCCTCGCACGCCTTCCCGGCTATGCCGCGCTTTTCGAGCGGGTCAGTGCGCAATTAATCAAGAGGCACCGAATAAATCATCTGACGACATCATCGACTGATCTTCTTCGCCTTATCCCTTCAGGGGAGTTTCTCAGAGGTTAAAATTACATGGTTTTGTGGCCAAACTGCGTGACAACAGTGCTGCTCATCGGCATGGCGGCAGCGTGGATTATTGGCAACAGACTTCTCAGGTGTTCATGAAAAACCACATAAGCGCCTTCGGCGGCATTATGCAGAGAACACCGGGATTGGAGGGATAGGAATGATTATGGTAACGGGCGGGGCTGGGTTTATTGGTTCAAATTTTGTGCTGGACTGGCTGTGCCGAAGTGACGATCCTATTATCAATCTCGACAAGCTCACCTATGCCGGCAATCTAGAGAACCTTGCTAGCCTGCAAGGCAACACACGGCATACGTTCATACGCGGCGACATTGGCGATGCCAACTTGGTCGCCAGTTTGCTCAACGAACATAAACCTCGCGCCATCATTAACTTCGCCGCTGAAAGCCATGTGGACCGTTCCATACACGGCCCGGAAGATTTCATCCAGACCAACATCATCGGTACTTTCCGGTTATTGGAAGCCGTGCGCGGCTATTGGAGCGGGTTGAATAACGAGACAAAACAGAGCTTCCGGTTCCTTCACGTTTCGACCGACGAGGTGTATGGCTCCCTGGCCAAGGGTGAACCAGCTTTCAGCGAAACCCGCCGCTACGAGCCCAACAGCCCATACTCGGCAAGCAAGGCCGCCAGCGATCACCTGGTTCGCGCCTACCACCACACCTATGGGCTACCGGTGCTCACCACCAACTGCTCCAACAACTACGGCCCCTACCATTTTCCGGAGAAGCTCATCCCGCTGATGATCGTCAATGCTCTCGCAGGCAAGCCGTTGCCGGTATACGGTGACGGCCAGCAGATCCGTGACTGGCTGTACGTAAAAGATCATTGCAGTGCCATCCGCCGGGTGCTCGAAGCCGGTCGGGTAGGCGAGGTCTACAACATCGGCGGCTGCAACGAAAAACCCAATATCGAAATCGTCCACACTGTGTGCGCGCTCCTGGACGAACTCCGCCCGCGCACTGATGGCAGGTCCTACCGCGAGCAAATCGCCTACGTCACCGACCGCCCCGGCCATGATCGCCGCTACGCCATCGATGCCAGCAAGATTGAACACGAACTGGGCTGGAAACCTGCTGAAACCTTCGAAACCGGCATACGCAAAACCGTGCAGTGGTATCTGGACAACCAGAGCTGGGTCAGTAATGTGCAATCGGGCGCATACCGGACATGGGTTGAGAAAAATTACCAAGGCCGCGGCTGATGAAAATTCTGTTGTTCGGTAAAAGTGGCCAGGTAGGCTGGGAATTGCAGCGCAGTCTTGCGCCCTTGGGCGAGCTGATCGCGCTGGACGTTGATAGCCGGCAGCAGTGCGGCGACTTCACCCGTCTGGACGATATTGCCCAAACTGTGCGCGCAATCGCTCCGGATGTGATCGTCAATGCCGCCGCCTATACCGCTGTAGACAAGGCCGAGAGCGAACCGGAGCTAGTCCGCACCATCAATGCCCTGGCTCCAGGCATACTCGCCCGGGAAGCGCGGAAGCTGGGTAGCTGGCTGATCCATTACTCCACCGACTATGTATTTGATGGCAGTGGCAGCAAGCCCTGGGTGGAAACCGACCCCACCGGACCCTTGAGTGTATACGGCTTGACCAAGCTGGAAGGCGAGGAAGCCATCCGCGCTTCAGGCTGTCATCATCTGATCTTCCGCACCAGTTGGGTGTATGCGGCACGTGGCGGCAACTTTGCCAGGACGATGCTCCGCCTTGCCCAGGAACGCGAGCGTCTCACCGTCGTCGACGATCAGATCGGCGCCCCTACCGGTGCTGACCTGCTGGCAGATGTCACCGCCCACGCCATCCGCATGGCCCTGCAGCAACCGGAATTGTCCGGCCTGTACCATCTGGTTGCCGGAGGCGAAACCTCGTGGCACGGCTACGCCTGTTATGTACTGAATCTGGCTCGTCAAGCCGGAATCGAACTCAAAGTCGCCGCGGAAAGCGTTATCCCGGTGCCAACCAGCGCATTTCCGTTGCCCGCCAGGCGCCCCCTGAACTCGCGTCTGGACGCCAGCAAACTGCAAACGACTTTCGATGTGCGTCTGCCGTTGTGGCAAATTGGTGTCGCGCGCATGGTGGAAGAGATTCTGGCGAGTGGTAAGTAGGAAGTCGTAAATGGGAAAGCCACACGAACAAATGGAAGCGTGGAAATTCGCGATGCAACCGGTAAAAGTTGTCTATCAAATGACGTCTGATTTTCCAACAGAAGA
The DNA here is from genome assembly GCA_963821465.1 of uncultured Nitrospiraceae bacterium. Classification (GTDB taxonomy): domain Bacteria; phylum Nitrospirota; class Nitrospiria; order Nitrospirales; family Nitrospiraceae; genus Palsa-1315. The sequence continues at coordinate 12,389 of CAWGDV010000016.1, read as the reverse complement.
GCGGTATGGTTTAGCTCCGCAAAGGAGAGGTGCAGCCGTGTCAATTCCCAGCAATATTGCCGAAGGCGCCGGCAGAAACGGCGCAAAGGAATATTTGCATTTCATCGGTGTTGCCCGCGGATCACTCGCAGAGACTGGAAACCCATATGCAACTGTGCGGTGATGCTCTGGCTTCACAACTGCCGATCATGCTGCTTTCGATCTTGCCGACCGCACCGGAAACTCCTCACCGGTCTGCACAAAAAATGGAGACACAGCATGACTCAACTCACTACTTCCCACTCCCCACTCACCAGAAAAGGCATCATTCTCGCCGGCGGCTCCGGCACCCGACTGCATCCGGCAACGCTGGCGATCAGCAAGCAGCTACTGCCGGTGTTCGATAAGCCGATGATCTACTACCCGCTCAGCACCCTCATGCTGGCAGGCATACGCGAGATCCTCATTATTTCCACGCCACAGGACACTCCGCGTTTTGAGCAACTGCTTGGCACGGGTGAGCGATGGGGCCTAAATCTAGAATACGCCGTGCAGCCATCGCCCGATGGTCTGGCGCAAGCCTTCATCATCGGCGAATCCTTCATCGGCAACGACCTGTCTGCCCTGGTGCTGGGCGACAACATCTTCTACGGTCACGACTTCCATCATCTGCTGGGCAACGCGATGGCCCGCACCGAGGGGGCCAGTGTCTTCGCCTACCACGTTCACGACCCCGAGCGGTATGGAGTGGCTGAGTTCGATGCGCGCGGCAAAGTGCTGTCGCTGGAAGAAAAGCCCAAGCAGCCGAAATCCAACTACGCCGTGACCGGTCTGTATTTCTACGACCAACAAGTGGTGGATCTGGCCAAAAACCTCAAGCCCTCACCGCGCGGCGAACTGGAAATCACCGACCTAAACCGCTTGTATCTGGAACAAGGCGCGCTCGCAGTCGAAATCATGGGGCGTGGTTATGCTTGGCTGGACACCGGCACCCACGAATCGCTGCTCGATGCCAGCCAGTTCATCGCCACGCTGGAGAACCGCCAAGGGCTTAAAGTATCCTGCCCGGAGGAGATTGCCTACCGGCAGCAATGGATCGATGCCGCCCAACTTGAAAAGCTTGCGCAACCCCTGACCAAAAACGGCTATGGGCAGTATCTGCTGCGCGTGCTCAAGGAAAAAGTATTCTGATGAAAGCTACACCGCTCGCCATCCCTGACGTTATTCTGCTTGAACCCAAGGTATTCGGAGACGACCGAGGTTTCTTCTTCGAAAGCTTCAATCAAGCGAAATTTGAAGCGGCCATCGGCAGACACGTGACCTTCGTGCAAGACAACCACTCACGCTCAGTCAAAAATGTCCTGCGCGGCCTGCATTACCAAATCCAGCAACCGCAGGGCAAACTGATCCGCGTGGTACAAGGCGAAGTGTTCGATGTGGCGGTCGATATCCGTCAATCCTCGCCCACCTTTGGGCAATGGGTCGGTGAAATTCTATCGGCAGAGAACAAACGCCAAATGTGGGTGCCGGAAGGTTTCGCGCATGGCTTCGTCGTGCTGTCAGACAGTGCCGAGTGCCTATACAAAACCACTGGCTACTATGCGCCGGAACACGAACGCTGCATCTGCCTGGAACGATCAGACTATCGGCATCCAGTGGCCCATCGACGGCGAGCCGGTTCTATCCGCCAAAGACCAGCAAGGCAAATCCCTTGCCGAAGCGGGGCATTTCGCATGACCCCCACTCACCACTCCCCACTCCTACTTACCAGGGAACCAACCCCCACGCCGCCCAGCGCACGTCCCTCGCGGCACTGGGCAAAAGCTCTGTGAAGAGCGCGGCAGCATCCGCAGTCGCATAGTATTCCGAGGCGATCATAAAACCTGTGTTGAATACCAGTACCACAAAACCTATTCAGGACGTCCCCCCAGCCGCTCCTGTCCATGTCCCTTGGCGAGGGAGTGCGGTAGCCTGGAAATTTCAGGCTTATGGCCTGCTGGGAATTACGTTTTTGAGTTTCTTTCCGAGGCTCTTTCACTACCCAAGAGTACGCGTTCTTTTTCTTGCTTGCCGTAGCACTGTGCCTTGCCTGGGTTGAGAGAATAAATCCGTGGATTCGAACCCCGATCGACCTACCGCTGCTTGGGTTTGTCGGTTGGGTGTTGTGTACAGTCCCTTTTGCGACCGATCCGGCCTACAGTTTCTCAGAGTGGAGAAAGCTTGTGGCGCAGGTTCTCGTCTTCTACTGGGCCATGTTCGTGCTACGTAGCCACAGGCGCATCGAACTTTCCCGGCAAATTGTAGGGACAGTGGTCTTGGGCAGCCTCGTTTGTCGGGCTTTGCTCTGGTGGATTTTGTTCTGCGTGGAGGAACGTGGAGAGATCGTCTCGTTCGTGCCGGGGCTCCCTATTCGGACTACAATTGGTTGACGACCTACCTGGTGCTCGTCATTCCAATCCTCATCGGGTGGATTGTGATCCATCGGACGTTTTGGGTGCGGGCATTCGGGGCTCTGACTCTCGTGATGGCAGGATTCGCGCAAGTTGCCGCCTATACCAGGGCCGGCTGGGTAGCGCATTTCGCCCAGGCAGTCGGTTTCGGGCTCATGGCCGGACGACACCGACTGGTCATATGGGTTCTTGTTGGCACGATCGCGATGGGGGGCGGCTTGTTTGTCGTCTCCGAGATCGGGTACCAACGGGGCACCATCGATCCCTGGACCCTCAGCGCCCGTGTGAAAACATGGCGGACTCGGGCTTCACCAAGTGGTTCAGCATCCCCTCGTCGGGGTCGGGTACGGGAATGACACCTTTTTGAAATTGCACGCGGCAGAGGTAGAAGCGGAAAAAGGCAAAGGTCCGGAGGAAAGAGTGCTCCCGGCGTTACACAACACATTTGCGATGGTGCTCATGGGGAGCGGTGTGCCGGCCATCATCTTATTTATCTGGATTTTCGTCTCGCATTGTTTCAACGCTGACGAGACAGTGGCGGCAGTCCACGGCTGCCGAAACGCAATGGTTACTTGTGGCAGTCGCAGTTGTCACTGTAGGATTCGCCACGCGGAACCTGTTCGATTACATGTTTGCGGGGAGTCTCGCGCATCTCTTCTGGATTCTGGTGGCCGCCGGATTGTGTTCGGTGAAGCCTCAGATCTCGACTGAGGCAGAGGCAGGCGATCTCTCTTTGAATGAGGTCGCACGAAGCGAGCACTGATTTAGGAATTACAGGCCGGTCGGTTTGTGCCTGGCCACGCCCGTGATTCCCATTACGACTACCGAAGCGGAGCATTTCGCATGACCCCCACTAACTACTCCCCACTAACCACTCACCAGGGAACCAACCCCCACGCCGCCCAGCGCACGTCCCTCGTGGCACTGGGCAAAAGCCTCTGGCGCAATCGCCAACTCATCGCGCAAATGACCAAGCGCGAAGTGGTGGGCCGCTACAAAGGCTCCGCCATGGGACTGGCCTGGTCGTTCTTCAACCCCGTGTTCATGCTGGTGGTGTACACCTTCGTCTTCTCCGTGATCTTCAAATCCCGCTGGGGCGTTGGCGGCGAAGATAGCAAAACCCAATTCGCCGTGGTGCTGTTTGTCGGCATGATCGTGCATGGCCTGTTTGCCGAAGTGCTCAACCGCGCGCCCGGATTGATTCTTTCCAACGTCAATTACGTCAAAAAGGTCGTGTTTCCGTTGGAGATACTGCCTGTCATTGCCATGGGTGCAACGTTGTTCCACAGCCTCATCAGCCTGGGCGTGCTGCTGGCCGCCTTTGCACTTTTTAACGGCTATCTGCACTGGACGGCCGTTTTTACCCCGCTGGTCCTGCTGCCCTTGGTCATCCTCACCCTTGGCCTGGCCTGGATGCTGGCATCCTTGGGTGTATTTCTGCGCGATGTCGGGCAAACCATCGGCATCATTACCACGGTGTTGATGTTTCTTTCCCCTGTCTTTTACCCAGTGACCGCAGTGCCGGAAAAATTCCGCCCCTGGCATCATGGCCAACCCGCTCACCTTCATCATCGAGCAAGCGCGAGAAGTGCTGATCTGGGGGCATTTGCCGAACTGGGTGGGTTTGGGTGTTTACACCCTGGCTGCTATCGTCATTGCCTGGGCAGGCTACGCCTGGTTCCAAAAAACCAGAAAGGGGTTTGCCGATGTCCTTTAAGCCCACTCCCCCGACATCAACCGACGTCGTCTGGCATCACGCCACCGTTACCCGTGCGCGCCGCGAAGCGCAAAACGGCCATCGCGGTGCAATCATCTGGTTTACCGGATTGTCCGGATCGGGTAAATCTACGCTGGCACATGCGGTTGAGGAATCTCTACATCAGCACGGTTGCCGAACTTTTGTACTGGATGGCGACAATGTGCGCCACGGGCTTTGTGGCGACTTGGGTTTTTCAGCCAAGGACCGCCAAGAAAACATACGGCGCATCGGTGAAGTGGCGAAACTTTTCATGGAAGCGGGGGTGATCGTACTCACCGCCTTCATCTCACCGTACCGCGCCGACCGTGAACGCGTGCGCGGGATGGTTGAGCACGGCGACTTCATCGAGATTTATTGTGACGCGCCCATCGAGATTTGTGAAACACGTGATGTAAAAGGCCTCTACAAAAAAGCCCGTGCTGGAGAAGTCTCCGAATTTACCGGCATCTCATCACCCTACCAAGTGCCGGAAAACCACGAACTTACTGTGAAAACAGGAACAGCATCTCTGGATGCCTGTGTGCAGCAGGTGATCGACGAAATGATACGTCACGGTTTCGTCCCTCCCTTGAGGCTCGGTCTAGATATCGGAAACAAGCCATGACCGACATCGCCATTCGCGTTCAAGCCCTCAGCAAGTGCTATCACATCTATGATGCTCCGCGCGATCGGCTCAAACAGTTAGTCGCTTCCCGTCTGAAACGCATGGCAGGGCAAGCATCCAAGCAATACTTCCGCGAGTTTTGGGCGCTCAAAGACCTTTCGTTTGAGATAAAAAAGGGCGAAACCGTCGGTATCGTGGGACTTAATGGATCAGGGAAATCAACACTTTTGCAGTTGATCTGTGGAACCTTGTCAGCAACCGCCGGATCAGTCGAAACCCATGGCCGAATTGCTGCATTGCTTGAACTCGGGACGGGGTTCAATTCAGAATTCACCGGCAAAGAGAACGTATATATTAACGGATTGGTTCTTGGATTGAGCAAAGAAGAAATTGACGCCAAATACGATGCGATCGTCGGATTTGCCGACATCGGTGATTTTATCAACCAGCCAGTCAAGCGATATTCCTCCGGTATGTATGTGCGGCTTGCATTTGCAGTTATTGCCAACGTAAATGCCGATATTCTAATCATTGATGAGGCATTGGCGGTAGGCGATGCACTCTTTGCACAAAAATGCATGCGCTTTCTACGGGATTTCAAAAAAAACGGAACCATTTTGTTTGTAAGCCATAACTCCGCCGCCGTGGTCAATTTATGCGATCGAGCGGTATGGCTTGAAAAAGGGCAAGTGCAAGCTATAGGCGCTGCAAAAGATGTGTGTGAACAATACCTCGCCAGACGCTACCAATCCAGCGTTACCAGCAAAAAGAATCTTGGCGATAAAAACGAATCGGACGATAACTCAGATCGACCTGCGCCACCGGGTAACCAGCTTGAGCGATATCGTGACATGCGGATGGCATTTATCAACAACTCGAACCTGAGAAATGATATTCAGGTTTTTGAGTTTACCTCGGTGACGAAAAGCTTCGGGAGTGGCGGGGCTATCCTTGATTATGTTGGACTCGAAGATCTGGATGGAAAAAGACTTTCCTGGATGGTCGGTGGAGAGATGGCGAGGATTGTCGTTAAGGCCACCTTGCAGGTTGAGTGCAATAACGTCATTGTTGGTTTCAATGTCAAAGATAAGCTTGGGCAAGTACTGTTTTCGCAAAACACCCATCTGGACACCTGCTTGGCACCGGTCAGCACGAAGCCGGGAGACGCCGTCGAAGCAATTTTTACGTTTCGCCTGCCGATATTAAAAAGAGGCACCTATGCTGTAGATGTGGCAATTGCAGACGGAACGCCACCGGATGTTGAGCAGCTTCAATGGGTTCTCGATGCATTTGTTATGGAATCACAAACTTCAAGCGTCACGGGCGGATTAATCGGGCTTTCCTTTGATAGCATCGAGTTGAGCAATAAGCGCCTGGATATGGCAAATGAAAAATAAACAATCAGCGCTCAAACCCGCAATCTTTTTGCACATTCAGAAAACTGCAGGGAGTTCCATGGTTGATTTAGCCCGTCTTGCCTATGGGTCGGAAGAAGTAGTCAGCCACGGAGACTATTTAATCGGAAAAGTTGACCCTTGATAGGTTGATAATATTTCGACTCAGGGGATAAGTTTCCCGTCCCAGAAGGTGGAGCAAGTAAATATCGGCAAGTTTCCTTTGTTTCTGGACATTTTGGCTTTGATTTTGCTAAACCGTTAATGACTGAACGGTATTCATTTACCTTTTTGCGCAATCCGAGTCGAAAGAATTCTCTCTTATTATTATTTTTGTATAACTCGCGATCCACAAGAATATGAAATTTATGCATTGGTTCAGGAGTTGACCCTGGATCAATTTTTGATGCTTGGCCTCGAACGACCGGGTGTAAAAGCCTGCATATGGAACAACCAGGCTTGGCAACTCGCTAACGGCTACGGCAATTCGAACGGGCGGAATATTTTAAGTTTTTCCCCAGAGGAGATTCTGGAGCTTGCGATTTCTCATCTCGACGATTTTTTCTACATCGGCTTTGCTGAGTCTTTTGAAGAAGATCGCGACCATATTTTGAAAGCGCTGGGCTTTACGCTCCTCCAAAAGAAAAGATCGTTTCAAATGCAAATCCTGGCAGACCAACGGCCCGTGATCTGCCTGCCTCTACGTTAGAGCTGTTAGACGAGCTCACTCATTTGGATAGAGAATTATATAAAGTGTTGCTTGGCAGCGAAAACCCTCTTTGGATAGAGAATTATATAAAGAGGCTTGGCAGCGAAAACCCTCATTTATTGAAAAACATTTCAAAAGATGGCTGCCATTCAAATGATCGACAATTACTCATAGAGAGCAAGTTTATATGGGGCGGTTTCAAGCTCCATGTCCTACGGGTGAATGATGGCGTAGTTGCGTAGCCCAGTTAAGATATCTTCTCGGTCAGGCATTGAGATAATGGGCCATAGTATTCATCTCGCGCCGGGTGTAACCCGATAAGTCGGTACTTTTGGGGAGGTGCTGGTGCAGCAGACTATGGATGTTTTTGTTGACGCTATGTTGTAGGGACCATGCGGATTTGCAGAGAACACCCTGATCGCGAGTCGCAGTCGATCAGGCCCTGAAGTGTTACTTAGAGCTAAAACTCAAGTGGCTATAAAAATATATTTGAGAAAAATAGTCAAACGAATTTCATGGCACCTTTATCGTGAGCGATATAGGCTTATTGATAGATATCTAGCTCTGTTGCAAAAATGCCTGGCCGGTACGATTTACGATGACCCTCCCCTCAAAGCTTTGGGCTCCGAGACATTTGACCCTCTGCTGCGAGAGTATGGCTGGGACTGGCCTTCTGTCGCGCACACTATGATTGGTGAAAAGCGATTGGCCAATGTTAGATATTTGGCTGAAAGTGTTCTAGGTGATGGCATTGAAGGTGACTTTATTGAGACCGGTGTTTGGCGAGGAGGCGCGTGCATATTGATGCGCGGAGTCCTGAACGCTCATGCTGTTAAAGACCGTTGTGTTTGGTTGGCAGATTCATTTGAAGGGCTTCCACCGCCCGATGAAGCGAAGTATCCAGCGGATGCAGGTGATAAGTTTCATACTTTCCCTGAACTGAGGATTTCTCTAGAGCAGGTTAAATGCAATTTTGAAAAGTATGGATTGCTTGATGACCAGGTAAAATTTCTAAAAGGGTGGTTCAAGGATACGTTGCCCAACGCACCAATCCAAAAGTTGGCGCTCCTACGGCTTGACGGTGACATGTATGAGTCAACCATGGATGCGTTGCAAGCGTTGTATGGCAAGGTTTCTGTGGGCGGGTATGTGATCGTTGATGATTATCACGTCGTTGCAGGATGTAAACGTGCAGTTCACGACTTTTTGTCGGGGCGAAACCTGAGTCCTATTCTAGAGGAAATTGATGGTGTTGGTATCTACTGGAAAGTTTCATAGTGACGGCTCAGGAATTCAAGTCAGCACTCGTACAGAAAGACCGGTTGCTGCCAGGCATACACGGGCTAAGAGGCCTCGCCGCTTTGGCGGTGGTTCTATCTCACTCGCAGCATCTTGGCGGTAGTACGCCGCCGGAGTTTTTACGAAAGTGTGCCAGGCTTAGTTGAAAATTGACGAAGCGGCCCCGGTGTGGTGCAGTGATCGTTGCTCAGACAACCACCACCTCCACACCAAGGAAAGGAGCCGCTTCATGAAAAGCGTAGTCCAGATTCAGCGACAAGGCAAGGTGAAAGACGTGAGGGCGTCGGCAGCAGCCTCGGGATTGCCGATCGAGGAGATCGAGACGACGGTGGCGCTGATCCAGGCCCTGATTCCGCTGGGACTGCAGGCCGTCGGAGAGGCGCTGGACGCCGAAGTGACCGCATTGGCCGGCACACGGTACTGCCGGACGGGCGGGCAAGCGGGCGTGGTCCGCTGGGGGCAGCAACGAGGCTCGGTCTACTTGGCCGACCAGAAACTGCCCATCCCCGTGCCTCGGGTGCGCGACCGAGCGGCGAACCGCGAAGTCTCCCTGACCACGTACGAACAACTCCAACGCCCACGGGCGGCCGATGCGGGCTTGTTCAGGAGGATCCTGGTGGGCCTGACCTGTCGGCAGTACGCAGCCTGTGCGGAGGCGGTTCCAGAAGCGTTTGGGCTGAGTGCCTCCAGCGTCTCTCGCCGCTTCATCCGGGCCAGCGCCCGCCACCTGCAGACCTTCTGTGAGCGGCGTCTGGACCGGGACGAGTTCGTGGCGTTGGTGCTCGATGGCAAAACATTCGCCGAGGATGCGATGGTCATCGCCTTGGGCATCACGCTCCAGGGGCAGAAGAAGATCCTGGGTTTCGTCCAGACGGCCACCGAGAACGAGCCGGTCTGTGCGGCCTTCCTGCGGACACTGATGGAGCGTGGGTTGCGGGTGGCGCCCGGCCTGCTCTGCATCCTTGACGGGGCCAAAGGGCTGCGCAAAGCCGTTCAGATGGTGTTCGGGGGCCAGGCTCTTGTCCAGCGGTGTCAGTGGCACAAGCGCGAAAACGTGGTGCGATATCTCCCAAAGGGTCAGCAGGCGGCCTGGCGTCGGCGGCTGCAACAGGCCTACGAGCGCCCGACGTATGCCGAGGCCCGGACAGCCCTGGGCCAGCTGCGTCAGGAGTTGCGGGGCCTCAATGTTTCGGCTGTCGCCAGTCTAGACGAAGGCCTCGAGGAGACATTGACCCTCCATCGCCTGGGGCTCTTTCCGACTCTGGGGGTCAGCCTGAAGACCACCAACTGCTTGGAGTCCCTGAACGCCCAACTCGGCCAGCTGACCGACAAGGTGGATCACTGGCGCACTGCGGACCAGAAACACCGCTGGGTGGCCAGTGCGCTGGTCCTCATCGAGCCACGCCTGCGGCGGATCAAAGGCTACCGCCATCTGCCGCTGTTGCGCGCGGCCTTGCAGACTGAGATCGAGAGAACGGGGAAGTCGAAGGAAGTTGCCGTGGCATGAACACGCCATCGGAGCCGCTTCGGAATTTCAACTAAAACTGGGATTGACTGGTTTTTAAATTTCATCGGCCGTGACTTTAGATACAGCGTTCATCTCTTCTTTATTTTGAGCGCGTTTTCACTTTATTACTCGACCGAACCACGAATAAAACATCACAATTGGCTTCCTGAATATTTTTTGAAGCGCTTTTTCAGAATCGCACCTTTATTTTATTTCATTATTGCATTTGAAATCGGGCGCCAAATAGTATTTGCTGGTAGGGTTATTACAAATTTCAATAGTATTCTTCTCAATGTGACATTTACATTTGGCTTTGTCCCATTCTCAGGTTTCATCTGGGAGGGGGTGGTCGGTGGGTGTCGAAATGATTTTTTACGCCATTCTTCCGGTGCTTCTTCTGACCATTCGAACACTCGGGTCTGCCCTCGTGCTTCTTGTCATCAGCATCGTGATTTGCTATTTCATCAGATCGGCGCTGCATGCACAGCACGAAGCTTCGATTCCACAACCTAGATGAGACTGGAGTTATTTTGCGTTCGCATCGAACATGGGCTTTTTTGCGATGGGCATATATGCCTATCAACTAAGCCGCCTGTGTAAAGGGTCGATACTGGCAAGCAGAATTAACCCATTATTTGCCGTGATTATTATCAGTGGACTTATGTTCTTTGATGCCGGGAAGTATTTTCACGGCGATGGACGTTGGGATTTAGTCATATATGGGGCTTGGGTCTGATGGCACTATGTGTTTGGCAGAGCATATCCCCTAGCTTAATTATGGCAAACAGGTTTTTGAGTATATGGGAGAACGAAGCTTTAGTATCTACATACTTCATCCTGTCGTTATTTCTTCTCAAAAGACCACTTGTTCAGAACTTACGAGGCTCTTCAGCCTGTCCTTGGATCCAGCGCCATTTTTGTTTGCGCGATCTTGACCATTGCTTTGGTTCTTGTGTTCGCCAATTCACGTACAGGCTTATTGAGGGGCCAGGGATTAAGTTTGGCCGAAATCTGGTAACGCAGTGGAAGCTTGCATAAAAGCTCGCGCCACAACTACGCGTACGAGGTCGACACTTCATCGGAAACGGCACCCGCCAATGTGGTGCGGATGGTCGGCCAACGTAAGCGCGTTCTCGAAATGGGCTGCGGGCCAGGTTCAATCACCAAGCTACTTGTTCAACAGGGAGGTTGTAAGGTAACAGCTCTAGAATTAGACCCTGAAGCAATCAAGGAAGTAGCGCCTTATTGCGTGCAGGTTATGCAGGCCGATCTTAACTCCAGTGAATGGCCAAGTCTACTCAATGGCGCTGAAAGATTTGACGTCGTTGTTGCTGCTGACGTGCTTGAACATCTTTACTACCGGTGGAAGACTTTGCAGCGGATGGCTCCCCTCATCAACTCAAATGGTTATCTTGTAATTTCACTGCCCCATATTGGTCATGCGGCAGTGATGTCATGTCTGATTAACGGGGATTTTGAGTATCGTGACTGGGGTTTTCTTGATCGTACACACATTCGCTTCTTTGGGCTTAAAAATGTCGAAGCCTTATTTGCTCAGGCTAACCTTAAAATCATTGAAGCAAGGTATGTCACCAAGCCACCGGAAGAAACGGAGTTTGTAACGAGTTGGTCAAAACTTATTCAACAGTGCAAGATGCGCTGATGAGCAGTGAATATTCTGAAGTGTATCAAGTAGTGGTAAGGGCGGTGCCCATTCATTACTCAGGTGACGAAGTGCCTTTAGTTCCACCTAAACATAGTTATAGTCGACCACTCCTCATAAGTGCGGCTTCATGGAAAATGCGTTTGGGGCAGCACTTAACCCCACAACTTATACAACGTATTCGTAAAGGTCTTAACCTGCTGGGAATAAAGTTATGACGGCAGCTTCTTCAGGTAAGAAAATAAATGATAACGAGGCTTTAATTTTAGATGATCGCCCCGTCCCTAGACTGATCGTTTATTATCTTACTCAGTTTCACCCCACGCCGGAGAATGACCTTTGGTGGGGAAAGGGATTCACCGAATGGACCAATGTTACTAAGGCTGAGCCTTTGTTTGAAGGCCATCTTCAGCCGCATCTGCCTGGTGATTTCGGTTTCTATGATCTGCGTGTGCGCGAAACAAGGCGCGATCAGATTAAGATGGCTAAGCAGTATGGTGTTGATGGATTCTGTTACCACCACTACTGGTTTTCTGGTAAGCGGATATTGAATTTACCATTGGACGATATGCTTGCTGATCCAGAAAGCGACATGCCTTTTTGTCTGTGCTGGGCTAACGAAAACTGGACGCGCCGTTGGGATGCAGCCGATCATGAAATATTAATTGCACAGAAATATTTGCCGGACGACGACCTTAATTTCATTAAATCGCTCGAGCCATTTTTCAAGGATAGGCGCTATATCCGTGTAGGTGACAAGCCTTTCCTCATTGTCTATCGTCCGCAGCACCTTCCCGATGCGCATAAAACCGTTGAAATATGGCGGGATTACTGCCGTTCAATTGATTTGGGGGAGATTCACGTTTGTGCAGCGTTGACTCATGGCAACGAGGATTATGCACAGTTCGGTTTTGATAGCGGCGTCGAATTTCCTCCGCACAATCTTTCCTCGACAAATATCAACAACCAACTGAACTTTTATAACCACTTTCGCGGTAATGTATTGCAGTATGCAGCGATTGCGC
>CAWGDV010000015.1:0-28748 GCA_963821465.1 uncultured Nitrospiraceae bacterium | reverse complement strand
ACGCTTCCAACAAAAATGCGTATTGCCCATGTGATTAGTCTGCTACAGAAGGTATCGACAAAAGGCGTATCTATTTTCTTGCGGGTGGCGTCAACCTGGGTGCCCGACCGCTTCATATTTCATCTGCTCTCAAAGGTCGGCCCGCTTGGTCTCCGACTGCGCGCGTCCAACGAGGGCTTTCTTAAACCGCGCGTTGCGCGAGCAAAGGAGACGAGCGGGCCACCCCTCCTCTTCTATACCGGGCAGGATACGAGGACGGTCGGGCTGGTTGACGACAGGACCCGCTCTTCTATCACGGATATGCACCAGCCAGTTGCGGCCGGTGCCAGGATCTCCTCTCAACGCCAATGAGAGTCTGATTCGCTTCCTCCCCACCTTTTCACTTGGGGGTGGCTTGGATGATCCCAACTGCGCGCGTTGGACGAGCACTGCTCTTCCGTCTCTCCCTTGAGGGCGGGCTAGATCGGTCTCCCACTGCGCGTGTCCAACGAGGGTCTTCTGAGACCGCGCGTTGCACGAGCAAAGGAGATCATCTAGCCCACCCTCTCATACCCCCTCCAAGCTCGCTCGTTTTCTCTTCGGGGATAGGGGCTGATTGATCTTCCATTGCGCGCAACGTTCTCACCCGCCCACCCCTGTCACGCCGAGACGTGCCATGAGCCCAAGTGAGGGCCTTCCAACCCTCTCTACCTCTTGTTATGGGAGTGGCCAAGGCTGCCCTTTACTGCGCGCATCGAACGAGCACCTTCCCTTCCCTACTCCCGTCTCGTGCGGGGCAGTGAGGTGAATTCCGACTGCGGCCAGATTACAGATGATCCCTCCAAGCTCGCTCGCTTTCTCTTCGGGGGATGGGGGCTGATTGATCTTCCACTGCGCGCGTCCAACGAGGCCCTTCTCAGGGCGCGCGTTGCGCGAGCACAGAAGATCATCAGCCTCCATCCTCTTCTCATTTTTTAAAGATCAGCCTCGGTTCCGTCATATCCCCCATGGACACCGCCACCAATTCCCACCCGCCTGCCCCAAACTCGTTCAGCGCGGTTTGCATATTCTGGGTGTCAGGAAGGACTTGGACGATCTTATACTGGAACCGTTTCGCCTCTTGAGCTTTCGCCGCAAACGGCTGCCCCGTCACAAGCAGGAATCCCAACATACAAAGACTAACGCCCGCTACCAACCACGCCCCCGAACGACGTACGTTCTGCATAGGTCACCTCACTCAGGTTTCTGTTATGGATGCGTCACACGCCAGTGAAAAGTTGGTCAGCAAACACACTACGTTTGAGGGAAAGTTACGCAAAAGCCAACCGCCCTTTCGGTTCAGGAATTGGACGACCAAGATCCTTTGCCGTCTCGATCCATTCCTGAATCACGGTTTCGACATTCGCCAATGCTTCCTGGTATGTGGCCCCATCTGCTGCACAGCCAGGCAACTCCGGCACTTCGGCGATAAATGCCTGATCGTCCTTACTCCAATATATAATCACTTCATACTTACTCATTCACGTCACCTCCCAACTTATGCTGAAGAATCACCTGACGAACCTGCTTCACCTGATACGGCTTGGCATGAGAGTCTTTGGGCTGTAAATTCAGAATCTCTTCGACCCCTGATTTCGTGAAAATATGATGGCTCCCTCGAATTCGTTCTTCAAAGCCTAACTGCACCAGTAAATGCCGTAACCCTTCGAACGGAATATTGGCGTCCGATGTCCCTCGCAAAACACGTTCGAGAAGTTTATCCGATCTAGTCACTTAGTTTTCTGGCCACCTAAAGAAACGGTTCAATGTTCTGTGCCGAGTCGAATTCTAAGGCTGTCCTATCATCCTGTCAAAATATCCAGCTCTGTAACCCATTCCATTGCAACCTAGAGTGGCTGGGACGATCCCTTAGCTTGCTCCTTATCTCTTCAGGGATGGGGGCTGATTGATCTTCCACTGCGCGCGTCTTCCCAATTCCTCATTTCATTTTCAAGGGTGGCCTGGTCGATCCTCGATTGCGCGCGTCGAACGAGCACATTCCTATCGTGCGCGTTCCGCGAGCAGGAGGACGACCAGGCTGCCCTTCCCTCCTCTGCTATGGATGCGCCACTCGCCAATTGTGACCTGTCCCGAGATCGACTTTTAATGGCACCGACAGACCCAATTTCTTCCCCGTCGCTTCCATCTCTGTCTTCACGAGATGCTTCGCCTCTTCCAATTCCTTTTCCGGCACCTCGAAGATCAATTCGTCGTGGACTTGCAGAATCATCTTGGTGTGCGGCATCTCGTGATGCAGCATGTTGTTCACATTGATCATCGCCACTTTGATGAGATCTGCGGCTGAGCCCTGGATCGGACTATTCACGGCCATGCGTTCGCCGAATCCACGCTGGACCGGATCGCCGCTCTGTAACTCGGGAATCGGACGTCGCCTGCCGAGGATCGTCGTTGTATAGCCTTTCGTTTTGCCTTCTTCGATATTCCGGTCCATCAAGGCGCGAACGGCCGAAAACTTCTCAAAGAACGTCTCGATGTATTTCTTTGCGTCCGCCTGCGACACGCCGATATTCGAGGCTAGTCCGAACGGACTGATTCCATAGACAATTCCAAAAACGACCGTCTTGGCCACGCGTCGCATGTCTCGTGTGATCTGACTCGATGGCAAAGCGAAAATCTCCATAGCCGTGGCCATGTGGATGTCTTCCCCCTTGGCAAATACAGCAAGCAAGCGCGGATCTTGCGACAGATGCGCAAGGATGCGCGGCTCGATCTGGCTGTAGTCGGCGCAGAGCAGCGTGTGACCTGGCGGCGCGATAAAGGCTTCTCTGATCCGTAATCCGTACTCGCCCTTCACCGGAATATTTTGCAGATTCGGCTCGGTCGAAGAGAGCCGTCCGGTCGCCGCGACGGTCTGATTAAGCGACGTATGAAGCCGCTTGGTCTCCGGATTCACTAATTCTGGCAGCGCATCCACATAGGTGGACTTGAGTTTGCTGAGGCTCCGATAGTTCACGATCTGTGCGGGCAATTCGTGTTGCGTGGCGAGTTGCGTCAGCGTGTCTTCATCGGTCGAGTAGCCGGTCTTGGTTTTCCTGATCGGTTTGAGGCCCAACTTCTCGAAGAGCACCGTGGCGAGCTGCTTCGGTGAATTGATGTTGAACTCGCCGCCGGCCACCACGGCGATGGACTCCATGATCTTGTCGAGATCCCGCTCCAATTCTTTGCTGAGTGCGCGCAGGCCCTCGACATCCAATAAGAACCCGTTTCGCTCGATCTCGGCCAACACCGGCACCAAGGGCATTTCCACGTCGGTGAAGAGCGTGAGGCTCCCCTGCTCCGACAGTCGTTCCGTCATGGGCTGGGCAAGCTTGGCCAGCACCGACGCGGCCTCCACAGCCTCCTCTCGCGATCCTGTATCCTCATCGAAAAGGGATTGCGGTGCAGCGCCGGGTTTTTGTCCAGCCCCAAGCCGATGGCCCAGCACTTCAAATGCGATGGTCTCAAGCCGGTGATCGCGGCGATTGGGATTAAGCAGATAGTCCACCACCATAGTATCCAGAAAAGGGCCCGCGAGGGTCAGGCCGATGCGGTGAAACACCAGCAAGGTCGATTTCAGGTCGTGGACGACCTTGGTTCTCGCGGGATCGTGCAGCAACGATGTGATGGGCCGCATGTAGGTGCGAACGTCGAGCGGAATGAACGAAGTCTTGCCTCCTGAAGACAGCGCCATCCCCTGCACATCTGTCTGCGCGCCAGGCCCAGGGGAAAGCAGGCACTGCAGGCCGAGAGCGCCGCCCTGCGGCAATCCCTCTACAAATCGCTGCGCAGACGGTTCATCCTGAAGGATCTCCGTCTTCACCGCATTCGTCTCGGCCGGTGTCGATGCCGACTGAAAGGATTTTAGCAATGTGGTGAACCCCAGCTCGCGCAACAAATCGATGAGCTGGTCCTGATGGGGCGGCTTCACATGACAGGTTGCGGGATCGAATGAGACGGGGCTATCCAATTGGATGGTCGCCAGCCTTCGGCTGAGGCGGGCATTGTCAGCCTGGTCGATCAGCAGCGCTTTGATCCGAGGCGGCGTGACCTCTTCAACACGGCGCAAGAGTTCCTCTATCGTGCCGAACTGGGCTATCAGCTTCATCGCCGTTTTCTCACCGATGCCCTTCACGCCGGGAATATTGTCCGCCGCATCGCCCATGAGCCCCATGATCTCCACCACGCGCCCCGGCTCCACGCCGAAACGTTCGTGACACTCCGCTTCGCCGAGCCATTTGTCTTTCATCGGATCGTAGATGCGCACGTGAGGAGTCAGAAGTTGGAGCATGTCTTTGTCGCCGGTGACGATGACGACATCAAACCCTGCCTGTTCGGCCTGGTGAGCCAGCGTCCCGATCAAATCGTCCGCTTCATACCCTGCCTGCCGGACGGCAGGAATGTTGAGCGCATCCACCACCCGGTGGATGTAGGGAATCTGGGCGCTCATGCCTTCCGGCATCGGTGGCCGCTGCGCTTTGTAGGCCGTAAACTCCGCGTGACGCAAGGTCGGGCCCTTTTCATCGAATGCCACAACGAGGCCGTCCGGCTTCCGTTCACGAATGATCTTCAGCAACGTCGTCGTAAAGCCGAGGATGGCGTGAGTCTGGAGGCCTTTGGAATTATTCAAGGCCGGTAGGGCAAAGAACGCACGATAGATGTAGGCGCTCCCATCGATCAGATAGAGCGTCTTGCGGCTGGACTCGGTGGTCGGCATGGGGTTGGTTACGGACCGGGGGCCAGTGTCAGTGGTGGTTTATCGAACTTACGGCGCATGTTGTTAATGACACTCAGCAGGGTCGGTTGGCCGACCATTTTCGCCTCGATGTCACGCTTTCTCGGGAAATCCATGAGCGAGATTCCGATCAACATTGTCAGCAGGCCCTGTCCCGGCAAAAAAAGCATAGCAAAACCGGCCAAAAGAAACACGACGCCGACGACATTTTTGACGACCAACCCAGATAGGCGCAGTACTGGATGATGGTCTTTCATCCAATGACGTGGAGTACGCGTGTCAAAATAATCGGCCGGTAAGCGGACTAGAATCAGCGGGATGGCAATCAGGGAACCGACGAATCCGATGGCCGAAGCCACGGTGAGACCGATGAGCACATCGACCGGAATCCATTGCTGGACTGTTGCGAGTAAGTCATCCATGCCCCGCGCATCCTAGCATGCGACCTGGGGGCACTCAAGCCAATGGCCGAGCGGTATCGTGTGTTTACGGCGTGTTTCTCAACGGGCTATAATCTTTCTACTATGTCGCCTCGTTCGCCCTTTACACTTTGGATCAGCACCGTACTAGGAATCACGGGTCTGGGAATGGGACTCCTTACCTGTCCATCCATAGTCAGCGCCTCCGATGATCTTCATATCGAGATTACGAAGAAAGGCCAGGGCAAGCAGGTCGTCATCACGCAGGGGGCACGCGAATGGTTCATGCTGATCGAAGTGACACCGGAGAATTCCGTGGTCCTACGGCAAGAAAAAGAGCACGATACGTATCGTGTGGATGAAAGTGAAACACATGACCGTCCCATGACTACGGGCGAAATCGATGCGGCCATTACCGATTATGTGAGCAGCGTCAAGACGCGCGCCATGAAGGAGTAGCCACCGACTATGCCGGTTCAACCCAAGTTTGTCATCTTTGCCCATCACGCCACCTACGATACGCTGCACCAAGTCGCGACCCTTGGTCTCACTGCCTCGGCGATGGGAAAGGACGTGATCGTGATCTTATTGTTCTGGACGATCAAGAAGCTGGCCGAGGGAAAGATCGATCAGGTGGACTTTCCTCCTGAGTATGCCGCCTCCGCCGGCGAAGTGACGCGGCTCTTGAAAGAAAAGAAGGTGCCGAAGATTTCGGAAATGTTTCAGGACGCGAAACACGTCGGCAAGTTTCGTCTGATCGCCTGCAGTGCCGGCCTGGAATACATGGGCGTAGACAGTGCCAAGGTCGAAAAGAACGTCGACGAAGTCATGGGGCTCCCTGCCATTATCGCGCTCACCTCCGACGCGGAAACGAAGCTGTTCATCTAGCAGGATGCTTAGAAAAAGTCTCTCTTCTCACCCGCCCAGCCCCGGCGCGCCAAGACGCGCCTTTTCCCATGCTTCGTTTTCGCATCGTTCAGACCCTCAACAGGGACCCGGCCGCCTCACCACTCGGCGGCGCGCACAGACTTGGTGCTCCTTATTCGTCGCACCCTGCGCCCCCGAGGGTACGCGGGCCTTCAATCGCTTCGGCCTTGCTGGGCGACCTTATTTGAGCATCCTCCCGAGAGTGTTCTCCTAATATGCCCATGCGGGGCTACGAAGTTCTAACGGTCACTCGTCTTTCGCGAGAAAATCCGCTTCCCCGAACGCTTCACGAGATACGCTTCACGCTTAACGGCTTTTCGTTACTCCCACCCGATCACAGTATTCGGTGAGTTTGCACTTGCTGCAGAAGGGCGAGACTGGCTGGCAGAGGTTCTGCCCGTAGGGGACTAGCAGATCGTTGAAGGAAATCCAATGCGGTGCGGGCAATTTCCTGCGTAGCGCCTGTTCAGTCTCCTCCGGTGTCTTCGTCCTTACATAGCCCCAGCGATTGCTGATCCGATGCACGTGAATATCCACACAGATGCCGGGCTTGCCATAACCGACCGTCACCACCAAGTTTGCCGTTTTCCGGCCGACCCCAGACAGAGTGGCCAGCTCCTCGATGGAATCGGGAACCGTACCTCCATAGACGTCCAGAAGGCGACGGCAAATAGCTTGAATAGATTTAGCTTTCGTCCGGTAGAATCCGACGGGATAGATAGCTCGCTCGATCTTCCGGAGCGGGAGGGTCAGCATGGTGTCAGGCTGATGCGCCAGCGCGAATAGCCTGGCACTGGCTTCACTAGTCGTTTTGTCTTTGGTCCGGAGGCTGAGAAGGCATGATATGAGGATGCGGAAGGGGTCTCGATTCGACTCGCGCGCCACTACACCGACGACCGGCTCCTCCCACTGGCGAATCTCCCGCTTCACGATTCGAAGCGCGGCAGTAATCTGGTCCTGGCGCATGGAAAAGGAAGGGCGATGAAGGCCTTGGGAGAAATGCGATCAATCGACCGGGCGAGTCCGTGGAAGAACGCTTACTCTGGCTTACGCTTCGACAACCACTTTTGACGCCGTCGCTGTGCCTCGCGCTGCTTGGCTTTTTTCCTGACACTCGGCTTTTCGTAAAACCGCCGGCGTTTCAGTTCGCGGAAGAGTCCTTCCCCCGCGAGTTTCTTCTTGGCAACTTTGAGAGCTTTTTCGACGTTATTATTGAAGACCTTGATTTCCATTCTTTCCGTCTGTGTGCTTTCCCAGGCGATGCCTGTACAGGTTTTTTTCTCGTACCAGCCAGACCCTGACTAAGGGGGGTAATGTAACATAGCCCCCTTAGTTCCTCAAGGCGGTTTGTCAATTGCTGAATCCGATCGAGAAGAGATGACTTAAGCCGTTGATTGTGCTGAATTTTTATATTTTCTGCGACCGTATGACGCCCTGCATCAGCTGCCGCAATTGCCAACACCAGCCCAACAGTGAGATCAGACCGAACGCGTGGCTTCACCCCTGCCGAGCAGGCATGAAGAAGAGCTCCAGCCGCCGTCGCCTGTTCGGCAATTTCAAGGGGAATCTCCGTCGCCAGATGAAGCGCGGACGATAAGACGGCGGGACGAGTCTGGTCTGCCTTCGCGAGCTTCGTGGCCTGGAGAAATCGCCGATAGGCATCGCCATCCTCCTGCATCAGCTCGCGAAGCCGGCGGCCCATTTCACTCAGCCGATGTTCCACGCCTCGTTGCCGGCTGAGTCGGGCTCCCATGATCCCCAGCGAGGCCGCGAGGGCACCCACCAAGGCCGCGGTCGCACCGCCGGCCGGAATCGGAGTCGCCGCGGCCACCGAGGCCAAAAAATCTGTGAGGGGTTGTGTCTGCAAATCAACCGACTCCTGTTCCCGAGATGGTGCCTGTCGTGCAGGCTCACCAAATAGCCGAGTCTCTAATCTCTCTTCCAACACCTGCATTGAGTCAAACTGTTCGAGCGCCAGGCTATGCCTGACAGCCTGAACCAGCGCAGCTTGGGGCACAAGCCCGATCACTTCGCTCCCTGCTACTGCCACACCTTTCTCAGCTGCGCGGGCTCGGACCGCTTCAAACGCGACATGGAGAGGTGTGATGATGTAATCAGTGAGATTCATGGCAACCTGAACCATCTGTCGACTGGCTAACTCCACGCCGATCGCTTTGAGATGAGGCAACCCTCCATTCGATTGGCGAATGTCTTTCGCTATGGATCGGGCCAGCGCCAAATCCGTCGAGCAAAGATTCACATTAAAGGCGATCAGAGGAGGTCGCGCACCGATCACCACGGCACCGGCCGTCTTATGAAGTCGGGAAGGGCCACAATCCGGTATCCAGTCCGGATCGGAAGCCATGCGGAACGCAAGGCCTGGAAGCCCTCCCCGGCGGACCGATTCGAGCGGGGCATGATCGCGATGCACGGCAGCTTGTTCATAGAGAAATACCGGGATCTCCAACTCTGTTCCTACCCTTTGTCCCAACCGCTTCGCCAGATGGATACACTCCTGCATCGTCGCGCCGCGCAACGGCACGAAAGGCACGACATCCGTGGCACCCACCCGCGGATGGACGCCCTTGTGCTTCCGAAGATCGATAAGATCGGTCGCCACGCGAATGGCACGAAAGGCCGCTTCAGCGACGGCGTCCGGTTTGCCAGCAAAGCTCAAGACGGAGCGATGGTGATCCCGATCCATTGTGTGGTCCAACAGCCAGACCCCCGGCACCGACTCCACGGCATGCACCAGCGCGCGCACCGTCGTCTGGTTTCGTCCCTCACTGAAGTTCGGCACACACTCGACGATTCGATCCACGTCACGCCCCATCAAGAATCAACACAAAGAAGCCGGAGGTCTGATCATCATCCCTCCGGCTTCTCTCTCTCCACTGGGTCGCTGTCTGTGCAGTTACTTTGTCTTTCTCACAAATGCTTTATAGATCGTTCCAGATTTCGTCTGTTCCTCTTCTAGCCCGACCATCTGGTGGCCGGTCGTGTCGCACCAGGCCGGCATATCCTTTTTGATGCCTTCGTCGTCTGAGACGACTTCAAGAACCTGACCCAACGTCAGTTCCTTGATTTTCTTCAAGGTCATGATAATCGGCATCGGGCAAAAGTACCCGAGGGTATCGAGCTTCACATCGGCATGCAGCATTAAAAACTCCATGAAGACTGAGGTTGAGGTCAAGGCGTAGCCCCGGTCTTAGCCTCGACCTTAAATAAACAGATTCACGCTGCCTTGCTTGGCTTCCGCAAGATAGGTGGTCACCCCCGCAAACTGATCGATACCCTCGATGAGCGTATCTTTCGTGATCCCCATCAGCCCCATGGTGGTCGTACAGGCAATAAAGTGCACACCAAGACCCAGAGCTGTTTCCATGAGTTCCGGCACACCCGGCATTCGGTTTTGCTTCATGACCTTTTGCATCATCTTCGTGCCCAGCCCCCAGAAATGGAACCGCGAGAGGGGAAGGCTGTCTGCGCCCCCTTTATTCAGCAGGCCGAACATCTGACGAAGCCAGTCCTTGGCAGAGCTGGCCGCGCCTTTCCGGCGAATGGCATTGAGACCCCAGAAAGTAAAAAAGACGGTGACCTGCATCCCCATGGCGGCGGCCCCGGTGGCGATGATAAACGCCGCCATCGCGCGATCCATGTCGCCGCTCAACAGAACGATCGTCACCTTGTCAGGTTTGGAGGCCTGCAAGTCTGCCAGTGCCACCGCTGGATCCATTTGCGCGATTGTCATGACGCCCTCTTTCCTGCCAGATCCGCATGAATTTGGTCATTTCAATACAATTTTAACTATAGTCTCCGCTTCTTTTTCTTGTCAAGGAAGGGAAGAAGGCAGGCTGCCTGGCCTGAAAAATTGAGTGGAGGATGGGATTTGACGGCCGCAGTTGGACCAGCATAGGTGCCTCTGGAGATGACAGGAAAGATCACAAATTGTGCTCGCTTGACACTCGCAATCAAAGCCAGCCCAGCCCACCCAGATAATTAGGAGAGAGCGGGAAGAGACACGGCACTCGCTTGAAGTTCAATGACCTAGTCGTTATAGTCTCGATCAAGCTGCTTCCGCAGTCCAGGCTGGTCCTCTCACGCACTTCCTTCCTCGTAGATGAACACAGACACCATCACCTGAGTCAATCCTCTAAAGGGGGTCCGCTCTTCGGCTTTTGGTATCCAGCCCTGCCGAGCGGCAAGCTGCGGCCTGGGACGTTGCATCCGTTTCTCATGCGCGGGTTTCCGATACTCTTGTGTCGTGATCGACAGGACAAGGTTGTCGCGATGCGGGATCTTTGTCCACATCGCGGCATGCCGTTGTCGTTCGGACGGTTTGGCGGCGAACGGGTAGAATCTGCCTTCCATGGATGGCAGATCGACGCGGACCCGCCTCACGGTGACACCGACCACAGACCAGGATGCCGCGTCGATTAATGCGCCACCTGGAATTGTTTCCCCAGGCTTCCGTTTTGAAAGTTCATCTTTCGTCTGTTCACCAAAATGTTTCTGTCTCAAGACAAGATCGCATTCGAACGGCAAGCGATCGGATTTCGTTACAAGCCATCGTTGATGCTGGTCGGCGATGCGGACATGCCGGCAAAGTGGTATTACAAACTCAAAGCCGCACATCTCGCATCAGTGCAAACCGGACAGCACCTTGACCATCCGCTCAAAGAACGAGTTACGCTTCGCTGGAAGAGTTAAACGCGGTTAGCACCATGGCGAACAGAAGCGCGACTCGGAAAACACCTTACCTTGTTCTCCTCCTTTCGGCGATCATTCTTTGCACGCAAGCCTTCCCCGCCTGGTCAGCCGACAGCCGTCGTCTTGCAACGGCGCCGGCACTGAGTGTGCGCGCCGGTGGACAAACCGGTATCGTCCATTACGTCGTTCCCAGATCGACAAAGACTCTCGACAAGGGGGACCGACAGTTTAGTTCAATGCAATGAACCTAGGTGGCGGTTCAATCGTCAGCGAGGATTGGGAAGAAGGCGTCAAGCAAGCCGTCGCTGCCGCCACGAGGGCAGTAGGAGAGGACGGACGAGAGTGGGTGATCACGGTTAAGAACCGGTCATACAATGCTTTGACCGAGGGAATGAGTGCCAGCAGTGCCATCGCGGTCGGCATCGTGGCAGCCTGGCGACGCGACGATGTCAAGTCAGATGTCGCCCTGACCGGGACCATCATGCCGAACGGTCAGATCGAGTCGGTGGGTACAATTTCCATCAAAATCGAAGCGGCAGCCCGTGCACAGTTTAAAACCATATTGGTGCCTCGCGGGCAACTCGACACGACTGACTCGGACCTCTTCCAGCTGGCGATCAGATGGAACATCAACATCATTGAAGTGGCAACGCTGGAGGAGGCCTACCAGCTCATGACAACGCCCGGGCGTTAGCGGCTCATTTCGCATCCATCCGCACTAACAGCTCCATCGCCTGCCGAATCTGGGCGCGCGAACCGATCAACACCACAATATCGCCCGCCATCAACCGAGTGCTCTCCGACGGATTTGCTTGCGTCACCCCAGTACGCGTCCAGGCAATCACCGAAGCGCCCGTGCGTGGACGGAGAGCGATCTCAGCCAACGTCTTCCCCTGCGCAGGCGAATCGTCGTCGATGCGGCAGGTTTCAACTGCTGCATCGGCCAAGGTTCCACCACGAAGATGATGGGCGAGTTCAGGTAATTCGCTGCGACGAAGCAAGGCGTACCCTTCACGGCGAACCTGTTTAGCTTTTTGCATCACAAATTCTGGAGGAAACTTATAGGTGCGGAGCACTAAAGAAAAAATCTCGATTGAGGTTTCGAATTCCTCCGGCACCACATCATCCGCGCCGAGTCGGTGCAGCTCCTCCAATTCGCGCAGATAGCGAGTCCGCACGACGATATGGAGGTGTGAGTTGAGTCCCTTGGCAACCTGTACTGCTCGTCTGGTGATAAACGGATCCGAAATGGCGACCACCATCACCTTCGCATCCTCGATCCTCATGTGCCGCAGCACATGAGGGTTCGTCCCATCGCCGTAATAGACAGGCACTCCATGTTTTGCTTCGCGGCTGACGGTATCGCCGTCGAGATCCAACGCGAGATACGGGACCTCCGTCTCGCCGAGGACGCGGGCGAGATTCCTCCCATTCAACCCATACCCGACAATAATGACGTGGCCCTTTATCCGAATCTGCTTTCCTTCGGTGTGCAAGGCATGGGCTGTGGTGCGACTAGGCAGCCAATGACGAAGCCGCTGCCACGCCTCCGCACGGCGGGCCAGGTGCGGTGACCACTGCATGAGAAAAGGCGTCACGATCATGGAGAGCACCGAGACCGCGAGAAAGACCTGATACGGATCTCCCTGCAAGAAACCGCTCTCCTGCCCTTGCTGCGCCAACAAGAAACTGAACTCTCCGACCTGGGCCAGTGCGATGCCCACCATAATCGCCGAGCGTGGGGGGACCTCCGCCAACAAGACTGCTCCGGCCCCGGCGAAAAACTTCACCAACAGAAGCGCCACGAGTAGTCCGGCCACCGGCAACGGATGCGCGAATAACACCCGCCAGTCCATGAGGATGCCGATCGATACGAAGAAGAGACTGTTGAAACTGTCGCGGAACGGCAGCACTTCAGCCATGGCCTGATGGCTGTACTCCGATTCAGAAATCACCAACCCGGCGATGAACGCGCCCAACGCCAACGAGAGACCGCCGAGTGAACTGAGCCACGCGATGCCGAGACAGGACACGATGATCGTCAGCAAGAACAGCTCGCGGCTGCGGCTGCGGACGATATGTCCCAACACCTTTGGGACCAGATACCAGGAGGCTGCAATGACGAGCGCGACGATAAAGACCGACTCCCCCAACGTGAGCAGAATCGCCAGCCCGCCTCCATCCGATTGGCCGCCAAGAATCGGCGTCAACAACATCATGGGTACGACGGCCAAATCCTGAAAGACGAGAATGCCGATCGTGGCACGGCCATGGATGGAGTCGCTGTCCCCTCGTTCGGCCAAGGTCTTTAACACAATCGCCGTGCTGCTCAGGGAGAAGAGAAATCCCCAGAAGATCCCTTGCTGCCAAGACAGTCCGGCGACCATCGCCCCGAGCGACGCGATCAACAGCACGCCGCCGACCTGGATCGGCGCGGCTAAAAACATGAGGCGGCGCATGGAGACCAAATGCCCCAACGAGAATTCGATGCCGATAGTGAAGAGAAGCAGAACAATCCCGATCTCTGCCAACGCTTGGACCGTGCCGATGTCCGAGATGAGATTCAATCCATAGGGTCCAATGAGCGCGCCGGCAACCAAGAATCCTGCGATCGAGGGAAGCCTGAACTGATGGAATATAAAGACGACGGCGATCGACGCCGTGAAGATGACGAGCAGATTTGCAAGCACACCGTAATCAGTCATAACGGAAATTAGTCAGACGTGATGAGTGAGGAAGCCCTGCGAGGAAGATTCCTCGAACGTTTCACACCTCACTTTTCACGGGTTCAAGGCGGAGAATACCCTAGCAGTGAAGAGGGAACAAGGCAAAGCTACTTGTTCGACGGAAACCGATTCGCGGCAGTGGCTTCACAAGACAATCCAGCGAGGCAGGCCCTGGTCCGCAACCATGATTTTCACCTTCAGCGGCATTTACGCCTCCGCTGCTCAACGTGCGCAATGCACGGTGCCGGAGAATCCCGGAATCTGCATCTGTGCAGCAAAGACGTCGGGGTAAGAGGTCTCGCACCAACCCCCTATCCTTCAAACAACTGACCGAAGCCCATCTCATCCAGCCGAATTTGGAACGCGCACCCCTCGAAACGATTGAGCCATAGATCTCGGCTAATCGGCAAGCTGAGCCATCTAGCCACCTCTCCAGTCGGTAGCACGACCCCCCTCGAAAGATGCATAGACAGCTTTGGCTCTGGCAGAATAGTTTGTCAATACCATCGGTGAGTACTAATGAGGAAAGGTGAACGATGATACAAGCCCTGTCTATTCCACCATCTCGGGGAGGTGCTTTATGCAACCCGCCCATTTGCTCATGATTGCCGCAACGACCCTTGCCCTGTCCTCAACGTCGGTATTTGCCGATACCAAGATCCCCTTCGATCCATTCCTGATGCGGGAATGCCCCCAAGCCGATGGGAGCGCCCTCTACACCAACAAGGATGTACCAGGCTGCAAACTGATGACGCTGAAGGAACTGTCGGTCGTGCCCTCTCTCGATGGCATGCCGACCTATCGCCCCACCGTAGCCACGGCTCCTCACTACGATATTCCTCCGTACCCCGACCTCAATCAGACCGGTATGACCGGCGGCGGACAGACCGTCCCCGATTGGGCTAAAGATTGGCATGCCAGCATCGCCTCGTCGGGATCTGTCCAGGCTGAGGTCTGTTCGAAATATGGAGAATGGCTGCATCTGAACGAGAAAACTCGAGGCGGCTTTTTTTACGGGACAGACCCATCGTATGGCGGAGATCTTTCTGGAAGAAATCAGCGCGGGGCGAGCTATTCGTTCTACGACAATGCTCGCTACGTCGCTCTGTCCAAGATTTTCGGACGGGGATTTATACCGATCGGCTGTCCATAACTGACAATCAACACGTTCGAGAGGGGGCTTCAGGCCATGAGCGGCTTGAGGCCCCCTTACTTTTTGTAGAACTCCCGATACCATTGCACAAAACGCCCGATACCTTCTTCGATCGGGGTCGCTGGGGCAAACCCGACATCCCGTGTCAGATCCTCGACGTCTGCATAGGTCTCCGGCACGTCGCCCGGCTGAATCGGCAGCAGCTTCTTCACCGCTTTCTTTCCTAACGCCTTTTCCAACACTCCAATAAAGCGTAGCAATTCGATCGGCTGATGATTGCCGATATTGTAAATTCTGGCCGGCGCTGAACTAGTCCCGGGATCCGGTCTGTCCCCGGACCAGGCCTGGTTCGGCGTGGCCGGGCGATCGAGGGTTCGGATTACTCCTTCGACGATGTCATCGATATAGGTAAAATCCCGGCGCATCTTTCCGTGATTGTAGACCTCGATCGGTTTTCCCTCCAGAATCGCCTTCGTGAAAATGAAAAGGGCCATATCGGGCCTCCCCCAGGGCCCATAGACCGTAAAAAACCGCAGACCCGTGCAGGGAATCCGATAGAGATGCGCGTAGCAATGGGCCATAAGTTCATTGGCCTTCTTGCTGGCCGCATAGAGAGAAACCGGATGATCGACGTTGTCGTGAATCGAAAATGGCATCTGGGTATTACCGCCGTAGACGGAACTCGACGAGGCGTAGACGAGGTGCTCGACCTTCGCGTGCCGGCAACCTTCCAGAATGTTCAGAAACCCTTCGATGTTGCTGTCCGTATAGGCATGCGGATTCACCAGCGAATAGCGCACCCCGGCTTGCGCCGCCAGATGGACCACGCGCCGGATCGGTTGCTTCGCAAACAGCTTCTTCATCCCGGCCCGATTGGCCAGATCGAGCTTCGTGAATGAAAACGACTTGAAGGGCTTCAGCTTCGCCAGCCGCGCCTTCTTCAGTCGCACATCGTAGTAGTCGTTGACGTTATCGAGTCCGATCACCTGCTCGCCTCGCTCCAGCAATCTGGTTGCCGTATGGAAGCCGATAAATCCGGCGACGCCGGTGACGAGGATCGGGGTTTGCTGCCTCTTGTGCACGGTCATAGTCGGTCCTTTCGATCTATCAAGATGGCGCGGTGCGGCTGTCAGCTTTCATAAACGGAGGATCGCCGTGGTCCAGCCGGTAGAGCGACAATGGCGTCAGGGCCTCTCCCGTCTTCATCGGTTCCACCAACCCGTCGGTCGTGCGGCGGAATAGATCCAGCGCATGGCCGTAATGATAGCGGCATCCATACTTAACGAGAAGCTCTTTGAGCGTTTCTGGACGTTCCCAGTGGGCCGTCAGTAGTGCTGTTCGGGCGGGATTCCGTTGGCTGAACATGAATGAGAGATGGTCTGGATACCACTCTGCGCCTCCGGTGGCATAGGACACGAACAGCTTGGCTTGCGCCGCGGCGCAGACCTCGGCAAGATACGCATTCGTCAGATACCCGTTTTCTCCCACGTCGAGCCATTTCCCGGGATGAGACAAGGGCGCGTGGGCCGCATGGCCACGAATTTCGAGCAGTTGTTGTTGCGAGGCAAACACCAGCGGGATCGGCCCATGCTTCTGCACGAGTGATTGGATCACACCATCCTTGAGGGCGGACCTGCCGCTATTCGTCGGCCCACTATCCGCATGCACGAGCACGTTGTAGCCGCGATCGGCAATGAGATAGCAGTTGCGCGGCATCTCCAGATCGCAGGGGTCTTCGCCGTAGAACGGCACGGAGTACACGGCCCCTCCTTCGAAGGCCCAGCTTTCCTCATGCGCTAATTCGATCACGTGGCCAAATCCCAGTTCCCGCAAGAGTGACAGATAATCGTAGGTAAGCGTGTGCCGATTCCTTCGGCTCGGCACGATGATCGGCGTATCCTTGGGCAGGTGCAAGAGCGTGCGAGGATCCACATGATCGTCGTGATCATGAGTCAGGAAGACGGCAGCCGGTTTGGGCAACAGCGATCCCCAGAGCGACGGGACAGATGATTCCGCAAACCAGGGGAGCAGCCAGGGGTCGAACAACAGCGCTTGGTCCCGTTGCCGATACAGCAGCGCGGCATGGCCGAGATGGACCGTATCTTGATCTTGTAGCGTCTCGAACCAACGGGATCTGACAGAGGAGGTGCTCGAACTGACCAAGCATTCATGCTGATTGAGGAATTCGATCAGTCGCGTGAGCAATCGCTCTCCATCTCGCCCCGATGTCGCTACCACCGTGTTGATTTCGTCGGTCTGATGCGTGCCGTCCAAGAGCCCCAAGACCTTTCCCACCAGCGGCCCTAACTGTCGCTGGTCGAACCCGACTGGAATCGCCTGCCGCTTCACAGAGTGGAAGATCCGGAGCCCGCCATTCGTGACCGTAGCGGATTTGGTGGGGTCGGTCGGAAACTCCCATTGAAACGTACCGTCCGGCTTCCGCCCACAACAAATGTGCTGCTGCAAATAGGGGCGAGCGCTGATCAACTCCGCATAGGCATCTTCCAATCGTCGCTGACGATCGGGATCTTCGAGCGGGGCTCGCTTGGAGAAGACATCGCTGATGGCCGTATCGATCGCACTGGAGAGAAGCCCGTGGGCCTCATGGAGACTGGCGACGACTTCGGGCGCCACCCCTGCGACGAAGGGAAATGGCCCAGGAGGGTCCGCACTCTCCAATTGGACCCAGGCCCAAGGCGCCAGACTGAGATACTGCTTTTTGGGCAGACTGTCCCAGATCTTCATGATGGTAAGGCGTGAGGCGTAAGGCGTAAGGGGGTCGCCTTTTCGTCTTTGACTTCGTTACTCTCAAACATCACCCCGCCCCTCATGCCCTACCCCTTACCTGTGAATTCCAGTTTACTGATGATAGGTTCGTACAGGGCTTGAATGACATTCCCATCAGGGTCGGAAAAGTAAAAGGAATAGCTGCCGTCGCGATGCTGCTTCGGCGGTTTCACGACTCGCCCGCCCAGCTGCTGTAAACGCGGTTCGACCTCCCGATACATCCGGTCGACTGCCTCAGGGCTTTCAAGGATCACGCCGATGTGATCCAGCAGTTGCCCCGTCAAGGGCTGATAGGCAGCGATCTCGGACGCAGGAATCTGATGTAAAGCGAAATTATCCGATCCGGAGGTAAAATACACATTGTCGGGGTCGGGCTCCCACACCACCTTCATCCCCAGCAACTGCTCATAAAACATGCGAGAACGCGCGAGATTCGTGACGCGCAGCGCCACGTGTCGTAATCCTCGATGGAGCGGAGCACTCATAGCCATCCTCATCGTGTCCGTATAGTAGGGAGACACCTTGGCTCCGTCAATTAAAAATCCCTGGCAGGATGCTGAAAACGTCGCTTTTCTCACCCGCCCAACCCCGGCGCGCCGAGACGCGCCTTTTCCCATGCATCGTTCTCGCATCGTTCAGACCCTCAACGTACCCCTACCGGGAAAAGAGCTGTTCTGACAGTTCGGGGTTGGGCGGATGGGAATGTTACGCCTCGGGCCCTCACTCGCTGCGGCCTTGCTGGACGAACTTTTTGAGCATCCTGCGAGAGACTTCTATGGCTGTGCCCATTTTGCGACCCATTGAAGTTCTCGCATGCCACAGAGTTTTCCCGCAGATTGCTCGGATATAGAGTCAGGCCCGGCCCGCCTCAATTAAACCGACAGCTGCACTTCCTTTCTAGCTAATTATGATACGATGTCCACGTTCCCGATCTTGAAGAAACAGTCCACTTTGGTTTTTTACTTTTTCCTTCGAAGGTCTCATGGCGACCGCTGGCTTCAATGGTCTCACCGTCGCTGCCTTCGAGAGCCGCATGGCGACCGAGATCGCCCGGCTCATACAGCGCCACGGGGGAGTTCCGCTTGTCACTCCAGCTCTTCGCGAGATTCCACTGGATGACAATTCCGCGGCACTGAAGTTTGGGGTCAAGCTCACGACCGAGCGAGTCGATCTTCTCATCCTTCTGACCGGCGTCGGCACAACCGCGCTATTCGATCTCCTCAAAACTCGTTATCCCTGGCCGTCGATCGTGGCAGCCCTCAAACAGACGGCCCTCGTCGCCCGAGGACCCAAGCCGGTCGCAGCCCTCAAGGCATTCGGTCTCCAACCAACGCTGACGGTGCCCGAACCGAACACCTGGGTCGATCTGATCTCCACGCTGGATGAGTACCGGCCAGTGAAGGGATTGCGCGTCGCTGTGCAGGAGTATGGAGCGTCAAATCCCAGATTTACTGGAGGCTTTGAAACAGCGCGGGGCCCAGGTCTTCCAGGTTCCCATCTATCGTTGGGCGCTTCCGGAAGATCTAGGACCGTTCAGGCAAGCACTTGACGAAGTCATCGCTGGGAAGGCGTCTGTGCTCCTCATCACCAACGCCGCCCAAGTGGATCATGTTATGCAGATGCTGGAAAAAGACGGAAAGATAGAGCCCTTTCGTGCGGCACTCAGGAAGATGGTCGTCGCCTCCATCGGCCCCACCGCCAGCGAACGATTGCGCCACCACGAGTGGCCGATCGATCTTGAGCCGTCACACCCGAAGATGGGTGTGCTCGTCAAGGAGACCAGCAAGCAAGCACACAGACTTCTTGAGGCGAAGTGACAACTAGCGCGTCCAGTCGTTTTCTTGTTTGGCCCTTCAGGAACGGAAACAAGAGTGTGGGCAATATCGTGGCCGTTCAGTCGAAGAGGTCGTTGGCCACAACACCTCATCACTTCTCCACCCTTCGACTGGCAACGGTTGCCAGAAGGCTGAGAGTTCCCCGGGCTTCAACCCCGTAAGCCACGAACGGTCTGTACTCTCGCCGATCACGGCCACCGGAACACCAAGGGCTACCAGCGCACTATGCACCATGATCCAAGCCAAGCCAGCACGCCATATCGAGACTAGAATCCTTACCCTCGCGCCAACAGCCGCAGTCCCAGGAGCCGCCTCGCCTGCACAGCCTGCTCGTTACAGCACTCGCGATAGTATCCCACCTGGTGGAAGAGCATGAAGCCTTCAGGCCACCGACTCGTAAAATAAAACCGATACTGGTCTGTGAGGCGGAAACACGGGCATGACTTCGTCGTGTAACCAACAACCTTGCTCCAATGCAAAGAAGTGGCGCACCCAACCCTAGCGGCTAGCGAACCAGTGCGCCACAGACGAACCTGAGATCCAAACACCTCTGGCGCGACTATGCTGAGGAAGCGGACATAATGTATATCAGCCTGAGAAAACCGCAACGTAGGACGGACAATGACATAGAAGGCCGCTTCATCTCTCACTACAACGGAAGCGAGCTGGTGGGAGTCACCGTCCTCCAGGCCAAAGGGAACGCGGAGGCATCGATGGGATAGGCTCGCCGCAACATACCGGAGAACTCCGAATCTTCCCCTTCATCCCTTGCCTCACGCCATGCCCAGCAATCCACGCGTGCAGCGGAAGCGTTCATGAATCATGCGAACTGACTCTCGGCTCTGCTGCCATAACTCGCTCTCCAACGTGTATGAGCAGGTGTTGTAGCGCGCCATCCGACTCGCCGGGGGGCCGGGGGCCGCGCCCCCGGCCCCCCCAATCACCAATTGACTCAGCTATTGGACAAAACGGCGAGGCCACCATACTGATCGGCATTCATGCCACCACGCACACACCAGGCATGCTGGACTTTTGTCATAGGGAAGCTGCCTGTGTGGCCGTCTTCGAAGAACACGAACCAGGCGCGAGTAGGATCATCGGCGGTCGTCGTCGCCGACCAATAATTGGCCGACTGGACGCTGGTAAAGGGATGACCCGCCGGTAGGAGCAGGCCACCAGTGGGCACAGGGGCCACAGACGGATCGAGCAGAGTAGTCAGCTCTACGACGGACGGCAGCCGCCAGCCTCTTCGGCCGCCCACGGCGTTGTTGAGGCAGCGGAAGCAGACGTTAGCCCACGTGTCGCTCTCCGCCTGCGGGGACTTCTCCCACACCAAACCGGTCTCCTTGTCCAGCACCGCCTGGTTGTTGAACGCCGCCAAGACTACAAACCGCTGGCTCGCCGGCAGCTTCTGATCCCAATTCGCCATAACTCCCTCCTTGTTGGTTATGTGACTGACTGCACCGACTGCTTACTGCTTGGCCGCTTCGTCCTTATTATTCTATTTCGTCGCGTGTGAAGTGTCGTGTCTGGCGCCATTCCTCTGTTCCATTATCTATCGCCCTTGCCCCTTTAGCCCGCTACCTCGCCTTACTTCTCTGCCTCAGAATACGCCGCCTGCCCTCCAGTCATACCGTCGTGGATCTCTCCAGCGTAGGTGGGGATCCGGTTCGGACAACAGGGGCAACAGGCCCTCCATGGCGACTACCTCCTTCGCCGGCTATCTCAAACTCGTCCGCAGAGGCGTCGCGTCTATCGCTTCCTTCACATCCCTCGCGCAGCGGAAGTCCAACCAGTCCATCTTGCTGCTGGGATCAGTCCCGTTGCGTTGCGCGGCCCGCACGCTCGGCATGCTGTCGATCCAGCCTCAGCCACGGAAGCTCCGCTGCGTTCCCTTCTCCGGTCCCTTTAGATTCTTGTCCGGCGCAGACGCGTAGTACTTTTGGTCATACCAGTCGGCTACCCACTCTGCCACGTTACCAGACATCTGGAAGAGGCCGTACGGGCTCACAGCGTTGTCATACTTGTCCGCGGAAATGATCGATGGATAGAGCAAGCGCCGTTCGGAACGATCGCGCACTGGACCTGACAAACCGGTGAGACCGAAGTTCGCACGCGACAGACCGGCCGGCTGATTTCCCCAGGGATAAATCCGCCCAGCTTCCCCGCGTGCCGCCTTCTCCCATTCGGCTTCGGTCGGAAGCCGTTTGCCCGCCAACGTGCAGTCGGTATCGGCATCGGCCCAGGACACGTGCATCACAGGATGGTTGATCATGGTCTCCTGAAAGTTGCCGCCGTCATACTGCCAGTCGATCAGCGGCGGCAGATCCATGGCGAGGATAATCTTCAGAAATTGCACGGTGGTCACTTCAAACCTGTCGATCTCGTAGGTGACCAGATAAACCTTCCGTTGGGGGAACTCAGCCGAAAAAGCGAGACCGGTCTGACACGTCGCGGGGGATTTTACCATGGAGCAATATTCACTCTCTTCTCGATCGGTTACGAGAGGACGAGCACGCCTGCGCCTGAATAATGTCCGGCTTTTAATTCTTGCAACGCGTGGTTGGCATCGGCGAGAGGAAACGACAGAGTGTGGGGTTTGATGGGAATTGCGGCCGCCTCGCGCAGGAGATCGAGCCCATCTTGCCTCGTGTTGGCTGTGACGCTTCGAATGACTCGCTCTCCGAAGACCTCGCGATCGTAATCGAGCGAGGGAATCGGTGTCATATGAATACCGGCGAGGGCGAGCGTACCGCCTCGTTCCAATGAGCGCAGGGCAAGCGGGACCAACTCCCCAGCCGGTGCAAAGATGATCGAGCCATGAAGCTTGTCCGGCGGCCTGTCGGTCGCCCCTCCCACCCATGAAGCGCCCAATTCACGGGCGAGACGCTGATGCTCAGGTTTCAACGAGCTGACATAGACCTGACAGCCCCAATGACGAGCAATCTGGATAGCAATGTGAGCGGACGCGCCAAACCCATAGAGACCCAGTCGTTGGCCCGATTTGATTCCACTTAAACGCAACGCACGGTAGCCGATGATCCCGGCACAGAGGAGGGGGGCTGCTTCTGCATCATTGAAGACCGATGGAATAGGATAGGCAAATGCCGACGGGACGAGCGCATACTCCGCATACCCGCCATCGACCTGATAGCCGGTAAACCTAGCTCGCTCGCACAAGTTCTCGCGTCCGCTCGTGCAAAATTCGCAGACGCCGCACGTGTGCTGCAGCCAGGCGATCCCGACTCGCTCGCCGACCGTCCGCTCACTCACGCCGGCGCCAAGCTGACTCACCACTCCGACGGCTTGGTGGCCGGGAATGAGCGGAAGCGCGGGGTCGGCCAACTCACCTTCGATGACGTGAAGATCCGTCCGGCAAATCCCGCAGACGGTGAGGTGAACCAAGACCTCCCCAGGGCCTGGCTTTGGCATTGGAAGCTCGCGAAGCTGAAGCGGTGCGGTTCCCACGTCCGCTGTGCGAGCCAAGACCATCGCCTTCATCATTGATCGCTCTCAGAAATATTAGCCGCGGCGGGTGACTCTCGCAGGGACATTCTTACAGCATCCTACCTGGACCGCTCGAGTCGGCAGGGCGAAACGAACTCCAGTGCAATAGCAGGCCAAAACTCTGCAGGATGCTCAAAAAGGCCGTCCGGCAAGGCCGCAGCCGATGAAAGCACCGGAGGCGTAGCCTTTGGGCTACGTTGAGGATGCTTTCGAGGGGAGAACGCAGCTGGCGGCTTTTTTCAGCATCCTGCTAGGATTTCGCCTTGATACATTCAATATCGAGCCTGATCTGGACTTCGTCGCCAACGACGAGCCCGCCGCTATCTAACGTCTTGTTCCAGACCAACCCGAAATCTTTGCGGTTAAGCTTCCCTTCCGCGCTGAAGCCGGCCCTCGTGTTCCCCCAGGGGTCCTTCGTCGCCCCGTTATAACGGCCCACCAGTATGACTTCCTTGGTCACACCGTGTAGCGTGAAGTCTCCTACCGCTGTAAAGCTTTCTGAGGTTTTCTTGAAGCTCTTCATCTTAAAGGTCATCGTCGGATACTGTTTCACGTCGAGAAAGTCGGCATTCCGCAAGTGGGCATCCCGTTTTTCGTGATTCGTATTCACCGACCCGGCCTCGATCGTCGCCTCAACGGCCATCACTGTACCGGTTTCGGCATCCATGTCGACAAAGCCTACATAGTCAGTGAACCGGCCCGTGGTCTTCGACACGACCATGTGTGTGACACGAAACTCGATCGTCGAATGCTCAGGGTCCAAGTTCCAACGAGCTGGTTCTGCGTGAACCATTGTTGGAAGCCAGGACATCGCTCCCAGCAGCAAAAGCATGCGCCAACTCTGCCTTCTCCTCTTCAGCATGAATTCTCCTTCTCGCAGGATGCTGAAAAAGTTCGCCAGCATCGTTCTCGCATCGTTCAGACCCTCAACGTACCCAGAGGGTACGGCCTCGGCCCTCCACTCGCTGCGGCCTTGCTGGACGGCCTTTTTGAGCATCCTGCGCGGTGTTCTCCTGTTGTCCTAGATGTGCAGACCCTTCAATTTCCACCGTGCCACAATAGTTTTTCCGCAGCCTGCTAGCTCACACGTATTGCAGACGAGGCCTGAATGGGTTACGACTTATTTCTTCGAAGGCGCGCCCGACGCATCAGGTTTGCTGCGTGATGGATTCCCGACCGACTGCACCTCGAGAGGTCGTCCCCGACTACCGGTTCGCATCCGGACATGCACGTCCACCGCGTCCTCTCCCAACTCGCTGGGAAACGGCAGGAACGGTTGGGCATTGACCACCGCATAAATTCCGGCTTCGTCGATTTCGCGCGCGCCGGAGCCCTTCTCAATCTCGATCAGCTGGGCGCGACCGTTGGGAAACATCTTGAAAAGGACTTTCACCGTTTCGCTGCTTGGCGCATGCCGGACTCCACGGACCTGGCGGGCCCAACTCCGGCTGATGAGATGACTCACATGCTGCCAGTATGCCTTCCCCTCCCCTGGGGAGGCAAACGGGACCAGATCTTCCTCGGCTAAGGCGCCGGTCGAGACCGGTTCCACAGCCGGTTTCACTTCATCCAAAATGACATCCTCGCTCTGCGATTCCTCGGGACGAACGGGCGGCGATTCACCACTCTCATTGGCCGGCTCCGAACGATCCATGGTCACATACACGACCCGACGCATGAACCGTTCGAATTTGTTCTGGCGGGATCGAGCAAACGTCACTTGGACTCGCGCCGCCCTGGGTTGTACAGAGGTCCGACTCATCAAAATAGGTTCGAGCGTCACCGTCCCTTTCAACACCATCGATTCCTCATCCGGCTCAAGTGTGACCGTTTGGGCTTGAAACACAATCGATTCACAGGTCGCCACCACTGGAGTCATACCTTCCGGCACACCTCCAAGGACAATCGTCAGCGTGACAGGCTTGCCGGTTTGCGGATCCCCCGTCGACCCCGCTTGGCTCAACTCGAACTGTGCCCACCGCTTCGTGGGACCGGACGAGGAAGCTGTCTGTGGCGATGATGCGGAGCGCGCTGGTGCGATGAGGCCGAGACAGAAGAGTGCCACGCAACATATCCCCGCTAACAGCATAAGGCCTCGGTGGTACAGAGCCTTCATAGGTCGCATCCTACCGAGCTCGCGAACCCTAGCGCAACCCGTTTTTTCTAGCAGGACGCTGAGAAAGTCCGCCAGCATCGTTCTCGCATCGCTCAGCAGCTCAACGTTGAGAAGGAGTTCTTCGGAGGTCGGAAGCGCTGCAGGGGCTTTTCCGTTCGCCAAGATCCACTGTCGGGGCGAACGGTCCACACAAAGTGCAGTTTGTACCTCCTCGCCGCTTCGCTCGCTGCGGCCCTGCATGAGATAAGGCGCGTCTGGGCGCGCTAGGGTTGGGCGGGTGAGAATTCCGGCCTTTTTGAGCACCCTGCGGAGCACCCTCTGTTATGCCGCTCGACTGAATTCGTAGCAGATACACGTGCGAACCATCGAAGCTCTAGCATGTCAAAATAGTTTTTCGGAATCGGGCCGGTGGTATACAATGAACTCATGCGCGCGCTCGTCAAGACATCGGCACAACCAGGGTTGACCGCCACCGACAGGCCCGATCCGAAACCAGGCCCTACCGATGCCATCGTCCGCGTCACAGCCACCTCTCTCTGTGGGACGGATGCCCATATTTACAATTGGGATCCCTGGGCGCACAGCCGCATCCACCCGCCGCGCATCATTGGCCATGAAATGTGCGGCGAGGTCGTGGAGGTTGGCTCGAATGTCACGCTCGTCAAGGTGGGCGATTATGTCGCCGCCGAGTCGCACATCACATGTGGCCAATGCTTCCAATGTCGCACCGGACAGGCGCATGTGTGCAAGAATTACCGCATCCTCGGCGTTGATCGTGACGGGTCGTTCGCGGAGTACGTTGTCTTGCCTGAAGCTGTACTCTGGAGGACCTTGCCCGCCATTTCCCCGGAACTCGCTTGCCTCCAAGAACCACTCGGCAACGCCGTCGACGCCGCTCTCGTCGAAGACGTCACCGGACAGACGGTCTTGATCACCGGCTGCGGTCCGACCGGGCTCTTCGCGGTCGCCGTCGCACGAACGGCCGGTGCGGCCATCATCATCGCCACGGATGTCAGTGCGTACCGCCTGGACCTTGCCAAACAGGTCGGTGCCGATCACCTGCTCGACGCCAAGACCGAGACAGCAGACCGGATCGCCGCCGCCATTCGTGACATCACCGCCGGCGAAGGCGTCGACGCCTCCCTCGAAATGTCGGGGAACCCGACCGCGTTGCATCAAGCCTTCAGTGCCGTGAAAAACGGCGGTCGTGTGACCCTATTCGGCATTCCGACCGGCCCGATCAATTGCGATCTCGCGAATGAAATCATTTTTAAGGGGATTCGCGTCTACGGCATTACAGGCCGCCGACTCTTTAAAACCTGGTATCGCTTGACCGGCCTCTTCCAGGCCGGGCTCAATATCAAGCCGGTGATCACCCATACGCTTTCCATGACAGACTTCGCGCGGGGATTCGAATTGATCAATTCCGGCCAATGTGGAAAAGTGGTGCTGATTCCGTAGAATGCTTTCAGCGGTCAGCCATCAGCAATCAGCCAGGATTTCATGCGAAATGTTCTCCTTCTGCGTCTATCCGAAGCTGACAGCTGATCGGTGACGGCTGTACGCTCAGTAAAGAAGATGGCCTACCACTCACTCAAAGAAACTGTTTCGGAGCGGCTCGCTGAAATCCGCTCGGCAGGCCTCTACAAATCTGAGCGGCAGATCCTCGGCCCTCAGGGGGCTCAGATTCGCGTAGCCCAAGGTGAGGTCCTCAATCTCTGCGCCAACAACTATCTAGGGCTCGCCAACCACCCGGACATCAGACAGGCCGCCGCCGCAGGGCTACAAGAATATGGCTATGGCATGGCCTCCGTCCGGTTCATTTGCGGCACGCAGGATCTTCATACGCACCTCGAACACGCGATCAGCACCTTCCTAGGCACCGAGGACACGATCCTCTATAGCTCCTGCTTCGACGCCAACGGCGGACTCTTTGAGGTGCTCCTCGGCGAGCAAGATGCCGTCATCAGCGACGCCTTGAACCACGCCAGCCTGATCGACGGCATCCGACTCTGCAAGGCCGCCAGGTTCCGCTATGCGCACTCCGATATGGCGGACCTGGAAACCAAGCTGCGCGACGCGGCAACCTGCCGGCTTCGCCTGATCGCAACAGATGGGGTCTTCTCCATGGATGGCGATCTTGCGAAGCTCGATCGAATCGTCGAGCTGGCGGATCGGTACGATGCCGCGGTGATCGTAGACGACAGTCACGCGACCGGTGTGCTTGGACGTAACGGGCGCGGCACGCCGGAACATTTTGGCGTTGCCGAACGAATCGAAATCGTCACCAGCACGCTGGGCAAAACCTTGGGCGGCGCAACGGGCGGGTTTACGTCCGGAAGAAAGGAAATCGTCGAGCTGTTGCGGCAACGGTCACGACCCTACCTGTTTTCGAATTCACTACCCCCGGTCATCGCCGCGGCGGCTCGACGGGCCGTGATCCTCGTGGCCCAAGGCGACCAGTTACGGGCCAGGCTGCGCGAGAACGCGGCCTTCTTCCGCGCGCAACTCACCGCCCTCGGATTCCGACTCATTCCCGGCGAGCATCCCATTATCCCGATCATGCTGGGCGACGCCTCACTCGCCACCAGGATGGCGGAGCGGCTGTTAGAGGAAGGGGTCTATGTCGTGGGGTTCAGTTATCCGGTTGTGCCGGAAGGTCAGGCACGGATTCGTGTGCAGATGTCGTCAGCCCACCAGCACGAGCAGCTTATGCGAGCCAGCGCCGCCTTCGCCACAGTCGGTCGGGAGCTGGGCGTGATCCAATAGAAACCTGTGCTTGGTCTTTCGGGTCTATCTCGTTGCTCAGTTCAAAGAGGACAGGTTTTCCAGAATCCTCGCTGCTTTCATGGTTAGCTCACACATGAAAATCCAGATAGACCAAATAGACAAGACTAAACAAACAGCTTTTGTCCTATTCCCGAATCGCCTTTGCACGCGTCTGCAGATAGGCATTGCGGACGGCGGTATAGAGATCCAACGTCGCTTCCTCGACTCCCTGAAACTTTTCGAGATTCCGCGACCGTTCATTGACGACCTCTCCCACGCGGGACCCAGTCTGGATGAAGGTCACCGTCGTATCGTTGTCGACCACGGAGGGTACGCCGTCGACGCGAATGACCGGTACGACCAACCAGTTGATCGGATTGAGAAACATGTCGCCGATATATCCAAGAAAATCCCGAACGGTGAAAGGCGGGAGCAGCGGCAACAC
Organism: uncultured Nitrospiraceae bacterium; assembly: GCA_963821465.1. Classification (GTDB taxonomy): domain Bacteria; phylum Nitrospirota; class Nitrospiria; order Nitrospirales; family Nitrospiraceae; genus Palsa-1315. The sequence goes on along the minus strand of CAWGDV010000015.1, from coordinate 604 downwards.
TAGATAGGGGCCTGGTTTAACGCCATAGAATCCAAGCGTCTGTCCCATGTCTTCTTGCGGTGTAACAAGGTCGATATGTTTCGCGGGATCGAAGAACCCGGCCAATCCTACCGTGCTATTGATCAGGAACCGCCCCATTTCGATGCCGGCACCTTTGAGCTTACCCTGAAACACATTGTTCAAAAAGCGGGGAGCGAACCGGAGATTGGTAAAGATGTTGCTGATGCCGACCTGGACCAGGTCGGGCACGACAAAATTATAGCCCTTCGCCACGGGCTTGAGCACAAATCGATCGACCTGGCGGTTGAACTCGAAGATGTTGGTGTTCACCGATTCCCAGGGGTCATACTCCTCACCGGCGCCCTCTTCGGCCCTGGCAAATGGATCAAGCGGTTCGTCCGATTGAGTCTTTGCGCACGAAGGAGCCGGGGAGTCTTGTCCTCGACTGCCCTCTCGTCGTTCAACCCCTGTGGCTGCGCTGTGACGGTTTTCCCTGCACAGCCAGTGGCAAACATCATCGCGACACCTAGTAGACAGAACGCCAGCAGACGAAAGGGAATCATCACCCCGGCCTCCTTAACCTCTATGGTCCATGAAAACGTCT
>CAWGDV010000014.1:0-255996 GCA_963821465.1 uncultured Nitrospiraceae bacterium | reverse complement strand
GGTCTACCGTCACGGGAGATGAGACCGGACCCGTGTGAAAGATTCACGAAGATCGTCCATCGCAGCTGCCGTTTTCGATTTCACCTGCTCCCAGGAAGAGGCCGTGGCGGAATAAATATCCTCCACTTTTCCCCGGGCCAAATCATTTCTCTTTTCTAATTCCACAATCGCCTTCTGAATGTCCTCTTCTGCTTCTGCCGACGCATGCTTGACTTGTCCACGGAGCCGCGTGATGCGCACTTGCATCTCATCCAGTTCTGTCTGAACCTTTCGCTGAAACGCATCTTTCTGCTGTATCGTATAGTCCTTGGTAGCTGTCACCGCTTCCTGGGTTTCCCGGATCATCGTATCACCCGTCACCGGGTTATCCGACGTTCCAGCGGCTACGACAACGGATACGGTGATCAACCCTATCCCCACAATCCCCCACAATCCTACGGCATACCTTTTCATAACAATCGCATCCATCTCATCGACGCACGCGTACTCTTTGAAGTATAACTTCCGCCTTTCGGAAAGTCACCGTGCATGGACCGTAAAGCGCGAGACGTGCAGGACAAGCGGGACGAGCGACGGGGTGAGTCGGTCTGGTCTATCTCGTCATACTGGTCTGTCTGGCTTATGTGATTTCTCTCGTGCGATGAACAAGAGAGACGAAACAGACAAGACACACCGGATAGACCTCCGATCGATGAGATGCGAACGACGGTGAACTGGTGAACGCAGCCAGCTTCTCTGGTCTGTTGGGTGTATCTCGTCGATTCGGTTGAACCAAACTAACTGGCTGGACCAGAGGGACCAGATGAATCAGACAGACCACACACGAAGAGGACGGCCTTCGTGAACTTTCAGGAGTGCATCAGAGACAAGAACAAATCGAAGATTCTGGCTTGCTCAAGCAGGTGGGCGCCATAACGGTGAAGATCTCCTACCGTGCGAATCGGGCTGCGGAATTCAATTCCGATCGTTTCCACGAAACCGACGAGGCGTCCTTCAAGCAGGACTATCTCAGCCAACGCATCAACATTACGCCCTTGTATGGATATCACTCGCAGTGGTACTGCGTGAGTCGACTGCGGCAGGGAGCGCTAGCTTGCTTTCCGGAGACTGTGAGAAGACAAGAGGGAGTCAAACTTGTCCGCCGGCATTGGTGGCCCAAAGAGATACCCCTGGGCATAGTCGCACCCCTCATCCAGCAGGACAGTTCGTTGGGCTTCCCGCTCGACCCCTTCGGCGAGCACTAAGAGGTTGAGGCTGTGGGCCATGGCAATGATCGCCCGCACAATTATGGGTGTGCGGGTCTGCATCAGGATTTCCTGGATGAACAATTGATCGATCTTCACCCTGTTGATCGGCAAACGATGCAGATAGCTGAGCGACGAGTAGCCAGTCCCAAAATCATCGATAGAGAGCTGCACCCTAAGCGTCTTTAATGTGCTCAGCATGACGATCGACACACCCACGTTGAGCATCTCAATCGACTCCGCCAATTCCAACTCCAGACAAGCCGGAATCAAGCCCGTCTTACTGAGCGCCTGTTCCACGACAGACAGCAACGTATCGCCATGGAACAACAAGTTCGAAATATTAACGGAAATGCGCACCGGCATCTTGCCGCGCTGCTGCCATGCCTGACTATGACGGCAGGCTGTGGGTAGCACCCACTCATCGATCGCTCTGACCAGACCCGTATCCATGACAGCCGGAAGAAATTCCTCGGGAAGCAAGAGCCTTCGCTGGGGAAGCTGCCACCGCACCAGCGCCTCCGCACCGATAATCTCGCCTGCCCGCAGATCGATCTGTGGCTGATAAAATACCTTGAAATCCTCCCGTCCGACAGCGTGGCGTTGCTCCCCTTCCAGATTCAACCGCTCATTGACAGCGGCATTCAGATTATTGCAATAGAACTGAAAGTTATTCCGACCTTTTTCCTTGGCCTGATACATCGCACTGTCCGCATTCTTCAGCAAGGCATCGACCGACTCTCCATCAACCCGAAACACCGCGATTCCCATACTGATTGTGACGAATATTTCTCGGCCTTCGATCAAGAAGGGATTCGCCAACACTTCTACAATTCGGCGTGCAACTGTTCCAGCATCCTGTACATCGCGCAGATTCGTGAGAAGCACCGTAAACTCATCGCCGCCCAATCGCTCGAGTGAATGACTCTCCTTCTTTGTCCACATACCGGCTGACGGAATCGCTCTGCCGAAACGAATCGGACAAGCGTCCAGCCACTTGCCTCAACAGCAAATCGCCGACGTTATGGCCTAACGTGTCGTTACTGACCTTGAATCGGTCCAAGTCGAGGAAGAGCACGGCCAGAGAAGATTGATAGCGGCTGGCATGGGCGAGCACTTGCGCGAGACGATCCTTAAACAACACGCGGTTCGGCAGCCCCGTCAGACTGTCGATATAGGCCAGGCGATAAATCTCTCACTCAGACTGTTTCCGATTGCGCGCAGGCGATGAACCCATCCCTGGCATCATGATGTCCATAAGCACGATGCCGGGTCGATGCTCCGTGAATCGCTCAAGCGCTTGCGTGCCGTTCTCCACCTCACACACCCCGTGGCCGGATTGTTCGAGCACCTCACGGACAAGGACGCGCACGACCATTTCGTCGTCCACCACCAACGAGAGCAGACGTTTGTGTTCTTGGGATGTATCCATTTCCCTAGCTCATCGTGCACGGCCTGCCTAAGCGCCCCGTAGAGCGAATCGAGTTCGGCCATCTTTACCTAGTTTTTTTGATACCTTGCCTGCAGGCCAATTTGCTCCAAGTCCCTCGCGAAATCCGACAAGGCCAGCGCCCCAATCATGGCGCTCGACCACTTTAACGCATGCGCTGCTTGAAGAAGCGCCTCCGCATCCCGATGAATTACCGCTTCACGGATAGTCCTCGCATATCCCGTCGAGCTGTCCCTTAACAACGGGAGTGGTGGATGGAGGGAATTAATTGTTACACAGAACCCGGGGCATCAGCCGCTTGTCGCTCCCACTGGTAGGGCTCCAGTTCCATCTGCTTCACGATGTCCTGAAGGTGGGCCCACTCTGCCGGAGCAATCACCTCAAACTCAAGGCCGAATTGCCGCTCTCGGCTCCACCGGACAATCGCTGCCTGAATATGAATTGGGGGTCCGTGCTCGATCGCATCGATCCGGATCTCCAGTGAGGCTCCTGGCTTCACGTCGGTGAGACTTTCGATGCGACAACCCCTGATGGAGAGATCCGTGAGACTGCCCTCTCCGCCGACTATAGCGATGGAAGAAAACGAACTGCGAAATTGAGCGTGAAACCGGAGATTCTTCCGTTGCTCCATCCTCGCGCCTCGCAGATTGGTAGATGCTACCCCTTTATATTCCCGATCGGACGTAATTCCGCCACTTTTTTTGTAATTCCTGCACGATCTACCGACTCCACCACTTCAGAGATATCTTTGTAGGCCAGACCAGCCTCCTCTGCGAGGCCCGACATCGACACGGCCTTGACCAGAATGCCGCGCTGTTTCATCTGCTGCTGCAGCTGTATGCCGCGGACCCTTCGCTTCGCTTGCGCGCGGGACATCGTTCTCCCGGCCCCGTGCATCGTCGATCCAAACGTGTCGCGCACCGCGTGATCTGTCCCCACAAGCAGATACGAGCCGGTCTCCATCGAGCCGCCGCAGATGACCGGCTGGCCAGTCTGTCGAAACGCTTCTGGTAACTCCGGACTCCCAGGCCCAAACGCTCTGGTCGCTCCCTTGCGATGCACGACTAGATCCCCTTCCGGATACCGTTCGATCTTGGCGATGTTATGCGCCACGTCATATACCAACTCCATCCCTAATGCCTCGGCGGATCGACCGAAGACCGTCCGCGAAGGCCTCACGAATCTGATGCGTGATAACTTGGCGATTGGCAAAGGCCGTGTTCGCAGCACAGTTCATGGCGGAAAAATACTCCTGCCCTTCGGGAGATCGAAACGGCGCACAGGCCAACTGCTGATCCTTCACGCTGATGCCATAACGACGCATGGATTTTTCAAACACCTTGAGATAGTCGCTCGCCACCTGATGGCCGAACCCACGCGAGCCGCAATGCACCATCACCACGATCTGCTCGTGGCCGGTGATACCGAGCGCCGCAGCCGTCACCGGATCGAATATCCGGTCGTTCGAAACCACCTGGACTTCGAGGTAATGATTGCCCGATCCCAATGTCCCCAGCTGGTTGATACCACGTTGGATTGCATGGTCGGTCACGATCGACGGATCGGCCCCTTCGATGCAGCCGCCTTCTTCCATGCGGACGAGATCCCGATGCCATCCATATCCCCGCTCCACACACCACCTGGCTCCATGAGTCATCACGCGACGAAATTCCTCCCGTGAGAGCCGAACGAATCCGCTCGCCCCGACCCCGGCCGGCACCTTCCGAAAGAGTTCGGTCATGAGCTGCTCCAGGCGAGGCTGCACATCCGCCAGTGTCAAATCTGTTCGAATCAGCCGCATGCCGCAGTTAATGTCATAGCCCACACCGCCGGGAGAAATGATACCGTCCTGCACGTCGAATGCCGCGACACCCCCGATCGGAAATCCATAACCCCAATGTCCGTCCGGCATACAGAGCGCATACCGGCGAATGCCCGGCAGGCAGGCGACATTGGTCAACTGATCGAACACTCCGGAATCCATGGCCTGAAGAATCCCCTTGGTGGCATAAATCCTGGCCGGCACCAGCATGTCAGGCTTTTCAGACATAGGGATTTCCCAAATCTCGTCCGTAATCCGATTGACCGTCATGTTCGTATTTAGGTTCATGTCAGGGATGGTCTGTCTGGTCTGTCGGTCTGTGTTGCATCACGCATTACTCAGCGCTTCTCACGTTCCATCATACGTCGAGCACCACGCGTACCTTCCAGCGATTACCTGCCTGCTTGAGTTCGTAGAGATGTTTCGTGATCCCTTTCACATCGGCATGGAGTTCTTGTGTCTGCTGATCTACCGGCGCGCCGATCAGACGTGCTCGCAACAGCCAGACCTCACCTTCCCGCGTCAGTGTGAGCGGCGCCTCTCGGAAGACCACCCCCGCGGCGTCTTTCCAGTAGACCACATCCGATAGCCAATCGAACAACAGTGCCGACTGGTCCGCATCGGTCCGTTCAATCTCGCGCTCCCATTCATCCGACACCGTAGAAGGGTTCGCCATGCTCTCAAGAAGCGCCTGCGTCGCACCTTGAAAGACCTCCTCGATCGACTCCCCCTCGGCCTCGAAGCCGATATCGGCCAGGGCGATTTCTTCAAGAAAGCGAAAGGTCCAAGCCATGGATGTTAGGCTCGAGGTGTGGCGCGTCGCACTCGCTGGATAAGCGCCCGGATGTGGCTGAGCCCAGGGAGCGCATGTCCAAAGGGATTGGGGACTTTCCCTTTGAGCAACATCTTAATACCCAGAGGCAGAATGTGCAGCAGCGCACGCGGTGCGAACCCGACCACTTTCAGCGGCATGATCGCTTCGTTCAATCGCCCTTGCTGCTCGATCAGATCGGTAAAGCCAAGGATGTGACGCGCGCCGCCGGCCTTCGTCAACCCTCGTTCGAGCGAGGCCCGCCGCAACCGGACGATCGCCTCCATCGGCTTGACATCTTTTGGACAGACTTCGACACAAAAGTTGCACCGTGTACAGTCCCAGATCCCATGCTCGTCTTGAAGCGCCGAAAGTCTCGCCCGCGTTGCCGAAGGGGACTCGCGAGGATCGGAGAGGAACCGATCGGCCTTCGCCAAAGCGGCAGGGCCGAGAAACCCCTTTGAGACTTCATGCACGGTACAAGCCGCGACGCAAGCGCCGCACATGATGCAGGCATCCACATTGTGAAACTGCGGATTGGCGTGGCTCCGCGCCGTTATCTTAGCAGGCACGCCCTCATGAGAAGGCCGAGACCCCGATACCAGCCAGGGATGCACGTCGTGAATCTTCTCCCAGAACGACGCCATATCCACGACCAGATCCTTGATCACCGGCAAGTTGCGAAGTGGCGCGACCGTGAAGTGCCCATGCCGTTCGAGTTCTTTGCGGAGGGAGGTGCGGCAGGCCAGCTTCTCACTGCCGTTGATCGTCATCGCACAAGAGCCGCAAATCGCAGAGCGGCAGGAATAGCGGAGCGCCAAACTCCCGTCGCACTCGTTCTTGATACGAATCAACGCATCGAGCACCGTCATCCCGCGTCCGACGTCGAGCCGGATCTCTTGAGAATGGGGCGCGGAATCGACTTCGGGATTGAATCGTTGAATCGTGAAGGTGAGACGCATGGAAGTAGCATGAAACGTAAAACGTGAGACGTCCTGTTCAGCCTAACTCGAAGATCTTGGGAAAGTTCGTCAGATTGCGGCACCCGTCTTTCGTGACGAGTACCATGTCTTCGATGCGCACAGCGCCGAGGCCGGGATAGTAGAGGCCTGGCTCGACCGTGACGACATGGCCTTCTTGGAGCAGTGAGCCGGTGCGGCTGATGCGCGGCATTTCATGGATGTCGAGTCCGACCCCGTGGCCGGTGCCGTGAAAGTAGCCCTGCATTCGCCCATTCACTAAACCCGTCTGGTACCCGGCTTTCTCAAACCTGTTCAAGATCCCTTGATGAATCCTCTTTCCGTCCGCCCCGTCTTTGACTTTCGTAATGGCCTCTTCCTGCGCATCCAACACCGTCTGATAGAGCCGCTTCAGTTCGGGGCTCGGCGTTCCCCGAACCACCGTTCTGGACATATCGGCGAAATACCGGTTCGTAGCCGAACGAGGAAACACGTCGAAGATAATGCTGCGGTGGGCCGGCAAGGGCCCGCTGCCTTCGTTGTGCGGGTCGCAGGCCTGCTCTCCCCCGGCGACAATGGTATGCTGAGCGACACAATCGCACTCCATCAATGTCACATTAATATGCTTTTTCACTCGCTCTGATGTCAGCGGTATGCCGTCGAGCCACAGTTGTTCCTTGTCGATTGAGGCCTGGCGCAGCATGCCGTGGGCGGACGCGACCGCCTGTTCGGTCGCGCGCTGGGCTGCTTCGATAGAGCGGACTTCCTCGGCGGTCTTCACCACCCGTTCTTCGTAGAACGGGTCCCGTTTCGGATATAGCTGATATCCCAATGACTGCAACTTGAGGGCGTGGCCGAAGGGAAAATTCGCAGGGACCAGGATCTGCGTGATGCCGGCTTCTCTCAAGAGGATGTGGACCACCTCGACCGTGCCTGGCTCGGCAATGCCCTGCGTCTTGGCTCGTCCTTCCACCTCCGAATATGAGAGCACCCGATCGACGGACGATTGATTCTTCGCCCGATCCATTTCGAGATCGCTCATTACCAGAATCCGCTCCCCCTTTATCTCCAAATAGATAAAGGGATCCGGCGCCATAAACTTTGTGGCGTAATACAGGTTGGAATCGGTCTCGCTGGCAGCGATGAACACGGTGGCACGTTGAGAGTTCGAAATGGATGACGCCATAGTGAATGCTGGCTGGAATCTAACACGGAGGGTGAGGTCGGTCAAGGCGCGGACGGAACCGGTTCAGGCAAGGGCATGCTGTCCTTGCCGGCGCCTTGATCCTCCGCGGGTGTCATCAGATCGACCGGCAACATGACCGTGTTCTTCAAGATGTCGAAGGCCAATTGCGCCAAGCCCGTCACGCCCGTGGCGAACGACTTCATCGGCAGATACGTCACCTCCGGATCCTCGATCGATCCTTTGACGGAAAACAGCGCAGTCGCAATGCCTTTCCGATCACCGGCAAAGAGCCGCCCGAAGAGGGGAATCGTTTTCAGAAATTTCGAATAGGACCCGAACGGGCTGACAGCCCAGACCATGTCGATTTGATCGGTCGGCATATCATAGTTGCCGGCAGCGGTAATCTTAACGATCGGGCTATCAAGAATCATATTCTCTGTCTCCAACAGCCCGTTCCGCGCAAAAACCGTCGCCGTGATCTTATTGTAGGGCAGCCCCTCTTTCTCCAGATCCACCTTCCCTTGGAGCACAGCCGGGAGATTCAAAATGCTGATAATCTTCCAGACCGCCCGTTCCTGCGATTTGAAGACGCGTCCGTTTTCAAGCAGGACATCCACCTTGCCGTTCAACGTGGGATATAGCCCATGCGGGTTCCTCCCATGGCCGCGGATCGTCCCTGTCACTCGAGCTTCACCTGTAAACATTCCCGCCTTCGGGCCAAAAAATTTCAACATATCCTCCACCAACAAGCCCGTCGCCCGAACCGAGAGCTCAGCTTCGGCCGGCTGCTTGGGCGGCAATTGCACCACGATACGGCCGGCGACCTCTCCATTGGCCGATTGGCCGGACAAACGATCCAGATCGAGCACGCCGTCTTGAATCGTGATCCGGGCGGAGAGACTCCCAAATTTGAGATGCTTGTAATGGCCGCGCGCCATCGATGCGGTTGCCTGAACCTTGCTGGTGTCTGCGAGGGTTTCCAGAAAATCTCGGATCGGCGACCGCTGGCCTTTCGGGATGAGGAGATCGAGATCCATTTGATTGGACTCGATCTTGGCGGTAATCGTGGGGGTTGCCGCCCAGTTGCGGATCGTCCCTTCCAGCGCAACGTCGCTGTCGAGCAAGCGAAACGACAACCGCTTGATCTCCACATCGTTCTTCACGAATTGGACCCGCAGATACAAATCCTGGATCGGTCCATCGGCTCCCTTGGCGTTCATCAGACCGTTGGTCAACGCGAGCCATCCGGTGGTCCTCCAGGCTTTCCAATCGAGACCCTTGCCCTTCATGTCAAGCGACAATTCAATATTCCCAGCCTCAAACCCTCCCTTCGCAATCCATTCCGGCACGCGGGACAAAGACAGCGTGCCGGTCGAAAGCGCCGCATCGATGGAGAATCGTTCGCCGAATTGGATCTTGCCTTTCACGGGCAATCGGATTGGCGGCACGATCAGCGCAACCTTGTCGAGCAAGACCCCGGATCCCTGATGGAATCATGCCCTCAAATTCAACCGTCGCCTGGGCGCCGATCGGTTTTTCGACCAGACCGGGAAGCGTCACTTTCGATTCGGTCAGGACAACCTCACCCCGCAGATGCGGCGAGAGGGTCGGCCCGGTTAAGACCACAGCGCCGTTGACCAAACCCTCGAATGTCCCGGCTGGAATGGTTTGCGAGGGCAGCAACCTGACCATATGGTCTGCATCGCCCTTGATCCGAATCAAGAAATCCTGAAACGCACTGCTACTCCCCCCCGTGACGCCCCCACTGATCTGCAAGGTCAGATCGCCGAAATGTCCGGTCGCCTGATCGAACAGGGTCCCGCCTTCCGACAGCACGAATCGGCCTTGCAGCTCCGTTAGCCGTTCGGGCAACGACGGATGGGTCAGACTGACATGCTGAACGGTAATCTCTCCCCCGGCAAAGGTAACGCCACCCGCCAGATCGAGCGGGCCGACCATACGAAACGCGACAGCGGCCATACCTTCAACATCACGCGAAGCGGCCAACACACGCGACAGCTGTTCAGATTCGATGGTCTTCCCGAGATGCTGCAACAGGTCTGCAGCAGTCATCGTTCCTACAATGTCCATTTCAACCCAAGGCCCCGCCTCCAAAAAGGAGACGAGCGCCTTGCTCTCATTCATATGAATCCTGCCATAGAGTCCGTTCAGATTCGACACCTTAACCCGGCCGGCTTCGACCGACACCACCGCCGTCAAATCCTTGGCAGGGACACGATTGTCTCCGATCAGGCCTTGCCCCTGATTCACACGAAATTCCCCCGTCAACGACAGCTGCGGTCCTGCTGCCGCCGCTGCTCCCGTGATGGTCGCCGAGACAACCTCCACCACCCCATCAATCTCTCGGTCTTTGATCATCACCGGCAGCTGCGGATGGACCCACTGGGCCGGCACGGTCGTGAGCACCTGGCTCAATTGGATCGGGGATGTCGCAACGGTAACCGCAAACGTGGGCTGAGGCGTCAACAGACCGGAGAGGCTCGCTTGGCCTGTGAGTTTCAATTGTTCGAGGTTGGCGGATAGATCGGACAACACGACATCATAGCCCGCAACGCCAGGCACGGCCCGAACGTGACTGTGCACATTGACGACCCCCTGCAACTGCTCCGGAACTGGGCGGGGCCCAAAAAATTCTGCCGCCTCCCGAAGATTGAGATTGGCCGCTTCGAGTGTGCCGTCGAATTGGAGGGTGACCTGCGAACCTGAGGAATCGTCGATCGCCAACGTCTGCCGCTGGGCGGTGCTGATTGTCCCGGCCAGAGAGATGGAAGAGCGGCCCTTGTCGCCTGCATGACCGACAGAGACGCGCAGATCCGCCTGTCCCCGCTCTGCGCGAATGACCAATGACGTCTCCACCGACTCGAACGTCATCGACCGTGTCCCGTCTTGACGCGCATCGTCGATGATGACCAGCTTCCCGTTCGCCAGTGTGGCTTCACGGATACGGAAAATCCGGCTGATCGTCTGGATGGCATCCTCGTCGGCTCCCCCACCCTGGGCAACCTGATCGAAAAGATTCCAGTGTCCGGTGCGATCGCGCCGAAGCGTGAAGGTCGGCTCTTCGATGAGTAACCGCTTCCCTACCACCTGCTTGCGCAACAGCGGGAGAAACCGCAAAACCAAATCCACCTTCTTGGCCGATAACAGGATGTTATCGGATTTCCGATCGTGAATCGCGACCTGTGTCAGTTCCAAATGGATGCGAGGGAACAGGACCAGCTTGATACGGTGAACGTCGATCTTGCGCCCGAGACTCTGTTCCAGCTGCTGGAGGAAGAAATCTTTGACGTAGTCGTCTCCGGTCAGGTAGGTCGAGAACATGAGAAACGCGCCGCCGCCGATCAGCAGAATGACAATCAGCGCGACAACGACACGAGTTCGAACCACTCCTGCTCCTGAATCGATCATCCTCGGTGGGTAAACTCGCGTCATTTCTGCGAGTGCGTCATCTTACCGAATCACTTGCATGAAATCTACGAAGTCTGTGTCTTGATAGGGAATTCCCAAACTCTTCCGTTCAACCTTCAACAGGATGAGGCAACCTTGCGTCTACGAGCAATAGCACGATACGCGGAGCTGCACGACGCTGAAAAAGCGATTCAACATGAAGAAGATGACGGATCGAGCTACAACCTACCTCACTCACTGCGGCCTTGCTTGGAACAAGGCGCATCCCCGGGCAAAGAGGCTGGATCGCCGGCTTTATTCATGAAAGCTCATATCTGACGCGTACAGACGCGAAGCGAAAGGGGCACTCGGATGTGTGAAGCCCTGCAGCGTACTCGCGCAATATGTCGAAGAGCTGAACGGCGAGGCTGCCCGTCACAGCTGCCTATCTACTCTTGTAGCAGCCGCTTCATGAATTAAGAGCCTGCAGGATGCTCAACATGGCTGGACTTCTCACCCACCCCTGGAGTGCCGAGATGCACCTCGTCTCACGTTTCAGACCTAACGGTTCACGATCCCTGCTAGAGACGCGAGCGGGGCAGAGACGGTTTTCGTCAGATCGATCACGAGTTCATCGGTGGTGTTGGCCAACAACGTATCCCAGAGACTGTGCTGTTGAACAATGGTCGCCTCACCTGGCTCGAAGAACAAGTTGAATCCTTTGGCGGCCGTCGGACGCATGGGATACCGCCGATCGTAGATCATCCCATAGGTCGGAATGCCATAGACGATCTGCCAATTCCCCAAAATGAAATGCAGCTCAGTGCCATGAATGTATAATCCGCCCGTAGTGATGATGCGCTTGACGGACGTCTGCGGTTGACTGAGATAAAACGTCACGCGTTCGTCCGGTTTTGCTGCGGCGAAGGCCTCTGCGATCTGCCGAGACAAGAGCGCGCGTTCCTCAGAACGAAACGCCGGTATCAGCAGGGCCTCGCCCTGCAGCCATCGCTGCAGCCAGATCCGATGTTCTTTGACCGAGATGCCGCCGAGGATGCGAGACACGTCCTCGGCACCCATCACCTTCGGATGCGCATGCGCGCTGGGAGGCCACTCCGGCAAGACCGTCTCGTCGTGCTCAAGCCGAACGTAATTGACCGGATCTTCATAGACCGTGCGATAGGACACCATAGGAATGGCGCAGCCGACGAGCAGCACGCACAAAAGTGCGCCTCGTGAAACGTGAAACGTGAAACGTGAAACGACGATCTGGATAATTCCTCTCTCTCCCCTCACCTTTTACGTTTTACCTTTCACGTTTCACGCTAGTCCGTAATCGTGACTGTCATTTCAACTCGTTCAAGCGGATTGTCTCGGCCATCTCGCTTCATGCTGACCACCTTGTCCGCCACGTCCATCCCGCTGACTACTTCACCGAATGCCGTATACTGCCAATCGAGAAAGTTCGCGTCCGCGACACAGATAAAAAACTGAGAGCCGGCGCTGTCCGGGTCGTTCGAGCGAGCCATGGAGAGCACCCCGCGCTTGTGCGGCTTGCTGTTGAACTCGGCCTTCACCCGATGTCCAGGCCCCCCCATGCCGTGCGACGCACGGTCAGGATTCTTGCTGTTGGGATCGCCGCCCTGGATCATGAAACCGGGAATGACCCGATGAAACGTCGTGCCGTTATAAAAGCCTTCTTGGGCCAACTTCGTAAAATTCTTCACATGCCCCGGCGCCACATCATGAAACAATCGCAACACAATCTCGCCCAACTGTGTCCCCTTGCTGCTGACGGAAATGGTGGCTCGTGTGTTCTCTGTCGGCTCTGACATCGTCCTTTACCCTTTCTTGGTTAGCGAAAATGGAAAGGCGCCGGAGCCCCCCCTCCCTCAAGACCCTGATTGATAGGATTCCACGTCCGTCCATCGTCGTCGCTTCGAAACGCCCCGTCGCTCGTACCGGCATAGAGCACTCCGGCGCCGGACTCGATTAACACTTGGATAGCCATACTCGTCAACCCCTTATTGAGCGGCACCCACTGGCGCCCTTTGTCGGTCGTTTTGAAAATGCCGTGCCCTGTCGCCACAAAAAGACCTCGGCTATTGAACAGAATTCCGCGAATCGAATCGTTCGGAAGCGCCCGGCTGATAGCCCGCCAGGTGACGCCCCCATCGGCACTGCAAAAGACGCCCCCATCGAATGTGCCGGCATAGATGCTACCCTCCGGATCGATCGTCAACACGCGAATAAAGTTCTCCGTCATCCCTTCATGATCTTTGAGTCCATGCCGCTCACGCACCCAACCGGTCGATTGAGCCTTAAATCGTAAGATCCCTTTCCCGGAAGTGCCGGCAAACAGTGTCCCATCTGACGAGAGGGCCAACGCATGGACCAGGATATCGTCGAGGCCGGTGGTGACCACCGACCAGCGATCGGAGGCGAGTCGATAGACCCCGTCGCTCGTGCCCGCGTACACCCCATCATTCACGGCAAGAAGGGCTTTGATTTCCAGGCGCTTGAGCCCGCTATTGATCGCCTGCCAGCTCTTCCCCCGATCACGCGAACGAAAGACTCCGCCACGGAACGTTCCAGCATAGATCGCACCGTCTTTCCCTGTAGTGAGCGTCAGAATAAATGGATCGGTCACGCCCTGGCCCGATTTCGCCCAGTTGACCCCGCGATCCTCACTGCGAAAGAGACCGAGACCGAACGAACCGGCATAGACCAAGTCGCTCCCGACAGACGTGAGCGCCTGAATGCTCGTTGCTTGCTGACCGAAGGAATCATATTGAGGCTGGCTTTCCCCATGGCCAGGAGTTTGCGGAGGAGATGGCGGGACCGGCGAGGGCATCTGAGTGGCAGCTCCCAATATCCCACCTGCGCTCCATAGGCTTAACGCAACAACTGTCGATATCATCCAAGTCAGAATCTTCATCTATCCCTTGCCCCCCGCAGAATGCTCAAGAAGACCGTCCAGCAAGGCCGATGCAAACTATCACTTAATTAAGGGGTGGCTGGGATGATCCCAATTGCACGCAATATTCCACCCACCCCTCAGCGCGCCAAGACGCGCTTTATCCCGAGCGAGGGCCTTCCAATTCCCTATAACTCCCTTTAGGGGAGTGGCCAAGGCTGCCCTCAACTGCGCGCATCGAACGAGCACAGTTTCACCGTGCGCGTTCTGCGAGCAAGGAGGGCACCTGGCCGCTCCCTACCTATCCTTCTGAGGCCGCGCGTTGCGCGAGCAAGGGGATCGTCCCAGCTACCCCGCCCCTTTTTCAGCATTCTGCTATCGGACACGGTGCCCGGCCGGTCCTATCGGCACATCCGGATCGAGCGGCAAGCTGACTTCAGTCGGCCCTCCCCGTCCAAAGATGCGTGCGCCAAGAATGCCGATCTCATACAACACCACTAATGGCACGGCCATCAAGAGCATGGTAAAGAGGGTCGCGTCCGGCGTGATGATGGCCGACAGAATCAATGCGGCCAGAATCGCATGTTTCCTATACTTCGCTAACACCTGGGCCGAAACCACCCCAACCCGAGCCAAGATGGTGAGTACCAGCGGCAATTCAAACGCACAACCGAATATCAGGAGAAATTTGACGTTGAAGTCAATATAGGTGCCGACACTCAATTCCGGAGTAACATCGTGATCCATGCCGAAGCTGACGAAGAAATTGATGACCAGTGGGAGAATCACGAGATTGCAAAAGATCAAACCGAAAGCAAAGAGCGCTCCTGCCAGCGCAAACAGCGGAATGCCCCAGCGTTGTTCCTTGGGGAGCAGCGCCGGCTCAATACACTTCCAACACTGATAGAAGATAACCGGTAGACTCACCAGAATCGCCGCAAGCAAGGACACTTTGATCGAAGCGAACAACGCCTCCGTCGGTCCGTAGAACACCAGCTGGTTGGGAAACGGACGATTCAACCATGCAACCATCTCGCCGGAAAAGGCAAAGCACACCATCAGGGCCACTAGAATCGTGGCCCCGATGATGATTAGACGCCTTTTGATGGTCTGGATATGTGCGGCCAGAGGATTGAGCATCTGTACCATGACTCCGGTCCCGGGCGCAGATTGATGCCGGCCCCCCAACAATGCCCTTCACTGTGGAGCGGCCTGCAGCTCGTGGTTTCGCCAGACACGAATCAGCTCGGCCATCTTGTCTTTCTTCGCCAGCTTCTCTTTGTGCAAATCCTTCGCGGACAGTTCTTCGGTCGGAGTCAGGACGTGGCGTTTCTGCAATTGAATCAATTCCAGGTCCAGACGGTGGTGTGCCTCTTCCAGTTCACGGAATTCGTGGTTGGATTGTCGCAGTCGTTCCGCAATCATACTGTCTGTCAGCATGTCGCACCTCCTGGTGATGAGATTACTGCAGTGGCGTGATATGTCCTCCCTCGCGACCGACTTCCTCTATCAATCGACCGGACTCCGACACGATCGGGTCCAATTCCATCAGCAACGCATCTTCTATGGGGTTGGTATAGTACGTTGGCCGAGTCGTCACGTTGCGAAACCCAAGATTGCGGTAGAGGGCATGCGCGGCATGGTTCGAAGACCGCAATTCGAGCACGGCGCACCTCGCCCCTCGTGCGAGCCCCGCCTCCAGAGCCTGCAGAACCAAGGCCCTAGCAATACCCTTGTGCCGCATCGACTCGATGACCGCCAGGTTCATCAGCCGTACTTCCTCGAAGACGATCCAGAAACAAAGATATCCGACAATCAAGACAGAACCAACGTCGCCCGGCGGCGACCGCTTGGCCAATAAAAAATGCGCGAAGGGATTGCCGCTCAGCTCCGCTTCTAACATTTTGCGCGTCCAGGGGGCCGAGAAGCAAGCTTCTTCGATCTGCAGAATGTCCGGCAAAGCCTCGACGGTTGCCGGCTCAATGATCCATTCGCCCATCGTCAGTTTCCCTCCCGGCAGGATGCTGGAAAAGTCCGCCAACACGAAGAAGGTTGAGGCTAAGACTTCAAGCCTATCTCGCTCGTTGCGGCCTTGCCTTGGGCAAAGCGCGTCTCGGCGCGCCAGGGTTGGGCGGGTGAGAAGTCTGGCTTTTTTGAGCATCCTGGCGCGCGTTCAGTTTTCTTGCAACCCGCTCCTGACGGAGTGCCACAGGCGAAATCCCCCCGGACTCCTCATACTTCAGCTCTGCTGTTGTGCGCTGCACATACAACGGACTGAGGCCGATTCCTGCATGCTCACCTCGCCGGAGCCGCTCAAGTCCCGCCAGCCCGATCGAGACAGCCGAAGGCTTCATGGAAGAATCCGGCGCCTCGGTCACCCTGACGGATGGAGAAACCGACGCTCGGATGGCTGACTCTTCGACCATCCAACCTTCGCCGAATACGAGGACTGATCCTCTGAGACTGCTCCCCAGCATGATTGGCGTACCCACCTGTTCTGAGTTCACTCGCTCTAATCGATCATCGCCGGTCCAGCGAAACAGCGCCCAGTAGAGTTCCCCACGCCGACTGTTGAGGATGGGACAAAGGAGCGTCGAGGTTCCTCTGAGATTCCAGGCCATACCCTCCAGTGTCGGCACCACTGCCAAGGGAAGCCGACTGACCGTCCGGAACCCGAGAAGCGTGGCCAGGCCGACACGAAGTCCCGTGAAAGACCCGGGGCCGATCGACACAGCAAGGCCATCCAACTGTTTGAGTGTCAGACCCGTCTCACGAAACAATCGATCGATCGTCGGCAGTAACAGCTTCGCATGCGACCCGGTCGCCTCCTTATCGTGACGTGCAAGGACGCGCGATTCATCAAGGATCGCCACACTCTGCCACGAAGTTGCCGTCTCGACTGCCAATACTTTCATCGTTGCTTATAGACTGAGAAAAAACAATGGTGGCACGCTAGAGCTTCGATGCACTGCACGTGGAGCCCCACAGAGAAACCCTCCCGCAAGATGCTCGAAAAGTTCGTCCCAAAAAGGCCTTCTCATTCTATTTCATTTTCGGGAGAGCGGCCAAGGTTGCTCTCAACTGCACGCATCAATGATATTTCCAAGCTAGCTCGTTTCTCCTCTCATGGAATGGCAACCGTGTTGGTCCCACTGCGGCCGTCGAGCGAGCACATTCTGATCGTGCTCGTTCCCTCCTTCCCCTGCTAGACCTGACCAAGATCAGTAGCTTTCAACGATTGGTTCGGAGTCATTTCATGAAACGTGACCTCCACGCTCCCCTGTCCCTTCCCGTCTTCCAATAAAATCTTAAACGGTCTCAGCAGCTGCCTATTGCCGTCGCTTGAAACCGCTTCCGCCTCGCCGATAGCACGAAAGTCCTCGTACTGAATGGTCGCTTCCACCGCACCGGATTCCGTGAGCCGATCTTCCCGAACGACATGCAAAGCCTGCCGCTCAAACCACAACTGCCGGCGCATGAACTGCGCCCCGCCAGGAGACGGGCCGAAGACCTCCAGCCGATAGCGATCCCCCTCTTCTACAAGGGTAACCGTCTCGTCTTTCGCAATCGTGCCGGTCCCCAACACGCCGCCCATCGCCCACACACTCAACTGAAACGGCCTTGCAAGCTTTCCCATCTCGCTCATATCGGACGGACTACCGGACAGGACACGTCCCATCGTCGGCAATCGCAATCTAAACTGATCATCCACCTGCACAAATTCGAAGAGTTCGCCGCCGACCGCGGTGAACCCGCGCAGGCGCATGGCGTTTGGACGGCGATAGTACAACGTCCCCTCCACCCGTGACGCGATAGGAATAATTCCTCCCCGCACCTTCGCGCTGAAGAGACCTTTCATCGTCTGAATCGCCGCCTCTCGCTGACTCAGTAATGCCGTCAACTCCTCCACCGTCGCCTGCTTGAGCCGAACTTCCTCGCGCGGCGCAAATAGCGCACAACCGGATAATATGATAAGGGCCAGCACACTCAAGACAATCATATTCACGAAGGATCTACTGGCTTTCTCACTACTCCCACCACCAATCACAGCGGAAGAGACAGGTGGATGAGCCCCCACTGCGCGTGTCATGGACGAGAAGACACTATCCAGCAGGATGCTCAAAAAGTTCAGACTTCTCACCCACCCCACCCCGGCGCGCCAACACGCGCCGTTCCGCGGGCAAGGCCACAGGAACCTATCACTTACTACTAAGAGGTGGGTGGGATGATCCCAATTGCGCGCAACTTTCGCATCCGCCCACCCACTGGCACGCCGAGACGTGCCATTAGCCCGAGCGAGGGCCTTCCAATTCACCATATCTCTATTAGGGAGCGGCCAAATCTGCCCTCTACTGCGCGCATCGGACGAGCACCGCTTCATCGTGCGCGTTCTGCGAGCAATGAGGGCACCTGGCCGCTCCCTCCTCATCCTGCTGAGGCCGCGCGTTGCGCGAGCACGGGGATCGTCCCGCCCACCCCGCCCTCTTTTCAGCATCCTGCTATGCCAGAACCACATCCAATGCCTCTCCCACTTCCCTAATCCCAATCAACTCGATCCCATCGATAGGATCCAGTTTGGCCAAGTTCCGTTCCGGTAACAGACAGCGTTTAAATCCCATCTTTGCCGCTTCACGAATCCTCATCTCAGCCTGACTGATGGCGCGCACTTCACCGCCGAGCCCCACTTCACCCAACACCAACAGTCCCGGCTCAATGGGCACCTCGCGCAAACTCGATGTGACTGCTGCCACAATGCCCAAATCGATGGCCGGCTCGTCGATATGCATCCCCCCGACGACGTTCACATAGACGTCTTGCCCAGACAGATGCATGCCTAGCCGCTTCTCCATGACCGCCAGCAAGAGCGAGACTCGATTCTGCTCCACGCCATTCGCCATTCGTTTCGGCATCGCATAACTCGTGGAAGACACCAATGCTTGGAGCTCGACTAGAATTGGCCGCGATCCTTCAAGACTGGATACCACCACCGATCCCGTCGTGCGCTGGGACCTTTCCGCTAAAAACAACTCGGAGGGATTGCTCACTTCTTCCAACCCGGAATCTTTCATTTCGAACACACCGATCTCGTTGGTCGAACCAAAACGATTCTTCACCGCGCGGAGAATACGAAAGCTGTGACCCTTATCTCCTTCAAAATAGAGCACCGTATCGACGATATGTTCCAGCAACCGCGGGCCGGCGATCGCACCTTCTTTGGTGACATGTCCAATGATGAAGACCGGTACGCTGCTGCGCTTCGCGTACCACATCAATTGGCCTGCCACTTCCTGCACCTGGCTGATGCTGCCGGGCGCGGAGGTAATCTGTTCCGTGTACACCGTTTGAATCGAATCGACGACCATTGCAGCCGGCTGGATCTCCTGCGCCGCTTTGAGGATTTGTTCGAGGGAAGTTTCTGCCAGGATCAACAGATTCGGATGCTCGATGCCGAGCCGCTGCCCCCGCATCTTGATCTGCCTCGGAGATTCCTCTCCGGAGACATACAGCACCGGTTCTTCCTTCGAGGACAGGCGTGGAAGCGCCTGGAGCAACAGCGTAGTCTTTCCAATCCCAGGATCGCCACCGATCAAGATGACCGAGCCGGGAATGACTCCCCCACCCAGCACCCGGTCGAATTCGCCGATCTGCGTCAGTCGCCGATCTTCACCGACCACTTCGATGTCGGCAATCGGCGTGGCCTTGGCCTGCGCCGTCTTCATCGCAGCAGGCCGCCCCTTGCCGGTCGGCGCCTGCCGTTCCTCTTTCATGGTATTCCACCCGCTACAATCCGGACAGCGACCCAACCATCGTGGCGACTGGTGCCCGCAAGCTTGGCAGGAAAAACTCGTCTTTGCCCGCATCAGTAAGAGCCTCAAGAAGGAAATCTAGGACCTATAGTAAATGATAGGAGAGGTGAATGGAAGATCGGGTGTCACGCTAGAATCTTGAGCCCAGGGAGTTCGCGCTACCTTTTCTTGGAACTGGCGAGGTCGAGGTGGAGAGCCGCTGCAGCAAAGCCAGAAAGCTCAAGCGCAATAAGCAGCCGCTGTTCAGGAGTGAGTCGCCGGGTTTCGTTGATCTTCTTTTGCGCCAGGATGTCGGTCAGCTTGCGAGCCCGCATTATTCATGATGGTTCGTCACAAAATCGCGTGGTCGCCACGCGAGACAGGCATGCGTTGCCGATCGAGGTGACATGATAGAGAGCAACAGAGGATTCAATACGGGATAGACAAGCCATGTAGGCAATCTACAATAGTTTTGTCATATTCCAAGATGTGACCTTCTATAAAAACCCGACGTGGGCCCACCGAGCGCTCATGGCCATCGCACACAAGATTCTGATTGCCGCCTACCACCTGCTGGCCACCAACCAGCCCTAATTTTCAGTCAGAGCCCGTTTTGCCATCTTTATCTCCTCAATAATATTGCTAGCCAGAGATGCGAGTCGGACCTCGACAACAAGCCCTTTTGCCATCGCATCCCGCAGCGCAGCGATCATCGAATCAAATGCCGGATTCTCTTTTGGTAGCCGGTAAAACTGCGCCGACTCGAGGAAAACAACCTCTGCATAATCCGCCTCATCGTGTTCAAGAATCCGCACGGTGGTCATGTTACGTGAGATTTGTTTATTTTCACTCATATTAAAGAGACTCCAGTATCGAATAGGTTCTTCAGCACGTCGTTAACCCGCTGTAAGCAATGAGCGTTGCATCCGTGGCCGTGTACGCCGGGTCGGTGGCAAATGCCGTTCCCGCATAGTTTGCCGGTGAATACGCCGATCCGGGCTGGATTGAATACATCGATACGTTTGCATTGGCATGGCAGAACGTATTTTCCTGTGCTGAAAGCCATGTGCTTAGCAGCACCGGTTTATCGAACATGCCGGGATCGATGACCATCGCGAGCACAAACCTCCACGGACCGAGCGAAACCTTCACGCGAATTAGCGGCGTAACGTGATACCACCACGTAACACAGCATCCGCCCCACTTGTCGGCCTTGACTGCTAACCTGTCCTGCCCCTGGTTCGCGAAGCTGAACACTTTCTCACAGCAATAGCCATATTGTGTCGTGATTATCCGCCGCATCTTGTGGGCCCGCGCGTAGCAGCCGTCTCGAACATACTGAAAGGGAATACAAGGTGAAATATCGTACGGCGGCGGGAGATTACACGACTGGTCGGCGCAAAAGTCGAATATCTCCTTTGCCTTTTTGTAATTCGGCACGATCTTCTTGCAAAGCTTGAAAATTGGCCATTTCAGCCGGTGATCGACGATGTTGAATGTGGTCGGATCGATCGAATTGACGTCGATTCGAACCGATTTTGACGGTTTGTCGAGCAGAATTCGTGTCTTGCGAAATTCTTCAACCTCGCCGGCGTTGGGCGTTTCGATCTTTTCGAGGACTCCCTTTCTCGGATTAAGCACGGCTCTGACAGGCTCTTTCCTTTTGATCGCACCCTTTAGCCGTTTCAAGACTTCGTCGGCTGACTTCATTGACGAAGCGAGCGAGAATACCTGTTGCCGTTCATTGAAGAGAATTTCTTTCCCGTCCTTACCTTTACGAACAGCCGCGACAGTCAAAATTCCTGTATCTTTTTCGTTTGCCATCATGAACCTCCTTTTCCGTCAAATCGCTCTTTGAACAATCGGAACAGCGGCCATTTGAGAATTGTTTATCTTGATGGGCAAATCGCCCGCATGCCGTTCATTCTTCACGGCCCGTTCGTTTTCCGCCCACGGTTAGCTGAATTGCGATACCTCCCACGATCTGTTTGGTCTTTATGTTTCGCTGTGCGAAATGAAGTTTGATCGACTTATTTGTCTTTAGCTTATCCGGAACTGCTATTTTCAGACCGAACACGTTTTGCGTGAATGCCGGAATATTAACTGGTAATTTTGATCGCTCTGCATCTTTGAATCCGACCTCGTAAGCATCAGGAAATCTCCGGAATAGGAGTTCAGGATGACCTGACGTCAATAGCTGCCCCTGGTCGTCCACGTTCGGCATCGGAACTTCCGAGCCGCATTCGAGCCGGAAAACTTTTCGTCTCGATGTTAGACTCGAAAATTCTGGCTTGAAGCGCTTCACATCTGCTTTTGAGTCTTTGAAGAACTCTTTCGATCTGTGGATGAGACTGACACTGATGTCTTCAGCCGCTTCCGGCTTCCATATCTCGAGGTCAAACCGTGGGTCGAATCTTAGCCTCCAATTCCGAACGACAATCGGAAGGACAATGAACATGTTGGGTTCAAGATCAACAACCATCAGGTTTTTCTGAGCCAGATTATTGTGCTCCCATACATGGCGCCCGGCGATCGGGCGATCGCTTCTGGTGATGACCGACGCGAGTAGACACGTATGCGTCCCGTTCGGTGGGATATGCAAGCGCGGCCATTCCGCCTTGACTATCCTCGTATTGCCAGCATCCAGCTCGAAATCGGCTTTGGCTGCAATACACGGGAGAAAATCGTCCGGGTATTCAAACTGCGTCCCCGCAAAACCTTTTGAATGAAATGTGACTGCAAAATGTGCCGCGTTCCCTCCGCCTGGTTTGTTCCTAACGCGGGCATAGAACCAATTGTTCTGTCCGAATTCTGGCGATTGGTGAACTGTTCCGCCGTCGTCATTATTTCGAATCCAAAGGTCCGGTGAATCCCAGAAAGTTCCGCCCCACTGATCCGCGCCGGGGTCAGCCGTATCGTCCCGGAGCCAGAGGTCTGGAACCGGCGAAGGATTTTCCAACCCGTAAACGAACCGGTGAAAGGCATCGACGATGTTGGGGTTACCGCTTTTGCACAACAGAAACTCTTCGATCATCCGTGTGGAAACTGGATTTCCCTTATTTAAGTCGTAAAGGTCTCCCATCAAATTATTAAGGGAGCCGACGCCAATAATCGACGAGATTCCTTTCCAGAAATTGTTCCCATCGGTGTAGGAATTTCCCGGGGTGTTTCGCTGCCACGGATCGCGTGAACAGAGAAGGATCGGTGGGTCGGTGAAATCGAAGGGGATCACGTCGTTGGCGCCGTCGTCATGAAATTTTGTGAACCCTTCGTCCCACCAGCCGTCAGCCTGCGATGCGGGCTTGATTCCTCTCGCATACCAACTGTGAAATGTCTCGTGCAGCAGGGCGGCGGTCGAGGTCGTTGTCCCGCCCTCGTATTCCATCCCGCCGCTGCCGTTGAAGAACGCGACGAACCGATTGGCGTGGACATACGCTCCGTAATCGTTCTCATTGTCGGCAAGGAGCGTCTTGATGTTATTGATCTCAGTGGTGAGATTCGCGGTACCGGTCGTCAGCTTCCACGCTTCGATCGTCACGGTCTTGCCCGAGACGGGGAGCACCACGGTATCCGTCTGCTGATTCAACGTGTCGGTCGCTCGGACTTCCAGCATCGGCGACAGCGCCGAGAAGCGAGCGGGAAAATCGATGTTCCAATGATTCAGCCCGATGTTCGTGATAGCACCGTTGGTGATCACCGAATGAGCCGCCATGGTGCCCGTGATCTGCAATTCAAGGCTGATGCTGTATTGATCGAAGATAAGATTGGCGGGCAGCCAAGCCTCGGCGTAGCGGGCCTTGTTCAGGTCCGATAGCCCAAAGACAAAACGCAGTTTCGGTCCTGCCAGCCATTCGAGCGCCGGCAGATAGCTTCCGCCGAGCTGCGAATTTGGCAGGGTCAGATCATACCGAACGCGCAAGGTATGTACCGAACCCGCAGCCTGAACCGCCTCGATCACGCGTAAGTTCGTGAACGTGCCTGCGCCAAAATCGTGATGGGCCAACTGAGCGACTGGAAAGACGGCTCCGTCAACCCAGGCCTGGGTAATGTTCTGTCTGAGGTCGAAAATCGGATTCCCCGCAGTGGGGCCGACCGTGTACACAATGGTTGCATCCGCGGTTGCCGTTTGAGAGGCGCCGTCGAAAGTAAAGACCGCGTTTATCGATTCGATATCGATGGGAACGGATAGCAATCCGTCAACAGTTTTAGGTGGTGGAGCGAGATGAAAATTCGTGCTCATGGTTTGTCACTCCTGCGTACTTACCCGGCCGGCGATCGGTCGACTACCGGCCGGGCATTTTCTGTGACCGCTTTGATTGATCTCAGCAGCAGTCGTTATCGAGTTCGATATCGACCGAGACTTTCTTGACGCAAACCTTTTTTACCTTCTTGTCGCCCGAGATCTTCAGGCAATCGAGCAGTTTCTGCGCCGCTCCGTCACAGTCCTTACTGACGGGCTGTTTGCCCCCGGAAGGCTTCCTCAGGCTCGAATCGACGTAATAGGACATTCCGCCGAGCAGAATATCGTTTGCAAGCAAGCTCACCTTTATCATCCGGTCGGCAGATCCTTCGATATCCGCCTTTGTAAATTCAGAGCCTTTCTTTAGTTTCAATTGCACCCGGCGCTTCTCTCCCGCCTTGAGCGTGAATTTATTGTTTGGGAAGCCGTCGAACTGCAACATCCAACCTTTGTCGTCGAGCACCTTCGGCATTTCGACGCGCAGTTCCATCGCACCTCGCCGGTTCAGATTGTTGCCTGCCATGAAGAACGCGCCGTCGAGCGACGCCATCAGCGCTTCGCCCCCGCCCGCGCCGGGAACGACCGAAACATTGCGCTGGCCGATATTGTTATCGTGCGGAACGAGCCGCCATTCCTGGATCGATTCGGTTCCTGTGAAATTGTCGATGTTGCTCGCATCTCCCGAGACGGACGCAATCATCAGCACGCAGTCATGCCCGTAAGAATTGATATTCGGCTCCCATTCGAATGGTCCAACTTGTACTTCACCTGCACTGTTTGCCGGAATGCTGGCGATCGGCAGGCCGCCGACTGGATTCATCTCGACAAAATCATACGGCCAGGTCAATCCGGCTCCAGGTTTAGTATGGTACGCCCGCACAGTGACGTTATTCGCCGCCATAGTTCCTCGGTTCTTGACCTTTGCATACATATAGTTCGTTTGACCATCAATGCCGTTTTGGTGGCCGGCTAGTCCGTCATTGGTATTCCGATTCCACATCGACTGGTTTTGCCAGTGAGCGTATATGTACTGATACTCGCCAGCTCGGCCATCGTCGATATAAACATCAACCGCGGGCGGAGCGCCCGGCGTCGTCACCGGTATCGGAGCTCCCGGTGGCTGATAACTTCCCTGCTGTTCAAAGGCCCAACGGATGACCTTGTTGTAAGCGCCGCCATCCAGACCTTCGGAAATCCAGTTCAACAGGTCGGCATCTTGCATTAACTCGCACCAGATGTCAGGGTCGTTTGGATTAGTCGCTGGCGTCAGACCCCCGATCGTTCGAAGGATCAGATAGGAGGTGGCCCGTGCTGCAAATTTTCGGCGATTTACGTCATTAGCGTCGCCACCAAGCGACCGATAGATCCTAAAGTGGCATGTCGCGAGGATCTGCTCACTTCCGTAACCGCCATCGTCATTTGCCCCACCATTCCATGCCCACGTCGCGACTGGACGGTCGAATCGTCTTTCAGTCGTAAACGGACGAAACGGTGCATATCGGAACCGTTCGGCAACGGCTCGCAAGGCAGACTCGGGGTCCATCTGGATCGCGGCAAGGCCGTCCCCGGCGCTGTGCGCAAATCCCAGTAACCCGCTGTTTACGTGATCACCAAGCGTTCCGTGTCCACCCATTTCATGCCAGTGCACGTACGGATCGACCGCCCGGCAAACCGGATTCGCGATATCGGTAGTATCGCAGAGCGCATAACACATGTGATCGGTGCCGCCCGTTCCGTTTGGCGACCAGTGAGCGTTGATCGTGTTCCCCGATGCTCCCATGCCTCGATGATCCACAGGTATCGGAAAGGTCGTTCCATCAAAATAAGTCGCTCTCGGAAACCCAAGACTCTCGATCGTTTTGATCAACTGTGTCTGATGGTAATAGGCATTTACGGCGCCGAAATTATTCGTCCGCACGTCATAGTCGAAGTCCGTTCCCACCGGCTCCGTCGGAGCGGCAACATTAGGCGTTTCTTCCTCGCTTAATGTTACGTAAGTTCCTGTCAGACTTTGAACTCCAGCCACTGGAGGGTTCAGGTTTGTGAGGGTGACGTCATCACGATGGGGGTTCAGAATTGCATTGCTGTCGTCTGACGTAATTGTTAGGTCGCCTGTTTTGTTAACCGGATCACGCTTGAAAACCAGGCCGTTCACACCGCACGTCATGCATTCGATATAGAGGATCGAGCCTGTTTCCACTTCGACCAGAATGAGCCATACCAGTCCGTTAAAGCCGGGCGGATCGTATTTGAAAATCAATTCCCCGACAAGGTATGCCCGACCTGACCTGATCTTGTCGTTTACGGGAGGTATGTCGAGAAGGAGGATCTCGCGTTCCTCGCCAACTTCGTCATTCTTTTTCTTATCAGGAGCAGCAGGCTTACCCGCATAACGTTTTTTGGGGTCGTATTTGTAGATAAAGAACTTACCACTGAGAAGTCGCAGGCGATCATCCGATTGTGCAGCCTTGCCGCGGCTGGCTTTCGCAGCCATGATTTTCAGCGATTTGCGGACCACGGCCTCGGCTTCTTCTTCGCCCTTATCTTCAGCTTCACCGAGCGCGGGATCGATAGCGGCCCTACGGGCGACGATCTTCCTGAATAGGGCTTTGTAATTTTCGATTGTCCGTTGATCCGGCAGGGTGCCTTTCAGGTCATCTTCACTGTTATTACTAGAACCGATCACGCGATTCGGATTCTGCTTTAGCTTTACAGAAAGGCCTTTTCGCCAGACCGGCGTATTAAGATAGGTCTGGTAGTATCCAACCGTGGTCGAATCGAACATGTGCTTTTCTTCGTCCAATTGAAATTCCACGCCTTGTTCACGCGGATCATAAAACGACACCTTTTTGCTTAAATTTTGTAGCTGCTCATTTGGGATTTGCAGCGTTTCGGCCCACTCGTTCAGATAGGTTTCTGCGGAAACTCGGGGAATATTATCTTCGCTTTCCCAATATTCCTGGCTATGGCGTATATGGCGGACTCTGTTCTTATCATCTACCGAAACATGCGCTTTTAGGTTGGGCTTGTAGGTGGTTTTCATGACCAATACTCCTTTCGTCGACTAAAAATGAAATTTGAGTTCTAACTCCAAGTGCAACACTACAGGCCTGGTTGAGCGCAATGTTGGCCCTGTGAAACATAACCCTAAACCAACTTGTAAATGTTGGGTTGCCGAAGAGTTGGCAACCCAACCTGCACGACTAATCCCCGACTACCCTAGCTTATGATCTCCAGCGCAAACGATGCAGTTTCGTGGTAGTCGTAGCTTTGGATCCGGCTACTGCCGGTGTAGTGCTTCGCATACACACGCAGCGTGACGCTGAAGGTGCACTTCGGTTTTCCGCCCAGCATGCTGGCAAACGTCGCGCTGCCCGAGGCCACCGCAAC
This sequence comes from uncultured Nitrospiraceae bacterium, assembly GCA_963821465.1. Taxonomy (GTDB): domain Bacteria; phylum Nitrospirota; class Nitrospiria; order Nitrospirales; family Nitrospiraceae; genus Palsa-1315. The sequence goes on along the minus strand of CAWGDV010000014.1, from coordinate 228,783 downwards.
ACCGTCCTCGCCGACATCGGTGTGGTTGGTGCCGCCAGACGGTGCCGGTCCAAGCGTGCCTGTGGCACCGTTCAAGCCGCGCTGCCAGGTGATGCCGTAGTGCCACATAAAGGAATTGTCGTCGCTTAAGCCGGTATCCTCTACACCGTTCACGTGGAAGGCGCGGAAGCCGATCGCGAAGGTGCTCGGAGGGTTCGGTAACGGTAACTGCGTCATGAACTGGCATTCGGCCGTGTTGGCGATACCGTTTTGGCGCAGATCCACGATGTCGCCGCCCACCGGCGTGTTGTCGACCCAGAAAACATGCGCCATGTCGGCGAACGGCACTGGATCGGTATCTACGGCCGAGGCCCAGCGACGGAACTGGAAGTTCTGCGCCGTACCTGGCCCAGCCGCACCGTTCGGCTTGACGCGATTGCCCGCCGCGTCAAAGACCTCGACGATCAACATGTACTTACCGTCTGGAAACAGCGCCTGCGCCGTGTTCCAGACCTGGTGGAACTGCCCACTTAGGTAACGGCGATCGGGTGAGCTCCAGTACGGGACTTTGAATAAATCGTTCTCCGCGCCGACGGACACCGGGCCCAGCGTCTCCGGGGCACGAACCACGTCTCCAGGAATATCGACGAGCTTGTCCCAGGTAACCGAGCTGTTCAGCACGGCCGGCGTGCCGACGGACGATCCGGCATCGTTGACTGCGAAGACCTTCAGCCGGTAATACTTCACGATGGGCTCCAGCTCTGGCGAGAACCACAAGCGCAGCCCCAACCCACCGCCCCAAGGGCAATCGGGCGCGTACGAGGTTGTGTAAGTACCATCGTCTAGCCCCAGTGCACCAACTTGCGACACCCCCGTCTGCGCCGGGAAGTTGAAGTGAAAGCTCCCGTAGCCACCGACGTGCTCCAGCATCACAAACGGTGCGCCGTCATTGGGCGGCGGATCACCGGGACCATCAGCGCACACGTGTGCTTGCGGGTTGTAAGTCCGGATATCCGCTGGTCCGCCAGCCGCGAAATACTGGTGTGCGGCCAGACCATCATAAACAACGGTTAAGACACCGTTGATCAGTTGCTTGATCTTATATGCGTAGGTCGTAGAGCAATGTCCGTGATGCGGGTGATGATGTACTCGCAGATAGCAGAAACCGAACTCTCCGCCAGGTTGAATCGGCGTTTGACCAACTTTGCGGACCAAACAGTGGCAGAAGAACGGGAACAGATAGGGTCGATCGAGCACATAGAGCCGCGCGGCATCGGCCTGCATCGTGCGCAGCGCGAGGTAGTCCTGGTGTAGGTTCTCGGGCGGGACGGCGGCCAGATCGAGCGGCATCTTACGTCGTTGGATTGCACGCGCTTTGGTACGCAGCAATTGCGGCGTGAAGAGAGCCGGATCGAGCCCCGGGATCGGGTCGGGGATGGGATCGGGAATCGGGATCGGCAGAATATCGAGGATGTCGCGCAACCGATCAATCAGGATCGGAATGTGAATGTGATGACAGCAACATTCACGCTCATAGATCTCAATGATGCCATCGCACAGCGGCTGGCATCTGAGCGGAAACAGAATATGCGGATTCAATTCCGCCGTAATCGGTTTGATGCGCGCTACTTGCGCCCGCTCAAACATTGGTGTGAGCCGAATGTCGTCGATCAGATCCCAGAACCACGGCCGGCACTTGCGCACGGTTCCCGTGACGCAGACTAAATGAAAATGAAAACGGTTCCAAATATCGCGCGGCAACATGATACCCTGTTTGCGCCAGAGATCGATGCTCTGTGCCACCCGATAGCTAGCCAGGCTCTCTTTGGGTAGGGTCTTGAAATCCTCGACATCCGGGCCGAGTGTGACCGATCTGGCCTTGCCAAGATCAATCCTTAGTGCCTTACCGTCATAGCCGCCGAGCTTTCTGACCGGGCGTCCGGCGGAATCGATCTGATAGGCCGCGAAGTGCGGCGCTTGTTCGCCATCCTTGAGGCCGACGAAGGTGACCTTAAGATCGATTGAGTTCTCGTTACTTTTTGCCATGATGATCTCCTTTAAAATTTGAGTTGCGTCGGAATAGCACTTTGCTCAATGAGATGTTTTTCGTGAATAGGCTCTCCTCCTTAATCTTATATTGGCAGGGAACGAGGCTAGCGCTCCGATTCAGGGGCAGGTGGCGAAGCGGCCCGTCGGCTGCAACCAGTTATTGGGCGCTACCAGTCTGTCGGCGCGCTGCCAAACGAGCCAAGCTGGGCAGGGCGCTACGGCCCATTCCACTACTAGTTTACCGGGCTCGATTCGCCCTCCGCCATCGTCGATCCCGCTACCGCAATAACGGTATCCATCAAAGGCCGACTTCGGTCGGCTCCCCGGCACAGAGGGTCAGCAGATGCATGATAGCCCCATTCGTTTGCGGCACAGCCCAGTGCTTCTCCTTGGGGTTTCAGCGGCGACTGATAACGGTCTTGATTTTCGCTTCCCGCTATGACGAATACGGAAAATCATGATGGGCCTTCCCGCATCCCAAGCTTAATCTGAATCGGGTCCATCATCGGCATTCCTTTTGCCGGCTCATATTGGCTGCACCTGAGTCCTGCAAGAGTCGTCCACTACGAGGCTCTCTCTTGCGCGAATCCGTATTCGCTAAGTAGAGCAAGCTAGATGCCAACATGGGACAGGAGCATCGAATCATCGGGTGGCATCCTCAATCTCCAGCAATTCCAGCGTTGTACGTATTGCTGAGTAAGAATGTATCTATCATTCACATCTCCTGATCACAGACGCATGTATCGAAAGAGATACATGAGGTGAATCAAATCCAATTCACGAGAATGGCTCAGCCAGTTCGTGGCTTTGCGAAAAAGATGAACGGAGCTGACGGCCATACATTTACAGAGGTGCGCTGCACCGCGTGCCAACTAGGGAACTCCCTAGTTCCGCTCGAATATAATACTGGTGTTTTAAAATTTAGACGGGACATTGCGGATAGCACGGGGCCTCGGGGAGGGTGATTCAAAGGTCACATGTGTGACTGTTATTACGCGCGCCAGGGACGCAGCAATTATTTCAAACTTTTTCCTTAATTTTCACCTCCACAACCAACGGAAATTATCTTAGCAAGAGACCGGCGCTCGGAGTTGTGAGCCCCCCATGCATACTCGTGCAGTACGTTGAGGCCTGTGCCGCGAACCCGCTGGCCGAAGGCCCATCGTAGCAGCGGATCAGCCCGTCTGCTTACTGAAACGCACAGGCAAACTATTGCAGCAGAGGTGTTCATGGATAATGCGGGTCCCCCCCACCGTGTGTTGGGCGGTTCGGTTGACCGCCTGGTTGGGCATCATAGGTATCCACTCTTAGTGACAAGACTAGGTTCAGCTGACGCGCACGCTCTGCAACGGCAAAAGGCTTGGCCTGGCGCTCTCCATAGTGAGAAACCGTGAACCTGCGCTTACGACTGTCGCCGTGCTCGTTGACCCAGGAAGCCAGCCAAAATACACGGGTGTAGCCAGTATGGGGATTGGCACGTTCCTCATATCTGCCAACGCCAGGAATGCCCGACGTATTGTTCCGACGAAGGCGCGTACGAACCCAGATTGCATGGGTGTAGGGCGAGTATTGATGTAGAAGTTCGTCTCGATATGCCATGGCAGTCTTCAAAGCTTTGCGTTTCATGCCATAGATTGAGTCAGAGAACGTCTTCACGACGATATCGTTGTGTCGTTGCAAGGTAACGCGCCACGCGTGGGTCCGGCTTGCTTCGTGGTTTACGCGGATGATGTTGCGGGGGGAGTCATTCTGGAGAGCTTCAACGTCACGGTAACCGGAGAAAAATGCAGCGAGGTGCACAACCATCAGAATTTCTTACACACGTTCACCCACTCGCTCAATACTCCCACTGCCTCCGCCATCGATGTGATGTCTTGCACATCTTTGGCTTGTGGTCGTCTGACCTTCAATATTTGATGGACGTCCAGTAGGTCATGCGGTCCGCCAGCATAGAGCTTCAGAATAATCAACACTTGCCATGACACGACGGGAACCGAACATTCCAAAACAGACAGTCTCTCGACATGCCCAAAAACCAACTCTGTAAGAGGAGATGGGAGACACCCCAGTTGTAACGCGACCGGTTCATGGCCAACCTTGATAAACACAGTCACCACGCCTCGCAAAGGATCGTCTGGCTCACCAGCTTGATAGCGACCACCGATACATGTTGCAAGCGCCTGTGGGTCGGCCTGGCCGATCGCAATGGCAAAATCAAAATCTTGAGTCGCTCGCGGCACTCCCCAAGCTGAGACGGCAAACCCGCCAGTGAGCGCATACCCGCTGAGGAGCCCTCGACTCTGGGCCGTCTCAAGACGTGAGAGGATTTCAACTAACGCTTCTTGGAACCGGCGCGGTGGAGAGCGGCTGCAGCATCGGAAAGCTCAAGTGCAATGAGCAGCCGCTGTTCAGGGGTGAGTCGCTGGGCTTCGTCGATCTTCTTTTGCGCCAACATGTCGCCAAGCCTGCTGGGGCGCCGCGACGCATTCAGACCGGTAAGCGAGGATCTAGATTTCGATTTCATACGGCTATCTTACATGGAAACGTCATACCCGTCACCATTCAGGACGATAACCTTATAGAGAATCCCCCCGCCAGGACGGGAATACATTCGCCGTACGACTAGATTCCATACGACTACGCCAGGTGTCACAAAGCGAGGTCGGGCGCCTCGATAAGTCCATACTCACGCTCGTTCCCTCCTCTCGCGTTGATACGCATTTAGGTCGCTGCTGTAAATGTACGGACTCATTTGCCATCTCGCGTATAGCGTTCGTGCAACTCGGCCGGTTGAGCCGCGCGCTTCCTCATTCGAATGTTCAGCAATTCGACAATGACCGAGAACGCCATCGCGAAGTATACATACCCTTTTGGGATATGGTGATCAAATCCGTCGGCGATCAACACGACGCCGATGACCAACAAGAACGCGAGGGCCAACATCTTAATCGTCGGATGGTCTGAAACGATACGGCCGATCCCACCGGCAAAGACCATCATCAGCAACACCGACAGGACGACGGCTGCGATCATGACCCCCACGTGGTCGACCATACCCACGGCGGTGATGATTGAGTCAAAAGAAAAGACCATGTCAATGATCGTGATCTGAAGAATCACGGCTGAGAACGTAGCGGGGACTGCCGTCGACGCTTCACCCTTTTCGCCCTCCAGTAACTGGTGGATCTCCTTGGTGCTCTTCCAGAGCAGGAAGAGACCGCCGCCGATCAAGATGAGGTCCCGACCGGAGATTTCCTGCCCGAATAGAGCGAAGAGAGGCTCGGTGAGCCCAACAATCCAAGAAAGAAGGAATAGGAGCCCGATGCGCATGAACATGGCAAAGAACAGGCCGATCCTTCGCGCGAAATCACGGCGCTCCTTCGGCAGCTTATCGACGAGAATCGATATGAAGATGACATTATCGACCCCGAGCACCAGCTCAAGAGCGGTCAGCGTCAATAACGCAATCCACATCTGCGGATTAGAAAGCAGCTCCATCATGTCACTTCTATTATAACGTGCTAATGAGGAAGAGCGGGGGTGATTGTGAGGCGTCTCAGAAACAACAAACAGCTGGATGACGATTATTCTACCCTGTGCTCATGGGGAAAATGATTCCCAGCCCTTTTGTTTTTCCCTGGTCGATCGCAATGGCAAAATCGAAATCTTGAGTCGTTCCCGGCACCCCTCAATCTGGCACACACACTCCGATGATCGCATACCCGCTGAGAGGCCCTCGACTCTGGGCCGTCTCAAGACGTGAGAGGATTCAGCTAACACTTCTCTGAAGCAGCGCAGTGCAGGCCTATACCCAGTGGTGATTTCCCCACCATGACGGAATACATTTGCCGATCGACTCGATTCCAGGAGGCTGCACCAGGTGACACAGCGCGAGATCGGGCACCTCGAAAAGTCCATACTCATACCCCCAGTTTCTCGTGAGATATTGGATTACAAGACCCAACCAGACCTCTTTCGAGATGACGCGATAGAGAGCACCAGAGAATCCAATGCGGAGCGGCCGATCCTTGGGCATCTGGCGTGTCATATTACAAGATGTGACCCCTTTAACCTTGTTCCTGAGACGACGACTCCCCAGACAGGACTTGCACCTGTGAGACACACAGCGCCTTTTCACGGCGCACTGAATAAATCGGGCTAGCATGTCATATTACAAGATGTGACCCTTTTAAGTGCTTTCTTTTAAGTGCTTTACCTGTATGTGCACACTTTTGCCGGGTTGCCCGGCCGCTCAAAGCAAATCAAAAGCAGTAACTATACCGACAAGATCGGTAGTCTGGCCGCCATCGCGTGTGACGAGGACAGGTACGCCTTGTAATTTCTGAGCGACCTCCTCGACATTGGCCGTAGGACAAACGGTCTCAACCGACAAGAAGGTGATTTTATCGTTTCTCTCATCGACCATCAGAGCAGATTTGAGAGACTTGGCAAGTCGTCCCTTCCGCGTCTGGGCTTTGACGCGCAGATATCTCGCAAGCTCCCGGTCTGAAAGCAGCCACCATTCACCGTTCTCTACACGAACGGGAAGAAACGAGTAGGAGTTAGCGAGTACCTGTTGCCGGATTAAGCTGAGTGGTTGCCAAAGTGAGCAGCACAGCGGATCGCGAACCATGAATTCTGCCACTGTACCTAAGTTATTCATTAACGCATCCTCAAGCACAATACTGAATTCAATAGCGCGACTCGTAAGATGGCGGGCGTAGGTGCCTTGATGCAGGGCATCGTTACGTGCCTGCATTACAAATTGATAGAGCCGGCAGAACGATAAATGCAAGCCAGGGTAGACCTTGGGAAGTTCTCTTGCAAGAGGTGAATCACAAGCCTGTCAACCCAATTTAGAAATGTCCTCTTTCTCCCCAAGTAGAAATGTCCGGTTTACATCATCGGGGTCGCCGCTGGCTTGTGACGGTCGAGCAAAACGCGGCGATGCCACGGATGCGTGGGCTTCGGCTTGACGGGACGCCGTGGCGCCGCGGGTGGCGAGGGTGCCCTCACCCTGACCGGCCGCGAGGTGATGCCGTGATAGCGAAGCGGCTGGCCGTGGTGGGTCATCCGCATCGTCCCATCGATCCGTTCTTCCACCTGCACATGGGTCGCCCGGACATTGTCACGGATCTGATAGAGCTGCCCGTGGTGGGCCACCGTCCAATCGCGGCGCAGGACTCGAGTGGTCTTGAGGCACAGGCTGCGGTCCAGGTCGCGACTCGCAGGACGGGGCCGATGCAGATCGGCGGGCTGCGCCGGCTGAACCGAGAAGCGCTGGTTGTAGATCGGGAGATAGGTCGCCATGAACCGATTCGCCACGTCCAGCGTGGCGACGCCAGCTAGCCGGAGCTCCTTGATCAGCCGATCCTGGAAGGTGCGAAAGAGCCGTTCGACGCGGCCTTTGGCCTGCGGCGAGTGGGCATGAATCACCGCCACCCCCAGCTCCGCGAGGCTCCGCTCAAACTGACTGTGCGGCAGTCGACCGGCTAATTGCTCCTCAACTGTCGGTGCGGCCGGCGATTTGTAGGTCGTATGTTTATCCGTGTAGAGCGCGAGCGGAATCCCATACTGCTTCACATAGCGACGGAAGCTGTCCAGCGCGGGAATCGTGCCCTCATACTCGTAGAACCGGGCACTCACCCGACTGCTCGCATCGTCGATGTAGGCCATCAGCACACATCGAGGCCCGCGCCCCTCGAACCAGTCATGGTGCGAGCCGTCCAGTTGGAGGAGTGCCCCCACGTGGGCTGTCCGGGCCCGCCACGCCCGGTGCGGCCGCTTCCGCCGCGTGAAATGCGTGATCCCGCGTTCCAGCAGCCACTGCCGCAGGGTCTCGGCACTGAGCGTGATCCCCTGCCGCTCGGCCAGCTTCTCCGCCGCCAGGGTCGGCCCAAAATCGCGATAGTGTTTCGCATACAACTGGAGCACCCGGGCCTTCAGCGCGGGCAAGTGCCGTCGGTTTGACGGCTTCCCCCGTCCCCGATGCACGAGGCCCGCGTCGCCTGCGGCCTGGACCCGCTGGATCAGCCGCCGTACCTGGCGTGCCGTCAACCCCAAGACCTCGCCAGCCTCCCGCTGCCGCAGGGCTTTGTTCATCGTTTGCCGGATCACATGCACCCGCTTCAACTCCTGCACACTCATCCGCACCGTCTCCTCTCTGACCATGCTGCCCTCCCAGTGAGGGCAGTGAGTCTACACAAGAGGACATTTCTATCTTTGGTCAAAGCGGACATTCTCATGTTGGGATTACAGAGGTGAATCACAAGCCAAGTGCTGGATTACCGGCAAGTACGAGTTAAGCGTACCTATCTCATTGGAAAGGAAAGAACCTAGCCGCTCAACCGCGAAGAGGATCTCGGAGAAGCCCTCGGCGTCCTTCACAGCCACGGCTCTTCCGAACCGAAGCTGATCTCGGAAATGTAAGAGTGCTTCTCTATCCATAGTTTCTTCCATGCAGTGTGAAACTAGCGAAAGCAACCCGACAACAATTAGACTGATCCGCATAAGATGCGGAATACTGGTTTTCTGTCCGTATAACACGCCTTGGGATTTCTTGTCGAAGGCCTGTTACTCCCCTTGCACTCATTTGTTTACTGCCCGTCCAATTGTTCCCAAACAAATGGGCGGCAGGACTGTTCATCGCTGCGCGCGTCGAGGAACCGTCATCCATCTATATGATTCCTCCGGGCTCGTGCTTTCCTCCGTTGGGAAGGTACCCAGGTTGGTCTAGGTGCGGCCGTCGAACGAGGCCCTTCTCAGGGCGCGCGTTCCGGGAGCACAGGACCAACGTGTGTGTCCTTCCAATCCTTTTCATCTTTCGTCTTCTACTTTCCTCTTTCCTCCTCCACCCAGAGCGAAAGGTATCCCGACAAGCGGGTGACCGGTTTGCCCTTTACTGCGCGCGTCCAACGAGGGCCTTCTGAGGCCGCGCGTTGCGCGAGCAAAAAGGGCAACCGGTTACCTGCTACATTTTCTTCCGCACATCCTTCCACTCCTTTGCCACCTTCGCTTTCCGCGGCGCCTCGCCCTTGGCTGGCTCTGGCACCATCACGGCGTCGAGACGCCGCTGGAGAAACGCTTCGGCAAAGGCCTTCGTGCGCCCCACTCCTATTTTGAGCGTCTTCCAACCGGCGGCATGCAATTCATCGAGTCTCGCCCCAAACGCCTCCGGATTAGACGGCAGCACGATGATGTACCCGACCGGAAACTTCTGGTCCTTGAGCCATTGCCTGGCTTGCGCACCCACCTGATCGTTGGTACCTGCTGCCTTATCATGCGTTACCACATAGAGCACGTTGTAATAAAACTGCGTGAGCTTGCCGAGTTCTGCGGCGGCATCAGGCATCGGGTGTCTGCCTCCCATATCCTTCCCAGGCAAAATCACAGTCGGCCCCTGTCCGGCGACGTCCTCCATCAGCGCAGCCATTTCCACCGCCATAATCGGGCTCCGGCGTTCCCACACCGCCAGATTCGCACCAGCTTCGGTCACAGCGACTCTCGGTGTAGTTCCAACTCGCACGATGAATGGAACTATCCCTTTGGCCTTCGGGGTATATGACAAGAAAGCTCGCCCGTCGCCACCGGTCATCGCGGTCGCGACGACGTTGCCGGCGACGAGAAGCTCAATGGGTTCTCCTCCCAGACCAACCTCTATCAGAAGGGCCTTCCTTGTGAGCGTCGCTTCAATGGTGGCCGGTTGGTTAGGAGAGGCGAGACTATCGTGGACCGTTAAGATTACGGAAGTCTTTTCAGCCGCTGAGAGGATGGTGGTCGCTGTCCAAAAAAAGAGGATAGTGAAGAGACCGGCTCTGCGGATTTGGATACTCATAGGCCGCAGCGAACTATCACTAAGGGGCGCCTGGGATGATCCCAACTGCGCACAACATTCCACCCGCCCAGCCCTCAGCGCGCCAAGACGCGCTTTATCCCGAGCGAGAGCCTTCCAATTTCCTATACCTCCCTTTAGGGGAGTGGCCAAGGCTGCCCTCAACTGCGCGCATCGAACGAGCACAGTTTCACCGTGCGCGTTCTGCGAGCACGGAGGGCACCTGGCCGCTCCCCCCTCTTTTTTTCAGCATCCTGTAAAGATTAGGCCTTTAGAGCCGCCAACACTTCAGTGACATGACCGCCGACTTTGACCTTGCGGAAGATCGCCTTCAACTTGCCTGCCTGGTCGATCACGAACGTACTGCGTTCGATGCCCCAATACTTTCTACCATACATATTTTTCTCTTTGTAGCAGCCGTAGGCCTTCGAGACGGTGGCCTCTTCATCGCTGAGCAGGGGGAAGGGAAGATCGAACTTCTTGATGAACTTCTGGTGAGATTCTTTCCCGTCCAGGCTTACACCGAGAATCACGGCTCCCGCCTTCTTGATCGGTGTGGCGGCGTCGCGAAAGTCGCATGATTCCGTCGTACAGCCCGGGGTATCATCTTTGGGATAAAAATAGAGGACCACCTGCTTGCCCGTAAAGTCTTTCAGGCTGACCGGTTCTCCCGATTGATCGGGAAGCGAGAGAGCGGGAGCCTTATCACCGACTGTAAGTTCCTTTGCCATGAGCTCATTCCTTTTCTGGTTGCTTATGATTATCGCGGCCCGCCACCCATGCTCGGCCTGGCGCCCCCCATTGGAGGCTGTTTGTACTTTTTGGGAGACTCCGGGTTGCCGTAGGGGCGGAGCGCGGGCGAATCCCAGATCACTTTGTCTCCCGGAGCCAGGTTAGCCGCTTCCATGAACTGTTGGCGCGCCTGCTCCCTATCTCCCATGACATTCAAGGCTAAGGCATAGTTATAATGCGCGGGCCCCGATTGAGGAGCCTCGGCCACCGCTTGGGAAAAATAATTCTTCGCATCGCCGAACTGCTCCGCTTGAAAGGCCTGCGTTCCCTGCTCAGTCAGTATCACCGCTTGCGGCCTGACTCCCGGCTCAAGCGCCAGTGGGACCAACGGCTTCTCCTTGCTCATGAATGAGCAGGCGGCTGCTCCGAGGAACAAGAGAGTCACTCCGAGCATAGACAGATATTTCATCGTGCCATCACGTTCCATCGGCATGTCACGCCTTCGCATGTTTCCGCGCCTCTTCCTCAAATGCTTTCCGATAGAGGACCTCCCACTCCGCACTGCCCTCGACAATCCCGCGCGAGTAGGAGGCCAACTTCACTTTGACCTTTCGATCAATGTCTTCTTCTTGCGCCAACTCGGAGGCGAGCACCCGCTTGATCTCTTTCAGAACCCGCCCTTCATCGGCCTGTACCGTCACCAACGGGCTTTTCTTGACCGCTTGAAGAATGACGTGGGAGAGATGGCTAATTTTGTCTTCGCTCAACATAGCAATCCGTCAAACGTGAAAGGTGAAACGTAAAACGCAGTGCGGTTGAACATTCCATTTTTACAATTCACGATTCACGTCCTAAAGAATGATGCCCCGTTCCCGCGCCAGCTTGGTCTTCACCATCGTGAACATCCGTTGATAGTCCACGTGTCCCTTCTCGATGTCTTGCTCATAGGCCTTCAACAGCTGCCGCACTTCGGCGTTCAGGCGGTCTTCGACCGACAGTTCCTCAAGAATGGCATGATCGATCTGTTCGACGAATGCCTTGCGATCCCCGACGATCGTCACCTGCCCCTCCTGCTGCAATCTGGTGGCAAGCGACTCCGAGATATGGCGAATTCGTTCTTTCGACAGTCTCATGGCTGGCAAGCCGTGTAAAAACTATGTTGGCACGCAAAAACTTTCGTAGTCCACATGTGTAGCACAACGGGAAAACACTCCCGCAGGATGCTTAAAAAGGTCGTCCAGCAAGGCCGCAGCGAGTGAAGACCCGAGGCGTACCCTCTGGGGCGCACGGTGCGACGAATAAGGAGCACCAAGTCTGTGCGCGCCGCCGAGTGGTGAGGCGGCCGGGTCCCCATTGAGGGCCTGAACGATGCGAGAACGACGCTGGCGGACTTTTTCAGCATCCTCCTATATCTTCTCGATTCGAATGGTCGGCATATCCATCACTCGCCGCAGCAGAGACGCATCACCGAGAATGCGGCCGATGATATTGACACGATCGGATGGAACCGGATCCTGCCCCATGCTCATCGGTGTGCGACCGAAGAAAATGGCCAGAACCTGCCCTGCCCCCCAGAAAGCGACATCGCCGACTTTGACCTGGTTCGTTGCTGTCTCTCGATGGTCCTTTACCCCGGCCAGTTTAAAATAAAACTCTTCGCCCCACGTGTTGACCGGACTTTCAACCGGTAAGGCTCCATAGATCTCCAGCGCCGTTTTCGTCGACTTGAGTTCAGCATCGAGCTGCACAGATCCGACGGTAATGCGAATTTTGTTGGGGAGATCAGCCATTGCATCCTCGTCGGCGCCTCCCGACGTCCATCAGATGAAAACCCGCTCAGGCCGCGGACTTTAGCTTGTTTATTCGGTGAAATCAAGGCTACAATCCCTCGATCATATGCTCGCCTCATCCTTCGTTCTTCTCAAAGGTATCGGCCAAAGTTCTGAGCGCCGTCTGTGGCAAGAAGGCATTCTTGATTGGGCTTCATTCCTCCGCGCTCCGACCCTCCCCGGCATCTCCTCAACCAGGAAAGAATGGTATGACCGCGAACTCGCCACCGCCCAATTACGCCTGGAAGAAGGCGATGCGCACTTCTTCAGCACCTGCCTGAAGAGTCGAGAACACTGGCGCCTCTTCGAGACGTTTCGCCCTCGTACACTCTATTTGGATATCGAGACGACAGGAACGCCTGCGCGCGAGGGGCATGTGACGGTGGTCGGATTGTATCGCAACGGTCGCATGACGAGCCTGGTCCGGGGGGAAACGTTAACCGAGGACCGATTGCACGGAGAACTGGAGCAGACAGACCTCTTCATTACATTTTTCGGGAGCGGGTTCGACATTCCCTACTTGCGGGCAAAGTTCCCTCGATTAAATTTCAAGAAACCGCACTTCGACCTGTGCTTTGCGGCGCGGAGGCTCGGCATGCAAGGCGGGTTAAAACACATCGAGCAGAAATTCCAGATTGCGCGCGAGGCCGATGTGATGGGACTCGATGGATGGGAAGCCGTTCACCTATGGCATCAGTGGTGCGCGGGAGACGAAGCCGCACGCGATCTATTGCTGCGGTACAACGCAGCCGATACCCAAAACCTCGAACCGCTTGCATCATTGCTCTACGACCAGATGTTCGCTCGATTCGGCCCGTCTTCTGTGGGGTTTCCACCCGTCCGTCGCCAAAATCCGGTCGAGGTTGTTCCGTGACAGAACTCCAGCAATGGACCGGAGTCGGTCGAACTGAGACTGGTTATGTTCGCGCGTCGAACCAGGATGCACTGGCCCTCCTGAATGACTGCGGCGTCTGGATCGTGGCAGACGGGATGGGTGGGCACCCAGCAGGAGATATCGCGGCCCAAACCGCCGTGGCCGTGGCCACACAGCGAGCGCGAGAACGAGCATCCTGGCTCCACGAGCACCCAAGCAACGCCGCCGAGTTCATGACAGACCTCGTGACAAGCGCCAACCGGCGAATCCATGATCTCATGAAGGCAAAACCATCCTTGAGAGGGATGGGCACAACCTTGGTCGCCTTGGTAATAAATCCGTCGCCCTTGCCGGTCGCCCATATCGCCCACTTGGGAGATAGTCGCGCGTATCTCTATCGGGCAGGACAGCTCAAGCAATTGACGCGCGATCATACCCTTGTTCAAAAACTTGTGCAGCGCGGCCTGATCGATGAAGCCACCGCGCTCACACATCCTGAACGTCATGTTTTGGCCAAAGGCCTGGGGATGGGTCCCGACATGCAACCGGAGCTGACCTCGATACCAGTGATCCCTCACGATCTGATTGTGCTCTGCAGCGACGGGCTTACGAAAATGTTGACGGACACAGCCATTGCATCGATACTCTCCCGTGCAGACGGTAATCCCGACCGAGCCTGCCACAATCTGATCGATGAAGCGCTGAACAGAGGGGGCGAAGATAATGTGACTGTGATCGTCGTGGCCGGCATGCCATCGGCCGGTATGGCGTGAACCATGCACAACTCAATCCCTTGACAGGACCTGCCCCCCCAGTTATTCTCGCAACGTTTACACTGGATGCATTCATTACCAACAAGGAGCGCGTGTTATGCATACAACGGGAATCCTCTTGGGGCGGATTACCCTCCCCTTGGTCGCAGCAGGCATGGTATTGCTCGCCTCTCTTCCTGCTGCACAAGCTGCCGAGACCTTCAAAATGGGCGTCGTCGATCCTCAGGCCGTCTTAGAGAAATCGAAAGCGGGGAAAAAAGCCTTGGATGGGCTCAAAGAATACGTCACCACCAGGCAGAAGTTGTTGTCCGGTGACGAAGAGGAATTACGCAACACGGAGAAGACGCTCAAGGAGCAAGTCGCGAAGTTAAGCGACAGCGAAAAAAAAGAAAAAGAGACCCAGTTCCGCGCCAAGGTTCAGGAGTATCAGAAACGCGCGCAGGAATTTAATCAAGAACTGCAGGGGAAACAGAAAGAGTTGGTCGATGAGTATATGAAGAAAATTTCTTCGGCTACGAAAGCCGTGGCAGAAAAATCCGGGTTTGCCCTTGTCGTCGATAAGGGCAGCGAACAAACGGTGAAGATTGTAATCTACAACAAGGACACGATTGACTTAACCGACCAAGTCATCAAGGAATTCGATCGAGCCAACAGTAAATAAGCCGCACAGGCGTGAATGTGAAAGCCAACCTGAATGGGACCTTGGCCTCTCTGAGGTCCCATCAACACTCCATCGGATAGCCGGCATCCCGCCAGCCTTTGATTCCCCCCTCCATCGACACTACATTTGTGTAGCCCATTTGCTGAAGCGCATCCGCGGCTAAGACCGATCGATAGCCGCCACCACAATACAGCAGAATGGCCTCTTCTTTATTGGGAATAAGCGTTTCCACATCGCGTTCGATAATTCCCTTTCCCAAATGACGGGCCCCTTTCGCATGATCCTTTGCAAATTCATGATCCTCACGCACATCGAGAAAATGCATGACCACGCCTCGATCGAGCCTGGCCCTGGCCTCCGACACCGTACATTCCTTGACCCGCGTTCGTGCCGCATCCACCAACATAAGAAAACCAGCATTATGTTTCATCCCCGCTCCCTTCACTGTCTTATCTCAAAAGAGTGAAATTTGTCCGACCCCCGGCCTGCGAAAAGTTTTAGGAACCGCTACGGCATGCACCGCCGACAATCCTGCCTTGCGTCTAGAAACCTCGAACAGCTGTTCGATCATGGCCCAATAGGGGCCTGCGCCACGATGGCGTTCGAAGAAGGCCCCCTCGCTGATCGCTCCGCCACGCACGTTCCGAATCCGATTCGTGATCTTGGCGATTCGATCTGGAAATGCAGCAGCCATTCGCTCCATGAACACCGTCTCCACAGGGCCAGACAGACGAACCAGCGTCGCCATCGCCTCCATTGCCCCAGCTTGTTTCGCTCGGGCTAACAGATCCGGCAAATCCTCGTCGTTGAGACCCGGAATGATCGGAGACAGCGAGATGCCGGTGGGAATCCCGGCGTTCGACAAGGTCTTCATCGCCTCGAAGCGTTTCCGGCTGGATGGCGCATGGGGTTCGACCTTGCGCGCTACCTCATCGTCTGAAAACGGTATGCTGAAATACACGTGAACCGACGCCTCCTGCTGCAACCGACGCAGCAGGTTCAAATCGCGCAGCACCAACACCCCTTTCGTGATAATCCCGACCGGGTTCCGATACTCAGCACAAACTTCCAGGCAAGCCCGCGTCAACTCCAGCGAGGCTTCCAATGGCTGATAGCAATCGGTGTTCCCCGAGAACAGAACCAATTCGCCCTTCCACGAAGGTTTCTCGAACGCCCGACGGAGCAAGGTCGCGGCCTCCCGCTTCACGATGATCTTGGACTCAAAGTCAGTCCCGGCGCCGAATCCCCAATACTCATGGGTCGGTCTCGCGTAACAATACGCGCAGCCGTGGAAGCAGCCGCGATAGGGATTGAGACTCCATCGAAACGGCAAATCAGGACTCTCATTCCGACTCAGAATGTCACGGGTCACATCTTCAAACATCTGCAGCTGCACCTGGGGAGCGGGCTCCAAGAGGTCTCGATGCAATGATTCAAACGGATTAGGTGGATTCATCACTCTCCGCATCAGAATATGGTCCTCGATCCACCCGCTCCTGTCAACGGGCAAACAACACGGGACAAACAACGTCTGCCAAGGCGGAATATCACGATCCGATTGATTGACTAACCCCTACCCCGATGCTAGATTCCAGCCGCTTTCTGGAACATTCAACGATGTATGATCTCCGCACGCTCCGGGATAATTTCGACGCCATCCGGCAACAGCTTGGCCTCCGTGGCGCTGACGTTCCCTGGGATACACTGCGCACGTTGATCGAACAACGTCGCGCCTTGGCGAGCCAGGTAGAGCAACTTCGCCACGAACTGAAAAAAGGATCGGACGAAGTTGCCAAGCTAAAGCGAGAAAACCAGCCTGCGGATGCTTCCATGGCTGCCATGAAGGCCGTCGGCGACCGGATCAAAACAATCGAAGACGAACTGCGGGATGTCGAAGACACCCTGGCCGATCTGAATCTCCGTATCCCGAATCTTCCACATGCGTCGGTGCCGGCAGGAAAAGACGCGTCCAGCAATACAGAGACGCGGCGCTGGGGATCCCCGCCCGCCTTGACTTCCCCGGCAAAGAGCCATTGGGAACTAGGCGAGGCCCTCGGCATTCTGGACTTCGATCGTGCAGCGAAAATCTCAGGCGCACGATTTGCGGTTCTGACAGGTGCCGGCGCAAGACTAGAACGGGCTCTCATCAACTACATGCTGGACCTTCACACGACACAGCATGGCTATCGGGAGGTTCTACCGCCGCTCCTCGTCAATCGGTCGAGCATGACCGCAACTGGCCAGTTGCCAAAATTTGAAGAGGATCTCTTTCGTCTGCGAGACGAAGACTATTTCTTGATTCCGACGGCAGAAGTGCCGGTGACCAATCTCCACCGGGACGAAACGCTCAACGAGAGCGCGCTGCCGATCAGATATGCGGCCTATACTCCCTGTTTTCGCCGCGAGGCAGGATCCTATGGAAAAGACACCAAAGGGCTCATACGGCTCCACCAATTCAACAAAGTAGAGTTAGTCGCGTTTGCAATACCTGAACAGTCGTATGAGGAACTAGAACGGTTGACCGGCCATGCCGAAGCAATCTTGCAGGGATTAGGACTGCATTACCGAGTCGTCACTCTCTGCACCGGCGATATGGGATTCTCCGCAGCAAAGACCTACGACATCGAAGTCTGGCTTCCTTCCCAGATGCACTATCGGGAGATCTCCTCCTGCAGCAACTTTGAAGGATTTCAGGCCAGGCGGGCTAGTATTCGATATAAAGGTACTGTCGGGAAGAAAGGCGCGAAAACAGAGTTTGTTCATACCCTCAATGGGTCCGGACTGGCCGTCGGCCGCACGCTCGTAGCCATCCTCGAAAACTACCAGCAACCGGATGGAAGCGTCGCGATACCGGAGGTGTTGCGTCATTACATGGGTGGGATGGAACGGATTAAGAAAGAATGAGATATTGAAGGATAATATCCCGTCGCCAAGAGCAATCGTATGGGCTCCGGGTCTGGTCAAGCATAGTGATGGAGGGGTGACGGAGTGGCCGAACGTGCCAGTCTTGAAAACTGGAGACCTCGCAAGGGGTCCGCGAGTTCAAATCTCGCCCCCTCCGCCAACGACACGAGTAGAATCATGACTTCAATCAGCCTTCACCATGGCGTCCTGATACTCGCCCCAGAGTAGTAAGTAAAAGGCTGGTTGCTCTAGAAGACCAGCCTGATCCCGAGCTTCACCCTTGCAAATACTTCTCCACTCAAGTCCTTACGCGAGGTTCGTTTGCCCGTTCATTTTCTGGCAGGGGATATTTTTCTCCTTTTATATATATCAGTATATTATTAGCTTATTAATATAAAGACTTGAAACATATCAGTTTAATTTATATAAGTATCGAGGATTTCCTGTTCCAAGCTCGTCCCCACTTTAGTTCGGTCCCACCTACCTCTTCGGTATTTTTAAAAATTCTTCCCTGGCCCAATATCACACTCAAAAGTGCGCCTCATCGGCATTATGTCTTGGAGGGCGAATCAATGCACAAACAGATCGGGAAGATCGGGGCCATTCGTCGGGAGCTAGACGGCAAAGCCTGTTCCTTCTGCGGATGCCGTAAGTATCAGCTCGTGCTTCGCGGGAACATACAGCCGCAAGCAGGCAGACTCTTCGCCCGCTGCTCTCAGTGCCAGCGTTCTCGTGGACTGGATGAAGACCTCGCTCGAATACTCTGGATGTAAAAAACTTCCGCATCACCTCAATACAGGAGAAAGACACGGTGCACATTCTCTCTTCCCCAATCCAATACATAAGGTTACGCAGAACGCACAAGAAACAGAAACGAACCGCGTTGCACATGTTGGCAGTCAGCGGTGTGGTCAGACCCAGCCATGTTGAACTCCGTTATTCGACAACCATCCCCAGCATGACCGCCTTCCGCAGACAGCCGACTGCGATCGAGCATCAAACCCACCCTCTACCGTTGCCGTCATGGGACCATAACACCACACACAACATCAAACCGAAGGGGCAATGGGCACGCAGCCTCTCATCCTCTCTTGTCCAACTTGCGAAAAAACCAATCGTGTTTCCATGGACCAAGCAGCTAGACCTGTGAGCCTTTCCCGTCATCCTCCGAGAGTTTTTCTTGGTCCACCTTGCGAATCGCTTGTACCTCCCGCCTGGCCTAGGGTACAATGACGCTTCACTGGCTGGCCTTCCTATGGTCATCGACCTGCGTCGCAGATGATTGGGAACCCCGCATAGAACTGAGATCAGTGGAGAGGTGGCCGAGTGGCCGAAGGCAGCAGTTTGCTAAACTGCCGTAGGGGGAAACTTCTACCGAGGGTTCAAATCCCTCCCTCTCCGCCACAGCCTTCCTCGATGGCTCTTTCAGAGAGTGCATGGTTCCTAAAAGTATTACCATTGGGTGGCAAGCAGCAGAAGATCTTGTCGTACGCGCCAGGTTCGCATATAAAGCCGTATCGCCCTCCACACTTGTTACCCGAAGGTGACCGGATAGTATGTCACACGGTGTCTGGATCGAAAATGGGACGGACGAGACCGTGACCGCGAATGGCGGGTTGGCCCTGTTATCGAAGCTTAAACATGGGCTGGGCATCTGTAGGTTGGTGGATTGGTATCTTTGTGGAACTTCTGGAGCCCCTGCCGTTTTCTTCCTAATCGGCGCATTGACCTACAACCTCTTCATGGGCTTTAAACGCCTGGCCTGTCAAGCCGCATGAGCATCGTAGATAATCGTGACGGTTTGCTGGAGGCTGGTCCAAGTGGCCGGACGAATGCTGCGCCATGCAAGGCACGTGCTCTTGAGACCCGTACCGGAGGACGGGCGCTCGCCCGTTGGCGCATCATCTAACAGCACTGCTAGCCCGCATGATTCGCGATGACTTCTTACTGCGACCGCCGATACGCCGCTACGACAAACCTGACGGCGGGTAGGCTCGCGCGCGGTTGGTCAACATACTGTTTCAAGTATGCTCCTTCCCTCGAGGCTCCGCGTGCTTGCCTCGGTTGGCGCCTGCGCGATTTCGTGACACACCGCCATAAATAATTCAGGCTAGCCCGTCAGGATCTCGCTAATAGCCAATCGCTCGACACGACCGATATTACTCCACTGCTCCGTCATCGGAATCAATCCATGAATCCTCGTCTCGGCATTTCCCAGTCGCTGCACCAAGGTCGAACTTTTTCGGTGGGCTGCAACCATGAGAAAGGATCGCAGTCCTTGCAAAAACATCATGATCATCGTCGCCTGCACATGGCTGGCCAAATCATAGAGCGCCTCGATCTGTTTGAGAATTGGATCAAGCTGAATCGTCATCACAACATCTGTCGCCCCGCTCGCTTGTAACTCTGCAAGAGTGGAACTAATGATTGGAACTCGCCGACGGACTTCTTGAAGAAACGCTTCGTCGAGTCGGTCAAGTTCAGTTAAGATGCGCCCGACGCTGGCGACATCAAGAGGA
Organism: uncultured Nitrospiraceae bacterium; assembly: GCA_963821465.1. GTDB lineage: Bacteria > Nitrospirota > Nitrospiria > Nitrospirales > Nitrospiraceae > Palsa-1315. Next base: position 208,632 of record CAWGDV010000014.1, on the reverse strand, counting down.
TCGGTTTCCCGCTCGGCTCGTTGAATCACAGCCTCCAGCACATCGCGGACTGGCTGCGTTGACCGAGCACGAACCTGTTGAAGGTTGCGAAGGGCATGAATGAGCGGAACGCCGGAACTCACGGTGAGCGGCGCCTGAAACTGGGGAGCCTCAGGCTGCTCTGTCACAGCGGCAGGAAGAACCTGCACGGAATCACTCAGCGTTCCCACAGAAGCATCGTCATATCCAGCTCGTTCGTCCTCCTGGTCTCCTGCTAGGCGACTTACGGCTAAACTGATCCGATCCAAACCTTCCTGAAGCGACTGGAGCGCTGCCGTCATTGCACGGGGCTCTTGTCGCCGCACATCATAGAGAATCGGAAGCAGATTAGAGGCCATCTGCTCGATAGTCTGGAGCTGCACCGTTGACGCAGATTTGGCGAGATTGGTAATGGCATGCAAGAGAATCCCGCAGACCTTCGGACGCATCGTTCCGTTGGCCCCTTCAGCGAGCTGTCTTACAGCTATCTGAATTTGCGCCAGCCATTCGTGGGCCTCAAGGGCGAATAACCCGATCACTTCCTTTTCAAAACTGGCATCCGCAGGATCCTGACGTTCTATCCATTGATGCTCGCCAGAAAACGACACAGCCCCACCTTCCGGCATAGAAGCCCTGGACTCGACCGCGCCTTGGATCGCACTCGCTAGCGCATCCAAGCCTTCCAAGAGCGCCGTAAACTGATCGGATGCCGAGGGAACGACATCAGATGTCTTGGCCAGCGTCTCACTTGTGGGAGACCATACACGTGCGACGTCAGGCGACTCCAGTGTTTCGATGATCGCCACGAGAGGGGTGCGGCTCAGATCGAGCTGCCGCCTCTCCTGGCCATAGGCCACATCACCCTCAATCCATATAACCGGGCGAAGCGGATAACGCGTGTTGACTCGCATGACCGACCCAACCTCTCCGGTGGTCAATCGTACAGAGGTACCCAGCGGATAGGCCGACAGCTGTTCGACCAAGGCTTTGACGACTTCGCGAGGGAACGCCGTCCGTTCCGCAACAATTAACTCCCGCACCGCTTCGTGCGGAAAGAATCGACGGCGATACCCACGTGGGCTCACGAGGGCGTCGAAGACATCTACCACGCCGATGATTTGGGCAAACTCGCAGATTTGCCGCCCATTCAGCTTGTTCGGATACCCCTGCCCATTCCACCGCTCATGCGCCTGCCGCACCACTTGTGCCAGCCAGTCATACTTCTCACCAGCCTTTCGAATCGTTTGATAGCCGAGCTCGGGATGTTGTTCAATAAGCGTACGTTCATCATGGGTCAATCGGCCCGATTTCGTGATCAGTGACTGCGGCACGGCAAAAAGACCTATGTCGTGTAGAAGCCCTCCCAAGGTAAGCCGTTCTAGCTCTTCCCCGTAATATCCCAGCCTGGTGCCGACCTTCGTCGCCAAAATCCCGACATTCACAAGATTCGTAATCAGGGGAGGGCCTGCGGGACCACTCATAGCCTGAACGAGCAATTGGTCGCTTCTCTTGAGTGCCTCCGTAATTTCCGTCGCGAGGGTAGACAAGGCTTCCAAGTCAAGTTCCTCTTGCCGCTGCACAGCAAGCGCCACAGCTGTCAATTGTTCCTGCGCAATGCGATACCAGACTGTCGTGCTGTATTCGTTCATGACCCGATGACGTCCTTGCGGAGTGTTCGAGCATCCATCATCTGACTTGCCCGACCTGCTGAACAAGCTGATCATCAATCTGTGCGGCGTGCTCGATCGCTCCGGCAAGGAGACACTGATCACCGAGTGCATTAATAAGCCGCCCGATCCCCTTGCTCTGTTCATATATGACTGCTATCGCCTCTTTCGTAAACACGTCTGTCCGATCTGTCGCAGCTCCCATGCGTGCCATGATATATGACGCCGTCTCCTCTACCGTGAAGGGACCCAGATGCGCACGGATCGCGATCCGCTGGTCCAATTGCGGTATTCCCGCGACGCGATGACGCAGCTCCGGCTGGCCGATCAGGACAACGGTCAACAGAAATCGATCGTTGCGTTGAAAATTGGTCAGCAGTCTGAGATCTTCAAACCCTTTAACGCTTTCAATCGCTTGCGCTTCATCCACGATCAGCACCGAGCGAATCCCACGCTGCGCATTCAATTCAAGGCGCTTATTGAGTATCTGCAATCGCCCAGCTTTCGATCGCACAAGCTCGAGCCCGAACTGAGACAATACCTCATCCAGCAATTCAGATGGAGACAAGGCGGGATTGGCGACAAGTGCGACATCGTACCGAGTAGGCGGCATCCCGACGATCAGCCGACGACTCAGCAGCGTTTTCCCGCACCCGATGTCACCGGTGAGCAGGAGCATGCCTTTGCCGGTCTGAATCCCATAACTCAACCGCCTATGTGCCGCATCATGTTGTGAACAGGAGACGTAGAATCGCGGGTCCGGCACGTTGTCGAACGGAAGGGCTCGGAGTCCCCAATATCTCGAATAGTCGACTTCTAAATTCATCGTACCGCCATCATCGGTTAGAAAGTGCGACTGCATCATGGATTTCGACGAATCTCTGTGCTAGATGCCGGCACAGAGATCATGAGTGGCCGGCAGAGAGCAACTGATTGATCGCGGCACGCTGGGCTCGTCCATGCTCTACCCACTCGCGAATGGCCCCCCCCATCGCATGCAGACGCGCCGCTACTGATTCCACCCGTGTGGAAGCCAGAAACACTCGACGTTGCGCCACCACGGTCAGCAGACTGTGCAGGCCGGTGAAAAACATTGTGGCCGAACCCGCATTCACCTGCTGCGCGGCGGTGCGCAGCTGTGCGACATCCTGAAGAGAGGCTTCGAGTACCACTACGCGTGAGGAAGCTTCATCCCCGTTCATCTTAAGGTCGCTAATGTTTTTAAAAATTTCAGGCACTCGTTTGTTAATCGCCTTCAAGAACGACTCCTCCGCTTCGGATACCTGCGCAAGATATCCTTGAATGACCATGGTATCGATACGTTCGACACCGGCCTGAACCTGTCCTTCTATCTGCTCGATCAGGCTACTGATAAGGTTGCGCTCAGACGTAATACTGGAAGGCTGTTTTTTTTGCAGTTCTAGGAGTGCTTGCAGAAACTCCCCAGAAGCAAGACTCTCGCAGATTGCCTCACCCGCGGCAACGCTCACATCCTCTTTAAAGGAGATGCCCTTCGTGCGAGTCAATGCAGTATGGATCTGTCCCAGCTGTTTACAGAGCGAAAGAAAGTCCTGAACGGAGAATCTTTTCTGTGGGTCCCGGAGGGCTTCGATAAAAGGAATCGTCTCGAAGCTGGCCTGCTCAATGTCTGGAAGATTGATCGTGGCGGCAGATCCGCCGAGATTTGTCACTCCAGCTAAAATCGCCCCAATCAGCTCGGCATACCGCTCCGGCGCTGGATCCTGTTGCAACTCGTCGAGGGCGACGTGCATGTTCTGGAGCCATTCATGTGCTTCCTGAACAAAGAGATCGACAAGCTCTTTCCGAAAATCGTCTGGGGTGTCGGCAGCCATGACATCAGTCCTTCACGACAGTAACGATTCGCAGAAGGGGTCGTACAGGATCAGGACCGTCGCTTTCCGTTCCCCAGCTGAGAGGCCAACCCCGCGATTTCGCCAAGCTTGATCGCCATCTCTTCAAACCGCTTGGTGGCTTGCTCGGCCGCTTGCTCGGATTCAGATACGCGTTTCATCAGAAGACTATTTCGTTCTCGTTCGGTCTGAAGTAGCGTGTCACTCTCGAAAAATTTCTGCGACGCACGCTCAGCTTCGGAGAGACGCACGGCAAGGCTCTTGCTTTTATCCTGCTCAGCAGCAAGAGCGCGTTCTAACGTGCTCACTCGTGCGGCAGTCTGTTCACTATCGGCCAAACGACGAGTCAAGTCGCTCGTGCGTTCCTGCTCCTGCGCAAGCTGCTGCGCCAATACCTGAGACCGAGTCACCGCCTGCTCCATCTCAGTTATTTGTTCAACCAGTTGTGTGGCGGCCTGGCGCTCGGCATTCAGAGTCGCTTCCAGCTCTTGGACATGACTCACCTTCTTCTGCAGCTCGGTTAGATGCATTGCCTGTTGCGCACTACCTTCTTGTTCTTTCTGAAGAGCCGCTTCCAGTTCCCGCACACGCCCGCCCAGGCTTTCAGCCAGGGATGCCTGGTTTTTCATCTCAGCAATCCGCTCTCGTTCGGTCTTGAGGGAAGATTCAAGCTCTTGTACTCGAACAACAGCACTGTCGGTCGCTGCGAGTTGCCTCTTCAGCTGAGCAGTCTGTTCTCGCTCCCTTGCCAACATCGACTCGAGTTCCTGGGCACGATCCAACTGTTCTTCGAGTTCTGTCACTCGCTGCGTACTCCGTGTTGCTCGATCTCGTTCGACCAGAATTTCTTCCTCTAGCGCCTTCAATCGCGCAACTGCCTGCTGATAGATTTCTAATTGCTCGTCGCTCACACGCGCACTTTGATTCGGCTCGATGGATACAGGTGTCTTCTCGATGCGCTTTACAACAGGCGCGGCAGCGCTTTGCCGCTTTGCCAACAAATCGAGCACGCGATCCTTGAGAGACGTGCCTTGGAACGGCTTTTTCAACACTCCGTCGGCATGACAGAATTCTGCCTGCTTCGTCACTTCATCGTTCACGATACCTGAGATCAAGAGCACAGGCGTGTTCGCTAACGTCCTCTGCGCACGCACGAAGGCGCACACCTCGTAGCCGCTTTTATCTGGCATGATCACGTCAGACACGACCAAGTCAGGCGTCTCTTTGGCCAAATAGGCCAAAGCTTCCTCTCCGTTCGCAACAAGAGTGACTGCAAGTCCAGCCTCAGTCAGCAACCGTTCGGCTACTTTTCTGACCGCGATACTGTCGTCGGCAATCAACACTTTCGGCATGACAGATTCCTTCCCTCGGTACCTTTTATCTTCTGACGGTATCCTGTTTCAACCGGCCTAGCCGCTGCAACGCCACGATAGCCACTTCATGTGCGCCAATCATGACTGAACCCAGCGACTCGATATCCTCTCTGCCGTTCGGGCGAATCGCTGTCGCATGCACCCTCTCGAGAGATGGCACATCGGCATCGATACAGATGGCCATCGGCCCGTCAAGGTGGCGAGCCACCAAGCACAGCAACGGCTCTCCCTGCACGGCGCGATTCAGTCTGGCTGCCAAATCGTAGACCGGCATCACATGATTGTCCCGCTTCAGCAAGGACTGCACGAACGGAGTCCGACTCGGCACTGGAATAGTCTCGGTCCAAGACGACACCTCCTCCACATCTTCAGTCCGTGCAGCCAGCTTGATCCCACCGACGGAAAACACCACCACATTCCACGCCCGTATTGTGCCCTGGACTTGCTGTTGTCCACGTGCGGCCCTTAGCACGATCCGCCAACCGTTGCTGGAGTTGCCTCAATCAGCTGTTCCGCCTGCCCAATGGGTACAGATACTGCGACGGACAACTCTCCCAGCACCCATGAATGATTCAGGATTAATACCAACTGATCCTGATGCAGCAGCATGCCCACAAACCAGTTTCGTTCATCGCCTTGAAACTGTAGCGGCAACGGAAGACAGTCCTTCCGTTCTACGTCCATCAAACCCACCACTTGCTCAACGCAAATCGCACCATGAGAACACTCAGTTGAGTACAACACCGTCCGTCTCTCGAGACCGGACAAGTTGGCAATCACCGAAAGCTGCCGGGCAAGATCCACCGGTCGATAGACGGTTCCTGCTGCAGTCACGGCCTCTTCATGACCGACCTCTTCTTGCGTGAAAATCCCACGAACCCCTGTTGCAGGTAGAGCAAAATAATTGATCCCCAGGCGGACGACCAAGAAACTGGCCGTCTCCACCAGCGTGTCCGCCAAATTGTGACGTCCTCGTAAGCTCATAAGCGATACATCCTCTTCGATTGTGCAGTGCCATGGCCTAGTTCAAGGATCGGACTCCATGGATCCTATTGGCGTGCAGCGACTTCTTTGCCGATCCAGCGTTCGATTTCCTGAATCAGAGCACGCTCTTCGACTGGCTTGGCAATATAGGAGCTCGCCCCAATAGTGAGTGCCATTTGCCGGTGCTTATCACCGGCTCTCGTCGTCATAACGATGACCGGTGTCTGCTGCGTTTGCTCCCGGCTGCGCAACCCCTGAATCACTTCGTAACCATTGAGCTTCGGCATTTCAAGATCGGTGATAATCAGTCGATAGTTTTGTGCAGACGCCTTACGGAGACCTTCCTCACCATCCACCGCGGTATCGACAACATACCCGGCCGACTCCAGCATACGACCCACGAACTTTCTGATACTCAAGGAGTCGTCGATCAAGAGAACCAACCGCTCCGTCCCTTTCGGCTCTGTGGCCTCGGCATATGGAACCAGCGAGTCCGCCGCCCCCGCGTGTAACGACAACCCCGGTACTGCAGCGACTTTCGCCTCTCGTGCCAGCAATCGAGCAGGATCCAGCACAAGAACCACACGCCCCTCCGGATCGATGGTCGCACCACCAAAGCTGGAACGATCCAAGGGCTTCAGTGGTCCCAACGGCTTAATGACGATCTCCTGGCGACCGAGCAATTCATCGACCACGATGCCGATCATTCCGGCAGCCGTTCTCACGATGACCACCGGCTTCCCAATTTCCACCGCCACATTGCGTCGATTGAGGAGCTGCTGTAGCGGCAGCGCTTCAATCGCCTCCTCGCCGATATGCAAGATCGATCGTTCGCCTATCCGTTGATGCACGCCGGCGGTGACCATGGTGACTTCGCGCACCGCTGGAAGAGGGATCGCATAACGCTCACTCCCTGCCCGCACCATAAGAGCCGTGGCAATCAATAATGTGAACGGGAGACTAAGGGTAAACTTCGTTCCCACTCCTCGAACGGACTCGACGTCGATGCGACCGTTCATACTTTCAATGACACGCTTGACCACATCCATGCCCACTCCTCGCCCCGCCTGATCGCCAATCTGGTCGGCCGTCGAGAATCCCGGAATGAAGATAAATTTGATGACTTCTGATTCGGGCATCGAGCGGGCCGCCTCCGGACGGATCAGTCCTCGCTCGACTGCCTTGGCTCGGATCTTTTCGACGTCGAGTCCAGCTCCATCGTCTTCGACTTCGATCAACACCACATTCCCACGATGCGCCGCATGGAGATACACCGTGCCGGCCGCTGGCTTTCCCTTCGACACGCGAACAGCCGCAAGCTCGATTCCATGATAGACCGCATTGCGCACGAGGTGAATCAACGGGTCGACCAATCGCTCCACGACGACTGTGTCGACCTCGGTATGTTGACCGGAGGTGATCAACGTCACTTCTTTTCCTGTCGCACGCGCCATCTCGCGTGTGGCCCGGTGGAATCGGGTGAACGGCGTACCTACCGGCACCATGCGGGCTCGAGCGATTTCATCCCGCATACCGAGAGTCAGCTGCGCCAGCTGACTCATATCGTCATGTGAACGGCGGATTGAGCCGCTCAGCTGCGTCATCGACTCTGAAATATCCGCCGCCACCTCGCCGATGCGACGAGCCAAGATATTGAAATCGTCATACTTGTCGAATTCAAGGCTGCCAAAGTCACTGACACCGTCAAATCCTTGAGCCGAGGCAGTCGATGGGCCGGAGGCGGCGGTCGGAAGCGTAAAGGTGTGTTTATCCGCAAATGAATGGACCGATTCCACCAGTCGCCCCTTGTAAGCCAATACTTGTTGCGAGAGTTGCTCCAGCATGTGCAGCCGCTGCTCCAGCCGCCCTCGACCGATGACAAGCTCACCGACCAGATTCAGCAACCGTTCCAACCGATCGCGGCTGACGCGGATGACTTCGCGATCTTCCAAAACCTTTCCATCCGCCGTTTTACCTTCAGCCGCTTTACCAGGCCCGATGGCTTCTCGGTCGTGCGGTTCTTGGTCCTTCGGCGCATCGACGCGATACACCGTTGATCGAGACTCCACCACCTTAGCTGGCATCGGCTGATCCAGCTGTTTGAGTCCTTCCATCGCAGCGGCATATCGCTGGCGGAGCATGTCTAGGGACGTGGGGTCCCGCCGCATCAACAGGCGTACCACATCGACTGATCGCAACAGCACATCCGTATGCCTCGGATCAATCTTGATGCGGCCCTCACGCACCGCCATCATGAAATTCTCGACATAGTGCATCAGATCGCCGAGCGACTGAAATCCCACCGTATAGGCGGACCCTTTGAGTGTATGAGCCGTCCTGAAAAGCTGATCGATCACGTCCGAATTGTGCTGATCCTTCTCGAGACGAAGCAACTGAGCTTCAAGAGACTCTACATATTCTTGTGCTTCTGGGGCAAAATAGGACAGCACTTCAGCATCGAGAAGTGGCAGCAGATACTCGTCCGTCAACGAACTCGATACAGAAGACGATTCCACCCCTAGACCAGCAGATTCTTCTGAGCGATCCATGACCACTGTCGCAACCTGGGCCATCGGAACGATTGCAGTCACCGCGTAAGCCGTTACTGTCTTCTGTTCCGCGTTGCGGATCCGCGCCAGTGTCTGAGTCACTTCCGCCACATCATGCTGGAGTTGGGCGATCATGCCGTCGTCACGGCGCATCAGAAGCCGTAGGACTTCGACAGCCCGACCGATGACCCCAAGCCCATCCGACAAGAGGAAAATTTTTCCCTCACGGATCGCAATCATACAATCCTCGACTGATTGAGCCACATCGCAGACCACCGTAAATCCGATCGTGAATGCCGACTCTTTGAGCATGTGGGCCTTACGGTAGAGCGTATAGATGGCCTCCCCGTCCGTGGAGTCGTCGCGCAGACGATGAAGGAGCGACTCGATGGTTTGCAGATACTCATCTGCTTCCGGAGCGAAATATGACAGAACCTCGGGATCGAGACACGGTAGAAGATAGTCCGGCGCTAGCAACGCCGGTCCAGAGGGAGCCTCAGCAGGCGGAGACGGAAATAATCCGCCTACCTCACCCTTCCATCGCGCACTAACGGATAGGTCTTCAGCGCCCCCACGTGCGACGACCTTCAATTGAGACTCGAACGAAGTCACCATCCCACGAAAGATCTCCAATGTCTTCGGCCATAGGGAATCCTCTATCGACGTCGCCTCTTCCAGGGTCGATTCAAGGAGCGCTCCCATGAGAGCCAGCCCTTCATAGCCGTAGAGCGCCGACGCCCCACGGATCTTATGTGCCCACACATACTGCGTTTGCAGTTGTGTTGGCGTTGGCGTCGCCCCATCGGGTGGATGGAACGCTTTCGTCAGCACGGCCAGCGCTTCCGATGTTTCGGTCACGAAGATATCAACGAGGCCCTGCCGGTCAAGTTCGGAACTCAATCAGTGTCCTTTCTTACCCGAAGCGTCCAGAAGATGCTCTGGGAAGCCGACCTAAGCCAATTTGAACTGGGCGACGGAGGATGCTAGTCCTTCAGCGAGTTTTGCCATATCCTCGACGGTCATGCGCGCCGAATCCGTCGCTTTTTGCGTCTCCAAGGCGCCTCCGGCGAAATCCTTAATCGAGCGACCGACCTGATCCGTTGAAGCAGTCTGGCTCACCGCGGCACCAGCGATGGTCTGAGCCAACTCCGACGAGCGCTGGGCAATCCCTGAAATTTCTTTGAACACTTCACCCGTACGTAGCGCGGAGGCCGATCCAGCTTCCACCGCCTGAGTTTCGTGTTCCATGGCCACAACTGCTTCTTGCGTATCCGTCTGAATCACTTTCACAAGGTCCGCAATTTCTCGGGTGGCACCCGTGGAGCTTTCGGCCAGTTTTCTGACCTGATCGGCAACGACGGCAAATCGGGCGCCGGCTTCGCCGGCGCCAGCCGCCTCGATGGCCGCATTCAGCGCAAGAAGGTTGGTTTGACTGGCGATATCACGAATTGTCGACACGATCTGCGAAATTTCTAGCGATCGATCACCCAAAGTTTTGACCTGTTTCGACATGCGTTGCACGGATGCGCGAATGCTCTGCATATCCTGCACGGTTTCTTGCACGGCCACGCGACCTCGTTCCGTCGCCTGCAACACTTGATTCGCAGACTCTGACGAAGCGCCGGCGGTTGCCGAGACCTGGCGCATAGAAGAGGCCAACTGCTCGACCGCGTTCAACGTCTTCCTGGATTCATCCGCCTGTTGTTTTGCGGTACCGGCCATCTGTCCTGCGCTGTCTCGGAGAGTTCCAGCCGACTTGTTGACGCGTTCGGCTGCTTCTCGAACCTGTTTGAGCAATTGCCCGAACCTGGTCACCATAAGGTTGAACCCGTCCGCAAGGTTGCCGAACATGTCGGCTGTCACCTCACCGCGTTTTGTGAGATCTCCCTTACCGACATCCGACACCAAGACCAGAAAGCTCATCAAGCGTTTTTGCATATCGTCGCGCTCACATTCCGACGTTACCAACGCCGTGATACGAGTCCAACATGTATTGAACGATGTGGCCATCTGTCCGAGTTCGTCCTTCGACGTGACTTTGGCGCGGGCCTGGTAGTTGCCGCTTGCCGCCAACTGCGCAACATGTCGCGACTTGGCTCAAATTCTCGAGTGCCATTTTGCGCGCCACCCAATACCCGATGCCCAACCCCAATGACACCGCGACAATTCCGCCGACGATCAGCGCCAGATTACCCTGCCTGGCCAATTGTGTGGCCTCCTCAGAAAGATCTTTTGCGACGGCCTCCAGCGTCCTGATCTGTTCACCGTGCCGATAGATGACTTGATTGTATGGCCGCTGAAATTCCCACGGTCAGAGCCTGCTGCCCCAGTTCGTGCATTTGCTGCGCCTGCGAAGCACTCAAGTTTTTAGATTCGAAGCTCTCTGCAAGCGCCGCGATGCCGGTCGGCTTGGCTTGAAGTAATTACTCGAGGCTGGCTTTGAATATCACCAAATCCTTCGATTCGTCGCGACCCGTACTCGATACACGCAAAAGCGTCGCCTCATAGGCGACGATCATTGTTTCAACCCCCTTCTTATATACATCGAGCTGCCAACGGCGGCAGCCCTGAGAGTCCGCGTGTTTGAGATGTTCGTCTTCTTGGCAACATCCTGCAACGCAGTATTGTATTTACTGACGTTAACAGCAGTGTATTGAAGTCGATGAGCGGGACAGTGTAATCGACGTAAACCGCTTCTGCGCGTTGTCTCAAGCGCTCGGCGTCCACACACCCAGCGAGGACATGAAGATGATTATCAAGCTGACCATGCCGAATGCCGCCAGCAGCTTCGACCTCGTTTTTAAGTCTTCAAACCATTGCACTGGATTGCACCTGAACATGGGATCTCGTCCTTCTTCTGCTAGCGATCAATGCCAATCGGGTCGTACCCCGAGTGATTGGCCCCATTTAGCCTGTTCCCTCGAAATGTGAAAGCACGGCTGAGGTTTCCAAAACCCCTCGCAACCGGTCCTCGAGTTTGACCACCGTCGATACGAAGGGAAACGTCCCTTCCCCCGTGCCCGTCGGAGCCGGCAGAAATTGATTTTTGGAAATGAGTACGAATTTCCGGCACCGTATCCACCAAGACGCCGACCTGCCAATTCCCGTGTTTCACCACGACGGCATACTGCAACATCTCGTCACGCGTTAAGAGCGAACATCGGCCGAGATCGAGCAACGGAATCACGGTACCGCGAAGATTCGTGACCCCTACCAAGCCGGATGGCATCCCGGGAACCGGAGTGATGGACTCAACGACAAAGACTTCTCGTACGCTTTTCAGCTCGATCGTGAAGAGCTCTCCCGCCAGAGATATAATCGCTGCACGCATGGTCGAGGACTCCGGCTGCCTGGGCATGACCGGATCCTGACGAAGACCCCTTGTGTAGTCAGGGCACGCCCGCAGCCGTTGAACGCTGTGCGGAATCCATCAGCGTTAGCTCATCACTTTCTTGATGGCAGCCAACAGATCTTCAGGCCTTAAATGGCTTAACGATATAGCCGTTTGCCCCTTGCTGCTGCCCCCAAAACTTGTCGCTCTCGTTGCCTTTGGATGTGCAGAGAATGATCGGGATGTTCTTGCAGCGATCATCACTCTTCAAATCACGGCAGGCCTGAAACCCATTTCGCCCCGGCATCACGACGTCCATGACGATAAGATCCGGCTTCTCGCTGGCCACCTTGTCTTCCAGCTTCTCAGCGCTGGGATAGGAGACGACGGTATGGTTGGCCGCCTTGAAACAACCTTCGATCAACTGCAGTTCGGCATAGGAATCATCCACGACGACGATCTTGCTCATTGATAATCTCCTTATGGTTCGATGTGTGCCAATGCGTAGGTGACCATTAAAAACCGCTGTTTCTTGTTACCTCAACGGAAGAACCAGGCTGATCGCCCCGGCCAAACCTCCTTCTTTCCATCCTTCCTTCTTCATCCCCATAATGTCCCGCTCGCCCTTAGGTGCACCGTGACAATTCAGGCAGGAGGCGGCGGCATATTCGGGGTCCATCATACGCAACACCGGCCTACCATCGAGCATGGTGTTGCGAATATAGACTTGGTCCTTCGGATGGCGCGGATCACTGAACATCCGAAACACTTCCTGCTCAAAATCGTCCGGCTTGCTGCTCGGGCTTCGATACTCGACCCCGGTAAGCTTCATACGAACTCCGGTTTTCTTATAGAAATGTTCTCCGACGCGGCGGGCGAACACGGCATGAAGAAAACCTTTGAAGCCCACCCCCTGTCTATTGATGACAGGTTGCGCCTCATCCACCACTTCTCTCTCCGCTTCCACCAAGGCAAGATAGAAATTAGCTTGAGGAACGACGTTGGGAATGCGGAGATCGATCTTGGTCTTCTTCTCGAACCGCTCCATGACTTGGTCCGCCATGAAATCCGCCGTGAAGCCCTTCTCGGCTTTCGCAGGGTCATTGATCGTGGCTTGATGCTCCGATACCACCGTACGGCCGATCTTCACCAGTTCGATCAAATGCGCCGCCACTTCGGCCTCGTTCGCAGCTCTTGCAGGCGTATTCCAGGCCAACAAGGTCGTCGTCATTCCCACCACCAGCATCATGAGAACCTGTCTGCACATAGCCGTTCCTCCTTGCTTGCGCCGAGCCACGATGCTGCCACTAGTTGTTTCTCTCGGGTTGAAATCTTGTTAGCTGAACTTGAGTGTAGCCGGTCATTCGCTATTAGCAAGCGAATCGACAGTTTCGGCAGCTTTCGAATCCTCTGCCGTCATTGACCCGTCGTGTGTGTGTGTGAGCGAGTGGTCCTTCACCACGACACACGATCTCCTCGCGGACTCCAGCAACATACGTGCCGACACAAGAACTTGAAAGGACAACCGATTTTCCATCCATTCGCTTCATGCACACAAACGCTGTTAAATCAACAGCCACTGGCGTAAACGCTATCGATAGTCATACTCCAGCTCCTCTTCTTCTCGTTTGTGCACACTTGTGCATCGCAGCCGAAATTTGGACTTCTTCCCGCAAGTTCAACCTTCACAGGCAAGTCCGTTCAGCTCACATTCGCTCAGTGAAACGATTCACGTTTCCTGCATGGTGACAGGGGATTTCTTTCTTCGTCGGTCACACCATGCCTTGACAAACCCCTAACCTCTGCTAAACCTAAAGAGAACGCATATGTATTGGCCATTATGAGAAGCTTCGGCAAGATTTACATACCATTGGGGAAACGCAGCACTACTCTCAGCGATATCGGCAATGAAGCTCCCCGCAGCAAGCTGCGGGATATCATAGAACTTAATTGAACTTAATTTCAAAGACTTCTTGGAAGCAGAACCGAACCCCGTAGCAAGCTACGGGGAATGTTCAAGTTGAAGACAACATCATGGTCGCCTGAGAAAATATCTCAGGAAGCGACATTCACTAGGAGGTGCCGCGATGTTTCGGAATCTGAAGATCGGACGCAAACTTATATTACTCGGCATCGTATTCAGCGTACCGGTCGCTGTACTGCTGTTCCTACTCATCAAGGAGCAAAACGTCGCGATCGACTTCGGCCAGAATGAACGCAGAGGTGTCGAATACATCAAGCCGGTTCGACACCTGCTTCATGACATTCAGAAGCATCAGGTCGCGTTTCTCAACGGAGCGGCTGAAGCTTCTGCCCTGGAGAAACAGATTGAGGAGGATCTGCGATCGGCACAGGAGGTGGATGGTCGTTACGGAAAAGACTTAAAAACAACCCACGGCCTTTCTGGATTGACGGAGAAATGGTCCACGACAAAATCCTTGATTCTTCGCAGTTCCAGCAATGCCACGCCTGAAAATATCAACTCGGCGTATGATGATATTGTCGGCAAGTCAATCCTCCCGCTCATTATCCAGGCTGGAGATACCTCACAGCTTATCTTGGACCCAGATCTCGATAGTTACTACGCGATGGACAACGTCGTCCTCAATTTGCCCGTCCTTGGGCAATTGATCGCGCAGACCAACGCGCACGTCGCCGACTTGATTCTGACTCGTGAGAACATGGAATCCAAGAAACAGCTTATATCATTCCTTTTGGCGAGGATCGAGCCGACGATGGAGAGGCTCAGTACCGGACTCCAGACATCCATTAATCAGAATCCTCCTTTGCGCAACAAGCTCTCCCTTCCCCTCCGTACACACATCGAGGCAGTGAAGGCCTTCGACGATTTGATCCGACGCCAGGTCTTGGACGCGGGACCAAGTGACTTCGCAAAAATCGATCTGAAGTCCATGACCGCAAACGGATTGAAAGCTCTTGATTCCAATTATGCGATGTATGACGTCACGATAGGCGTCCTTGACGACCTGCTCGTCACCCGCATAGGCAACTTCAATCAACGCCGGACAGTTTCACTGGGCATCGTCAGTATCAGCATTGTGCTTGCCGCGCTGTTCGTTATCTCAATCGGACGCAGCATCAGCCGACCGATCACCGAACTCAAAGAGGTGACGGATCGTATCAATAAGGGAGATTTGAGCACGCCTGCCGACATCGATCGAAACGATGAAATTGGTCAGCTGGCTGTAGCGATCAACCGACTGCAAAAAACTCTACAAAACGGCAATAAAATGAAGGCCGCTGCCTAGAAATCGAACCGTCGGTGCGGCGGAGAATGAAATGCATTCGCGATGGAACCGTCGGCGGAGTCAGCACATTCGCTGCAAGGCTGTTGCCGAGGAGATCAGTGTTGATTCACAAATAGCGGCTCGACCGTCATGGTTTACAGGCCGGTCGAGTCCCGTTGCCACAAAAATTCCGACTCATTTTGCTGCTTGCCCATCCAACGAGCCAAGACGAACAATGTATCGCTGAGACGGTTCAGGAACCGCACGAGAGACGGATCCAGGGGCTCTTATTCTGCATCCAGCGCAATTCCTCTTCTAACCGGTCAGCAGACGAATGAGTCCCGACCGAATCCGCATTAAACGCTCTGACGACTCCGAATGTCGAGTTCAGTTCATCCACATCCCCGTACCTCCACCCGAACACTATCCTTCCAGACCTGCAGGCCACCAGCCAAACGTGTTTTCCCTTTGTCGCCGGTCTTAGTATAGACCTTCGTAATTCGCATGCGGACTCCCTTCTTCATTGACCGTCAAGTACAGAATAAATCATGCCCATATTCACATACTTCTCTAGATGGTCAGCCCAGCGATCCAGTTCGGCCTGCAATTGTGTCGCAACGAGTTCGGACTCAAAAGGCGAAATAGGCGGTAGCCCCTTCCAGCCACGTGCGCGATTCAACCAACCCCTTCGGAACCCCGCCTGATCAAACAGACCATGAATGCTGGTGCCCCAGACACGACCATTCTCACTTGCAGCGCCTTCATCACCCATCGCGGCGCCTTCCCATATGTCGGATGCTTCGATATGAAAGCACGGCTTGACGGTTCCATGACTGGTGCGCCCCAAGTGGATTTCATAACCACGGACTGGCTCGTGCTGTTCTACGTCATGAAGCAGCGATGTGGCACGAACTTGCCGGCAGATCTTTGGCGCATCAAGCTCCGTCATCACATCGAGAAACCCTAATCCCATCGACATTCCTCCCCCCTCCAAGCCCTTGGGATCCGCGATCTCTTGCCCAAGCATCTGGTACCCTCCGCAGATTCCAACCAGCTCACCTCCTCTGTGCACATGCGATATCAAGGCAGCTGGGAATCCAGAGGCCCCAAGATAGTCGAGGTCTTCAAGCGTGTTCTTGCTTCCAGGAAGAATCACCACATCGGCTCCGCTGAGATCCTCCGGCGAAGCGGCAAACCGAAGCGCCACATCCTTCTCAGCTGCCAGCACATTATAGTCGGTGAAGTTGCTCATGCGAGGAAGCAGAACCACGGCCACGTTTGTGAGATCAGGCTTGAACTGAACCGACTGTGAACGAGCAAGATCGAGACTATCTTCTTGATCGAGCCGAAGGTCTCGAAGAAAAGGAACGACGCCCAGGACCGGAAGACCTGTGCGCGCCTCAAGGAGGCAGACGCCATCCTCAAATAGGCGGCGGTCTCCACGGAACTTATTCACGATCACACCGCGTACACGCCGGCGCTCATGAGGCGCCAACAAGTCGAGCGTCCCGATGATCTGCGCAAAGACCCCGCCCCGATCGATATCCGCGACCAATACGACAGAGGCATCGGCCAACTCGACAATAGGCCAGTTCACGATGTCTCGATCCCGGAGATTGATCTCCGCAGCGCTCCCCGCCCCTTCGATCACGACACACTCATACTCGCAGGCCAGTCGCTCATAGCAGTTTCGAACGATGTCGAACAGCGTTCCTTTCCTCTCAAAGTATGCGAGCGCGTCCAGCGCCTCATAGACCTTTCCTCTCACAACCACCTGAGAGCGTGAGTCTGACTCGGGCTTCAACAGAATCGGATTCATGTCCACCGTCGGCTCGATTCCACAAGCCTGGGCTTGCAATGCCTGCGCACGGCCGATTTCCCCACCATCGAGCGTCACGAAAGAATTCAACGCCATATTCTGCGCTTTGAATGGCACGACCCGTAAACCTTTGCGAGACAAGAGTCGGCAAATCCCGGCAACAACGAGGCTCTTTCCGACATCGGACCCGGTTCCAAGAATGGCAATGGCTTTAATTGGTGTGCCGGGCATCGTCATGGATTCTTCACGCGGCTGCGTGCGGTGCGACGAGCATGCCACCGCACATAACGGGCAAGCCCCTTTGTAACCGCTATCCCAACTGCTCGCCCAACGAGTTCACCCAGCACTGTGTGTGTTCCACTATAACGCAGAGGAGGTCCCTTCCCACTCACAACCACGACCGCATCTGTTCCGGTTCCAGTCGCGCCCGAACGACCGGTCCAACTCTTTACCTTCGCGCGCAACAGGACCGCAGTCTTGGCTTCTGTCGCCACCTGCACCATCCCAACCATCGCCGAAGCTGATAGACGTGCATTGGTCACGAGGATCAAGTTGATCGTCCCAATATGTGTACCGCTGTTAGTACACTGTCTGGGCGTCACCGGTTCTCCTACCTGCACGGCATTTGAAGTTCCGACCGTAACAAATCCTTCGACCCAGATCTGGTCATAGGCTTCTCGCACCGTGACTAAGTCCGCGAGCGACACGGCCGTCATGAGGCCAACAAATTTATCGCGGATGCCGAGCGAGATGGCCAGCTTGCTCAGCGTCCTGGCAGGATCGGCGCATCGCACACCCTCACCCGGATCACAATCATCTCTGCCGATCGGCTTGGCCGCTACCTGATGGTTCAAGATATACTTGGCCCGCGTGATCCCGCCG
This sequence comes from uncultured Nitrospiraceae bacterium, assembly GCA_963821465.1. Lineage (GTDB taxonomy): Bacteria > Nitrospirota > Nitrospiria > Nitrospirales > Nitrospiraceae > Palsa-1315. The sequence goes on along the minus strand of CAWGDV010000014.1, from coordinate 190,890 downwards.
GCCCTGGGAGCGGAGGAGAGAACTGACCGGAGGCCACCTAGTTCGACGATGAGCGTCTTTCGCTTGACACTAAAGGCAGTCTGCAGCGCGCGCGCGCATAGCTTCTTCATGACTGTCTCTTCCTCAAGCAAGCGCCAAGGGCTGCAATCAATCGTCGATTTTCTTTTGTAGCTCTGATCGCCACACGAATCATCTGCGTGGTCAGGCCTGGCAACTTCGAACAGTCCCTGACGAGCAGTTTCTCAGAAGCCAGTCGGTCAGTTACCTCGACGGCGCAGGTCGAGGCAGGAAGCTCGATCAGCACAAAATTCGCGGCTGATGGGTATATCCGCACGGAGGACAAGGAGCGGAGCCCGCGCATGAATCGTGAACGTTCGCGCTTCATAAATGTGCGGCTATGTGCCGCATAGGCATGATCGTGCAACACCGCGCGGGAAAACTCTTGAGCCAGTGAATTGACTGACCAGGGTGGCTGGAGATCTTTCAGCCGATCCACGACTTTGCTTGCGCCAACCACATAGCCAAGTCGCAGCCCCGGCATGGCATAGAATTTTGTCAGACTCCGCAATAGCATCATGCGGGGAAACCTACTCAACCCAGAGACGACAGACTGATTCTGACAATAGTCGATAAAGGCTTCGTCCACGATCAACCAGCCCTGCTGTCGATCGACGGCCTCTGCAAGCTCGAGCACAGCCCGTCGGTTCATGATTTGGCCGGTTGGATTGTTGGGATTGCACAAGAACACGGCATCGAATCTCGTCCGAATAGTAGGAATAGTAGAAAGTTGTCGCAGGGCTTCTTCTAACGGAGGACGAAATCGTTCCTCTCCCCTGGCATGAACGTACTGGACCGAGCTCCCTGCATCCGTCAACGCGCGTGCATACTCCTCAAACGTGGGGCCTATAATAAGGGCGGACTTAATCGCGAGCGCGCGAGGTAGCAGATGAATCAGTTCTGTCGAGCCGTTACCGACAAGAATCATGTCTGGATCGACGCCGCACTGTTGCGCCAATTCTTGTCTGACCTTCCAACAATCGGGATCTGGATAATGAGCGATCTGCTTGAGCGCTGCGCGAATTGCGCGGAGCCCCGCAGCGGAAGGCCCCAGAGGATTGATACTGGCGCTGAAATCCACGATCCGCCCGACGGGGCTTCGTTGCTCCCGAGCGACCTTGTAGACATTCCCGCCGTGAGTGGGTTGCGTCATCCCTTCACCATAGCAACCATCCCATGCCCAACAGGACTCCGATGAGACTTGTCCAGAGCATGAGCGTGAGCGCCTTGTCGATGTGAGCCCTCGTCAGAGTCTGATCCGGATCGCCAAGACTTGGCCGTACAATAGGAAGACCATCGTAGCGATTGGTCCCGCCCAGTTGTACCCCGAGTGCGCCGGCCATTGCGGCTTCAGGGCGTCCGCTGTTCGGACTTGGATGTTGTCCACCGTCACGAAGCAAGATCTTCCAGGCGCGCTGGATCGCGGGCCATGATCGAGAAACGATTCCTGCTGACAGAACCAGCAAGAGCGCGGTGATGCGAGCCGGAAGAAAATTTGCTACATCATCCAATCGTGCCGACGCCCAGCCGATCCATCGGTATCGGTCGTCCACATGTCCGATCATCGAGTCCAACGTGCTGACCGCCTTATACGCAAGTGCCAATGGAGCTCCCCCGAGGACCAGATAGAACAACGGCGCCATGATGCCGTCAGCCGTACTTTCTGCAATCGTTTCCACCGTTGCGCGGACGATATCGGATTCATCCATCTCCTCCGTATCGCGTCCGACAATCTTGGCAACCGCTGATCGAGCTTCCGTCAATGAGACGGATCGGAGAGCCCGTTGTACGGATACAACATGGTCCATAAGATCCCGAGCCGCGAGCGTAGTCCAAGCCAGTAGGACGGTAGCCGCGCTCCCCCCCAGGGAATCGATCGAGTTGCCAAACCAGATGAGCAATGCCCCGACCCCATAGACTCCGGCAGGCAAGGCGACAGCCAGCAGCACGCCCGCCATCCGTTGTTTGGCGGGAGACAGGAGCAGTTGATGGACTCGCCGGTCGTACCAATTGACGATAGATCCCATCCACCGAACCGGGTGTGGGAACCAGCGCGGGTCTCCGACTGCTGCGTCTAAGAGGCAGGCCACCGCCAGTTCGCCTCCGGTCATCTGAAGAGCACCACGGGAACGATCACGATAAAGAGAATTTCTGCGACTTCGTTCGTCGCCCCTAGCAAGTCACCCGTAACGCCACCAAACATCTTATGAAACCAGGCCGTCGAAAGACGAACAAGCGCCGTGGAGATGAGGAGACTGCACAAGGCCATCCATGGTCCCAACAACAGGGTCAATACCAGTCCTGCAGTAATGGTTGCCAGGCAGAGATGCCACCAAGACAAATGGGCGAGGAACGGTTGGGCTAGTCCACCTTCCGACCTTGCATAGGTCACATGAAACGCCCCCATAACCATGGCCCATCGACCGACCACCGGCATGCTAATCAGCAACGCGATATGCTCGCCCGCCGGCAACGCATTGAGCCCGGCGTACCGCAGCCCAAGCGCGAGAAAGAGTCCCGTTGCTCCGATCGCACCGATACGCCCATCTCGCATGATGGCCAGACGAGCCTGAGCGATTCGCCCGCCCGCCAGACCGTCCACCATATCGGCTAGACCGTCTTGGTGAAGGCCTCGCGTGATGGCAACAAGAAGTAGGATCAATACTATATTCGTGACCTGGGAAGAAAAGACCTGCGCCAAGACCATATCTGCTGCGGCCAGCAATACCCCAAGCAGGAAGCCGACCATGGGATACCAACTCATGGAGGCAGCCAACTCCTCCGGCTTGGCATCGTGTGTCGAACGGCTGAGTGGAATCGCTGTGAGGAACTGCCAGGCAAACAGAAACGTTCGCAGCACTGCGGTCATGTATTACACTCGGACACACCGGCCTCGTCGAACGTGGCCATCTCCGTGAGAATCTTGATCGCAGCAAAGACCAAACTCATGCCGAGACAGGCCCCGGTCCCTTCCCCCAGACGAAGATCGAGATCGAACAGCGGCTTCAATCCAAGATGGTCCAGTATCGCCTGATGGCCCCGTTCGACTGACCGATGGGACGCAATGAGATAGTCTTTGCAGCGTGGTTGCAGACCCACGGCGATCAATGCGGCAGCGCCGGCAATGAATCCGTCCAGCACGACCGGAATACGAGCCGCCGCTGCGCCAAGCATGAGTCCAGCCAGCCCACCGATTTCCAGCCCACCCACTTTGGCGAGTACCTCCATCACATGTGTCGAATCCGGCCGATGGAAAGCGAGCGCACGCTGAATCACATCAATCTTGTGGACATGGCTAGCGTCGTCAATACCCGTTCCTCGTCCCGTCACCTCGAAGGCCGGTCGGCCCGTCATCACAGCTGCGATTGCCGAACTGGCGGTCGTGTTACCAATTCCCATCTCACCGGTCCCGATCAAGCCGATGCCCTCCTGAGCAGCCTCGGCCGCCAGCTCGATTCCAACTTGAATCGCTTGCTCTGCCTGCGTGGTGCTCATCGCTGACTCCACCAGCAGATTCTTTGTGCCTGGCATGACCTTCTTACGAACAAGTCCTGGAGCTGCCTCAAAATCGAAAGCCACACCGATATCCACGACGCGAACGTCGAGGCCGACATGGCGTGCGAGCACATTGACGCCGGCGCCACCGCGCAAGAAGTTCAAAACCATCTGCGGCGTTACTGCAGAGGGATAGGCGCTCACCCCTTCCACCGTCACCCCATGATCTGCGGCGAAGGTAAAGACCGCTCCACGCGGGACCTTCGGCATCATCTCACCCGTGATCATGACGTAGCGCGCAGCCAATTCCTCAAGCCGGCCCAGGCTGCCGATCGGCTTCGTCAATCGATCGAGACGCGCCTGCGCCTGCGCCAGGAGACGAGGATCGACCGGCTGAATCCGGTCAATGGTTTGCTGAGACCACATCCTCGACACTCCTCTTACTTCAATCGCAATGGCAGACCGCTGATCGTGAGGTAGACTTCATCTGCTTCTGCTGCCACCTGTTGATTGACCCGTCCAGCCAGATCACGAAACGCTCGGACAGGTTTTGTCGCCGGCACCAGTCCCAGCCCCAATTCGTTGCTCACGATCACGACACGGGCCTTCGTCGTCCGAATCGCCAGAAGCAGATCGGTCGTGGCATCAGAAACGGCCAAGTCGTCCAAACGTTTCTTTCAAATTACTCAACCATAACGTGAGGCAATCAAGCACAATCGATTGATAATTATGCCCACTTTCATTAAACCATAAAGCAATGTCGTTCGGGACTTCTGCTGTCTCCCAATCAACCGAACGCGTGGCCTGATGGCGTTTAATCCGCGCCTTCATCTCCCCATCCAGCGCCTGGCCTGTTGCCACAAACGCCTTCGGCCCACCCGGACCTGCCAGATCGAGTGCCGCCTGGCTCTTGCCAGAGGCACCACCGCCGAGCACCAGAATCAACGTCGAGCGCCCCTTGCGCGCCTTCTTCATGGGGTCAGTCTGCCACCTTCTCCACATCACGCTGCCAGAGAAACTCCGGCTCCCCTTGCGTCTTAGCTGCCCATCGTGCCAACACAAACAAGGCATCGCTCAGACGATTCACGAACTTAATATTCACTGGATCCACCCATTCCTCCCGCGAAAGATGCACGCACACCCGCTCTGCCCGTCGGCATACAGTCCTTGCTTGATGCAGAAATCCAGACACCTTCCCCCCGCCCGGCAAAATGAATTCTTTCAGCGGAGCCAAATCTTTTTGACAACGATCTATGATCTTCTCAAGCTTTGTCACGTCTTTCCCCGTCACCTGTGGCATATTCTTGAACTCTTGGCCAGGCATTGTCGCGAGAATCCCGCCAAGATCGAACAGTTTATTCTGGATCCACCGGAGATCCCCTTCGAGCTGCTCGGCCTGCGCATGACTCCCGGACAACTCGGCATTCATCACCCGCACCACCCCGACCACCGCATTCAGCTCATCGAGAGTGCCGTAGGTCTCGACTCGGAGACTGTCCTTCCACACCTGCTGCCCTCCGGCCAGCCTTGTTTTTCCCGCGTCTCCCGTTCTCGTGTAGACCTTCGTGATGCGCATCGCCATTCCTCCTGTCACCCTGTATGGTGTTTCCCCACGATTCGTAGTGAATGAGTTGGTCAACCGGAATCCTGGCTCGCCATCCTGCCGTCTCCAAGTCAGGCTGCTTCGAAAAGTCGGCAACGTAGCCGAGACAGAGATACGCCAGCACTTTGACTGGCCTGGGGATACCGAGCACCTGTTTCAATGCTCCGTGGTCCAGGATGCTGACCCATCCAACCCCGATACCTTCCGCTCGTGCGGCCAGCCAGAGATTTTGGATGGCGCAACAGGTGCTATACAAATCCGTATCTCGTACCGTGGAACGGCCCAGTACATGACGTCCACCACGCTGACGGCTGCAGGTCACGCCGATATTGACCGGCGCTTCTTCAATCCCTTCGAGCTTAAGGCTCCGATAGAGGCTCGCGCGAGCCCCTTCATAGCGCATGGCTGCCTGAGCATTCGTCTTCTGGAACAACTGCTTCACAGCGCGCTTCGTTGCGCGTTGACGGATGACCACAAAGTCCCACGGTTGCATAAACCCAACAGATCCAGCGTGATGCGCCGCGGTCAAAATCCTCGCAAGCACATCATCTACGATCGGCTTCCGCAAAAAATTGCGGCGAACATCCCGCCGTTCGAAGATTGCCCGATAGACGGCCGCCCGCTCATGGTCGGAAAACTTCCCGTTACCGGGAATCAGGATGTCAGGCTGCAGACTCATACCACGCTCCTTGAGCAGAGTCTCACGATAACTGTTATGGGATGTGCCTCACTCAGCACCGGTCGGACTTACCGGCTTGATGGAAAACGCCTCGAGTGCACCCGTGCCGACCATCTTCAAACACGCAGGGCAGAGGCAATCGTGAAAACGAGCAGCAATCCAGTCCATCTGCTGCTCAGTAATACCGACTTTCCCACACCAGCATTGGTACCCGCAGCACTCAAAGGCCTGTTTGCAATGCGCGCACGTTTTTGTGACCGGCCCTCTCATTAGCGACGAATGCTCCTTTTTATGACTCAACCCAATTAGAACTCAACGCCCTGTTGCGCCTTAATGCCCTTTCGAAAGGGATGTTTGATCTGTTTCATCTCGGTGACGAGATCTGCCTCCTCAATCAACGCCTCTTTGGCGCCGCGACCGGTGATCACCACATGCTGCATGGGAGGCCGGCTGCGAAGGACCGGCAACACGTCTTCGAGTCGGACATAGTTGTGCTGGAGGGGGATATTGAATTCATCCAGAATGACCATCGCATAGGAAGGATCGCGCAAAAACTCACAGACCGTGGCCCATGCCTGTTGGGCGAACTTCGTGTCCCGCTCGCGATCTTGAGTTTCCCAGGTATACCCTTCGCCCATGCGAAGAAAGGTGACGCGATCGCCAAAGGATTTCAGCGCCCGTTCCTCTGCCGTATCGATCGCGCCCTTGATGAACTGCACCACCGCCACCTTCATGTCATGGCCAATGCAGCGAAGCGCCATTCCCATCGCGGCAGTCGTCTTCCCCTTGCCGGCGCCAGTATAGACAATCAACAAGCCTTTCTCTTCTTGCGCCGCCTCAATACGCCGATCAACCGACGCTTTCAACCGTTCCATCTTGGCCTTGTGGTTGTCCTGCTCTGTCATCTCATACCTTCTGAGCCAACATCAATCGTGGGGAGTTCCGACGCCCAGACGCCACCAGAGATTTTGCAATCTTCGGCTGGCTAGCAAAATGCAAATGAGTGTAGAACGCCAACGTGTTGCCCACAATGAACCCGTCTGAACCCTTCGACTCCTCCCGCACATCACGGAGTGTACCGGCATAGTCGAGTGATCCTCTCGGAACAAGCGTGGAGTAATGGAACTCATGCCCGCGTGCTATGGTACCAGAGGCGCCAAGTATGCAATCTTGGGAGAGTTCCAGCGTCCGATACCCCAACGTTAAGCATGGCTTCTTCATAATCGCTTCAGCGGGGAACAGCCCGACCATCTCATGCGAAGTGCCGCCGAAGTCACGAATGGATTGCATGAGGTACATCATCCCCCCGCATTCTGCGTAGATCGTTCCACCCCGCTCAGCAAATTTACGAATTGCCGCTCGCATGGTGACATTCCCGGCCAACGCTTCGCCATGCAGCTCTGGATAGCCCCCGCCCAGATACAGCATATCCACGTCGGGTAACACTTGATCATTCAAAGGCGAAAATTTCACCAACTCCGCCCCCGCTGCTTCAAGCAGCTCAAGATTGTCTGGATAGTAAAAGCAAAACGCCTGATCACGCGCGACACCGATTCGAACCGTACGCCCGTGATTCCTCATCACGGGCTGCGGTGCCGCCTCCGGCAACTCTCTGCACGAACCGGCCAGTACCTCGATTCGGTTCAGATCGACCGTTTCTTCTGCCGCCTTCGCAAGCCGACCGTAGAGTTTGCCTGTCTCCTGCTCCATTGCAGTCACCAGCCCGAGATGGCGATCGGAAATCGTCACTGCAGGATCCGGTCGCAGATACCCCACCGCCACCACATCGCTCTCTTGCTCTACTGCTTCCTTGAGCAGCTTGTAATGCCCTTCACTGCTGACCCGATTGAAAAGTACGCCCACTACTCGTAACGCCGGATCGAACTTCGCATACCCAGCCACCATGGCAGCAGCGGAGCGGGCCATGGCACTTCCATCGATGACGAGAAGCACCGGAGCATCCAATTGCTTCGCCAGTTCGGCCGTACTCCCGATCTCGTTCACCGGCGAACTGCCGTCGAACAGCCCCATCATCCCTTCGATAATGGAAAGGTCCGCGTCAGCCGAAGCACGTGTAAAAATCTCACGATTGACGGACTCCCCCAACATCCAGCCATCAAGATTACGAGACGGACGACCAGTCACCGCACTGTGGTGGCCCGGATCGATGAAGTCTGGCCCTGCCTTAAAAGGCTGGACCAGGCAGCCCCTAACTTTCAAGGCCGCCAGGAGTGCCAAAGTCACCGTGGTCTTGCCGACTCCACTGTATGTACCCGCTATGACCAGACGGGGGATTCTCATCTTCCTCACGCTTGCTCTAGTATGTGAACTTCACGCCGCCATACACCGACCGGATTGGTGTGCCAAAATAGAGTATTTCCTCATATTTTTCGTTCAAGAGATTATCGACCCGGCCGAAGGCCTGCCAATTCTTCGTGACATCATAGGTCGCTGAAACATTGATGACTCCAAAGGACCCTTGCCGTTGGCTCGGCGTGTTATCCACATTGTTGTTGCGCGCCCCCACGAATCGGTAATCCACATTGATTCGGACAGGGTCGATCGGCTGATAGCTCACGCCAAGGGTCGCCTGATCGTAGGGCCATCGCGGAAGCCTAGTGTTTTCTGGACGACCTGGCACCCCATACGCTCGTGTCACCGTCATGGTGTATTGCCCCCGGAAATCGAGCCCTTTCATGAGTTCATATTTGAAACTCATTTCCCAGCCTTCCGCCTTGGCCGATGCGATATTGATGGGACAGAAGCCGAAAGAGGAGGCCGGGCAATTGGGACTGGGGACCGACAGAAACGTGATCAAATTATCAAAATGGTTCCAGAAATACCCGACACTCAGTTTCAGCTTGTCCTGAAGCAGGCTCTGATCGATTCCCACATCTGCACTCTTGCTCTTTTCCGGCTGGAGATTCGGATTTCCGAACCCTTGAAAGAAGAGATCGTTCAGCGTGGGAGCCTTGAACCCGGTCCCGTAGCTCGCACGAATCTTCGTGCCGGTTTCTTTGTGCAAGTAACCGCCGGTTAGGCGATAGGTGGTCGCATCTCCAAAGACATTATAACTGTCCTGGCGAACCCCGCTCGTAAACAACACGCGATCGAACAGATTGACTTGAGCTTGGGCAAACCCCGCATTTGACGAGATCAGCCTGTTGGGAGAGGACGCCCCATAAAACCCCGAGGCATCGCCTTGCTCTTGGCGAAACTGATAGCCGGCAGTGAGAAGAAGTTCTTTCCTCACTTGAAAATTGTGTTGCCACTCCAGCCGCTGGTTGAGAACCTCTAGATTGGACGAAAACGGCGTGAAACACGTACCAAAATTAGGGAAGCAGGAATTGGGGTTGGCGGTTATAATCTGCCCTGTGTTGACATTGTATCCGACTGTTCCAGTATTGCTGATCGATTGTTCATTCGCCTGGGCCAGCGTGAGTTTCTGATTCCACCAGGACGTAATCGGCTGGTCGTAGGTAGCGCTGAGAATCAGGTTCCGAGTCGTCAGTTTTGACCCAAACACGTCCGCCGGCGCACCGCTATCTGCAAATCCGTCAAAGTTGAGGTCGGAATTATACCAGCGAAGATTGAACTCCAAGCGACCGTCCTTCGGCAATGAAATGCCGAGCTTTCCAGAGGCTTGCCAATTATGGAATCCGTCTCGCTCATACGCTCCGCGTCGATAGTTGATCGCGGAGAAACTGCTGGTGTCCCAACGAGATAGCGAGGCAGAAAAGTCAACGGGCCCCTTGGCACCAGACGCCTGGACACCTTCACGGATGGAGGCAAAGGAGCCATATTCAACGAAGGCGCTTGACGTGAATCTATCTACTCCTTTTTTGGTAAAAATATTGATGACTCCGCCCATGGCATCTGACCCGTACAGCATGCTCTGGGCTCCGCGAATAATTTCGATGCGATCGATATTTTCCGTCGTCAGATTTGCAAAGTCATAGGTGCCAGTCGTCGGGCTGTTCACGATCACACCATCGATCAGCACCATGGTATGCTTCGCAGCGGCTCCGCGAATTTTCACAGAGGCTTCCGTGCCAGGGCCGCCACTTGACGTGGCAAACAGGCCCTCTGCGAGGCGCAACGCATCGATAACCATCTTGATCTTTTTTCTTTCAAGTTCTTCTCCGGTAATGACCTCGACCGCGCTGGTCAATTGGGCGACTGGGACCGGTGTCTTTGTTGCGCTGACCACGACCTCTCGGGTCTCGATGACATCAGTTTGGTCGGCCGATGCAACCTCTTGCGCAGCAGCCTGATTGTAAGGAAGCAACCAGATGGCAACGCAGATACGCACCAACCACCGAACAGCAAACACCGGCATGACCAACCTCCCTTGTGCTCGAAGGGTTGAGTCGAACCAACTGCGGGATGGGTCTCCTGACTTGCGGATCGTCGCGTTCCTGCGCCTTCCCATGCGCCGCGGCGCACAGTGGCATGATGCAGAGTTACTCCCCGCTTACAGTGGCGGCACCGTGATGGACTTGCACCATCTTCCCCGTCACCCGCGTCGCTTCTCCAAAACGCCCTTTCTTGAAAAATTGACCGTTCCCCTTGTGCCACACAGCCGAGCCGGGAACAGGACCCTGGCTGTCTTCTAGTTTCGAACTATACTCATCGGCATCGTCACGCGTGGCCTGCCCGTTTGGGGATGGGCATCGACGACAACTTCGCATCCGTACACCAATTGAAGGACGTCGGGTCGGATCGTCTCATCCGGCGAGCCGATGCGACAGAGACGGCCTTCTTTCAACATTAACACGCGATCGCAATACTGGCTCGCCACATTGAGATCGTGAGACACTAAGACAACTGTCAACCGGCGCTCGGCCCTCAACCGCCCGATGAGCGAACAAATGTCGATCTGGTGATTGATGTCAAGAAACGCCGTGGGCTCGTCGAGGAGTAAAATCTTCGGCTCTTGAGCCAAGGCCCTGGCAATCATTACTCGCTGCCGTTCGCCTCCGGATAAGTCGGACACTAACCGATCGGCCAGCGACAGGACGTCGGTATCGACCATCGCATCGTGTACATGGGCGAGATCATTCGCCGTCTCATCCCCAATCCCCATGCTCCACCAGCGCAAAGTCCGATGTGGGAAGCGTCCCATTAACACCGTCTCGGCCACAGTAAATGGGAAAACCTGGGCGTATTCCTGAGGCACAACTGCTACCAAACGCGCGACATCCGCCTGACTTCGTTTCCCGAGCGAGAGGCCGCCCAGCCGAACATCGCCTTCGCCTGCAGACAAGAGGCCGGAAAGAATTTTCAACAGCGACGACTTACCGGACCCGTTCGGTCCCACAATGCCAAGAATTTCTCCGGCATCGATATGGAAGGAAAGATGGTCCAATGTCCACATTCTCCCTCGCCCTTCCGTCGTACGGTATCGAAACGACAGGCCCTCGACTTCGATGGCAGGACAGCCCACAGGTAACCAGGCGCACATTGCTTCGGTAATGTCGGTCGTCATCTCACAACATCCGATCTTTTCGCCACAGGAGGAGATAGAGGAAGAACGGTCCGCCGGTAAGTGCCGTCACGATCCCGACCGGTATTTCCGCCGGGGCCAAGACCGTCCTAGCCAAAGTGTCGGCCAAGGCGAGAAACATGCCCCCGACCAATGCCGACGCAGGAAGCAGCAATCGGTGGTCCGATCCAATGAGCAACCGCACAGCATGAGGGACGACCATCCCCACGAACCCGATCATGCCGCTCACCGACACGATCGCGCCAGTCAGCAATGCCGTCAGGGCAAAGAGCTGTTTCTTGACCCCTTCGGTCTCTACGCCCAATGAACGAGCCGTTTCTTCGCCCAGCGTGAGCACATTTAACAGCTGCGCCTTGTGCATGAGAACCGCAAGGACGAGCACGGCGTAGACGGCAAATACACCCAAGGCTGGATAGCCAGGCGCGGTGAGTGACCCCATTAACCACGCCATCAATCCCGCTGAACGATTGGGCTCCATGATCGAGGTGATGAACATGATAAAGGCCGTCAAAATCGCATTCAAAATCACGCCCGCCAGTAACAAACTATGAATTGGCAGCCGGCCTTTAGACTGGGCCAACCGATAAATCAACAGGAGCGCCAGCAGTCCTCCGACAAATCCAAAGAACGGTAGCACCGGCAATAGCAGGAAGGTGGAGCCAATTCCGAACAGGATGGCCAACGAGACGCCCAGTGCAGAGCCGCTCGATACGCCCAGCACATAGGGATCAGCTAGAGGATTTCTCAGGAGTGCTTGGAGCGTGACACCGACCGCCGCCAGACTGGCTCCCACGAAAAAACCCATGAGCACTCGGGGGAAACGAATCTGAACCATGATGATCTCGGGCGTGCCCAGGGTTGCAGAACCTCCTTGGTCGGCACGCAACAAGTGCATGATCGCCGTCGCGACAGTTCTCACGTCTACCGAAGTGGCGCCAAACTGCAGACAGAGCACCAGCACGGCCACGCTTGCCAACAGCAATCCACCGATCACCGTTACCCATCGGTGGACAGTCAGCAACGCACCGCTATTCGCCCATGATGAAGTAAAATCTGCCATATGCTGCTCAGCTTACCGCTCAGCTTGACTGCTCGTCACACTGTCCGGATGTAAAATTGCTGCGAGTGATTCGAGTCCCTTGGCGATTCGCGGACCGGGCCGATTGAGCCAATCGGCCGCAATCTGGTGAAGCCGTCCACGCTTGACCGCTGTCATCGTCGACCACTGACGCCAGGCCTGTTGTTCACTTTCAGAGATGCCTTCTGCCTTACCGACAGGAAACACCAACACTTCCGGATCCTCCTGGAGCACAGCCTCCATGCTGAGCCGCGGATACGGGGTAACACTCTTTGCGGCTACGTTGACCCCTCCGGCCATTCCAATGAGCTGATCGATGAAACTCCCCGGCCCGACGGTAATCAGGGGGTGACTGTTCAACACATAGAGCATCCTCACCGGAGCGATGCCCTGGACTCGCTGTTTGATCGCCGCCACCTGTTCCCGAAGCTGCATGGCCACCGCATCGGCCTTCGGCGATCGCCCGACGATGCGCCCGAGTGTTTGGATATGGACGAAGATGCTCTCGACGTTCTTGTCGGCCAGAATAAACACTGGAATCTTCAGTTGCTCGAACTTCATGATGACATCGGGCTTGAAAAAATCGTTGGGCGCCACCACCAAATCGGGCTGGAGCGCTACCAACGATTCCATGTTCGGATTGGAATAACCGACCTTCGGCTTCTTCAGCGCCTCAGGCGGATAGTCGCAAAAGTCCGTCACGCCGACAAGCTGGTCTCCGGCCTCCATGGCAAACAACATCTCGGTAATACTGGGTGCGAGCGACACGATTCTTGCGGGAGGCTTGGCAAAATATATGCGTCGGCCAGCATCGTCGACGTAGGCCTGTGCAGAAACGTGCGCCATGAACGGCATGCCGGTGAGAATGCCTTGCTGCCGACGATTCATGTTCGACGTCTCATCGTCTGTATTCGGAAAAGCTGCCGTTGCAACGATGAGCACACCTGCTGCCATCAGCAGCCCGGCCCACCGCCGACCATGCCGTGGAGAGGGGCGCATATAAAAAATCCTCAAGGCCTGACAGACCCTGAGGATTGCACCCGCAACTCATCCTCGCCTGTTCCCCAGCCCTCGAGGGAACGATGGTCAATTCTCCAGGAAGGTCTTCTGGCTCATGGTTCACCCTACTCCCCGTGCCTTCCCATCCGCCGAGGCGGACAGTGGCATTCACGGGTTTCGTCCCCACTTACAGCGGCGGGACCGCGAGGGATTTACACCCTCTTCCCTTACCCGGGAGTCACAATGTGGAGGGCACTCTAGGAGACAAGGAAGAAGGTTGTCAAGTTCATTAATGTCCATCAGCCCCTGCCCTGTTCATGTTCTGACTGGCATGTGTGCATACCCCTCGGCAAACAGAGCCGAAGACCGAGGTTTTTCAGGTCGCCCCTCGGCATAGGCTTTGCTCCCCTTTCTAGCAGGCTCCGGAAAAACTCAGTATGAGCTCAACCCCCGCTGTGATCTTACGAAACGGTGCTGGCGCAAGAACGGCTCGCATGATGCTCTCGTGGATAGGATACAAATGCACATGAATGGCCTACCCAAGATGCCATATCTACTTATTTCTCTATGAAACACCTAATCATTGGCATCATCATAATTTTTGCCTTCTTTGAGCTATCGAGCCTCATCTGGACTTCTAATGGGCGCCCTCCCAGCCCCACCTTCAGTCGACTCCTGGAGTCACCGCAGCACCGTCTCGCCACCCCCGATGAGAATGGCTACTTCTATCTCCTTGGCTTTGCTGCAGCCGCTTCTCTCGATCCGGCCAAGGTGGGGCATGAGATGTGGCTGGAAACCATCGCCGCTCCTGGCGCTCGCGATTTCAACTACGCCAAGCCGGGACGCTCGGACCTACAGATTCAGCTCCCGATGGAACAGATCATTCCGTCGTGGAACTCCGAGAATCAAGTACGTGAGTTCGTGAGTGCGCGAGCATGGCTTCAGACTGTGACCGATCGCGATCGCACCCTATTGACGCGATATGAGCGCTGGCTTGCGATGCCCTTCGAGGATATGGGATTCGGACGCCAAGGCACGCCCCGCTTTGTGGAAATTTTTGTTGGCCACCGCCTCTATGTCGCTGACGGATTTTCTCGCCAGACGGCCATGGGCATGCAGCGACTGAAGAAGGATATGGAGACGTGGCGAAACGTACTTCGAGATGCGACGACCATAGCAACGAAAGTCATGGCGCAAATCGTCATCACCGACGATCTCCGCCTGCTCTCGGCGTTATTGTCGCAACCAGCCGTCAACAAAACCCTGTTGGCAATGACCCCCAACATTGCCCCTCCACTCACCACAGCAGAATCATCGCTCCGCTGGCCGCTTCAACATCAATTCACACTTGGCCTCCATGGCGCGCATACAGGTGAACTCACCACAGAGGGGCAGACAGAATCCCTCGATATACACGAACAGTGGTTGGCGAACGCTGCCCATCTCTCCAAACAGGTCTTTCGCCAGATCGCACATCCTCACGGGCGCTCGTTCTTTGGAATCCCGCTCCCGCTACAGACGCGCGAGACTTGGGAAATGTATGCGACCTACTATGACGCGATGATCCATGCGACAGAAGCGGGACAGAGCACCTTGCCAAAACTTCACGAACTTGCAGGTCCCACACGCCCGGGCATTCTGGAAAGCCTCCTCAGCCCCAGCTCCTTTGAACCGGACTGGGCCCCCTTCCACTATCAACTGAAGGACACCGATGCCAGGTTGCGACTCGCCTCACTGCAAGTCGTCTTGCGACGCCCGAGCGTACAGACCACCGTGCCGAATCGACTTGCTCAAGTCGGCTCGTCCTACTACGACCCCTTTAGTGGATTACCAATGTTGTGGAGCCCGACGCAAGAGAAGATCTATAGTGTGGGAAAAGATCGATACGACGATGGAGGCGACTCAAGTTTCGATATCAGCGTGCCTGCGATTGTCTCACTCACCCCCTGGCCTAAAGAATCGCAGGCGGCTGCTCCAACCAGCCGTACTAACCGCCATTAGTCCGATAGCGCAGTCCCCGACGCAAACCCCAGCAGATCGATTCCCATCATTGTGAATCACCCTTCCTCTGGCCTACCCCATCAAACCTGCTTGTCACAACGAATAGCCCTGTGGTAGGTTGCTATCGTCATAATCTTGCATCAATTCGGCTAGATAAAGGAGTGTACCCGTGGCATTTACATGCGATCTCTGTAGCAAACGCCGCCAATCCGGCCATAACGTTAGTCACGCCAATAACAAGACCAAGCGGATCTTCAAGCCCAACCTCCAACCAGTCCGAGCACTGATTGACGGGCAGCCCAAGCGCATTCGGGTCTGCACACGCTGCTTGCGCAGCGGCAAAGTCCAAAAAGCTGTCTAGCAGACTGTTGGGAGAGTCCGCCAGCGGAGCCGTACTCTCAGGCACCAAACCCATCGCCTGTACTGCTGCCTCATTTTGATCTCCCGCAGAGATTGTGCATCGAACTCACATAGCTCGTTGGCCTTTTGGGGGCCCGTCAAGGAGACACAAAAAAGGACTTGAAAGCACATGCCTCTCAAGTCCTTCAGCACTTACACGTGACGCTTCACGCCTCACGTTTGACGTCTTAGTTCGGGTTCAAATCAGGAGGATATTCGCTTAACGTCTCACGTCTTGGTTTGGAGCGGGCGATGGGATTTGAACCCACGACAACTAGCTTGGGAAGCTAGGACTCTACCACTGAGCTACGCCCGCTCAGCTGAGGTTTGACGAGGACTTACGATTTCGTCTCCTACCGCAACAGCGGCAGGTGTTATTACGGTGTTAGTTCTGAAGGCATGCAGCTTCGACGCGGCGTTGTGCAGGTCTTGCGACTCGATGGTGTTATAGCGCCGATGCATGCGGTCTGATTTGTGGCCAACGATCTTCATCGCGGTTGCCGTGTCCACCCCTGCTCGTCTGAGATTCGTACTGGCCGTATGGCGGAAATCGTGGATACGTAGATTCGTAATTCCTGCTCGCCGACACGCCGCCTTAAATCCCGTTCCGATCCGCTGAATGGCTCTATCTTTATACAGGAACACCCGATTTGTGTCTAGTCTTCGTTCCCTCCATAGCTCCACAAACACTTGATAGACCGCCGGTGTCATCGGCACTACGCGAATCTCGCCATTCTTCGTCCGTCGCAATGTGAACTCCTTCCGGCGCAGGTCCACATCTGCCCATTCTAGGTTGACCAGCTCCCCTTTTCTGGGGCCAACCTCATAGGCCACGGTCAAGAGTCGTCTGAGATGCGGAGCGAGCGTCTGTTCTAGGCTCGCCCATTCCTCGGGCGTGGCAATCCGGTCCCGTTCATTCTGTGGGTTTGGCTTTGGCACATGAGAAGCCGGATTGTCTGTGACAAGGCGAAATTGCGGACTGCGGGCCACGTTAAACATATGAGTCAAGGTCATGTGATCGTGATTGATGGTTTGGATTGAGACTGCTACGCCAGAATCCTCCCGCTTCCATCCGCAAGATGAGCACGCTTCCCGTGTCACTATTGCCCGACACTGAACACAACTAACTCGCTTGTATTGCACTCGTTGTGCCCGATACGCCGTCACATCTTCAGGCGTAATGGCACCCAAAGGCTTGTCACCAAAGAAACGCACAAGATTTTCAACGTAGAGCTTCCGAATGGCATAGCCCTTAAGCCTCTTGACTGGTTCGAGGCCAAGATATTGCTTGCGCCCATTGGCGGAACGTCACCGACTCAGCACGGGCCTTCTTAGGGCTTGGAATTTCTGCCCGTGAGCAGCTTCGTCTTGTAAATCGCCTCCTGTTGCTTCGCCGACTGTCTTATTGAGAGAGCCGACCTTCCAGCGTTTCAGTTGCCCCCCTCCCCCACTCGCCAGCTTTAAGACTTCCCCATCATCCAGCACCTGAAACTCGACATAGTAACTGTCCTTCCGTTTTGTGAGTCCCATAGACCTAGCCCCCTTTCTTAATAGGTCGTTCCCCGATCAACTCTGCTACGGTGACGTTGAGCGCCGCCGCCAGCTTTCGCAACGTGCTCAATTGCGGGTCCCCTTGGCCTGCTTCAAAGCGAGCCAATGAGGACACCGCCACCCCTGACGCTTTCTTGAGTGCTCGCAAGCTCACCCCCTTTCTTTCTCGAATTTCACGTAACCGTAGCATCGGAGGCTATGTTCCTATATAACGGAACAGTCTGTCAAGAGGGCTCAGCTACTTTTCGACGGCATCGGCATTACGGTGTTCTGCTTGATCCACTTGTCCAACAGGTCAACGTCGAACTTGACCAACCGCCCCACCTTCACGAAGGGAATACGCCGCTGACTGACCATCGTGTAGATAGTATGGGGTGAAAGGCCCGTGTACTGAGCCGCCTCTTGTATGTTGATTAAACGCTGCATGGCTGAATATCTCTTGCCTCCTGGTTTGTTTGGGGTACCTGCTTTGGTCGTTTACCCATCCGGTAGGGCCATAGTGCACACGTGGGAATGCGACATTCCCTGATCTCCTTGGGCTGGTGACAGGTACAGTCCATACACTTGGCTCTTATTGCCTTAATAGGTGTCAGAACTTTCATCAGATTGGCCTCTCTTTGCAAAAAACCCCAGGGCAGGCTCACGATTTCCACGAGAAACCCAGGGGTCTATATGTTTACCTAGGTGGCAGCTATTCGCCTGTCCTAGTCTCTATTGTTAAGGTCGTTAATACCCTCGTATTTCCTCGCCTCGCTCGCTTTGGGCTCGCGCGGCTATCAGATCCTTCCTGTTTCTCACACTAACTTGTCGATTGTCGGTTTGTCGGTTCCCATAGCCTCACACCCCCTTCAGCATCAACCACTAAGTGGGGAACAGTCATTTCAGCAAACGCTTGGTTAAACACCTCTGCATTGAACGCACTACTTTTCTGAATATCCCTTTTCTTCATAGACCGACTTACCGACAATTTCCGCCGGATCTCGGCTTTGCAACGTTCCACTTCGCTCGACTTGTTTTCGCCAAGCAGAGGCATCACCTTCCTTGCCTGGGCCTTGAAGTAGCTAACTAGCTGGATAGCCGCCTCTACTGAGGCTTTCTCAACCCTCTCGGTTGTCGGGTTTGTAACCACGGCATGAATGAGTGCCAGTCTTGGGCAATATCCTTTCAGCTTGGCATATGCCCCTCGCAGAAACGGGGGAAGCTGGGGTTGCTCAGTTTCTTCACAATGGGTGTCGTGCCACCATTTGAAAAGAGCTAGAGCCTCATCGCTCAGGAGCAGGCTGACAGGTTCCTTCTGCATGGGGAAAGCGAACAACTCCCTAATAAGGTTGTCATAGCCATCACGCACTGGCTGAGAAATAGTCGCATCAGTCCACCGGACAGGCCGTTGAAGGGGCCAGGCGAATAACAATCGTGGCAAAAACCCATCGTCAAGGCCACCACGATCATCAAACTCCCCCAGAACTTCTGGAGGTATACAGCCGACGACCGACAGACAAGGGCGAGCAATGAGAATGTCGGTGGGGGTGCCGCTTCCGACCCGATCAACCTTGACGGGTGCTCCACTCCATACGCTGAGGTAGAATTGCCGATCCGCCCCCTTTCCTTGTTTGTATTGATTCATGGACTTGACCCAGGCGGATAACTCGTCCCTGATCACCAGTAGTCCTCGTGGGTTCTCCGCGAGGAGTTGGGCTAATCGTTCTACTGTGACATCTGCGGTCCATGTGGGCGCGCCAGGCGTGGTGAGCCCTTGCAAAGGCGCAGTCGCCATTTGCAAGGCAGGGCTCTTCATGGTGCCTGACGGCGAAATCACTGCGGCAAATACAGAGGCGGGCTCTGTCCACCCCGGCTTTAGTTGAATGATCCGTGAACCGCCAATCGCAGCCGCTGCCACGACGAGTGCGGGAACTGCGATAAGCTCAGGAGGCGCGGTTAAGGAAGCGGCACCCTCCATTGCGAATTGTTGAATCGGACCAGGCAGGGCATCAAGCGGAAAAGCCGTCATTGGCTTAACTGGCTGTTCATCGGTTCGCCCATCGTCGGCGGTGGCCGGTACTGCGGAACTTGTGACTGACATTTTGAAAACCTCCAATTGAAAATTGTTGTTAGACTTCTCGTGACGCTTTCTTCGCGTCACGTGTCCAATCTATCGCGAATCTGGTTTGCAATTTGCTTCTTCCACAAAAAGCCGCCTGAATTGTGTGGAAGCGATGGGGTAGCGCATCAGTGATCGCGACAGAGTCTTGAATGGAGGAGTTCAGATGAGACTAAGAGCGCGGAAACGAGGCAGGCTCTGAACGACTGCGGGAGCGGCGGTGTCGGTCGAACTGCGGGAAGTCGCCTTCAGCCCGTTCAACTATACGCCGGATGGTGTTCCATTTCCTGTAATCACGCAAGTTGTGATAGGCGAGCAAACCGCACAAGAGCCGGTCCTGCCGCAAGCGCGGTGTCCAGCCTTGTCGCGCGATCTGAAGTGTGACATCACTTGGAAGCGGGAAGTAATAGGTTTCCCATTGGCAAAGTTCATCCCATGCCGCTGTGTCACCTTGAAAGCCTTTTGGTAGAGGTTTTTGGGGAGCCTTTTTGTTTCTGCGAGTTCGCAACGCCTGGGGCAGCAGCCGGTTCAGCCGTTCAACTATGCGACTCATTCTTCGTAGAAACCTGATTCGTGACTCTCCCTGTTTCGGGACAAGAAACTCATCCTCATCAATCTTGGCAAGTTCATCCCGCAGTTCATTAAACGACAACAGAACATCGAGCTGTGCATCCATCGCCCATTTCTGCGGAGCGCCTTTGGTTCTCTTTTGTCTTAGCTGGGTGACAGCATAGCCAGGCAGAAACCGTGATACCCACGCGGTCAAAAGGTCCAGAAGTGCCCGATGGCCAGCAGGCTTCACACCTTTCGGAAGGACGGCCTCGTCAAGCTCATCCTGACCATGCCGCTCGGCTTTCCAGGTCCAGACCGGGCGGCGGCCTTCTTCTTCCTCGCTAGGAGTTCGCACTAGTTGGCGAAGGTGAAATAATTGCCAGAACACCATGGGATGAGTAATGGCAACCGGTTCTTCCCTCAAAAGTTTAACGAGCTTGTTGATGTCCCCAGTTGTGAGCCAGGAGGTGAGTTGTTCGTGAATAAACTTGGCTTGGTTCGGTGACCAGCGGACTTTTAGCGTGATCTCATTCGGGGCAGTGATAGTGCCCTCTGACCGGAGTGACTTGGCGGCCTTCAGGTTAACTGGGTGGAATAAATGCTCTTCTAAGATTGCTCGGCTTGCTTCTTGTCTAGAATGCATCGTTCGATTTACCTGTCTCCGATCACACTATAGACACTGGACCGGAATAAGCCAATAGCCGCCCTTGACACCCCTCGACGTGCCTCATCAGCCTGCGTTGCCCTCTGACAAATGCATCCATTGTGGCCGTATGCCCTAGCAAGGTGGGGTGCTTTCTTGCAAAGAAGTGGGTATTCTACGGCGGTGATTCAGAGGAAGATCATCAAATAGTTATTGTTTGACCTTGCCGAAGCGTATCTTCGGGAATTGGAGCGGAAGGGCATTCTGTCGAAGGGGAAGGGATCGTGCTCAGCGCGCAAACCGTCACCCACCCAACCACCCACTCCTCTGTTGTTACTGTCTCCCGCCGTTCCCGCACTGGCCTCCGCTCACGTTCAAACGATCACCGCAATGCTCGATCATGTAGTTTCAGGAACCCGTTCCTCCTGCCTCGAAGGAGGACATCGGTGCGTAAACACAGGAGGGTCTTCGATGAAAACATTACTTGCGGTTGATGGATCAGATCATTCCTATGAGGCCGCTCATGCCCTCCAATTCTTTGCCCCGGCAGAGCAGCTCACCCTGCTTCACGTATTGAACCTCTCGAAATCGATGTACCCGATGATGGCGATGATAGAAGATATGGAGGAGTATACGGCGCGTGAGCAGACCGTGCGGGAAGACGGGGAGCGGCTGCTCGATCTGGTTCAGTCCCACCTCCCGAAGCACGTAGGTCCCGCGACGAAATATCTTCAGATCGGGTCTCCGGAGATCAGGTCTCCGGCAGAAGTCATCGTGTCGATGGCCAGGGAGCAGAAAACCGATCTGATCGTCATGGGAGCACGGGGTCTTGGCCCCATCAAGGAGCGGCTGTTCGGCAGTGTGTCACACAACATCCTCACCTTGGCCCCTTGCGCCACCTTGATTGTGCACGGCCCAGTCAAGGCCATGAAACAGATTCTGCTGCCGCTCCAAGGTCCATCCGACGCGGATGCCGCAGTGCGGTTTCTGCAACTCAAGCCGTTTCATGATGCGGTGGAGGTGACGCTGCTGACCGTCTTGCCGTCGACAGAGCCGCCGGGGCCAGGCGATGCCGCTACCGCCTACGCCGAGATACTGGAGAAGCAAGCCGACTCCATCAAGGGTGCGGCAGAACGTCTAGGCGCCTTAGGCTACCAGGCTCACGAAGTCGCTGTGGTCGGCGAACCGGCAACCACGATTCTGCAAGAAGCGATTACCCGGGGCTCGGATCTGATTCTGATGGGCACGAGAGGCCGACAGGGAATCACCCGTTTGGTGCTGGGCAGCGTGTCTCATGCTGTGCTACACAAGATGCCGTGCCCCGTCTTGGTGTTTCACTGAGGCAACGGTTGTGCACCACTGAAATTGTTGACAGCGCACCATTTCCGCTGTGCTACTGCCCGACGGCATGAACCTGAATCAGGAACTCGTCAAGCAAGGCTGGTGTTGGTGGTATAGAAAGTATGAGCCAGGAAACTCGGTACTGGAAGAGCTAGAGACAGAAGCGCGAAAGGCTAGGAGAGGCTTGTGGACCGATCCGCAACCCATGCCGCCGTGGGCGTGGCGGAAGCTCAGAGACTAAGATCATCAACGGTTTTGTAGGCACGCACCCCGCTTGACACCTCCCCACGGACGGCCTAGCCTTCCCCCACCTGAAGGAGTTGTGAAGGCCAGGAGAGGATTCAAATACCTTGCTTATAAGGTGAGAGGAGGACCAGGGTCGTGGCACGAATTGAGCCCCAGAAACCAGACCAGACGTTTAACCGAAGCCGTGAGTTTCAAAGAGAAGTATTGGCATACCTAAAAGAACATGGTCCACAACCGTACGATGTACTCTATGTTCACTTCGACCCCAACCGTACTGCGGAAATAGAAACCGTCTTACGTGAGTTGATTCAATGGAAATTCATTGATAGGGGCACGGATTCATATTTGACGGTTTCGATTACCGCTTCAGGCAGTGCCCGGCTGGGACTCAAAGATATCTGAATCGACATAGCAAAGCTGACTGGGGCCGGTTGACTAGTTCCCTTCAGGTTTCATTCCAATCTCAAGATGTATGGTCAAGTCATCTACCATCCCGCCGCGCGGTTCATACATAACGGGGAGTTAATTTTTTCAAGTGCATCTACGAGTAATACTGCCCCACTGCGCTGCTTCATGTTCTTGATCTGTGCGATTGGGATATTGTCCCCGATTGACTTTACTCGAATGCCTGGCTCTGGCTCATCCTCCGGCGTCTGAGGCTTGTGGGTTGACCATCCCAACTGAATAAAAAGATTGTAGAAATCGGTTGCTAGCCGAATACAGTCCGGTGTAGGTATTCTGAAAATTTCAATCTTATATCGGCTCCCATTAGAGAGAATTAGAGATAGCTGTGTTTTGTCCGAGTCAGTTAATCGACGCCATTCGTTTGAATTGGAAATTGAAGGTTCCACAAAATCAACCTTTTGATTTTCAAAAACCTTGCCCCCAAATGTGCTAGTAACCCCAAGTTTCTCCAACTTTATCTGGCCTGCATCCACCAAGCATTTTAGAGTGTAAAGGGATTCCCGAAAGAAATCATCGGGCGCATTATAAGGATCTCGATAGCGCCCCTTGATCCTGTAAAGATTTAGTAAGTCGCGATCTCGTGGAAATTTTTCCTTGTATAAAAGTCTCAACATGTCAAGCCAGATCGGAACAAAAGATTCTGGCTGTCTCCCCAGTCCGTCCACTGATTGCTTGCAGGATTTTGCGAAGCGAATTTCTGAAGACTCTCGTGGAGTTGACTGCTCTTGCGGTGCGGCTTTGGGAAAAGGATTCGTCTGTCGCCATTGAAGCTGCTCGCTTGTGCTTGGGTGTCCAGCCAAGAAGTGTATCTCGCGTGTAAAATAATCAACCATCTCAGCGTTGCCGCATACTCCCGCACGGGCGATTGTTTTGCATACGAGGATGTCAGTAGTCGCTAAGCTCGAAGCGGCCTCGGAAATGATCTTTTCAAATCGCGGTGTGTCCTTTATCACAAGGTTTCCAAGGGAGAAGTCCAGCATCGTAGCTCCGGCAATATCAAGTTCTCGCTTGTCTATTGTCACCCCGATAGGGATTTCTCCACAATCACTTATCTTCTCATCTCCCATTCTTGTGGGGGCGGGATTTGTTGGCGCACAGGAGAGAAAGCTATAAGTCAGCAGTACGAGTATGAGAGGCTTTACAATCTGCATGTACCCTCACTCTGTCAGGGCAATGGAGGCTGATTCTAGGATGTACTTATTGTAATGTGCAACAGCAGTTGTCTAACTTACGCCCTCCAATTGGCCCTTGCGCCTCGTTCGCATCCCTCCTACAATTCGCCTCCCTGCGATGGCCCCATGCCCTTCATTATTCGTTTCTACTATCGCTTCATAGGCGCTATGCAGTCATCGATTGGGAGACCATGAATGGTGGAAACATCTTTTCCTGAGCAATCAGTAACATGGGAAAATGTAAGGGAATATCATAATGCTAATTTCATTTTTAGAGGACACAGATGTGCGACGTGGAGACTTGAAACTTCATCAGAACGAACGTGCAAGAGACTATATGGGTCACTTGAACGGGTAGAGCATATGGAGAAAATTGCGCTTCGTGAATTTCGGCGACGGTTGCATCACTATTCGCACCATGTGCCTGACCGAGAGGAGTCGCTACGCTGGCTATCACTCATGCAGCACCATGGGGCAGCTACTAGGTTGCTTGATTGGACATACTCTATCTACATCGCTGCATATTTTGCCGCAGAAAGCGGAACGGACGATTTTGCAGTTTGGGTGGTTAACAAAGAATGGCTGAGGGACCAGGGCGAAAGGACATTTCATGAGCACCATCGCGCATGGCATATTTTTCGAGGCAAGGGAGATGAAGAGGTCGAGGAGCACTTTCAGAACGCAGTGCTCGACAAAGAACCCTTAAAAGCTGTTGTACAAGTTAATCCATTCCAGTTAGACGAAAGGCTCACCATCTAAAAAGGGGTATTTCTGTGTCCATGCCACACAGGAGTGAGTTTTGAGGACAATCTTCAATGTATGCCGGGCCATGATACTCCCGAGAATGTGTGTAAACTTATTTATGCACATGATGAACGGAAAAAGGTGCTTAAGAACCTGCACACCATGAACATCTCTAGCAGGCTGCGGAAAAACTCTTGTTTTCTCCTGCTTCTTGGAGTAAATAAATACAATTAGCTAGTATTTACTCTAGGAGGTTCACGATGCGTGGCCACGATACCCAGCAAGCCGGGCTGTTCAGCTATCTCTCGCCAGAGGAGCGGGTTCCGGCAACCCACCCGCTGCGGCCCATCCGGCAATACGTGGACACGGCTCTGACCGCGTTGTCGCCCCAGGTGGAGCAGCTCTATGCCGGAACCGGTCGGCCCTCGATTGCCCCGGAGAAACTCCTGCGGGCCTTGCTACTGCAAGTGCTCTACAGCCTCAGGAGTGAACGGCTCTTGATGGAGCAGCTGCAGTACAACCTGCTGTTCCGTTGGTTTGTCGGCCTCGATCTGGATGCGCCCGTGTGGGATGTGACCGTCTTCACCAAGAACCGGGACCGTTTGCTGGCGGGGAAGGTGGCCACGGCGTTCTTCGAGCAAGTGCTGGCGCAAGCGAAGGCCCATCGCCTGTTGTCCGATGAGCATTTCACGGTCGACGGCACGCTGATCGAGGCCTGGGCGGGCCAGAAGAGCTTCAAGCGGAAGACTGACGCCGCGCCCGTGCCGCCGCCGGACGATCCGGGCAATCCCAGTGTGGATTTCCGGGGCGAGCGCCGGACGAATGCCACGCATGCATCGACGACGGATCTGGAAGCCCGGCTGTACAAAAAGGCATCGGGCCAGGAGGCTAAGCTGTGCTTCTTGGGGCATGTGCTGATGGAGAACCGGCATGGACTGGTGGTGAACACGCGCCTCACCCAGGCGACCGGCACAGCGGAACGGGAGGCGGCGCTGGCACTGATCCGCGAGCGCTCTGGCCGACAACGGGTGACGGTGGCTGGTGACAAGAACTACGACACGCAGGCGTTCGTCCAAGATCTGCGGGCGCTGCAGGTCACGCCCCATGTGGCCCAGCACACGACAAACCGTGCCAGTGCGATTGATGGACGGACCACCCGCCATCCCGGCTACACCGTGAGTCAACAGAAGCGTAAACGGGTCGAAGAGATCTTCGGGTGGTTGAAGACAGTCGGGTTGTTGCGCAAGGTCAAACTTCGTGGTGTGCGGCGGGTTGGCTGGCTCTTCACCTTCGCGGCGGCCGCGTACAACCTGGTGCGGATCCGCAATCTGGTGGCGCGCACCGCATGAGCCGGCACGACTTTGCGGCGCGCATCGTGGCTTCCAGCAGGCCTTCACGGTGGGACGCCACCCCCTCACGGAGAGGCGTCGATGGCTCCTATGATTGGATTTCGGAAGCATCGGCCTCATTCAACCCGGGTTTTTCCGCAGCCTGCTAGGGCTACTCTTTTCCCCGGCCTAGATCGATTCGCTCAGTCCCTGAATGTTTACCATCCACTTTGGGATATTCTCCCTGATCAAGCACGTGAAAGCATGGATGGAATAAAGCAAAAGTGACATACCTACGCCCCAAACGCGAGACCATGTCCCTCGAAGAAGCCACAGTCTCCAACATGTGGGAGATCGCGGCCACTAGGACGCACTCGAACAGGTTGGGGCAAGATCATTGAGATGGGGCAGTGGGTGGCGAAGGGGGACGATGCACTAACAAGGAGGCGACATCCCGTCGGAAGCGCCTACGACCTATAAAGGCACACCACGCACACAATAAGCCACCGAACACCATGCTCGCCACAACCACTGAAATGCTCGCAATAATCCAAAACATGAATACTGCGTATAACACGGATTGGGCTCCTCAAAACTTCTATCAAAATTCCTTGATCTGTTTACAGCGGACGACAAGGACCCTTTGCCCTTCCAGGCACTTCGCCCCGCACACCATGCAAATTCGTCCATGAGCCAGGTATGCGGGATCCTGTCGGTGCAACTGAGAATGCAGAGGCTAGAGCAGCACGCACGAGAGGCGAAGAAAGGAGTGTGGGGTGCTCCCATTCATGTGCCGCCGGAGGAGTGGCGGAAGAGAAGGTCGCGTCACTGCTGTTCGTCGGCTCAATTTACCACGTCCCATACCGCTCAAACCAACCACCCACACGTCTTCCTGCGTGCCCGCTAGCAGGATGCCGCTATCGTCTACCGGTCCAACAGACCGTCGCATGTGGAACCGGACGATTCAGCTGGGTTTTTGCGGCAGATGCTTGAATGCGACGTTGAAGAACGCCACATTCGGATGTTGGAGCTCCAACTGCTTCTCTCGAACCGGAAACGAACGGTCGCCGATGGCGAGCAATTGTTCCTTGTTGAGAAGCAGTTGCCGCTTGTCGTACACCGACCACTCGAATTCACGCGTCATGCCGAGGGCATCCACCGGACACGCATCGACGCACAGCCCACAAAATAGACAGCGGGTCATGTCCATGTAATATTCTTTTGCATAGCGCTTCGTCGGTTCGCCAGGCACTTCAGCACTGACCACACGAATGACCCGCGAGGGGCAGGCGGCCTCGCACAAATCGCAGCCGACACATTTTTCGGTCCCATCGTCGTACCGTAACAACGCCAGCATCCCGCGATAGTTATCCGGCAACGTTCGCTTTTCGTGCGGGTACTGCTCGGTGACCGGTCGGTAGTGCACCATATGCGACATCGTCGCTTTCATCCCAACGAAGATCTCGTAGAAGGTGATGGTCTTGATCCAAGCCTTGAACGTCATAGTGCTCTCGCCTGTCGCGCAACGGAATTGGTTCAGTCAAGAAATGGATCACCGCTCCTGGCGTGTGAAGCAGTGAGCTGCTTCTGCCTGACGAGTGGTCTGATCCGAGGGATTCAGTACACTCCCGCGTACCCGATTCGGGTTCTAGGAGCCCCTCGAGTTCCTGTCATCGCTGGGCCTATCCAGGAGGGAGCTTGCTCCGCTCTTCACCCTTCTTCCTATCCGGAGAAGAGGTGGAGACTAGGAGCGCCACATATCGCCGTACAGGTGGAGTGCCCTTTTCAGGTGAGTCCGGTGCCCTGGTTATTCCCAAGCGGAACCAGTGTCAAGATCGGCGACGATACATTCTAGCACATTGGCGGGTCATCGCGGGCCTCCCACAATGAAGCGCTTGCGTGTCCTGACTGGCCATTTCTTACCACCGGTGGCGATTATGTGACTCCGTGTTCCTTGAACCAGAGACTGCATCACGTTCTCGTTCCCTTGAGTTGAGACCGCCCCCGCTTGCGCCAGCGACACGCCGTACCGAATACGCCCACGGCTCCCCGTCGGTCCGTGGAGCTCTTTCCGATTTACGTTGATCACCGGATCGGTCACCTCACCACACAGCAGGCATTGCCAGCCGGAAAAGCAGAGTGACGAGCTTCCCGCATCCTCCAATCGGATGGTCACCATTAAACGGCCAAGTGTCAGCACTTCTCGGTCACTTTGTGGGAGAGCAATTCTGGCCTCGACATGCGTCGCACACAGCGACTTTAGATCCATGGCGTCACGTCAAACACGGCGCCAGCAGTGTATTTGTTCGGGGGCGGCCAAATTGATGATCCCAATGCACAATGCGGCGTCAAAAACCAAAATTCAGATACTTTTCTGACCGAGAAGTGCTGACACTTGGCCATTAAACCATGACAACGAAGGCAGTTCATGAATTGACTCCGGGGCTCGACACAGCTCACGGTGCCCGGCACACACTACCGACGCCTACACCTTCCACGAAGCCATGGCAGATGGCCAGGGACCTCGCCCAATTGAACCCCGCCCTGCCATAGAAGAACGATCGCCGTTCTGCCGTGTCAAAGCAATACAATGAGTGCCTAGGGAGTGCTTACGAGAAACTCTGGCATCGGAGACTCGGGAATCGGTCACGCCGGGACGGATTAGGAAGCGCAAGAGATAGGACAGTCAGCGGAGCTTCACACCACACACTATTACACTGGGCGCAATGAGTGCGGGAGTCAATCAGCAAAAGACGCTATTTGGACCTATCCCATACTTGAGCAATCCACCCCAAAGGAAATGGGACAGACTTCAAGTAGCGCGCAGCATCTCGGTTAATGCCTCCACCGTCAAGCGCGCATTCCCGACCACACAGGACAAAAAAAGGGGCCTCGTTTCCAAGGCCCCTCTGTAGTCATCGGCTGGTACTACACACAGTGGTGTATACCTGCTCGGATTTTCCCAATTTATCGAAATCTGCTTAAGGGAGTGACCGCATCCGCAGCACGTGGTTCTCAGCGCTGACTTCCGCCTCTACACGATCACCCTGCTTGAGCTGTCCCATCATCTGCGTAGTTTTATCAGCGTGCACGCGCACTTCCCTGCCGTCCTTCTCCTTGACGACATAGTACGCATATTCGATGCGCATCACGTCGCCCTTGATTGTCCTGTTGTGAGTCAGGTCATTCGAGGCCTGCGCGGCAGCATGGGACACATTCATGAGTAAGACCAGTCCACACAGGACGCTGCCGACTTGGGGAATTGATATCATGGGACCTCCTTGAGTTAGTGGTGCATGCCGTTCAAACCACGATTCGTGCGCACTGCCGAATCCTCGTTCATGTATTAGTTCTCTGTAAACTTGCCCATGCCAGGGCCAAAAGTCCAAGTGAAACGATATACTGCGAACCATTGAACAACATCGCGTCTATCATCGTCATGGTGTTTCTCCTTTCCAGAACATTATCGATCCTCAAAATGATGAGTTGTATTGTGCTGCTAACATGTAGCTAAAGCACAGGGCGTGCCGCTCCGACTCTTTTCAACAGCTCAGTCGCAACCCATTGAAATGCTTGGCCTACTTGCGTTCGCCTTTAAGATCAACTGAAGAGGACTACTGATATTCCACGGTGGGCCGCGGCCAGTTACAGGCTCAGCTCACGACTGATCGCGGGCTGCTCATTCTGAGGGAATGAGTAGAGAGATGGTGCGGAGAGGATATGGTGTTTCTTCAGCTAGAACGCGGTCGCTTCAATCCACACTGCTTCGTCCGGCTGCGCACGTGCGAGACCTTAGAAAAGAACGACAACGGCTGCCAAGACCAGACAGTTGCGCCTTTCTTCGCACCCTCCTACAATACGCCTCCTTGCGAGGCCCCTATGCCTTTCACACTTCGTTCCTACCGTCGCTTCCCCGTGTGTTGCTCGCAGTCGGCGGACCAGTGCAACGATTGACAAACTCAATCGTCTGGCCTCAGCATGGCCCGGGATTAGCAGGCAGTCCCTGCTGGGTTTGCCGGAATGATTCTGACGCCGAATTATAGTTAGATTATGTTGAAAGAGAGCTATGCGTACTTCAATGGTAGTGATAGCACTTGTTCTTTCGCTCTTCATTGTAGGATGCGGAACAGGCGGAACAGCTGGACTTGAATTGGTTGGGTGCCAACCCGACGGGGCCATTAACACATGGAGAGCCAGCTGGAACCCGAAGCAATTCTGGATCGAACAAGCGGCGGTGTTTAAAACGAAAATTGAGCGGTGGGACTTAGAAGGTACGTTACAAAAATGCGAGTCGGAGAGTTCAGAGGTCAATCGAATGAACTGCGCGCTGCACAAGACAGATCAATACACGGAGGTAAAGAAATGCTTGGCACACGCAATCACCTTATGCCAAATGCATGGAGGATGTTGAGCCTACCCGGTGGCATGAATCTCAACCAGGAGTTAATTAAGCAGGGCTAGGAGCCTGTCCGACATTGCAATGAGAGCACCCTGGTCCTGGCGGCGGATTCCGTGCTTGCTCGTGTGCGGATCGATCGGCACACCGGTCCCCTGCTAGTCTTAAGCTCGCCGCGCTCTCGTCCGGCTCCCGCTCAGCGCCCGTAGCTCCGCGCCGGGGCGTCCGTGGCGTGGCCGGAGCGCCCGCCAGAGCTTCAGTATATTGTGGGTGGTGCAGATCAGGGCCCATTCCCCACGCACCTGCCGCAGCCCGCGCAGCAAGAACTGCCGGAAGCCTCGGCCCTGCTTGATCTGCCCAAACACCGGCTCGACGATCGCCTTGCGTCGGGCGTACAACCGCCGTCCGCGCTTGGTCTGCAACGTGCGCCGCATCCGCTCGGCCACCGACAACCCTGCGGGGGGCCGGCCTCGGGGGGCGGTGGGGAGCGCGTGCCCATGCGTCTGCCGATCCGGCGGGATGAGCGGCTCACACCCCAGATCGGCCAGAGCCGTGACGTTCGCCTCACTGAAATAGCCCGCATCCATGCTCACCGTCCGGGGCACCTGTTCGCTCATGACCAGCACCTGCGTCAGCAGTGGCTGCGCCTGCTGCTTGTCATTGGACGCATCGGTGACGTCCGCCGCAACAACGATCTGCGCCGTCGCATCCACCGCGGCTTGGCAGTTGTAGCCTTGGAGCACGCTGCCCTTGGCATTGGGCGCTGGCATGATTCGGCTCTCCGGATCGGTGAAATTGCGCTGGGCTTTGGGATCAGGGACCGACCGGGGCGGCTGGGGTGGTCGGCCCCGGCGCGGCCGGTCCGTCGCGTCTGCCGTGTGGGCGATCTGCGTGAGGGCCGCCTCCGCCTGCGCCTCCTCCTCCAACACAGCCTTGGCGGCGCGAATCGTCTGCAGCCGCTGCTCCCGGCGCGCCAACTCGGCCGGCAGTTCATCGCCACGCCGATCGGCCCCATACGTGGCGTCATCGTGGACATCGGCCGCCTCCGCCTGCTGGAGCAACGCCGTGACTTCGGCTTGCAAGCGGGCCTCCTCGGTTCCCATCCGCCCATAGCTCATGGCCTTGTGCTTCGAGGCGTTGGCTTGAATCTTGGTGCCGTCCAACGCGATGTGCCCCAGCGTGACCAGCCCGGCCCGCCGACACAGCGTCAGCACCTCGACGAACAGGTCGGCCAGCGCCGTCAGATGCTGCCGGCGAAAGTCGCTGATCGTCCGAAAGTCCGGCCGCTGGTTCGCTGCCAACACCCGAAAGGCCACGTTCTCGTCCAGCTCCTTGGCGATCTGGCGTGAGGCCGGAATCCCCACGGCGTAGGCATAGAATAGGATCTTCACCAACAGCTGGGGATGATAGGGGGCGGTCCCACGGGTGACGCCGCCATACGTCTGAAGGATGGGCGTCAGATTCAGTGCCTCCACGAGATCCGATAGAAAATATGCCAGATGGTCCTCGGGCAGCCACTCCTGCGGCGAGGGCGGCAACAGCCACTGCTCGTCGGGGTCATAGGGACGAAAGGTGCGGGTCGTCATGGTCGCGCCTCCTATCTTGTCCGTACGTTTCTCTGCTTATAGACGAACCCGCGGCTCCTGACAAGAGGATTCTGGGGCCAATGTCGGACAGGCTCCTAGTGCTGGTGGTATCAGATATACGCTCCAAGGAATAGAGAATTGGAGAGGCTAGAGAAGGCCGCGCGAGACGCAAAGAAAGGCTTGTGGGCTGATCCACTGCCCATGCCGCCGTGGGCGTGGCGGAAGCTCAGAGACTAAGATCATCAACGGTTTTGTAGGCACGCACCCCGCTTGACACCTCCCCACGGACGGGTTTGCGGTTTAACCCCGAAATCGTTTTCGCCTTGAAATACACGTAATTACCTAGTCGTCTCTTGCGCCTTCCTTCGGTTCCCTCCTACAATTGGCCTCCCTGCGAGGCTCACATGTCTTTCTCGATTCGCCCTCCACTTCCCGGCGTCAAGCGACAATGCATGAAAGGAAAGGTCTACTTGACTAGTGAATGATGATTATCTCGGCATTGGAAAACTTGCAGAAGCAATAGAACGGGGAACGCGAGAGTTCCGCGAGATCGCCAAGACATACCTGGAACCTATTGCTAGAGAGAAGGGGCAGTTACAGGCAGACAAGATTCGATGTCAACGGGAAGCGCAAGCGGTCAAGATGATGATGGAAGCCGACCAGTTATTACAAGACGCAGGAATAAAGCGGCGAACACTTAATCTAAAGATCGCAATCCCTCTGATAGAGAAAGCCTCCCTAGAGACTGAAGAAGAACTCATAGCTAAGTACGCCGGTTTACTTGCCTCGTCAGTCTCAGGCAATCAGATTCACGTCAGCTTCCCAGCAATCCTATCTGAACTCACATCTACAGAGGTTAAAATCTTAGATGTGCTGTTCTCGTGGACTAAACAATGGGAACAAGCCGGAACGTGGCAACAAGCCGAACATACGATGAGCAAATTGAGAGAATCTTTAGTGATCTCCAAGGAGGTGTTTCGTATACCAGCAGAGAACCTACTCCGCCTCCGGCTGTGTTGGATGGATGCTGCTTGGAGTGAGGATGCAGCATTTGATCGCGAAGGTGATATACATCTGCTTCTAACTGCCCTAGGTAAATCCTTTGTCAGGGCATGTCATGGCCCCGAGTGCGGCTGAAGCGGAAGAGGCAGGGTATCGCGTGGCGGGGAATTGTCCGTAGTAGCAAAGTATCGGGCAACCTCAGAGCTTCCTATGTGACCCTTGTGCCCTCGTTCGCATCCCTCCTATAATGCGAATATCCGGTGATCTGCCGATGCGAGTCGGACAGTCCTTCCCGATGACCGTGACACTACCTGATCGACAAAGCATCTTTGTTGCCACTGGTATTGTTCGATGGAAGCGCGGCGAAGAGCATGGAGTGGAAACTCTTGTAGCCGATGATGCAGCCCTTGGCCAGGGGAAGCACTACGTCAGGCAGCAACCTCGGAGTTGATAATGAAAACACGGCAACGTCACGCAACCCGCTTGGGGCAGATTACGCAGAGAGGCTTGAAGATGTGGCATAAAGTCGGAGCTTGGGAGGTGGTGAATGTATAGGTTTGGTCTACTACAGCGAGACAAGGAGCCTCTTTTTAACCAGGTCGTGCGATTGTTCGCGGCGGCGCTCATAATCAGTTCGTTTATGGAGGTTATCTTTTGAATCCTCGGATTCTCCTCGCCAGAGTGGCCAAATTGGTCACTGGCTTTAGTGGGTGCGCTGTTGGGGTTTGGCATCATTTTGAGCGGCCAGCTTGGTCAAGTACTTGAAGAGGTGCGGTCCTTGAATGGCTGGGTTTCCCAAATCTTGAAGGACGCAGGAGACGAGGATGCTACTGTGTCACTCAGCTCAATCAAGAAGCTACGGAGGCACCTGGGTGTAGCAGAGGAATCGGATAATAAGGAAGAAGAGCCGTGAAATAAAGTATGCTGAGGCAAAATATTCCGCCGTACATTTGGGCAAGTATCGCCCTTCTTCTACTGACGGTGCTCCCAACTACAAGTCCACTTGCTTATCAATTCATGGGCAAAGTCGTCTCCGTCCTCGACGGTGACACCATCGAAGTCCTGCACAACTGACACTCCAAACGTATCCGCCTCAGCGGGATCGATTGCCCTGAGAAGGGCCAAGCCTACTGGAACAACGCCAGCACGCCGCTCGGTCCCCCTGGCTCTCCTCTATAGGGAACCAGGATCGAACATGTGTCCTATGGGCTTGATGGTTCTTGGCCTACCGCAGCAGTGCGCATCATCGCGTACCCGTCCTGTAAACCAATCACATACCTCTTGAACACACCGGGCAGACAATCCTGAGACTGGGTCGTGTAAACTCTTCTATTGAGGAGCGCGTCGCAGAGCCCCTCCAGTTCGGATTGCCATCCTTCACGCTCAAGCTGCGTACGCGCCTGAGTTTTCTGCCGTTGGCACCATTGAATGCGAGATGCGATGGAGTTGGTCTTATATTCCATGGCTCTCCTCCTTTGCTGGGTCGTACCAGTGTTGACTGTGCGGCCTGTCTGCCTCGTCTCCCGCTCATGTAGCCGTCACCGGGGCCATCCCTATCACGCTTCGAGAACACCCTTGTGAAATCGCATAGACGATGCCAAGGGATCAACACATCGTGTCCAGTGCCAGGGAGCCTGTATGTTTCAATCAGTTGCAGTGATTCGATCGCTCATCACCGAGACCATGATCGGATCCTTGAGGAAGGTCGGCTAGGGGAATCTGCAGGACAAACTATCCAGCCCAAGACAAATTGTCCCGCTCGACAGGATTGGTGATTGATCGGTAGGCCCAGCCACCCTACGTTCACGGTGTGGGGCGGAGATCTGGTTCATCGTTGACTAAGGGACACCGATTCGATTCAACAGCGCTTCCACGGTTGCATACTCTGCTGGCAACACTAGGCTCCAGTATCGACGAGCGCCTACGGAGACCGGTGGTGCTCTGACCTTCGCCTTAAGTAGTGGCTTAGTTTGAATCTTCTGATGGAGAAACTCGGCCTGCACAGTCGAGCTGTCCTAGTGCGATTTGCACGACAGTGTGGCATTTTCACTCAGGACAGATACCCCCTGATTAGCGTTTAACACATAGATTCTGATTAATACCCGTCAGGTTTTATTTTACATTTCACCTTACTTAATGGATCGACGGTACAGGTTTTGCTCCTTTTTCGATGTGCCTGATCAAGCAGGACATCTCGAATTCTTTATTAGTGAAGCACTACCGCTTCCACAATATAGGTAGTCCCCTTTTGAGGTCTGCAAAACCCGGGCTAGCTCACTTTCAGGGAGCACGAAAGCCTCTTACCAAACTATAGCGGAAGGAGTCATCTATGAAACGTCTCGTCTGGATCACCCTGGTTGCGGCTGGAGTTTCTGCCGGGTGTGCCTCGATCGACCTCCCTACAGTGTCCAAACAGATAACCGAGGCGGAAGCCAGCATCCGAAGCGCGGAGACCGCTGGGGCGCTGAATGACGCCCCAGAGCTCCTCGCCAATGCCCGTGAGGCGTTTATTGCCTCCCGCGAGGCCGTCGCGCGGGGGGACCGCGAGGAGGCGTACCGGAAGGCTCTCGAATCCAAGGCCTACGCCGAGGCGTCAGAGGGCCGTGTCAAGGCCGAGAGCCTGAAGAAGGAGGCGGTCACGGTGCGCCAGCAGGCGGAAGAGCTCGAAGCGAAAGCGAAGAAACTGCGCGAGCAGCTGCAAAACCCATAACCGAAGGGATGCTGATCATGAACTACCTAATTCCTATCCGAAGTCTCCTGGCTGTTCTCGTTGTCACGGGAGTTGCGTGCTCCACACCAGGGCCGCTCCCCAAGGAGATTACTCGGGCCAGAGCTGCCGTACAGGACGCGAAGAATGCAAATGCCGAGAAACTGGACACGCGCACGTACGACACAGCGGTCTCACATTTAAATAATGCAGAAAGCATATGGAAAGCGAAGAATGACGCCGCGACTGCGGGGCATCCGGCAAGGCTTGCGGAGGCCGAGGCCCGTAAAGCGCAGTCCAGGGCTGAGGTGATAACTGCCGAGGAAAACATCCGGAGTGAAACGGCGCGGCGTGCCCATGGCGAGGTCGCTATACGCGATGCTGAGATCGCCTTGCTTCGGACCAAGGGCCAGAGCGAGGCGCAGGCGTTCGGGGCTCAGTTGAAGGCGGAACTCGAAGCAACCCATAAGGCTGCGGAAGAGTTGCGGAAGGCGAAGGAGGAAGGGCTCCAGAAGGCCCAGGCGGAAGCGCTTCAGAAGGTGAAGGAGGAAGAGCTGCGGAAGGCCAAGGAGGAAGAGCTCCAGAATACCAGGGCGGAACTCGAAGCAACCCGTAAGGCTGCGGGAGAGCGCCAACAGATTACTGCGGGAGAGCTCCAGCAGGCGCTGTCGAAGCTCGCGGCAGTGCGAAAAGAAGCCCGGGGCCTGATCCTCACGCTTCCAGGCAGCATCTATTTTGACGTCAACAAGGCGGATGTGAAGCCCGCGATGCATGTGCGGCTCACGGAGATCGCACAGGCTCTCGCCAAGGTCCCGGAGCAGAAGATTCTGATCGAAGGACACACCGACTCAGACGGCTTGGACGACTACAAT
Organism: uncultured Nitrospiraceae bacterium; assembly: GCA_963821465.1. Classification (GTDB taxonomy): domain Bacteria; phylum Nitrospirota; class Nitrospiria; order Nitrospirales; family Nitrospiraceae; genus Palsa-1315. The sequence goes on along the minus strand of CAWGDV010000014.1, from coordinate 154,370 downwards.
TTGCAGCTTTCCCAGTTGCGGGCCGGTGCAGTCCATGCGGTTCTCATTGAAGGCGGTATTCCCCCTGATCGGATCGAGTCTAAGGGGTATGGCAAGACGAGGCCGATCGCGTCGAATGCCACAGCCGCCGGAAAAGCGCAAAACCGGAGGGTGGAGATCGTTCTGCCGGGCACGGCGGGGACCAAAGGGTAGCGAGACCAGCCGTCGTCATTGTTTCAGTCTATCTCCTGATTTGGGTCAACAACCACAGCAGACCGACTTGCGTGGCGACACTGGCTTCTACGCCTAAACGACACGGTCCAGTTAACAATGTTCGGCTGGCCAGGGGGTGAGGGTCCGGGGAGAGCGTTCCCTCAATGTTGCTGGCGATGTTCATGATGCCCGACAGTGTCCCGGCGCGGCGTGGAGCCGATCAGGGCTCGAACCAGAACTAGAGTCTCTGATCTATCTACCAAGAAACCCTGATCCCGGTTTTACTCCCGGTTCCACTCCCAGTTTTGGTCCCGATTTAGAATCTAACTCAGTCGCAGTCAGTAGCAACAAAAGCACCGAACCCCTTGATTTCACTCTTCTGGCGTCGTAGCCTGTCGTTCTGGATCGTCATTGGTCGCAGAGTCGTCGGACGCACTGCAAAACTGCTATGCGGTCGTAAAACGGCCATATAGAAGAGCTATTTTCTGCTCTTTCCATCTCACTCAATACCATTCCTTTCTCATTTCATAAGCTGTTGAATGTCCATGATAAAGTTGAAAATCCCGCATCAACATTCAAAGTATCGAATTACCCCTAAATCAAATCCCGCCATCGGCACCATTAACCTTGATTCCTATAATCATGACCTTCTCTGACCCCTTTTCCATCCCAATCTATAAACCGTATAGCGCGGACGGAAATAAAGCAGCCTCGATGTCCTGTCCCCACGGACAGCGTTAATCCAACCCGGGCGTCTACCCCATTCTTTTATCCATCGCGGCAGGAGCCATGTTGTGGTTCACCATCATGGAGACGATTTTTGTGAGACGCTCAGCCACATTTGGTAGGAGAGTGTCGAAGTCCATCCCAAACTCAGACCCCTTGACCCATTTCACGATGGCGCGGTCAATCCACAACGGCTCCGGGTCCCACGGCACAAAAATTTGCAGGGCGAGCGCCATGCCGACGGAGACCGGTCTATTCCCGGTAATGTAACTCCCGCTCAGCGAAAGATGCTTGATGATTCCTTCACCGGCAATCTTGTTCCAAAGGTACCGCACCGGCATCGGCATCTCATTTTTCGACTTCGACGATGTATCAGCAATGAGGTCCGTATCCGCAAGCGTCGCAAATATCAGACTCATCAACACCGTACCGAGAATAAGTTCACATACGATAATTCCATTCATGCTGAGCATGACTCACCTCTTTTCTTTCTGAACGCGTTGCGCATCGGTTCATCGCACCATAGATGAAACAACAGCCGACTCATCTTCCACTATATTGAACCACCTCAAATACAGGACTGGTATTACTACTTGTTATTACGTGATATACCCTAGGTATACATTTAGGCTATCCTCAAGAATGATCAGGTTGAGGAGCTGAAGGCGACCTTCTGGTCCCGTAAGGGCGGGAAGCTTGCCTATGTGAAACTTCACGGCTCCGTGGGGTGGAGATCAGCGGACGGCTCTGAGCTCTTGATTGTGGGGACCACAAAGTCGGCAGCGATCGAGGATGAGCCACTCCTTCGTTGGTATTCTGATTTGTTCAAGAAGGTGCTGCACGCTGGTGATAGAAATCTCGTTGTGATCGGATATGGATTTGGAGATCCGCATATCAATGCTGTCATTGCGGATGGCATCAAGCAGCACGGGTTGCGCCTATATCTCGTCACGCCACAATCTCCAGACGAATTCTATGCTCAGCTGGTTCCTCGTCACGGTGTCGTGACTCGGCCAATTGATCCTCGATGTGAGGAAATTTGGAATGGTTTGGCTGGCTACTATGTCCAATCGGCCCATCAACTAATCAGTAAGGATGGGAATTTACTCCCTGATGGCGAGGCACTTCTCGATAGGTTGGAATTACGGTAAGGGAGAGGCCGCACGCTTATGCTAGACTGGCCCGCACGATGGCCGCTCCGCGACGGAAGGCCGGAGCCTTCTACGATCCCAATCTGCTGCTGAAGAAAGCGCGCCTGCGCGTCGATGAGGCCGCCGTCCTGCTGCAAGTTCATTCCAGCACAATCCGCCGCTGGATTGAGACGGAGAAAATTCCCTCGCTACGGATGCCGGGCGGGCAGCTGCGCATTCGGACCGGCGCATTGACGAAGTATTTGTAGGCCGATTCGCCCTCGGCCTGAGGCCTGCCGCTGTTCCCCCGCCTTGTGGTTTGCTCGCCCCCCGCCTACAAAACGCCCTCCTGCGAGGCTGCCTATGCCCTTCTCGATTCGTCCCTTCCGTCCAGGCACTTACCGTACAGCCTGAAGCTGGTCTGATGGCGAATCTATCTCCCCCCAACCTCTTTCGGTCTAACTGAGGGGCCTCGAGTAATATATTCTTCTTAAACTAGGGTGTCGCCTAGGTCCCCCGCGAGGCATTCCTGTGCTAGCTACGTATGTAGGAGTATATGAGCACCCCACCCCATTTCCGCTAGAGGTATGCCATGAAACCCATCTACGCGACGGCAGGAGAAGAGGCTGTTATCGAATTGCTTGAGAGAACTGGTTCCTGCTCCTTAGACGATGTCATCACGTACCTTCCAACTCTCAGTTGGGGCGAGGTGTTCATCGCTGTTGATCGGATGTCGAGGGATGGACGGGTGTTGCTTCACCAAGTCGGATACTCGACCTATCGGATTACACTCCAAGATACCTCCAGTTGGAAGGGAGAGGTGGCCCCGGTTGGTTGGACAGAATGTTCTTATTATTAAGTGGTGCCTCGCGTGTGCTGCCTATGCGGCGGTGAGCCGTGCAGGCAGGTTGTCATAGTACACCTTGTCTGGTGTCTTGCCGTCAAGCGCCCGGTGCGGTCTAGTCTGGTTGTAGAGTGTCAGGTAGCGCTCCACGCTCTGGTGCGCGGCGCTGACAGTCTCATAGGCGTGCAGATAGACCTCCTCGTATTTGATGCTCTTCCAGAGTCGTTCAACAAACACGTTGTCCCGCCAACACCCTTTTCCGTCCATGCTGATCTGAATGCCGTGGTATGTCAGAAGCCCCGTGAACTCCAGGCTAGTGAACTGGCACCCTTGATCGGTATTGAAGATCTCGGGCGGGCCATAGCGGCCCACGGCGTCCTGAACCGCATCGAGACCGAAATCGGTCGTCAGCGTATTGGACAGCCGCCCGCGCCAGGCCGCCTCGACACGCGCCACCTTGCGGTTTGCTCATCCCTCTCCTACAATACGCCTCCCTGCGAGGCCCCCCACGCCCTTTTCAAATATCACTTCCACCGACCTCATGTTGACAGGTAGTTGAAAGCACGCGACAATCGCGTGGCATCTTGCAGTCTTCTATCACTTCCTATGCTCGGAAGCACACTGCAATGTTAGGCTATGAAGCGTGTATGACGAGGATTTAGGTTTTGATCCTGAGGAACTCCTCAAGGAGGAGATCATCGTCGATAAACTCGACGCGGCGCGCCGACAAATTGAAACGGCCATTACTATGTTCTTTGAAGAGGGGGATGTGATCTCTCAGCACACACTTATAAGTGCAGCATGGGGAATCGTTTACGACCTCGCTAAAAAGCAAGGCATCGCCGGTTCACTCAAAGACGCGCCTCTTGATGACCAGATGGATCGGCGTAAATTCATTGAAGCAATTCATCTGCCACAGAATTTTTTCAAGCACGCCAAGACAGACATCGGTGTAAGGTTGGCATTCCGCTATCGAGTGACCCACTTCTTTTTCTTCGATGCGATTCGTCTTTTCGTACTCCTCCACAACGCTGTTCCAGAGAATATGAGGATATTTCTGACCTGGTTCCAATTGCGGTACGTTAAACTGCTATGTTTTCCGTCAACGGAGGAGCATTTAAGTAAGGTACGTGCTGGTGTCACTGATCCTGAAATATTCAAGGCGATTGGGAGAAAGCTCTTGCGAGATTTGGCACGTACCGAAGAAGATATATCCAAGTGAATAATTAGAGGCGGCAATGGAGAGACGTTATCAAGTCTTCGTCAGTAGCACGTTCAAAGATCTAGAGGAGGAAAGGCAGGAAGTCATGCGTGCGCTGCTCGAACTTGACTGCATGCCGTCTGGCATGGAACTCTTTCCTGCCGCCAATGAGACGCAATGGAACCTAATAAAGAAGGTAATTGACGACTGCGACTACTACATTCTCATCGTGGGTGGTCGTTATGGTTCTATCGGACCTGAGGGCATAAGCTACACTGAAATGGAGTACCGCTATGCTCTTGAGCAGGGCAAGCCTACTATTACTTTTATTCCAAAGAACCAGGCAAGATTATTGCCGACAGAACTGAGTCGTCGCCTGAAGGGAAAGAGAAGCTCCTGGCCTTTCGATCGTTAGTCGAGAAAAAGCTTTGCAAGTATTGGGCATCACCACAGGAGCTTGGCTCCATCGTAAGTCGTAGCTTGATTCAGCTCATTAATCGACACCCGCAGTTGGTTGGGTTCGCGCAAATGAACTTGCCAACCGAGATGCTACGATGGAATTGCTACAACTGCGTCGACGGCTTGAGGATCTCCAAGGAGAATTGGCTAAAGCACGAACCTCTGCCCCGAAGGGGTCAGAAGTTAGCGCAAGGTGATGAGACCCACGCACTTAGATTCTCGTTTAACTTATATGCATCCGACGAATATTCTCACGTCACACAGACCAGTACCTTCAATCCGACCTGGAATCAGATATTTTCTGTAGTAGCTCCGCTAATGATTAACGAGTCTACTGAAAGCCCCATCCTTTCCGCGCTCAATGCTATGGTGCAAGAACATAATTGGTCGAGGCTTCAAACTGAACTAGCCCGTAAAAAAATTGGTGGCTTCTCGCTCTACAGAGAAGACTTCCAGACCGTAAAAATCCAACTCCGGGCTCTAGCAGGCTGCGGAAAAACCCGGGTTGAATGAGGCCGATGCTTCCGAAATCCAATCATAGGAGCCATCGACGCCTCTCCGTGAGGGGGTGGCGTCCCACCGTGAAGGCCTGCTGGAAGCCACGATGCGCGCCGCAAAGTCGTGCCGGCTCATGCGGTGCGCGCCACCAGATTGCGGATCCGCACCAGGTTGTACGCGGCCGCCGCGAAGGTGAAGAGCCAGCCAACCCGCCGCACACCACGAAGTTTGACCTTGCGCAACAACCCGACTGTCTTCAACCACCCGAAGATCTCTTCGACCCGTTTACGCTTCTGTTGACTCACGGTGTAGCCGGGATGGCGGGTGGTCCGTCCATCAATCGCACTGGCACGGTTTGTCGTGTGCTGGGCCACATGGGGCGTGACCTGCAGCGCCCGCAGATCTTGGACGAACGCCTGCGTGTCGTAGTTCTTGTCACCAGCCACCGTCACCCGTTGTCGGCCAGAGCGCTCGCGGATCAGTGCCAGCGCCGCCTCCCGTTCCGCTGTGCCGGTCGCCTGGGTGAGGCGCGTGTTCACCACCAGTCCATGCCGGTTCTCCATCAGCACATGCCCCAAGAAGCACAGCTTAGCCTCCTGGCCCGATGCCTTTTTGTACAGCCGGGCTTCCAGATCCGTCGTCGATGCATGCGTGGCATTCGTCCGGCGCTCGCCCCGGAAATCCACACTGGGATTGCCCGGATCGTCCGGCGGCGGCACGGGCGCGGCGTCAGTCTTCCGCTTGAAGCTCTTCTGGCCCGCCCAGGCCTCGATCAGCGTGCCGTCGACCGTGAAATGCTCATCGGACAACAGGCGATGGGCCTTCGCTTGCGCCAGCACTTGCTCGAAGAACGCCGTGGCCACCTTCCCCGCCAGCAAACGGTCCCGGTTCTTGGTGAAGACGGTCACATCCCACACGGGCGCATCCAGATCGAGGCCGACAAACCAACGGAACAGCAGGTTGTACTGCAGCTGCTCCATCAAGAGCCGTTCACTCCTGAGGCTGTAGAGCACTTGCAGTAGCAAGGCCCGCAGGAGTTTCTCCGGGGCAATCGAGGGCCGACCGGTTCCGGCATAGAGCTGCTCCATCTGGGGCGACAACGCGGTCAGAGCCGTGTCCACGTATTGCCGGATGGGCCGCAGCGGGTGGGTTGCCGGAACCCGCTCCTCTGGCGAGAGATAGCTGAACAGCCCGGCTTGCTGGGTATCGTGGCCACGCATCGTGAACCTCCTAGAGTAAATACTAGCTAATTGTATTTATTTACTCCAAGAAGCAGGAGAAAACAAGAGTTTTTCCGCAGCCTGCTAGGGCTAATCACGAAAAGTGAAAAGGCACGAAGTCTAAAAGACCATGGAACCTATTGGACACTCACACCATACGGCGATGAGGTCATGACGAGAGTACGCGCGATTCGCAGTCATCCATTAGAAGAGTCGACGGAAGAGGTTATTCAGAAGGAGGAGAAATAAATGGACCGACCCACCATTGCCGACGTACCTTTGCAGGATGAAACAAACGTCACCCGAATGACGCAAAGCCCTTTGTGTATTGACAGACTGTAGACCTGTTCCAGACAGGAGCCTTGTTTGCTCCTCGTGATTGTCGCCTTACTTGTGTTGTCTTTTATACTTCCTGTCCATGCCCAAGGACCTGTAGAGTTGCTATTGTTCGGGGGCAAAGGCCACAAGACGTTTCTTGGGTGCCTAAACTGCACCAAGTACGACAATGGATCTGTATGCAATGAATACGGCGACCAAGGGGCCAAGTACGCGTCTGAAAGTATATGGAATCGGTACGGAGACTTTGGGTCAAGTTACAGCGACCGATCACCATGGAACAAATATGCGTCTGAACCACCGGCGATTGTCGACAGAGACGGAAACTTCTATGGTTATATGACGTCTAACCAATACAATCCAAAACGAACAAAAATCATAGCGATGATCGCATTGACAGAGGCATCTGACATGGACTTGACAGACCTGGCTGACATCTTCTGCGACAGATAATAATCCCCCCGAGAGGTGTCCGATGTATTGATTCGTCTCGTGGTCGACCACATCTAGGCACGGTTCAGTCCGCGACTGGCGCTAAACCGTCCCCCCTACCCCATCATCGTCAACCGACGGAGTCACATCTATCACCGGCCAGACTCCCCGAATTATAGCCAAGTTGCACTAAAAAACAGAGTGGCGTTTAATAGCGCGGCTGAAGCAGAGAAAGCGGGTATCGAGTGGCGGGGAATTGTCCGTGAGGGTGAGCCCGTGCCGCCGTGGGAATGGTGGAAGCTCAGAGACTAAGATCATCAACGGTTTTGTAGGCACGCACCCCGCTTGACACCTCCCCACGGACGGGCTTGACGGTTTAACCCCGAAATCGTTTCCGCCTTGAAATACACGTAATTACCTAGTCGTCTCTTGCGCCATTTTCAGTTCCAGCCTACAATTTGCCACCCTGCGAGGCCCTCATGTCCTTCTTGATTCGTCCCTTCTGCAGCGGCATTTCTCATCGGAGGACTGACATGAAATTCAAACTTGTGTTCGCGTTGTTTCCACTCCTCTTTCTAGGAGCTCCTATCTATGCGCAAATCGATCAGAGCCTTTGCGTGAAATGTCTCAAGGCAGCTCAGGATGAGTTGAAAAAGTGCCTCGAAGAAGCCATTAGCCATGAAGATAAGACTTCTTGTGCGAAGAAAAAGGAACGAGGAACGAAGGCCTGCGAAGAGGGGGAGTGCCAAGTTGAAAGGGCGGCGCAAAGTGGTGATAAAAGTGAAAGTGAAGGCCTTAAAACAAAGAAATAGAACTTCTGAGTCGTGCTCGCCCTAATGGGGTCCTGAATGGCCCATAGACGGCCACATGCCCATCCCTTGCGCCTTTGTTCGCATGCTTCCTACAATACGCTCCCTGCGAGGCCCCTATGCCTTTCTTGATCCGCAGTCCACCGTCTCGGAATTGGGTTGCTCTGGGCCTGTGACCAATGTCCACGCCCTCCATCCAGTGACACTCTCCGTCCGAGGTCAGGCGCTGCCGATCGCGACGGCAAGCACGATTGCCTTGATCTCCAAGAAGGTGGGGTGAATATGCATGGGTTGCCCTATCAGATAGCCCGCAAACACGAGCACCTGGGAGACGTGAATCGACGGGCAGTATATTTCTGCACGGTTCTCGTGCTGGCTCTGCTGCCTCTTGTGACGTTCCAGCCATCGGACGTCCATGCCCAAGCGCGAGGCCTCACTCCAATTAGCGGACATCATCCCGGAGGCGCTGTCGGAATAAAGGGCGGAGCGACCCCGCCCGAGGGGGTGGGCTTCTTCAACATCAACCGCCTGTATTATCCCGGCGACTTGAAGGACGCCAATGGCGATACGATTAAAGCCGAGAACAAAACGGTGATTGCGAACATCACCGGCGTCGCGTGGAACACCAATTTCAAGATCGGTGGCATGACGTGGGGAGGGCTCCTCGCCGTCCCGTTCAATGACACCTTCAATCGCCCGAACGGGCAGCCCGGCGAGTCGACCGGCTATGGTCTAGGCGATATCATCTTTGCTCCGTTCGCCCTCTACGGGACCTCGCCGCACTTCGACTACCAACTCGGCGCTGGCGTCTGGGCGCCCTCGGGGTCGTTCACCCCCGGCTCACCCCACAACCATGGGTCAGGCTTCTGGGAGGCCATTTACTCCCTTGGAGGCGTGTACTACCCGGACGGCAACCGTAAGTCATTTAGTATCTCGTCGGTGGTGCGGATCGAGCAGAATTTCACGCAACGGCATACCGACATTCACATCGGCGACGACATCATCATAGATTGGGGGATCGGCTCGCCGTTGCTCCCTCTTGACGCGACACATAAACACGTCATCCAAGCCGGGGTCTCCGGGTTCGCGACGACGCAATTCACGCGGGAGACGGGGACGAACGCGGCGCTGAACACGAGCTTCTACCGGGTATTTAGCATCGGCCCCGAATTCAACTACTTCTATCCGGACTGGAAGCTGAAATTAGCTTTCCGCCCTCAGTGGGAGTTCGACGCGAGAAACACCTCGGAAGGAATGACCTTCTGGTTCGGGCTCGTACATCATTTCGGGAGCCTATAACAAACCGCTTCGATCCGCACCCGGTGCCGCCGTGGGAGTGGCGAAAGCGGGTAGCCAAGGGGCGGGCTATCGGCGGGTGGGAAACTGTCGATCATGTGTATAAGTCAACACTTCATCTGACAGACAGCGAGTCCTCACTGGAGGTTTCCCGCCGAGTCACCGCCAGGTCCACGCGGACATTGCACCTACTAAACACTACGTAACATGATGAAAACTAACCGCTTCCTCGCCAAACTGCCCCGCAATCCTTCCAAAATCCTTTTTTATCGCAAACTAGCCCCTTTTCCACCTTCCTTTTGATCCCCGCCAAAAATTTTGGAGGCCTTTTCCCTAAGCACTGTCAGCCTCGTGACATGAGGCTAGGGGGCCCCTACCAAGCGGGGTATCACAAGGGTGCACCGGGGGGTCAGATAGCAGACCGGGGGTGTGCTAGCGTTCGGGGGCCACACAATCCTACCCCCGGCACGGCACAACCACTCAGGCCAGACTATGATGCTTGGAAATCCAGGATACCGGCAGGTGTTATTACAGTGTTAGGAATAGCAACAAACTGACTGGATCAGCGACAGAAAGAGCCGAATAGAAGGGAATGGGTAAATGTACGAATCGCCAGGAATGACAAGGGGATTGCCTAGGCCATCAATGACTTAAGCAATCCCCCTCTATCAGCTTGGGAAGCTAGGACTCTACCACTGAGCTACGCCCGCTCACTGCGTGGAATCCTACGCTGGCTTAGGAGCCAAGTCAATCGCGAATGGTCATTGCGCAATCGGGTAGAAAAACGGCGAGAGCTCTCGACCGTGCACCTCACCAGTGACGAGTGCCGACTGACAAATGACATCTCTAAGATCGCAGTTCAACCAGCGCAAACTTTCGACGACCGACTTTCAGACGGTAGGCTCGGCCTGCCACAATCGGTAACACAGCATTCGCGTCGCTCTGCTTCTGTTCATCGACCTCTAAGCCGCCCTGAATAATCAGCCGCCGGGCCTCGCTCTTACTCGGCACAAGCCCAGTTCTGGTCACCAGATCGACAAGACCGATCGTCTGCCCCTCTCGCAGATCGGCCGGGGTCAAAGTCAAGCGCACATCCGGCTCGCTCGGAAATTCACGCTCCTGAAATTTCTGCTGAAAGGCCGTCTTCGCCTGCCGACCGGCTTCTGCCCCGTGATATCGAGCAACGATCAATGCCGCAAGGGCTTGCTTTGCCTCCATCGGATGAGCGGCCTTAACTCCAGCCAGATCCTCCGTCGTAAGCAACTCGTAATACCGAAACATCAACGTGTCGCTGATCGACATCAGCTTGCCGAACATCTCCTCCGGCTTGTCTTCGAGCGCGATATAGTTCCCGGCGCTCTTGCTCATCTTCTTCACACCGTCCGTCCCCTCAAGCAGCGGCATCGTGATGACCACCTGTGGTTCCTGGCCATAGTCACGTTGCAGTTCACGCCCCATTAGCAGATTGAACTTCTGATCGGTACCGCCCAGCTCGATATCAGACTGGAGCGCGACGGAATCGTAGCCCTGCACGAGGGGATACATGAACTCATGGATACTGATTGGTTTCTGCTCATGGTAGCGTTTATGGAAATCATCCCGTTCGAGCATCCGGGCAACACTGCTATGCGCGCTCAGAAGGATCAACCCTTCCGCGGTCATGGTATTCATCCATCGGCTGTTGAACTCCACCAGCGTCTTCGCCGGATCGAGGACTTTGAAGATCTGCCGTTCGTAGGTCTTGGCATTCTCCAGCACTTTCTCCTTCGAGAGCGCGATGCGCGTCTCCGATTGGCCGGTCGGATCGCCGATCATCCCGGTGAAATCGCCGATCAAGAAAATCACGTGATGGCCGAGTTCCTGAAAGTGCTTGAGCTTGTGGATCAAGACCGTATGGCCCAGATGCAGATCCGGTGCGGTCGGGTCGAAGCCGGCTTTCACACGCAGCGGCCGGTTCTCGGTCAAGGAACGTGTCAACTTCGATTCAAGTTCGGTCCGCTGAATCACCTCCACGACTCCGCGGAGGATCAAGTCGAGCTGACGGGAGAGTTCGCTCATGTTGCCTTCGTCCGTCTATCTGAAAATCCGACATCCGAAGTGATCGTAACCAATGGACGAATCCGCTCAAACTTCATTTTCCCAATCCCTTTGACCGCCCGCAATTCATCAAGAGAGCGAAAGGCCCCCACCGATTGCCGATACTCCATGATCCGTTCAGCTAACTTAGGACCGATCCCCGGCAGCGCGTCAAAATCCTGGTCCGTCGCCCGGTTCAGATCGAGGAGGTCTTGGCGAGATTGTTTCGGAACGGGAACAGTCGATGGTGGATCCGCCAACGAAGGAGCACGGGATGGACTCACCGTAGTTACGCGCCCACTGCCGGAAGGAATTTCAGCCTTCGATCCCTCAAGCGATTCGGCTATAAAGTCATGCTCACGGTCAAATGAGGTCGGGAGGGTCCATCCGATCCAGAAGACGACTATCACGGTCGCCGCGAACATCCCGAGCTTGACGAGAAGCGATTGCCACATTATTGCGCCCGCTTTCGCGCTTGGTGAATCGCCTTCCCATCGACATCTTCAGCCGCTTCCATCATCCCTTCGGCCAGCGTTGGATGGGCATGGATCATCTCCGCCATTTGCCTCACCGTCGCGCCGACTTGCATCGCAATGGCTGCCTCATGCACCAGGTCGGCTGCATGGGCTCCGACGATATGCACGCCCAAAATTTTTCCGCTTAGTGACTCGGCAATGACCTTGAACAGCCCGGTCGTATCCCCTGTCGCTTGCGCCTTCCCCAACCCGGCATACCGAAAACGTCCCACCGTCAGTGCCTGGTCTGGATTCTGCCCGGCAGCCTGGATTTCTTCTCGGGCTTGCTGTTCCGTCATGCCCACGCGCCCGATCTCCGGCAGGGTAAAAATTCCAGCAGGGATGACGTCGTAGCGAACCGTCGCCTGATGCCCCATGATATTCTCGACCGCGACTTTGCCCTGCGCCGAAGCGACGTGTGCCAACATGGCCTTACCAACCACGTCGCCGATCGCATAGATCCCTGGCACCGTGGTTTCCATCCACTCGTTGACGAGAATCTCTCCCCGCCGTCCTGTCTGCACCCCCACCTGCTCCAGTCCGATGCCTCTGCTATTCAATCCTCGCCCCACAGACACCAGTAGCTTCTCGGCCGTGACCTGTGTGTCATCTTTGAGATGAGCAGTGATGGTCGCCAGTGACCGCTCCAGTCGCTCGACGGTGGTTCCCGTCAAGACCGTCACGCCGCGTTTCTTTAGCTCCCGCTCCATCGTCGATGAAATGTCGTCATCTTCCAGAGGGAGCACGCGCGCCATCATTTCGACAATCGTGACCTTCGTTCCTAGGCCGCTATAGAGCGCCGCAAACTCGCATCCTTCGACACCGCCACCGATGATCAGCAGACTATCAGGAATGCAATCAAGGTCCAGGAGATGCCGGCTGGTGAGCAACTGCTGTCCGTCGATTGGAAACTGCGGCAGGTTCGGCCATGACGACCCAGTGGCAATCACCATGGCGTCAGCCTGAACGTCCCGCGTCGCACCATCGGCTGCGGATACCGTGACCGTCTGCCGATCTCGTAGCGAGCCGGTTCCCTGCACATATTCGATATTCCATACCTTGAAGAGTGTGGCAATACCCTTCACGAGAGTCGCCACTACCTTATTCTTGCGAGCGACCATCCGAGCGAGATCGTACGTGACTGGTCCTTGAACGAGCAGCCCTAAATCCTCGGATTTTTTTACCTTGTCGCCGAGTTCGACGACGGATAGGAGGGCTTTACTGGGAATGCAGCCCCAATTTAAGCAGACACCGCCAAGCGCATGGGACTCGATGACGGTCACGCGGGCGCCAAGCTGGGCCGCCCGGATCGCTGCGACATAGCCACCAGGTCCAGCCCCCAAAATGGCAATGTGCTTCTGGAAAGTCATTGAGTCATCGACTCATTGCAGAGTGATTCATTGCGAGAACTCACCAATGATCCAATCACACGAGGATTCAATGTTTCTGGCCGGCAAGAAAGGCTTCATACTGTGCGGCGGTCATCAGCTTGTCCACGTCACTTGCGCTCGACAGATCGATCACCACCATCCAGCCTTTGCCATAGGGATCGGAATTCACCACTTCCGGATGGTCCTTCAAATCTACATTGACTTTGGCAATGGTCCCGCTCACGGGTGTATAGATCGTGGAGGTCGTCTTGGTCGATTCAACCTCACCGATCTGCTGACCGGCCTTGACGACAGCGCCAGGCTTCGGCGTATCGATGAAGACGATATCGCCTAACGCATCTTGGGCAAAATGACTGATGCCGACAGTCGCTTGCGTGCCGCTCACTCGTACCCATTCGTGCTCTTGGTGGTAACGGAGATCTTTCGGAATCATGCGCGCTCCCCTCTGAAGAAGGTTGAGGCGAAGGTCAAGTGAACGCCGAGAACTCTCCTGTCACTACTCAACCTTAGCCTTAACCTGCAATTTTTATGGCGGGATCGTAGTGGTCCGGCGCCTCTTTTGTCAAGGAAACGCTGGCCGGTTATTCAGCAGTAGATGTCCCCGACTTGCCCGACTTTCGTCGTAAGCGCGGCTTTCACAGCCGTGACCACAGACGATGGGTTTTTCGCGCTCAGGGCCAAGTCCAGCCAGAATGTCCGTTCATCCCCAGAGGTCCCCGCCCTGCTCATACGAGCCTGCGAGCCATCAACGAGCCTCACTTAGCCTGGGAGAATCGGAATAGGAACCGACAAATCGCTGGAACGGTGCACTCGCGAGTGTATAGCGCTCTTGCACAAAGGCACGATGGGCGGACTCAATGAGCAGAGTCTGAGCATCCAGCGCTGGATCGACAGTCGATAGGGCATGAGGTAAGAAAGCAGGGAACCGATGCGTCAAACTGGCGCTCCCCGGAAAGACCACGAGCAGCAGACCGGTAACCCACTCACAACATCTGGCCAACAATGAACGGGAACAAGCACAACCGTTCACACCTAACAAGCCCGGTCTGTCTGGTTCATCTAGTTTGTCTGGTTTATTTTGTTTATCTGATTGATTTGGTTCATCTGGTCAGTTTTTGCTCCACCAAACAAACGAGACAGACCAAACAAACCAAATAACAGTCTTCTTATGCTGCTGGACTTTTCAGATCCCTACTAACGGACAGGCGTTCTTATCCGACAAGATCCATTTCAGGGAAGAAATATCCAATCTCAAACTTGGCGGTCTCCGGAGAATCGGATCCATGCACGGCGTTAAATTCGATGTTCGCCCCATGGGCCTTGCGAATCGTCCCCGCATCTGCCTTAGCCGGATCGGTCGAACCCATCAACTCACGGTTCTTCTTGATCGCGTTGTCACCCTGCAACACCAGCACCACGACCGGACCGGATACCATGAAAGTGCAGAGGCTATCAAAAAACGGACGGGTCTTATGCACCGCATAAAACCCCTCGGCCGTCGCTTTCGAGAATTGTATCATGCGTATGGCCACTGGCTTCAGACCGGCCTTTTCATAGCGAGCAATAATATCGCCAATCGCGTCCTTCTTCACCGCATCGGGCTTAATGATGGCTAATGTTCGTTCACTCATGGGCTCTGAGATTCCTCCAGAAAGTTAAAGAATAGAATGAACAGCGCTGGCGCATTATAAGTGGCTGATAATGGGCTTGCAAGGGTCGTGGAAGGTGAGAAACAGGATGCACCACTTTTCGACCTCGCAGGGCAGAACCTTTCCAAGCGTGCTCATAATCTTTTCACGGAAGGAGAACGATCAGGCTGTTCATCCCATCCTTCTCATGCCTCGCGTTGCACAAGTACTGGAGATGAACAGGCTATCCTCCTACTCTCTGCACAGTCGTTTGACTTCCTCTTCCCTGCACTAATAATATCGGTTCATCTGGTTGGTCTGGTCTATCTGGTTTACTTGTTGTTTGACTCAGAAAAACCGAACAACCAAATACACGAGACAAAGTGAATAGGCGAGAGAAACCGACACGAAGGAGGTGACGTTTTGGCTAAAGAGCGGAAATACCGAGGTGCGGTTCCCCTGCATGACAACTATGGTCCGGAGGCGAAATATGCCGTTGAAGCTGAGGCGCTGCTGCCGACCACGAAGTATGAAGAAGAAGTGGCCCGCGGTTTGGAATTAGGTCTACCCGGCGCCGCTTCCATTAAGGATCGTCGGATTCCCACATTCAGCCGGGGAGAACTCCCCCACTTCGCCGGGATCAATACGTTTGTCAAAGCCCCCTACATTGAAGACGTACGCAAGTGCGGCCAATATGACGTGGCTATTCTCGGAGCGCCGTTCGACGGCGGCACGACCTATCGAGCCGGCACGCGGTTCGGCCCTCAGGGCATTCGCAAAATCTCGGCTCTCTATGGATCCTACAGCTTCGAGCTTGGCGTGGATCTGCGGGAGTCCATTTCCATGTGCGATCTCGGGGACGTGTTTACCATTCCCGGCAACATTGAAAAGACGTTTGATCAGGTCAGTAAGGGTGTTTCGCACGTCTACGCCAGTGGGGCCTTTCCCGTGGTGCTTGGCGGCGACCATTCCCTCGGCTTCGCGACCGTGCGGGGGATTGCCGAGAATCTTCATGGCGGCAAGCTCGGCATCATTCACTTCGATCGGCATGTGGATACACAAGAGACCGATCTCGACGAACGCATGCACACCACACCCTGGTTTCACGCGACCAACATGCCCAATGTGCCGGCAAAAAATCTCGTGCAGATCGGGATCGGCGGCTGGCAGGCACCGCGGCCCGGTGTGAAGGCCGGGCGTGAACGCCAGACCACCATCATGACCGTCACCGATTGCGTGGAGATGGGGATTGAGAATGCCGCCAAACAAGCACTCGAGGTGGCCTGGAACGGCGTCGACGCGGTCTGGCTGAGCTTCGATGTGGATTGTTTGGATGCCGCCTTCGTGCCAGGAACCGGCTGGCCTGAGCCAGGCGGGTTCTTGCCGCGTGAAGTGTTGAAGTTCCTTCAGGTTATCGCGGACAGCAAGCCCATAGCTGGAATGGAGATCGTAGAGTGCTCTCCTCCCTACGATGCAGCCGAGATCACCGCTCTAATCTCCACTCGCGTGATCATGGACGTCCTAGCTTGCCAGGTGCGCTCCGGCCATCTGCCGAACCGGAAAAAACCGTAAGAAATACGAACATCAGAGATGAAGCGTCCCGCAGCAAGTTGCGGGACGCTTCATTGTTACTTTGCTATTCCACGTTTTATTCTTGATCGAATAATTCACTCAATTAATTCCTACGGATTTTGTCGATCAGGACATACATCGTCGTGACGCCCAGAATACTGCCCAAAACCAGCGGTACTGCCCAGAGCTGCCACCAGGGTGCATCAGGTGACACAGCATAGGCACGAGGCCAAGCAATGTTGACGAATTCAAACAGTGACCAAAGGAAGGCTGCCGCATTAATCGCCAAGCCCCAGACACCCAGCTTCAGCTCACCCAGTGCCGGGTTCCAGCGGCCCGTGAGGCGGGTATACAGCCCAACCCCGGTGGTCATGGCGAACATGGCGTACAGCCCGCCTGTGCCGAAGGCGATCACCGTGGCCACGGCTCCATCATTTAGCCCGAACAGCAACCCGAGCCCAGCCAGCAGCACCACGCAAATCACCGCATTGCGCGGAATTTTGGAGGCCGTCACCCGGCTGAACACCGCAGGCATGTTGCCCTCGCGAGCCATGGAGTACACAATGCGCGACGTGTATTGCACCATAGATGCCCCGCAGGCCAGGAACGCGATCATGACGATCGCCAGAAAAGGCGCTTCAGCCCAGGCTCCAAAGCTGCTGGTAATCACAGGTGTGACGGGATCGGACGTGGCGCTCGTATGGACCAAGGTGTCGCGGTTAAAGCTCAACGTCAGGGCGGCGGAGTTGAAGAGCACCACTCCTCCCACCATACAGAGGGACAAGAAGATTGCACGTGGAACCATCCGCCTGGGGTTATGGGTTTCTTCGGCGATGGTGGAACAGGCATCAAAACCAATGAAGGCCCAACCAGAAATGGCGAGCGCCGCCAGAAACGCAGCTGTCTGGCTAGGAGCAGTCCCCGTGCCCAGATGCTCAAACAATTCGGAAAATGCATGCTGTCGAAAAAAAAGAAACAGCAGCAGCGCTACGCCGAACGAACCGACGATTTCCGCATAGACACCCAGGGTAATAACCAGCTTAAACACATTGACGTGAACCAGGTTGAGCACCGTACAGACCAACAAAAACACGGCGCCCCATATTACTAAGGTGAGTCCTCCTCCACTCTCAAACCCAAAGAAAAGCGCAAGCCACACCCCGCCGGTATAGGCGGTCGTCGTGAGCATGGCAATCGTGGAGCTGACATATATGACTCCGGCATACTTCCCGGTGATGGCACCTCCAAGCTGCCGCGCCCACTTGTAGGCCCCCCCCGCAATTGGAATCTGCGAGGATAGCTCAGCGTAGACGGTAGCCACCAACATCTGCATCACGAGACAGAGCGCCAGCGCGCCAAACCAACCGCCTCCCGTCACCACCGTCTGCACACCGATGATGGCATAGAGCCCCGCCACCGGTGAAACGGTCGCGAAGCCGATAGTCAGACTATTCCAGAGACTCAGACTGCGGTTGAGTGTATCGGGAGTACTCGTAGCGGCAGCAGGAAGAACCGTATCCGGACTTTCCTTCATTAACATGACAGACCTCTCTGACTTGGCAGCAGGTCTGACTGATCCGGCATGGAAATATCTATAGAATGGAAATACATAACGAAGCCTCCTTGCCGAGCGGGTTAAATTCCGAGAAGGCCATGTACCTCCAAGTACATGATCTCCCGGGCTTTTATCCCTCCGTGGAGCCTCGTCATGCGAGACCGGAAACTCTTGGACCAGACGCTCCCAGTAAAGGCAGCCGGAACCCTAGTTTCCCCTTCAGCGCAAATTTACACATTTGCGGCAGCAAAGTCACGAAAATTGCGTACACAGTCGCCAGCAAACTCTTCCGTCAGGATGTAGTGGTTCCAGTTCTATTTCCTCAAAGTTAGCATGGCGCGACATTGCGGTATCGTAATAGGAAGCTGTGAGGGAAGCTCGGCATACACGGTTGCTACTCACAATTGTATCATCGGACAGATGCTCCTCGCGGCAACCGGACCGCCCCTCATCACCACCGTCCACACACTCATGACGACGTATAGTCCCTCCATCGGCGCCCCCGTCCCTCCCCTTCCTTGACAGGGTATTGGGTGGCTCGTATGCTCAATATGGTCGTCCTGTCTCCCTATCTTTCAGTCTTGCGGGAGGGACACGTCGATGCATGTTCCGAGAAATTGCCTTCGCCTGCTGTTTTTGATTGTCTCGATTCTTGCCCTCCTCACCGACCTGTTTGCAGGACCGCCTCCTGTCAGAGCCGATTCGTTTGTCCTCCTCGCCACCTATGATGGGGTCATCAATCCGGTCGCCGCCGAATACCTCCATGATGCGCTTGTCGATGCGCAGGAGAACAAGGCAGAGGCCTTGATCATTCGTCTGAATACTCCCGGCGGTCTCGACCCATCGATGCGGCTCATCATTAAGAACATTACCAGCGCCTCCGTTCCCGTGGTCGTCTACGTGTCGCCGTCCAGCGGGCGTGCCGCGTCTGCCGGGGTGTTTATCACCATGGCCGCGCATGTTGCGGCCATGGCCCCCGGTACGAATATTGGGGCTGCCCATCCTGTCGCCATTGGCGGGGGCGAAATGGATAAGACGATGAAGGAGAAGGTCGAGAACGATTCCGTGGCCTATCTCAAATCGATCGCCGAGCAACGGGGACGGAACGTCGCATGGGCCGAAGACGCAATCCGAAAGAGCGTGTCCGTGACAGAACGAGAGGCCGTGAAGCTGAAGGTCGTCGATCTGATTGCGGAGGATATGTCGGCATTGCTGAAGCAATTGGACGGCCGCACCATCCCTCTCCAATCCGGCCCGGCGGTGTTGCATACTGCGGGGATTGCTGTGCGTGAATTCCCGATTGGGCTCCGCCTCGAACTCTTGAATGCACTCAGCGATCCCAATATCGCTTACTTGCTCATGACTATCGGGACCATTGGCATTATGGCTGAGTTATATAACCCTGGGGCGATTCTGCCGGGCATCGTCGGCGCCATCAGTCTGATCCTTGCATTTTACTCCTTCCAATCACTGCCTGTGAACTATGCAGGTGTGCTCTTGTTCCTTCTCGGGATCGTTTTCTTCATCTTAGAAGCGACCGTGACTAGTTACGGCTTGCTCGCCATCGGCGGAGTCGTGGCAATGCTCCTTGGATCGATGATGCTGATCAAGACCGATGTGGAGTTTCTTCAGCTTTCTTGGTCAGTCATATTGCCTGTTATTACCCTGGCCGCTGCCTTCTCGCTCCTTATGGTCGGAATGGGCGTGCGAGCGATGCGACGACGGCCGGCGACCGGTCTTGAAGAAATGGTCGGGCTCGTGGGGATTGTCAAAACTGCGTTGGTTCCCCAGGGGCAACTGGCAGTTCATGGCGAACTCTGGGAGGCTATCAGCGATCTGCCGCTCCAGCCCGGTGACAAGGCAGAAGTCATACGCGTAGACGGCCTACGGTTGTATGTGAAACCTCTCTCCAACCAGACAGAGGCTTGATATGAATCTGATCGCAGTGCAGTTTGTGCTCGTGATTCTCGGTATCGTGTTTTTTCTCATGGGCTTTAATGTGCTCCGCGAATACGAACGTGCCGTGATCTTTCGATGGGGCCGCCTGTCCCGTGGACTCATCGGAGGCAATGGACCTGGTGTCGTGATCATCATCCCGTTCATCGATAAAATGGTTCGCGTCAGCTTGCGGACTGTGACCATGGACGTACCGCCACAGGATGTCATTACCAAGGACAACGTCAGCGTCAAGGTGAACGCGGTCATTTACTTCCGAGTCGTGGACCAGGAACGAGCCATCGTTCAAGTCGAAGATTACCTTTATGCCACATCGATGATGGCGCAAACGACGCTCCGCAGTGTGTTGGGGCAGAGTCAGCTCGACGACCTCTTGTCGAAAAGGGAACAGATCAACGCCGATCTCCAACGGATCATCGACCAACAGACGGAGCCGTGGGGTGTTAAAGTCAATGCTGTGGAAGTGAAGAACGTGGATTTGCCTCAGGAAATGCAACGGGCCATCGCACGTCAGGCAGAAGCGGAACGCGAACGTCGCGCGAAAGTCATCCACGCCGAAGGTGAATTCGAGGCCTCTCGACGCCTGGCCGATGCCGCTGATGTCATCAGCCGGAACTCGGCTGCCTTGCAACTCCGTTACCTGCAAACCCTGGTCGAAATCTCCTCCGGGAAGAACTCGACCACCATCTTCCCAATCCCCATCGATACCATTGCCCCTTTCCTCAAGGCATGGGAAAAAAAAGTGGAGCCTTAACCCCACTGCGTAAGCGAAAGGCTTCAAGCCCGTTCTTGTACAACAATAGAAGACGATACCGAAATCATTTCGCGACGTTTAACGAATACCAGGCCTATTTAATCGATCGATTTGATTTCCATAGTCTAATTCGGCCGTCGGAGATCCGGCTACGGTGTTCACGCATACCCGCTAGGTCTTCTGCCCGAGCGCGCGGTCGAGATTGAAGGCGGCACTGATCAAGGAGAGATGGGTCAATGCCTGCGGAAAGTTCCCGAGCGCTTCGCCGCTGACGCCGATTTCCTCTGCGTAGAGGCCCAGGTGATTAGCATAGCCCAGCATGCGTTCAAAGAGCAGTCGGGCTTCAACGAGTTTTGTGCGATCGATACGTCCCGCTCTCGTCAACGCTTCCACGAGCCAGAACGTACACATACTGAACGTGCCTTCTTTTCCATGGAGGCCGTCTATGCCTGTCTCACTGTCATACCGATAGACGAGGCCGGCGGAGACCAACCCACCCTCTTTGGGCGAACGGTTGATCGCGTTCAGGGTGCTGAGCATGCGAGGGTCGTTCGGCGCGAGAAAAAAAACCAGCGGCATGAGCAGATTGGACGCGTCCAGCGAGTCGCTGTCATAGTGCTGCACGAAGGCGCGCCGCGTCTCACTCCACCCCTTGGCCATCACTTCTTCATATATTAAATCCCTCACTTGAAGCCATCGCAGTCGATCTGCCGGAAAGGACCGCTTCTGCGCCAGTCGAAGCCCACGATCCATGGCCACCCAGCACATGAGTTTGGAGGATACAAAGTGGCGGCGGCCGCCTCTCACCTCCCACATCCCTTCGTCCGGTCGGTGCCAATTTTTACACAGCCAATTCAGATGCTGCCGTATGCGTGTCCAGACATCGTATCCGATGGGCGTGACATACTTATTGTAGAGATATAACGAGTCCAAGAGCTCACCATAGATGTCCAACTGCAATTGGTGATACGCCCCGTTGCCGATGCGTACGGGTCTCGAATCTCGATAGCCGCTCAGGTGATCCAGCGTCTGTTCCGTCAGATCGTGTCGGCCATCGATCCCATACACGGTTTGCAACGCTCCATCGGCCTCGACCTCTCCGGCACGCGCGTCCAACCACCGCATGAACCCTTCTGCCTCCTCGGTAAATCCGATCCTGAGCAAGCCGTACAGCGTAAACGCGGCATCCCGCACCCAGGTGTACCGATAATCCCAGTTTCGACCGCCACCGATGGCCTCCGGCAAGCTGCACGTGGGGGCCGCGATAATAGCGCCCGTCGGCTCGAACGTCAGCAGTTTCAGCATCAGCGCCGAGCGGTAGACCATATCACGCCAGCGGCCGGTATAGGTGCATTTCGACAGCCAGCGATGCCAATAATCCACCGTGATCTCAAAGAGCCGATTGGTTTCTTCCAGCGAGGGACCACGCCCACCGTGCCCGTCTGGTTCAATGCGTCGAAGCACGAAGACGACCGTGTGTCCTTCCTGAAGGGCGAAGGTCGCCCGGACGCCCTGGTCATCGAGCGTGAGCGGAATCGTGGTGACGAGCCCCAGGCTCAGTGCAGACGAATGAAAGCTCGCCCCCTGTTCTGTTAGCGTGGTCTGATGCGGCGCGCGCGCGTAATCGAATGCTGGATGGCATCGGAATGTAAACTCCATGCTTCCTCGCACAACTTTCACACGGCGAATCAGTTGATCCTGCCCGGGAGAGTCACGCGGCAGGCCGGCCGGCATAAAATCCTCGATTTCACCGACGCCACTCGGTGAAAGGAAGCGCGTCACCAGCACATTGGTATCCGGCCAGTAAAACTGTTTCGAATTGATTCCCTGTTGCGTCGGAGCGATCTCGAATCGGCCCCCCTTGTCGTCGTCCAAAATGGCGGCAAACACGCTCGGTGAGTCGAAGTATGGATAGCAAAACCAATCGATCGATCCATGTATGCCCACCAGCGCCGCCGTGCGCATGTTTCCGATGAGGCCGTAGTTTTCAATGGGCTGATAGGCCGTGTGTCTCATCTCATTATCTCCCGGCAGTGATCTTCATCTGATCCTACATCGTATTGACCTTTCACGCTGCCTGCCTCGCCTTCCTATATATAATGGAAGATCAATGTTAACGCAAACGGTAAAAAGAGAGGGAAGAATATTGATCATAACCTTGGTCCTGATTGCATCTTGCACGTTAAATAGGTGGCTCCAACGTGTCCGTGGTAATAGGATGGACTGATGTGCGTGGTGCATGAATGTCGAACTCGAGTATAGGTGATCAATCACTCCACGTCCTTGTGCTCAAGACCCAGCCTGGCTTAGCCTGCATTATTCATGACGGTTCGTTGCGAAATCGCTGAGCCGTGTCGCGAGAGCGGCGCGCGGGGCCCTGAGGGGTACTCGTGCAGTACGTTGAAGGTCCGAAAGGCGAGCCCGCCGATTGAAGGCTCGTCGTAGCAGCGGATCGACGATTGCAGCAGGAGTGTTCATGAATAATGCGGGTTAGGCCATGTAATCCTGATGGCGTGGTTGCGAAAAGAGAATGACGATCGTGTGCAACATCTCTCGTGCCACGTACAGTGACCCGTTTCCCGCGCGGCCTGATCAGCACGAAAGGCATAATCGGCAGCCATCAAGGCTGGATCGACCGACAGGCGGATGGTCGGTCCTAGGAAACCGGTTCACTCCCTTTATGGGGGATCAGATCTTCGGTGGGCCAATCGTGTGTACCACTCGAATTAATCGTTGTGGATCTGCACGCATCACAAGGTTCTCGCTTCGGAAGCAATTGTATAGGTGCGCTACAGATCCATGCAGCCGCCATAATCAGACAGCGATGATCGTGAGGTTGTCTGCTTGTGTCGCATCCGCTGAGAACGATCAGGAGGATCCGTATGACGCACAGACCATTCACTCCTTGTGCTGATCATCGTCTCTTCTGCCATTCTGCCCACGATGTCGGTCACGCATGGACTGATTGTTGAACCGCATGGTCAAGGAATTCCAAGAGCACCGTTAATTCACTTCCTTTGCGAACCCACGCGAACGCTCCCCGCTCAACGGCTTCGTACGCCACATCGTCTTGTTCTCCTGAGAAGAACAGGATCGGAAGTCCCGGCCACTTCACGCGGCAGATTGACAATAACCCGAACCCGTCCATCTCCGGCATGTGGTAGTCGGTCAAGACGACGTTAATCGAGTGGTTCTCCAACTGTTCCAAGGCTTCCCATCCGTTCGCCGCCCCATAGATCCTGTACCCGGCGCTGATGAGCCGAGCCGAGAGCACGAACCGTAAATCGTGATCATCATCCACAATCAATACGCTTTTATTTTCCCGTTCCATCGCCTCTTGTCTCCTTTCTTTCTATTCATCCCAACGATGACTGCACAAAAATTTCAGAGACATTTCCCACCAGCTTCGACGGAAGGAATAATCCGAAAGCTACTCATGACCGATGAGATGCCATGTTCGAGGCACGACGTTGCCACCATTTTTTTGACTTGCCTAAATGATACCAGTAAGCGCGCCTTCTTGGACCCTAGGAGAATCCCTTGTCTGTTTTTCATTTGATAAAGTCTCATCATCATGTGATCTTAACTTCAGAGCGGCGGCCATTGTGTCCTCAGCCGTTATTGGTACTGTAGCGCTGTCACATGATCGATTCATGAAGAAATTATGGAAAATTCTTCATCTCATGCTGAATGACTAGGAGGGCTTCTTCCTCATCGAAAACCTAGATGTTTTACGGAAACAGGCGATTCGGGAGCAGGTGAGAAAGCTATTTTGAGAGATTGCGGGGGTCTCACGGATTGGAGATAGACAAGTACTCGATCAGTGCGGTGATGCGGCTGTTTAACAAGGTCAGGGGCGAAGGAGATTCGGGAGGAGTGTCTTGAGGTTCAAGTTCCCCCAAAAGATGTAGGGAACGTGAATCATCCTGAAGGGTTGTGCCAACCGCCTTCAATGAGACGATCCGCTTCGCGCGGCCCCCAGGTAATTGGCTCGTACTCGTGCAACGACATCGGGGTTTCGAGGATCGGCTGCACGACGTGCCAGGCAGCTTCCACCCCATCCCCGCGGGCAAAGAGCGTGGCATCACCCTTCATGGCGTCTCCAAGTAGACGCTCATACGAATCCATCTGGTCGCCGGAGCAATGCCGTGCGACCAGTTCTGTTCGCTCACCCACCATCGCCTCTCCCGGAACTTTGGTCACGGTGCCCAAGGCGATCGTCACGTCAGGGCTGAGCCGGAAGCGAAAATAATTCGGCAATGGTGGTTTGATCTCGTCCAACACAGGGCAACATGGCCGCTTGAACTCGACTAGGACTTCGGTGGCTGTGACAGGTAGGCACTTGCCGGTCCGCACGTAGAACGGCACTCCAGCCCACCGCTCACTGTCGATGTAGAATCGGGCCGCTGCGAACGTCTCGACCTGGGACTCATGAGCCACGCCTCCCTCGCGGCGATAGCCACGGAACTGCCCTCGCACGACATCCGAAGGAGTGAGCGGGCGGATCATCTTGAGGATTTTCACACGTTCCTCCCGAATCGATTCAAAATCCCTACCGGACGGTTGTTCCATGACCAGGCAAGCAATTACCATCAACAAGTGATTTTGCACCACGTCGCGAATCGCTCCCACCTCCTCGTAGAAGCGACCGCGACCCGCCACTCCAAACTCTTCGGCCATCGTGATCTGCACACGCTGGATGGAGTGCCGGTTCCAGCCGGTTTCAAAGAACGGGTTAGCGAAACGAAAATAAATCAGGTTCTGGACAGACTCTTTCCCGAGGTAATGGTCGATGCGGAAAATGGCTTGATCTGGGAAATAGGTGTGGAGTGTGCGGTTGAGCGCCTGCGCGGAGGCAAGGGTTCGCCCGAAAGGCTTTTCAACGACCACACGGGCCCCGTCGACAAGGCCCGACTTCGCCAGCCCTTCAATGACCGTTGTGAACAAGGTGGGCTGAATGGCCAAGTAATAGAGGGGCCGCGCGGTGGAGCCAAGCGCCTTGCGTAGGCGTTCAAAGGTGGCCGGATCTCGGTAGTCGCCGCTGACATATCGAAGCAATCCAATTAGGCGGGCCAAGGCCTGAGGATCTACGCCATTGTGGTTCTCAAGACTCTCGCGAGCCATGGCTCGTACTTGTTCCAGCGTCCTCGCTGTCTTTGCGACCCCGATGACGGGCTCCTTGAGCTGGCCACGACGGACTAAAGCATAAAGAGCAGGAAAGATCTTCTTCTGTGCAAGATCGCCGGACACCCCAAAGACGACGATCGCGTCTGGCTTTTCGGTGGCCATAATCACATTCCTTTTCGTCAGGTTTCCCTCTCCGCGTGCCTCACTGAACTCGCACAGCAGGGTGGACAGGGGTTTGTCGCTATGTCGGCATCGCTGCGTAAGCAGAATCGCTGTAGAACGCAGAGCTCAATACAAGTACCGGAACCGCTTCATCTGTCAGAAGTTTGGCGCCCTCGATATGCTTGTTGACTGTGGGTGCAAGTAACGCCATGCGCCCTTGCGCATCTCGATCATGGAGGTGTGGCCTCGCTGTCAGGACTGGTCATATGCCAGCCGCGGATCGGCCTGTGAGCGTATCTCAGGCCAATTTCCTTCAATAGTCTGGCACCGAAGTATTGTTGAATCGTGGATTGTGCCAGGCGCGCAGTACCGTTCGCACCTCTACAACGCAAGATACAGCCTGAAGGAGAGCGATGAATTTTCTGGCGCGCGTGTAGAATGATCAATTATCATTGCAATAGTGCCGTGGTACCCTTCATGCCATCTTCAATTCTCCTCCATTATTCGGCGCCTGGCCGTCCAGGGGCCATTTACAATCGATGCTTTATCTGGACGGGAAGTGAGCCACCTCACATGGCGATACTAGTCAATTCTGTTCGGCATAGTAGGTCACTGTGTTGATCGCCACGTGTTACCCGACCGACCTGTGACTCTCCAGTTCTCTTTGTCTTCAAAGATTCTTCCGCATCCGCACGACCCTGCCCAAAATACGGTGTTGGTTCGTCACGGGGAGATCTTTATACAGCCGATTGAGCGGATGAAGTATGGCCTGCCCGCCGATTTCCTTGAGCTGCCTCAAGAGGGCCCCCTCTGGGCGGCCATTCTCACTATCGACCAACACATAATGACCGGGCTCACTCGGAAGATCAGGGTTGACGAAGATGACCTCGCCCTCGCTGAAAAGAGGCAGCATGGAATTGTCTCTCACCTGCATGGCAAAAGTACGTATACCTGGAACGTCTGTTTCGAGCATCGCTTCAGCTTGGATGACACGAGACGGCTCTTCGGGCATGATCATCTGATCGATTTGATCCCACCTCAGGAGTGGCACCTTCCTCATCTGGCCGAGGGGAGAGGGAGTGGCGCTCTCTTTAAGGTCGAACAGTCCCTCTGAGTGTGGCGAACCACCGATTTGTAGGAAATCTACGTCCACACGAAAATACCGCGCAAAGTGTTCCCATGTTGTGCGGTCTTGAGGAAGTTCGTCAGCTAAAATATTCGCGATTATCTCCACGGAGACCCCAACTGTAGAGGCCAACTCCTCTTCAGTCAGGCCCTCACCGAGTTCTCGATGAACAAGCCCTTTCAGATCCATAACGCAACTCCTTCTTGGTCACGCCCAGATCGGTCAGTTTGTCTTTATACCGTCAAGCACGCCAACACATGCCGCTCCTCATTTTCTTTTACGTTCGGAGCATCCAGGTATGGTTTTATCGTTGTATTTTCACTTGTTCACCCGTTGTATATGATGGCCATTCGTATCCTGGGCGAAATTTCTTCTTCGCAAAACCAAACTGCCGGGCTCAACTTCTTCACCCTGACTCATCGATCGTACAAAATTCGTTGAGAACGCCTGCTCCCTGAATTATCGCAAGTAGACCTATGCGGGGCGAGTGCCTGAGGCAATATCGTGCCATGCCTGTGGGGTCATGTCTGTGCCATATTGCTCAGTGCGTATGGGGCGGAAACAGGAAAAGTAACTCAGACATTCGAGGAGATCCTGCGTGGCAATTTGTTCGTTCCTCGCTGGATCGAGCTTCTTTACTCCACTTTCGCGTATTCGCGATGCCCGTCAGGCATCCATGCGGCAACTGTCTCTCTGACAAACGTATGGAAACAGCGGGGAAGATGACCGAGTACATTCGCTTGCAGGGCAAAGTCTGCTTCACTCGCCCGAAGCCCATGGTGTTGAAAGAACTCATACATAGGTCTCAGATCCTGGACCAACCAGTCCGGCAGCGTGTGCCTAGCCTTATCTCCCCAGACATCGAGATCATTCCCGCCGTACCTGATTTCGCGTCCGAGGGAGCGGCTATAGATCTCCGCGATGTCCTGCCCGGTCAAAGCTTCGACGCCGATCAACGGGTAACAGTGGAATTCGTGCCCTGTTTGGGTGAGGGTCGTGACCATGGCATCGGCGATATCGCGAGCATCGACGCGATTGATGCCAATGTCCCCGATCGGTTGTAGGTATACCCCTTCCTCTAGAATCGACTCGCGATACACCAGATCGCTCTGAAAAAAGTTATTGGCCATGATCAACGTGAATGCCATACCTGAATTTCTGAGCGCCTTCTGGATCTCCATCTTGGACTTGAAATGGGGAATGTGGGGAGCCTGCTCCACATGATAGACCGACAGATAGACGAGGTGCCGAACACCGGCGCGTCTCGCTGCCGCTACGGTCGCCAGTCCCTCCTCTGTCTCTGTCGGGCTGAGCGGTGTGACCAGACACACGCGATCGATTCCTCTCATGGCCCAGCGCAGTGTCTCCGGCTTGTGCAAATCTCCGATAATGCCGCTGGCTCCAAGGGGGAGGACATCGGCCTTGTCAGCCGAGCGGGTGAGGACGTGCACCTGTTCTCCTTTGGCCACAAGACCCTGTACCACATGACTTCCAACCAGTCCGGTCCCGCCAATCACAAGAATGTTCATCGCGTCTTGTCTCCTTCGTTACAGGAATCTATCAAACCGCCCATCAACCCACGAACAGAAACGGGAGTGGATCCTGCGCAGTCCCCGGTCGTTTCCCGAACGTCTTGAAACCCGATAGAATGCGCTCCGGATTGCCCCAGTCACTCCAGAGGACATTCCGCATCTCCAAAACCGTAAGCCACTCCGGGGCGCACTGGAGTATGTGCGAGGAGAAGTTTCGACGCGGCATGGCTTCATAGATCGTGTCGAAGACCCGCAGTTCTTCACCTGTATCGATCACTTTTTTCAGCCGTTCGAGGGACATCATCTCGGGAACGCACTGCCGGCCCAAGTGCAAGAGTTTTTTTCCTTTGGGGCACACACCTACCGCCTGCCAGGACAATCGACCACAGGTTCCCTCGTTCAGTTTCCTCCGTCATGCCATCCAGTTCCCACCACGTTTCTGTCTATTCGTTTTATGTCCGCTGTTGCGGCTCATGCGAGTTCGCTCAATATAGCTGTCCTCATGGAGTACCTTGGCCGCGCCCGTTGTACTTGTTGGCTTTCGGCAGGCGGCCGGATTTGGTTCTGCAAGATCACGGGATCGACACGGTGTCCGCATTGCACGCAGCGGAGGGTTTCAAGGTGGTTGGCGCCGGTGTTATGCAAGTCGTAGTACCACTCGGTCACGAGAAGGCCCGCGCAACGAGCACAGGATCTCGTCGAGAGCTGTTTGCTGGCTGGAAGGGACCGAATGGCTTCTCCACTTCCGTTCTGTTTCATCGTTCCGCCACACTCCGGCTTTTCCGACCCCATTTTCCGTTCCATGATTCAGCCTCCCGGTTGTTGGTTCGATGCGTTGTGCTCTTGGCTTCAAAGCGTCACGGCATTTTCAGCCATTGGCAATACTGTAGCTCCGCCACATGATCGGTCCATGAAGGGAGCATGAAGAATTCTTCATCAGACTCTGAATCCAATTTCTGTCCGTCGATACCCGACGCTTCCGGTCGGCTTCATTCGAAAACTCCACGTGTTTCAAGCAGCCCACGTGCTGGCTCGAAACACCCATAATAGGATTGGGTCTTCCCATGAGCCGCCGTTGGCACACGCGCTTCAATCTCAAGTTGTGCGAGGGAGTGGTCCGCTGAATTTTTGCAGTACCACCACGCGGGAGGATCGACCCGTAGCGTGTATTGATGTGGAGTTTGTCATGCCACCTGTATTAGGCAGATATTTGATTTTTGGGTGGATGCTCATGATATTCCATCTCATTCGTGTCAGAACCTTGACATG
Organism: uncultured Nitrospiraceae bacterium; assembly: GCA_963821465.1. Lineage (GTDB taxonomy): Bacteria > Nitrospirota > Nitrospiria > Nitrospirales > Nitrospiraceae > Palsa-1315. The sequence continues at coordinate 124,564 of CAWGDV010000014.1, read as the reverse complement.
ATTGACACGGACAATCGGATAATCGTGACGCCCTTCTCACCATGGCGAAGCTTTGATCCCTACGGCAGTGAATAGGTCAGCTCCGGCCAATGTGCGCTTCCATAGATCCGTCCTTCTTTCTGGTCCTCAACAAAGATCCCGCCGACGTATGGCGTCGTCCCCGTAATACCCTTGAACCCTCCCGTACCCCAGACGAATGTAAAGTCGCCTTTGCATTCTTCTTTCTTTCCAGCACATCGCATTTCTCCGTACGCAAGGTCTTTGCCTTCATGGACCCTCACGATGCAGAGGGCAGTATGACGTTCCTCGTTGGTCTCACTAATTCGGAAAATCGCCTGGCAATCTATTTTGCCCGCATGGATCTCCGCAGGTGCCGAGCCTTCGGGAAGATGCTTAACGAGGATAGTCCCGGTAATAGTGCCTCCAAAGACTCTGTTCCCATCCCCCAGATCGTCAATCACGCCTTTTCCTTTCCAGCTCACAGTCGCATGGCCCGCTGCAACGGTCTTTGCCTCGGCCTCGTAAAAGAGTCCCATGCTTATGCCGAGTAAGAAGACTGTTGGTATGATAGATCGTCTGAATCGCATGACTATTCCCTTCATAAATCGGTGCCGTCAAACCCTGGTGTGAGGCAGAGCTAGAGCGCCGGTGAGTGAATGCCGATCTGCCTGACCTGGTCTTTTGCATTACCGAGTGTGTCGGCTGTGCTCCCCGTTCTTAGGGAGAAAATATCCATCACTGTGCTATTCGGGGGCGGCACTGTAATGAGTGACGCCCCGGCAACCAGCGCGATGCAGAACATGACCGAAGAGTGTGTCTTCATAATCTTCTCTATACCTGAATGTAAACCTAATCAGCGATAGAGATATTCTTGATAGCGCCTCCTTTGTCCAGACTGGCATTGTTCCGACTCGTGACCGGCCCGGGGGAATTCGATGCGTGGCGGACGCGCCCCTTTCTCTCGATCTGCTTCAATCGGTTCACGAAGATAAATCGGTGAGCGCACCTCGCTACCGTCGAATACTTGGAAACGCCTTACTTTTTGTCCTTATGAATGTCGATGACCTCTCCCGTGTCATTGACTTCGATTGTGACCTCGGAGCCGACAGCGATATCCCTGAACATGCGGCTCTCGGGTCTGAGGCTATAACCCCTCTCCCCTTTCGACGTGGACAGCGTCATCTGGGACTTGCCATTATCAATCGATGCAAGCGTACCGGAGATGAAGCGAGAAGGCTTGCCGGGCTGGCCTTTCGGATGGGCAGCCATGACCATGTTGCCTTCGTTGATCCAGAGCGTCATTTCGTCACCGACTTTTGGGACGGGTTTGCCGAGGCGATCGGCCGTATTCTCGGTCAGAGTGAGCGTGGCTCCGGTAGACGACTTGACAATAATGAGACCGGACTTCAGCTCAGTCACCACCCCCTCCACCTTTTTATGGCCAGCTTTCATATGAGCAACCTCTTCGGGGTCCGCCGGGTCCGCTTGGGCGGCTAGGGGGGCCATCAGCATGACGACGGGTATGATGAAGACCGAGAAGATCGAAAATATTTTATGAAGCATGGCATCCCCTCCATTGTTTAATTAGGCCTCTATATCGCCCATGTTACTGGAATCATCATGCGGTGAATGTATAAAAGGAGACACTTTCCCCTCTCTTCAATCCGCAAATGTAACGGTGTGAATCCCGGTCTCACGCGAGGCCGCGTACCACTCTGTGGACTTCCCTCGAAATCGACGTCGGCGACGCCGTCACTCACCAGTCATGAGAATTTGCTCGGGAACTGTTTCACTAATGCCGTTGTCAACGTATCCGCTATGACATAAACGTGTTGTCGCATCATCGGCCAGGTTGCCCCTAGGGGCGCATATTCTTTTGCCTTGTACTGATTGATTTGGAGAACATGGTGCGCTCCATGTGTTGCGATCAGCCCCTGAACGATGTCTTTCTGCAGGTAAGGATTCAGATGGCTCAGGAAGTCGGCGATCTCGTCGGCATTGGACGCCAAGTGGGCCAGTGCAGCATCCTGCTGCTGCTTATTCCCGGCGGCGGTGGCCTCCGAGTATTCCCTCACTCCGCCAATGTTGGTGTCCAGCAAGCGATAGAGTTTCTCCGACGCTGCCTCGCCGTAAAAGGGCGTCATTGTACTTGCGATCTGTTTGGTATTCTCCACGACTTCTTTCTCAGCGGCATCCCGCTCCTCCGGTTCGTTCGTCGCGATGTTCGACACGACGTGCCGAACCCAAAAGATATGCCCGACCCAGAGATCGCGAAGGGTCTGCTGCATCTCTGCCACACGAGCTGGATTTGCATCCCCGCCGGCTCGCGGTTCGAAGCCACAGCCCACCAAACTAACGAGCACGATTCCCAACACTGCTATAAACTGATGTATCTTTTTCATAAAGCCCTCCTTTGAGACTTGTCCAAGTCGCGGTTGAATTCAGCTTGTTCTATTCCCATAGAATGAATTCGGTATCCTGTGGGTGTAATGCGACCATAACAGTCGCATATGAAGGGCTCATGAACACAACATGAAGAGTTCTTCATCCTAAACAGTCTTGGACACGTGTACCCGCGAAGTGCGATCACATTTCACCAACAATAATCACGAAGACTTCTAATGCATTCTGATGTTTGGGCGAGAGACGCAGGGAAACAAGATCTCGCCTCCTGCCCCTAATTTATCGTGTGGCTTATGTGTGATTTCGCGACAAACCGGCTTGAGTGCATATGGATGGTCAATGTGTCTTTGCCCTAAAACAGAGATAGGAAGTGGGTGGCAGGCAGAAAAAAACCTTGTCGGCCGCGCTGAGCGCGGATATAACGGGTGTGCGACAAACACAACCATTAACCGACAAGGTGACCGGATGGTACGACACACGGTGTTTGGATTCAAACTGGCATACAGGGAGGAATCCATGACCGCCCACGGCGGGGTGGCCCTGTTGGCGGAGTGCACTCACGGGGCTGGGGCTGTACCCCCTCGTGGATCGGCACGTGCCGTGGCCTGGCAGGATTTGTGGCGCCTTCGGCATGAAGGACGCGGAACAAATTTCAACGGAAGATTACACGCAAAGAGCAGAGAACTCTTTTGAGCTCCCTGCCCTTTGCTGGAGCGCTGGCCTCGCTGACACTTAGAGCCAGGTGACGCGCTCAGCCGGCCGAATGTAGATCGGTTCTTCGACCTGCACCCGCGCCACTTCCTTCCCCGACTTGTTGAAGCCCAGCACGGTATCGTTGTACATCTCGAACCGTTTCCCGTGGATCTGGGTCTCGAACACTTTGGGGCCCGGAATGACATCGTACCGGAAGATGATCTGCTGGCTGGCGCGCCAGAGCTGCAGGACCGCCAACAGTTCTCGGCTGGGGACGAGATACTTCTCAATGGCATTATCGACACCCGGGCCGAACATCTGGCGCGCATAGCCGCGCGGGCTATGCCGGGGGGGGATATAGAAGCCATTGGGCTCGGTGCCCCATTGCGGGTACAGCGGCAGCGCCACCTGTTCGACGCGAATCGCGTAGTACAGCGGGTGCCATCGATCTTCCGCCCAGAGGCCGTCTTCGCCGATACGGACCAGGCTCTGCATCCGGATCTTCCCGACGCAGGCGGCCATGCAGCGCGTTTCCATCGGCTCGCCGCCGGTCAGCGGGTCCTTCCCCTCAATACGCGGATAGCACGCAATGCACTTCTCCGACACGCGGGTGGTGCCTCGATACATCGGCTTTTTGTAGGGACACTGCTCCACGCACTTCTTGTAGCCGCGGCACCGGTTCTGGTCGATCAACACAATCCCATCTTCCGGTCGCTTGTAGATCGCCTTCCGTGGGCAGGCGGCCAAGCAGCCGGGATAGGTGCAGTGGTTGCAGATGCGTTGGAGATAGAAGAAGAAGGTCTCGTGCTCCGGCAGACTGCTGCCCGTCATCTTCCACGGTTCGTCCCGCGAGAAGCCGGTCTTGTCGATGCCTTCCACGAGGGCGCGCATCGAGGTGGCCGTATCCTCATAGATGTTCACAAACCGCCACTCTTGGTCCGTCGGGATGTAGCCGATCGCCGCCTGGCCGACCTTGGCCCCGGCGTCGAAAATGGTCATCCCTTCGAACACCCCGTAGGGGGCATGGTGCTTCCGTCCCACCCGGACGTTCCACACCTGGCCCCCCGGATTGACCTGCTCGATGAGCTGGGTGATCTTCACGTCGTAGAACTGGGGATACCCGCCATAGGGCTTGGTCTCCACGTTGTTCCACCACATGTACTCTTGCCCCTTGGAGAAGAGCCAGGTGGACTTGTCCGCCATTGAACAGGTTTGACAGGCCAAACACCGGTTGATGTTGAAGACAAAGGCAAACTGCCACTTCGGATGCCGCTCCTCGTAGGGGTACAACATCTTCCGTCCCAGCTGCCAGTTATACACTTCAGGCATGGTGAGTCCTCCTCGTTCCTCGGTAGTCGTTACTCGGCACGCAGCGCATTCGATTCCCGTCCTCAGACTTTGATCTTGATGTGTTCGCCTTTGAGCCACTTGATCATGAACTCATTCTCTTGGCCCGGCGTGAAGCCGGTCCGCACCGGTTCCCAGGGCCCGCGGGCGCCAATCCCGCCGTCTTCGGCCTTGGTGATGCGGATCAAACACTCCTTCGGCACCGTGTTGATCGCATGGTGATCGACCTGATACCCCCACTTGAACTTCCAGGCGATGGCATGCTTGCCCGGGAGGGAGTCCGTCTGGTGCATCGGCATCAACCAGCTCCGGGTAAAGGACTGTTGCGCCCCGTACCGGAAGTTGGACTGATAGCCCGTATCCACCGCGATGGCGCGTCCGTCCGGCCGGGTCTCATGGCCTTTCACCGACTTCGGCGTCGCCACGTAGGGGGCGTGTTTCGCCATCGTGACGTGGTAGGGATAGGCCGGGTTGTACTTGGCCCGGATCATGAGGCGCGCCACTTTATAGTACGGATCCGACGGCTTCCAACCCCGATAGGGCCGGTCCACCGGATTGCCGTCCACATACACGTAGTCGCCGTCGTTGATGCCGCGGTCTTTCGCGGCCTGCGGGTTGATGTGCAACTGGTGCTCGCCCACCCCCGGCGTCCGTTTGTCCATCCGGTAGGGGTCGCCGAAGTTCGATTCGTAAATCTGCACCCAGTCGTTCACCGACCATTGACTATGCACCCGATGGCGGGTCTTGGGCGTGACACAGTAGAACTGGTACCCCTTCTCCCACAAGGGGTTTGCATGCCGCTTGATTTCCTGCCACGGCAGCTTGATGTTCCGCACGGTTTTGTCGTCATGGTGCTGCGCCGTGATCGGAATCCCATAGTCGTCCGGCCGGACATAGGGATTGCTGGTCATGATCGCGTTCGGCAGATAGGGCGTCGCTTCTGTCCCTTCGCGATGCGAGATGAAGTTTTCGCCATATTCGATGGCCTCGGGCTCGGTGCGGTAATTCTCGTACCGGCCGGTCCTGGTCCACATCGGCTTCGACTCGTTGGTCTCTTCCCAGAACGGCGTCGCGTGGATAGGTCCGCACCATGACCATCCAGCCCTTTTCCGACTTCAGCATGACATCCGCGCTGTAGCCGTAGAAGGTGCTCGAGGCATCGAGCATCCGCTGGGCATAGACGTCGACGCGGTTCTCGTAGACGAACTTGAAGTAGTCGCGCATCCGCTTATCCCCGGTCATGTCCGACAACTTGGCGGCGACCCCGGCAAAGGTGTCGAGATCGTTGCGGGTATCGTACAGGGGCCGGATCCCGCCCTTCCAGATCTGGATCCAGGGGTTCGACACCGTCACCGTCATTTCCGGATAGGTGAACTCCATCCAGGAGTTGGCCGCGAAGGCGATGTCGTTATGGTTCACGTCCGAGGTCATCTCGATATCCTGACAGATCAGGGTCTCGATGTTCGGATCGACGTTCCGCACCATGTCATAGTGGTGCTTGGCGTTGTTGAGCACGTTCACGTTGACGACCCACCGGAACTTGCTCGGCGTCGGCATGTGCGTCTTGCCCGTGAACACCTTGCGCCCATACTTGGGCGTGCTCACGATCAAGGCCGTGTCGCCATGGTTCCAGTAGCCGACCTCTTCGCCGTAGTAATAGGAATTGGTCTTGATTTCCTTGCCGTGCGCGTTCGGATCCAGCGTGATGTTGAAGGGATCCTCCCCCGTATGCACGGCCAGCCCGGCCCCGGACCAGGGCGTGGCCGTCCAGATGCCCGCTTTGTAATTGCCGGACCAGGTATGTTGCCCGGTCCCGAACTTCCCCACGTTGCCGGTCACGATCAGCACCATCGCCGCCCCGCGGGAATTAATTGTCTGATGGAAGTAGTGGTTCGTCCCTTCGCCGTTATGAATCGCGGCGGGCTTGATCGAGCCGGAATCCCGGGCCCATCGCACCAAGAGATCCTTAGGCGTCCGGCAGATCTGATGACAGGTGTCCAGGTCATAATCCTGGAAATGCACCAAGTACAGCTGCCAGACCGGCATCGCATCGACTTCGCGGCCATTGAGCAGCTTCACGCGATAGGTCCCGGTGAGGGCGGCGTCAATGCCGCTGGTCTGATAATGCCAGCCCACCTGTTCCCGATGCAGCGGCACCGCCTGCTTCTTGTTGAGGTCCCAGACCATCATCCCGCCGAGCCGCTGCACCTGCTCGGGCTTCAGGGACTGCACCCGGCCCGAGTAGCTCTTGGAGAAGTCCGGGAACTTGTAGTCGGCGACCACGTCGCGCGGATCCAGGAATTGGAGGGTATCGGTGCGGACGAGGATGGGGGAATCGGTATAGCCCTTCAAGAAATCCGTATCGTGCATGTTCTCATCGACAATGATCTTCATGGCCCCCAGGAAGATCGCGCCGTCCGATGCGGGCCGGAGCGGCATCCAGTAGTCGGCTCGATAGGCGGTGGGGTTATACTCCGGCGTGATGACCACCACCCGGGAGCCCCGTTCAATACATTCGAGCTTCCAGTGGGCTTCCGGCATCTTGTTCTCGACGAAGTTCTTGCCCCAACTGGTGTTGAGTTTCGAGAACCGCATGTCGGAGAGATCGATATCGGACGCCTGGGCCCCACACCACCAGGGGTCGGATGGGTTCTGATCACCGTGCCAGGTATAGTTCGACCAATAGCGACCCCCCTGGGCCTGCTCCGGGCTGACCTTTCTGATCCAGGTGTCCAGCAGCGCATTGATCCCCCCGTTCATCCGGGTGTTGCCCATCTTGCCAAGGATCCCCAGGACTGGCATACCCGCGCGATGTTTGAAACATCGAGTACCTGCCCCCTTCATCATTTCGATCATTTCTGGCGCATAGCCCTGTTCCCGGAGCCGACGGGCACCGGCCTCGCCGCTATAGCGCGTGGCAATGATGATCATGGCTTTGGCAGCATACGTGAAGGCGGTATCCCAGGAGACGCGGAGCATGTCATCGAGAAACCGGCTGTCGAACTTATACTTGCGCTTCGTCTCCGATGTCAGCTCCGGGGAGCCGGCATCCATCCACTCCTTCCAGCCCTTCCGCATCAAGGGACCCTTCAACCGATAGGGGCCGTAGACACGGCGGTGGAAGGTAAATCCCTTCAAGCACATGCGCGGGTTGTGGGCAAAGGTCCCACGGTTGCCGTAGAGGTCCTCATAGGTCTGGTGGTCGTAGTTCTGCTCCACCCGCATCACGACGCCGTTGCGGACGAAGGCCCGGACCCGGCAGGCGTGCGTGTCATTCGGGGAACAGACCCAGGTAAAGGACGAATCGTAGCGATACTGGTCGTGGTAGACCCGCTCCCAGGACCGATCCGGATAGTCTCCTAACGGGTTGCCGACTTCGATGACCGGCTGGAGCGCCGTCAACGCCAAGACGTTGTCCGCCACGGCCACCGCGGCGACTGTCCCCGCCGTGACTTTTAAGAACTGCCTCCGTGACAAAAACATGGGTCACACCTCCTCCAGTTGAGGGCTTCATACAAGCCCGCGAGACTCTACTGACATAGAGCGAAAATTAGTCCCTCTTACCTTTTGAGAATCTGATGCAATTGCATGAATATGCTGGCCATCACACCAAGTTGGTCAATAGACCTAGCAAGAGGGTTGCCAGACTGGGAAGAACTGGAAGCCAACAAAATTCCACCGGTTAACACATTGAAATAGAACGGATAAAAAGATAATTGCGAAAACATGCTGGGAAGGAGAGAGCAGCGGTAGTTTCGTTCATCGAATAGTCTTATATGCGTCATCTGATAAAGAGGCTATTTCATCCAATATATTAATTTGTTACATCCGCATATCCATGTATTCGTCAACGATAATCTGCCGGATAACCTTGACAGCATGAAGTTCAAACCATTTCACATGATGGTGGTGCTACAAAAAAGAAACGTGATCGTGGGAATGAACAGATGGGGAAGCCGGTAAATCGATGGATTGTTACGAATGGGAGACAGGCGCTACTGACTCTCGACATCCTCGCTTCCAAGAAATCGTTTCATGAGCAGCGAGAAATGTTGTCGTGGAATGCCGCTGTCCTCAGCGGCTTTCGTGATGACACCGCCATGCTGCGAGAGTTTGACACGCAGGTAGGATTTCGTAAATTCTTCAAGGGCTCGTTCCTTCGCCTCCATGTATGGAAGGGTGGCCAGACTGGGGTCTACTGAGCCGAGACTCTCCGCCTCGCTCTGCGGAAGCAAGTTTCTGACATCACGCGCCAGAATGGTATCGTCGGTCGCAAGCATGACCATCCGTTCCACGACATTGCGGAGTTCCCGCCCATTTCCGGGCCAGGAATAGGACAGAAGGACTTCCATGGCTGCTTCGTCAAAATGGCACTGTGTCTTACCCATGGAATGAGCTAGTCTACTGAGCAGATGGCGCGCAATAACAGGAATATCCTCACGACGCTCGCGGAGCGGCGGTACCCGAATCAACACAACGGCGAGCCGATAGTATAAATCTTTCCGGAAGGACCCCTCACGCACTCGCGCTTCGAGATTCCGGTTGGTCGCAGCGATAAAGCGTGTATTGATTCGGCGGATTCTGGTTCCGCCTACGGGACGCACCTCGTTTTCCTCCAGGACGCGCAGGAGTTTCGCTTGGAGGAGAAGGGGGAGCTCCCCGATTTCATCGAGGAACACACTGCCGCCGTTCGCCAATTCAATGAGCCCAGGCTTATCGGCGATCGCGCCGGTGAAGGCCCCCCGGACATGCCCGAACAGCTCGGACTCCATCATCCCATCAGGAACGGTCGTACAATCGATCACTTGAAACGGCCGATCGCGCTCAGAACTCTGCTGATGGATCGCCCGTGCAATCATCCCTTTTCCCGTTCCGGTTTCGCCGGTAATTAAGACCGTTGAGCGGCCCTGAGACGCCTCACGAATACTCCGCGTAATGTGCTCGAATGCGGCGCCGTTCCCCACGAAACTATTGGCGGTAAACTCCTGCCGGTCCTGTTGTTCGTACACTGAATGCCGACGCAGGATTTCAGAGATTCGAATCGCCCGATGAAGTCGCACCCCCAAATCCTCCGCATTGACCGGCTTCATCACATAGTCGAAGGCGCCTCGCCGCATCGCATCCACGGCGAGAGAAACCGCGTTCATCCGCGTCACCACCAGCACCGGCAAGTTTGGATCGATCCGTTGAATGCGGCTGACGAGATCCAACCCATCCATTCCTGGCAACATCATGTCAGTCAGCACAAGATCGACGGCCCGTTCTCCGAGCAATTGCAAGGCCCCTTCTGCCTTCGCGCGAACCTCCATTTCGAAATCTCCCCCGAGCGGTTTCAGATCTGCCGATTCAAGGGCGTGCAACATCAACTCAACATCCGTTGCGTTGTCCTCAACGATCAGAATCGTAAACGGCGCTTTGGATTTGGTTCTGTTTGCTCGCATGTCAGACACTCCGCCACGTATCATCATCTCCTACCTCCTCACAACGCTCCTTGCCGGACGACATCCACCACATCGAGATCCTTCAACGACCGCTTCGTGGCGTTCGAGGTTCCCTCTTGGTTCTGAAAGCTCGGAACCGTGAAGTGGACTGTGCAGCCGGCTCCTTCGGCCCCGTCAATCCACACTTTCCCTCCATATAGCTCCACGATACGCTGGATGATGGCCAGGCCGATCCCGTCACCGGCTGCGTCAGCCGTCAACAGACGGACAAAGGGCTGAAACACTCGAGTGCGTTGAGTCACGGGGATCCCGATCCCATGATCCTCAACGGAGAACACCACCATTGACCCTTGGACATGCCCGCTGATCTTTACCTCGGGTGGATTTCCCTCTCGAGTGAATTTCAACGCGTTTGACACAAGGTTATCGAAAAGCTGCTGGAGATACACGCCGTGACAGGCGACAAGGGGTAGCCCAGGTTCAACGTGCACCACCGCACGAAGCCTCCGGATTTCGTCAGCTCGGGCATCCAATACCTGACGAATAACCGCAGTTGGATCGATAGCCGTGACGGCGGTCTGATCCGCACCCACGTGAGCGACTGTCAAGACTCCTTCCACTCGCCGTACAAGATCTCTTCCATTCTCTTCGAGAAGATGTAACCACCGCTTCGCCCGATCATCAAATTGCCCACTATCCTGTTGGACCAGTAGCCGCGCAAGTTCTTCCATGCGAGCCCCCGGCCCTTTGAGATCATGAGCCAATGCTTCCGCCAGATGCTCGAGTTGTCGAAGCCGTGTGACCAACTCCTGCTGTTTCTGCTGTGCGGCCTCGTGTAGCCGCGTATGAGAGATGGCCTGCGCAGCCTCCTGGGCTAACCCTTCAGCCAGGCGCTGATTCCACTCATGCTCGGCTCGAGGTCGTTCGTTGAGAAACAAGAGCACACCGAACTGAATTCCCTGCGCCGACAGCGGAATTGCCAGCGTACTGTCCCCGATCAAGTTGCGCAGGGCCATCTGTGGACACTCATTCGAACAAAACCGTTCCCCGATGGTCACGGTGCCCGTCTCAAACGCTTGAACACAGACTGGAAGTTCCCTCCACGGCATGAGCGATTTCTTCAAACGGTCGTTCCATTCGCCGGAGGCCGCTTCAACAATCCAGCTGCCCGACCGTTCGTCGCAGAGGAGCACCAGACAGATATCCGTTTGCACCGATTCGACTGCCCTGTCTGTAATACATCGCAGCACCCCATCCAAATCGTCTGAGCCGATGGTATTAATCTCTTGGCCGATGGTGTGGAGCGCTTGGATCTCCTGGATGTTCGTCTCGATGCGGCGGGCCATCGCAAGGTATGCCTCTGCCAACTGACCGAGTTCGTCCTTCGCCCCTCGGCCGGCGGCCAACAGCTCGGTGATCCCGGCTACATCGACTTGTGTTCCGATGCTTGCAGTGGCGGATTGCAGTCGCGTGATCGGATCCGTGAGAGAGCGGGCCAGTACGCGTGAGACAATCCAACCCAGTGCGATCACACCGGCGAGCGTGATCCACAGTCCGACAAACGTCCGCTGCGACAACACATCCGCTCGCTCGTTCAATGAATTTCGCTGCTGTTCGAGGCGGTCTTCGACGGCCCGGACGCCTTCTCGGAGAAGATCGGAACGTCGGAGTCCTTCACCCGACCGCACATACGCCAGCGCCTTGTCAGCCGGTCCCTTCTGTATGTCGGAGATCAATTCATGCTTCGAGCGCAGCAGATCTTTCATCTGTAGTTCGATCGTCGCGAGGTTGTTCGCGGGACCCGATAGCCGCGCAAGCGACGTTGCCGCATCCGACAACGTCCGGTCCAGTTTCGATTCTGCTTCAAGCAGTGGAGCAAGAAAGGCGGGCTGCTGCGTCAACACATAGCCGCGAAAGCCGTCTTCAATGTCGACGGCGAGCCGCCCAAGCGCATGTATCTGCGCATCAGCCAGCATGAGCTCTTGCCGTTGTTGTTGGAGCGCAAGCAGCTGTTGAACAACATACAGGTGAATAGCAATACCTGCACTGAGCGGCACACAGAGCAGTAGAAGCACCACCCATACCTTGTGCTGAATGCGGAGATGACTCCCCCACTGTACGACCCATCGGTTCATCGGGCGACGTTTCACTCGTTCTCCGCAGCAAGTTGAGGAGGCTGTGGTTAATCTATCCAAATCTCAAAACCACATGACCCAACCCCAACGAATGGGCCACGAATAGGAACGGACTCGTAACTCAAGTGGCGACTGGTTTGCTTCTCCAGTTTTGAGTCACCCCGACGAATCGAATTTTCACTGAGCCGCGGGCCTACGCATCAGCAGCTTTTACGCGGGGCTTGTGCCATTCTAAATTTTTCCAGCAGACTCAATGCATGCGACGACATCCCTCACTCATCACGAAAACTTGTCCGGAAACTGCTTCACCAATGCCGTCGTGAGCGTATCCGCAATGACATAGACGTGCTGTCGCATCATCGTCCAGGTTTCCTCTAGATGCGCGTATTCCTTGTTCTTGTACTGGTTGATTTGGAGAACATGGTGCGCTCCATGCGCCGCGATCAGACCTCTAGCTGTGTCTTTCTGCAGATAGGGGTTGATTTTGCTGAAAAATTCGCCAAAGTCTTCGCTATTAACCGCCAAGCGGGCAAGCGCCGCATCCTGCTGACTCTTACTCCCTGCAACGGTGGCCTCCGAGTACTCCCTCACTGCATCAATGTTGATGTCCAGCAGGCTCAAGAATTTCTGCGACGCGGCTTCACCGTAGAATGGTGTAATCGTACTCGCGATTTGTTTTGTATTGGCGTCGACTTCCTTCTTGACGGCATCACGCTCCGCCATACTTTCCGTCGCGCTATTCAATACGGCATGCTGCACCCAATAGATGTGCCCAAGCCAGAGATCGCGAAAGTCCTTTTTCATCTCCGCCACACGGGCTAGATTCGAATTTCCGGCGGCACGCGATTCGTAGTCACAGCCCACCAAGCCGGCGAGCGCGAGGACCAATACAGTCGCAGACTGAAATATTTTGTTCATAAAATTCTCCGTCACGACTTGTTTAAAGTTGATGTTGAATTCCAGTTGTTCAAAATCCCTGAGAATGAATTCAGACTCTCGCGGGATACAGTGCGACTATAACAGTCGGATATGAAGGACTTGTGAACGGATCATGAAGAATTCTTCATCTTTCTGAAGCGAGTTAGCGTGGATCATTCATACGGCTTGTTGCAAACTGCCGAAGCAGCGCGCGACAAACGCAAGGAGCGAGACTTGTATGACGTGCGAGCCTGTTCCCAGCTAATCGCGATTTTCCCGCCACACTCGCCCGTCTCGTTTGAGTCAGGCAACAGCGGTTGTAGTAGAAACACCACGAATAATACGGGTTAGGGTGGGGTCTTCTTGATCTCAAGATAAGAAGACCCGCGGCTCATTCGGAGCCGCGGGTCTTGTGGCAGGCTGTATTTTTCCCGCAGACTCAATGCAGGCGATGACGTTCTTCACCAGTCATGAAAACTTGCTCGGAAACTGCTTCGCCAATGCTGTTGTTAGGGTATCGGCAATGACATAGACGTGTTGTCGCATCATCGGCCAGGTTTCCTCGAGCTTCGCATATTCCTTTTTCTTGTACTGGTTGATTTGGAGCACATGGTGGGCTCCATGCGCCGCAATCAGGCCTCGAATAATGTCTTTCGGCAGGTGGTGGGGGTTGATTCCGTTGAAGAAGACATCGATGTCCTCGGTATTGGACGCCAAGTGGGCAAGTGCGGCATCCTGTTGGCGTGTATTCCCCGCGATGGTGGCCTCGGAGTATCCTTTGACCGCGGCATAGTGACCGCTCAGCAGAGTAAAGAGCTTCTCAGACCTCGCTTCGCCGTAGAACGGCGTAAACGTGTTCGCAATCTGTTTTGCGTTGGCCAGAACCTGCTTGTCGGCGGCATCCCGCTCCGCCGAACCGTGCGCCGTGTTGAACAAGACGACGTGCTGAATCATAAAGATGTGCCCGAGCCAGAGATCGCGAAGGGTCTTCTGCATCTCCGCCACACGGATTGGGTTCGCATTCTCGCCTGCTCGAGATTCATAGTCATAGCCCACCAGGCCAACAAGGGCGAGGACCAATACAACCATAGCCGGATATCTCTTGCTCATACGGCCCTCCATCGATTTGTGACTGAATGCTCCCACTCCTAAGAAGGGGAAACTCTTTATGTCTGCCTCAATGCCTTTCCCTCAATGATAGGTTAACTCACCAAGATGAACGGATCATGAATGGATTATGAAGAATTCTTCATCCTCCTGAAGCATCTAGGCACAGGCCACAATATGCACCCGCACCTAGCGACATGCATGATAGCCCTGGATATCAGAGGAGAATAAAAGAGGAAAGGGAATTCGGACTCTTGACAAGCTATGCAGGAATGGTCTGACGAGAGATGGCCGGCAAACGCAGGGTAAAGACTGAGCCCTTGTCGACTTGGCTTGTGACCGAAATTGATCCACCGTGGGCCTCCGCGATTTCCTTAACGATGGGCAGTCCAAGTCCTGTACCACCGGCATCCTTCGCCCGTGCCCAATCGGTCCGATAAAACCGCTCGAAGAGATGAGGAAGATGTTCCGGCTCGATCCCATGGCCCGTATCCTCAACAGCCACAGCGACCCCTTCCCCTACCGCCTGCAAACGGACGGTCACGGCTCCACCGGACGGCGTGTAGTGAAGCGCGTTGTCGAGTAGATTGATCAGCGCTTGTTTGAGCCACTGGGCATCGCCGAGGATGGGTGGGACCGATTGGGATTCAAACGACAATGTGATTCGACGGTCATCGGCAAGCAGTGTCAGTTCATCCACCAGATCTTGAATCATGGGCTCCAAGGCAAGTGGCACGAGGTGAACGGGAGGCTTGCCGCTGGTGAAATTCGCGAGGGTCAACAGGGAACGTGTTAGGGCGATGAGCCGTCCCACCTGCTCAAGATTGTTGATGAGAGCTTCGCGATATTCTTCCGAAGTTCTGGCTTTCATGAGGGCAACATCCAGGTTGCCCTGCAATATAGTCAAGGGGGTTTTCATTTCGTGGGCGGCAATGTCGCAAAACCTCCGCTGAATTTCACCGCTCCGTTGGAACCGGTCCATCACGGAGTTGAATGCCTGGGTGAGTCGACGGAACTCCTGATAGGGTGAATCCAGAGTGAATCGCTTCCCTAGGTCGGCTTCGGACATTGTTTCGGCGCCAGTACTCAACACCTCAATCGGAGTCAGCACTTGCTTGGCCAACCACCCACTGCCCACCCAGGCGACGAGAAGGATGACCCCGGATCCAAGGGCCAGTAAGATCACAAGACCGTTGCGTGTCTCCTGATACAGAAGCAAGGATGTTTCAGCCTGCAGCACATACCGCATCTGACCCTGCCGTGGAATAGAAATGAATACATGTCGAACGGGCGAGCCATCGGTCGTCTCACTGGTTTCAAACACTGGTACTCCCTGACGGACTTGTTCAAACACGTGATCGGGGACAGGCTGTTGTGCCAATGCCTTGGGAGCGTTCCAGACAACTCGACCATCCGGCGAGAAGACCCGAAGAGAATGGGTGACATCCTGCAGTTCGTACTGCTCCTTCTTGCTTCGGCTCAACTCGGCAGTACGCGCACCGTCCTCGCCTGAACTTTCGATGATGTTGGGGTACTGCTCAACAATCTTGGCCAACGTCTCTGCCAACGCCAACAGCCGACCATCCACAAAGCGGTGCAACAAGGCGTCGCCCCCGATGTAAGTCAGAACAGAAAAGACAAGGAGGAGTCCTGCCATCAAAATGAGCGCAAGACTGGCGGATCAAACTCCGCAGGGACTTCATGCGACCGATTCCTGCCTCCTCCAGCATATACCCAGCGCCGCGTACCGTGGCAATCAGCGGGGGTGAAAAATCTCGGTCGATCTTCGCACGCAAGGCCCGAATATGGGCGTCCACGATGTTCGTCATAGGGTCATAGCTGATGTCCCATACATGTTCGATGATCGCCGTTCGCGTCAACACCCGATTCTTGTTTCGCAAGAGGAACTCAAGCAAGGCATACTCTTTATTCGTCAGTGAGATTTCTTGCCCTGCCCGCCAGACGCGGTGAGAAGCCGGATCCAATTCTAGATCGGCTGCTTTGAGACGGATCAATTGTTGTGGCCCTCCACGGCGCAGCAAGGCTCGGATTCGAGCCAGCATTTCTGCGAAGGCGAACGGCTTCGGCAGAAACTGGTCCGCGCCGGTATCGAACCCTGAGATCTTGGCCTCCAGGGTATTGCGCGCGGTCAACAGCAAGACCGGAGTCATGTTTCCCTTGGCCCGGACACGGCGGCAGAGCGTGAGGCCATCGAGCTTGGGCAACATGATGTCGAGGATCAAGAGATCGTAAGGATTTCCCAAGGCCAGCTCCAGCCCTTCTTCACCATCAGCCGCAAAGTCCACCGCATACTGCTCTTCCTTCAACCCTTTGCGGATGAACTGAGCGAGATTCAGATCGTCTTCAACCAGCAATATTCGCATATGCTCCCTTATTTCAAATCTTCTGAGTGACCAAGAAGGACAACCACCCGGCCTCGACTGAGCGCCTTGCTTGCCGGTATTATGACACCTCTTGATTGACAGTTCACTCAGGCGCGAGTCAGTCGGGATACAGTCGAATTCACAGGAGCAGTTTCGCTCGGCAGCGATTCACAGACCTGATCTATCCATCTCTCTGATAGGATGTAGGAGCTTTCGTTTGGATCTGTCGAACGAGGTCTTCCGATTCCCTCCACCTCACTTCAGGGGAGCGGCCGAGGTAGCCCTTTACTGCCCGCATCGAACGAACACTTTCTGAATGTTCGCGTTCTGCGAGCAAGAAGGGCCCTTGCCCGCTCCCCTACTCTCTTGTTTGACTTCCCCTTCCCTGCCCTCCTAGAATCTCGCCATGGCTTCGTCCTTCGTGCATCTTCATCTCCATACCCAATTCAGTCTGCTCGACGGTGCAAATCAAATCGAGCCACTTATCCAGCAGATCAAAGCCTTTGGCCAGCCGGCTGTGGCGATGACCGACCATGGGAACATGTTCGGGGCCATTGAGTTCTACCGCAAAGCCAAAGAGGCAGGCATCAAACCTATCATCGGCTGCGAAGCCTACATGGCGCCCGGCAGCCGCCTCGCTGCCAAAGACAGCGGCCTCGCCAACAACGACTACTATCACCTGATTCTCCTGGCGAGAAATCTGACCGGCTATCAGAATCTGATCAAGCTCGTCAGTAAAGCCTACCTTGAAGGATTCTACTATAAGCCACGGATGGATAAAGAAATTATTAAAGAGCATCATGAGGGACTGATTGCCCTCTCAGGCTGCTTGAGCGGCGAAATCCCGTACCTCATTGGCCAGAAAGATATGGCCGGCGCCATGGCTGTGGCTGGGGAGTTTCAGGAAATATTCGGGAAGGAACACTTCTACCTGGAGGTGCAGGCGAACGGGTTGGACCACCAGCGAGTGGCGAATAGCGGCCTGCTCGAGATTGCCAAGAAAATGGACATCCCGCTGGCCGGCACCAACGATTGCCACTACCTCAAGAAAGAAGATTTCCGCCCACACGAGCTGATGCTTTGCCTGCAAACCGGCAAGACAATCAGCGACCCGAATCGCATGAAGTTCGATACGGATCAGCTCTATGTGAAATCGACGGAGGAAGTCACATCCGCCTTTATCGAATTCCCAGACGCCGTCGCCAATACCTGCCGGATTGCGGGCAACTGCGACCTCCAACTGGCCCTGAACAAGACGCATCTCCCGCAATACACAGTTCCCGAAGGATTCACGCGGGAAACCTATCTGGAGCGTCTGGCGCTGGAGGGATTGGCGACCAGGCTAAAAGAACGGCCCAGTCAGATCCTGCCGGCTGCCTATGAGCTACGCCTGCGTGAAGAGCTGACGATCATCTGCTCGATGGGGTTCGCCGGCTATTTCCTCATCGTGTGGGACATCATCAAGTTCGCCCGCTCGCGCCACATTCCGGTCGGACCTGGCCGCGGCTCCGCCGCCGGAAGTCTCGTCGCCTATGCGCTGCGCATCACGGACCTCGATCCCCTCGTCTATACACTCTTGTTCGAGCGGTTCCTGAATCCCGAGCGCGTGTCCCTCCCCGATATCGACATGGACTTCTGCATGGAACGCCGGGGCGAGGTCATCAACTATGTGGTCGACAAGTACGGCAAGGACCATGTAGCCCAGATCATTACCTTCGGGACGCTCGGGGCAAAAGCCGCGATCCGAGACGTAGGCCGCGTGTTGGAAATTCCCTATGCCGAAGTCGATCGTGTAGCCAAGCTCGTCCCGAATCAGCTCAATATTACGCTCCAACAGGCTCTCGATCAGGAACCGAAACTGCGCGATCTCGTCGAGACCGATACGCGGGTGAAAGAGTTGATGGGCATCGCCCGCTCCCTCGAAGGGCTGGCCCGCCATGCCTCGACCCACGCCGCCGGGGTAGTCATTTCGGAGGGTCCGCTCACGGACCACGTGCCGCTCTACAAAGGAGCCAACGACGAAATCGTCACCCAATATTCAATGGGAGACGTGGAGAAGATCGGGCTCGTCAAATTCGATTTCCTGGGCCTCAAAACCCTCACCATGATCAAACGCGCCGAGAATCTGATCAATGAACGGCATCCCGGCAACCCGCCGTTGATCATGGAGCAGGTGCCGTTCGACGACCCCAAGACGTTCACGCTGTTGTCATCCGGCAAGACCACTGGAATTTTTCAATTGGAAAGCTCCGGCATGCGTGACCTCCTGACCGGCTTCAAACCGGACCGTTTCGAGGATATCATCGCCATCATCGCGCTCTATCGCCCTGGCCCAATGGATCTGATCCCTGACTTTATCAAACGCAAGCAGGGAAAGATTCCGATCGTGTACGAAGTGCCTGAACTCGAACCGATCTTGAAGGATACGTATGGGGTCATCGTCTACCAGGAACAGGTAATGGCGATTGCCAACAAGGTGGCGGGCTTCTCGCTCGGCCAGGCCGACATTCTCCGGCGCGCGATGGGCAAAAAGAAGCCGGAGGAGATGGAGAAGCTGCGCGCGCAGTTTCTCGCCGGCGCTAAAACCAATAAGATTCCCGACAAGAAAGCGGACAAGCTTTACGAACTGATCCAGAAGTTTGCAGGCTACGGATTCAACAAGTCGCACGCCGCGGCCTATGCTGTCGTCTGCTACCAGACGGGCTATCTAAAGGCGCACTATCCGACTGAGTTCATGGCCGCCCTCATGACCACCGACATGGGTAACGCCGACAAGATCGTCGGCTACTTCACGGAATGCCGCGACCTCAACATCAAAGTCCTTCCTCCGGACGTGAATGAAAGCTATAAGAATTTTACCGTGGTGGACCACGCCATCCGTTTCGGATTGGCGGCCATCAAGAATGTCGGCGAACACGCCGTCGAATCGATCATCGAGATTCGGAATGAAACCGGCCCCTTCAAATCTTTCTTTGAGTTTTGCCGGCGCGTCGATCTCCACAAGGTCAATAAGCGCATGCTTGAAGGGCTGATCAAGACCGGGGCGTTCGACTCAACCGGGGCGAAACGTTCTCAACTGGCCGCAGTCCTGGATCAAGCCGTCGAGGACGGAGCAGCCGCGCAGCGCGAGCGAGATCTGGGGCAGACCAATATTTTTGGCGACGAACTAAATGGACAAGACTCTGAGGAGCATCTGGCTGCGCCGACGCTGCCCAGCATTCCGGAATGGGACCAAAGCGAGCGATTGAAACACGAACGGGAACTAACCGGCTTCTATATTTCCTCCCATCCCTTGGCGCGCTATGCGACCACCATCCAGGCGCTTGCCACGGCCTCGACTATCGGCCTGCCGGAATTATCGGACGGTCGGGAAGTGAAACTCTGTGGAATCATCACGACCGTCAAAAACATGCTGACCAAAAAGGGCGACCGGATGGCCTATCTCACTCTGGAAGACCTCCAGGGCGTAGTCGAGATTATCGTCTTTCCGGATCTCTATAAACACGCTGCCGACTTGATTGTACCGGAACGCCTCGTGCGCATCACGGGCACGGTGGACCGGGGAGATAAAGGCACGAAGATTCGAGGGAGCAAGATCGAACCGCTTGCCGAGGTACAAGCGCAGACGATCAAACGGGTCTACATTCGATTGACGGAACGCCCAGGCGTGAAGGAGCAATTACCGCGCCTCCGTGAGGTCTTTTTGCGTCACCCGGGCGGCACGACCGTCTCGCTCACGCTGAGGGTGGATTCAGCACTGGAAGTCGAAACGGCCCCCCTCCCTTGCCTGACCGTCACCCCCAGCGAACGCTTTGTGGCAGATGTTGAAGAAGTGCTAGGCAACGGGGCTATTTTTCTGCTATCGTAGCCCATACTTCGGGGTGAGGTCTCCGTATTCCCCTTCCGTTATTGAATCGATATTCGTTGACACGAAATGCGCGATTACCTTGAGTTTGAAAAACCGATTCGCGAGATCGAAGAAAAGATCGAAAAACTCGCAGCTGTTTCTGCCGGGAAATCGACCCCTCAGGACGAGATCCGCAAGTTGCGGATGAAGCTGGCCCAGGTCGAAAATACGCTGTACGGCAAACTGACCCCTTGGCAGCGCACACAACTCGCTCGGCATCCCCAACGGCCCAGCACCCTCGATTACATCAGTTATCTATTCAGGGACTTTTTTGAGTTTCATGGGGACCGCTCGTTCGGTGACGATCGCGCCATCGTTGGAGGTTTCGCTCGGTTCAACGACCGGTCGATCATGGTCATCGGCCATCAAAAAGGTAAGACTCTCAAAGAACGGATGCAACGAAACTTTGGCATGCCGAACCCAGAAGGCTATCGAAAAGCCTTGCGTCTTATGCGGATGGCCGAGAAGTTTGGACGTCCGATCGTGACCTTTATTGACACGCCTGGCGCCTACCCCGGCATCGGCGCGGAAGAGCGCGGCCAGGCTGAAGCCATCGCCCGCAATCTGTTTGTCATGTCCCGGCTCGCCGTCCCAATTATTTCTATTGTCATCGGTGAAGGCGGCAGCGGCGGGGCACTCGCATTGGGCGTTTCAGATCGTGTCTTGATGTTGGAGCATGGAGTCTATTCGGTGATTTCGCCGGAAGGCTGCGCCGCCATCTTGTGGGACGATCCGACTAAAGTTCCCGATGCCGCCGCCGCCCTGAAAATGACGGCGAAAGATCTGGTCGACCTCCATATCGTGGACGAAGTGATTCCCGAACCGCTCGGCGGCGCCCATCGAGACCTCAATGCCATCACCGATCGAGTCGCCAAATCCCTCAGCAACCAACTCTCCCAGCTCAACGACCTCTCCCTCTCTCAATTGCTGGCTCAACGCGATCAGAAATACCGATCCATCGGAGTCGTCAACGGACTGGTGGCCACTCCCCAGTAGATTGTTCGACCATCTGCGACTCTGCTATCCGGGCATTCCTACACCGTTCTCTCTCTTCCCTAACCCACAAAGTTCGTGACGTTACTGTTAGAATCATGAATCACGTGGGCTAACGATCAGCGCCGGAGTTGGGTCCATCATGAAATCAGCGGCAAAGCT
This sequence comes from uncultured Nitrospiraceae bacterium, assembly GCA_963821465.1. Lineage (GTDB taxonomy): Bacteria > Nitrospirota > Nitrospiria > Nitrospirales > Nitrospiraceae > Palsa-1315. The sequence continues at coordinate 103,074 of CAWGDV010000014.1, read as the reverse complement.
GGAAAAATATTGTTGCTAAGGATGTGGTACTGGGTGTAGAAAAATGATGGCCGAAGCTACGATTGGGAGGAATCCTACTTCTGGCTCAATCTGAGCTTCGGCCTTAGCCTTCTTTGATAAAGGACATGAAGGATAATTTAATGGCCGAGACACCGGATACATCAACGAAGATCACGGAAGTCCGCAAGCAGGCAGAAGCGCGGCTACGCACCGCACGCCGTGACGTTGCGACCATGCCGCTCAAGGACGTGCAACATCTCGTGCAAGAATTGCAGCTTCATCAGATCGAGCTGGACATGCAAAACGACGAGTTGCGCCGTACCCAAATAAAACTCGAAGTAGCCCGCGACCGTTATTTAGATCACTACGATTTTTCTCCGGCCGGCCAGCTCACGCTGGATACGCAAGGCAAGATCGTAGAGACGAATCTACGAGCTGCAACACTGGTAGGCCTCAACCGGGAAAAGCTTATCGGACAACCATTCACCCGTTTCGTTGCACCGGATAGTCAGGACATCTTCCATTGGCATTGTCGAAAGGTCTTGACGACAGGCACGCGACAAACTTGTGAGATGCAGCTCCAGAAAAAGACCGGCGCGTCGCATTGGGTCTATCTCGAGAGCCTTGCAGTGAACAAAGAGCCGGGACACGTCACCCATTGGCAAATAACGCTGCTGGATATCAGTGAGCAGAAGCGGGCGGAAGGGGCCTTGCGGCTTGCGAAATTTTCGATGGAACGGGCCGCTGACGCCGTGTACTGGATCGATTCGCAGGGCAAGATCCTAGATGTGAACGAGGCGGCCAGCCTCATGCTGGGCTATTCGAAAGACGAGTTGCGCGCCATGACCGTCCACGATCTGAATCCCGACTTTCAGGCCGACATGTGGCCAGGGTTTTGGGCAGAAACCCAGCGGCAAGGGACCATGGTGTTGGAGACGGCCCATCGGGCCAAGAATGGCCGCCTGATCCCCATCGAGGTGAGTATCAATCATCTGTTCTACGAAGGAAAGGAATACCACTGTGCGTTCGTGCGCGACATCACCGAACGGAAGCGGGCGGAAGAAGAATTGCGTCGTTCTCAAGCGTTCATCACGTCCGTGGTGGAGAACCTTCCCAACATGATCTTCGTGAAGGACGCGACGGACCTGAAATTCGTCCGCGTCAACAAAGCCGGCGAAGATCTGCTGGGCTACTCCCGCGAGGTCTTGATCGGCAAGAGCGACTATGATTTATTCCAGAAAGAGGAAGCGGACTTTTTTACGGAAAAAGATCGACAGGTTCTGGAGTCCGGACGCCTGCTGGACATTCCAGAGGAGCCGATCGAGACGAAGGATCAAGGTCTGCGCATCCTCCATACCAAGAAAATTCCCATTTGTGACGACAAGGGTGAACCTCAGTATCTGCTGGGCATCTCCGAAGACATCACGGATCGAAAGCAGGCGGCGGAGGCGCTAGGGGCGAGTGAGCGGTTATTGAATAACATTCTCGAGAACATTCCTTCGTATGTTTTTGCCACCGACCGCCAACACCGTTACATTCTCCTGAGCGATGACCTGGCCCGGTTCTACGGGAAGCCCAAAGAGGAAATTTTGGGCAAGACGCACCACCATGTTTTCCCCAAGAACGTGGCGGATGTCATCCAGAAAACTAACGAACAGATCATGACGAGTGGTATCCCTCAGCAACTTGAAGAAGTCGTGGAGAGCCCGGTCGGTGGGGTATCACGTGTCCTGTCTACCAACAAGTCCCCCCTGCGGGATGCGCAGGGACAGATCTATGGAATCTCCGGAGTTGCAACCGACATCACCGAGCGAAAGCGGCTGGAGGCGCAATTCCGGCAGGCTCAAAAGATGGATGCGGTCGGCCGTTTGGCAGGCGGGATGGCGCACGACTTCAATAATCTGCTCACCGTCATCAATGGCTATAGCGCGCTGCTCATCGACCAGTTGTCTCCGGAAGACCCCCGGCATGAGATGGTAAAAGAGACCTTGCGGGCAGGCGAACGGGCCGCTGAGCTGACCAAGCAATTACTCGCCTTCAGCCGCAAGCAGGTCCTCATACCGCAACCGCTGAACTTCAACGACTCGCTGCGCTCGATCAGATCGATGCTCAGCCGGCTGCTGGGCGAAGAGGTGACGCTGACGATGGATCTTGCGCCGGATCTCTGGTCGATCAACGGCGACAAAGGACAACTCAACCAAGTCACGATGAATTTGGCCATCAATGCCCGCGACGCAATGCCGAATGGAGGGAGCTTGACGATCGCCACGGGCAATCTTTCAGTGACGCCGGAATGGCCGGATCGTTATCGGCTAATGCCGCCTGGAGACTATGTGTACGTGAGCGTTCGCGACACCGGCCAGGGGATGAGTCCTGAGACGCTCTCTCATCTGTTCGAACCATTTTTTACAACCAAAGAGGTGGGCCAAGGAACGGGACTGGGGCTGGCGACAGTATACGGGATCGTCAAGCAAAGCCAGGGCTATATCTTTGCCGACAGTGCGCTCGATCAAGGGACCACATTCCATCTCTATTACCCGCGCGTGATAGCGGACCCAGCTGTGAATGAGACACCGCCGGTTCACCGCAGGAAAGGCTCAGAATGTGTGCTCGTCGTCGAAGACCAGGACTCGGTTCGCGCCCTTATCGTCCAGGCGTTGAAGCAAGACGGGTATCGGGTGATAGAAGCAGCAAATGGCGAAGATGCCTTGCGGGTAGCGGCTTCGCCGCCTGAGCCGATCCAGGCCCTTGTGACCGACGTGATCATGCCCCATATGTCCGGCCTCATCGTTGCGGAGCGGCTGAGAGTTATCTGGCCTGGCACCCGGGTGCTCTTCATGTCGGGCTATATCGACCCCACAAAGCCGGCCTTTCTCGATGAACCGGGAACCGCCTTCATTCAAAAGCCGTTCTTGCCCGATGATCTGGCCAGGCACCTGCGTAATCTCTTGGACCAATCGATCTGAAGAAGACAAGACTCAGGAATCTGATGAATGTCGGACGTCGAATTTGGGAATTCATTACATGAAGTGTGCAACGAGTTGCTGGCCATTCCGATTCGGACCATTCAACGTTTATCATTCAACATTCCCAATGCCGCTTCACGTCTTCCACTCTCTATGAGCCATGCAACCGCCCCGGTACCAGCCGCGCGACCTGTGGCAAAGCAGGCCGTGAGAAGATAGCCTCCCGTCGGCGCTTCCCAATCCAACATCTCTCCGGCGCAGAATACACCTGGGAGATTGCGTACCATCAACCGTGCGTCGAGCGCCTCAAAGGGAACTCCGCCCGCCGTGCTGATCGCTTCCTCCAGCGGGCGCGGCGCGACGAGTCGAAGCGGCAACGATTTGATTGCGCCAGCCAGACGAGCCGGGTCCGCGAAATCCTCTTTCGAAACCACTTCACGAAGCAGCCCCGCCTTTACACCTTCGATATGGGCCTGCCGCTGAAGATGCGTTGCCATCGTACGTTTGCCGCGCGACCGCGATAAGTCATGAGTCAGGCGCGGCATATCGCGATCGGGCGCAAGATCGAGCCGCAAGATCGCCACTCCCTTTGCTAGGATCTCGTCGCGAAGAGAGGCGGACACCGCGTAGATCACGCCGCCTTCTACGCCAGTCTCCGTGATCACGAATTCTCCCGGGTGCCAGGATTCAGAGCCGGCAGCATTCCGCACAATAATCGCCACCGACTTGACCGGGTGCCCGGCAAACTTCGTCCGAAAATGCTCGCTCCAGCCCACGTCGAAGCCACAGTTCGCAGGCTGCAACGGCACAATGTGAATCCCGCGTCCTGCCAGCAACGGCACCCACGACGCATCAGAACCGAGCTTGGGCCAACTGCCGCCGCCGAGCGCCAACACGACCGCCTCGGCCTGGGCAGAATGAATCCCCTGCGGTGTGGCAAAAGACAATGCCCCCTGCTCGTCCCAGCCAGTCCACCGATGTCTGACATGGAATTGGACGCCGGTCTTGCGTAACCGTCGCAGCCACGCGCGCAGCAACGGCGCAGCCTTGAGATCGGTGGGAAACACGCGCCCGGAAGAACCCACAAATGTGTCGATGCCGAGTCCGCGAGCCCAGGATGGGATCGTGTCAGGCCCGATCGACGCGAGCAGCGGCGCAATCTGCGCGCGACGGGTTCCATAGCGCGAGAGAAACTTCTCGGACGGTTCCGAGTGCGTGAGGTTTAGTCCGCCCTTCCCGGCCAAGAGAAACTTGCGGCCGACCGACGCCATGGCGTCATAGAGATCGACCTGTGCGCCGGCGGCAGAGGCCGCCTCCGCGGCCATGAGCCCAGCCGGTCCTCCGCCGATAATGACAATGTTCATTTGTGTCCTAGTGAATATGGGCTAGACAGGCGAGCGTGGCGAGAAAAGCGCGACGAGCCAAGAAGAAACTTCCGACCCATCCGGCGGTTCTCGCAAGTCACGCTGGGTTCGCTTCTCACGCTTATCGCGCGCGCCTGGCTAAACAGGTTATACTCTCTTGCAACGATGGATGAGCAAGAGCCCCTACAAATAGTCGAACTTCGGATCAGCTACCGCTATGCCACAGCGCACCCCTGGGTGGTCCAGGCCATAGGAGGATTCTTATCGGCGTATTTCATGGAGTATCCAGGGTTTCGCGTGCAACGATACATGGACGAACTGGAGTCCGGCACGCACTTGTGGATATGTGAAGCTCCAGCCGGGATGAAGGTCCTCCGACTCCTGAAACGACTGAAGGAAGATATCCCTCCCTGCCACGCCCAACAGATCGAGACCAATCCACCTGCCAGGCCACGCTATCTCATCGATTGCCCGACTGAACCAGAAGGATAATCGCGCGAGACTGGCGGGAATGTTTGATTTGGTTTGTTTTGTGTATCTGGTTAATTTGGTTTATTTTGGAAGTTTCGCTCCACCAAATAACCAGATAGACCAGACAAACCAAATAATGGCCTTCTCAGGCTGGCGGCTTTTCAGCATTCTGCTGCGGGGAATCAGCCCGCATACCCGGTAGGATTGCCACTCTGCCAGTGCCAGGCATCGGCGCACATCGCGCCAATCCCACGCTCCGCCCGCCAGCCCAATAATTCAAACGCCCGTTGCGGATCAGCATAGCAAGAGGCAATGTCGCCGGGACGCCTGGGCGCAATCTTGTAGGGCACTGACCGCCCGCTAGCCTGTTCAAATGCCTGCACAATCTCCAGCACGCTGTACCCTGTGCCCGTACCTAGATTCACGGTCAGACATTCGGCCCTCTCTTGTAATCGCTCCAATGCTTTGAGAGCTTTGAGGTGCCCCAGAGCCAAATCCACGACATGGATATAATCCCGCACTCCCGTTCCATCCGGAGTGGGGTAATCGTTACCCCACACGTTGAGACAAGCTCGTCGCCCAACGGCCACCTGGGCCACGACGGGCAGCAAATTATTCGGGGTGCCCTGAGGATCCTCCCCAATCAAACCGCTGGCATGGGCGCCGGCCGGGTTGAAATAACGCAGAATGCCGAGCTTCCAGGAGGCATCGCTGCGGTGCAGATCGCGCAGGATCTCCTCAATCATCAGCTTCGTGCGGCCATAGGGATTGGTGGCGGAGAGCTGGTGGTCTTCAGTAAGCGGCAGCCGGATCGGATTGCCATACACGGTGGCTGAGGAGCTGAATACCAGGGTTTTCACACCGCACTCCCCCATCGCCTCGAGCAAGCGCAGGGTGCCGACCACGTTGTTGTCGTAGTAGGCCAGCGGCTGTGTCACCGACTCTCCCACGGCCTTGAGGCCGGCGAAGTGAATCACTGCGCTGGCCCCGCTCTCGCGCAGGGCTGCCACCAAGGCTGCACGGTCACGGATGTCGCCTCGCACCAACCGCAGCTTTTTCCCCGTGATGCGTTCCACCCTCGACACTGCCTCGGGGTGGCTATTAGAGAAGTTGTCGAACACCGTGACAGGACTGCCCGCGTCGAGCAGCTCCACACAGGTATGCGAACCGATATAGCCTGCACCGCCAGTGACAAAAATCATGGGCGCCTACTTTAGAGAGAGATGACAACAGCGTATCCAGGTGAATGAACAACGTCAATAAAAGACAGGCATCGTGCCAAATACCCAACAGACGAAAAATGGAAATCACTGATCTACAGAGTCACCCCATCCCTTCTCGCTTAAACCGATGCGCGCGTCATAGCTTGAAAATGCCGGCCCGCCCCGGCAAGAGATGCCTGAGGAGAAACACGGCCGCTGAGATCACGGTCGGCACCAATGCGCTCGCGATGACCGCTGCCACCAAAATGAATGCGGCTCGTGAGTCACAATACTATGCGAGAGACTGAAGAGTGACATGATCATACCAGCGGTGTCTTAGGCACGGATGATTTATCTTCGCGGTAGAAGCGGACCTCGACCTTTTCCATCGTTGCCAGCAGACCCGAGTGAATGTGCTGATCGACAAACGAGAGGAAGGCCTCGATTTTGTCAGCTGCATCCACCAGTTCAATGACGATCGGGAGATCTTCCGACAGCCGTTCAATCTTGAAGGTGTGAATGACACGAGTATTTGCTCCAAATCCCATCAGGCCGCGGAGGACCGTGGCTCCTGCCAGTCCCTTTGCTTTGGCTTGGATGACGATCCATTCATAAAGCGGATGCTTCTCATATCTGTCGCTCTCACCAATGTAAATCCGAAGCCGAGAGCCGTCTGCAGAAAGCATGGGTCACCTCCAGATCACATAGGCCAGTGTATAGCCGGCCCAGACCGCTCCAAGACTCAGCAACACTTGTGCGCCGACGTTCATAAGTGCGAGAGCCGCTTCGCCTTCTCGGATTAGATTCATCGTTTCATTGCCGAAGGCTGAGAACGTCGTAAACCCGCCGAGAATGCCTACAACGAGAAAGGCTCGCGTATCAGTGCCGATGAGCCCACGGGTGTCAAAAAGTTCTGACAGGAATCCGATGCAGAAGCAACCGAGGACATTCACGGCCAGCGTGCCGTATGGAAACGCGATGCTTTGGCTGAGCGTTTGCGCGAAACCACTGACTAGATAGCGAAGGACAGAGCCAATGAACCCACCGGCCCCGATTAAGAAGAGTTTGGTCATCGTGTGGTTATATAACCGAAGTTCAAGGAGGTCGAAGTGTATCCCAACCCTGCAAAAATCGCATCTCGCACAAGAAGCCGGCTTGAACCACCGCTCAGCAGGCATGCGCGCTGAGCATCGGCATAAGCACGTGGCACCTGGTTACGCAACGATCACCACCGGTATGTTCTCTGTTGCGTACTTCAGGCCTGGGGTTTCTCTGATGCCGGAGGCGTAGATTCGCCGGAGAATTTCTTGTGGAGAAGCTTTCGGCCGAGGATCGTAATCCCCACTGCGAAACCGAGCGAGAGCGGAACGAACAATGCGGACGCAATATTCGCGTTGCGAAGCCATCCCATCTCCTCAAGACCCTTTAAGATATAGGCCATGAGCCCGCTGAGATAGTAGGCAATCACAATAACCGACAAACCTTCGACCGTGTACTGGAGGATGGCCTGGCTCTTCGTCGTCCTGTCGACGCTGGCCAAGAGCGTCAGATTCTGGGATTGGAGCATGAGATCAACGCGGGCACGAATGATGGAAATCACCCCTTCAAAACCGCTGCGGAGTGTGTCTATCCGCTTCAATAGTTGTTGATAGCCCTCCGCCACCCCGGTGATCCCGCTGAGGACATAATCGGAGATTGGGCGGTACATGGGAAGTGTCCGTTCGTCGAGTGACGCCAGCGTGCGGTGCACGATCTTGTCGTAGGGAACAGAGGCGGACAGCTCGAAATGCAACCTACCGGCCAGCCGAGTGGTTTTCAACAAGTCTTGCGTCAGCCCATTGAGCCAGCGCTGGAGAGTCAGGGCGTCGGCGTGGCCGATATGTCCACTGATGATTTCACGCTGCTTCAAGTGCACCTGCTCGAACTTATAGGCCTGATCGATCGCAGCCGAAAACAACGGCTTCTGCATGAGCAGCAAGTGGTAGTAGGTTTCGATCCGGACAATGGCATCGACGATGTCTTTCAGGTGAGACCTGCTGGACCTGCCGGACCCCACACTAACCCAATAGCGCTCGCGCCCATGTTCATCCGGTGTAAAGCTGGTGACCAGCGAGGTCTCCTCATCGAGAATCCGGCTGCCATACATGATCGGCCCGGGAAACTGTGGGCGCAAAGCCTCATTGCCTGGCAACGGCTCAACCATCAGCAGGATATCCAGATGGCATACTTCCACACCGAGCGGCGTGACCGGAAACCGATAGTCAGGGAAGGTCATCGGGCCAAAGGTCACCCCCCCGGCCTGCTCGGAGGGAATATGCCAGATTTGATAACTGTAGTACTCCGTATGCGCTTGCCAGATCACGATCAGCCGATCGCCGGTCGCCGCCTGTCTTCACGCCATAGCCAAACGCGTCATCAATGACCATCGCGTCTGGGGAGACCTTGAATGCCTCCAGGAGAGACCTGAACTCATCACGACTCGCCGGCCGCTGCACCGGTGGATCGCTCATGCGAAACGCTTTGATAGTGCACGTGTGCAGGGGCTTGCAGCCACTCGGCCCAGAGCATCTGTGGCCGCTCATGCAGCTTTCGGATAAGCTCGCCGGCATCCGGCTTGGCATTCTCAGGCTCAGTCATGTGACAACCCTACAAGGTGGTAAGAGGAACGGAAAACGGTGCCAGGCTACTGTCTTGTCAGCAAACCTGTCAACTGATGGTTAATAGAATATGCTATGAAAGAGCCGTTACGCGACAGAACACTCACGCCACGAAAATTTCTATTCTAGGCCAAGAGCCCGTCCGACTATACGGGCTCTACTGCGACACACGGTTCTCGACCATTTACGTCGTGCTTGCCCCGAAACAATTCTCACTGTATTCCATGTATTCCATCGAATACACCTCCAGATTTATTGAATCTGCGACCTCCATGAGGGTTCTTCGCAAAACCAATGAGCCTCTCAGCATGACCGGTGGGCGAAGCCCAAGGGACTGGCTCCGCCTACTGCAGCAGTGCCAGTCCCACTACTCCTAGAGGGGGAAGAGACGCAAAAGAAAGGTACGGTCCGCATCAGTATATTTTGAGAGTTCGAAGGGCGAACCCGTTGATTGAAGGCTTGTTGTAGCCATGGCTCCGTGATTGCAACAAGAAGCGCGTATGCGCAATACGAGCTAACTCCAGGCCTGTATCCTTTCGCATTCTTTTATGTATCTATACTGATACGTGGCATCACGTCGAAAACTTCGCCGCACCTAAAATTGCCCGCTTTTTCGCATTCCAATAGCCGCCACTCTTCAGGCATGATAATTGCTTATTCCTGCGAAATTACCGGCGATGTTACGTGAAAGAAGGATATTCATGGAGAATGCGCTTCCCACTGTCCTTGAAACCGATAATTGTGCGCCGCAGAAAGACCCACGGCTACATGATCGAAGGTCTGTCTGTCTCCGCGTCGCGGTGGCAGACAAGTCAGGAATGGCCGAGGGCCAGGTCCACAACCTATCCCTTTGTGGGTGTGGTCTGCGCCTGAAAAAACGCCTCATACGAGGGCAGTATCTTTGGCTCAAAATATACCACGCGCATGGAAAATCAACTCCGGTCTGTGACCTGGTGCGGGTGAAGTGGGTAGAAGATGATCGGGTGGGAGTCGAGTTCTTGTATGTCGCGCCAGAGAATCTGCAGCGGCTTCACAAGCTCTTTGGCGATCAAATCGCATTCACGCTGGAGAATTAAATGCGTGCGTATTGTTCCCCCTTTGTATCCGTCGAGCACATTGAGACAGGAACCCCGTCCGGTTCGGCCATCGGGATCGATGTCACGAGCGTCTTGCTCGAAACTTGGTGCGCTCACGAACTCCAGTGGGTCGTGTACGAGGCTAATACGTCTCCCGTCTGGACGCAAGTTCTCCAACACCTGCGCGGCTACCTCGGCACCTTATGGATGTCAGGGGCACTGCAAGGGAACAAAGCAAGGGAGGCCTTTGTTGCGACCTGCGACCAGTCCACCATGACCCCGGATGACATTCTCCACGGTCGTGTGATTTGTCTTGTTGGAGTCGCATCCGTTACGCCTGGGGAGTTTACCTTCTATCGTATCCATATTCAGCAGAAGAATTCGTAGAGACTCTTTGTCGGACAGATTCCTGGCCATTCTCAAATGTCGCCCCACTCACCCGGCGAATAACGATCTGGACTCTGCCACCCTGCGAAAGAAGTTCGCAGCAAGCATCGAAAGTTCTAAACGCACAATAGGAACAGGTTCCATTAACGTCACCCACACCAGCGGAGAAGCAGGTTCTGATCCCGAAAATTGAGTTTCAGAGAGTGAATTCCTTGGGCTTCTGGAAGCCTGGTTAGTCTGGATTCGATGTAACTGTCTGCCTGGACGCGAGAAGTCGATGAACCGTTGGATCGACGGCGCCCCAACAAAAAATCTTTTGCAACAATATGTTTGACCCCCGACACGAGTTGCTAAACTCTGTCCGGTCTCATGCAGCATAGCGCTACCGTTGAATGCGCAGGGTAGGGCAGGTGACCAGCCATTTGGTCGGCCCAGTGCGGCCATATGGGGATGGTGTGCGACGTACCAGAACACGATATCTTGTTCCTGTACACCCTGGGTATCTTCATCATACCCGAGTTGGCCTCGAGCTCCGAAGACCCAAGGAACATCCTCGGTCGCGCTCGCACGACGAATCGCCATATCGTGGTCGAAAAATCGGTCCCGATTCGCCATCATCTATCAGGGGGGCATAACCTGTGCCACGCAAGATCAAGACCCCATGTCCGTTCAGCTGATCCCGAACGAACCAGGTCCTGTGGTCCGCGGGACTCTTTACATCATTCCGTTCATTCGTATACTTGCGCCAGCCGAGACCCCAGCCGTTATCTGGTCCTCCGTCGTCATGGGCGAACACCTGATCCATGCCGTTTCAATTGATGTCGAAGTCGAACCGCCAGTAGGGGTGATGGACATGGTTGGTGTTGCAGGACAGCCCACGGCTTTGGACGGCAGGCGGAGTTCGCCGTCCTCAGACAGGTGCCACGATTGATAGATATGATATTCGCCGATTCTGGGATAGACGCCGAGTTCCAACCACTTCACGTTATTCTAAGTTGAGCTTTCGACACAGACTTTCTGATTGCCGCAGTTCACGGTCGGCACAAGATCCTGCCAACGCAAACGATCCTGGAAAGGGCCGCAGCGCCCCCTCTTGGCACGCGATCCAAACCAGGTAAAGGGATTCCATCAGACCATCTCTTTGACGTATTTCACGCGGATGACCGGCATGCTGACCTTGGCGAGGACCGGCTCGTCCGCATAGGTGACGTCTCGAAGAGACAGGCAGTGTTGTCCCGGACTTCCCAGTCGAAACTCCAGCACCCCCAATTGGCGTGTTCAGACTCGGTCTCTGCGAACGCGGGCCCTTTCGACATCAAGGCACGCAGGACGATCAACCCACTCCACACGACTCGGTTCATCTCTCTCTTCCTCTCACGAGCAAGGCGGTTCTTCTCCGGCATCGAGGACCTTATCCTCAGTCAAATCGACCACTGCCCGTATTTAGGGTCGCCGGGCTGTCCTTGCGAGAATGGATCGTTCCTGAAGAAACCTCGGTCTGGTTGCATCAGCAGTCCGTGCCATTCGAGTGGCTGTACCTAACCGGCAAGACGCGGATCTGCTCGGGCCAATTCGATCCCCCGTTGCACATCCTGAGGACCTTCTGGCGGCAAGTAACCTTCGAGGAGTGCGGTGCTGAGCACGTTCGTGTCCTTCATACGAACGTTCACGGCAACATTGTTGCTCTAGCTGTAGTAGACAAGTCGCACGAGATGGGCGGTATCAAGACAACAGCCGAACGACACCTTGCCCTCAGGCGGTACTCGGTCGGCATCGATGAACCCCCATCGACTGCCCAGGAGTGCGGCAACGTGGGCATCGCCTTCGGCCTCCTTCCGCAGCGTCGAGATTTCGGCAGCCGTGAGAATCTCGCAGAAGAACTTGGAGATTGCCTCACAGAAGCGTCGAGGGCGATGCCGGCCATTTTGGGTTTCACGTGCCCGACGGCATCGTCGCCGGTAAACTCAAGGGCGTGAGGGGTCGAGATCTGGCTGGGGGAGCGGAGTCTTCGGGACGGCAGTTTGCAGATCCTCGGACCCAATTGGACCGCGGGACCTCGCATCGAGGCTGCAGCCACAGCCGATACCGATCAGGAGGCACAGAAGAAAGGTCCGCTAATTCGCTCGCTGTCTCACGGGCTCACACCACCGCCAGCTTCCCGGCAACCTCAAGGGCCAATTTGGAGATTTGGGCGGCAGCCTTGATGACGGCGGCTCGTTTTTTTCGCGAGGCCGTATCGAGAATGGCCTGCCTCATGAGGTCTTTATAGGTTGAGATCTCGTCCCTGCCGAAGGGAACGAGCTGCGCGATAGTCTCATTGTTGAAGGTGTTGGCCAGCTGCACATAGAGGTTGGAAATCTCGGCTGCATAAATGCCACGTCGGAGTGGGTCATTCTTGTAGGTTTCAAATTTTTTCCGCAAGACGGCGACCGCTTCCAGGAGTGCCTTCTGGCGGACCTTCGTTTCGTCCTGTTTCCCGACCACAAACTCTACTGCGCCCAACTGGTCGACCAACACCTTGGCTTCTTCACGAGCATGATCCACATGGTCGGCCAATTCGGTGATTTCCTGAGTCGCGCTCCCGGCGGTTTCCATCAGCTGTTTGATCAGGTTGTCATTGTCCTCCAAAAAGCTGACGACCCCCTTGATGCTGATGTCCATGGCGGCCTCCCCTATTGCCCGTCGTCTTTCTTGAGTTTGTCCAGAAGGTCGACCAAGTCGGCCGTGAAGGTGTGGGCCTGCTCCAGGGCTCTCACACGCAGGATGCGCGCACCCACGACTTCCTCCAGCGCGTCATTGACGGTCCGCGAATGGTTCAGGATTTCCAAGATGCGTTCGGAATGTCCCGGAGCCTGACCGATCAAGGCGGTCACGAACTCCGGATCGATGGAGCCAAGGGCCGACTTATTGGCGAATACCTTCATCTGAGCGTGGAGTGCACCGGCATGTTTCCAGGAATCGTTCAGCGCATTGGCCGTATCGCGTAAGCCACAGAAGTCCTCTTCGAATTGATTCCACACCGTCTTTTCCAGCCCCTGATAGTCGGCCATGTAAATCTGGCCGACCATATAGGCGGCGGAGTAAGCGGCGTCACCTTTCATCGTAGCGATATTGCGGAAGGAGGAGAGGACGAATTGATGCTTGGCTTCCTGCATCTGCAGGGCCTCGAAACTCACGTGCAAGGAGCTGCGCGCTTGCTCCAAAAACTTGATGCGCCCTTCGGTTTCTTTCTGGAACAGATCAATGTTCGTCTGCGCAGCATCGATCTTGGTGCCTTCTAATTGGATGAGGTCGCGTACCGCTCCGCTGTGAATCGAATGGCAGCCCACCGCATTCACCAAAATGAGACCCAGACACAGTATTGAGACTCGTCGTGCGATCATACCGGTCTCCTTACACATGGCGTCAGCCCATATTATCGGCGCATCGTTCGCAAGGCGCCGGCGAGCGATTGAATGTCGCCTTGGGAAAGGGTGACGTCGATATCCAAGTACTGTTTGATAACACCATTGATGCGGCGGAGCGCCTCCACGTTAGTTCGGTACTGGTCGAACACGGTGAGGTCCAGCGTGGACGACGGTTGCAAATCCTCTGCAACCCGTTGTTCGATCCGTGCAATGAGTTCAGGGAGTTTTTGCAGGAGATTGGTCATGTCCCCTGTGCCTGCGAGAAAAACGGCCTGCCCGGTGGGACCTTTCCGTTCGGGCAGTTGTTTAAGTCGTATGGTATTGACGATGGCGATGACCTCGGGACCGAGCAGATCAGCGTCGTCATTCGTCAAATCGGCGTCAGGAACGTCGGTTCGCATGGGGTTGGTGGTGGCCCATTGTAGCGCCAAATTCAGTTTTAAACGAGTTTGGACGTAGCGATACCACAGTTGATGTCGGGCGGTCACATTGCTGACCAGTTCCCTATATTGCTGCATCAACCGCTCGTTCTCGGCATAGGCTTGGTCTTTGGCGACCAAAGCCTGCTTCACCTCAGGCGGCGTGGCGCAACCGATGCAAATGAGCAAGCCGAGCGCGAAGAGGATGTGGGCAAATTTCATCGGGATTCCTCCCAGTGATTGTGGAAGAGTGTAGTGGGGGGAAGCAAACCAGTGCAAGGGGAAATTTTTGGCCGGTTCCATTTTTGAGAAATAAGATGAGGCGATAAGGCGTACCTAATTCGCTCGGAAGCATCGAGGAGAGAATTGCCTCTACCAAAAAATAGGTCGCGGCCTGAGGGCGGCGTGTGGCCCGCAGCTTGGAAAGATGCGGCCAAGCTACCCGCTCATGAACCATCAGTGCGCGCGACTGGCACGTCTAGCATGACAGGTGTGAGACGCAAACCCTGATTTTGAGTGTCCAACTTTTCTTGCTCGTCCTGCCAGTCTTGCGCGTCTCAAGAAGGTATCCTTTCGGTGGAAGTTCTGTTCCACAGCTTCTGTTGGTAACTCTGTGGATAAGAGGCTTGTTTCGTCGAAAATGGCAGACGCTGCGAGACCCCGTAGCGGTTTGCCTAAATAATGGGCATTGTGGCCTGTTCTGTAGAGCCCCCATATTTTGTGGCTTGACGGATCGATTTTTTCTTTCTTAACCTTTTTGATTCTCGTGCGCCTCTCTGTTGAGTTCTTACTTGAAACGGATCTCCTGATGTGGTGTGCGACGAAACATTTCATACTTCAACATCGTTTAGTGAACGCCAGGTCATGAGACGAGCACAGAAAGCGGGGTGTGTAGAATTCTACACCGGGTGATAGAAGGATTGGTGGATGGCTATAGGGCGGCGTCTCGGGATGCGTTAACTGGTGAGGAAGCGTTCGAGGAAGAGGGTCGAAACATGGCCCTTTTGGAAGTCGGGGTCGTTGAGGATTCGTTTGTGCAGCGGTATGGTCGTCTTGATACCTTCGATCACAAACTCATCGAGGGCTCGGCGCATGCGGGCGATGGATTCCTGTCGATCCCGGCCATGGGTGATGATCTTGGCGATCATCGAATCGTAGAACGGAACGACCATCATGTTCGATTCCATCGCCGAGTCGACTCGTACACCGAATCCGCCTGGTGCGCTGTATTTGGTGATCATGCCTGGACAAGGGGTAAACTTTTCCGGGTCTTCGGCGTTGATGCGGCATTCGAGGCTATGCCCGTTAAGCTTGATGTCTTGCTGTTTGAACGAGAGGGAGTGTCCGTCGGCGAGCCTGATTTGCTCTTTGATGAGATCGATGCCGGTCACCATTTCAGTGATGGCGTGCTCTACCTGGATGCGGGTGTTCACTTCCATGAAGAAGAAGTTGTGGTCCTTGTCGAGCAAGAACTCGACAGTGCCGACATTCCGGTAGTGGACGGCTTTGACGGCTTCGACAGCAACGCGGCAGATTTCCCGTCGGAGTTTCTCGTCGACGGCGGGCGATGGGGTTTCTTCGAGGAGTTTCTGATGGCGGCGTTGAATCGAGCAGTCGCGCTCGCCGAGATGCACGACATGCCCACGATGGTCAGCAATAATCTGCACTTCGATATGGCGGGGCTCGAGAAAATACCGCTCGAGGTAGACGGCGTCGTTGCCGAACGTGGTCTTCGCTTCCGCTTGCGCGGCTTGAAACGCGCGCGCGAGGTCCTCGGCTTTATTGACGACGCGCATGCCGCGTCCTCCCCCACCGGCTGAGGCTTTGATGATGACGGGATAGCCGACCTTGCCGGCGGCTTCGAGGGCTCCTTGTTCGCTCTTCAGCTCCCCGGGACTGCCTGGCGTGACGGGTAAGCCTCGGCGGGCGACGATTTCACGCGCTTTGGCCTTGTCGCCCAGGAGGGCGATGTGCTCGGACGTAGGCCCGATGAATTTGACGCCGATGGACTCGCAGACTTCGGCAAAGTGGGCGTTCTCTGAGAGGAACCCGTAGCCAGGATGGATGGCGTCCGCCCCGGTGATCTCGGCCGCGCTCAGGACGTTAGGAATATTCCGGTAGCTGAGCGCCGCGTCGGGAGGTCCGACGCAGATCTTCTCGTCGGCTGCGCGGACATGCAGGCTTGATGCATCGGCCTCGGAAAAGATCGCCACAGTCTTAATGCCGAGTTCTTTACAGGCACGGATCACGCGGAGCGCGATCTCACCGCGATTGGCTATCAACACTTTCTTGAACACGCGCGTACTCCGATGTGGATCGAGGAAAGAGGTTAGGGTGTGGCTGTCGGATCGACGAGGAAGAGCGCTTGGCCATACTCCACCGGTTTGGTACTTTCGGCCAGAATTTTCGTGACTCGTCCGTTTACCTCCGATTCGATTTCGTTCATCAACTTCATTGCTTCGACGATGCAGAGAACCTGTCCCTTTTTCACATAATCGCCTTCTTCAACATAGGGATCGGCATCCGGTGAGGGAGAGCGATAGAACGTCCCAACGATCGGGGACGCGATGGTGATCATGCCGGTCGTGTCTTCGGTCTGTGTGTCTGTCGTCGTGGGCAGTTGAGCGGCGGAGGTCGAGACGAACGTCCCCTGCTCCGGAACCGTGGCCGTAATCGTTCTGAACCCGGTCTCGCACCGCACGCGGATTCTGAGGCCTTCGCGCTCCAGCTCCATTTCGGTCAGGTTGTTCTTCTTGAGCAGGTCGATCAGTTCTTGGATCTGCTTGGTCTGTTGTCCTGACAACAAGGGCGTTCCTGGACCGCTTTGGGTTGCGGCAAAGGCCTGAGGGAGGATGATCGATCCCTCACCCTTCTTAGACTTAATGGAGGCCCGCTTGCTCACCGAACACGCTCCACGTACTCCCGGGTACGGGTATCGATCTTGATCACAGTCCCGGTTTCCAAATAGAGTGGAACCTTAATAGTGGCGCCGGTTTCAAGGGTCGCGAGCTTGGTGCCGCCTGTCGCGGTATCGCCACGGAAACCCGGTTCGGTATCGCTGACTCGTAGTTCGATAAAGTTGGGCAGCTCGACGTCGATTGGGCGATGTTCGTACACGAGGATCTTCACCGTCATGTCTTCTTTCAAGAGGTCCGCATTTGCGCCGAGCTTGCCTTTCTCGAACGTCAGTTGCTCAAAAG
This sequence comes from uncultured Nitrospiraceae bacterium, assembly GCA_963821465.1. Classification (GTDB taxonomy): domain Bacteria; phylum Nitrospirota; class Nitrospiria; order Nitrospirales; family Nitrospiraceae; genus Palsa-1315. Next base: position 85,925 of record CAWGDV010000014.1, on the reverse strand, counting down.
TCTCTGTGTCCATAAAGGTATAGGCGTCGTCGGTCGCGTAGAGGAATTGCATGGTCCGTTCTTCGAGATCCGGCTCTTCGAACCGTTCTCCGGATCGGAAGGTACGATCCAGAACATTGCCTGAAAGATAGCTCTTGAGCTTGGTGCGCACGAAGGCTCCACCCTTGCCCGGTTTTACATGTTGAAACTCAACGATATAAAATGGCTGGTTATCAACCATGAGGCGTACGCCACCGCGAAAATCTGTTGTGGAAATCACTCGATACTCCCTTCAAACTGTAAGCGGTCGTTGGACCGGTTCTGCAACTATCTCGCTCCTTTTGCCGCCCGTCGCGATGTCGCCTGTGCGGACATTTTCTTCTGGAGTCGGGACGCGGTTAGATGGTCGTGCAGCCCACGGAGTGCGAGGAGATAGCCGGTTGGACCCAAACCGGAAATTTGTCCGATCGCAACTCCTGAAATATAGGACCGGTGGCGAAATTCTTCCCGCTGATAAATATTGGATAAATGCACTTCAACGGTCGGCAGACCGACCGCCGCAATGGCGTCCCGGATTGCGACACTGGTGTGGGTATAGGCGGCGGGATTAATGATGATCCCGTCGTATCCAGCCCGAGCCTCTTGAATCAAGGTCACCAGCTCCCCTTCGCTATTCGACTGGCGCAGGTCCACCTTCACAGCCAGCTCCTCTGCCAACTTCGTAATGGCTGAGTCCATAGCGTCGAGGGACAGAGTGCCGTAGATGGACTGCTCTCTATTCCCGAGAAGATTGAGATTGGGACCGTGTAAGACTCGGATCCTTAGCATGTCTTTCAGTTCACATACTGGCTACGTGGAGGACGATCCCATCTGACACGGGTCCAGCAGGGCTGGCATTGTAGCAGCCTACTTCAGACCGGTCAAACGTGTGAAAAATCTTAAGAGACTTTGTGGTGCGGCTCGTTTGCAGGGGCATGATCGTGACGACGGGCTTCGATGTTGCGAAGCCAGAATTCCAACTGCGTCACGATCTCAGCATAAGGCGGTGGAGGAGGCGTCACGACAGTCTCGGCTGCTTGGGGACCTAGCCCAGGCCCCGCGAGCTGTTCCCCGGTCTGGTCGTGTGTGGGGAGAGCTGTATCCATGGATTTCGTTGCCGCGGCAAATGGAGCGGTAGAAGCAATCTCTGGCTCGGGCGTCATGGAGGCCGGCAGATCTGAGGGGGTGCGCATCCTCAGGATAGAGACCGTGGGTTCGGCAGGCGCAGCCGGTTCCTTCTTGTGTTTCAGCGGTCCGCCAAGAGCAGATTGGACTGAGAGGGCTTCTTCATCACGCGGGTTGACCGCCAGGATGACGGCACAGGATTGCAGCGCCGATCCGCTCAGCCCCTGGCTCTGATAGATCTTAATCAGGGTCCGGTGCGCACGCAAGTTTTCGGGACTCAACTTGACGGATTCTTCCAGAATCGCCTTGGCCTTCGTAGCCTGACCCATGTGATCGTATGCACGTCCGAGCGCGACCATGGCGGTAATGAAGCCAGGATACAATTTCAGGCCGTCTTCGAGGACGCCCGCAGCTTCTTGCCACATGCCGACTTTTCCGTACTCTTCGGCCAGTGGCATGAAAACTTTGGAATGTGGATCTTTGGCTAACAGGGTAGCCAGTCGATCGATTTCCAGGGCGCTCTCTGCGGCGTGCTGATTTTGAGCCATGAGTTGCTAGCGTCCTCCCGCAACTGGCTTGGGGGCTTGGCTGGATTGTCCGCTACAAAGCAGTTCATGCGCCCGGTTCAAAATCGCATCAGCAAGCGCTCTTTTTGGCATCAGGGGGAGTTCTGTCATAATCCCCTGCCGGTCGATCAATGTGGTTGCGTTCTGATCGCTGCCGAATCCCGCTCCTTCTATCGTGACATCGTTTGCAACGATCAGGTCGAGTCCTTTCGCTGTGAGCTTGTCTTTCGCACGGGCGATTAGATCGCTGGTCTCAGCGGCAAAACCGACCATGAGCTGCGTAGTCCGTTGAGCAGATAAGGAGGCCAGGATGTCAGTGGTTCGTTCGAGATCAAGGGTCTGGCCAGTTCGCCTCTCTTTCTTTATTTTTTGTGAAGCAGGATGCATGGGGCGAAAGTCCGCCACGGCGGCGGCCATGATGATGGTGGTGGACCATGCCAGGCGCGTAGACATAGCCTTCAACATTTCTTCAGCCGTGCCGACCGAAACGACCTCGACGCCTCTCGGAATCGGTAATGCTGTGGGGCCAGTGACGAGGACCACCTGGGCTCCCCTCGCCTGCGCGGCTTCGGCAACGGCATAGCCCATCTTGCCGGAGGAGCGGTTTGAAATGAACCGCACCGGATCGATGGGCTCTTGCGTCGGGCCAGCCGAAACCAGAACACGGTGCCCCTGCCAATCGCGTTGCGGAGCCAGCGCCGTTTGAAGAGCCTCCAGAATTGTATCCTCCTCTGCCAAGCGGCCTTGGCCGATCTGCCCGGAAGCAAGTGGACCTATTTCCGGATTGATTACGATTGCTCCCCTCGCGCGCAATGTTCTTACATGATCTAGGACAGATGGATGGGTCCACATCCCTCCATCCATGGCGGGGGCCACGACCAACGGGCACTGCGATGTAAGGAGCATGGTCGAGAGCAGATCGTCGCTCAGCCCCAACGCTGCCTTTGCAAGACAATTGGCTGTTGCAGGCGCAATGACAATTACATCTACCTGTGCAGGCAATGACAAATGTTTCATTTCCTGATGCGCTTCGAAGATATTTGTCGAGACCGGATGGCCTGAAAGCACTTCAAACGTCAGCGGGGTGACGAATTTCGTGGCCGATTGCGTCATCACCACGTGCACCACCGCTCCACCACGGATCAAGGTTCGAAGCAATGCAACAGCCTTATAAGCCGCGATGCTGCCGGTCACGCCAAGCACGATCTGTTTCCCGATCAATGTCGGCCTGATGGAGTCGGAGATGTTCACCAATTACTCCTCTTACTCCTCGCTCTCACTCACCACCGGCTTCGGGGAATCGTCGACATAGACGCTCAGTTCTTTCTTGATCTCCTTGGCATCGTCACCGGTCATCAAGGCAATGCGCTCCATTTCGCCTTCTTTGCCGCGCTTCGATTCCTTCATGGCATCCCGCGCTTGTTGGCCGACGAGGTATGTGATTTGCCCCCGGAGGACCTCATCGAGAGCAATGCTCGTTTCTTTGGTGAAGCGTGAGGCGGCATGACGTGATCCCTGGACAATGTGCTTCGCCCGCTGGGCTGCGATGATCGCCAACCGATGGCGTGAGTCGAATTGGTCTATCGTGTATTGGGGCAAGAGTCTCAACATGTCGCTCATGGGTGCGGTACTCCTTTAGGTGAGGGAAGATCTTTGCGATCTTCGGTTTTCTGTTCATCGTCAAGAATGAAATTATTCTCAAGCCACGTCATGTTCAAACGTTTCGTCTTCAAGCGTTCTGACCAGAAGATGCTTTCGAGATCGCGAAGAGATCGGCCGAGGTCTTCATTTCGGACGATATAGGCGTATTCTCGGTAGCTCCACACTTCTTCTTTCACTTTGTTGAGTCGCCCTTGAATCTCTTCCGCGGTATCGGAGGCCCTGGTTTGGAGCCGGGCCCTGAGTACGGTCATCGAGGGAGGAAGAATAAAGATCGACACCGAATCTTCGAATCGTTTCTTGACCTGCATGGCCCCTTGTACATCGATCTCCAATAACACATCGATCCCCTGATCGATCTTTTCGGTCAGCGATTTCCGTGGCGTTCCATAGAGGTGTCCATACACGTGAGCCCACTCGACAAACTCATTTCGCGCGATCATTTCTCGGAATGCCTGTTCTCCAATGAAGTAATACTCGCGCCCATGCTCTTCGCTTGGCCGCGGCTTCCTCGTAGTATAGGAAATTGAATGCCATAGTCCAGGCAGATTCGTCGCGAGTTGCTTGCACAGCGTGGTTTTCCCCGTTCCAGATGGCGCGGAGATAATGAAAAGAATTCCGCGCCGATCCATCGAAGACCGTGGATGTTCGGATACTGGTGCCGTGGAGTTGGTCGTGGGGACTGTGTTCATTCGACGTTCTGGACCTGTTCACGAATACGTTCCAGTTCGGCCTTCATCTGGACCACATGACCGGTGATTTCCGCATCGTTGGCTTTCGAGCCGATCGTGTTGACTTCCCGCCCAATTTCTTGGAGCAGAAAATCGAGTGTTTTGCCTACAGAGTCTGCACGGTCGAGCGTCTGCTCAAACTGTATCATATGCGAGTCCAATCTGACTAATTCTTCCGTAATGTCGCCACGATCCGCGTACACCGCTAACTCCTGATAGAGCCGGGAGAGGTCGGGGATTTCCGATCCCAACAGCTTCTCCACACGAACCTTCATTCTGTTGAAGATCTCCTGGGCCAGTAGTGGAGTCCGTGCCGCGACGAGAGTCTTATACTCGCGGATCGTCTGAATCCGTGCGCGCATATCCCCTGCCAGGGCTTTCCCTTCGCGCGTTCGCATGCCCTCAAGATCCGTCAGTGCCTGGGTCGTCAGTTGCTGTACGATCTTCGCCAGTTTCGGGTCTTCCGTCTGTTGATCCGATACCGACAGCACGTCGCGGAGCCCAGCCATGAGCACAAGATCGATGGAGCCGCTCAGTTTCAGGGATTTCTTGAGGGTACGGAGTGCCTCATGGTACTGCTTCGCGAGAGGTTGGTCAAGAATGACATTTCCGGCGCGGCCTTTGCCTGCCAAGACAGTCACTGTGATGTCGACGCGCCCACGAGTGCAGCGCTTCTGGATGCCTTTCTTGAAGAAATCTTCTAGGTGGCTTAATGGTCGGGGTAGGCGACAGGCGATTTCGAGAAAGCGATGGTTGACGGAGCGCATTTCCACCGTCACGGACCCATCCTGCCAGGGGGCCTGTCGTCGACCGAAACCAGTCATGCTACGAATCATTGGAGACCTTTCTCTTTCCATGAACAGTGCCGGGAGATCGGACAGGTGCGACACTGGGGTTTTCTGGCAAGGCAAACATAGCGGCCATGCAGTAACAGGCGTTGCGAGACAGACGTCCACTGAGACTTCGGCATGAGCTGCTGCAGGTCTTGTTCGACCAGGTCTGGATTGTCGGATCTGGTCAAACCTAGTCTCTTCGCCACGCGCTTTACATGGGTATCGACGACAATACTGGGCTGGCCGAAGGAATTTCCAAGAATGACATTCGCCGTCTTTCTACCGACGCCCGGCAAGGTGATCAACTCTTCCATCCTGTGTGGGACCTGTTCGCCGAAGCGCTCGGTCACGGCTTTGCCGCAGGCGACGAGATGTTTCGCCTTGCTCTTAAAAAAACCGGTAGAACGAATGATCTGTTCGACCTCAGGAAGATGAGCCGCTGCCAGCTCTGCCGGTTGCCGATACCGCCGAAAGAGTGATGGAGTGACTTGGTTGACTCGCTGGTCGGTACATTGGGCAGAGAGGATTGTGGCTACAAGCAATTCCCAAGGGGAACGATGGTCGAGTTCCATCTTCGGGCATGGTATTGAGTGCTGGAGCGTCTTCGCAATCTCTCGAAGACGTTTTCGATGATCCGATGATGGTGGAGATTTCGTAGTCATGTCTAGTACCAGAACGATCCAATTGTGCAAGGGGTTAAGGGCGAGATGCAAGCGTGGACGCCGGAGCTGCTGATCTCTGGGAAGAACCGTCCAGCGGGACGAGCGCGGCCAGCCGCTCTTCGAGATGTTGGATCAATGGGGGCAAAGTTTCCGGATGCAGAGACGAAATCCCGATTGCGCCGTAGCGCCGACAGAGGGTGTCCGCTTGCCCAACCGGAAGCTGGTCGCACTTATTGAAGATCAGGACCCGTGGAATCTGATCGAGGGTGAGACTTTGAAGCACGGTGTCTACCGATTCAATGTGGGAGGCTAGATCTTTCGCCCCCGCATCGACCACATGCAAGAGAAGATCTGCATCGCGCATCTCGTCCAATGTCGTTCTGAAGGCTGCGAGTAGATCTTTGGGCAGATCACGAATAAATCCCACCGTGTCAGTGAGGATGACTTCACGACCATGTGGGAAATGCAGTCTACGACTCGTGGTATCGAGCGTTTCAAACACGCGCGGTGCCGTGCTCACCTGACTGTTCGTTAAGACGTTGAGCAATGTCGATTTACCCGCATTCGTGTAGCCCACAATCGATAGAACTGGAAATGCCTGTCGAACGCGGCGCGATCGCCTTTGGTCTTGGTGACGGGCAAAGCCCTCGATCTCCCGCTCCAAATGGTCGATGCGCTCTCTGATACGACGTCGGTCTGTTTCAAGCTTCGTTTCGCCTGGACCTCTGCTGCCGATACCACCGCCCAAGCGTGAGAGGCTTATTCCGTGACCGGAAAGACGAGGGAACAGATAACGGAGTTGCGCCAGTTCGACCTGTACCTTGCCTTCTCGGCTATGTGCTCGTTGTGCAAAGATGTCGAGAATCAGCTGGGTCCGATCAATGACCGTGAGGTCGGTGATCTCCTCAATGGTGCGCAGTTGTGCGGGGGCCAAATCTTGATCGAAAATCAGCAGGTCCGCGCCCTTTTGCATGGCTTGCATCAGCACGTCCTTAAGTTTGCCGCTCCCCAATTGAAATCGATGATGGCCGCTCTGTGTGCGTTGCACTAACCGGTCGATCACGGTGAGGTCTGCCGAGGAAGCTAGTTCTGCCAATTCGGCAAGGCGTTCCTCTTGGTCGGCCTTGCTCTTAGGCGAGGCGCTCACGAGGATGGCAGTTTGCCTCTGAGCCATCGTGTGAGATCCGCTCTGACGTTGAAGGTCTAACTCCAGTTCACGAATGAATGTTTCGAAGCTCACAGGACATTGATGCACGAGAGTGGGCTTCAAGAGCGTATACAATGGCCCCTGCGGACTGGGTGGATTCAGATGGGCCAGGGAAAGCAACCCTGGCTCGCCTTTGGGGGTGACGGCCATCGTTCCGATCATGTCGAGTCGAAGCAGGCCCAGCAGGGTGAGGTCTTCTTGAGTGAGGGGCTGTTCCTTTAGATGCGACCGGATCAGCCGGAGGCCTCGTAGCGATCGCGGGCTTGCGCGAAAGGTGGCCAGAGTCGTTGACGAAGGCTCGGCACCGACGCCGACCAGAACGTCTTGCACGGCTCCACGCCTCGTGATGACCAGGCCGATGGGACGCCGAATCTCATGTGTGAACTGTGCGAGGGTTTTTGCCGCTTCAGCCGATAGGACTTCATCCACGGGCATACGACGGCGATACAGCCGCTCTAGCATGGCGAGTTGGCCGGCGCGGAGACCAAGAACCTGTCCGTGAATTTCTGGAATGGGCGTCGTTTCCTTATCGTCGTCGATTAAATCGAGTGTGCGAATAATGAAGTGAGCGAGGCTTGGGCATCGATGTCCAGGGATGCACGGAGCCCTGCGCGAAGAGCCTGCCGCCCAGCGGCTGCGATCATCGCGGCGTTGTCGGTACAGTAGGCCAGCGGTGGAAGACTCAACGGCAGGCTCTCGGAAATCGCTCGTTGCTGGAGCAGCGCTCGTAATCGAGAATTGGCGGACACCCCTCCGACAACGGCCAACGCACGAGCACCGGATGCCCGAACCGCAGCAAAGGATTTTTGGACCAAGACGGCCACAATGGCCTCTTGATAGCCAGCCGCCAAGTCAGCAGCTTGCGCCGCCCAAGATTTCTCAGGCATTGATTGAAGTCTATAGAGCAAAGCCGTTTTTAAACCACTGAAACTGAAATTAAGGCTCCCATCTTTTAAATAGGAACGGGGAAACGCAATGGTCTCCGGGTTTCCCTGTCGAGCCAAACGATCGATGGCTGGTCCTCCAGGGTATTCCAGTCCAAGTAATTGAGCGCCCTTGTCAAAGGCCTCCCCTGCCGCATCGTCTCTGGTAGAGCCAAGGAGCCGACAGTGAGCGCTTGCCTCCTTAAAATACAGATGAGTATGTCCTCCCGATACGACCAAGACGACACAGGGTAATGGAAACGCTGGGTCCTGCAACCAGGCGGAGGCGATGTGGCCTTCAAGATGGCTGACGCCGACCACCGGAATATTCAAGGCATAGGCCAGTGCTTTTGCATAATTGACCCCGACGAGTAGAGCGCCTGCTAAACCTGGTCCTTGGGTGACGGCGATTCCAGCGAGATCCGTCCATGTGAGACCGGCCTGTTGCAGCGCCTCAGATGAGACAACTTCAATTGATTCAATATGGGCACGGGAAGCGAGTTCGGGAACGACACCACCGAATCGCTGATGCACGGCATGCTGCGACGTAATTATGTTCGAGAGGACGTCGCCGTCTGCGGCAAGCACCGATGCGGCTGTTTCATCGCATGAGGTCTCGATACCGAGGATAGGCCCCGGTATCCAGGTCGCCGTGGGCTGTTCAACTGCCGTCATCATGAAACCTTTGGCGATCACGTAACGTAGACTGTCGACAATTGCATTATTCTGAGAGCGGCGAAATAAGACGGCCCTTGTGGCCGCTGGCACCACAAGGGCCGTCTCGTACTTTCTACGATGGCATCACGAAGGTATAGGGCTGGGACATTAGACGCCAGCCATCGCCTCCTGCTCAATGAATGCCGGCGCACCGTCGCGAAGCACCACGCGGATCTTTCGGCAATCTTTGAATCGTCCTCTAATCATCTCTTCCGAGAGCGGATCGCCGATCGCGCGCTGAATCGTCCGACGCATCGGCCTGGCTCCGTAGAGCGGTTCGTAGCCTTCCTTGATCAACCATTGCTTGACGTCGTCCTCGACCTCGATCTCCACACCCTTGTCGAGCAGACGGAGATTGAGTTCACCCAAGAGGATATCGAGAATATTGTAGAGATGCGTTTTGTCCAATTGATGGAAGACCACGATCTCGTCGATCCGGTTGAGGAACTCCGGGCTGAACGAGCGGCGCAATTCTCCCAATACTTCTTCCTTCTTATGACGCTCCTGATCGCCTTCCGTGCTCTGGAATCCTAGCGAGACCCCCTTCTGAATCATCTTCGTCCCGATATTGGAGGTCATGATGATCACGCAATTCTTAAAGTCGACTTTCCGTCCGAGGCTGTCGGTCAATACCCCGTCGTCCAATACTTGCAGCAGAATATTGAACACATCAGGATGGGCCTTTTCGATCTCGTCGAACAGGACCACTGAATAGGGCCGACGCCGCACCCGTTCGGTCAATTGGCCGCCTTCTTCATATCCCACGTACCCCGGGGGGGCGCCGAAGAGCCGTGAGCTGGTGAATTTTTCCTGATATTCGGACATGTCGATCCGAATGAGCGAGTCTTCGCTATTAAAGAGGAACTCAGCTAGCGTCCTTGCCAGCTCAGTCTTTCCTACCCCGGTGGGTCCCAGGAAGATAAAGGACCCGATAGGCTTCTTCGCTTCCTTCAGGCCGGCGCGTGACCGTCGAATGGCGCGGGCCACGGCGGAAATCGCTTCGTTCTGCCCGACCACACGTTTATGGAGGAACTCCTCCATGCGCAGCAGTTTGTTCGATTCTTCTTCTTCAAGCTTGAAGAGCGGAATGCCTGTCATCTTGGAGACGACATAGGCCACCTCTTCTTTTCCGATCGTCGGTTTGTTTTTTTCCTGGTTCTTCTTCCATTCACGCTTGGACTCATCGAGGAGTTTGCGCAGCCGTTCTTCTTCCTCTCGATGGCGAACGGCTTCTTCAAAGTTCTGCATTGAAATGGCCAGTTCCTTGTCACGAGAGACTTTTTTCAGCTCTTGCTCCATCGCTTTCAGATCCGACGGCAACGCATAGGTCTGTAACTTTGCACGAGATCCCGTCTCGTCGATCAAATCGATGGCCTTGTCCGGCAGGAAACGATCGCTAATGTATCGATCGGACAGCTTGACCGCTTCGAGGATAGCCTCTTCGGAAATCTCGACACCGTGATGTTCTTCGTACCGATCGCGCAGCCCTTGAATGATCAGCACCGTCTCATCGATGCTCGGCGGCTGGACGTGAATCGGCTGGAACCGTCGCTTGAGCGCTCCGTCTTTCTCAATATGCTTCCGATATTCATCGAGAGTCGTGGCGCCGATACATTGAATTTCGCCACGCGACAACGCCGGTTTGAGCATGTTGGAGGCATCGATCGATCCTTCCGCCGCCCCCGCTCCCACCAAGGTATGGAGTTCATCGATAAAGATGATGATGTTCCCGGCCTGGACGATTTCTTTCATCACGACTTTCAGCCGTTCCTCGAATTGGCCGCGATATTTCGTCCCTGCAACCAGTGAACCGAGGTCGAGGGCAATGACGCGCCGTGAGAGAAGATTATCCGGCACTTCGGACTGGATAATTCGTTGGGCGAGACCTTCGACAATAGCGGTCTTGCCGACGCCGGCTTCTCCGATGAGCACGGGATTGTTTTTCGAACGGCGGCTCAAAATCTGAAGCACCCGCTCGATTTCGTCGGCTCGGCCGATGACGGGATCCAATTGCCCTGCCTGGGCAAGCTGGGTCAGATCACGACCGAACTCATCGAGTGCCGGGGTATTGCTCTTCCGGTCGCGCTCACGCGGGGCGGACTTTCGCAGGAATGTCACGGTCAATTGCCGGGCGGTCAGGAGATTAGCGCCTAAGCTTCGGAGGATCTTTCCCCCGATCCCCTCCTCTTCTCTGAGGAGGCCCAATAAAAGGTGTTCACTGCCGATATGATTGTGCCCAAGGAGACGGGCTTCTTCGACCCCGTATTCGATGACCTTCTTGACCCGAGGACTGAAGGGGATCTCACCAAAGGTCATAGTGGTTCCGCCGCCTGGCAAATTTCGTTCGATTTCCAAGCGGATTTGTTCGGTCGAGAGTCCCATCTTTTTCAAGATCATAAGGGCGATTCCGTCAGATTCACGGAGGATAGCCAAGACGAGATGCTCGGTTCCGAGGTAGTCGTTTTGATGACGCTCAGCCTCTTCCCGTGCGAGGATGATGATCTTCCGGCCCTTATCCGTAAATCGTTCGAACATCCTGCCTCCTTTTAGGTGGAGCCTATAACTAGTTCGATGTGCGCAAAGTTCTCGAAAAATCTGACCTAATTCTAACTAGAAGGATTTTACGTGTCAAGGCTGCGAGACAATCACACAGTCCAAGAACTGGAGTGGACGAAATGCGTTCTGGTTACGGTTTGCCTCATTCTGGTTCGTTGACTTCAAAAGAACCCTCCCGATACAATCGCACACTTTTCCAGGGGTATCCACAGAAATAACGCCACAACAGAGTTTCACCACATGAAAAGCAAAAGTATCGGGATTCTGGCAAAGCCTAAGTTTCCTGAGGTCAAGAATACGCTGCAAGATGTTGTTACCTGGCTCCGGGCTCGAAGCATAGAAGTGATTTTGGATACGACATCGGCGATTCTTCTCGGTGAACAGGGGGGATACCAGAACACTCAGCTGGCGAGCAAAGCCGACGTACTTCTGGTCTTGGGTGGCGACGGGACCATGCTCAATGCCGCGCGACTCGCCGGGGAACGAAGTATTCCCATCCTCGGCGTCAACATGGGCGGACTCGGATTTTTAACCGAGGTCAGGCTGGAGAACCTGTATCCTTCGCTCGAACGGGTATTTGCGAATGACTATGTTCTGGATGAGCGGCTCATGCTGCGGACGCATATTCACCGGCATGGAGAAACGGTCGCGCAAGGGGTGGTGTTGAACGATGTGGTAATCAGCAAGGGCACGCTGGCCCGCATGATCGAATTCAAGATTGCGATTCAAGGACGGTTCGTGACCAACTTGCGTGGCGACGGGTTGATCGTCAGCAGCCCGACAGGATCCACCGCCTACTCCCTTTCAGCGGGAGGTCCCATTATCGACCCGGCAGTCCAGTCATTGATCCTGACGCCGATTTGTCCTCACACATTGACGCATCGGCCATTGATCGTGCCGGGCAACGCAGAGATCGATGTGACACTCACCAGTAAAGACGACGGCGCCATGGCCACGCTCGACGGGCAGGTGGGAGTGGCGATCGTGCAGGGAGATACGATTGCGATCCAGACCTCGGAGCATCGGACCCGATTGATCCGATTTCCAGAGAGCAATTACTACGACGTGCTCAGAGAAAAACTCAAATGGGGAGACGGATAGAAACTATCGGCTGGCCTGCTACGCCTTCCCGCGCTCGATTAATTCGATCATTTCCTGATTGTTCGCGTATTTGAACTCCCCGATACAGTCCTCTCCCCAGTGACTTTTTTCACTTGCGTCAAGTATGCGGAGCCCCTCCAGATCGATCGGGTGACTCTTATGCGCCGTAAGAATTGAAGCGAGTTTGTCGAGGACCGCTCTTACGTCAGAGTGGCTGCCCGGCGTTTTCGTCGAAAGGTATCGACTTACAACCTCAGCGCACCAATCCCCGTCCCGTTTGGCGATACCGACTAAGCCTTCGCTCGCTTTCCTTGCCCATCCAGAGAGAAACACGCCATCGATGATTGTGTTTTTCGTTTCGTCATAGGCCTGGAAGAGCGCGTCGTCCGGATCGTTGCCGCTCTTGTTGGGATTCGTGATGAACATGCCGCTCTTGTACGGCAATCCAACGGTCTCATCGACTTTGTCTCCGACGGCAAAGACCACGGCGTCACACGGGAACTCATAATACTGTTTCAGCCCGACGGCTACGGTATCCTCCCCTTTTGGATCGAGCTTGTTGTCTTCCATCTCCAGGCCGCGCACGCGGTTGTGTTCATCGACAAGAATACGTTTGGGAGAGGCGAGGAACTTGAAGCCCATCTTCGTCTCGCTGACTTTCGGCTCGCATTTCGTAAACTCGTTTGTCAGGCCCTTGAGTACCTCGTCCGCATTCTGGCCGACCGCAGCAAGGCGATCCTTAATTCGAGCCACCTCTTTGGCGATGCCGTCCATATCCATGTTGGCGCACACCGCGCGAATCTCTTTCGGATTGTACTTTCGCTCAGCAGGCCCACGCCGCACGATCGCGGTGACCCGCTCGACTTTCTTATAGCGAATCAGCCAATGGGCAACATCGACCATCACATCACCGGCGCCGATTACGGCCACGTGCTTGCCCATGTCGAACGGCCGGTCACCGAAACCAGGCAGCCGATTAAAGTGATACACAACGTCTTTAGCATGGAACACGCCCTTGGCCGAGTCCCCTTCCACACCGATGGCTTTGGTGCCTTGCGCGCCGATGGAAAACACCACCGCGCTGGCGCCAAGGTTTCGGAGCTCTTCGACGGAGAGATCTTTACCGTTGCCGATCGAGACATTGCCGAAGTAGTGGACGTTTGGTCGCTCAAGCAACTCCCAGTACTGCTTTTTGAGACCGCCGCGCAGCTTGAGTTTTGAAGGGAAGATCCCATACTCAGCCAACCCACCGAATTTAATATCCCGATTCAGAATGATGATTTCATGGCCTGCCTTCGAGAGCGAACTTGCCACAGCCATTCCGGCTGGTCCGGCGCCTGCGACAATGATCACATGCTTGCCCTGTGTGCTCATACGATGTGTCCTGAAAGAAGTGAATGGAAAGTGCCTAGAACCTCAACAGTTCCGCGGACTTTAACATAGGGGGTTTTGTGGTGTCAAAGCTGATTGGACGGTTCAGAATTGAGAACTCGCACAACAATTGTGGCTGCTCAGGATAAAGACTGCTGGGTGTGATTGCAGATGGGTATAGACCCTAATCTGCATTATTGAAGAACACGTGTGCTGCAATCGCCAATATTCAGGGGAGAGGCATAAAGACTTCCTTCTATGCTGGGCCACCATCCTTTGCGTGGTCACAGTGTTGCAAATGTCACCGGCACAAAACGCAAGATCGGACCCGAAGCCACCTCCTTGCTGGTTGTGTTGAAATGGCCAAAACTGACTGCTGCTTGACCCACTGGTCGTCATTCGTCTCTCGTGAGGCATCTCCCGATTGGCTCTGAACGGTGCCTTTCATTGATTCATTGATTCAATGGATCAATCGAGAGAGGTTCCGTAATCACCCCGGTATCCTCTGACCCTGCTATCCCATTTGTGTCTTCCGCTTCCCCGCCGTACTGCTCTGCATCAGCCGTCCGTGCCCGGTCTTGCTCGATCAATTCCATCGCCCGCGCCCGGACTCGTTCGTCCTTATCCTCGTAGGCCAGGATCAACGGATCGACCGCTCCTGGAGGGGCTGACTGTGCCCAGGTCTCCAGCGCGCGGAGCCGGGTGGCAACATCCGGCGAGTCGAGTTCTTTAGCCATCCATGCTGGCACGACCAGAGGCTCCAGTGAGTCTGCCGGCTTGAGTAGATGGGACAGGTACAGCAGGGGGACTGTCCCCTCCTGGGACTGTCTCTTTTCCTGACGCGACACCTGCTTCATTTCCCAAGGCGAGGGGCACCGGGCTCGCCGCCTGGGTGGCCGGAGTCAATGGGTTGTTGCCTGGTGATGGACCCTGCTTGGAAAGAAATGGCGCGCCCACACTCGCTCGTGGCCCAAGGCTCGGTGCATTGTCGGACGAAGCCGGTCCGCAGCCGGCCAGTCCTGCGAGAAACATCAGGCCCAGGAGGAGCGCCAAACGAGATTGTGATGGACACATGTTCTCAGGCCTTTCAGGTGAAGCAGGGGATGGGATATCGGGAATGGTCCACACGAGACTGATCATTGATCAATATCTTCTGGGAGAAAATGAGCAGGTACCCGCGACTACCTGCCCGGTACATCAGTCAGATCAAAAGATGTGCTCCCAATCTCCATGCCAACCACACTCGACAGCAGACACAGCAGTCCTCATATACGTTGCCTCTTCAAGGTGTTTTTCTCTACGGTTGGGACATCTCACGTGGCCACAATGCTGAGAATGCCAATACCGAGATTGCAAGATAGAGACCAAAGACCTCAATTGTGCAGACCTGCCTATCTATGTACTGATACTAACGAGGAAATTTTGAGCTATATGAAGGGATCAACGGACCAGGGAATGAAGAGGTTTGGGTATTGTGTGAATCATTTCGCCTTCACCTTCGTGCAGGGCAAGAATTGATCCTAATTGTGTAGTTTCCTAATGTGCTAGAACCTGTCTCAACATTAGTTGTTTCGAGGTATGCGCGGTTCGCCAGTCGCAGGCATGTTCCGATTGAGTGACGCACAGTTACTGATTCACCGGGGATATCATGTATCACACGCATCAGCTCCGCGCAGTCAGGCTAGATCAGGATGCGGCTCAAACGATGTTGAGATAGGTTCTTACTTATGACAAAGAGCCAAGCCATTTCTCATGCATCTCTTGAAAACCAAGCAGGTGGGTATGGTAGCCGAATTCGCAGAACCTATTGAACGCTGGTCTGGCAAATACCGAGTGAGCTTGGCCAACATTCATCGTGAGCCTCTGCTGCAATCGTCGATATTCAGGCGAGAGGCACGGAGTTTGAGGCTGGGATAATCAAAAGGGATAGCTTCCCTCTCACCTCGTGCGCAGGCCCCTCGCTCAGACTATATGATTTCGCGATGAACCGTCGTAAATAATGTGGGCTACGTAACCACAAAACCAGAGGACCCGGTGCGATGGTGTTGAGCCATCGTCACCGGGTCCTTCTCATCCGATCAAGAGTGGTTACGCCTCGCACAACCGCCACGCGGTCCAGCACTTATTCTAGCGGCCCGCGTAGTATGTCCCGCCTGGGTGAAACCCAGGCGGGACGCAATCACCGGTCTACTGCACCGGACCTGGATTTTTCTGCTTGTCAGTCAGCTGACGCTTCCAGGTTTTACAATCGTTGGTCGTGCAGTCTTGCACCCATTCCTGCACCCAACCGTTGTAGACATCCGGAATGGCGCAGGACGCCCTGGCCACCCATCCCAGCATACTCCGAAATGGTGCCATCTTTGGACAGTCGTTGCTGGTTGCCGTCAGCAAAATTGCGCCCGACCACTGTAGCATCGCGCGGGATTGCCGTCGTCCATTGGGGTCCGGATCCACGACGAGCATTCGCGTTGGAGAATTTGTTGGAGACATAGGCATAGTAGCCACCGCCCTTCTTGGCGCCGTATTGCACACCATGGCACCCCGGATCAGAAACCAACATCTTCACGACCTTGTCTTCATTCGGATTTGGCAGACCATTCACTGTTGGTCTGGTATCAACCACCGTAATGGTGGCGGTCAAGGTATTGGCCGTGACCATATTGGTTCCGCCGGGCTGACAGGCGTCTGAATCGGTAACGCGCCGACAAACGTCACGCCTGTGACCGGATCCGACGCCACCGCTCCGGATACTGGATTATAGTTGGCGATCAAATTAATCTCCCTCTTAAACACGTGGGGATTCACACTATAGACCGATATTTTGCTGTCGAGGAAATCGGCCACGTAATACTTACTCGCATCTGGCATCATCCCAGTGGCGATGGGATGGGTAAAGAGACTGCTGGCTGGCAGGACTGATACATGATTGTTATTGGAGAAATCTACTCGACTGGTATTTCCGGTCAGCACATTCGGAGTCACCATCTTACTGCCATCAGCGCTCATCGAATGGGCATGGGGATTCTTTGTCCCCGTCGCCTATATTAATGTGCCCTGTCACCGCTGTGCCGCCCGGAGCGATCACTCGGATGGAATTCGCCGTTGGATCGCCGTTGAGGGTGACATGGAGCTCGTCTTTATGGAGTGGATCAGCCGCAGTCGCCCGAGTCATCACGTGGGCCGGGGCATCCCCGCACCACGAGATCCCGAATGAGGGCACCGGTCGCCCGATCAAAGACAGCCAGTCTGTTGTCAAACCACTGGGTCTGGTAGATCAGGCTCTGATCGCGATCCGTCCACATATTGTGGGGATTGTTCATATTGATCTGCGGAAGCGCGACCTTTCGCTCCACTTTCCAGGTCTCCGCGTTCATAGCAGTAGCAGTACCGGGCTTATTCTTATCGAAGACTTTCTCGAACTGGGTATCCACCCACACTTGGCCCACACCAGGTGTGGCTCGGATTAGCGAGGGGATTCAACGGGACCGTAGCGTTACCACCCTGGTAGCGGTCACGCAATACAGCCGCGAGGTTGAGAGGCATGAGGTCCCCGTTGTTGTCCTTAAGATCCGTATAGACTGGCACATTCGGATAGATGGGCGTCCAGGATCCGGCGGCATAGTTCTGCCAATTGGTAGGGTTCGTCGCAATAAAGAACGTTCTGAGCAAGCGCGTGGCCAAATCACTGCTGGTGGGAAGAGGACCAATGCCATTCACCAAAGTAATAGACGCGCCAAGATCCAATGGGAGGGGGGACTTTTTGTTCGGGTCTGTGTTTGTCTCCGGGTCGTCCACGATCACCGCAGCAAACATGTAGGGATGGATGCTGCAGGTAATGACGTACAGCCCCGGAGTCGTTAAGGTAACTGTCTGCTGCTCTATCGGGTTCGGCGAGTTAAAATCCACAGGGATGATGAATGGCACATGCTCGGCTCCAGTGGGGTAAATCAAGCTCGAAGCCGTATGGACCGTGCTGGTCCTTCCGCCGCGCGAGGGAAACCCAACCGTTTCTCCGGAGGCAATGACTGCGAGGGATTTCTGTCCAACGGTCCCCAAGCTATCAGCCTGAGGAACACACCCGAGTTTAGTAGCCGAGGGTGCCTGTGTTCGCACATTCAAACCAGTTTCCTGGTTGTCTCCGGCCTCAGAAATGACACGGTCGGTTCAGCGGCCTGGGCCATGCCAGCCGTGCCCCATCCCACCAGAAGGCCGAGTAAGGCCAATAAGAGTTGTCGCTTTTTCATAGAATCTTCCTTTTCGGTTTTCCGTGTTGGTCCATGGCGTTTCGTGTGTAGCATCCCCCGCCCTTCCGAGCGGGATTCTGCTCCATTAATTCTAAGGAGCTAGCGAGACGTGAAGCTCCGAAATCATGCCCAACGTGGCATGAGGAAGGATGTGACAATGGAACAGCCACCGACCAAGACCTCCCCCGTGGGCATTGGACTCGCCAGCACCTTGCCTTTGGCATCATAAAAATTCGGACGATCGTCCAAGGAGACCCGGAACGTCAGGGTGTATTTCGCAGGAATATCCACGTTGTCCAGAAACTCATAGTACGGGTAGGTGTATGGTCGTTCCTCCTTCCGTGGTCAGGCTGATCGGCTGCACCGAAAACCCGTGCAAATGAAACGGATGGTGCGCCCCCGTCGCATTGGTCACCGTCAGCTCCATCGTATCTGCGAGGGGTGCATGACCGGCTGATTCCAGATAAAAAGGATTGCCGTGTGATACCACTGTGTCTGCCTTCGATATCATTCGACGCCGAGCTCGCCGTCCTGAGTTCGTGAACGTGATGGGCCGTAACCCCATCCCTTGTCGCGAGGAGGCTACCCGTTGTCAGCAGGCAAGAAGCCCTTGACCGGATCCTTACATCGCCCAAACTCGCAAGCAGCGTGCCGTTCGCAATCGCGTACGTTCCCGCCCGGCCGCAACCTTCAGATGCATCACCGGCACCGTCGGAATCCACGAGTATGTGGCCGCCACTCGCTGGAAATCCTCCGTCCAGAGGGTCAGCACGCCGTGGCGTCATCCGGAATCGCCGCCACCACATCCGCACGACCTGCAGGCGGGATCAGGATCTCGCCCTGCCTATACTTAAAATCAAACCCTGCACCGGTACCCCCCTCAACAACAGCCTTGTCGAGCAGTCCCCCTTGTCCACCGATTCGAACCAGGTTGATTTGCAGTCCCCGTTGCTGTCAGTCAAACGGAGGCGCATGTAGCGGACCGGCGAGGGATTCACGATCTGCAACCGCAGTCCCTGACCTGCCTGGACGTCAAGTGTCGACGCACCGGGTGAAGAGGCCTGGCGTAGTCAGGAGATCCCGCCCTCCCACCGACATTGACGCCGTTGGTCAGGACCGTAAACCCTTCACTCATACGACCAGTCAAACTGGGAGATTGAATGTTCGGAACGTCTCCGGCACCGTATGGCAGACTTGAAGTATCCCTCCATTTGCATCCAGCGGATACGTCTCGCAGAGGATGCGTCGGGGACTGAGTCAAAATATGATTTTGGTAGTTGATCGCCCACGATTGAATGCCACTGACGTGCGGCAGAGTGCCATCAAATGTGGCCGGGTTGGTCCCTGGCGCTTGCATACCGTGATGTCGCTGAGCACCAGCGTCTTGGTTTGCGCTGCCGAAGGGATCACGCCAGTCCCCTGGAGGTTTGCCTCATACGCTTTTCCTTCAATAATGATCGACCCGTAGAGTCCTTTGGCCACTTGGTTGGTCGACGAGTGGTGATGCGGGTGGTACCAGAAGATCCCCGGCCGTGTGACAGTGAAATCGTAAGTCGAATGTACCCCCTTGGCTTCACTGCAGGCTGGGTCAGTTCCGTGCCGTCACTGGCATTGTTCAACTCGATGCCATGCCAGTGAATACCCGACACATTCGCCTCTGGAGTCAAACCTGAGTTGAGTTATTCACAAAATGCACGATGACCCTGTCTCCCACCTTGAGCCGAAACTCCGGACCGGGTATTCCAGGCGCAGTACAGTTGTTAAACTGTCGTCTGAACAGCTCTTAAACGCCATCCCGTTCGCCATCACCCCATTGCCGATATTGACGGTCGCCTCGTCTGCCACAATATATGTCTCGACGATGTTTGGGATCAGTATTGACTGTCGAGAACCTGTGGAACCTCATACGGACTGCCTCCAGTCGTGGCCTGCGCCGATTCGTTGCCAGACAGGCACAGCGTGAGCGCCACGGCAGCGACGAGGCATGCTTTCCAACTGGTGCCGTTCACGACTTTCGCAAAATTGCCTGAAAAAAATTGCTCCATGGTACATCTCCTTGGTGTTACTAATAACGATCCGCTCTGATAAACGAAATCCTCCTTTCACAAAATTGCCCAAAAAAACCGGGATTTTAACGCCGGGGATACTATGTACTTGGATTATGTAAATCAATGAAACAAATAGCCCTATCATAACTACGTAGATTTCATTCCGTCCACATGCCGCTACATGCTCATTCAGACGGACAATCCGGCAACCGAATATCCAGGCATACAGCAAACCGCGTGCCCACGATAAAATGCGCTTGCCCTCGAGCACCGTCTGTGGTTTTTCCAAGAATAGAGGCTGTCTCGACGTTGCGAGAGAATATGGAACGCGGTCTAGGTGAATCGAAAACGATTCAGGGCTGAATCAAATTGGATTCACCGGATCATATCGAATAGACCGCTGGTGGTGTGCCCACACGAGGATCTTGTCTGTGGCAGGATGTGGAAAAATCCACAGGGATCAGAAGACCGTTATTCGCTCTATTGAATTTATCTCGTCGGCTTGTGCCACGAAGATCAAAAGCTTGGGCACTTGATGCCTACGACTATGCCGGCCCCCCATCCGCGACGGGCGTTGACAGTCATGCAGGGCGGTAGGGGTGAAGTTGGCCTCGACCCTACGAGTATGGGGCGACCGACTGGAGCAAGGCAGGGTTCTGAAAAGACGCCCGAACCCTGCCCTCTATCCCCCTGCGCTGCCCACCGGCCCTCCCGGTTCGGTCATGCGCCAGGGGTCGAGCAGTTCGGTGAGCCGCTTCTCTGGGAGGACGTGTTGTTCTTTGGCCATTTGGCGCACGGTCTTGCCGGACTGGTAGGCGTCTTTGGCGAGTTTCGCGGCCGCTTCGTAGCCGATCTCCGGCGCCAGGGCCGTGCACATGGCCAGACTTTCCTCGATCAAGCTCTTGCAGCGCTCCTCGTTGGCTTTGATGCCGTCGATACACTTGACGGCGAAGTTGGTGGAGGCGGTCGAGAGGAGTTCAATGGATTGGAAGAGGTTATAGGCCATGACCGGCAGCATGACGATCAGTTCGAAGTTGGCCGCCTGCCCTCCCACGGTGACCGTCACATCGTTGCCGATTACCTGCGCGCAGACCATCGTCACCGATTCGGCAATGACCGGATTGACCTTGCCCGGCATGATGGACGAGCCCGGTTGGGTCTCCGGCAGAGTGATCTCCCCGAGCCCACAGCGCGGGCCGGAGCCGAGCCAGCGAATGTCGTTGGCGATCTTCATGAGGCTTACGGCGATGGTCTTCAATTCCCCGCTCGCTTCGACCACCGAATCCTGCGTGGACTGCGCTTCAAAGTGGTTCGTCGCTTCTGTAAAGGTGCAGCCGGTCTCTTTCGACACGATCGCCATCACCTTGGCAGAAAACTTCGGATGGCAATTGAGCCCGGTGCCGACGGCGGTGCCACCGAGCGCCACTTCGCTGAGGGCCTCTTGCGCGTGCTTGACTCGTTGAATCCCGAGTTCAATCTGCCTGGCATACCCGCCGAATTCCTGACCCAATCGCACCGGCGTGGCATCCTGCAAATGGGTGCGCCCGATCTTGACGATCTTGTCGAACTCGTTGGCTTTGCGGGCGAGCGCGTTGTGCAAGCGGGTGAGGGCCGGAATGAGCTGTTGCTGCATCATCTCCCCGGCAGCGATGTGAATCGCCGTGGGGATCACATCGTTGCTGGATTGGCCCAGATTGACGTGGTCGTTCGGATGCACCAGCTTGCTGCCTCGTACTCCGCCTAACAGCTCGGTGGCGCGATTGGAGATGACCTCGTTGGTGTTCATATTCGTCGAGGTGCCGGAGCCGGTTTGGAAAATGTCGACCGGGAATTCGGCGTCGAGCTTACCCTCGACCACTTCGGTCGCGGCCTGCTTGATCGCCTCCGCCGATTTCTTGTCGAGGAGGCCCAAGGACTGATTGACCGTCGCGGCCGCCCGTTTGATGAGCCCCATGGCCCGGATCATGGCGCGAGGGAACCGCAACGAACTGATCGGGAAGTTCTCGAGGGCGCGGGCGGTTTGCACCCCATAATAGGCGGTGGCTGGGACAGCCAGTTCGCCCATGGTGTCGCGTTCGATTCGGGTCGCCGGTGCGGCCAGCGCCCCGGCTGCTCGGGGGGTCTTCTTCATGCGTTCAACTCCAATGTAAGGTTTCTCATAGGTTGCGGGCGCCATGATAAACTTCGTACCCCGGCCAGCACAAGAAGATTGCTTGATGGACATTCTTGTGTACCTCTATAGAGAAGGGTTTTCGCAGCCCTAAAAACCAGCATGCCTTGGTTTCTTGTCTCCCATCAAGATGATTGAACGGACAGGGCATGCAACAGATTCTCCCCTTTGGAGGACGAGGCAAAGCCGAACAGGCGATGAAACGCTCCGCCTCGATTTTCACGAATTCGAAAATTGTGCATCGCAAGGCAGGAAGGCGTTTCTGCAACCTTGAGACAGCCTATGCGCAATAATAGCCCATGACGATACTAACCCGCATTGTTCATGAACACTTCTACTGCAATCGCCGATCCGCTGCTACGACGAGCCTTCGGCCGGCGGGCTCGCCCCTCGGACCCTCCACGTACTGCACGATTACGCATCGGGGCCTCAGGGCCCCACGCGCTGGTCTTGCGACGCGGCTCAGCGATTTCGCGACGAACCGTCATGAATAATGCAGGCTAAAACCCTTTCGCGGCGCGTGGCAGTCCTGCCTTCAACCCTGCTTTATTGGGAACGTTTAAGATCGGCATGCGACTCTTGCACTCTCTCGACCAGGCTCAGTAGGATAGGCCTTCACGAGGCCCAGAACCTGTGCAACTCTGTTTGAGGACCAGCGCGACGGACGTCGCGCACGAGCATATTCCCGTGTCGCGGCGATGCACGATACCGACCCTCCTGTTGTCGCTCGTATGCGTGGCCCTGTCCGCCTGCGCCGAGGTGGAGCCCCCCGCGACGACGCGCGGTGTGGACCAGGCCGCCGTGAACGCACTCCGCAAGTCCGCAGAGCAAGGGAACGCCACTGCGCAGAACAGGCTCGGTCTCCTGTACAATCAAGGCCAGGGAGTCCCCCAGGATCGGATACTCGCGAAACAGTGGTTTGAAAAGGCGGCCGAACAGGGGGACGCAGGCGCGCAGGTCAATCTCGGCACGTTATATCTCCTCGGGCAAGGGGCGCTGGAAAGCGACCAGATGGCGTTGTTCTGGTTTCGCCGGGCGGCGGCGCAACACGAGGCCCTCGCCTTCGCGAAGCTGGGGTTCATGTATGAACGGGGGCGAGGCGTGCCTCAGGATGTTATCCAGGCCTACATGTGGTACAGCCTCTCGGCCGCACAGGGAGAAAAGCGCGCCGTGGAGTCTCGTGAGAGGCTTGCCAAACAGATGACCCCGGCGCAAGTGGCGGCGGCCCAACAGCTCGCCCGGGAGTGGAAACCAAAGCCGAAGTAACCCTCGTGCTTAAAGAATGAAACCAATGCGTGAGTACATTGCGCGGCACGTGGTGGGGCTCTGGTCTCGTTGCACTACCCCGTCTGTTTGGTCCGACGAAGGAATGGGACACGACAGACTCGCACATCAGAGATAGACGGCAATTGCCTCCCCTGGCGCTTCACCATTCGCCATTGATCGTTCACCATAGGACATTCCTTCCCCCCACCCCTCCCCTTCCTTGAGCGGGTATCGGATGGCTCTTATGCACAAGATATGTGTTCTGTTTCTCTATTTCTCAGTCTTGTGGGAGGGAAGGCTCGATGCCTTTTCGAAGAGGTCAACCCTGTCTGCTGCCCCTGATTATCTCGACTCCTGCGCTCCTCACCACCTTGGTTGCGGCGTCACTTCCTGCACGAGCCGAGTGGTTTGTAATGTTTGCCGCGTATTAGTCGGGTATCATTCCATTCTCTGCCGAATTCCTGCATGATGCACTTGCCTCTGCGGAGCAGCGCGGGGCACGGGCACCAGTACCACTATTCCCGCAGTCATGTGCGTGTCGCCGTCCAGCAGACGCGCCGCTTCCGCTCGGGTATTTATCACCATGTACGTATGTCGCGGCAGTGGCTCCCAGTACGAATATCGGTGCCGTCCATCGCGGCTCCGCAACGAGCCATCGCGAGTCAGGCAGAAGCAAAGATTGAACGTCGTGTGAAAGTGATTCAAGCCGAAGGAAAATTCGAGGCCTCTCGATGCCGCCGATGTGATTGGCCCAAACCAGGCGGCCTTGCCGCTCCGTTACCTGCAAACCTTGGTCGAGATCGCGTCCGGAAAGAACTCGACCATCATCTTCCGAATCCTCATCGACACCACTGCCCCTTCCTCAAGGGTGGGAAAAGAACGCGGGGCCGCAGCCCAGATGCGGAAACGAACGGCTTCGAGGAAAGAAAAAAGCAACGGGCACAGTAGTGATGGTAGTCTTGTCGACGTGGAGTCTTCGTAGGAGACGAGGTCGAAGTTCAACCCGCCCCATGAAAACTGGTCAAGTCATACGCATGACTATCCGGCCCAGTAAGGTACGTATATATAAGACCACTATGGTTTTTTGGTCACCTCGGCAGAATACCCGCTGAGATTCCCGCTTGTATCCACCGCCTTCACGGCAAAATAATACGTCGTCCCGACCGTAAGACCACTGACAGTTCCGGACGTGACTTTCCCCAGGCTGATCGAGCTGGGGTAGTTGCGTGAACTCGTGCCATAATAAAGTCGGTAGCCGGCGAGATCCGATTCTGTGTTTGCGTTCCATGTCACTGTCGCAGAGCCTCCTCCTGATGGGGGGGGTGTGCTCCCACCGGTCGTGAGGGCAATCGTTGGATCAAAGCCAGTCGTGTCGTAGTTATTGTTGCCGTCGGCCCCACGGTTGATCTGGAAATCGATGGCTTGACCAGCCGTGACGGTTGTCGTCACGTTGTAGTTGAATCCCGTCGTGTTGCCGTTGGCAATGGCCTGTTGCCAGAGAACGGTGCTGCCTTTACGAATCGACACCGTGACCCCTCCGCCTCCACCGGTGTTGAGATCCTTGGCATTTCCGGTGATTTGGATGGTGCCGGAGGAGGGTGCCACCCAGCGTCGTACCGCATCCGCAGCGTTTCCCGGATGACCACCGGTGGCACCACAGCTGCAGATAGGTCTCTGCCCCCTGCCAGCGATTCTTGGCGGAATTAAACGTCATGTTCCGGCCCTGCGAATCACGGTAGTACCAGCCTCGCTATCCTTGCACATTCCTGAAAAATCGGTTGAGGCCCTATAGGATGTGACGGAGGATGTGACGGCTGTAGCGGCGAACGGCAGTGGCGAAACCCCGGCCAATGACGAAACCCCGGCCAGTGAGGAAACCCCGGCCAGTGAGGAAGCCCCGGCCAATGACGCAGTTAATGGCGACGGAGAAGATGGTGGGGAGGACGGCGGTGGAAGAGGGGGTGCGTTCCCAACAAGCCCGGTAATGTCCACCGCACTCAATGCCTGACTATAGAGCTGAACGTCGTCGAGAATTCCTTTGAAATAATACGCGGCATCCCCTCGCCTGCCAAGCATCAGCGGCCCAGGGTTCGTCGTTCGCATACGGTTGATTGAGACTTGACCGGCGGCGACCCCATCGACGTAGAGCTTCAAGGTTGCGTTGTCATATGTCATAGCAAGGTGGCTCCATTGGCCCACAGTGAGGGCCGGGCCCTTTAGGTTGAAGGCGTTCCCTTCACCATCACCGATGTTTACCATCGCTACAGGCTTGCCGGCCGTGTCAATCGCCAACCCATAGTACCCATCGCTCCCGTCGTGAGGCCCCACGTTGGCAAGCATCGAGGATCCGTTTGCGTTCGCGAAGCTGGAAGGCTTGACCCAGAGGGAAAGGGTCAGTTTTTGTGGCGAAAGCGTGCCTGGATTTGGAATTTGCACGTAGTCATTCGTTCCATTCAGGCTGAGGCCACCTCCGAGCCAGCCGCTTGTCCATACGGGCCTGTTCACCAAGGCTCCGGCAAGGCCGTTGCCCGACGCGTCGGCGACTGTTGATCCGCTCCCATCGTCCAGCTTCCAGTGACCGGCCGGAGATGCTACGGGTGGTGTAGCTGGAGGCGGGGCACCGCTTGCTTTGAGATAGAGAACCGCTGGTCCACTAAACGGCGGTGTAAAAGATTGATCTCCTCCTGCGGCCCCAACAGTCCCAGTCCCTGCCATGCTCCCTGTCGCTGGGTTGAACCATTCGTAGGCGTAGGCCCCGCCCACAATATTGACGGTGAACGGTCCGTTTCCTGGTTGATAGACGAGATACTCTTGGCCCGCACTTGCCAAACAATAGCTTGTCGAGGACAGGGCATTCAGCGGAGTCATGCCGGCCAGGTTCATCCGCGAGGCATAGGATCGGGTGTGTCCCATAGCCGATCGTCCGGCTGCCCAGCCAGGAAAGCCAGTAGTATCTTCCATTAAAATAGGATGGTGCCCGCGCGTGAAACTTTTCCAGATCCAGGCGCGCGTAAACGCCGGATCTTTCTGAAAGAGCGAGTACCCTAAGTGATCGGTATCCAGGATGCTGATTCTTGTTCCATTCGATGCCGGAGGGTTACTGGTGTAGGGATCGCTCGGGCTGTCATACGTCGTTGCACTGAATGAGGTCCATTCGCCAGGGTTGGTCAAGAGAAGACTATTGCTGATTTGCTCAGCCCCGGTCATGCCCACAAGATGCTGTTCCGGTTTTCCTGCCTCGTAGCTCTTGATAACATTGATCATGTGAAACTGCCAGGCGGGATCGCCGACGGTGTCTCCATTCGAGACCTCATAGATCACGTTGTCCAAATCGTTGACGGTGTCAATCACTTTCTTGACGTACGCTTCTTGCGCTTGAGTGACAGCCGCCACTTGGAGCTTATGGGTTTCTTCCCCATTGCCGTCGCCGTTCGGGTCTCCGTTTACCCCGCTGACGTTGTTGTTGATGTTGTAGGGGTGATAGCGCCAGACGTTTCGATTGGGGAAGATATCGTTGGCATTCCAGGCCGTCCGAAAGTTGAACAACATGATGCCGACATACATCCCACGATCGCGGGCGGCAATTACCCGTGACCTCAGGCGGTCGAAATAGGCTTGATTGAATTGGCTCAGGCTAAACTTAGGCAAACCGTCAGCCGCGCTGCCAGGGCCCGTCCTGGCGTAGGGCAACGGTGACGCTCGCTGGTACCAAGGAGAACCGCTGATAAACCCTGGGGCGGGCGTGAGTCCGGCATCGCCTTGAGGGGATTCAGAGATCCAGAGGCGAATAAAATTATGATTGTTGGCCTGGAGTAGTCCGAGGTAACTCGTATAGTCAAAGGCGCTCGTCTCGCCGTCCTGCAGGTTGTACCATGTGTGCGAACCTGCGAGATACACAGCCTGCCCCGTCGGATCAGCGAAGTAACGCGGATTCGTCGGATGTACACGCAATGGCCCAGTGGCTGGGCTGGATTGAGCAAGGAGATGCGACGTGCCGAAGACAACCGTGAGACAAAGCACGACTATTGACGTAAGGACTGTTCTTACTCCAGTTTGCACGATTTGGCTCCATTCTTTTTGGACAACTCCGTCCATTAGCAGTCTCGCCTTCGATGAGTTGTGATGTAGTACGAGTGGAGGGTCACTGATCGATCAGTCTATGTATGGCGCCCTTCATTCGCGCGTGTTTTTAGTTGACATATTCGTGAGGCACAGCCCTCGACGCTAAGATGAGCCAGCCGACATGTTGCGTGGCCTTTCATCGTTCTGCTGATTACACAATTTGGTGTCATTCAAAAATGTTTGGAAAAGATGAGGACTAATTATTTCTGGACCATAGCACCGCAACTCACGTGCCACGCGAAAACTGTGGGCAAAAAGAAGAGTGAGGGGCAGTAGTAGTGTCCGGACATTTCGGTGCCGGCGTTTTCTAACTACATGACTTGTCAAAACAATTGAGCTTCAATGGATACCATCAACTTGAACTCTTTACGCACGCAGAGAGAGCCTTCCGCCACATTGGTGCCGGAACTGCTCCGTTGTATGGATGTAGGAAAATGCATACGTAGATGCATACATGGCTGCTCATCCAGCTGATGGATCAGCTGCCGTTGCGCACGTTTCGACGATACATGGCCCGTTATCCGACCTGGTATGCCACACTGTTGTGCTTCTTCCTTCGCCCCCCACCGAAACATTGAGGCCCCTGGGGGTTCTCACCTTGCCTTCCAAGATTCATTGGAGACCTGCTATATTCAGCAATCACCTTTTCCGAGGTCACCTATGGACATGTTGATGATCGCGTTTCGTACTTCACTGAGAGAACGCGTACATGAGATATTGCGAACGGGCGGGGTCATGGCCTACACCGAGTTTCCTGGGGCGCTTGGGACAGGACAATCGGGATCGACGGAGGGAATCTCGTTCTACGCAGGGGGAAATAGTGTGATTCTGGTCTCACTTGAATCAGCTCAGCGCGATAAGGTCGCTGACGCGGTCAAAGCCTGGTGCGCAGAGGCCCAACATTCAGGATGGGTCAAACCAGCCGTCCGGGTTTTCTGTTGGCCCTGCACACAGCTCATTTAACAACAGGCCTGCTTCCAAGGTGGCCTATCGAATCTCTGGCCTCCAAAACTGCGTGAGGAGAGCTTTCGCCTTCGATTTTCTGTAGAATTTCTCGGTAATGAGTCCCCTTCCTCTTCGAGGCTCACATGGCGCGGCGCACCCAGGCCCAGCTGCAACAGACCTATCGGGAACAAGCGCTCAAAATGTTTCCGTGGATCTGTGGGCACTGCGGACGAGAATTTGACGGCAAGAAGCTGAGCCAGCTCACCGTCCATCACAAGGACCATAATCACGACAACAATCCGCCAGACGGAAGCAACTGGGAGTTACTCTGTCTCTACTGTCACGACAATGAACACCAGCGGAACCAGGTGGCTGACGCGTCTGGTGAGGCGCCACTCGGCCGAGAGCAGGATCGACCTTCGACCTTCACGCCCTTCTCTCAGCTTGCGGATTTGCTCAAGCGCAAGACATAGATGTCCGCTGGTTTGTCAAGGGCGAATCTGGCTGCACGAGCGAGACAGGCGCGACTAGGTGGGAGCCCATGCGCATCACATCTCGCTTTTCTCGCTCTTCCCGCACGTCTCGCGATTCTCGCTCCTGCCATGAGCTGCTATAGACCGGTGGCTCCTTGTTCGTGCGATATGCTATACGCTATGAGCCCTTCATCCTCGGCCATCAGCCCTATGCCGTTCGCCATACAATCATGAGTGTTTCCCATCCCCGTGATCCGTTGCACGGGATTACGCTGGAAACCATCATCAAGGAACTGGTCGAGCGGTACGGCTGGGCCGAGATGGGGCGTCGTGTCCCAATCCGCTGCTTCCTCCACGATCCCAGCGTGAAATCCAGCCTCACGTTTCTCCGCAAAACGCCCTGGGCTAGGGAACGGGTCGAAGGGTGGTACATCGCATATAAAAATTAAGTGAGCGAAGCCTGCCCGCGCCTTTCAAGTGAATCTTTCTGGAATCAAGGAACTACGAACCCATGGCCTCGAACGCGACCATCTACAAAACGACAATCCAAATCGCTGACATGGACCGCCAGTACTATCAAGACCATGTCCTCACCCTGGCCCGTCATCCGTCTGAAACTGACGAGCGCATGATGGTGCGGCTGCTGGCCTTTGCGTTGCACGCGCATGAGGCCTTGTCATTTGGCCGAGGAGTAAGCGCCGAAGAGGAACCCGCGCTCTGGCTCAAGGATTTGACGGGCGCCATCGACCTCTGGATCGAGGTGGGCCAGCCGGATGAGAAAATCATTCGTCGAGCCTGCGGCCGTGCGAAACAGGTTTACATCTATACCTACGGCGGCCGTGGCGCAGACCAATGGTGGGAGAATAACCTGGCAACACTAGAGCGGTTGAATAATCTGGCCGTCATGAATCTGCCCCTGGATGGGAGTCGCGACTTGACCACACTCGCGCAGCCCAGCATGCAGTTGCAATGCACCATTCAAGAAGGGCAGATTTGGATAGCGGATGCAGCAAACAGCGCGCACATGACATTGACGATTTTGAAAAATGCTTCAGCCCCGTTTGGGAAATGATGCAGGAACGCTATGTTATGCTTGCGGTAAGAGGATGCAGCGATGAAAGAAAAGAAACGCATTCCCATGAGTGGGGAGCCGATCGTCTGGACTAGCCCTTTCGCAGCCCTGAAAAACGTAGGCCTGCCATTGGCTCCAAAGACGCCGCTTGGGGTCTCCCCTCGCGACACGCCATCTATTGTACCAACGAAGAACCGTGGGCGGGTGGATATCATTCACCAGACCGCCCATCGTGGCGGAAAGACCGTGACGGTCGTCACGGGTTTCACTGGCATTGGGCAAGCCGAACAAGAGGCGCTCGCCAGGGAGATGCAGAAATCTTGCGGTGCCGGGGGCACGGTGAAGGAAGGGCGGATCGAAATTCAGGGTGACCAGCGCAAGGCCGTCGCCCGCATCCTGACTAACGCCGGTTTTCGACCTGTGTTTGCTGGAGGATGACGGGCCAAGAAATGAAACAATCGGATCGGGCCTCTCTCTTGATTGGTGAAAGCCGCCCCTCGCCTAGTCCTGCACTATCGGGAATAGCCGAAGTTTGGCACTGTGTGAGGCTTTCCAGTCGATTGACTTCCTCCACTGCTCGCGATACAGATTGCACCATCATTCGGACAGACAATCCTCACGCTCTGTCCATCACTGAGAGGCCGCCATCATGAAGAACGTAGAGATGACCGTCGAAGGGACAACATTGACAATCAAGGTAGATCTGTCCAAAGAGTTTGGGCCCTCTGCTTCAGGGAAGACAATTATCATCGCTTCGACAGAAGGGAATGTGACCATTCCCAACCGCGAGGAGAAGGTCGGGCTGAACGTGTATCGGAAGAAGTAATCTAGGCGTGGGATGTATGGGCTGGGAGGTGTCAACACCCCAGACCACAACCATCAACGTGCTCAGCTTGCTGCTGACGCACGCCGATGGGCGCCGTGGATGGTGCGACGGTCGGAATGGCCCAAGCACACCGACTGTATTAGCCCCTCTGCTTAGCAACCTTGTCGGCGCGCTTTTCCTTCATCGTCTTGGCTGGTTTCTTCTTGGTCGCTTTCTTCTGTGTCATGCCCTTAGCCATTGAGTGTCTCCTCTGATGTGTGGATGAGTAATTACTATTGCACTGCGACATAATCGCCGCCCTCACTTCATACTCCAATTACGAAAAAAATGAAATGGGCATGTGAGGTTTTCTGGTCGATTGACTTCACCTCCTCCCCACTGTAAAGGATGTATTAATCGAACAATCTGTCCTTCTGACCGGACACTGTCTACGGAGGTGCGCCATGGGAAATCCAACGGGTAGTAAGGAGCGAGAAGGATTCGCCGATGCGATCAACCGCGCCGCATTCGGCAACGAGCGTGTGCTGTTGCGCAGACGTGGCCGAGCAGTCGCCGCGGTGGTGCCCCTCAATGACTTGCGACTCCTGGAGGCTCTGGAAAATCGTATCGATCTCGTGGATGCCCGCTCGGCCTTGGCCCAGGTGAACAAGAAGGGCGCCCAGTCGCTTGATGCTATCCTGAAAGAATTGGGGATCTGATTGCACCAGGCAGTCTCCACAATTTCTGTGGCCCCTCCTGCTGAGCAACAACTCCGCACTTTCGCCAAACCGCTTCGGACCCTTCTCGTGAAACGGCTCCACGCACTCCGCTCCAGTCCTCGCCCCCCCGGCGTCACGAAGCTCGATGGCCTGGACCATCTTTATCGGATTCGCGAGGGCGACTATCGGATTGTCTATGCGATTCGAGAACAGATCCTCCTCGTGCTTTCTATCAAGAGTGGTACTCGTATGGATCGTCGTATCGGCACTTAGCCGGATGCGCCACTCACAATCTCCTGATAGTACGATTCCAGTATGACTGCGCGGGCTGGTTCGACAATTACCAACTGACGTTGATCAAACGTGTTGGCGCAATATAGATAGACCCCCTCCTCTGCCTGCCCGAGTTCGACATGCAGCTGGCGACCATCTAACTCCTGGTGCGTGGTCTCTGTAAGGAGGCGCTTATCGTAAAACTGTTCCCAGACGCGTTGCGCGGAAGGCCGATGGTTCTCATAGAGCGGAGCGTCCGGATCGGTTGAATCGGTCTTTCGCTGAGTTCGATCGAACGGACGGCCTTCGTCTGGCTCTGGCGACTCATCCCAGTGAAACTTGCGCAACGCTCCCTTCCCCAACAGATACAGGGGGCCATCGTCGACCACTTCTTCGACTAATCGGTATCGAATCAATTCCGGCTGCTCGATCAGGCGAAGATCGCGTGCAGCCAAAGCCCGCTGCAACGGGACTCGTCTTGCCAACTGACGGGTTTTCTCAAACACGATCATGCGTCCCGTCTGGACTAACAGCGCGCAGAGTCGATCCAGTCGTATGCCGACGCCCGTTCGTCGTTCGAATGCAGCCTGCTGCTCCGCGTCACAAGCACGTTCGAACGTCTGCCAATTGCGACTTGGAATCCCCGGCTCTCGTTCCGTCTGCACTAGCGCATGGGTGGCTACAATCAGATCATACGATCCCGCAATGTTGTCAGACTCGATGTCGACGCACTCGAACCGGATATTGCTCAGACTAAGCTCTCGCGCCTTCTTCCGCGCTACCGCAATCGATGCCGGCGAGCGATCGACGCCGACAAACTGCTTTTCAGGGCATTGTGTCGCGTAAAAGGTCGTCAGAATTCCGACGCCGCAGCCGAAGTCAAGGATGCAGTCCGCATCTCCCAAACGAGCCGCCACGTGTGGACCGATCTCACTGTAGTATTCGTAGCGCTGACTGTAGAGGGCTGGAAAAATCTGTGGCTGAGCAATCAGGTCGTAGAAGGCGACTTCATCGCCACACTCCCCTTCTCGCTTTCGTTCGACCTGTCTGCTGAGTTGAGTCAAATCTGCAGGAGACAGCCGGTTCCGCTGCCAGGCAAAATAGTCTGCATCGGATGTGAACCGTTTAAGGCCCCACCAGGCTAAGTGCGAATAGAGTGATTGTAACGGTGAGTGATTGGTCATCAATGTAGCCTTGGCGTGCCTGCTCAATACGTTTTCCAGCGAGTCCGCAAGGCGTGCGAACTACGAGGCGCATACGGTAGGCGCACGTCGAGTGGTTCGAGCGACTGAGAACGAAACTGGAGAGCGCTTTCAGCAGGCGACTATGGCCTCTTGAGCATGATCGCGTCAAAATACGCCTCCGGTACCGGATGTGGATAGCGTAGCTGGCCCGAGCCGAAGGCGACATACTTTTCACAAGTCAATTGCTCAAGGCCGATCGGACCCTTGGCATGGAGACGTGAGCCACTGATCCCGATATCGGTGCCCATGCCGTAGCTGTCACCGGCATTAAGCCGGGACGACGCATTGATGAACACCGCGCTGGCATCCACTTCGCGCGTGAACCGCAAGGCCGACTCATAGCTCGTGGTCGCAATAACGGCGGTGAGACAGGGTTTATGTGCCACGATATGCGCCAAGGCCTCGTCTAGGTCGGCGACCATTTTGACGGCCAACACGGGCGACTGAAATTGGGTATCCCAGTCCTCCTCTTTTGCCGGGACGATCGAAGCATGTCCGGTCATCGCCATTTGCCCCATGAGAGCCATGGTCTTCGGGCAGGCCCGAACCTCGATCTTAAATTCTTCAAGCATGCGGTTGACCAGCGGCGGCAAAAACTGTCGCCCAATCACCTGTTGCACGAGCAACGTATCAAGCGAGTTCGATGCCATGGCCTTCTGTACCTTCGAGTTGATTGCCACGTTCTGAGCCATCGGCATATCGGTGTCGGCATCCACGTACATCTGCGTGAGCCCCCCGTCGTAACACAACACCGGCATCTTCGCCTGTTCAATGACGGATTTTCGGAGGCCGGCCCCGCCACGCGGGATAATCGCATCGAGGCTTTTGCCCGCTCGAATCAGTTCGACTGCCACCTCTTTTTCCTGACGTTCGATGATAATCCATGCGCCGATCGGCACCCCATTCTGCTCCGCAGCTTCGCGTAATCCGGTTCCGATAGCCTGCTGCGTCATACCCCACTCCGGCGCGCCACGAAAGACACACAAGTTACCTGACTTAAAACAGAGTGCGATCGACTCCACCGTAATGAGCGGGCTCAGTTCTGACACAACACCAATGACCCCTATCGGGACGCGGACACGACTGACTTGTAATCCGTCCGGCCGTTCCCATCGTGAGGTGACTGCACCAACTGGATCAGGCAACTCCGCGATCATGCGGAGACGATCGACCATTTCCTTGATATCGTTCACCGTCATGCGCAGGCGAGCCACGGCGGCTTTCATCCGGTCCTTCATGATATCAGCCTCGAAGGACTTCCCAACCGCATCCACATCCTTCTCGTTCGCCACGAGAATCTTTTCTTCGTCGGCCGCTAATCGATTGGCCATCGCACGTAAGGCTTTCTCTTTCACAGGGCCGGATAAAAGCCCAAGCGATCGAGCTGTACTTCCACACTCTTTCAATAGTTTATCAATGTAAATTTTAACAGGAACTTCAGGCATCTTGAACCTCATGAAACGTGAGACGTCAAACGCAAAACGTGATTCCACACAGTCAATGCAGCCCAATGAGCACGGGACTATAGCATGCGAATTTTTCGCACGTAAAGCAGCAGGAGAGTACCGTGCCGCCCTCTCTTCACCCTCCTCTTAACTTCTTCCCTCGGCGAGCCAAAGAGCCGCCTCACCCATCCCCAGAGCAACACGAGCGGAACCAGAACTCATACCATCTGCCCTGCCGTGACCAATGCTCCCACACAAGGAGAAAGTTTGCTAGAATGCGCTGGACGAAGGGACTTGCGGCCTGCTCTGGAATATTTCATGATCGACTTGCGCAGCGATACGGTCACGAAACCCACTGAAGCCATGCGAATCGCGATGGCACGGGCGGACGTGGGGGACGATGTCTACGGTGAAGATCCCACCGTGAATCGCCTCCAAGAGATGGTGTCCGCGATGTTTGGGAAAAAGGCCGCGCTCTTCGTGCCGTCCGGCACAATGGGCAATCAACTCGCCATTCGCCTCCACACACAACCAGGACAAGAAGTCATCGTCGAAAGCACGGCGCATATCGTCCGGTATGAACAGGGAGCGGCCGGAGCGCTGGCAGGCGTACAACTCCATTGGGTCGCGGGAAATCGCGGGCTCATTTCATCCGAGCAGGTTGAGGCGGCAATCCGCCCCAAAGAACCGCACACGATTCAAACAGGGCTGATCTGTCTGGAGAACACCCATAATAGCGGCGGTGGAACGATTTACCCCTTGGCGACGATTGAACGAATTCGCACGGTGGCTGCTATCCACGGTATCCCTATGCATTTGGACGGCGCACGGCTGTTCAATGCTATCGCTGCTACCACCCTACCGCCGGCCGCCTATGCCCAGCACTTTGACACCCTGTCGGTTTGTCTCTCGAAAGGGCTAGGGGCGCCGGCCGGTTCACTCTTAATGATGAACGATCTGACCCTGCTCGATAGAGCCAAGCGGCTGCGACGTATGTATGGCGGTGCAATGCGGCAGTCCGGCATCCTCGCCGCCGCCGGCATCTATGCGCTCGAGCACCATATCGGAAGACTAAAAGTGGACCATGTCCATGCCAAGCGGCTGGCGCGACAACTGCAACACATTCCGACGGTCAGGATCAACCCTCAAGATGTCGACACGAACATCGTCATCTTCGGGGTGATCGGCCACCGCCTGGATCCCCCGGCGATTGTTGCCGCCTTAAAACAGGAGGGGCTCTTGATCAATGCCATCGGGCGAAACAGCTTTCGTGCCGTCACCCATTTGGATATCTCCAGTGCCATGACCGAAGAAGCCTGCGAGATCTTTACCCGTGTGCTAGGGGGCTAGCCTCTGGTTTCTCCCCCTCTGAACCCTAATCCGGACGTAAGCCATTCCCGGAGTCTACCGAGCCAGTCAGCCTCCGTGCTGGAAGCGGCAGAGGATGCCTGAGCATTTTATGTCTGCGCGCACTTCCCAGGCGCATCGCCGTGGATGTCCGTGCCGGCATGGCGTGAGGCCGGGGTCGTGAACCGGATCCCACGGTGCAAATGCTCGTGGTTGTACCACTGGATAATAAAGGTGGCGACCCACGCGCGGGCCGCGTCCAGACTGGCAACGGGCTTGGTCGGATACAAGGGGCAGTATTTCAAGGTCCGAAATAATGACTCAGAAAACGGATTGTCGTTGCTGATCGACGGGCGACTGAACGAGGGCATGACGCCCAGCCGTTGCATCGTGGCCAGCAGGGTCGAGCCGTTCATCGCCCCCCCGTTGTCCGCATGCACAGACACCTGATGCGGCTCAATGGCCTGCTCACGGCAAATCGTGTCGAGTACCCGCGAGGAGTGCTCCAGGGATTCCTCGGCATGCACTTCCGCGCCCACGGCCTTGCGGGAGAACACGTCCACAAATAAATACAAATAAGAGGGTTGGCCACGAATGGAGCGTGGCACATACGGAATATCCCCGCTGAACAGCGTCCGCGGCGCCGTGACTTCGTACGCGCGCGTCGCCCGACCGCGGGGCGCCAGCAGGTGTTCCGCCTTCAGCCCGCGGTACAAGGACGACTCGGATGCCAGGTATTCGCCTCGGGCTACCAGGCGTGGGACGATCTGATGCGGACTCGCATGGCAAAACTCCGGACGTGCCGCCATCGCCACCAGCTGGCCACGTTCACGCGGTGACAGCGTCTTCCGTGGAGCCGTGCGCGGTCCCCGGCGACCATCCTCGAGCGTCTCCTGGCGCTGCCACCGTTGCAGCGGGCGCGCCGCCACCCCGACCATCTCACACGCCGCGTGCTGGCGTGCCCCCTGCGCAACAGCCTCAACCACCAACGCCCGCACCTGTTCCCGATCCGACACCGTCACGTTGCGTCCTCGCGTCCGTTCCCCTAGATCAAATCGACTTTTTTTGGAGAATGAGTAGCGCGGACGCGTCCGCCAACGCTTTGTCTTTTCGCAAGATCTCACGCTCCAGTTGGCGGATGGTCTCCTCCCGCGCATCTTTGGCAAACGTTGGCCGGGTCTCAACGTGCGCAATGACCTCTGCCCGCCAGGCGGTGATCTGGTGGGAATACAAGGGCCTCGTTAAACTCTCGTGAATAGTTCGGACTCATTCCCATGTGACTCTCTCATCCCTCGCCCCCATATTTGGAAAAACCCGCACGACATCTATCCTGACACAGGGGGCGTGCGGCTCAGGCACGGTCACTGAGCCCCTCGGAGACGTACCACGACACCCCGAGGGGCTGGTGGCCCGCCCGGTTGCCGTCATCCCGCGCCTCGCCATCGTGAGTTGGCACTCGTGTTTGCGCATGAGAACTCCTCCAACGACCTTACGTCCGGATTAGGGTCTGAACGTTGACCATTGCAGGAGAAATGCTCATTATGGATGGAGGGCAGACGTCCGCTCATTGACACTTCTCGCACTGAAATCTAGAATGCCAGGCAATGGAGCATCAATGCCGCTAGAAGTTGTGTCGTTCATACACATCAGCCGGATCCTTGGTATTACCGACTCGCTCGGGCTAAACCGCGAGTGGATCGAAATTCCGTTGTCCCCGGAAAGCCCAGGTGCCGTCCGGCGATTAACCAATGGTAAGTTGGAAATCATCGTTGATGCGGACCAACCGTTCGAAGACTGGCTGGAATCGCTCCCAAAACGCATTCAGCTCACACAGGGAGCCTAAACATGGATACCCCAGCCGCCCACCCTGTCCCTACGGCAGAAGAATTGCGGGCAGAACTCCTCGCAATACCGGAGCCGCCGGAACAGCCGGACCCGATCGACGAACCAGGATTCGAAGAGCTTGTCGCGATAGCCTTGCGCCACGTTCGTGGCCGCCGCGGGGGCGATCTCGTCAGTGTAATCCTGGTAGGGTCCAGTGTTCGGCGCGCGATCACGACTCACAGCGACATCGATCTCATTGCGCTGGTGAAAGGACAGGCCGATGGCCACGAGATCGTCCGTGTTGCCGATCGTCTAGCCGACATCCGCTATCGCGGACACCAAGAATTTGAGGAGGACCTTCCCTACTCGCCGCGCCTCCCATCTCTCTTGCGGAAAGCCCGCATTCTCTTCGACCACGAAAACATCGGCGCCAGACTCATCGAACGCGCCAACCAACGGTTCCGACAAGGGCCGCCTCCTGTCAGCATCAATGAGCAGATTCGGATGAAGGCGGACTGTTTCCATTTACTGGGAAAAGCGCGAGATCTGGCCGACAAGCCGGCGACCGCGCAGTATTTGCTCTCGATATTTTTCGATGACATCATCAACGCATTCTTCCGGCTACGGGGCTTCTGGCTGACCTCACCGATTGACGTGCCAAAGTTCATCGCCTCCCGTGATGCGGGGCTGGGTGACCTAGCTGGACGGTTCCTGACTGCGGCCACGTTACCTGAACGGCTCAACTTTGGCCGCGATCTTGTCGATACTCTCTTTAAGGACGTACCGAATCCTGCCAGAATTGACTGACAGGACTCTCGGATCGATCATTTGACTACTGTCGCATAGGGCTTGTCGGCCATTCATCCTTCAGGTCTGAACATAGGACAGATTCCTCGCGAGAATCGTGATCCCTACGATACCGTCCGGCAAGCCCGCAACTTCCGATATAGGCTGAAGCCGAGGTCAAGGTTGAGCAAAGATTGGACTCATTTATTTCTCAGCCTTGACCTGAACCTTAACATTGCAGAGAGCTGACGGATTTTTTCATCATCCTGCTAAAAGGAGTCACTATGGAAATCGGGTTCATTGGGCTTGGGAAGATGGGCATGAACATGGTCACCCGGTTGCAACGTGACCGGCATCGGGTCGTGGTCTACGATCAATCGGCGGACCTGATCAAGCAGGCCGAAGGCGTTGGTTGCGTCGGAGCCTCCTCGTTAGCTGACCTCGTCGGCCAGCTCAAGGCCCCACGCGCGGTCTGGGTTATGGTTCCATCCGGCGCGCCGACGGAGGAAACAGTTCAAGCCGTTGCGGCACTGCTCCATCCAGGCGACACGGTAATCGACGGCGGCAATACCAGATTCCACGACGATGTTCGCCGAGCCGGAGATCTCAAGAAAAAACAGCTTCACTATATCGATGTTGGGACCAGCGGGGGCGTCTGGGGTTTGAAGATCGGTTACTGCCTGATGGTCGGTGGCGACGAAGCGCCGGTGAAACACCTCGCACCGATCTTCACGACACTGGCGCCCGAACAGGGCTGGTCTCACGTCGGCGGAGTGGGCGCCGGACATTATGTGAAAATGGTGCATAACGGAATCGAATATAGCATGATGCAGGGATATGCGGAGGGCTTCGAGCTGATGGCGAAAAGCGACTACAAGCTCAACCTCGCAAAGATTGCAGACCTCTGGATGCACGGCAGTGTCGTCCGATCCTGGCTCTTGGAACTGGCAGCAGGCGCCTTGAAAGAGGATCCACGCCTGGAACAGTTGAAAGGCTATGTGCAGGATTCTGGCGAGGGGCGCTGGATGATCGCCGATGCGATCGAGAAGGATGTACCGGTTCCGACGCTCACGACAGCGTTATTCACTCGATTCCGATCGAGGCAGAGCGAATCCTTTGCGGAAAAGATGTTGGCCGCGTTGCGGAATGCCTTCGGCGGCCATGCGGTTCGCCGATAACGCTGGAGCCCTATGCCACCGAATAGCCCACGGATCGATATCAGCCCCTCACAGGAAACGATTCCCCCGGTCGAGCCCTGTACCCTCGTTATCTTTGGAGGGTCCGGCGATCTAGCGCGCCGTCGTCTGATTCCTGCCCTCTACAACTTGCTCCTCGACGGACTTCTTCCGCCGAAGTATGCCGTGATTGGGCTGGGCCGCACATCGATGACCGACGAGGAGTTCCGCGCCACGGTTCGCGACGGCGTCGTCACACATTCTAGGCAAGCCTTGGCAGAGGACAAGTGGAAGGACTTCGCGCCACACCTCTTTTATGTATCGGGAGGAAATGATGACCCGAATACCTACGCCAGGCTGAAGGCCCGAGCAGAAGACATTGAACGGAACCTTCAGTTACCCGGCAACCGAATTTTCTATTTGAGCATCCCTCCCAGTTCGTTTGCGCCTGTGTGCGAGGGGCTTGAGCAAGCCGGATTGGCGACGAAACCGGAGGCGCATACACCCTACGCCCGCATCATCGTCGAAAAACCGGTCGGCCGCGATTTGGCCTCCGCCCAGGCCATCAACCAAGTGACGGGACGAGTGTTCGACGAATCGCAGATCTTCCGCATCGATCACTATTTGGGAAAAGAAACCGTTCAGAATCTCATGGTCGTCCGGTTCGCCAACAGCATCTTCGAGCCGATTTGGAACCACAAGTACATCGATCATGTGCAGATTACCGTGAGCGAAGCGGAAGGCGTCGGGACCAGAGCCAGCTACTACGAAGAAGCCGGCGCGTTGCGCGACATGGTGCAAAACCACATGCTGCAGCTGCTCTGCTTGGTTGCAATGGAGCCTCCCTACTCGCTCGATCCCGATGTGGTGCGCAACGCGAAGATGGAAGTCCTCCGTTGCCTCAGGCCCATCACCGATCAGGATGTCGAGCACGTCACGGTCCGTGCCCAATACAGTGAAGGCACAGGCCATGGCAAGCCCATCCCTGGCTATCGTCGGGAGAAAGGGATTCATCACGATTCCATAACGGAAACCTATGTCGCGCTGAAATGCTTTGTGGAAAACTGGCGCTGGTCCGGCGTGCCCTTCTATCTGCGCACCGGGAAAGCGCTCCCTCAACGCGCCAGCGAGATCGCCGTACAATTCAAGGACATCCCACACATCCTGTTCAACGCCAATGCGCAGCAACCGCAGCCGCCAAACGTATTGGCGCTACGCATCCAGCCGGAGGAAGGGCTCTCTCTCCGCATCGTCTCGCGCGTGCCCGGTACCCGAGCGCAGACACATCCGGTGGAAATGGACTTTCAATACAGCGACGTCTTCGGCCGCCCGTCGCCCGAAGCCTATGAACGGTTGCTCTTGGACGTGATGGCCGGCGATGCCTCTCGATTTATGCGGCGCGACGCCGTTGAAGCCTCCTGGGCCTGGATTACCAAGATTCTGGAAGGATGGCAGAGGCAAGGGTTGCGCTGGCTGCCTGAGTACCAGGCAGGATCCTGTGGGCCGGTCGAAGCCGATCGCCTCATCGAAAAGGATGGACGGACCTGGCGGACTTTGTAGCGACTCATGTCATGTCAGTCGCAACTGCTTGAAAATCTCTTCTCTGGTTCCCAGCCCACCGATAAACCGCTCGAACACTCCCTCGCGATAAAGGGCCAGTGCCGGCAATGAGCGAACCTCTAGCTCCGCGGGAATCTGGAAGTTCTCCTCAACGTTTATTTTCAGGATCAGCACCTTACCGATCACATCGATCTCCAGTTTCTCGAGTTCATTCAGCAGCGCTCGGCAACTCCCGCATCCTGGCTTCCAGAACTCCACCAGCACCGGCACTGTCGACTGTTCAACGACATCGTCAAAGTCTCGATCCGTCACATCGAAAATCATAGATTCATTCCTGGACTCTTGGGAACACGTTGGTAAACACCTGGTCATAGAGCAACTGGGCTAGCAGCCGGTAGCCGCCAGTGTTCAAATGCAGCCCATCGTTGGAATATTGAGCAGCCAGTTGGCCCGTCGTCGATTCTACCGTAGCCATAAACAGGTCGATCCAGGGAAGATCTTTGGCGAGAGCGTATTCCTGGATACGGTAATTCAGTTGAGCACGGCAGGACAGATGATGCTTAATCCAGGCTTCCGCATCAGGCCCTCCACCTGCAACATCCACTCGAATGGACGGAACCGTGACCGGAATCGGGATGACCTGTGAAGCCAGAGCCGATTCATACATCTTCACCAGATTCCTCATGATCTCCTCCGGCTGTACATTCCACCCCAAATCATTGGTTCCCCCCAGCAGGACAACGTGGCTCGGCTGTTGCTGCAACACATCGCGCCGAAACCGCAGCGCCATCTCTCCCGTCAGTTCGCCACAAATGCCACGCACCTGAATCTCTGTTGAAACTCCTAACCACTCCTGCAAGTAGTACCCGTAGGGCGTCTCCCTCCCCATCGGATTCTCAGAGGTTGGAGACTGAAATCCTGCCGTCAAGCTATCGCCAAAACAGACGATCACGATACGCACTCACCTTGCGACATGTGATCTATCGCCTCCCTCGCATCTCATCATCTCGACCAACATGGGCAGGATTCTACTGATTTGCTGCCCTATAGGACAACCGGCCGCTCCCTATTTCATTCCGGCATCTTGTGACGGTCAAAAACCGATGAATTCCTTGACCAAATCATCAGTTGCCAGTACGAATGACCCTATGTCTGATCTCACGACTGCTCAAGACATGATGACGTCTGCCATGGCCGCCAAGCAGAACGCCGACCCCGAGTTGACATCGGTGACCCAGCTTCTCAAATCGCTCGATCGGGCGTCGAAGAATGTCCGGACTTTTGGCCAGAATAACAGCGTCGGCAAGAAGTTCTTCGAGCAATTCTATACCGAGCTTACAACACATTTATCCCAATACAATGTCCTCACCTTCGTGGTTCAACGAGAAGGCCTGTTCTTCAAGGAGGAGCTCGTCTACGGCTCCCAAACCGGGGAGGTGAGCGAAAACATCTCTTTCAAACTCTATAGCGACGGTATTCGGGAAATCACCTTTCACCAAGATATATCGGACGAGGACATGCTGTTCTTCTTTGCTGCCCTGTCAGGCACCGTAGGAACCACCGGTGCCGAGGACGACGACTTCGTCACCCGCCTTTGGGAAAAGAACCTGCCGACATTGACGATCGTTACCGCCGATGAGGTCATGAAGATCTCTGAACTCGACAACGTACTGACCCCTCAAGGAACAGCACCGCTTGAGGACTCGTTGCGAGAAATCATCGCCGATGCCAACGCGAAAGAAGCCAAGGCGACGAGCGAAGACCCGCAACGGAAAACACGCTTTTCTTCCGGCGTGACAGGTTATGAGGTTTCAGAGCTTGAGCTGGCGGCCTTGGCCAAAGAGATCACAGCAGAGTCGAACCGTGACAACGTGCTGTACATCCTCGATACGTTGACTGCCATCCTCTCCTCCGAACGATCCCCTGATCTGCTGAACAAGCTGTTCGAAATCTACGATGGTATGCTCAAGTCGCTCATCCAAGAAGGTCATTGGTCGACAACAGAGCACGTGCTGGAGCTCCTGTCCAAAGCCGATACGATTCGCCCTGATCTCACAGAGGGGCACAAGCAGAAAATTCAACACCTCTTCGAGCAACTTGGTAGCGCTGAGAGAGTCGCCATGATCGAGAAGTTTTTAAATATGGCTGAACGCCCCGGTACAGATGGATTACCGGGTATTTTCCTCATGATGCAACCGACCGC
Organism: uncultured Nitrospiraceae bacterium; assembly: GCA_963821465.1. GTDB lineage: Bacteria > Nitrospirota > Nitrospiria > Nitrospirales > Nitrospiraceae > Palsa-1315. Next base: position 42,735 of record CAWGDV010000014.1, on the reverse strand, counting down.
TGCCCCTGCGCTCTGCACGCTTCTCGGCAATCTTGAACAGCCTGCGCATCAGACCCTTGTCGTTAATGCATTGATTGAACTCGCGAAAGACACCCCCGAGATCTTGGTCAAGCACCTGACGGATCGTCGCCCCACGTTCGTTCGGAACCTTCTGATGATCATCACTCGATGGAACAATCCACGGCTCGCGGACAACGTGGAAAAAATCCTGCGATATCCTGATCCGCTGATCAGGCGTGAAGTCATCAGGTCCCTTGCCACGTTACGACCGAACGGGCCGGCAACGAAACTGATCCACATGTTGAATGATCCCGACGAAGGCGTTCGACTTGCGGCACTCAAATCGCTACTCACAGGCAATTATTCGGCTCCATTTTCGAACTGGGAGCCTCTTGTCAATGCTGAAACGTTCGGCGATCGTCCGCCCGCAGAACGACGGAACATTTTTCATGCGATGCGCGCAACGACCGGTGATGAAGCGGTCCCTTACTGGACCAGCCTATTGACCGAATGGGGATGGACGAACCGAAAAAAACGGGAGGAATTGGCCCTCATGGCCACCGATGCCCTTGGAAAACTTGGCACACCAGCCGCCCGAGCCGCCCTCGAAACCGGCACGATAAAAGGCGCATCAGCAGTCAAACAGGCCTGCGTCACGATACTAGCCGGAATCACCAAACACCCAAGAACGGCATAGTCTTGCTTATGCGTATAAGGGATATTCTTCATGGCTGAACCATTGCGCACGTCTAATCCCACACCCACATCGGCCCCATCGACTCAACCGATCTTGACCCATGAAAAGTCGTTGACCAAGAAGGTCGCTAAGGGTTCGGAAGCGGGCGACATCTACGACCAGCAAGTCTTAATGCTGGGTGCCCAACTGGTCACACAGATCAGCATCCTGCTCAAGATGTCCAGACTCCATGGACGCACCAACGCCGCACTCGATAATCCTGTCGACAGCGCATTAACGGTGATTAAGACATTAGCCCATGACGAACCGATCTCCATCCGCCTCCAGAATGATTTTCTCTTCTTCGGCCAACGCCATCTAAAGGTCACCGCGGCGCAGATGCCCGTATTTTCTACGGTGATCGACACATTGAACCATTGGAATATCGGCGGGATTTCTTTCTCGAGCGAAACAACATCGCGGGATATTCGGGAATTTATCTTCCAGCTTGCAAACTTCGATGCGTCAGCCAGCTCCATCTCAACGTTGCAAGCCGCACTTGAACAGAGTTCCGTGAAGGGGATTGATCTCGAACAGCGGCGTGTTCTTCGCGGCAAGGCGACGGCCAAAACACGCTATGCGAACGCCGCCTCGGCAGTCGGCAAGCTCGTCCAAGACTCCCGCGAGAAAGGCACGATCGGGTTCAAGCAAGCCAAGCGCGCAATCCAAAGCATTGTCGACCTCATGATGAGCGACGAGGCTTCGTTGCTGGGCCTGACCACATTACGCTGTCACGATCAATATACCCACAACCATTCCGTCAACGTCTCGTTGCTTTCGATGGCCTTGGGTAACCGGGCCGGCTACCCGAAAGTCGAGTTGGCCGATCTCGGATTGGCCGCCTTGTTTCACGATTCGGGAAAAACCAATATTCCCATGGAGGTCCTCAACAAACCCGGCGAGTTCACGGACGATGAGTGGGAGATGATGAGGAATCACCCGACCGAAGGCGTACTCAGTCTGACCAGCATGCGGAGTATTACCAGCTTGCCTGGACGCATGACCTCGGCATCCTTCGAACATCATATGAACTTGGATTTCTCCGGCTATCCCAAGTTGAACGTTCCCTGGAAACTCTCGATGACCGGCCGCATTCTTATGATTGCCGACTGCTACGATGCAATGACGTCCTCACGCGTATACCGACGGGAACCGATCTCTCCCTCCAAAGTGTTGGGATTCATGTTCGGGAAGGCGGGAAAATCCTTCGACCTTACCTTGATGAAACTCTTCATGACCTGCGTCGGAATCATCCCGATCGGCAGTCTCGTTCTGCTCGATACGAATGAACTTGCGGTGGTGCTGAAGCCTCCCGCCGATCCAGCCGATGCCGAACATCCTTATGTCAAGGTTATAATGGACACGAACGGGACTGCCATCGAAAACGGACGTGAAATCGACCTCCACGAGAAGGACGAATCCGGCGAGTATCGATACAATATCATCCGCCTCATTGATGACACTGAATACAAGTTCGACACCAGCCGATACTTTGTCTAGCAACGAGTTGAAAAAGTCACTCTGCTTTGTTCTCACATCGCAATCAAGAACGGTGAAACATAGAACTGCAAGAGCTCTTTTTCCGAAGTCTTTCGCCTTGTATAATTCACGTCTCAATGATTTTTGGACTGCCTTTTTGTGCACCATGCAAAGTGTGCTCTTGTTATGCCAAACCTGCAGACCAGTCACGCATTGACGCGCCCAGGTAGTTTTCCCGCACCCTGCTAGCTTCCGCGCAACTCAATCCCTCCGAAGGTTCCATTACAGAGGAATCGGAAATGTGTGACGCGTGCTCCATGATGCAGATGCAGAGAAGCTCCACAAGAAACTCACCATCTAGCCGACGCGCAGGTCCTTGATCTCCTTCCCTCGCGCGGCGTCGTCCAAGAAGTGTTGGATCCCCTCGATCAAAGACAAGGCAAGTGAGATTTGGCTGGCGGATTTGGGGCTAGCGGCCAAAGTCTGTCCCGTATGGATTGTCTCACCGCATGACCCTGACTCACTGCGCGCTCGCGGCCAAGACCGTCTGTACCTCCTGTGGCCGTTGATAGATCGCCTAACCCCACGTGAGGCCGGTTTGCTGCGTAAACCCGGCCATCCTCTGAATGAGCTGATCGACCTGTGTACAGAGCAGCGTTTGCCCATTGCCGGCTTGGATCGTCTCGATTTGATTCGTGGTTGGACTCGTGTACCAATTTTGGATTGTCATTTGCTCGGGTTCGCCATGAATCGCGAATCGCAGATCGTTCGCCTGGCGACCCAGCATCAGATCCAAGGGGTTGATCCTGACGCCATAGAGCAGTGAGCAGTCGATCACTCTTGCCGGCGGCACGGTCATTCTTCGAGATCGTGTCCCGTCCTTGCCCCGGCTGAATAGACAAGTGTCGTTGCCGAGCCCCCGCGCAGCATATCATTCCCTACCCCACCCGCTTGATAATCAGGCAGGCTGAACCTTTTTATACTGAATACCTCCATACCCAAGCGCCACGCCTTGCGGTTTATCCGTCCCCCTCCTACAATACGCGTCTCTGCGAGGCTCCCATGCCCTTCACGATTCGCCCCTTCCGCCACTTCCCTGTGCCATGGGTTGTCTCATAGTTGAGTGCCCTTTCACGGAGGCATCGGTCTAGCAGGATGTTCAAAAATCCAGCCAGTCTGTCTTGTTCATTTGGTCTGTTCGATCTGTCTGGTTTGTTTGATTGCATGAGATTAGCAAGATGGGCCAAACAGCCCAGACTTGTCGCAGCCGAGAATCCACGATTGCAGCAGAAGCGTTCGCAAATGATGATGGCCAGGTCGGGAGTTTGGGATTGTGATGGGTGAGACTCCGAACCATACAGAGGCTCGACCGGTCATGACATGCGACGATTGCCAAACAACGCGGGCGATTGTCTATATGAGTGAACGGGCATGATGCTATTGAAAGAATGGTGGAAGTGGTTTTGTCGGCAGAGCCGACTCAATAAGGTTATCATCGTTGGATTTTTGTCCGCGTTAGTGCTGTTTCTCGTCCCTTTGGCGGTGTCCTGGTTCAAGCCGACTCCTATCCATGTCGGTGTCGCCTTCTACACGTATGAGCGCGCCTTTCTCCTGGAGAGTAATACCAAGACCTATTTTTATGAAAACCGGAACTTGGTCTCCGATTGCAGTCTCCGGCGAATCGAGCAACCACTGCCGAAAGGCCGCGCCAAGACCCCTGCTCCACAGTCATGGGTCTTGAGCAAGTTTCTCATCGAAAATGTGTCGGATCAGCGCATTACGAATCTCCGTCTGGACATCAGGTCTCCTCTCCTGCGTCCCACCACCACGCTGTTTACAACATTGAATCTGGAGGCCACAGGGGCCTGGGATGCGACGGCGAAGGATGCCCCGGGCAAGTATTTGATTACGATTCCGGTCATCGAACCGATGGTCTCCGCGGTTGTCAGCCTGAAGACGCCCATCGACGAGACCTTGCGTCAGTTCATCTATGTAGAGCGTAGCCGAGTGACTGTTCAGGTGCCGTATTTATCGGCGGATCAGTTCGGGACGTTTCCACTCAAAGTCTCCCGTCTGAATGCCATGAAGATTTTGAACCGGGAGAGTGTGCTGCGGACTGGTGACGAAACGTTCGCGGATGAAAAGATTGAGTTCACGATGCTCCGCGCCGACGAGCCTGATCTGAGGGATGCAGACACGTCCTATCAACTTCTTCCGAAGGCGCGCGTATGCCCTGAGGGAACGGCGGGAGACTGGTAGGATTCGTCCGATGACGGTAGACGGCACGACAGGGACATTCAGCGAAATCGGTATTCATTTACGGCTCGATCGTTGATCGATTTATTCTGCGATCGCGTAGTTGACAGCCTGAGGATTGGAGGGCTACACAACACCTATGGCTGTTCATCCTCTCGCAGGAAGTCCCGCGCCGGCATTGATGCTGATCGATACATCGGAGCTGATTGCGGCCTACTCTTCAGAGAAGCCCGATGTCATGGTTCGTGAACAACGAATACCATATGGGATGTCTTGACATAGATGATCTTCATTCAAGCACATACTTAATGAATGGCATATCCCAGCCATCATGCAAGCGATCTGTGAATACCGAGCCGGTCAGGGCATTGTTGGACCGCTATACCTCGGCAGGGATATCCACGCACTCTTGGAAACAGGTTGTGCAAGGGCGCTCAGGTATTGACAGCAAACTGCGTCGACGCGATGATTGACCAGGATGGTGGGTACACTCCAGTTATCGCTCACGCGATCCTCACCTATAACAAATGGAGGGAAAACATCGGGACTCGCGGACGGCATCGTCATTACTCTCTCACCTAATCCACCGGAGGACGGCGGCATCAGGTACAACCCACCGCATGGTGGGCCAGCCGATACTCAAGTGATGAAGTGGATTGAGGATCGCGCGAATGCCATTCTTGCCGCTGATATACAAGGCGTTAAGCAGGTGTCCTACGACCAGGCTCGTCGTGCGGGCACGACCCATCAGCATGATTGCCTCGATGTCTACATCGGTGATCTCGCACAGATCATTGATGTGGACCTGATTCGATCAGCCGGGTTGAAACTCGGCATCGACTCGCTCGGTGGGTCCGGTGTGGCCTACTGGCAGCCGATGGCAGAGCGGTATGGCTTGAATATTGAGCTAGAGCGTTTGTGGTTTATGTCTTTACATAGCCTGAGGACGTGAAGGAGCGCGTGCCTTCGGCGGGTGTGAAGCGGTCGAGCAGCATGCCGATGTCAGCCCAGAGGGCCTCCACGGTTCGAGGGGCAGCTTTGCGGAGCCGCGCTTTACGTTTGGCAAACAGTTGTTCAATGGGATTCAGATCGGGGGAATACGGCGGGAGAGAGCGGATGTGTGCCCCCACCGCTTCAATGGCCTCTTTAACTCCCGCCACCTTGTGACTCTGTACGTTGTTGGCGATGACGATGTCGCCAGGGTGCAGCGTCGGGCATAAGAACTCTTGGACATATTTTAGAAATAGGGCTCCGGTCATGGTGCCATCCGCCACCATCGGAGCGGAGATGTCATCATGACGCAGCCCGGCAACGAAGGTGGTGGTGTGCCAATGTCCGTGCGGCACAGAGGCGACGCACCGTTCACCACGCGGGGCGCGTCCGTAGCGCCGTGCCATGTTCGTCGACGCCCCCGTTTCATCCAGAAAGACCAGCTTGGTGATGTCCAGAGCTGGTTGGGATGCCTGCCACTCACGCCGTGCGGCTTGCACGTCGGCGCGCTCTTGCTCGCTGGCGTGTAGGGGGTTTTTTACGCGTGAGCTTCCATTTGTCAAGTTGATGCCACAAGGCGGGGACCTTCATCGCAATCCCGTGTGCCGCTAATCGGGCACACATCTCCGCGAGTGTCAGATCGCCTGTTTCCTTCAGCCACGCCCGCAGTGTCGGCTCCATCCCGACCAACCGGGACTGCCGATGGCCTCCAATTGGTAGACTGCTCCGCTGTCCCGTCTGCGTGAGCCGGTTCCGCACCTGATACACCCAGACCCGGCTGACCTCAAATCGGTCGGCAATGGCTGTCGGACGCTCCCCACGTTCCAATGCTCTCAACACACGGTCCCGTCGATCCTGTGAATAGGCCTCCATCCTGTTGCCTCCATCAAGAAAACAATGGAGGGCATTCTACAGCATGTATACACTTAAATCACAACTGCTCTAGTAAATCCCGCCGTCGATCCGACCTTCCATTTTATGCCGCTCGACTGGGACGGCAAGATTCGTGTGGGTTGTTCTTCGCCCTATGCCATGGCGAATCTCATCGCGCTGAAAGATCGTTTCGATATCGCCTTTGGCAACAATGCCGACAATGACCGGCACGGCATTGTCACCCGTCCTACCGGTCTGATGAAGCCCAATCACTACTTTGAAGTTACCCCCGTTTTTTGGACAGGTCGTGACGCCAAGATTGTGGTAGAACGACCCACTCAAAAACCGGGAGAGACACATGGCTCAGAAGCGGAAGACACATGCGGAGGAGTTCAAAGCGCGGGTGGCAGTGGAGGCGATCAAAGGGGTGCGGACGCTGAGTGAATTGAGTGCGGCCCACGGCGTCCATCCGACGGTCCTTGCCCATTGGAAGCGGCAGCTGCTGGACGGGGCGCCGGAAGTGTTTCGGCGGGGGCTGGCGGGCACGGGCCGGAGCGAGGAGGTGGTGACGGCGCCGCTGTACCAGGAGATTGGCCGCCTGACGATGGAGCTGGAGTGGCTCAAAAAAAAGCTGTAAGCGCGCCCCGAGCCGATCCGCCGGAGCTGGATCGAGACCCCGCCCGACGGGGTGTCGATTGTTCGGCAGTGTGCGGTGGCGGGGTTGGCGCGCGCAACCTATTATTACGAGCCGGTGCCCGAGCGTGAAGAGAACCTGATGTTGATGCGGCTGATCGACGAACTGTTCTTGAAGCGGCCGTTTTATGGGGTCCCGCGGATGACGGATTGGTTGCGAACCTTGGGCCATGGGGTCAACCACAAGCGCGTCGCGCGCCTGATGCGCCTCATGAATCTGCAGGCGGTGGTGCCGGGTCCGCACACCAGCCAGCCGCATCCCTCACACGCGGTGTACCCGTATTTGCTGCGGGATCTGGTGGTGGACCGGCCCAACTATGTGTGGTGCGCCGATATCACGTATGTGCCGATGCGGCGCGGATTCTTGTATCTGGTGGCCGTGCTGGACTGGTACAGTCGGTACGTGTTGGCCTGGGCGTTGTCGAACACGCTGGAGGCGCGGTTCTGTCTGGAGGTCGTGGACCAGGCGCTGGCGAGCGGCCAGCCCCAGATCTTCAACACCGACCAAGGCGCGCAATTTACCGGAGCGGCCTTCACGGGGCGACTGGCCGAGGCCAAGATCCGGATCAGCATGGATGGGCGAGGCCGGGCGCTGGACAACGTCTTTGTGGAGCGACTCTGGCGGAGTGTGAAGTACGAGGAGGTCTATCTACGGGACTACGCCGATGGAGCGGAGGCCTGGCAGGGGTTGAATCGCTACTTTGCGTTCTATAACACAGCCCGCCGACACCAGAGCCTGGGCCGACAGACCCCAGCGGAGGTGCACTTCGGGTAAACCGGGGGGCAACTTAGGGTATGGACCGACGAACGAACGCCCCGTATAACCGATCCTGGTGCGTCGTTGGGAGCAGGCACATGGCTGAAAATCGCATCCGCGGCGTCCGGTGGCTTTCTGCGGGAAACAACAGCGGGAGAAGAATCCCGTACGACAGGAGGAAACAAGACCAAGATTCACGAGCTTATTGTCGGAGAAAACCTGTCCAAACAATGGGGGGAACCTCACTTTCGCTGTGTCCATCTTTTACCTTTTTCCCCATCGTCCAGAGCGGAACGTGTCAACGAACTCTGTACACTCATCCTGAGAATCCTTGCTCGCCCTGCTCAGTAATCTCTATGTAGCTGACTGTCTCACGCATCTTGACACGGAGGGGGGTGGAATCCAGACGCCAGGATCGGTAAGCCGCTGGTAAGCAGCAGTCTCATCGACCGTGTTGGCGGCGAAACTCACGCGCAAGCTTGTCGAAGCGCCAGTCGGCTTCAAATGGTTCGTGAATGAATTCCTTGACGGCTTCCTCGGTTTCGGTGATGAAGAAAGTGCAGGGGCCTCGCTCATTCGTCGAGATGGATCGGTCTGGATGACCGACAAGGATGGCATCATCTTGAATCTTCTGGCCGCGGAAATGATGGCCAAGACCGGCTGTGAACGGGGGGAACTGTACCGAGAACTGACTAACGAACTCGGAGAGCCCGTATACGAGCGGATCAATGCACCCGCGACGCCAGAAAAGAAGGCCATCCTGTCGAAGCTCTCACCGGACCCGGTACAGGCATCAGAATTGGCCGGCGACTCAATCGTAGGAGAACTGACGACTGCCCCTGGCAATGGCGCGTCAATAGGCGGATTGAAAGTTGTCCCTGAGCTAGGCTGGTTCGCTGCGCGCCCCTCCGGCGCCGAGGATGTGTACAAACTCTACGCTGAAAGCTTCAGAGGGAAAGAGCATTTGCTGCAGATCCAAGAAGAAGTGCACGCTCTGATTGGAAACGCGTTCGCACAAGCGAATGGAAGATTCGGAGAAGCAAGATGGGTGTTCGAAGAATTGTGTTAGATGAAGAGAGCGAGAGGGCTTTAAGACAGGTTATTTAAATGACCGGCTGCTCTGTTCCTGTCGTATTGAAGCGCGGCGTATTGGCCTTACAAAACAGAATTGAGCAGTTTCCTATACAGCCACCCTTCGAGATCTATTGTCGCCTCAATATCGGGCCTGGTGGCTGCGCGCTCGCACCTTCGACTCAATCGCGATTGGTCATACCGCGCAAGTTGCAACAGAAACGTAGATCATAATCCTCACACATCGCGGACATGCACACACTATCGCCGAAAATCTCAAAGGGAGGATGACCTGCGAGGCTATTATTTGTTTGAGATTAACGCATGTTTGAGTCAGACAGCACACCGGCTTGCCATCATCAACCCTCGCAGGTTGTGGGTGGGCTCGGAGCTTGAGAGCTCATCTCCGTGTAGGAGACATCTGGCAAGAGCATGTCGCCGCGATCGAGGACCGCCCCTATGACAGGAACACAGAGCAAGGTCTTCGCTAACAGGCAGGAGAATCTCGCCTAGCACCAGATCCTCCAAGAGAAGACCCGTGTCTTCCTTGACAACAACACGGAGGGCCACAGCTACATCATCAGCAGAGACGGTACGCACAGCAACCGCACTGATCTCAGGCTGGCCCATCACGTCCGTCATCGCCTCCAAAAATTACGAGTCCTCCAGGTGGCCCTGCCCTACGCGATAGTCCCGGTGGCCTATTGGAAGGCGAAGGCGAAACAGATCGTCGACAGGTTCGCCGACAAAGGTCCCGAAGCGGCCTTGGATCTGCTCACGCCTGTGCTCAAGGACCCCGACTTCGTCTCCTAGCCCGTGTCGTCCTCCGCCTAACCAGCAGCTGCAGCTGATAGCCGCGGTCGGTGACGTACCTGGCCGATCGAATCCTTCCTTGATTGACAGAGGGCTCCATGTCGGCATAATTTCTATATCAGAATGAATTTTGAGTTTGATACTTCGAAGAGCAAGGCCAACCTTAATAAACATGGGATCGATTTCGTGGAGGCGAATAACTGCGGGAAGACGAGGACCGGTTCGAAATCACAGTGAGAACAGAAGACGAACCCCGGTATGTTCTCATTGCGGCACTCGGTCAGAAGCTATGGTCGGCCTTTTATACCCATCGGAAGGGACGCATTCGGTTGATTTCAGTCCGAAAAGCCAGAAAGGAAGAGAGGGAACTGTACTATGAAAGCAAAGAATCTCGATAAGATATTTGAAGAGGGGAAGGACATTACACCGCATCTTGTCATCTCAAATGCCCGCCGTCCTGGGCATGAACAGAGACGCGTGAACGTCGATTTTCCCAGTTGGATCATCGAGTCACTGGACGGCCAGGCGAGCCGCCTTGGAGTAACGAGGTAATCGATTATCAAGCCGTGGATTGCCGAGCGATTGAAAGAAGAAATGAAGAAGGCAAGCTAACTACCCGCTGGAGCGAGCTCCGATAGGCGCTGAGGTTGATCAGCTTGGGCGTTCGGTTCTCTGACCGGCGCTATCCCTATCACACTCGTTAAGAAACTGTTCTTTGACCAGACAGTAGAGCTGTTCATGAGGTAGTGGTTAAATTCCAACAAAGGTACCACGTTCCACAGGATTTAGATTCCCACGGTCTGGACTGCGTCCTCGTGCGCCGTATCGACCGATTCCAGCGACCGATGTTGGTAGGCCGCGAGGTTTTTCGTGCTTTCGTGGCCGGAAATCAGCTGAATCTGCGCGTCCGAGCGGCCCGTGGCCGTCAAGTCGGTCCACATCTGATGTCGGAATAGGTGCCGGTGCACGGCGGTGTCATGCCCGCCTTCTGACGGTAGCCTTACACGATTTGCTGCACCTGGCGCGTTGTGACCGGCCCGAACCGCCGAGTCTCGAATAGGGAGCGATTGCGGGGCGGGTCGCGCCGGTGGCTCGTGCGCACCAACCGGAAGCTCGCTGGAAACAGGATGGAGCGGCCTTTGGCGCCCTTGCCCCGATTGATGAAAATCTTGCAGGCCTCACGGTCCACGTCGCCTCACTCGATGTGCACGCTCACGCGCACGGCCGTAGAAAAGAGCCGTGTGAGCAAGATCTCGTGCGGCACATCGCCGCAGTCCTGGATTGCTCGAAAGAATCGTTTCAGTTCGGCTTCGCTGAAACGTTGAGGGAGCCGGCGTTCTTTGCGCCCCTCGGCGCAGGCTGACAGCGGTGGGGGGGCACGGAATTGAGCGAGGGCTGACGACGACCGTATCGTGTCGGCCCCGTCGGTGCGAAGACAGACGCGTGTGTGCGGTACATCGGGGAGCAGAAGAACTGGCCCCATGTGCGCAAGCTCGTCGGCTGGGATCGCGACGACAGTGCGGAGGCGTTGCAGGCCCTCAACGCGCTGTATGCCGACCTGCGGCTGTTCCAGACCCTGTTCCAGCCGTCGATGAAACTCCTGAGCAAAGTCCGGAAGGGCTCGCGACGGATCCGTCGCGATGACCGACCGCAGACGCCGTTTGAGCGGGTGTGCGCGTGCCCGGAGGCCGATCCGGAGAAAGTCGCAGCCCTGCGCCGGGTGCTGGCGCAAACCGATCCGTTCGCCCTCTCGCAGCGGATCGACCAGCAACTCGATCGGCTGTATCGCGTGGCACGCCAGTCGGGCCCCGAGCCCCGCGCGGTGCCCACCCGTTCTCGGCGCTCCCCTTGGTACGGTTGGACGTTCAGCCGCCGGGCCCCGCGGCCTTCCCAGGCCTCGGGGCAGCCCCCGGTCAAAAATCCGGCGCACACCGTTGGCTCAGGAGCGACGATCACCAGGCCGACCAAGGGAGAGGTCAGGGGAAAAATGGCAGCCCAAGGCGCCGGAATCTCCGGTAAGATTTTCAGATGGCTTGACAGGCAACCCCGCCCCTACGAGCGGAGTATTCTGGCAGATCTTTGTGAACGAGATGGGAGAATTGCAGAATGTAACGTGACGCCGCGAGTGCAAATAGCTCTTACGGACAGGAGGCCTAGTCCGCAGCAGGACTCGCAGGAGCTGATGCAGCTGGCGCCTGTTTCTTTGTGTGCGCTGTATCCGGTCGCGCAACAAGTTCGATCGCAACAAGCTTGGCCGCATCGCCGATCCGCCGTCTCGTCTTCACCATCCTTGTATAGCCACCGGAACGGTCTTTAAATCGAGGCGCCACGTCGCTGAATAGCTTTGAGACGACGTCCTTGCTTCGGATAAAGGCAAGAGCCTGCCGACGAGCCGGCAATGTCCCCTCCTTGCCGAGCGTAATCATCCGATCCGTGAACCCCCGAATTTCTTTCGCCTTGGCCTCAGTCGTCTCGATGCGCTCATGTTCGAGCAGAGAGGTCACGAGACTTCGGAACAGCGCCCACCGATGTTTGGTCTGTCGTCCGAGCTGTCTGCCGTTTTTTCTATGACGCACGGGTTCCCTCTTGTTTCGTTACTCGCTCTTCGGACTACCGCTGGTCGGCTGCACTGCATCGAGCTTCACGCCGAGCCCCAGCCCCATCTCCGTCAAGATTTCTTTAATTTCGTTGAGCGACTTCTTCCCAAAATTCTTCGTCCTCAGCATCTCTCCTTCAGTCTTCTGAACTAAGTCGGCAATGGTCTTGATATTCGCATTCTTCAAGCAGTTTGCTGCACGGACCGACAGCTCCAGCTCATTCACGCTGCGGAATAGATGCTTATTGACTTCACGTTGTGCCTCATCGCTTCCAAGATCGGCACGCCCTTCGACTCGTTCATCAGGATTGATAAAGATATCAATGTGATCACGCATGATGCTGGCCGCCGTGGACAAGGCATCTCGAGGCGAGATGGTCCCATCCGTCCAGATTTCCAAGGTCAATTTATCATAGTCGGTCATGCGACCGACGCGGGCGTTCTCCACATGAAAGTTCACGCGCTTGATGGGTGAAAACACCGAATCGATCGCGATCACACCGATTGGCAGCCCCTCTTCCTTATTTCGCTCAGCAGGCACATAGCCTCGCCCATGCTTCACCGTCATTTCCATATCGAACGAGGTATCCTTGTCCAACGTGGCAATATGGAGATTCGGGGTCAAGATGGTCACGTCCGCATCATGAATAATGTCGGACCCCTTCGCTTCACCGGGTCCCTTCTTCTTGAGACGGAGCGTCTTCGGCTTATCGGTATGTACCGCAAGCCGCAGCCCTTTGACGTTTAAAATAATGGAGGTCACATCTTCTGTGATGCCAGGAATGGTGGAGAACTCGTGCAGGACCCCTTCGATCTTCACAGTGGTCACTGCCGCGCCCGTCAGCGACGACAACAGCACACGCCGTAAGGCATTGCCTACCGTCGTCCCAAACCCACGTTCATAGGCCTCCGTCGTAAATCTGCCGAACGATTTGGCTCTGCGTATCTTTGTCGACCTCCACCCGCATCGGGATCTGAAAGTCTTTCATCGCTTTAATCATGACTCCCCCTTCATCTCATCGAGTAGCCAACCCCTGAACAGCACCTGTTCGCCGCAGAGACCGCTCCCCTTCCCCAGTTCCGCATCTACCTGGAATACAACTCCACCACCATCTGCTCGTTAACTGGCAGCGAAATTTGGTCTTTCGACGGCAACGCTCGTACTATGCCCTTGAAGGCCGTCTTGTCCAGCTCCAACCACTCTGGAATGCCTCGCCCGTCAACCGAATCTAAGGCAGACTGGATCGAGATCAATGTGCGACTTCGTTCACGAATACTGATAATGTCGCCCGCCTTGACCTGCGCACCAGGCACATTGATCTTCCGCCCATTCATGGTCAGATGTCCATGGCTCACCAGCTGCCTGGCTTCTTTTCGCGAGGCGCCGAACCCTAGTCGGTAGGCCACATTATCCAACCGGCATTCCAGCAACCGTAAGAGCACTTCTCCAGTAATACCAGACTGGCGTTCCGCACGCTCAAACACGCCACGGAACTGGCACTCCATTAGGCCGTAAATTCTGCGTAGCTTCTGCTTTTCTCTGAGCTGGGTGCTGTATTCTGAGTTCCTCGGGCGTTTTTGCCCATGCTGTCCGGGAGGATAACTCCGTCGCTCGATAGCGCATTTTTCTGTCATACAGCGCGAACCTTTCAGAAACAGCTTCTCACCCTCTCGCCGACACAACCGACAGACTGGGCCGCGATACTTTGCCACTGCTCTACCTCCGGTTACCGGACATCACCATACGGTGCGCCCAACAAATCTCTAGACTCTCCCTACATACATACATCACTGCGGATCCTAAAAAGTCGCTTTTCCTACCAGCGTAAACCTCGTTCGCCGAGACGCGCACTTCACCAGCCGGCGTTCTCGTTTCGCTCAAATACTCAACGTACCGAAGCATGCGCCTCACCTCTTTCACTCACTACGGCCTTGCTGAATAGCCTTTTTGAACATCCTACGCATCGCCCCCTCTTACCCTAGTCATACGGACCATTGAATTCCCACCATCCCACACTAGTTTTCCCGTAGCCTGTTAGACGCGACGCCGCTTAGGTGGGCGGCATCCGTTGTGAGGAATTGGGGTCACATCACGAATCATATGGATCCGCAATCCAGCGGCCTGAAGAGATCGGATCGCCGATTCACGACCGGATCCAGGTCCATTCACATAGACATCCACTGTGCGCATTCCGCTCTCCATCGCCTTCCGAGCAGCAGCCTCGCCAGCCCGCTGAGCGGCAAATGGCGTGCTCTTTCGAGAGCCCTTGAACCCCTGGTTCCCTGAACTTGCCCACACGATCGTGTTGCCACTCATGTCGGTGATGGTGACGATCGTGTTATTGAAGGAGGCTTGGACATGCGCCACCCCGCTCTGCACGATGCGGCGCTCTTTCTTTTTTCCTTTTTTGATGCTCATACAGACTCCCTACTCAAGTGACGGCCATGCACTATGCCGAACGCGCAGGCGGTTTCGGTTTGCTTCCTACACCGGAGCGACGGCCTTTTCTCGTCCGCGCATTTGTCTTGGTCCTTTGTCCGCGGACCGGCAACCCTTTCCGATGGCGCAGACCACGGTACGTGCCACTATCAATCAATCGCTTGATGTTCATCGAGAAGGTCTTTCTCAGATCGCCTTCGACCTGAAAGCCTTCCTGAATAATTTCTCGAATCTTGACAATATGCTCTTCGCTCAAGTCCTTAACACGAATGGCGCCGTCGATCCCAGCCTTGCTCAGAATAGAGAGTGCGGATGCCCGCCCAATCCCGTAGACATAGGTCAGGCCGATGTCCACCCGCTTCTCCCTCGGCAAATCTACCCCAGAAATACGAGCCATAGCTCCTCCTACCTTCTTCTTGTCATACGCTCACCGACCGAGCTGGGTGAGGGCATCAACTGCGCGCATCGTTTTCACCGACCCACCCCCGAACAGGCTTCTATCCTTGGCGCTGCTTGTGGCGCGGATTTTCGCAAAGGATTCGCACCACGCCTTTGCGCCGAACCACCTTACATTTTGAACAGATCGGCTTGACGGATGATCTCACTTTCATATCCAGTTCACGCTCCTACTTAAACCGATAGGTGATGCGACCACGTGTCAGATCATACGGCGACAACTCTACGGTCACCTTGTCGCCGGGCAGAATACGGATAAAGTGCATACGCATTTTCCCGGAAATATGTGCAAGAATCTTATGGCCATTGTCCAACGACACCCGAAACATCGCATTCGGTAACGTTTCGTTCACCGTGCCTTGAATTTCGATGATATCTTCTTTCGGCACGTACCTTTATCCTTTCTCCCTACACCGCATAACCACGTCTCCGCCTCCTCAGCGCTGACTCAAAATATTCGGCAACCCACTCGGCTCAATCACAATTGTATGTTCAAAATGTGCAGAGAGACTCCCGTCGACCGTCACCGCCGTCCATCGATCCTCAAGGACCTTGACAGCTGCGCCACCCATATTGACCATCGGTTCGATCGCAAGAACCATCCCCGCCTGCAATCGAGGTCCCTGCCCAGGTTTCCCATAATTTGGCACCTGCGGCTCTTCATGCAACTGCCGGCCAATTCCATGGCCGACGAACTCCGTCACAACCGAGTACCCTGAAGACTCTACGTGCTGTTGAATCGCATATGAAATATCAGACAGCCGATGCCCTACAACCGCTTGCTTGATTCCGAGGTACATAGCTTCTTCAGTCACTTGAATCAAGCGGGCATTCCGTTCGGCCATCTGCCCCACCGGAACCGTAATAGCCGAATCTCCGTAAAACCCGCCGACAACCGCCCCTAGATCGAGTCCAATGATATCCCCCTCTTTCAGCACTCGCTTGGAGGGAATCCCGTGAACGACCTGGTCATTCACCGAGGCACAAAGCGTCTTTGGGTAATTCCGATACCCTTTAAACGCAGGCCGCGCACCCCGAGACCGAATCTCTTCTTCGGCTAAGCGGTCTAGCTCGTCGGTTGTAATACCGGGCCGGACGGCTTTCTGCAATATCTGCAATGTCTCTGCCACCACTCTCGACGCCTGAGCCATCACCGCAATCTCATCAGGCGTCTTGAGAATGATCATATCGCCCGGTACGGTGCCAACTCCTGCGAGAGATGCTGAAAGACGACATCCGCTGCACCCGATGCATCCATCGGAAACAACAAGCGCCGCTCATCGTAATAGCGGACAAGCGGGGCTGTCTGCTCGTCATACACTTTAAGGCGCATCTCGATCGCATCGCGGCGGTCATCGCTGCGCTGCACAAGCGGCTCTCCGCATCGATCGCAAACCTCATTCACCCTGGGCGGTGCAAAGTCTACATGGAACGTCGCTTGGCACTTCGGGCAACTTCGTCGCCCGCTCAATCGCCTCACGACATCCTCGCGCGAAACCTGGAAATTCACAACCCGGTCCAGCATGACCCCTTTGGAGGCCAACACCGCTGCCAATGCTTCCGCCTGCGGAACAGTCCTGGGAAATCCATCCAGAACGAATCCACTCGCACAACTGGGGTCCGCTAACTTCTCTCTCACCAGCCCGATCACCACGGCATCAGGAACTAAGTTCCCCTGATCCATGTAACTCTTCGCCTCGAGACCCAACGTGGCCCGGCTGCGAACCGCCTCGCGGAGAAGATCGCCGGTCGAAATCTTCGCCACCCGATACTGCGACGCAATACGGTCGGCCTGAGTTCCCTTACCTACTCCTGGTGCGCCGAGAAACACTACCCGCATGGATGTCCCCTCACCCGCTCCGTCCGCGAAGGGGGGCCATGCCCTTACCGAGAAATCCTTCGTAATTTCGCATGAGCATGTGGGACTCAATCTGCTGAGCTGTATCGAGACCGACACCGATCACGATCAGCAGCGAAGTCCCGCCGAAATAGAAAGGCACACCGAGCTTATAGATCAATAATTCAGGGATTACACAGACGATCGCAAGGTAGATCGATCCGGCAAACGTAATTCTCGTGAGCACCTTATAGATGTAGTCGGAAGTCCTGGTTCCAGGGCGAATCCCGGGAATGAATCCCCCGTACTTCTTCATGTTGTCTGCCATGTCCACCGGGTTCAAGACCACGGCGGTGTAAAAGAAACAGAAAAACAGAATAAGGCCAACGTACATTAGTGTATATAATACCGACCCAGGCGCGAGATGGGCACCGATATCCTTGACCCAAGGCGTCTCAAAAAACCCGGTAATCGTCGCAGGAAACGCGATAATAGACGATGCAAAAATAGGCGGAATCACCCCCGCGGTATTGATCTTCAGGGGAATATGCGTGCTCTGCCCGCCGAATACTCTGCGTCCGATGACCCGCTTTGCATACTGAACCGGCACTTTTCGGCGCCCGCTTTCCAGAAAAACAATGGCGGCCACTACCACAACCATCAGTACCGCAAGGGCGACCAGCAAGATAATACTGAGCTGCCCAACCTTGTACAATTCGAAGGTCTGAGCCACCGCGGAAGGCAAGCGTGCAACGATCCCCGCAAAAATAATCAAGGAAATGCCGTTCCCGATGCCCCGCTCGGTGATCTGTTCACCAAGCCACATGAGGAAGCCGGTACCGGCCGTCAAGGTAATGACCGTCATCAGACGGAATCCCCATCCAGCGCTCATCACGAATGCGCCGTTATTCATTTGTTCGAGACCTATGGCAATCCCGAAGCCTTGAATGAGCGCAATGCCAATTGTCCCAAATCGAGTGTACTGAATAATTTTTTTCCGACCGCGCTCGCCCTCTTTGGCCAACTTCGTCAGATGCGGAACCACCACCGTGAGCAGCTGAAGAATGATCGAGGCGCTGATGTAGGGCATAATGCCCAGCGCTAAGATCGTCAACCGCGACAGCGACCCTCCTGAAAAAATATCCAAAAACCCGAGTAGCGCGCCGCCTTCCTTTTGGAGAAAATCGGAGAGGGCGTCGCCATTGATCCCAGGCGTGGGAATATGCGCCCCAATCCGATACACCACCAACATCCCCATGGTAAAGAGGATGCGGGTACGCAGCTCGGGAATTTTGAGAATATTCTGAAAACTGGTCAGGAGTCTCTCAAACACCGGGAATGACCTCGACTCTCCCTCCAGCTGCTTGAATCTTTGCCTCTGCGGATTTACTGAACTTGTGAGCCTGCACCACGATCGCCTTCGTCAGGTCTCCGTTACCAAGAACCTTAATCGGTAACGACTTGCGTTTGACCAACCCTGCATCGACCAAGGCCTGCGGCGTGATGGTGCCAGACACGATCATGTCACCCAAGCTTTTCAGGTTGACGATCGAGTACTCCTTACGAAATACGTTCGTAAATCCATGCTTCGGCACTCGACGGATCAGGGACATCTGGCCGCCTTCGAACCCGCCCGCCTGTCGGCTCCGACCACCGGATCTGGCTAAAAGACCCTTATGGCCCTTCCCCGATGTTTTCCCATGACCAGAACCTGGACCACGACCGATGCGCTTACGTCGTTTCCTTGATCCTTTTGCAGGACCGATCTCATGTAAGTTCATTGTGGCTGCACTTCCAATAGATATCCAACTTTGCCAATCATCCCTCTGACTTGCGGAGTATTGGGACGAGCCACCCTCTGTCTGATCTTCCTCAACCCAAGACCAGTCAAGACAAGCCGATGTTTTTGTGGTGTGCCGATAGGACTTCGTCGCAAGATAATTACGAACCCATTTGGAGCGGCTTCGGGAATCTTCGCTGTAGGCATTAGGCACTCACCCTATTCTGTGCATCGCCAACCGCACGGCGCATCCTGAGAACGTCTTCGGCATTGCGGAGCTGGCAAAGACCGTTGAGCGTAGCGCGAACTGTGTTGAAGGGATTTCCTCGTCCCAGCGTCTTTGCAATGATGTTATGGACGCCGGCGACCTCGACCACCGCTCGGACTGCGCCTCCGGCAATGATTCCTGCGCCCTTCTTTGCGGGCTTGAGGAGGACATGCTCCGCCCCAAACAACCCATGTACCTCGTGCGCAATCGTCCCAGACGTGAGGGAAACATGCACCAAGTTTTTCTTGGCCTGTTCGACCGCCTTCGAGATCGCGACGGGCACTTCGGCAGCTTTCCCTTTCCCGATCCCGACCCATCCCTGTCCATCCCCCACGACAACCAGTGCGCAGAAGTTGAACCGCTTTCCACCTTTCACAACTTTCGCCACTCGGTTGATAAAAACAACCTTGTCTTTCAGGCTTAGTTCATCTGGATTAACTCGCACCTAACATCTCTCCTCTTTGTTCCCCTTGCTCCCGTATCGTAACAGAAGCAAGGCACGACCTAGAACTGCAGACCGCCTTCACGCGATGCCTCAGCCAACGCTTTGACACGCCCATGATACATCCGACCACCGCGGTCGAACACTACGGCCTGCACCTTAGCAGCCTTAGCTCGTTCGGCTAACAACTTTCCAACAGCCTTTGCGCCATCGATGCTGCCAGTAGATTTCACCGATGCACGCAGAGACTTATCCAGGGAGGATGCGGCAGCCAACGTGGCTCCTTTGAGATCATCAACGATCTGAGCATAGATATGAGAGCGGCTGCGAAACACGTTGAGCCGTGGACGCTCGGCTGTTCCAAAGACTCGCTTTCGCACCCGCTGTTTCCGCCTGGTTAACTGACTGGCTTTATCAGCAATATTCATGAGTCACCTTACTTCCCGGTCTTTCCGGCTTTCTTACGCAACACTTCCCCTACGTAGCGAACGCCCTTTTGCTTATAGACGTCTGGAGGCTTGATCGCTCGCAAGTTCGCTGCGACTTGACCGACCAATCGCTTGTCAGCACCCTTCACATTAATCAGCGTTTGCTTATCCACCTTCACGTCAATTCCAACCGGAATAGGATAAGTGACTGGATTGATATAGCCCAAATTAAAGCTCATCGTTCGACCCTGCACAGCGACCTTATACCCAACCCCGGTGATTTCTAAGTTACGTTCATAACCCTTCGTCACACCTTGAACAATGTTGCTCAGCTCTGCGCGAGTCAACCCGTGCATGGCGCGGACTTGACGGTCCTCATTTGAACGGCTCACCACGAGCTGTCCATCTGCAATAGAAACCCCCAGGCCTGTAGACAACGACCAATCGATCTTTCCGAGCGGGCCCTTCACGGACACGATATGCCCGGCAACTTTGACATCCACTTCCGCCGGAATCTTGATTGGTTTCTTTCCTATACGCGACATCGATGCCTCGTCCCTCTAGCCAGCTGCCGCAATGACAATCTGGCTTGCTCCCCTCATTACCACACCGAGCACAGCACTTCGCCGCCTAGCCCTGCGCGGCGCGAATCTTGATCTGTCATCAACCCCTTCGACGTGGACAAGATCGCCACGCCAATGCCGTTCTTGACTCGCGGGATGTCTTTGCTCCCTACATACACACGGCGGCCAGGCTTGCTCACCCGCTGCATTCCGGTGACCATCGGTTGCCCTTCCGCCACATACCGTAACTGCACTTTCAGCACAGGATGTCCATCGGCAACGTCTGCCTGAACGTCTTGAATATATCCTTCGTTCTGAAGAATCCGAAGGACCTCGCGCTTGAGACGGGAGGCCGGAACGCTCACGACATCGTGACGTCGGCGAAACCCGTTTTGCAATCGTACCAAAAGGTCACTAATGGGATCTGTAACCATACCAACCCTTTCACTAACATTCTTTGTGCAAGCAAATGGCCATCACCGTCCCGATGACGCGGAACGCGGATAATCTACCAACTCGACTTCCGAACCCCCGGGATCTCACCCTTCAGACTCAGCAACCGAAAGCAAATTCTGCACATGCGAAACCGGCGCAAGAACCCTCTCACACGTCCGCAGATCTCACATCGGTGATAGTTTCTGACTGGAAACTTCGCCTTGACAGCCGATTTATTTCTGAGCGCTAATCTCGACACCTGCAACTCCTTCGCTAGACATTACGTCCGAAATGGCATTCCTAAATGCTTCAACAGCGCCCGGCCCTCATCGTTGGTCCTGGCAGTCGTGACGATCGTAATATCCATTCCATGGATAGACGCGACCTCGTCGTACTTAATCTCGGGGAAGATGAGCTGTTCTTTGAGCCCAAGCGTGTAATTACCTCGGCCGTCGAACGACTTTGGCGATACGCCTCGGAAGTCTCGAATCCGTGGCAACGACAACGTCACGAGACGATCAAAAAACTCCCACATCCTGCGACTCCGCAACGTGACCTTTGTGCCGATCGGCATCCCTTGGCGCAGCTTGAAGGAAGCGATCGCCTTCTTCGCCTTTGTAATCAGAGGCTTCTGACCCGTAATTGCACCCAACTCTCCAGCGGCGCTCTCCAGCAGCTTCACGTTCTGAATAGCTTCTCCCATCCCTACGTTCAGCACAATCCGTTCAAGCTTCGGAACCTGCATGATATTTTTATAGCCGAACTCTTTCATGAGCGCAGGCACGACCTTCTGCAGATATGCCTCGCGCAACCGCGGATTGAACTTAGATTCATCACTGCCTTGGTCTACTGCTTGTGGTACCGACGACCCTTCTTTTTTCTTAGGCGGCCGCCGCTCCGATGACTTACCGCCTTTTCCTGATTCAAGCTTCGCCATCCGGCGTCCTCACTCCTACTCGACTGAGTCGTTCGATTTTTTGCTGAACCGCACCCGTCGGCCATCATCGAGCGTACGCACGCCAAGCCGGGTCGGCTTCCGTGTCACGGGACACAGATACATGACATTTGAGACCGCAAAAGGCGCTTCACGTTCAAGAATGCCACCTTGCTTGACCTTCTGATTCGGTTTAGTGTGGCGCTTGATCATGTTCACCTTTTCGACCACAACCTTGCCCGCCCCCGGATCCACCGAAAGCACTTTCCCGGATTTACCGCGATCGCGCCCGGCGATCACGACCACCACATCGCCTTTACGAATTCGATTCTTCTTCAACCCCTGCTTATTCATCCCACCGTCTCCACCCTCGCTACAGCACTTCCGGAGCTAGGGAAATAATCTTCATGAACTTTTTCCACCGCAGCTCGCGCGCGATTGGCCCAAAGATACGAGTTCCAACCGGATCACCGTCCTTATTGATCAGTACACAGGCATTCCGATCAAACTTGATATAGGAACCGTCCTCACGGCGCACTTCCTTGGTCGTCCTCACGACCACGGCTCGGCTCACATCGCCCTTCTTCACCGTTGCTGCAGGAATGGCCTCTTTGACTGCCACAACGACAATATCTCCGAGAGAAGCGTACCGACGCCTGGTTCCTCCAAGCACATGAAAACACATGGCCTGCTTGGCACCAGAATTATCGGCCACATCCATGTATGTATAGCTTTGAATCATAGTCCCGGTGTTCCCTCTACCGTTTGCACAACCTCAACCTACTCACCGCGTCCCTTTTCCACGACTTCGATAACCCGCATATGCTTATCCTTACTGATAGGCCTCGTTTCGACCATGCGCACACGGTCACCGATCTTACAGGCGTTATCCTCGTCGTGGGCCTTGAATTTCGTGACCCGTCGAAGCACCTTCCGATAGAGCGGGTGAATAACCGAACGCTCGATTTCGACGACTACGGTCTTATTCATCCGATTACTGACCACACGCCCAACCCACTCACGCCGTTTATTTGCTGACTCTCCCATCCTCAAGCCCCTTTCGCCGCGGTGGAGATTGGATCGGCCTGCGCCTGCTCGCGCTGAAGCGTCTTTACCCTGGCAATAGATCGCTTCGTCTTTCGAACTTGCATAGGGTTTTCCAGTCGCCCAGTTCCCAGCTGAAACCGAAGATTGAAAAGTTCCTGCGTGAGCTGCTGCGCCTTCTCCGTCAACTCCGGCCCCGCGAGTTGCCGTAATTCTTTCAAGTCCATGAATACACTCCCCTTACCCTTACGCCAGGTTCAACCGATGCTAAAACTCCCCGCGGATCACATACTTGGTAGCGATGGGCAACTTATGCGAAGCCAAGCGGAAGGCCTCTTTGGCAACATCCGGCGTCACGCCATCCATCTCGTAGAGAATGCGACCAGGCTTAACTACGGCGACCCAGTACTCCGGATTGCCCTTTCCCTTACCCATTCGAGTCTCAGCCGGCTTCTTGGTAATCGGCTTATCGGGGAAAATTCTTGTCCAAACCTGACCACCGCGCTTCACACATCGAGTAATCGCAATGCGCGCCGCCTCAATCTGACGGCTGGTGATCCACCCAGGCTCAAGCGCCTTGAGCCCAAACTCTCCGAGGGTAATCTGGCTGCCCCGATAGGCCTTGCCGGTCATACGCCCCTTCATCATTTTACGGAATTTAACTTTCTTTGGTGCTAACACGATAGCCTCATCACTTACCCAAGCCTGCGGTCAAATGCTGATTCCTTATTGAGGGGCTGCAACGGAAGCACCTCCCCCTTATAGATCCAAGTCTTGATCCCTATCTGCCCCATCGTCGTGTGGGCTTCGGCAAACCCATAATCAATATCTGCCCGAAGGGTATGGAGAGGCACACGGCCCTCGCGGTACCACTCTGACCGCGCAATCTCCGCCCCGCCAAGACGGCCCCCGACCATAATCTTTATACCCTGGGCACCAAGACGAAGTGCGGACTGCACACTTCGCTTCATGGCTCGACGGAATGCCACCCGCTTTTCTAACTGGGTAGCGACGTTTTCACACACCAACTGAGCATCCAGTTCCGGCTTCTTGATTTCCTTCACCGTAATATAGACCTGACCGGAGTAGCTCTTCTCCAACTCCGCTTTGAGCTTATCGACCTCAGCCCCCTTACGACCGATGATGATACCGGGGCGAGCAGTGTGAATAATCACACGCGTCTGATCTCCGGATCGCTCGATTTCCACCTTGGCCACGCCGGCATGAAAGAGACGCTGTTTGACCATCTTGCGAATCTTGATATCTTGATGGAGCAACTTCGCATAATCCTTGCTGGCATACCACCGAGAACTCCAGGTGACGTTGTATCCTAACCGGTACCCGATCGGATGTGTCTTGTGCCCCATAACTTCGTACGCCTCACTCAAACAGAAAATGAATCCGTTCCGTTAGCCGCTCTTACGCCTTCTTTTCCTTCACGCTTGCCACCGACACGACGACCGTAATGTGACTCATCCGCTTGTGAATCGCATTCGCGCGCCCCTGGGATCGAGATCGAAACCGTTTCAACGTCGGCCCGCAATCGACAAATGCTTTCGATACTACCATTGACTCACTGTCGCCCATCTCCTTTTGCTCTGCATTGGCCACAGCGGATCGCAAAATCTTTTCGACGACCTTTGAGGCCTGGCGCGGTAAGTTTCTGAGCATAGCCAAGGCCATGGGAACTTGCTGCCCACGGATCAAATCAACCACTGGGCGGGCTTTCCTCGGAGAGACACGCACGAACCGTAGAACTGCTTGTGCTTCAGCCATAACCGTCCTATCCAATCGAGTGCGCCAAACCCGTAACCTATCGTCTACTTAAGGGCGACTGCCTTCTCTGTCCTGGCATGCCCATGCCCCTTGAAGAACCTGGTCGGAGCAAATTCTCCCAACTTGTGCCCGACCATGTTTTCCGTCACGAATACAGGAATAAACTTCTTGCCGTTGTGGACCGCGAACGTATGTCCGATCATATCTGGAATGACGGTGGACCGCCGAGACCAGGTCTTAATGATCTTTCGATCCTTATTCTGATTCATCCGCTCCACTTTCTGGAGTAGATGGTCGTCAACGAATGCGCCTTTACTGACTGACCTCGGCATCGCGTACTCCTACTTGCGGCGGGAAATAATGAACTTGTCCGTCGCCTTGTTATTCCGGGTCTTGTAGCCTTTGGTTGGAAGACCCCATGGGGACACCGGATGGGGATTACCCTGTCCGGATTTTCCTTCACCGCCGCCATGCGGGTGGTCGACTGGATTCATCACGACACCGCGCACATTCGGACGTCGGCCCAACCATCGCACCCGACCTGCCTTCCCAATACTAATATTCTCATGATCCGTATTTCCGACCTGCCCAACGGTTGCCATGCAGGTTGAAAGAATTCTCCGCATTTCACCGGACCTAAGTCGTACCTGCACATATTCACCATCACGCCCCATCACCTGAGCAGCACCGCCTGCACTACGAATCAGCTGTCCACCCTTCCCGGGCTTCAACTCCACATTATGAATAGTCGTTCCCAACGGCATACTGGACAAGGGCAACGCATTCCCAGTACGAACCTCCGAACCAACACCTGACTGCACCACATTTCCGACTTCTAAGCCGACCGGGGCCAGAATATAACGCTTCTCGCCATCCTTATAGTGCACCAAGGCAATGCGGGCCGACCGATTGGGATCGTATTCGAGCGCGGCAATGGTCCCTGGAATACCGGTCTTGTCACGCCGAAAATCAATTTTTCGATAGAGCCGTTTATGCCCACCCCCACGGAAACGTACAGTCGTCCGCCCATCATTGTTTCTGGCACCGGTACTGCGGCGGAATGAGGTCAGCGATTTCTCAGGCCTCTTCTTCGACAGCTCTTCGGTCGTCACCGCAGTCATCCCTCTACGCCCCGGCGTCCTCGGCTTATACACTCTGATTCCCATGCTACAGTCGTCCTCCCAGCACATCGAGATGAGCCCGGTGCAATGTCCTGCTATGCACTCTCATAGAGCTCCAACTTCTCACCTTGCTTGAGTTTGACAAAGGCCTTTTTCCAGTCCGATCGTTTCCCAGAGAAACGCCCCAACCGCTTTACCTTCCCACGAACATTCATCACATTCACGCGTTCGACCTTCACCTTCAACAACGTTTCGACCGCTTGCTTAATCTGTACCCGATTCGCATCCGGGTGAACAAGAAAGCCCACTGTGTTGTGACTTTCCCGCATTGCCGTAATCTTTTCCGTCAGTAACGGTTGCAGCAGAATGCAATGGAGATCCGCCTTCATCCCCAGACCTCCTTCACCCGTGGCAACTCGCGCTCAAGAATCAGAATTACTTCGGCTCGAACAATGTCGTAAACGTTCAGTCCCTCTGGACCCACCACACACACATGGGGAAGATTACCTGCCGCTTGAGCCAATCCAGCATGCCCTGCACCTGCCACAATCAAAGCATAGGCTTCGGCGCAAAAATTGGTCAGCGCTTGAGCCAACAGTTTTGTCTTGGGCTGGGCTAACGATAGATTCGACACAATCATCACTTGTCCATCGGCCAACTTTGCCGACAGCGCACTTTGAAGCGCTGCACGGTACTTCTTTTTTGGCATGCTGTAAGAGTAATCACGAGGTTTAGGCCCAAACACCGACCCGCCATGACGCCATACAGGCGAGCGGATCGACCCTGCCCGTGCCCGCCCAGTATGCTTTTGCTTCCATGGCTTTTTCCCAGACCCGGCCACTTCTCCCCGTCGCAATGTCGACGCCGTACCCTGACGTTCGCAAGCACGCTGCATCACCACCGCTTCATGAACTAATGCCGTGTGCGGCTTACAGCCAAATACTTCTTCAGGAAGATTGACGGACCCAACTTTCTGCCTCTTCAAATCAACGACATCAACTGTGGGCATGCCCTACCCCTTCTTCGACTTTCTCACCATGATCAGTCCATTTGCCGCGCCTGGGATTGCCCCTCGAACAAACAGCAAGTTCTCATCGGGTCTGGACTCAATAACTTTCAATCGCTGGGCCGTAATCCGCTTCGCTCCCATGTGTCCAGGCAATGTCTTCCCTTTCCAGACACGAGAAGGATAAGAACTGGCTCCCATCGAACCAGGGTGACGATGGAACATAGACCCGTGAGATTCAGGACCGCCGGCATAATGATGCCGCTTCACCACCCCCTGAAACCCCTTCCCCTTCGAAATACCGCTGATATCCACCCAGTCGCCTTTTTTAAAGATGTCGACTTTGATGGATTGTCCTACCGTCACCTCACCGACCTTTTGAAACTCTCTAAGTACACGGGTGGCTGGAGCCTCCGTCTTCTTCAGATGTCCCAACTCAGCCTTGGACAACTTACGTTCTTTTACTTCGCCAAAAGACAGCTGGACGGATTCATAGCCATCGCGCTCTTTTGTCTTGACCGTGACCACGCGGCAAGGACCCGCCTCGATGACGGTCACAGGGGTAAGCCGCGTCTCGTCAAATATTTGGGTCATCCCCAGTTTTTTACCCAACAACCCGTTCGTCATGCGTCACGTTCCTTGTCAGTCATCGGCCCTTAGAGCTTAATCTCGACATCCACGCCGGCGGCCAAGTTCAACTTCATCAGGGAATCCATAGTCTCAGGAGTCGCGTCCATGATGTCCATCAAACGCTTGTGCGTTCTGATCTCGAACTGCTCCCGAGCCTTCTTATCTGCATGTGTCGCGCTCTGCACCGTAAACTTCTCGATGCGCGTAGGAAGCGGAATCGGCCCCACAATTTTCGCCCCGCTCCTGCGGACGGTCTCCACGATTTCCGCCACAGATTGGTCCAACACACGGTAATCGAACCCGCGCAACCGAATCCTGATTCTTTGTTCAACCTTAACCATTCATTCCTCTATTCATCCGGCCAACCACTACGCCAGAATTTCGGTGACAACGCCGGAGCCGACCGTCTTGCCACCCTCGCGCACCGCGAACCGCAAGCCTTGATCCATCGCGATCGGGCTGATCAACTCTCCCGTGACGCTCACATTGTCCCCCGGCATCACCATCTCCACCCCCGGATTCAACGTCATCACCCCCGTCACATCGGTCGTCCGAAAGTAGAACTGCGGCCGGTAGCCATTGAAGAACGGCGTATGCCGCCCCCCTTCCTCTTTCGCCAAGACATAAATCTCCGCCTTGAACTTCGTATGCGGCGTGATGCTCTTCGGCTTCGAGAGCACCATCCCCCGCTCCACATCTTCCTTCTTCGTCCCGCGCAGCAATACCCCAACATTGTCCCCCGCCTGCCCTTCATCGAGCACCTTGCGGAACATCTCGACGCCGGTCACCACCGTGGCCTGATTCGGCCGTAGGCCCACCACCTCGATCTCGTCGCCGACCTTGACGATGCCCCGCTCCACGCGCCCGGTCACCACCGTCCCACGCCCACTGATGGTAAACACGTCTTCGATCGGCATCAGAAACGGCTTATCAATGGGGCGCTGGGGCGTCGGGATATAGGTGTCGACCGCCTCGAGGAGCTGCAAAATGGCCGGTACGCCGAGCGGCCCTTGATCCCCTTCCATCGCCTTCAAAGCGGACCCGTGAATGATGGGGGTCTTGTCGCCCGGGAAGCCGTACTTGGTCAAGAGCTCGCGCACTTCGAGTTCGACCAGCTCCAAGAGTTCCTTGTCGTCGATCTTATCGGCCTTGTTCAGGAACACGACGATATAGGGCACCCCGACCTGCCGGGCCAAGAGAATATGTTCCCGCGTCTGGGGCATGGGCCCATCTGCGGCGCTCACGACCAGGATCGCCCCGTCCATCTGCGCGGCCCCGGTGATCATGTTCTTGACGTAATCGGCGTGGCCGGGGCAATCCACGTGGGCGTAGTGGCGATTGGCCGTTTCGTACTCCACGTGACTGATGGCAATGGTCATAATCTTCGTGGCATCGCGCCGCCCCTGACTCTCGCTGGCTTTGGCCACTTCGTCGTAGGAGATGAACTTCGCCATACCCTTATCCGCCGATACCTTGGTCAACGCCGCAGTCAACGTCGTCTTGCCGTGGTCCACGTGTCCGATCGTCCCAATATTCACGTGCGGCTTCCGCCGCTCATATTTCGCCTTCGCCATACCTCGCTCCCTTCCGTCTTCACTCAAGAATCGATTCGGCTACTCACCTCGATACTTGGCAATGATGGCCTCTGAAATTTGCCGGGGCACCGGATCATATCGGTCGAATTCCATACTATAGGTGGCACGGCCCTGTGTTCGAGACCGAAGATCGGTCGCATAACCGAACATTTCACTGAGGGGCACCGACGCATCGATGATTTGCGCCGCCGCCCGTGCCTTCATTCCTTGAATCTTGCCACGGCGACCGTTCAAATTGCCGATCACATCGCCCATAAAATCCTGAGGCACCACAACCTCCACCTTCATGATCGGCTCAAGCAACACAGGATCGGCTTTCTTGCAGGCATCGACGAATGCCATCGAGCCGGCGATTTTAAACGCCATTTCATTGGAGTCGACGTCATGAAACGACCCATCGATCACCATGACCCGAACATCGCGAAGCGGATACCCCGCGATGACGCCGGAATCAAGCCGTTCCTTCACACCCTTTTCGATCGCCGGGATGAATTCTCTCGGAATAGAGCCGCCGACGGTCTTATTGATGAACTCCAAGCCCTTGCCTGATTCGGCAGGCTCAACCGTCAACACGACATGTCCATACTGGCCGCGACCACCGGTCTGCTTAATGTATTTCGCCTCAGCTTCAGCCTTCTTGCGAATCGTTTCCCGAAAGGCCACCTCCGGCTTTCCGACATTGGCCTCCACCTTGAATTCACGCAGCATGCGATCGACGATGATTTCCAGATGCAGCTCCCCCATCCCAGCAATGATGGTCTGCGCGGTCTCTTCATCCGTCTTCACCCGGAACGATGGATCTTCCTGCGCTAACTTCTGCAACGCGAACCCCATCTTCTCTTGATCTTGCTTGGTTTTTGGCTCAATCGCCATTGCGATGACCGGCTCAGGAAACTTCATCACCTCGAGCAAAACCGGCTGCTTTTCATCTGCTAGCGTGTCTCCGGTCGTCGCCCCTTTTAGTCCGACGGCCGCAACAATGTCACCCGCATAGGCCACATCGATATCTTCCCGCTTGTTTGCATGCATCTTCAGGAGACGTCCGACCCGATCCCTCGTCCCCTTCGTCACATTCGAGACGGACGTTCCCGTCTTCAGGGTACCCGAATAGACCCGCAAAAAAGTGAGCTGACCCGCAAACGGATCTGTCATAATCTTAAAGGCTAAGGCTGCGAACGGCTCACTATCTGACGGACGTCGCTTCACTTCCTCTTCGGTATTCGGATCAATCCCGGTCACTGATTCAACATCAAGTGGGGACGGAAGGAAATCCACAACCCCATCCAACAACTGCTGAACACCCTTATTCTTGAAAGCCGACCCGCACAAAACAGGAGTCATTTTCATGGAAATCACACCAGCCCGAATGGCTCGGCGGATCTCCTCTTCCGTTAAGGGCTGACCATTGAGATACTTATCCATTGCTTGCTCGTCGAACTCAGCGACTATATCCAGCATTTTGTCGCGGTATTCCTTGGCTCGGTCCAGCAGGTCACCAGGAATCTCTCTGACGATGTACTTGGCGCCAAGCGTCTCGTCGTCATACACATAAGCCTTCATGGTTACGAGGTCGATCGACCCTTTGAATTCAGACTCTCGACCGATGGGGATCTGAATCGGAACAGGATTTGCTCCCAACCGATCGATCATTGTCTGGACGCTGGCATAAAAATCCGCACCGATTCGGTCCATCTTGTTCATGAACGCGATCCTCGGCACACTATACTTATCCGCTTGCCTCCACACCGTCTCAGATTGCGGCTCAACCCCCTGTACGGAGTCGAACACCGCCACCGCTCCATCAAGCACCCGAAGAGACCGCTCGACTTCAATCGTGAAATCGACATGCCCTGGAGTATCGATGATGTTGATGCGATGGTCTCGCCAGAAACAGGTCGTCGCAGCAGCCGTAATCGTAATGCCACGTTCCCGCTCCTGCTCCATCCAATCCATCGTCGCCGCCCCTTCGTGAACCTCACCCATCTTGTGTGAGATCCCGGTGTAGAAGAGGATGCGCTCAGTGGTCGTCGTCTTACCGGCATCAATGTGAGCCATGATGCCGATGTTCCGAGTTTGCTCTAACGGTGATTGACGCGCCACGTACTTCCCCTAAAAATATAGATGCCGCAACCAGGGCCGGTGAGACGCTGCGACTTACAATCACCCGCATAAGCGAGTCGCAGCACGGCCCAGCTGCAGCACAGAACGACGCTACCAGCGATAGTGCGCGAATGCCTTATTGGCTTCCGCCATCCGATGCACGTCTTCCCGCTTCTTAACCGCCGCCCCCGTATTGTTCGAGGCATCCAGCAACTCAGCTGCGAGCTTCTCTCGCATGCTCTTACCACCACGAGTCCGCGAATACTCCGCCAGCCATCGAAGCGCCAGCGACATCCGACGAGCCGGACGAATTTCTACCGGCACCTGATACGAGGCACCGCCCACTCGACGCGACTTTACCTCAACGACCGGCTTCACATTATCGATCGCCGATCGGAATACTTTAAGTGGATCGTTACCGGTCTTCTCCTGAATGACATCGAAGGCTCCGTAGCAAATTCGCTCGGCCGTACTCTTCTTTCCACCAGACATCAAGATATTCAAAAATTTTCCGACGAGCTTATCTCGATATCGTACATCAGGGAGAGGATCGCGGTGGTCTAAAAATCTAGTCCTTGGCATGTGTCATTTACTCTCTCGTTACCAACTGTGATAATTACCTATTTGGGGCGCTTTGCTCCATACTTCGAACGACTCTGTTTTCGATCCGCCACGCCGACGGCATCGAGGGCGCCTCTGACGATGTGATAGCGCACGCCAGGCAAGTCCTTTACGCGGCCGCCTCGTACGAGCACAATGGAGTGCTCCTGGAGATTGTGGCCAACACCAGGGATGTATGTCGTGACTTCCATACCATTCGTCAAGCGGACCCGCGCAACTTTACGCAACGCAGAGTTCGGTTTCTTTGGTGTTGAGGTATAAACACGAAGACATACGCCACGTTTCTGCGGACAGGATTTGAGTGCGGGACTCTTCGTCTTCGCGTGCGCCAGCTGGCGACCTTTTCTGACTAACTGATTAATTGTCGGCATTGGTACGTCACTCTCATCTTCGGAACAGTTTGACCGCTTTCCTTCAACTCTTCAAAGGCAGAGCCGGTGGATTGTAGTGAGCATTGATCGCCGTGTCAAGCCTTCACTTGCACCACTCGCACTATGAACAAGCAGGCTCTCCCGACCCCGTTGCTACGCCCTCGTGCGTCAGCGCCGCAACATCTCCCTGACCAACGATCACGGGCTCAGGCTTGGGACTAATGACAAAGGTGTCCCGATACTCTTCGAAGCCGGTTCCAGCTGGAATCAAGCGACCGACGATGACGTTTTCTTTCAGACCCAACAGATTATCAACACGCCCGTTGATCGCGGCTTCTGTCAAGACACGGGTGGTCTCCTGGAATGAGGCTGCAGAGATAAAGCTATCGGTCGTCAATGCCGCCTTGGTAATACCCAGCAACACCGGCTTACCAAGACCCGGCTGCCCACTCTTCGCCGACACTCGCTCATTCTCTTCGTCGAATACCATCTTGCTGACTTGACTGCCGGGCAGGAATTCCGTGTCGCCAGGATCTTCGATTCTGACCTTACGAAGCATCTGCCGCACAATAATCTCGATGTGCTTGTCGTTGATCGTCACACCTTGCAGCCGATAGACATCCTGCACTTCATCGACGAGATACTTTTGCAACTCGTTCGGGCCCAACACGTCGAGAATGTCGTGAGGATTGGCCGACCCATCCATCAACGGCTCACCGGCCCTGACCCAATCACCCTCATGCACGTTGACGTGCTTGCCCTTAGGGATGAAGTATTCTTTCACATCGCCCATCTTATTGTTGACCAACACTTTACGCATGCCCTTCACAAAACCATCGTACGACACTTCTCCGTCGATCTCGCTGATGACGGCCGTCTCCTTTGGCTTTCTGGCCTCGAACAACTCCGCTACGCGAGGCAGGCCTCCCGTAATATCTTTTGTCTTGGTCGTCTCCCGCGGAATCTTAGCCAACACATCACCGGGAGTGACCACTGCGCCTTTTTCGACAAAGATATGAGCCCCGACCGGGAGCAGATAGCGAGCCACGTTTGCCGCCGCAGCAACCTTGGCAGTCTTTCCACCCTCATCTTTGATCGACACGCGCGGACGCAGCGTTGCGCCACTATGCTCGACGATGACCTTGCGGGAGAGGCCGGTAACTTCATCGAACTCTTCCTTCATGGAGACGCCTTCAATGATGTCTCCATACGCCACCTTACCGCCGACTTCCGTGAGAATGGTCAGTGAGTATGGATCCCATTCAACCAATTTCTGGCCTAGCTCAACGCGACCACCGTTTTTTACCTTGATCTTGGCGCCATAGACGACTCCATATTTCTCGCGCTCACGCCCTGTCTCATCGACAATGGCAATCTTGGCATTCCGATTCATCACGACCCATTCACCCTCTTTATTTTGGACTGCAATTCCTGGGTTAGAGAAGTCGGCATTTTTCTTGGCATCGAAGCTCATGAACTTGATGGTGCCGGCATGCTTGGCTTCGGTCACCGTCTGCTCGACCACTTTGCTTGCCGTTCCACCGATATGGAACGTCCGCATAGTCAGCTGTGTTCCCGGCTCACCAATCGACTGTGCCGCAATGACACCGACGGGCTCGCCTTTTTCAACCAGCCGTCCACGGGCCAGATCGCGCCCATAACAGGATCGACAGACTCCACGACGAGACTGACAGGTCAGGACCGAACGAATCTTGACGTGGTCGACCGCAGCTTCCACGATCGCTTTCGTCCGATCCTCGTCGATCTCCTCATTGAACGACACAATGATCTCACCAGTGACCGGATCACGAATGTCTTCCGCTGCCAACCGTCCCAACACCCGCTCTTCTATCGGCTGAATGATTTCGCCCCCCTCGACCAATGCGCTCACAATAATGCCATCGGTGGTACCGCAGTCGATTTCATTAATAATCACATCCTGTGCGATATCCACCAATCGACGCGTGAGATAACCGGAGTTTGCAGTCTTCAACGCCGTGTCGGCCAATCCCTTACGGGCGCCGTGCGTCGAAATGAAGTACTGCAACACCGTTAACCCTTCACGAAAGTTGGCGGTAATCGGAGTCTCAATGATTTCACCGGACGGCTTCGCCATCAAACCGCGCATACCACCCAACTGGCGGATCTGCTGCGAGCTTCCGCGAGCGCCGGAATCTGCCATCATGAAGATCGGGTTGAAGGACTCGGCCTTGTTCGGATCGCCACCCGCACCCAACTCCCTCATCATTTCATTGGCAATCTGTTCGGTCACATGAGCCCAGATGTCGATCACCTTGTTATAGCGTTCGCCGTTCGTGATCAACCCCTCGGCATACTGCCGCTCGATCTCCGTGACCTCATGCTGAGCCTTCCCCAGCAATTCTTGCTTCTTGGTCGGAATATGCATGTTATCGATGCAGATCGAGATGCCGGCACGCGTGGCATACTCAAACCCCGTGTCCTTGACCTTATCGAGAAACGTGACGGTCTCACGGTGCCCGCACTGGCGATAAACAGTATCGATGAGCTTGGTCATTTCCTTCTTGGTCATAAGCTTATTCGCGTTGGCGAACGATAATCCTGGAGGGAGCACGTCCGACAAAATGACTCGCCCGACGGTGGTTTGAACGAGGCTTCCCTCGATCCGCACCTTGATCCGGGCATGCACCTCCAATTCTTGCGAATCGAATGCAATGCGCACTTCCTCCGGCGAGCCGAACACTTTCCCCTCTCCCTTGCATCCTGCACGCTCTTTAGTCAGCCAATAACAACCAAGCACCATATCTTGCGACGGCACCGCGATTGGCTTGCCGTTAGCAGGCGAGAGAATGTTATTGATCGACATCATCAGGACCCGGGCCTCGACCTGCGCTTCAACCGAAAGCGGAACGTGAACCGCCATCTGGTCGCCGTCGAAGTCGGCGTTAAACGCGGCACAGACCAGCGGATGCAGCCGGATGGCTTTGCCTTCGACCAACACAGGATCGAACGCCTGGATACCGAGACGGTGCAACGTCGGTGCACGGTTCAGCAGCACAGGATGTTCGCGAATCACTTCGTCAAGCACGTCCCACACTTCCGGCCGTTCCTTTTCGACCAAGCGCTTGGCGCTCTTGATCGTGGTCGCCGCGCCTCGCTCCTCCAGCTTGTGGAAGATAAAGGGCTTGAAGAGTTCAAGCGCCATCTTCTTGGGCAACCCGCATTGATGGAGCCGAAGCTCTGGTCCCACGACGATGACCGTTCGGCCAGAATAATCGACCCGTTTGCCGAGTAGGTTTTGACGAAAGCGCCCCTGCTTCCCCTTGAGCATATCGCTCAATGATTTGAGCGGCCGCTTGTTAGGTCCACGAATCGCACGTCCACGACGGCCGTTGTCGAAGAGCGCATCGACCGCTTCCTGCAACATCCGCATTTCATTTCGAATAATCACGCCAGGCGCCTTCAGCTCAATCAGTCGCTTCAGACGATTGTTCCGATTGATAACGCGACGGTACAAATCGTTCAAATCCGATGTTGCAAAACGTCCGCCGTCCAGGGGCACAAGCGGACGTAACTCCGGTGGCAGCACCGGGATCACATCCATGATCATCCACTCTGGCATGTTTCCTGACTTGCGGAAGGCCTCGATAACTTTCAGTTGCTTCGCGTACTTCTTCTTAAGCGCTGCGGAGGCCGACGTTTTCGCCTTGGCCTTGATCTCATCCCATTTGGCATTGATGTCGATCTTGCGGAGCAGCTCCCGAATAGCATCGGCGCCGATACCGACTTTGTAGGAACCCGGACTGTAGGCAGATTGGAGCGAGCGAAGCTTTTCCTCCGAGACCAGCTCCTTCTCCGTCAAATCTGTCGATCCTGGATCGACACAGACATAGCTCTCGAAATAGAGAATCCGCTCCAGCCCTTTGAGGCTCATATCCAGCAAGGTTCCGATCCGGCTCGGCACACCCTTGAGGAACCAAATATGTGCAACCGGCGCCGCGAGCTCAATATGACCCATGCGCTCACGGCGAACTTTGGACTGAATGACCTCGACACCGCACTTGTCACAAACAATGCCGCGGTGCTTCATACGCTTATACTTGCCGCAGTTGCATTCCCAATCCTTGATCGGACCGAAAATCTTCGCGCAAAACAATCCGTCTTTTTCCGGTTTAAACGACCGGTAATTGATGGTCTCAGGCTTTTTCACTTCGCCGTAGGACCATGAACGAATTTTTTCGGGTGACGCGATCCGGATCCGCATCGAATCGAACGACACCGCATCTCGCGGCTTCTCAAATAATGTATAGACGCCTTCCAAAGTAGTGACCTCCTCTGACGCCGACCATTATTGGCCGGCACACAAATGGGTTAGTCTTGCGACTTGACCAGTTCGACGTCGAGACCCAAACTCTGTAACTCTTTGACCAAGACGTTAAACGACTCGGGCAATCCAGGCTCCAGGAACGGCTCGCCCTTGACGATCGCTTCATACATTCGTGATCGGCCAGGCACGTCGTCCGATTTGACCGTCAAGAACTCTTGCAGCGTGGACGCAGCGCCATAGGCCTGCAATGCCCACACTTCCATTTCCCCCAACCGCTGGCCGCCGAATTGAGCTTTGCCACCGAGCGGTTGCTGCGTGACGAGTGAATAGGGGCCAATCGACCGCGCGTGAATCTTGTCGTCGACCAAGTGGTGAAGTTTTAAGACATACATGTAGCCGACTGTGACTGGGCTGCCGAACATTTCTCCGGTTCGGCCGTCCATCAGCATCGATTGCCCACTGGCCGGCAAGTTCGCCTTCTTGAGCAGTTCCTTAATTTCTGTCTCCGACGCGCCATCGAACACCGGGCTCGCCACTTTAATCCCCAATGCCTTGGCAGCCCACCCCAGGTGAGTTTCGAGAATTTGACCGACGTTCATACGTGACGGCACCCCAAGCGGATTCAGCACAATTTCGACCGGCGTCCCATCCGGCAGGCACGGCATGTCCTCCTCGGGTAAGACCCGCGAAACCACGCCTTTGTTTCCATGCCGCCCAGCCATCTTATCGCCGACCTGAATCTTGCGCTTCATCGATACATAGACCTTGACCAGCTTGATCACACCGGGCGGCAGCTCATCGCCTCGTTTCAGACGCCCAACCTTCTCATCGTACAGCGTCTGAAGGATTTCGATCTGCTCCTTCGCCCGCCGCTCGACGTCTTCCAACTCTTTCTGCTCGTCAGAATCGCTCAGAATAATGTAGCGGACGGTCTCATCCGGCAACCGCTTGAGAATCTCTGCAGTCAGCTTGCCCTTCTTCTTTAGAATGACATCACCGCTCTCAGGATCCATCAAGTCACGCCCGACCACTTTCCCCAGCAGCAGTTTCCTGATCTTCTTCGTTTTTTCTTCGTCGATGATACGGAGTTCCTCGTGGTGATCACGCTGAAGCTTCATTGCATCGTCGCTTTCAATGCTCTTGGATCGTTCGTCTTTATCGAGTCCCTTGCGCGAGAAGATTTTCACATCGACAACGATGCCTTCGACACCCGGCGGCACCGTGAGCGATGTATCCTTCACATCGCCCGCTTTCTCACCGAAGATGGCCCGTAAGAGTTTTTCTTCCGGTGTCAGTTGCGTTTCGCCTTTCGGCGTTACCTTCCCGACCAGGATATTCCCAGGCCTTACCTCGGCCCCGATACGAATTATCCCGCTCTCGTCAAGATCGCGAAGCGCCTCTTCCCCAACATTCGGAATGTCACGAGTAATGTCCTCTTTCCCCAACTTGGTGTCGCGGGCCTCCACCTCGAATTCTTCAATGTGAATCGAGGTGAACGCATCTTCGCGCACCAGCTTTTCGCTCAACAAAATGGCGTCTTCGAAGTTGTATCCACCCCAGGGCATGAAGGCGACGAGAATGTTCTTGCCTAATGCCAGTTCGCCGTGATCAATGGCGGGACCATCGGCCAAGACCTGTCCCACTTTCACCGGCTGTCCAAGCCCCACCACCGGGGTCTGCGTGATAGTCGTGCTCTGATTCGATCGCTGAAACTTGATCAGATCATACACATCCAAGCCAGCATCGTTCCTTTTCCGACCTTCTTTTGAATCGGAACGAACGACGATCCTTGTAGCATCCACGCTTTCCACGACACCGGCACGCCGGGCCTGCACAACATAACCCGAATCGCGCGCAACCACGGTTTCCATTCCCGTACCGACTAACGGAGCCTCCGACTTGAGCAACGGCACCGCCTGACGCTGCATATTCGATCCCATCAAGGCACGATTCGCATCGTCATGCTCCAAGAACGGCACCAAAGCCGTGGCCACACTCACCACCTGTTTCGGCGACACGTCCATGTACTCGATCTTGTCCGATGTGGCCATCACAAAATCTCCGGCAGCCCGTGCCGAGATGGTTTCTGACACCAAACGCCCGGAGGCATCCACTTTCGAGTTTGCCTGCGCAATGATGTATTTGTCCCCTTCGATTGCGGAGAGAAACTCGATTTCGTCAGTGACCCGCCCCTTCAACACTTTCCGATAGGGCGCTTCGATAAACCCAAATTTATTGATACGCGCATAGGTCGCCAATGACGTGATCAAGCCGATGTTCGGGCCTTCCGGTGTTTCGATCGGGCAAATACGGCTGTAATGTGAAGGATGGACGTCGCGAACTTCGAACCCTGCCCGCTCCCTGGTCAACCCACCGGGGCCGAGCGCGGAAAGTCGCCGCTTGTGTGTAATTTCTGCGAGCGGATTCGTTTGGTCCATGAACTGAGACAACTGGCTGCTGCTGAAAAACTCTTTCACGGCAGCGACCACGGGCTTCGCATTGATCAAATCGTGCGGCAGCACCGTTTCCATATCCAGCAGGTTCATCCGCTCCTTGATACTGCGCTCCATGCGGACCAGCCCAAGTCGGAATTGATTCTCCAATAACTCGCCGACCGAACGGACGCGACGATTGCCCAAGTGATCAATGTCGTCGATTTCGCCCTTGCCCAGCTTCAAATTCACGAGATAGCGGATCACCTCGACCATGTCCTGCGCCGTCAACGTCCGCTGCTCCAACGGCAGATCGAGACCCAGCTTCTTGTTCAACTTCAGGCGTCCGACCGGCGAGAGATCGTACCGCTTGGAGTTCGAGAACAGATTGTCGAATAGCGCGCGCGCCGTGTCGACTGAGGGCGTTTCTCCCGGCCGTAAGCGACGATAGATCTCGACCATAGCCTCCTCTTTCGAGGTGGTCTTATCCATCTCCAGCGTGTCCATAATCACTGGCGTAGACGTGACCGTATCAAAATAGATCGCCTTGAATTCCTCGATGTCGCTCTCGAGCAGCGCTTCGACGATCTCAGCAGTGAGCCGCTGATTTTTTTCGGCGATCTTGTTCTTCTTTGAATCCACCAGTTCGGTCAGGACTGCACGACCGATCAACTCACTCGACGCAAGCGGGATTTCTTTCACACCGGCCGCCTTGAGCTTCGCGATAAGCCCCTTCGTCAGCTTGGCGCCTTCCTTTACCAGGGGCTCCTTACCGCCCTTCTCAAGTACTTCCGCCGAACAACGCAGACCCTGATGGATCTCAGGGTCGAGCTTTCGCAGCATCTTGCCCTTGACGACCCGAATTTCTTCAACCGGATAATACATCTTGAGCAAATCGTCGCTCGAAAAGCCGAAGGCCTTCAACAGAATAGTTGTCGGCATTTTCCGCCGACGGTCGATGCGCACATAGAGGATGTCACGTGCGTCGAACTCGAAGTCGAGCCACGATCCGCGATAGGGAATGATTCTGGCGGAATACAACACCTTGCCGCTGGAGTGAGTTCGGCCCTTATCATGCGTGAAGGACGCACCGGGAGATCGATGCAACTGGCTCACCACCACGCGTTCTGTGCCGTTGACAATGAAGGTTCCCCGCTCCGTCATGAGCGGCAACTCGCCGACGTAGACTTCCTGCTCTCGAACGTCGAGCACCTTTTTCTTGGAACCCTTATCTTCCTTATCGAACACGACCAAGCGCACCCGAAGCTTGAGTGGAACGGCAAAGGTCATCCCCTGCTCAAGGCATTCCCGTTCATCGTACTTAGGAGTGCCGAGCGTATAGCTCGTAAACTCCAATACGGCCGTATTGTTGTAATCCGGAATCGGGAAGACACTCGCCAAGGCTGCCTGGAGCCCATGATCCTTGCGACGTTCCGGCTCGACCTCCCGCTGAAGAAACTCTTCATAGGAGTGCTTCTGGATCTCAATAAGATCAGGAATTTCGATGCTGCTATGAATACGAGAGAAATCTTTCCGCTCGATGAACTCTTGCAGAGTCGTTTCGGACATTCGCCGGTCCTCCACTACAATGGTCAGGCCTAGGCGCCCGCATATGGCAGGCACCCACAGATTCTAGAAACTGGTTTGATCGAAGCTACTTGATCTCGACCTTCGCGCCGCTTTCTTCAAGCTTCTTCTTCATGGTGTCACATTCTTCCTTCGTGACACCCGTCTTCACGGGCTTTGGCGCGCCTTCGACCAAATCCTTCGCTTCCTTCAACCCGAGGCTGGTGAGCTCGCGGACGACCTTAATGACCTGGATTTTCTTATCCGCCGGAGCAGACACGAGCACGACGTCGAACGATGTCTTCTCCTCGACTGCCGCTGCTGCACCACCACCTGCAGTGGGAGCCGCGGCGGCGACCGGTGCGGCAGCCGTGACGCCGAATCGGGTCTCTAACCCCTTCACGAGTTCCGCCAAATCGAGCACACTCATCGTCTCGATGGCCTTGATCAACTCTTCCTGTGACAATTTTGCCGTGGTCGTTGACATATCCCCTTCTCCTTTTCGTTTGTCCTGAATGGCTGCAATGACTCTCACAAATTTCGACAAGACCGCACTAAGCGTATACACCAGGCCACGCGCCGGTCCCTGCATGGCCGACAATAACATCGCAATGAGGACTTCCTTCTTTGGTAGCTTCGCCACAGCCGCCAATTCAGCGGGCTGCACCACCTTGCCCTCCACCACACCGATGGTAATCTTAATCTTCTGTTCGCGCTTCTCCGCCAGAATAAAATCCCGAAGGACCTTGGCCGGGAGCACCGGATCGTCATAGCCGATCACCAGCCCTGTCGGTCCCTTGAGATAGGTTTTCACCCCAGAAAGGATCGTGCCCTCAGCAGCACGGGCGGCCAACGTATTCTTGACCACCTTGTATTCGGCTTTAGCACCTCGCAATAGCTTGCGAAGTTCCGTAACCTGGTTGACGGGGAGCCCGGCACTTTCGGTGACAATGGCAAGCCGTGCACGACCGAATGTCTCCGTCAACTCCGCAACGGCTGTCGCTTTCTCATCCTTATTCATAATCGAACCCTTCCCCTTCCGCGCGGCAACGCCCCAACTAACTCCATTCTTTGGCTAACGCAATGGCATCAAGCTTCACCCCAGGGCCCATCGTGCTCGAGAGGGTCGCGCTCATCAGATAGCGTCCCTTGCACGAGGCAGGTTTTGCCTTGATCACGGCCTCAAGAACTGCGGCGGCGTTGTCATAGAGCTGCTCAGACTGAAACGACACCTTCCCGACTGGCACTTGCACGATCCCGGCTTTTTCAACTTTGTACTCCACACGGCCTTTCCGAATTTCCGACACGGCTTTGCCGACTTCGAAGGTGACGGTCCCCGTCTTCGGATTCGGCATGAGCCCACGGGGCCCAAGGGCCTTTCCGAGCTTCCCGACGGCCGCCATAAGATCCGGCGTCGAGATCGCGCAATCGAAGTCCATCCACCCCCCCTTGATCTTCTCCATCAGATCATCGGACCCGACATAATCAGCGCCGGCTTGCCGCGCCTCCTGCTCTTTCTCTCCCTTGGCAAAGACCAAGACGCGAATCTTCTTCCCCGTACCATGCGGCAGCGAGGTCGTGCCACGCACCATTTGGTCTGCCCGCTTCGGATCGACGCCTAATCGAAGTGCCAGATCGACGGATTCATCGAACTTGGTGTAGGCCGACCGCTTCACCGCGTCGACCGCCTCGCGCAATGCATAGGCCCGAGGCTCAAGCTTTTCTACGGCTGCTCTCATCTTCTTTCCCATTGCACTCCCCTCTTTTCTCAACACCCGGCAGAGAAGGCGGGCCTCGCGTGCGCGCATCGTTTTCACCCGCCCACCCTGAGCACGCCAGGACGTGCGCGTAACCTATGCGAGCACAAACGCTCGTCCAATCCGCTTCGATTACCCTTGAACCACGACTCCCATGCTGCGCGCCGTCCCTTCAATGATCTTGATCGCCCCATCAAGATCGACGGCATTGAGATCTGTCATTTTCTTTTGCGCGATCTCACGCAACTGCACCTTTGTGATCTTGCCAACCTTGTCTTTCTGGGGAACGCCCGACCCTTTAATGATCCCTGCCGCTTTCTTCAAGAGATCGGACGCCGGTGGAGTTTTCATCACAAAGGTAAATGACCGGTCCTTATAGACCGTAATGACCACCGGGATGATGCTATCGCCCTCTTTCTGTGTTTTCGCGTTGAACTGTTTGCAAAACTCCATGATATTGACGCCGTGCTGACCCAGCGACGGCCCGACCGGAGGGGCAGGGTTTGCCTTCCCGGCTGGAATCTGCAGCTTAATCTGTGCCGATACTTCCTTCGCCATATCCT
>CAWGDV010000013.1:0-124682 GCA_963821465.1 uncultured Nitrospiraceae bacterium | reverse complement strand
TGAAGAAACCAGAACGAAACTGATCCCTCCAATGTTGTTGTTCACCAGTTCTGATGTTGGCCTTACCAACTCTGGCCTAGCATAGGTTTGGCATGCTTTACAGGGGGCTGAGGATCAGCCCACAATCTTTTCCTTGCCTCTCGTGCCTCCTGCTCTAGCTGTTCCAGCACCGTATCTCCCAGCGGATACTTTCGATACCAGCGAGCCTACGATGTCAGGCCGATTCTGTTCGATCCAATGTGTGAGGGAATAAAACCGTTACCGCCACACACAATGCCCTTCTTCAGCATGGCGTCAGTCGCTCGGCCACCTCACTCCGAACGAGTGTGCTGGACACCGTTAGGTGATCCGTGGCCGCTGAAAAAGCCATCTGTTCTAAACCGTTTCGGAACGGGTCCAAGTCACTGCCAGAAAATTCTCACGCATACATTCAGAGATTCTCAGAGACTCCTTGTTAACCGGACGACCTTACCCCACACCTTGTCCTGTTTCGTTAATAGAAGGTTTTCATACATTGGGTTCAGGGGATGGAGTATATAGTGGCTTTCGATATATTCGATTTGTCTGAAGAGAGTGGTTTCTGGGTGCCCGCCCGGACGATGGACAATGACATAGTCTCCAGGCTTCCACTTGCTATCTGGATCCACAAAAATGATCTGCCCCTCCCTGAACATGGTCTCCATCGAGTCATCCTTTACTTTCAAGGCGACGGTGCGTTTCCCATAAATGTCCGTCGTATCGATCGTCGTTTTGGCGTGGATGACATCAGGAGGGTTTTTGCTTGTGATGATCTGATTCATTTGATGCCAGTCCAGCAGCGGAATCTTCCGAATGAGACCAGCAGAGGAACTGAAGGGTGCGATCTGATAGATTAAGTATCATTATTGAGTGTGTCGACCCACCGGTCTGAAGTACATCCACATCCATCCGAAAATACCTCGTAAATTTGTCCCATACGGCAGAGTCTTCAGGGAATTCATTGGCAATAATATTCGTGAGCGTTTGCGGGGAAACCTCAATGGCCGAGGCCAATTCCTCTTCCGTCATCCCTTCCTCTAATTCTCTAAGAATAAGACTTCTCACGTTCACAGTTAGGGCTCCAATCGTTTCCTAACGCAGAATTCGACCGCCACCCCACACCCAAGGAAAGGGCTGCCTCATGAAAAGATTATTCGGCATTGCGCGGCAAAGCAAGAGGAGCGACGGGAGGGGAGTCCAGAAAGGTATAGGGGCCTCGTCTAGGAGGGAAGCGAAAGACGGCGCAGGCACACTCCGAGACTCTACGCGGCTAGGTGACTTTGGGCCACAGATTCACCGCAGATAATGCAGTTGTAGTGTCCTGCTGAATGCCCCAGGTCATTCCATTCCAATTCCAGGCTCCCGGTTGGGTCTTTGTCA
The DNA here is from genome assembly GCA_963821465.1 of uncultured Nitrospiraceae bacterium. Classification (GTDB taxonomy): domain Bacteria; phylum Nitrospirota; class Nitrospiria; order Nitrospirales; family Nitrospiraceae; genus Palsa-1315. Next base: position 123,284 of record CAWGDV010000013.1, on the reverse strand, counting down.
TTCTTCCGCCTCGCCGTTCTCATCCTCTTACGTGCCATTAGGTATTTCTATTTTTGTACACCGAAGTTACATTCCGCTTGGTTTGCTTCGTGACTGTTGTCCCTAAGAGTCCCTAACTGTCCTAAGCAGGCCTAAGCAGGGTACTTCCCATCATCATCTCACACCGGTATGGTCAGCGCGGTGCTGAGCCGCACCGAAAGAAAGGACTGGGCATGAAGAAGGATTTGCTGACGGTGAAGGAATTGGCGGCGGAACTCCGCATGAGCCCGAAGTCGATCCAGCGGGCCTATCGCAAGGAGGAAATCCCCGTGGAGTGGCTGGGCCGCATGGCGCGGTTCAATCGGCCATAGGGTCATCGAGCCGTTCCGGCGCTAGGCGCGTCCGCCACCACCGTGCTATACTCCGATCCCAAAGAGGAATGGGAGGGGCAGAAACATGAAAGCGGTAAAATATACCAAAGATGGCGTGGTGATTCCCTCGGCCTGGGTCAAGGGTTGGGGTAAACCCGTGTCCGTCCGGCGGGGAGCCCACATGGTGATCTTGGAGTCGCCGGAACGCAAGGCCAGTCGTCAGCGACTCGGGCGTATGATTCGGAAGCTGCGTCGCGCCGCCCAGGAGCTGGGCCCCCTCACCCCTGAGCAAGTTGCCGCAGAGGTCGCGGCGGTGCGAACGCCACGTGCGCGTCGTCCTTGATACCAATATCATCGTGTCCGGGCTGATGTCCGTGACCAGCCCACCCGCCCAGATCCTCGACGCCGTCCGGGTAGGGCAGGTGGTTGCTGTGATGAGCGAGGCCACCTTCGCTGAATTGGAGCACGTGCTCCACCGCCCGGCCATCCAGCGATACTTCACCCACACGACGATCACGCCCGCGGCGTTTCTGGCCGACCTTCGAGTCCAAGCCGATCTGGTCATCCCCGTCCCAAGTACGGCCCCCATTCGTGATGCCCGAGATCGCGTGTTTCTTGATCTGCTGACGACGGAACCTCCACCGCAATACTTCATCACCGGCGACCAGGATTTCGAGGCCTCGCACTACAGCGGTGTGCCCGTCATTTCAGCCGCGAAGTTTGTTCGCCTGCTCACGCATCGGTAATCTCACACTAGACCCGTCCCATGACACCACGAAGAAGGACACGAACGGAACATCTGGATTCCGAGCGGACAGGTCCGTCGGGCTAACGTTCTGAATTCCACTAACACCGTATTAACACCTGCCACCACTTCCCGCGAAGCGGCTGCTTCTGTGCCTGCCAAAGTCGTTGATTGGTTTGGTGGGGAGAAACCCACTGGAGGGGTTTATCCGTTCGCCCTGAATAGGCAGGCGAACGGCACGCGCGAGCGAGGTTTGGTGGGCCCCGTAGGGGGAGAACCTACGGCCCGCTGGTTAAGAGTGGCAGAAGGCCAATGATTCGAACCGCTCAAAGTTGCGAAGGTTTCCCCGTTTATCGTTGAAAATCATGAGCTTGCTGGCTTTCTACTGACTTGATTGATTCCATCTTGTTCGGTCGTTTGTGAAGATTTTTAGCACAAAATTACCACAATTGCGGGTCGTGTCCGAAAGCGGTCCTGCAAGTTGTTGAAAAATTGGTGCCCCCGATACGAATTGAACGTACGACAAACGGTTTAGGAAACCGCTGCTCTATCCAACTGAGCTACGGGGGCGTAGTGTGAATTTAGCGCACTTACGGGAGGATTGAAAGGGCCAACTGCGGGCAATGTGCCCAGATTGTGCCCATGAAGCTTCCGTGCTGCCTCTCGCAGGTCGGCATCGCTCGTGATGTTGTAACGATCGAACACGCTCCGAGTCTTGTGTCCGCTGATCTTCATCGCCACCGTCTCCCCTACCCCCGAGCGCACGAAATTTCTCACGGCGCTTCGTCGAAAATTGTGCCGCAGCATCCCCATGAGTCCTCCTTTCCTGCAGGCGGGTCAGCCAGGACTTCCTGAAATCCCGAAGCCGGGAACCTTGAAACCGTCCCTTCCGAGGATTTGGGAATAGATAGGGGACAACTCGGTTAAGCTTGCGAGACAACGCTTTAACGCGCTCGATCTGGTCGGCCAGCAGCGGGATCAGTTCGGGCGTAAGATAGACGGTTCGCCCCTCGCGATTCTTCATTGTCCCTGGTTCGAGCCTTAGCGTTCCCGCGGCCAGATCTAGCCGCTCGACGTTCCTCAGTGCGTTAAGGCTGCGGAGCCCCGAAAATATCAAAAAAGACTTTGTCGTAGGCGCGCCGGACATTCGCCTCTGTATGTCCTAACCGCTGTCCGACCTGCGTGAAGTTTTTTAGCTCTTGGTAACTATCAAACACTTGTAGCCGAAAGGCGAGTTCATCTTTATGAATTCGCTTCTTGGGTTTCTGGTGGGGCTGCGGAGTGGCAGAAAAGAATCGGTCGCGTTGCTGGTGGAAGAGGCTGCGTTCTTTGTGGCGTCGATAAATCGCAAGCCATTCCTCTTCGGTTGTATCGGGATAGAGAGGGATAGTGACGGTTGGGCTCTTGAAGAAGTGCGGCCACCTCGTTGCCTTATACGCATCTAAGACTGCCGTAGTTTCTGCCAATGCCGCTACAAATTTCGAGGCTTGTGGATCGGCCTCGTCCTGTTTCTCATGTAACTCCTCAGCCATCACCGTATTGGTAAACAGTAGGGACTCAAACTCTTTCTCGAAATCAGGGTGTCCTCGAATCCACTCATACCGATACTGCGCCACGGACAAACCCTTGGCTGCTGCTTTCTTAGTGTCATTGCGTGTAGGCACGCTCTCCTCCCTTTGGGGCATCCCTGTGAAGAGTCGCGGGCACCGCAGCAGGGAACGGCGCGTTCAGTGGCGAGGATCAGTCGATGCCTCGCCCGCAAGAGAATTCTTGCGTCATCAGCTCAAGGCCATTCTCTTACCACTGCTCCCTCTTCTCCGCAAGTCCGCGAGGACCTCTACGGCCTACCTCTTTTGCCACTCCCACGGCGGCACCGGCTGAGAATCAACCCACAATCCTTTCTTGGCCTCTCGCGCTCCATTCTCCAACCCTTCAAGTACCGTATCTCTTGGCGCATATTTCCGGTACCACCAGCACCGGCCTTGCTTGACAAGTTCCTGATAGGTCCAAAAGGTTTGTGAAATCTCTAGCGGATATCTTTGTGATTTCTTTGAGGATTAAGACGGGAAATCATCGAGGTTAGAACCAACTGGTTTTGATCCGGGAGCGGCACTGGCCCACTCCCAGCAGCGCCAGTCGCGGGCTTGTCCTTGGCACACCGGGTTTAGCTAGCCGTCTAGCGCGAGAAAAAGAACGACATCCCGACATAGGTCAAGATCGCGTTCAGGCCTTCATTGCGCTCGCCTGTGCCGGCATTGGAAATATGATGGAACCGTGTCCCCATCGTGAGGGCGATACGCTCCGTGGCGAAGTACTGTAGGCCGGGACCCGTCTCTAACACGACGTTGAAGGTGGTGCTTTGCTCAGCAATCCTGGGGGCGAGATCTGTCCAAAGCATTCCTGCCCCCATATCCCAGTACGGCATCCACCGCCCAAACGAAAGGAAGTTGTATTTGACCACAAACGCCCCACCTGCGGCTGAGGCTCCAAACGGTTGATAATATGCGGCGTAGAACGGTTCGAACATCAGCGTCACATTGCCGGTCAAGTAACCAGCCCCTAGTTGATCCGTGACGACCATGCCAATCCTGGGAAGGAGGTAGACGGCACTTCGATTCGCTGAGTCGCTCATCAGCACCTTGACCCCTTGGAGATAGCCCACGGCGGCGCCCACTTCGATTACGCCGCGTTGGACAATGGATCGAGCCTCCGGTGATACCGGAGGACCTTCGCTTGCTGCGAAGGTCGGAGCGAACAGCAGTCCACCCAAAACGATCAGAGGAAGCAGATGATGAGCAGTACTAGTGCGAGAGAAGCCGAACATTTATCCTTTACCTGGTTGTTGATGCTGTGGAGGTCGATTGGCAAGTACTTGAGAAGGAGGGGCGCTCGCGAGGGTTGTTATCCCGAGCGCATCATCAGAAGGGGTGATAGGTTGACGCTAACAATACCTGCAATAACCTTCACGTTACAAGTGGCCTGGCTTGGATTACGGATGTTAAGCAACTCGGTCGCAATGGGGCGAACACTGAAGAGTCCACCCAAGGCCATAGGATCGGGAAGGCGAATGTCTTTCTTGGGATGCCTGGCGTACTCGATGCACGAACTCCTGCTTCACGTTCCCACGAATGCTCCACAATCATTTGTTTTTGAGCTGGCCCAAGATAGGCCAAAATCCTCGAGAAATCGACCAACCCTGCTTGGCATTCTAGGAGGGAATTTTGAAACGGGTGAGTCTGGTGTTTTCTGAGGGGGGATCTTCGAGGGGTTAGTGGTCGTAAAACGGTCGTCTATCAGAGCTATTGTGCGCTCGTTCTAACGGCTCCTCTTTCTCCATTCCCACGGCGGCACCGGCTGCGGGTATTGCCACAAGCCACGTGTGGCTTGTCGTGCTTCCTTGTCCAAGGCTCCTAAACTCTCATCCTTGGCATATTGGATTTTTGTTCGATCCTTCGGACTCACTCACCCAGCAACTTCCTGATCATATCCTCCATTCCGTCTGCCCACACTTGGTAACCGCGCTCACTTGGGTGCAGGTAATCGGGCATGAGGTCTTGAGAGAGACGTCCCCGGCCATCGTGAAAGCGCGGGCTGAGGTCCAAGAAAAAGACCTGCTGATTGTCGGCGTAGTGGCGGAGGCGGTCATTGATGGCTGCATTCAACCGGCGGAACGGGTCATCCGCTGAGGCACTGCGGGGAAACACGCCCAACAACAAAATCTTAGTAACTGGAAGGCGCATGCGCAAGGTCGTGAGAATCGCCTGGATGCCTGCGGCAGTCTCCTCTGGGGGATCATGACGCGTACCCGTGTTGTTGGTTCCAATCATGACGACCACCAGCTTGGGGGAAATCCCCTCGATCTCGCCATGATCCAGCCGCCATAACACGTGCTCGGTGCGATCACCGTTGAATCCTAAATTCACGGCACGGCGGCGCCCATAATATGCATCCCAAATGCGACGCCCCTCGTCGGCCCATCCATGGGTAATGGAGTCTCCGATCAGCAGCAGGTCAACTTCGCCCTGGCGAATGCGCGCGAGTGTATGTTCATGTTGGGTTGTCCACCAGGACTTGGTCTGCGGGACGGGAACCACCGCCGCCGGTTTGTGGTCGAGGACCTGAATGAGGTTTAGCTGTGCGACAGCCATTCCTGCTTGGTCGTTGCCATCAACCGGCACCCACTCCGCATACACTGGAGCACTACTCAGAAACAGGAGTGTGATCAGTGACCAGAAACCCGAGAAGTAGGCCAGCGATAGCGTGAGGAATGGATCAGCGTTGTCCGTGACGGAGCCTTGCACCGGAAAGCGACGGTAGGGACGAAATGTGAAGGGCATGGGCGCCTCGCAGGGGAGGCGTATTGTAGGAAAGGACTGAGGAAACCGCAAGGCGGGGCATGGGGAATTGGTGGTATTAAGGGTCAACTGCGCGAAATGGCACGCCGCATACTAGATTCAAACTCACTTCCTCATCTCGTTTCTAGCCTAGGAGATTCGTCGCCAAAACAAACTCGGAAATTTCCGCGCTCTGGTCACAATGGCTAGTAACAAGACACCAGAGAGCGTATGGTTACATCTATGCGTGTATTTCTAACCGAGGAGGCTTCCTATGGTATCAATCCCAAAAGTCGTCGGGGTCCTGTCGTGTGGATTCTTGCTGTGCCTGGGGTTGTCCACGGCGGCGCACGCCGGTCAGGCCGATGAGACTGGAGGTAGCCGCCTAGAACGCGCCAAGACGATCACGGGCGAACTGTTGCGGGTCGAATACGGGGAGTATGTGGTCAAGGGGCAGGACGGCAAGGAAATACGTTTGACTACAGATAAAACGACTCAGATGATGGGACAACTCAAGAAGGGGGATCGTATTGAGGCGAAGGTGACCGATCAGAATCACGCGCTGTCGATCCGCTCGACCCAATAAAACCTCAGCGCATTCGGCACGAAGAAGACAGACCGCTGGATTGTGACCGGAACACAGTGGCGCATGCCACGCTGAACCCAAGCGCGGTGGCGTTGTGTGGCTCCAGTGTGTCCCTGAGGTGTTGGCGGTTGCATTCGTGGGTTCTGGAGGAAAATGGAACGTCGATTGATTCCGGGTCCCCCTCAACGCCTGCGCACTTCGTTGTGCCCGTCTTTGTGCCCGCGAGGCTCTCAATACCACCCCACCACCCCTCGCCACCCTCCGTCAACCTACGAGACAACAAAAAACCCCTTGTAACCATTGAGGATTACAAGGGGCCTTTCGTCGCACGCAAGTTTAGGAAGTCGCTGCTCTATCCAACTGAGCTACGGGGGCGTGACTTGAATTTAGCGCACTTACGGGTGGATTGGAAGCGGAGATTGAGGGCCCTGTGCCCTTATTATGCCTGTGAAGCTTGTGGGCGGCCTCTCGGTGGTCGGCATCGCCCGTGATGTTGTACCGATCAAACACGCTGCGAGTCTTGTGCCCGGAGATCTTCATCTTCACGGTCTCCGGCACCCCAGATTGAATCAGGTTGCGAACCGCGCTCCGTCTGAAATCATGTCGAATCATGCCCGTCAACCCAACTTTCCTACAGGCGGGCTTCCAGGCTTTGCCAAAATCACGGAGCCGCTGGCCTTGAAATCGTCCTTTCCGAGGGTTCGGAAACAGGAACGGAATCACTCATCGCAGGCTTCTCGATAGCATCTTTACGCGCTCCATCTGTTCGGCCAACAGTGGGTACAGCTCGGGCGTGAGGTTCGCCCGTCACGATTCTTTGTCGTCCCTGGTTCGAGCCGTGTCAATGTCCTCGCGGCCAGGTCGACCTGGCTCAGCCCCGTCCGCAGGACTTCTGATTGCATCCGCCAGCCAAACGTGTAGGCGAGCGCGATGGCAACCTGTAGGTCTGGTCGTTTGGTCAGGTGTTCGCGGACGCGCTCGAAGTCGGCTCGCTCGAAAAGGCCGGATTGCGGCGCGGATTCCTGTAACAGATGAATGCGGGGTACACGCATGAGTTGCCACGCTCCTGAGCGAGGCGCAGTGCTTTCCCCAGCAACGATGGATGCTCCGGTGCCGGATTCCGTCCACAATCCTTCCTTCGCCTCTCGTGCTTCGTTCTCTAACCCTTCTAGCAGGCTGCGGAAAAACGTTTTTTAGCCGCTTTCGAAGCGTGGATTCCGGTGTCCGGAATGACCTCCAACTTGCTCGAAATTTGCATTTGCTTCGACCATGACAGGCGAACGGCCCATGCTGAGGCATTTCACTTACTCCGACGAAAATCGTGTCTTCTAGGGGTTTCGCCCAATGAACGAGCGAGTTTTTCCGCAACCTGCTAGGACCCTTATCCCCCGGCGCATACTTCTGGATACCACTTACACCAGCCTTGCTTGACCAGCTCAGGATTGATGTTAGTCCCATCCGGTGACAACACGTTGGCTATTGTCCGCCCGTACTGGTCCAGGCTGTAAGTCTGCAGAGTGACCTCTTTTCCGAAGACTAGCCCGCATTATTCACGAAGACTTCTACTGCAACCGTCGATACGCCGCTGCGATAAGCCTGGCGGCGGGCGGGCTCGCCGCTCAGTCGGTCAACATACTGCTCAAGTATGCTTTCTTCCTTCGCTGCTCTACGCGCCCGTCTCGCATGGCGTCTCGGCGGTTTCGTTACGAACTCTCGTGAATAATACGGGCAGGGCTGACGTGGCTTGCTTGGCTCGCTTGCCAAAGGCGTGGCCTCGGGACAACAACCGAATCGGTCGACGTTCCAGGCGGTGCTGCCATGCGTTGCGCCAAAAGATCAATTCAATCGGCCCGAATATCTGGATCAGATTCGATTCAAACTGAATCATTTTAGATTCATTGAGATCCTCGTTCTCCATGGTACCTGATGGGGAATGAGTCTCGCCTTCTATCTCACAATCATCGCTGCTGAACACTCATTTCAGCTGAGTGCCTCCTCACAATTCTCGACCTGTGCAATGGCGGCATAGGTTATGCAGAATTGTCTAAGCAAGCAGATAGCAATCCACAATACGCCGATTTCCGATAAGAAGGGAGGTTGTTATGAATATGAAGAAGTTCATAGGACTCAGCCTCGTGTGCTGTCTTGTGGTTCCGGCTTTTATGCTTTTGCATTCCGTAGCATGGGGGGGATGTACCGTGCAGCAGCGCATCGAGTTGGGGAAGCAAGGGTATGACAAGGACGAAGTAGAAAAGGCATGTGCTGACGAGGGCGAAGATTTCTGGGAAACCCTTAGTAAAGGGGTGGTGACTGACCTCGCGAATGGTCTCACACATAGTCTCACAAAGGGACTGAACCATGCATTGGTGGGGCGGGAGAGCAACTCCACAGCCACCGCGTCGACGTCCGCTGGCGCAAACGCATGTGTCACGAATGCTGGAACGTGTCCGCTATCCGGCGTGCCGATTGGGTATCCCTGTTATTGCCGAGCATGGAATGGGGCCACATTTACAGGTCTCTCCAAATAACTTATCCCATTTAGGGATGGTGCAGTGTCCGAGAAATGCGTCGAAACGGACGCAAGTTACAGGTTGGTTCTGACCCGGAAGGGGCAGCGCCCACTATTCATGGGCGCTTGTAAGGTTTCCAGCGATGTGCTGCCAAGAAAATTGGTCGCAATCGAGACGACTGCTGTACACTATGCGAAGCTAGGAAACCAAAATTGAAATCCCGGCTTAGGGAACATGAACGGGCATGGGACGGCTTCACCGAGTGAGCCCGAGGCCGTTATCACACAAACTCTGCCCTGGGAAATTCTAGGTTCCTCAAAAAGAGGCATACAATGCGAAGACCAAAAAACCATGTTCTCCCATTCACTAGGCTATGGTGGTTGTTCCCCTTGAGTTTGGGCTGGCTGGTTTTGCTGACCAGCTGTTACAGCCCTCGGGCATATACGTCTGAAGCTGATAGCGGAGATATTCCAGACTTAGATCAACCATTGGTTGCTTCTCACTCGTTTCCTGCAGTCGACCGGGTGCTCAATGACAAAGAACGCCAACGCATGCAGGAGTACCTGGCGCAGCATGTGCGTCCGGAAGATGTCCTGTTCCGGTTCACGTCACCTGCCGGGGATGAGATTGATTGCGTCGGTATCCAAAAACAACCGGCGCTACGACGTCCCGACATGGCCAAACATGTCATTGAATATACACCCCGAGGCGTTGCTCGCGAAGAGGGTAAGGAGCAGGCTATACAAGAGGAACGGGAGCGACCTGATCTCCAATCCAGGGAGCAGGAATTTACCTCAGGCGGGCAAAGTTGCCCCCCAAAGTCCGTCCCGATGCAGCACCTCACCATGAATATTCTTAAAAGCTTTGAAACGTTGGAAGCCTTTTTTTACAAGACCCCACCCAAGGATGGTCCCACCAGCCTGCATCAGTATGCAAAAGCTGACAAATGGGTCGACAACTGGGGTGGAGAAAGTGTGTTTAACCTTTGGAAACCGTATACGGAACGTGCGGATGAGTTTACGCTCTCTCAGATGTGGGTGGTTCGGGGGTCGGGTAGTAATAAGGAAACGATTGAAGGGGGTTGGCAGAAGTATCGAGATTTATACGGAGATTGGCGCTCCCGGTTGTTCATTTACTTCACTCCCGACAACTATGGCAGTGGAGGATGCTACAACCTGACCTGTGGGGCCTTCGTGCAGGTGAATAACTCCGTGTATATTGGCGGAGGCTTTACTAATTACAGCTCGCACGGGGGTTCTCAGTATACTATCAAACTCCTCTGGTACAAAGATGGAGAATCTGGGCACTGGTGGTTACGGTATGGAGACACCTGGGTAGGCTATTATCCCCGCTCCCTCTTTGATGGGAACGGCCTACGCGACTTTGCGGCCCGGACCAGTTTTGGAGGGGAAATTATTAACCGCAATATTAGCAGCCAACATACGCGCACCGACATGGGGAGTGGCTACATGCCCTCGTTTGGATTTCGCTGGGCGGCCTATCAACGCGCGATTCGCTATGTGGACACCAGTAATTTCTACCGGCAAGCGAGCGGGATGTCGACCTATGTTAGCGATGCCGATTGTTACGATATTCAGCTCAATTCAAGCAGTGGGTCCTGGGAACAATACTTTTACTTTGGGGGATGGGGGTATAGTTCACAATGTGAATAGGGGGGTGCCTCGCCTCAAGTGGGAGAAAGAGTTTTATGAAAGGATGGCGATTCAGGATTCTGATGATCGGGGTGAGCGGAGTGCTGATAGTGGGAGGCGCTCAGGCCACTATGATTGAACTCGAAATGACGCCTGAGCAAGTTATGGCTCAGCGAGGGAAACCTGATCGTATCGCGATTTTGGAGGGCAAACTTTTGCGGTCGCTAGCCCTCGAGGAGGTAGGGAGGTATCTGACAAAGAACAGGGTGGTGTTTATCTACGACAAGACGCAGGAGCACGTGTGGTTCCAGGATGGTCGAGTCATAGGGATGACCGAATATGGACTGGCGGTTCTAAAAGAGGACCGCCAAGTACCCGATCAAGACCGGATCCCCGGAAGGGATCCGCAGGCTCCGGAACGAGTCCTCAGAGAACAAAGAGAACGGTGAGATTCGGAGTTCATTTCCATTTACTCAGCAGGCAGCAATATAGGCCACACTGGGATGTCTGAAGAACGAGCGGACGAGCGCGGGGCGGTGAGCCATCTCGGCGAGTTGCGCGGTGATGCGATCGGCCAGCCGTTCGCCCTTCTGCAACGGGCGCGTGCATGACCGGTGCGCTTCGCATGGCTCCAGACCAACTCATCGGAATTGAGGTCCGGGGCGTAGCCGGGTAGGTCATGCAGGGTCAGCTTGCCGTCGAGCCCTGCGACGTATTCCTTGACCGCGAGGGCCTTGTGGGCGGGTAGTCCCACCAGGATCAGATACAGGGGTTTGCGACGCCCGCGCAGCATCCGGCGCAGCAGGTCCACGAACAGCGGGCCAGTCAAGGCGCCCGCGTAGGTGGCGAACCAGACTATCGCGATTGTCCTGACGAATCTGTCGTAGAGATGTTCGTGGAGTTCTTATGAAGCGGTATACTGCTGCACGGAGTGCTTTATTCCTGGAGATTGCGGATAGTCATACCATAGCTATGACGTTGCTTTAACAGAGAGACTGTCATCCTAAATCTCTCTGGTTTCAAGTGAAGCTACATTGATCGCCGACTCAGTAATCCAGAGATTGGCCGTTGTGATTATGACCGGAAGAAACAATACATCATCTGCTCCAAGGAATGGGAGACCGCGATCCGCGAAAGAGTCTATTAGTCCATTGAGGCCCCGGCATACCTGAGTAGCAGTTTCATCTATCTGGCCCCTTCCTTTTCCTGCATCATCTCCCTTTGAGTTAGTTTTGACCTCAACGGCAATCTGGAATGGCGTTGGATTTCTGCGGGAAAGCTTTTTAGCGGTTGCCCGGATTTTCCCAGATTGGTCTCGCCCTAATACCTCCAAACGGGCATATTCGTTCAGGGCAGATCCAGGAAAATTGGATGACCTAGCAAAGCACCAATTCGCCAGAAGTTCTCCTTTGGAAGTGTCTCCTTGACGGGAAGCTTTCGGATTGGAAGCGGAGATTGAGGGCCCTGTGCCCTTATTGTGCCTGTGAAGCTTGTGGATGCGGCTTTCTCGGAATTCAAGCCGGATCATCCCCGTTAAACCAGTGTTCATACACCAGGTCTGCCAAATAGAGTCTTGGAACCGACGGAGGTGACGATCCTGTTATCGGCTTATCCGGAACGCTACTTCTTATTCACGGAAAGATACATGGTGATCCGCCCGCTCTTCTTCACGTCAATGAAGTACACCCTGATCGCCGAATTCGTTCCTGGTTTATTTGCCATGAACTTGTCTGTCTTGGTATAGAGCTCTGTGTCAGATTCCTCTTCAAGATCCGTTCCGGTCCAACCATCAGGCAGGCTGGTGCGCAATCGTTTGACGATATCTTCCACCGCTTTGTCGGCTTCCGACCTGTCTGCAAATTTGAACGTGCAGCTCCACTTCGCTCCATCAGAATCGTCCTTGTCCCTCACCAAACATTGCTTGGCACCGGCAAAGGAAACGTTAGACCGCCATGTTGTCCCGGTATCATCGACAACTTTATGTCCTGTGCGTAACGTTTTAAAGTCTCCGGAGGATGCCGTGAGAACGGCTTGAATCACTTCACGGTCGTCTTTTCCATCGGCGCCATCCGCGACTTGGTGGTTGTCGGACGGACAACCCTTCCCGGTGCAGGTAATCCGATACATCGTATGGGCCCACTTTATCTTCGAGCGAAATCTTTCAAAACTGATCTCATATTGACCATCATTCTCTCCTGACATATCCATATTTGGTTGATAGGGGTTCGCGATCCAGAGGAAGCGCTCGGCTTCGAAGGGAAACGGATCATTCACCGTCAACATCAGATTGCCGGTGCTATCGTCATAGCCGACGATAAGGGCCATATGTTGAGAGATTCCATCTACCTTGAATCCAGATGGGGAAACTCCGGCAATAATAGGGCGACCCTCATTGAGTTCTTGTTTCACTTCTGCCTCGGAAAGGCTGCCGGCCATCGATTGGACTGTCAGCGAGATATCTCCAGCCGCACCGCCCCGTGTGGCCAGTAACGGGTACTGTTGAACCATGTTTACCATGGTGGCTTCATCGCCGGCCGGGAGATCGCATTTCACGCAATTCGATATCCCGGTGCAAAGGTTTCTCGTCTGCGCAATCCCACACTGATAGTCTGTCCGATGAACAGCGGGTACGTAATAGTATTTGAAGACCATTTCTCCAACAGCAGCCCAACACCAACTAGGGCGCTCCTGAAAAACGGGAAGAATATGTAATTGAACCTTCGCTGCCATGGTCGGAGTGACTGGCGCCAACAGAGCAAGACAGAGCCCGATTCCGAATGCCGCCATTCTGTTTTTCACTGGTTTCCTCTCCTTCGTTCTTGATATTTCTTGCTCAAACCCCGATCTCCTCCTCACCCACCTGACTGACCCAGCCTCCTTGTGAGTGCGTCGTCCCCTTCGACGCCCCCTCCCTATGTTTCATTATATGGGATAGGGGTGCTGCTTCGATAGACATAGACTCATGTGTGGAGCGTTGGCGGCTCATGGACTTATCTTGAGGCAGTGCGACCAATGCCAAAAGTCTTTTCTGAGGGTGCCCTTTTTCGTCTCCGCGAGGAGGCTTTAACCATTTCCCGCCACCCCATCAGGCAATAATAAGCTCGTTGTAACCAGTGACGACTATATGGAGTTTCCTGCCGCAAGCCAGTTTAGGAACGGCGGCTCGATCAAATAAGCTAGGGGGCGTGAAGACTACGATACTGTGGAGAGCGAAAGCCTAGCTGGGAACGCGGTCGCAGCCTTAGCCTTCGAATAGAGCTCAGTAGTCATTCATCTAGGAGTGGGAAAGTTGTGCTTCACGTGACTTGGAACGTGAGGTTAGTCATACCATCGAACGTCGTGTTTGGCGATCGACTTGGTGGCGAAATCGTCGGAGGAGAGCGGAGCCGAGGCGAGCACCTCGTGGACCAGCCGCATCAAGGTCTCAACGGAAAATGGCTTTTGGAGAAAGGGCACGTGATCGGTGACCATTTGGTACGCCTTGCGCTCATGATACGACAGGCCCGACATGAGGATCACGCGGGATGTCTTCTTCATCGCCAGGGCACGTTGGATAACGTCGTGACCATGGACCCGCGGATAGGGATTTTGGGTGGAGGTCAATTGAAGGCCAGGCGGAGGCAGCATGAGATCGATCAGCAGTAGGTCGATTGGCTCTTGGTGGGTGGACAAGATCTTTAATGCCTCCGAACTGCCTTCCGCCTCAAGGACAGTAAACCCTTCAGCACGGAGCTTCTTGACGCAGATCAACACCGTTGATGGGTCGTCGTCGACGACCAAGATCGTTTTCGCGGGGGATGGGTGCATCGGTGCCTCTGTGTCCATGAAGACCTCCGAGCTTCGACAGATACTGGACTGTCTGAGCCGACCGTCGTGTCCATCTGTAGACGATGCTCTGAGTCTGTATCGGTCTGTGCGTCAGAAACTTAAATGAGGAAACTAGCAGGCTATGGAAAAACTAGGGGGCACGAGAAGAATTTGATGGTGCTAACGGGGACCCAGTAGAGAACAGGCCCCCGCAGGATGCTCAAAAAGGTCGTCCAGCAAGGCCGCAGCGAGCAAAGAGGAGAGGCGTACGCTTCGGTACGTTGAGCCTCTGAGCGATGCGAGAACGCCGCTGGAGGGCTTTTTCAGCATCCTGCTATGTTGCAAGGAGCTGTTTGGTATCGGCAGGCGATAGACGACGGAACTTTCTGCCGTCGCGGGTGCGATCCAGGACCGCCACCTCCAGACTCTCCAGTGAGAGCTTCTGGTTCCCGATGTTTTCGAGTGCGGTGAGACAAAGAGTGAGAGCAGCCTGGAGTTCTGGGGGCTGCGTCAGCCCTTTCTCCTTGAGCAGGGCTTGCACGGCCTCGGACTTGCCTCCAATGACCGCAAAGGTACGTTCGTCGATGATGCTGCCGTCAAAGGAGATGCGATACATCTCGTTGGGCTGGCCGTTGTGCCCGACCTGCACCACCAGGATTTCTACCTCCAACGGCTTCAGCTCCTGGCTGAAAATGGTGCCGAGGCTTTGAGAGTAGCCGTTCGCAAGAGAGCGGGCCGTCACATCTTCCCGGCTGTACATGAATCCTTTGAGATCCGCGTGCCTGATGCCGGCCTTCCTGAGATTTTCAAACTCGCTGTACTTGCCCGCCCCCGCGAAAGCGATACTGTCGTAGATCTCGGAAATTTTATAGAGCGAAGCGCTAGGGTTTTCCGCGACGAGCAGTATCCCGTTCACATATTCGATGGCAATGATGGAACGGCCTTTGGCGATGCCTTTCTTGGCATACTCCGCCTTGTCCTGCATCATCTGCTCGGGCGAGACGTAATAGGGCATCGGCATGCTTAGTTCTCCTTGGAGCGGCGAGTGGCAATCAACCCATCATAGATGCCGCGGATCTGTTGGTCGGAGACATCGGTAATGCCTGTCGAGTTGACGATCTTCGCGGTGGGGTAAATGCCCCGCACGAGATCCGGCCCCCCCGTCCCAACATCATCATCCGCCGCATTGTACAAAGCCAGGAGGGCCAGTTTCAGCGCGTCCGGTTCCGCTAAGCCTCTGAGGAAATGCTCCCGCATCGTATTACGCGCATCTTTCCCGCCCGATCCGATGGCATGGTAATCCGACTCCTCGTACCGACCGCCGGCAAGATCGTACTTGAAGATGCGGCCTTCAGCGCGCTTCAGGTCATAGCCGACATAAAGAGGCATAACGACCAGCCCTTGAAACACCATCGGCAGATTGGCCTTGACCATCTGTCCAAGCTTGTTGGCCTTCCCTTCACAAGACAGTTGCACACCCTCTAACTTTTCGTAATGCTCCAGTTCGACTTGGAACAGCCTGGCCATTTCAATGCAAGGGCCGGCGGCGCCGGCGATCGCCATCGCGGAATACTCGTCGATCTTGAAGACTTTTTCGATCCGTCGCTCGGCGATTTGAAACCCTTCCGTCGCTCGGCGATCTCCGGCAATCACCACACCCTGTTGATACTTGATTGCCAGCACCGTGGTGGCATGGGGCACGCTCATCGAGCCGGCCCCGCGCATCGGATCGGCCGAAGCCTGGGCCGGCGGGAATCCACTCCGCCCGGTCGGAGTCAACGTGGGATGGTGCTCGGTCAAAAAGTCGAAGAAACTCGAGTCGTCATGGTTGGGGAAAAATGGCAATTTCATCGTGTCAATCGCGAGAGAGGGTTATACATCAGGCCTTGAGCTTCGCCAGCAAGTCATCGACAGTCTCGACCTGATCGAGGAGGTCGCTCGTCAGCGAGGCCGTGCCTCGGAGCGGATCCATCAAGGGCACTCTTTTCACCTGATTGTTGCCGACGTCGAAGAGGACCGAAGTCCAGCTGACTCCGTAGAGCGACTTCGCAAACTTGCTGACACATCGCCCGCGGAAATAGGCGCGTGTTCCCGGAGGCGGAGTGAACTCCGCTCGCGCGATCTCTACTTCCTGCACGATTCGTTCGATCAAGTGGCTGCGTTCGAGCGTAAAGTAGAGACCCTTGTCTGGCCGGACGTCGTGATACTGCAGATCCATCAGACGCACTCGCGGGTCGTCCCACCCACAACCCTTGCGCTCCATATAGGATTCCATCATCTGGCGCTTCGCGACCCAATCCAACTCACGCACCAAGAGCCGAGGATCTTGCTCTAATCTATCCAAGACGTCTTCCCAGCGAACGAGAATATCTTTCGTGACCTGGGGGAGATCGCGGCAGGCATAGTATCCCATGGCGGCTTTTAAATAGGCTCGTTGAATCGCCACTGCCGTTGTCGAGCGACCCCCTGTCAGTTTGAGTGTCTCCTTCATGCCCAGATCGCGCGACACCTGTTTGAAGCCTCGAACCGGATCGTCCAACTCGAACTGCGGAAGATCTGCGCCGGCATCGAGCAGATCCAGGACAATCGAGAGCGTACCGACCTTGAGATAGGTCGACAGTTCCGCCATGTTGGCATCTCCGACTATCACGTGCAAACGCCGATATTTTCCATACTCCGCATGCGGCTCATCGCGCGAATTGACGATGGGGCGCCGGACCATGGTATTGAGATCGACAAGGCACTCGAAAAAATCCGCACGCTGCGAGATCTGATAATCAGCCGGACTGGTCTGATTCTCAGCGCCAACTTTGCCTGCCCCTGCAAAAATGGGCCTCGTCACAAAGAACGGCGCCAAGATCTTCACGATGCGCTCGAAGGGAACCGCGCGAGACATGAGATAGCTCTCGTGATAACCGTAGCTGTTCCCCTTGCCGTCCGAATTGTTCTTGTACAGCACGCAATGATCCCGCCCAGTGGCGCGCGCCATCTGTTCGAGGCACTGAGCGAGGATTCGCTCGCCGGCCCGTTCGAAGGCCACTATTTCTCGCGGATTGGTACACTCGGGGGTGGAATATTCCGGGTGGGCGCCGTCGACATAGAGACGCCCCCCATTGGCCAGCACCTTATTCAGCTGACGATTGTACTCGGGATTGGGCCGCTCCCGCTCTCCCTCGACCTCGAACCCCCGCGCATCGAGCAGCGGGTTCTCATTTTCATAGTCCCAGATGGCCAGAGGAGCCGGCAGGCTTGGATAATGCCCGATGACGGCAATGGAGTTGGAGACAGGATCTGCGGCGGCAGGATCGCGTGACGCGATGCCGAATTCCGTTTCAGTTCCCAGTACGCGGGGAGTCATCAATGCGGTAGATTCCTGCATGGGTGCGACATCTTAGCAAGATACTCAAATAGTCCGCCAGCGGCGTTCTCGCTTTGCGCAGAGGCTCATCGTACGGAACAAAGCCTCTCGGATGTCGGAATTACAGGAGGGGCTTTTCCGTTCGCCAAGATTCATTCAAAAAACGAACGGCTCACACGAAGTGAGGCACGTACCTCCTGGCCTCTTCGATTGCTGCGGCCTTGCCCGCGGAACGGCGCGTCTCGGCGCGCCGGGGTTGGGCGGGTGAGAAGCCTGGCCTTTGTGAGCATCCTACGTGGACTTCTCCTCTTGTGCCGTTCCGACTGAGCTCGTCGCAGGCGCATGTATAACCCTGTGGCGTCCTGGCCCGCTCACAGAGTTTCTCCGCAGCCTGTTAGAGATAGTGCCCTGTCGTCACGGTTTCGATCTGACGCGATTCGCCTGGGCCTCCGCTGATCGTCCGAAGATGCACGATCTTTTCGCCTTTCTTCCCGGAGATCTTCGCCCAATCGTCAGGATTGGTCGTATTGGGCAGGTCTTCGTGTTCCTTAAACTCCTCCCGAATGGCGCGGATCAAGTCCTCGGATCGAAGGCCACGGCCCTCTTTCGCGATCGCCCGCTTGACAGCGAACTTCTTCGCGCGAGACACGATGCCTTCGATCAGCGCACCGCTCGCGAAATCCTTGAAGTAGAGCACTTCTTTTTCACCGTTTGCATAGGTGACCTCGATGAACTTATTCTCCTCCGAAGAGGCATACATCGCGCCGACCGTGAGATCAGTCATCTGCTCGACTAGGGCCTTGGCTTCTCCACCATGGCGTTTCAAATCTTCCTCGTCGAACGGCAGGTCGAGGCTCAAATACTTCGAGAAAATATCCTTGGCTGCCATTGCATCGGGGCGCCCCACCTTGACCTTCACATCCAACCGTCCGGCGCGGAGAACAGCCGGATCGATGAGATCCTGGCGATTGCTGGCTCCGATCACGATCACATTGCGAAGCCGTTCCATGCCGTCGATCTCCGAGAGAAACTGCGGGACGATCGTCGATTCGATGTCGGAAGAAATCCCGGTGCCTCGCGTTCTAAAGAGCGCGTCCATTTCATCGAAAAATACGATGACGGGATTCCCGTCCTCCGCCCGCTCTTTTGCTTTTTTAAAGACTTCGCGGACTTGGCGCTCAGACTCACCAACATACTTATTGAGCAACTCAGGGCCCTTCACATGCAAGAAGTAACTCCGCACTTCTTTACCGGTGAGATGCCCGAGCTTCTTGGCAATCGAATTCGCAACGGCTTTGGCAATCAAGGTTTTCCCGCAGCCCGGCGGTCCGTAGAGCAAGACTCCCTTCGGCGCGCTTAACTTGTATTCTGAAAACAGTGTCGGATGAAGGAACGGCAGCTCCACCGCATCGCGAACCTGTTCCAACTCATGCTGCAACCCGCCGATGTGCTCATAGTCGACATCGGGCACTTCTTCCAATACCAATTCTTCCGCTTCGGACCTCGGCAACTTTTCGACGACATAGCCGGAGCGAGGGTCATAGAGCAGATGGTCGCCAGCACTCAATCGTTCAGCCAGCAGCGGGTCGCCGAGTTCTGCAACCTTTTCCTCGTCGAAATGCAGCGTCACCAGGGCGCGGTTGCCTTCCAGCACGTCTTTGAGCCGCACGACTTCACCCTGGATATCGAAGCCTTTGACCTCAATCACGTTCAATGCTTCGTTCAGGAGCACTTCCTGCCCCTTACGCATCGTTTTCCCATTGATCGATGGATGCACGCTGACTTTCATTTTCCGTCCTGAGACATAGACATTGCCAGTTCCGTCGGTATTAAGGCTGGAAAAGATGGCGTAGGCCGAGGGAGGTGCGGTTAGTTTCTCAACTTCGGCACGCAACGCTTCGATCTGCCCCTTCGCTTCCTGGAGGGTGGCGACGAGCTTCTCGTTCTGTTTGGTGGCTTGGTCGAGCTGGTAGCGGGATTGATAGAGTCGACGGATTTCTTCTTCCATCGACTGGATCTGCACACGAAACTTTTCAACTTCGCGAATATGTTCGTCGTTGCGTGGTGCCACGTCCGTTTCTCCTTCAGTCAACCGCTTCGTGATCTGCGTGACGGAATCTCGGAGAGACCGGAATCGACTCGGACTTTCTTTCTTGCCGTCCATGCGCGACTCGAAAAAATCTAAACCCTTTGCTGAATCGAGAAGTCCTTGTCTTGCGCGGATTCTATCACCCGTTCCTGGGGTGGTCAACCCGACGGTGTCATCCTACAGCGTGATGGTCGTGCGTCACGCACATCACGGCGCGAGCGTCACGGCATCGAGTAACTCGCGCGTCGCCGACTCCACATCGGCCGCACCGAGAATCGCTGTGATCACCGCCGCACCGAATGCCCCAGCGCGCCGCATCTCACGCGCGCGCGCCGCCGTCACTCCGCCGATCCCGATAATGGGGATACGAACTAACTTGCATGCCTTCTCAAGGGTGTGAATGCCGAGCGGCGGACCGAACATCTGTTTGGACGGCGTCTCATAGATTGGGCCAAGCACGATGTAGTCTGCGCCCTGCGACTGTGCTGACAGTCCCTCTTCTATCGAATGCACGGAAATACCCAGCAGACGCTGGGCCCCCAGTAACTGTCGTGCGACCAACACAGGCAGACTATTGCTGCGTAAATGGACGCCGACTTCTTCCAGCGCCAATGCGACATCGATCCGATCATTGATGAGGAGTTGGGACCCGGGAAAGGCCATGACAGCCTGCACCTCACGCGCAAGCGTTACAAGTTCCCTCGCTGAGAGGTCGCGCTCACGGAGTTGAATCGCCACTATCCCGGCTGTGAGCGCCCGCTGCAGAAGGGGGACCAACGGGCGCCCCATGGTCTGATGACGATCCGTGACGACAAGAAGACGGCTGGAGAGGTTCAACATCAGGGAAGCAGTGAGTGCTGAGTCCTGAGTACTGAGTGCATATGTTCGGCGCTATTCATATCCGCCATCTCAGCGCTTATTGGAGCATCCCTTCGATGGGGCTGCTCGCCGTCGCATACAATTTTCGCGGGATTCGTCCAGCCTTGTATGCAAGCCGACCGGCATACACCGCATATTTCATTGCCTCGGCCATGGCAAGGGGATCTTTGGCTCCGGCAATGGCCGTGTTCATCAGTACCGCATCCGCCCCCAATTCCATCGCAAGTGCCGCATCGGACGCGGTCCCGACACCGGCATCCACGACGATCGGCACCTTCACCATTTCCATCATAATCTTTAAGTTGTACGGATTGCGGATACCAAGTCCCGATCCGATCGGCGCAGCCAATGGCATGACCGCTGGACATCCAACGTCGACGAGCTTCTGGGCCACGATGGGATCGTCATTCGTATAGGGCAGCACGATAAAGCCTTCTTTGACGAGAATCTTCGCCGCTTCGAGCAATCCGGCCGTATCGGGGAAAAGGGTCCTCTCGTCACCGAGCACTTCCAGCTTGATCAAATCGGATACGCCGGCGGCCCTGGCCAAACGGGCATAGCGCAGGGCATCTTCCACGTTGTAACAGCCGGCGGTGTTGGGAAGAATGGTGTACTTCTTCGGGTCCAGATAATCGAGCAGGTTCTCCTTGGAACGATCGGTGATATTGACGCGCCGCACCGCCACCGTCACGACATCGGCTCCCGACGCCTCAATGGCCTTCTTGGTTTCGGCAAAGTCCTTATATTTCCCGGTCCCGACGAACAGTCGGGATTTGAACTCACGTCCTGCAATAATCAGTCGATCATCCATCTTACGTGTCCTCTAAGAATGTATCCATCGATTCATTGACGATTGGCTCAGAGCTCCTAGCCCAATGAAACAATAATGCGCTCGTCAATGGCATCATATACTATGAGCCGCCTCCGATGAAGCTCAAGATCTCCACGCGATCTCCTTGTTTCAGACGTCGTTGATCGAACTCCTTGCGATCAAGGATTTCTAAATTCAGCTCCACCGCCACACGCTCGGTCTTGATGGCAAGTTCACGCAGCAAGTCCCCCACGGTGGCATCGGCTTGACAGCCTCGTTGTTCGCCGTTCACCTGAATCTGAATCCTCTCCGCCATCGTCACTTATCCTAGGGGAGCAGAATTCCGAATGTCAATAAAGGTATTGTCAACTTAACCGGCTGCACGCACAATGGAACGGATTTATCGAGCAGTGACACCATCCCTTATGCACACACCGCGTCCTTCCAAATCTGAAACGCCTGCGTTCGTAAGAACCGGTAGTTGACCGCCTGGATCAGATGACGGCCGAGGCGAAACAAATTCTGGGTGAGGCCGTGCAGCGTCAGAAACCGTTGAGCTTGAGTTGAGGAAGCAAAGCCGCGCATATGGTATTCTTGTTGCCGAGTCGGTTGGTGCGAGACTTCGGCGCGGTTATTCGCGTAGAGATGATTGAGGTGTTCGACGGTTGGCATGACCGTGCGATGAGCCGCATCATAGCTTTTGAGTTTGTCGGTCATCATCCAGCGCGGTTCACGGCCTTGCCCTTTGAGTAACTGACGAAAGAAGCGTACAGCCGCTTCTTTATTTCGCCGGCGCTGCACTAAAATATCAATGGTATCACCGTCTTGGTCAACGGCTCGCCACAGATACTGCTGTGTGCCTTGAATGGTCACAAACACTTCGTCGAGATACCAGGTGTCACCGAGACGACCTTGGCGCTGCTTCAGTTTGCGAGCATAGGCTGGCCCAAACTTCTGACACCACTGGCGAACGGTTTCATAAGTCACCGTGACTCCACGTTCAGCTAAGAGTTCTTCGACTTCACGGAAGCTCAAACAAAATCGATGATAGAGCCAGATGGCGTGGCTGATGATTTCTGAGGGAAAGCGATGGCGTTGGTAGTTGGGTGTTTTGGTTTTCATCCTGCCCAGTCTGCCAAATGGGAGTTAAATTGACAATACCCCGAGCACCCTACCTTAATGGCTCTGGTGGAGACGGGAAAGGGGTCTGGCAGGTAGGCTGGAACGAAGCTGGGAAATGGTGCTAGTTGACGCGAATGCGCCATTGTATTACATTTTGTATGACATTGGAAGCCTAGGAGGAGCGGCATGGGTATTCGAACTGTACGACTGGACGACGAAACCGAAAAAGTGCTGGCGCAAGTGACCAAGAAAACTGGTTGGTCCGTGTCCGCTGCGCTCAAACGGGGCGTACTGGTCCTTCGTGACGAGGTTGGCCGTAGCAGTCAGCAGTCGGCCTTCGAAATCTACCGCCGCCTGGACCTTGGGCCAGGCGGGTACGCGCTGGCACCTTCGACTGAGACCCGGCGTGGCATGCAGATCGCCTTGCGCCGGAAGTCGCGCCGATGATCTTGGTCGATACTGGCCCCTTTGTCGCGCTGTTCGATCCTCAAGATGCCGAACATACGCGATGTAAAAACATCCTCAGCGTCACGCGGGAAGCCCTCTTCACGACAATCCCTGTACTAACCGAAGCGTTTCACCTGTTAACGCCGAACAGCATCGGCGCCGATCGACTGCGCGACTTCATCCTTGATGGCGGCGTGTCCCTATGGTTTCTGGATCAGGTGTCGACGGCACGGACGTTCGAGTTGATGGAACAGTATGGGGATCACCCAATGGATCTGGCAGACGCGTCTCTCATTGTTGCTGCGGAATCGTTACGCACCATTAGGATCTTCACGCTCGACTTCGCCGATTTTCATCGATACCGGATTCGTCGAGGCCATCGCCACATGAGGGTAGATATTCTCAGCTGATACTCAAGAGAATCAGGAATATTTGACACGAGCATGTTAAGGCACATGGGGTCAGGCTGGGTACCGACTTGTTCTGTTTCGTCTATCTCCGCCAAAACCAGACAGATAGGACGACAACGAGACAAACTCACCTGCCGTGCGACCACTCGCCTCTTACGTTGCTGCCTATTCCCATCCTGACAATTGAAAATTCAGCATTGAGGATTCTACATTCCTACTACGTTCAACGTCTTCCAGAAGGATGCTCAAACAGCCCGTCCAGCAAGGCCGCAGCCGATGAAAGCACCGGAGGCGTAGCCTCTGGGCTACGTTGAGGATGCTTTCGACGCGAGAACGATGCTGGCGGGCTGTTTCAGCATCCGATGCTATTGCCAGCTTGCCGCCAGAACCGTCTGCACCTCCTGCGGCCGCTGATCGATGGCTTGATCCCAGGTGAGGCCAGTCTGTGCGGTGAACCCGGCCATCGCCTGGATCAGTTGATCCACTTGCGTGCTCAGCAGCGTTTGCCCGTTGCCGGCTTGCAGTGTCTCGATCCGATGACTCGTGCCGAGATACCAATTCTGCACCGTAATCTGATCGGACGAGCCATGAATTGTCAGACGCAATTCATTGGCCTGACGGCTGATCACCAGATCCAAGGGGTTGATCGTCGCGCCAAAGCGCGCGCAGTCTTGGTTTCCTGGGGTTGGATCAGAATCGATGATCGTGTCTTGGCCATCGACCCGCAAGAAATTATAGAGATCGTTGCCGGACCCGCCTATCATCGTGTCGTTGCCGGTCCCACCGGTAAGCTGGTCCGCACCGCCTCCCCCGGTCATCACGTCATTTCCCGCCCCGCCGAGTAGCTGGTCAGCGCCCGAACCGCCGTCGAGCGTATCGGTCCCATCGCCGCCGTTAAGGACATCGTTCCCGCTACCGGCATTGAGGGTGTCATTACCCAGCCCACCGAGCAGCGTATCGTCACTGCTGCCGCCTAGCAAGCTGTCGTTTCCGTCTCCCCCATCCAGGATATCGTTGCCGGAGTCGCCATCGAGGATGTTATTTCCGCTGTTGCCAACAAGGACATTGTTCGCTGAACTGCCGGTGCCGTTGATATTCGCCGTCCCCGTGAGGGTCAGGTTCTCGACATTGCTTCCTAACGTCCAGGTCGCTGAACTCACGACGGTATCAATACCGCCATTGAGATTCTCCACGACCGTATCCCCCGCGCCCACAACATAGGTGTCATTACCAGCCCTGCCTGTCAACACATTGGTCCCCCCATTGCCGATCAGAATGTTATCGAGCGCATTGCCCATACCATTGAGGTTTGCCATCCCGGTCAGCGTTAGGTTCTCGACATTGGCCGCAAGCGTGTATGTGACACTGCTCTGCACAGTATCGGTTCCTTTATTCACCAATTCGGTCACGACATCCCCGGCGACATCCACGACATAGGTGTCGTTGCCGATGCCCCCCAACATCGTATCGGTGCCGGCCCCGCCGTCGAGCAGGTCGTGACCTTGCCCGCCAGTCAGCGTATCGTTTCCGGCTAACCCGGTGAGGATATCGTCGCCCCGGCCGCCAGTAAGGACATCGTTTCCCACTGTGCCAACCAGCGTTTGTGGCAGAGGCCCTGAAATCAAGAGGGCAAACCGGTCGGTCGCGCTGAGCATACCGCTGTCGGTCGCGGTGACGGCGATCTCCAGAATGCTGGCATCCCCGGTGCCCGGTGTCCCACTGAATGTTCTGGTGGTTGTATTGAAGCTCAGCCAGGTCGGTAGCGGACTGCCATCGGCAAGGGTGGCCCCGTAGGTCAACCCATCCCCGTGAATCAGATCGGCATCGGTAAA
Organism: uncultured Nitrospiraceae bacterium; assembly: GCA_963821465.1. Lineage (GTDB taxonomy): Bacteria > Nitrospirota > Nitrospiria > Nitrospirales > Nitrospiraceae > Palsa-1315. The sequence goes on along the minus strand of CAWGDV010000013.1, from coordinate 98,352 downwards.
GGTGGGCCCGGGCATTGTGAAGGAGAAGGGCGAGTCTTCGGCGGCAGTCTGATCTGCCACTGGTACGGCCACCGTCGGCGCATCATTGACGTTCTGCACCGAGAGGCTGAAGCTGGTCGAGACGCTCAGGCCCCCTGAGTCCGTCGCCGTGACCGTAAGCGCGAGCATGCCGACATCGGCATTCCCCGGCGTGCCGCTGAACGTGCGGGTGCTCGGGTCAAAGGTCAACCAGGTCGGCAAGCTTCCCCCGCCTGCGAGCAGGGCGTGGTAGGTCAACTGGTCCCCATGCACCTGATCAACATCCGCAAAGGTGGACGCAGGTACCGTGATCGAGAACGACGCATCCTCCATCGCGGTCTCTTCGGCCAACGGTGCTGCCACTGTCGGTGCTTCATTCACATTCGTCACAGTGAGTGTAAAGACATCGGATACATTCAGGTTCTCGCGATCCGTGGCAGTGACCTTGAGATCAAGAGTCCCCACTTGCGCGTCACCCGCTGTCCCACTGAAGGTTGCCATCGTCTCATCGAACGTCAGCCATGTCGGTAGCGCAGTGCCGTCGGCCAGGCTCGCGCTGAGTGTCAGCACATCGCCCGCGTCCGCGTCGGCAAAGATGGCGGAAGGCACTTGGATCGTGAAAGGGGCATCCTCCGGCATCGTCTGATCCGCCATTAACACCGCAAGTGTCGGCGCATGGTTGACGATCGGTGAAACCACATCAGCGAGATTCGTGGAACTTCCATCGACAAACGTCAGGGTTTCCACCACCAACGAGCCATTCGCGCCGGTTGGATCGAAATTGAGCAGCTGCAGCTGATCAGTACCGCTGCTCCCCACCTGGATCATGAGCGTTCGCGCCACATCATCACGTGTGAACGTCAGATCACCCTGGTCGATCCCTACCCCGAATTGTATGCGATTCCCTTCACCGACGAGCGCCACATCCTCAATCGTGTCGATGCCGTCGTCAAGGTTGAAGATGTAGGTGTCGTTGCCGTCACCGCCACGGAGTGTGTCATTATCCACTCCGCCAATGAGCAGATCGTTCCCTCCTTCGCCCCACAGGGTATCGTTCCCCTCTAATCCGGAGAGCACGTCGTTCAACAGGCCCCCCTCGAGTTCGTTGCTACGAGTGTTGCCGACCAAGGTGAGCCCAGTGGCATGCGCCAGCATCGCGGCGGAATCCCATACCGTGCCATCGGCAAAAACCAATTGGTAGGATTGATAGGACTGACTGTCTAGGAACGAATCGAGCCTCAGCTGTTCGCTTGACCCGACAATCTTGAGGAGGAGATCCCCGTTGGTCGTGGCCTGCAACGTCACGTCGGTGGGGAGCACCGTAGCCGACAAGCGAATCGTGTTCAGGTCGAACCCCGACGCATTCTCATCCTCAACAAGGTCTGAACCGCTGCCTCTGCCGAAGAGATAGGTGTCAGACCCATCGCCGCCGAGCAGCGTATCGTTGCCCGAGCCGCCGTCCAGCAGGTCATCGCCCCCAAAACTCTCCAGCCAATCGTTCCCACCGAGGCCCTGCATGCTGTTCGCCCGGGCGTTCCCACGGAAGATATCTGCCGCCTCCGTACCGACGAAGTCTGTCAGCTGATTGGTGACGGCAGCGGTATCCCACACCGTCCCGTCGGCAAACTGAATCTGTTCCACTTGGTAGGCATTGACGTTCTGGCCGATGGACGAGAAACGATACCGAACAAAAACCGAAGCGAAGTGCGACTGCACCGCGAGCTGATCCGACGTGCCGGCAATGCCGAGCATGAGGTTATCTCCCACTCGGTTGGCGACGACATCGCCGGGCAAAACACCGGCGTTCATCTGAAGCACGTCTGCCGGCTGCTCGCCGGTAAAATCGAAATCGAGGATCGTGTCCTGCCCGTCACCTCGACCGAACACATAGGTGTCGGCATGATGGTCGCCGATCATCGTCGCGCCGAAGGCGTCCACTCCCCACAGGGTCCCGTCGGCAAACTCGAATCGTTCGATCTGGGAGGGGCCGACATAGTAGGGACTCCCGCCTCCCTTCACGGTCAGCCCCGGCAAGAAAATATTGGAAGAAAACAGATAGTCGCCCTGATTGAACGCGATCGTATAAAACGATGGAATCGCAAGCGTATCGCCGGTGTCATCCATACTGAGCAGCAGATCGTTCCCGCTCCGTTGCCACCGAATCTGATCGGGAGACACATCGGCGAGGAATTGCACGACATTGTTGGCGGCAGAGTTATTGATGTCCGAGATGGTATCGTGCCCATATCCCATACCAAAGATATACCGCTGCCCACTCAGCGTATCATCACCGGCCTTTCCATCGACCGTCTCGCCACCCAAGACGTTATTCAGCGCATTGCCCGTCGCATCGCCATGGATAACTGACAAATTCTCAACGTTGTCCGGCAGCGTGTAACTGACAAACGACTGGATACTGTCCACCCCGGCATCGGCTTCTTCCACCACCATATCCAGTACGCTGTCAATTTCGTAGCTGTCGTTGCCTGTGCCGCCGACCAGGAGCGAGTCGTCCGTCTCAAAGTTTTCATTGCCGCTGTTCAAATAATCATCACCGGCATCTCCGTAGAGGACATCCTTACTCTGGGCGGCAGACAAGGCGAATGCGGCAAAACCTTCCTCACCACCTCCCGTGACTGCCTGTGATCCGGCGAACAGGCGATCATCCCCGGCTCCCGCACGAATAATGTCACTCCCCGACCCGCCGTCGAGCCTATCAGCCCCATCCCCTCCATCGAGAAGATCATCCCCCTCTCCTCCTTCCAGAAAATCATCCCCCACTCCGCCGACAAGTGAATCGAATCCGGCACCGCCATCGAGAACGTCATTGCCGATTCCGCCGTCGAGACGATCGTCACCCACTCCACCTTTCAGCGTGTCGTTTCCCTCCCCACCTTCGAGATCATCATCGCCGCCCAGATTGAGTAAGGTCGCCATCGCCCCGAAGGGAGTTCTCAGAGGGTCATAATCCCCAACTAAGATATCGTCCCCCTCATCCCCCAATAGCAAATCCGCCCCTTCACCACCGGTGAGATAGTCAAATCCCGCGCCACCGACCAGCACATCGCTCCCGCCCGCTCCACGGTGGTCGGCCACATTGTAGAGGCCAGTAATCTGTACGATGCGAAGATCCCCGGAGAGCACATCGCCCCCTTCGCCACCGTACAGCACATCGCTGCCGTCTCCGCCATTGAGGGTGTCGTGATCAAGCCCCCCGAACAACACATCATCTCCGAATTGCCCATCTAAATAATCGTCTCCGCTTCCGCCATCGAGTGAATCGGCGCCGCCTGCCTCCGGCGTACCCCCTTGCGAGATCGCGGCATCCCCAATTAGAAAATCCATTCCTGCGCCACCAAACAGCACGTCCGATCCTCCCACGCCGTGCAGCTCGTCATCGCCGTCTCCGCCATCCAGAAAGTCATTCCCGTAGATCCCCAACTGTAGCGCTTGCAAATCGTCGCCGTTCAAATTGTCGTTGCCACTACCACCCAACAGAATGTCCCGCCCCGCATTGCCCTGGAGGATATCATCGCCTTCTCCTCCATCAAGGTAATCATGGCCCCAGGCATCGGGAAAGAGTGAGTTGTTATCCCCCGCAAGCTGATCGTTACCCGTATTCCCATAAATCCGATCATGCCCCCCTCCACCATAGAGGATGTCGTCGTCACCCTCACCATAGAGCTGATCGTCACCAGTCCCGCTGATCACCGTGTCGTTCCCCCCGCCGGCATGAATCAGGTTATGCTCGTCGCCAAGCGGTGGGGTCAGCCCGCCTAAATGTAATGGCATCCCATTGTGTGGGTCATTCGCAGTGTCGTCGAAAAACGCCGCATAGACCGGCTCGAAGATGGGTGTCCCATCCGGATTGTTCCCGACCTGCACATAGTGATCGATCTTCAGAAACTCGGTGCGGGTCGCCTCGCCATAGCTTCCCTCTTCTATTAAACCAATGCCGAACTGACCTGTGGAAAAGTTCTTGATCGTCAGCGACCCCGAGCCGGTCACGACCAGATCGGCCCCACCTTTTGTATACGTGATCGTCCCATCGGCACTATGAAAGACATTGACGGGATCCTCCGTTCTCCGCAGACCACCGAGGAGGATCTTTCCGTCAAACTCCACCACACCTTTGCCATCCGAATCTTCAATCGTATCGGCGCCGTCGACGGCCCGAATGATGTAGCGATCCAACCCCTCGCCGCCTTTCAGGATGTCGTTATCCAGCCCGCCGTCGAGCGTGTCAGCCTCAGCTCCACCTTCTAGAAGATCGTTTCCAGCCCCACCCAGCAGCGTGTCGATTCCGGCACCACCTTCTAACTGATCCCCGCCGCCATCACCCTGCAGATAATCGTTGCCTCCATTGCCAATGAGCAGATCGACCCCACCACCGCCATACAAATCGTCATCTTTACTCCCCGCCTCAAATCGATCAACGTCATCCGAGCCAAACAGAAATTGCCGTGTATTCGCGGGATCATCGGCCGTCGCAATCTCATAGACCTGCGTCGCGTCAAAGAAGTAGATGGAGCCGGAGGAAGTGTCCCGGTCGGCCTGATTGAGGGCGACCTTCTCTTTCAAAAAGGCCGCCCGATCGTCCAGATAAAAGGTAGTGAAGGTCCCCGTTCCAGTGGCAGGATCATACAGATCGAGTTCCCCTTGAATGTTGAACGGCGCATAGAGCGCACCTGTCTCGAATTCCGCATTGGTCGTTACCGCAAACGGATTGAGTTCTTTGAGCGCATACCGATAGGCCAACCCCTCGGACGTGTCCACATCCGCCCAAGCCAAGAGTGTGGCGCGATCCACCGCAGGATCTGTCAGGTCGATCAGGGTAAACACTACGCCCTGAGTCTGCTTCGCTGTGACGACATCCCGAACCTGACCGATTGCGATGTACAACTCATTGCGAAACTCAAGGTTGCCAAATCCACCGACGGTTGAGTCTACCGGCAGGGGATCGAAGGCGGGATTCGGCCCCATAAACAGCTTGCGAAGCGTATCAACTGTTAGTTCCAACGAGTCGCCTTCTGCCACACCCAACACATTCAGAGGTGCCAACGTATCCGCCTTCGCGTTGGACGCAGCCTTGATAAGCAGTTCCGCGCTCGCTTGGCCATAGAGAGGATCGATGCGCTGAATGAGTTCCTGTGTAGCAAGGGAATCGACGATAAGCGTAATCGAGTGGGTATTTCCGCTTTCGGTGACACTGGGAAATGGTCCATCAGCTAATAAGGGCTGGCCTTCGATGAAGACAGGAATCGCAGGGGCATGGACCCCGGAATTGGCGACAAACTGCAGATCGTCGGTCGTCGCTTGACCGTACAGTTGCACGATCTTCGCAAAGGGGCCTTGATCCTGGACTTCACCAGGTGATTGAAGAAACGTCAGACCACTGGGGTTGAAGAGCGCCTGTGTGGCAGCCTTCGCCCATTCGTAGCGTGCGTCGCTATAAAGGTTTCCACTCCCTTGATCAAACGGATGCCACGTCGCGCCTTGTGCCTCGTGCAGCGCTTTGGCCTGGTCATAGGTCGGCGTCCGCGGAAACGAGAGGAGTGCGTTATCTGGATTGTCTAAGATCGAGCGAAAGTAGGTCAGCATATCACTGATGCGATTTTCCTCAGCCAACAGCCCTGGCACTGGTCCTGGCACATGGCCACGCCCCGGGCCGTTGAAGAGATAGGCTTGCATAACTTCAGAGTTATGCAGTTCCGTAAACACCGTGGCGAGATGGCTCCCGAGGGAATACCCCGTGACGTTGATTTGATGAGCGGGATTGCTGAAGAAGGCTTGCAGGCCAGTATCCACCGTGCCATCGGATCTGATGCCCTGCTTCAGCCGTGTGAAATATTCCTCCATCGCGGCGAGTTGCCCAAAGGCAAATCCAGAGGCTAGGACTTCAATGTCAGCCCCAAAGACATCCCGCTCTCGATCTCCCCCATTAAGAGCTGGAGCGGATTCGGTGCTTCGGAACGACAAGGTGTACTCCCCGGTCGTCGTGTCGCGCATCAATGTCGCCGAGAATCCCGTCGCATCGTTGGCATGATGGTCGACGATTTGATATCTCGCCGACGAGCCCGGCGCAGGAACAAAATATGAGGTCAAATGGTCCGTGAAGCGCGTTTTCCCGGAAAACTGCTCGAGGGGAATCAAGCGGATGTCATTGTTGCCATCTGTCAATATGTCCTTTAGCAGTCTTCCTTGAGGCAAATTGATCCATGAGGTATGATTCCGCAGCCATCTGCTGGAGAGCAAACTGCAGCCATGTTGAGATATTACTTTGACTCATTTTGTTTCTCTGGTTTTTGAGAGGCTGGTTTTAGCACTTCATTAATGAACATGCGCGTCCATCTTTCGAACGATCTCGTTTCGAGCATTTTCCAGCTGTGAGCCACCAAACCCCAGTTAGGTTATTCCGAACAGATCCGCTTCGAACAAATCTCCGTCTGACTCCCGAGTACCTCATGAGTTTGTAATTCCAGGATGATGAGTTCTCCGCCCGCAATCCCAAGTTCACGATCATGCGAGCGTGTGATGCCCCGCCATGTATACCCGTACCGGCTTTGTAGCGTAGGAACATCCGCCATGGCTACGATTTAGGGAACCTGAACAAACTGACCATCGATTGCAGTTGGAAACTGGCTTCCTGGATGTGATTTCTCGTCACGGTAATACCGCCGATATTTTAAACTCTCCTCTGTCATAGAGGGTCGCGGCAAAGGGATTTCCAGATATTGATACTTACTCTATTGCGGGCTGAGAAAATAGTCCTGAGGAGAGTCTCTCACCCCTACTGCCATATCCATATGGATCCTCCATTGCGTAGAGATGCTCCAGCAGATAATCATTCTTGGCGGACTCCCGCGGCCGCATCTGGTAGATCCCTTCCACATTCTCCACTGTTTTATAGATAAACTCCCCCGCTTCAGTCTTGCAGAGATGGTCAAAGTATTCCTGCGAGGTCATGCCCGGCTTATACCCGCTATCCAAAGGAACGGGATTGGGAATCTTGATCGAATGCGCGAAACGGCCTTCTTCGGTCGCGAGCGGATCGGCCGGCTTGAGCTTGAGCCGATCGCACGACCGATCGTTCGGCTTGAGCTTTGTCTTCGCGCAATTCTCGGCAAACTCCTTCATCATGCGGTCAAAGTGCTGGCCCGGTGTTTCATTCTGTGCTGAGAGACCCGTTGCGCACCCAGCAATCAGCAGCCCTCCTAAGCCCAGCATTAGCAGTCCGCGTGCCCAACCTGTTGTCGTCATGTGAGTCTGTCTCCTTGGTGGACCACCGTATACAAAATGGAAGTATTTGGGCACCAGTACACGCCGGATTACGGGGCGGTTTTACAATCCAATACTTCGTATTCGTTCCCCACTCTGCGTTTAGACTTTGGGGTTCGGCTGCCGTGCATCGCGCAGGCCGACCAACACGTGCTGAATCTGCTGATGCAAGCGCGCCATGACATCAACCCCCATTACCACCCGGGTGACGAGGGCACCGTCCAAGCCTTTGGGGGCAGCCTGGCCATCCTTCGCAGTCTTGGCGATAGCGGCAAGCAGCGCCGGCTCACTAAACCCAAAATTGAGATAGGCGATCCCCTGGGCCACGCTGACGTTGGTATAGTTCGTCGCGCGCGGATGGGCCGACGACTCGCTGGGCTTCGGACGGACATTCAACGCGAGGATCTGGTCTTTGGCATCACTCATGTTGGTTGACACCTTGCATGACAGGCGAGGAGGTCAGCAAGGGAGGCTGAAAGTACCAAGCCATTCGGCCCTCTCGTAAATACCTCTTTGGGGGAGACATCGTGTGACCTGAGTGCCGAATACAGATGGGTTGCCTGCCACCGAGCATCTACCTCAACGGCGCTGCTGGAAGCAGGAAAGGAGGTTCGGGAGGCAGGTCGAAATGAAAGGGAAAAAGGAAGGATAACGCACGATCTTGACTGTCACGCAGATTGCGCCTTTTTCCTTTCCACAAGAGGTTTCTGAGCTGATGCGACGACTCAATACATCAGTACTCATATCGTGTATCTTGCGCCCGCGTCCCTGATCACGTCAGAATAGCCCCCACCACGGCCTATGATTTCCACTCCACAACACAACCAGCAAGTTGCCACCATCTTTCGATCGATGGCGGAACGATTGGCCTCCCAGCGGGCGAACCCCTACCGGGTCAGAGCCTATCGAAAGGCAGCGGATACCATTGAAGCCTTGGAGGAAGACATCGCACACGTCGCCGCACGACATACGCTGGAGGACATTGATGGAGTCGGCAGGGATCTGGCGGACAAGATTGAAGAGTTTCTCAGAACTGGAACGATTCAAGCCTATGAAGCCTTGAGAACGCCGCTTCCAGACGCCGTGAAAGCTTGGGCTCAGCTCCCAGGACTATCCGAATCGCTTGTGGCGTACCTTTACACCCGCCTCTGCATCACGACATTGACCGATCTGGAGCAGCTGGTGCGATCGCACCTGCTGCGCACCGTGCCAGGATTCACAGGATCGGAAGAACGGCTGCTGGAGGCGATCGCTTCCTCACAACAGCAGCTCCTCATTAGGAAGCGCGAGGAAGCTCCTTAAAGATCTTCCAGGTCTTCAGCATCTCGACCGCCTTTTGGAGTTGCACATCCTGCTCAAGCGAGGGTTCGCCCGAGACTTCGACGGAAGGAGGCGGAGGCACGGTGCCGTTCTTCGGAGTGCCCTCTTCCTGTCCTTTGCCGTTCTGAGCCGGTTGATCTTTCCCCGGCACGACCGCGGGCTTAGCCTGCTTCGATTCCCCTTCCTTTTCACCGGGCTTCGTCTCGCCTGCCTTGGCGACAGTGGCTGGTGGTTGCGCCTTCACCACGATATCGGGGGTAATACCGGTTGATTGGATTGAACGCCCTTTCGGGGTGTAATACTTCGCTGTCGTGAGGCGGAGTCCGGACCCATCACCCAGCGGGAGAATCGTTTGCACCGATCCCTTGCCGAACGAGGTCGTGCCGACGATCACCGCCCGCCCGTAGTCTTGCAATGCGCCGGCCACGATTTCCGACGCACTTGCCGATCCTTCATTGATCAGAATAATCATAGGCGAATCGTCCATCTGATCTTTCCCCTTGGCGATCCACTCGTCCTTCTTGCTTTCACGTCCTTTCGTATAGACCACGAGCTTGCCGCCGGGGAGAAACTGCTCGGAAACCTCAACGGACGCGGTCAGCAGTCCGCCGGGATTGTTGCGGAGGTCGAGGATCGTCGATTGGAGCTTCTGCTCTTTGAACTGTTTGAGCACTTTGCTCAAATCCCGCCCCGTCGATTCTTGGAATTGCGTCAGCCGGACATACCCAATATTGTCCAACACCTTTGACTTCACACTCTCGATTTTAATGGTATCGCGAACCAGCGTGAATTGGAGCGGCTCAGGAGTCCCCTCTCGCTGAATCGTCAAATTGACCTTCGATCCCTTGGGGCCACGCATTTTCTGAACCGCATCCATCAACGTGAGATCTTTCGTCGTCTCGTCGTTCACCTTGGTAATGAAATCACCTGCCTTGACCCCGGCTCGGTAGGCCGGCGTACCCTCAATGGGCGCAATCACCGCCAAACGATTCTCTTTCACGCCGATCTGGATGCCCACGCCCCCGAACTCCCCCTTCGTTTCAACCTGCATTTCCTTATACATCTCCGGCGTCATGTAGGCTGAATGCGGATCGAGGGTTGAGAGCATCCCTCGAATGGCTCCCTGGACGAGATCCTTCGCCTTCGTTTCGTCGACGTAACTCTTCTGAACTTGGGTCAACACTTCGGAGAATGTCTTCAACTCTTCGTAGGTTTCCGTGGCATGCCCAGTCCGCTCCCACCCCTTGCCGAGCAACACGCCCAAGGTCAGCGCGACCATCACCATCGGGGCTAATACCCAGAATCGTCGTCGGGGATTCTGTTCCATAATAATAACGTCCTTTCCTCTTCCCGTTCCCTATCCAGAATGCTGAAAAATTCTCTCTTCTCACCCGCCCGACCCCGGCGCACCGAGACGCGCCTCTCACCAGGCGTCGTTCTCGCATCGCTCAGAAGCTCAACGTACCGAAGCGTACGCCTCGCCTCTTCGCTCACTGCGGCCTTGCTGGACGGCCTTTTTGAGCATCCTGAGCGTTTGTGGCATCAGCGCCATTCTGTGAGATCTCAGCGATGTTGTATGTATAAACCACGTGTTTCCGCAACCTGCTACCGCCTCGCCAACCATTGGAGAGGATCAAGCGGCTCCGCCCCCTGGCGTAACTCAAAGTATAGAGTATTTTCGCCCGTCATGCCCGTATCGCCTGTTTCGCCGATCGCTTGCCCAGCCCCCACCTGCGCTCCCACTGTCGCCAGTATCTTCGACGCATGGGCATACAGCGAAAAGAACCCGTTCGCATGATCAAGGATTATAACGAGTCCGTACCCTTTCAACCAGTCTGCATAGACAACGGACCCCGGCATCACCGCGTGAATGATGCTCCCCTCGACCGTCTTGATTTCGATGCCTCTGCGCTGCACATAGGTGTTAAAAGTCGGATGTTTCTGACGGCCGAAGAAGGAGACGATGCTCCCATCAGCCGGCCACGGCAAGGCGCCCTTCACCCCACGAGGAACGATTCCCCTGGTCGGAGGTCGGGCCGCAGCCGCGCGACGGCGCTGTTCCAATTCGCGCAACAGGCTGTCGATGCGTGATGCGGATCGTTCTAACTCTTGGAGGGCATGTTCATAGGACTCTTTTTGATGAGTGATCTTGGCGAGATACACCTTCTTTTCTTTCTTGACCGATCTCATCTCTGCCAGCTGCTTTTCGGTGCTTTGCTTGTACGACAGCATCCCGACACGCGCTTCTTCCCGCTGGCGCTCCGCCTGCTCCATATTGGCCATATCGGCTCGGAACGTGCCCATGAGAGCATAGTCACGTTCGGACACAGCTGAGAGATACTGAACTCGCCGCTGGATATCACCATACGAGTCAGAAGCGAGCAAGGTTTTCCAATATCCGAACCGACCCTCCATGTATTGCACTCGCAGCCGAGCCAGAATGGCGTCCTGACGTTCTCGTATACTCGCACGCAAACCGGCTATTTGCGTATTGATCATCTCGATCTCCTGGTCTTTCTTTTGTAACTTTCTGCTAATCTCCTGATGCGCTTGCCGGTAGTCCAACAACCGTTCGTCGAGCGTCTGAATTCCCTGCAACAGGGACTCTCGTTTTTTCCCTGCTTTATCGGCCTGTTTGCGCGTCTCTTCGATCTGACCTTTGAGCTGGTCGAGAGCCTTACGCTCTTTCTCAATCTTGTCGGTGATCGGATCGGCACCCGCGATTGCCGGCAAGGAAAGACTCAACAGCCCCCAGATCGCGACTCCGACCCTGAGCCCAGGCCAAGACCTCATGCCTTAGCCTCACCGGAACGCCGTATCGACACGAGGCTGCCTGCAAACCCGAGCCCCATCCCTACCGCAATCAGGGCAAGGCAAACCGAGGGAGAAAAGAATGCCATGAGGTTGTCGAGCCCGGCGAATCGTCCCGTCGTCCGCATTTGCTGCCGAAACAATTCGTACATGAACTTCAGCATGACCAGCGAGAGTGCGCTGCCCAAGGCGCCAAGCACAGCGCCTTCCAGTAGATAGGGGATGTGGATAAAACTGGTCGTGGCCCCGATAAGCCGCAAAATGGCAATCTCGTCCCGCCGAGCGAAGAGTGTGAGGCGAATCGTATTGGCGATAATGGTCACGGCAGCCGCCGAGAGAATGACGCCGATGCCGATGGCGACCAACTCAATCGACCGAATCACCGTCGCAAGGGCATCGATCCAATCTTGATTATAGTCAACCTTGGAGACGCCGGCGACCTGCCTGACCCGTTCCGCCCATCGGTCGATCGCATCAGGCGAACGGAACGACGGGCTGAGTGCTACAACGAAGGAGGCCGGTAGGGGATTCTGGCCCAGCCCCTCAAGCAAGTGAGACTCCGAAGGGAATTGCGCTTTGAACTCTCTCAGCGCCTGCTCTTTCGAGATAAACAGCAGTGAGGCGACGGCTTGATCGCCCCGCAACTGCTGCTCGACCTCAGCAACCGAGTTGGAGGCGAGCCGTTCATCAAGATATACCATGATTTTGACATCGTCCTGGAGCCATCCGGCTGCCGCACGAAGATTGACATAGAGCAGCAAGAAGACGCCGACACAGGCTAAGGTAAAGGCCGTGGTCACAATGGCGACCATCGTCGTTGTCCGGTTGGTCCACATATTAACCCAGGACTCTCTGAGAAGGTACGAGAGCGTCCTCACCCCATCACCCGCTGTTCCGGCAACAACCGACCCTGTGATAAGGTGAGCACCCGACGATTCACCTGCCTCATGACCAGAGGATCGTGCGTCGCCACCACGACTGTTGTGCCGCGCGCGTTGATGATTTTAAACAATTCGATGATCTCAGACGTCAAGGCAGGGTCTAAATTTCCGGTCGGTTCATCCGCCAATAAGACGACCGGACCATTGACAATCGCGCGCGCAATACAGACCCGCTGCTGCTCTCCTGTCGAGAGGCCCGCAGGAAGCTGATCTCGCTTGTGCTCGACGCCGACCGCCCGTAACGCCTCCGTGACTTTCCGACGAATATCTGCAGAAGAAATTCCCTGCACCAGCAAGGGCAACGCGACATTGTCGAAAACGGACTTCTTCGGTAACAGCCGAAAGTCTTGAAACACCGTTCCCACCTTGCGGCGCAGATACGGAATATCGGACGACTTGAGCATCGTCACATTCTTCTGGTGGACGAAGATCTGCCCTTCATCGGGCCGATCAGCCCCGATGAGCATCCGCAACAACGTCGACTTACCCGCTCCGCTGGGCCCCATGAGGAGAACAAATTCTCCCTTGCCGATCTCGAAGCTGACATCCGAGAGCGCCGGTCGCTGATCGTACTGTTTTGAAACGTGGATCAATTGAATCATCGTCGCCCTACCAACGGAGATCGTCTCCGGAGATTTCGAAGGCGTTTTGAATATGCTCGATCTGCGAGGCGGCGGCATCCGTGCCTTGCAGCAAGACGACATCGAATCTGCATAGGCGATTTTTGATGTGGTGACGGGCCAAATACTGAGCCGCTAACTGAATCAACTTCTTCTGCTTTCGTTCATGAACGGCATGGATCGCTCCTCCGAACGTGTCGGTTCGACGCGCCTTCACCTCGACAAACACCAGGACCTGACCGTCTTCAGCCACTAAGTCCAGCTCCCCGACCGGCGAACGCAGATTGCGTGCCACAATCCGATACCCCTTGCGCCGCAGATACTGCTCTGCCGCCGATTCCCCTGCTTGGCCAAACAGCTTCCGGGGGTCAAGAATGGTCACTGATTCATCCGTGAAGATTCTCCCCCACCAGTATGCGAGAGAGACCGGCGACCACTGCTTCCACCCAAGAGCTGTGCGACTGGAGCGAACGTGCGCCGATGAATCGCGCAGGGACCATATTGAGCGAGCCGCTGCAAATGTTCTTCCGTCCCATACCCTTTATGGGAAAGAAAATTATAATCGGGATAGGACTGATGATACACCGCCATCATGCGATCACGCGTGACTTTAGCCACAATCGACGCAGCGGCAATCGAAATCGACAACGTATCGCCCTTAATGATAGAGCGTGAGGGAATGGCGAGCTGTGACAATGTGACCGCATCGATCAAGAGACAGTCCGCCGAGGGAGTCAGCGATGCCAGTGCGCGACGCATGGCCAGGCGAGTCGCCTCTAAAATATTGAGGCAGTCGATTTCCTGCTCTGTGGCGACCCCGACGCCCACACCACGTGCCCGGCGGATAATCACCTCGTAGAGACGCGCGCGCGCGGACTCGGAGACTTGTTTGGAATCGTCGACACCGACCAGACGACAACGAGTGGGCAGGATTACCGCCGCCGCGACGACAGGGCCGGCCAGAGGGCCTCGTCCGGCCTCATCCAGACCGGCGATATAGCGATAGCCGCGCCGCCGGGCTTCCAATTCAAATTCATCGGTAGGTCCCACGATGCGTCCGTTAAAAGGGCACCCGACTCTCGTGGTCAATGGAACCAGGGAACAGGACTGGCAGGATGCCGAAAAAGTCTGCCAGCTGCGTTCTCGCATCGTTCAGACCCTCAACGTATCCCAGAGGGTACGCCTCAGCTCTTCACTCGCTGCGGCCTTACCTGCGGAACGGTGCGTCTTGGCGCGCCGGGGTTGGGCGGGTGAGAAATCTGGCCATTTTGAGCATCCTGTTGAATGTGCTGAATGGTTTTTCAGCAGACTGCTAGGTCTTCGAGGCTGAGGCGGCACCGACCGGTTCATCGGCCTTGCGGGAGACTCCGGGCTGCCCCTTGACACTCGCGACAAACTCACGATCTTCGACCTTGGCAAACTTCCCCTTCTTCCCTCGGAGATAGTACAGCTTGGCCCGACGCACCTTGCCTTGGCGCATGACCTCGACACGCGTCACGATCGGGGAATGGAGCGGGAAAATTCGTTCTACGCCGACGCCGTAGGAAACCTTGCGCACCGTGAAGGTTTCTGTATTCAGCAACCCTTTCCGGGCAATCACCGCGCCTTCAAAGACCTGAATACGCTCTTTTTCCCCTTCAACCACTTTCACGTGCACACGGACGGTATCTCCAATTTCAAAATTGGGCACCGACTTCTTCCTGAAAGACTGTTGCAACCGTTCCAAGCGATTCATGAAACTACTCCCTTCTTCTCCCCACATCGAACAGGCGTCTCCGGCACGCCTTCACGAGTAAGTTCGTCTAGCAATTGTTGATCTTCGAGACTGAAGACCCGATCCCGCAACAGATCCGGCCGTCTCTGATAGGTGCTTCGCAGAGCTTCCTTCCGACGCCACAGACGAATGGCCTCGTGATGGCCTGAAAGCAACACCTCCGGCACGGGCATCCCTCGAACCTCCGCCGGCCTCGTATAGTGCGGATATTCGAGCAACGCATCCGTGAACGACTCTTCCTCGATCGACTCCGGATCGCCTAACACGCCGGGAACCAATCGGGCTGCGGCATCAATGAGCACCAGCGCCGGCAATTCGCCTCCGGTCAGCACATAATCTCCAACGGAAATTTCTTCCGGGTGCAAAGCCGACCGCACTCGCTCATCGACACCTTCGTAGTGGCCACAGAGAATGACGAGCCGACGTTGATCGGCCGCGAGATTTTTCGCATAGGCCTGCGTGAACGGGCGACCGTGCGGGGAGGGAAACAGCAACCGAATCTGTTCACCGACCCGTTCATAATCCTCCTGAATCAGTTCCACCGCGCGCAAGATAGGCTCAGCCTTCATGACCATCCCGGCCCCTCCACCATAGGGCACGTCGTCCGCCACCTTGTGGCGGTCAAACGTATAGTCACGCAAGTTACGCACATGCACATAGAGCAGGCCTTTTTCTTGTGCTCGCTTGAGAATACTCTGGCCGAGCACCGGCGCCACCATGTCGGGAAAGAGCGTCAGGATGTCACAGCGCATGACGATCCTCCACCAATTCGTCGATTCCACGTACCGTCATCCGACGGCGCGCAAGATCCACCGAGGTCACAAAGCTCTTCGCGGCAGGAATGAGAACTTCCTCCGTCCCCTTGCGCACGACAAAGACTCGATTCTCCGGTATCTCCAATATCGTCTCTAGCACACCGACTTCGCCGCCCCGTTCGTTCTCGACCGTCATCCCGATAAGGTCGCATTCGAAATAGACATCCGCGGACAACGCCGATGCTGGAGAACGCGGCGCTTGAATCAAGCCCCCGCGCAGCATGCCGGCTTCCTCCGGCGTCGTCACACCCGCAAGACCCATGATATAGGTCGAGCCGGCGCGCCGAACATGCGTCACGGTCCTCTCGACCGTCTGTCCCGTCGGCTCCAAGACCTGTACCTGCTTCAAATGGTCTAACCGGCCCGGCACATCGCTTAACGATCGAACTTTGAACTCGCCCCGTACGCCAAAGTGGCGCTCGATCTTACCGATCGTCACGAAATCTGCCTGAGTGGCCCTCACGTCCTGCCTACATTATTCATGATGGTTCGATCGCGAAATCGCTGAACCGCGTCGCGAGCCCGCTGGCCGAAGGCTTGTTGTAGCGGCGGATCGGTGATTGCAGCAGAAGCGTTCATGACTAATGCGGGCTAGGCGCTCTTCTTCTTCGCCGCCTTCTCTGCCTCAAACTGTTTCCATACACCACAACGGCGGAGCAACGTCCTGACCGTGACGGTCGGCTGAGCTCCCTGGCGCAACCAGCTCAAGACCCGTTCCTGCTTCAGCTCCGGCACCGCCGGCTCCTTCAAGGGATCGAAAATCCCAAGAATTTCCAGGAACCGCCCGTCGCGCGGCTTCCTAGAATCCGCTGCGACAACGCGGTAGAGCGGTCGCTTGTGTCGTCCTGTCCTTGTCAATCTCAAATGAACGGCCACTCGATTCCTCCTTCTGCTGTACACACACCCATGATGATGGTTCTCGCCTCTTACCTGGAGCGCATAAGCTGCGCAAGCTGCCGGCGCCCCCCGGACCCTGCCATAGCTTTGGCAATTTTTCTCGCCGACAGAAACTGTTTAATCAACCGATTCACTTCTTCTACCTTCGTCCCGCTTCCGCGGGCAATCCGTTTTTTCCGGCTTCCATTGATGAGCGTATGATCACGCCGTTCGCGTAAGGTCATCGAGTCGATCATCGCCAAGACTCGTTTCATCTCTCGCTCTGGCATCTGCCCTTCCATTGCCCCCTTGAGCTTCTGACCGCCCGGCAGCATGCCCAAAATTTGGTCCATCGAACCCAGTCGATTGACCTGTCCCAGCTGAGCACGAAAATCCTCCAGCGTGAGCGTATTGCTGGTCAGCCGCCGTTGTGTATCCTCTGCCTGCTCACGCGAAAAAGTCTCTTGCGCCTTTTCGATCAGCGAGAGCACGTCGCCCATTCCCAGGATGCGCGAGGCCATCCGATCGGGATGAAACAATTCCAGCGCATCGAGCTTCTCGCCTACGCCCAAGAACTTGATAGGCTTACCGGTCACCGCCCGGATAGACAGCACCGCCCCGCCCCGAGCATCGCCTTCAACTTTAGTCAGAATGACGCCGGTCAGTCCGATACGTTGATCAAACTGGCTCGCCATGGTGACCGCGTCTTGGCCCGTCATGGCATCTGCCACCAAGAGGGTTTCTTGTGGTTGCACGGCAGCTCTCACCGCAACCAACTCCCCCATCAACTCATCGTCGATGTGGAGACGCCCGCCGGTATCCAGCACGACGAGATCGTACCCCTGGTCTCGCCCCCGTTCCACACCAGCCTGGCAGATACGGACGACATCGGCCTGGACAGCTTGTGCCTGATCGGCTCGATATACATCGATGGCAAGATCGCGTCCCAGACTCGCCAATTGGTCGCCGGCTGCAGGGCGACGAGGATCTGCTGCAACCAGAAGGACCCGTTTTCCTTGTGCCTTGAAGTACCGCCCGAGCTTGCCGCAGGTCGTCGTCTTGCCTGCACCCTGGAGCCCGACCATCATGACGATGGTCGGAGGATTCGAGGCCAGAGCCAGACCGGCTCGATCGCGGCCCATCATCTCCCGCAGTTCATCCCACACAACCTTGACGACCTGGTGCCCAGGGGTCAAACTTTGGAGAACTTCCTGCCCAATGGCTTTTTCGCGAACCCGCTCGATGAAGTCCTTGACGATCTTGAAGTTGACGTCGGCTTCGAGCAGCGCCAGACGAACCTCTTTCAAGGCTTCTGCGATGTTCTGTTCGGTGAGAACCCCAGAACCGCGCAGTTTTTTAAAAATCTTCTCGAATTTTTCGCTGAGAGAATCCAGCATAGCGCCACAAAGAAAAAGGCAATCGAAGCCTTACCCCCCAGATCTCCGATCGCCTCGAAAATTCTAGCAAAAGAGCACCGGGAAGTCTAAAGGACGGGGCAAGATGAAGTCAAGGGAAAGGGAGATGTACATTTTATTGACATGTCCTAGACCTTTCGCTATGGTCCAAATGGTCCTACCATCCTTTTCCCTGAGACTACACAGAGAGTTATAAGAGTTGTGAGGCGGTTGCAGTGAGAAAATCTTACTGGGTTTTGCTCATTTTCGTTCTCATCGGTGGACTCTTGGGTGGAGTACTGGGAGAAATCCTCCGGGTTATGGCCCCACATGGCACAATTCAAACGGTCTTCGCCACCAATTTTACCCCTGGCATCAATCCTCCGCTCACCATCGATTTGATCCTCCTCAAGTTCACCCTAGGTTTCGAACTAAAAATCAACCTCCTCAGCCTCCTTGGGATGTTTTTAGGTATCTATCTGTACAAAAACGTCTAGACCTCTGGTTTCAATTCCAACTCCCTCAACTTCAACGCTCGAATCCGGTTTCGTAAGGCTGCAGCCCGTTCAAACTCCAACTCCTTGGCGGCGGCTTTCATTTCCGTTTCCAGTCGTTCGATGATCTGCTCCGTCGATTCCTCTGTTCCATAGACGGCCGGCGACTCTGCGGCCAAATCTACTTGCACATCATCCACTTCTTCCGTGGCATACTCGAGTGACAGAACGTCCTTCTTGATGCTCGCAGGGACGATCCCATGTTTGGCATTATAGGCGGCCTGAATCGTGCGCCGACGCCCAGTCTCGTCAAGCGCCATGCGCATGGAATCGGTGACGACGTCACCATACATAATCACGTGGCCCCGCACGTTCCTCGCTGCCCGCCCGGCCGTCTGGATCAGCGACCGGTAGGACCGAAGATACCCTTCCTTATCCGCATCCAGAATCGCCACCAAAGTGACCTCGGGGAGATCCAGCCCTTCGCGCAGAAGGTTGATCCCCACCAGCACGTCGAACACTCCACGCCGAAGATCGCGTATGATCTCAGCGCGCTCCAAGGTCTTGATGTCGGAGTGCAGATACCGCACCTTGACCCCAAGATCGTGGTAATACTCGCTCAAATCCTCGGCCATACGTTTGGTCAAGGTGGTGATCAACACCCGCCCCCCCTGCGCCGTTTCAGCCCGCACTTCGCCGAGAAGATGATCTACCTGCCCTTTGGCCGGGCGCACCTCGATGACCGGATCCATCAGACCGGTCGGACGAAGGATCTGCTCGACCACCTCTCCGGCTGCATGCCCCAGCTCATAAGGGCCTGGCGTCGCGGAAACGTACACCGCTTGATTGAGGCAACGCTCAAACTCCGCAAACCTGAGCGGTCGGTTATCGATCGCCGAGGGTAAGCGGAATCCATACTCGACCAAGGTACGTTTCCGCGAATAGTCGCCCTCATACATCCCGCCCACCTGGGGAATCGTGGCATGGGATTCGTCGACGATAAGCAGAAAGTCTTTAGGAAAATAGTCGAGGAGCGTCGGAGGCTGTTCACCGGGGGCGCGGCCACTGAGATGCCGCGAGTAGTTTTCGATGCCATGGCAGTACCCCATCGCCCGAATCATCTCAAGATCGAACTTGGTGCGCTGCGCAATCCGCTGAGCCTCAACGAGTTGATTCTGTTTCTTGAAATAGGCGACCCGCTCCTCCAATTCTTCTTCGATGCCCGTAATCGCCCGCTCATACCGATCCGGCGCAATGAGATAGTGCGTGTTCGGATAAACTGCGACTTTCGGAAGCTTTCTGAGCGACTTCCCTGTGAGCGGATCGATTTCATGAATCGCGTCGACCACGTCTCCAAACAACTCGATCCGCACGGACACCGCATCGTTCGAAGCCGGAAAAATCTCGATGACGTCGCCGCGGGCGCGGAAGGTGCCGCGATGGAAATCCGTGTCGTTGCGGGCATATTGAATCTCAACCAGCTTCGCCAGAATCTTCTCTCGCCGGATCTCCATACCTTCTTCGAGGAAGACGACCATCTCGTGATAGACCTCAGGCGACCCCAGGCCGTAAATACAGGAGACCGACGAAACAATCAGCACGTCGTTCCGTTGGAGCAACGCAGTCGTCGCCGCATGCCGCATCTGATCGATTGCATCGTTGACGGATGCGTCCTTGGCAATGTACGTGTTGCTTTGAGGAATATAGGCTTCCGGCTGGTAGTAATCGTAGTAGCTGACGAAATACTCCACCGCGTTGTGGGGAAAGAACTGTTTGAACTCTTGATAGAGCTGACCGGCCAGCGTCTTGTTATGAACCAACACCAACGTAGGCTTCTGCACCTGCGCGACCACATTGGCCATGGTAAAGGTTTTGCCGGATCCTGTCACACCGAGCAATGCTTGGTGTTTCCGTCCAGCCGCAATCCCAGCCACCAACTTATCGATGGCCTGAGCTTGATCTCCGCAGGGCTTGAATGGGGCTTCGAGTTGAAACGGCGGCATGGGACAACCTTCGGTCGTTATCTTACCATCGGAAATAGCACTACGCGCAAACAGCGGGCGCAGATCGCCACTCCGACAGACAAACGAGACGCCACCGGCCCCATTCCAGGTCCGGTGGCATCAGAATCTCTTAATATCGTGAGTACCTAGACCGACCGACCGAGGCTCCCAGCCTATGAGCCGGTCCGTGATTCTCGCCCTCGCGGAATCGCCGGCCTGATGGTTCGGCGCTTCGGCGGGGCCGGTGGCGAGGAGATTGCTCTTCGCTGACCGGCATAGGGGCCGGAGACGGGAGTGCGACAAACACGGGAAGCGCGAGTTTCTTCGTCTCGATTCGCAATTGTCTCACCATTCGAAGATACTCTCGCTCTTCTGACTGAGACAGAATCAAGTACGTCGCCCCTTCCTTCTCTGCTCGACCCGTTCGCCCTGTCCGATGGACGTAGGAATTCGGATTAGTCGGCAACTCATAGTGAATCACTTGGGTCACATCCTGAATATCCAAACCTCTGGCTGCGACATCGGTCGCCACGAGCGAACGGAGTCGTCCGGCCCGGAAAGCGCCGAGCGTCCGTTCCCGTTGCGCTTGGCTGTGATTGCCGGTCAACGCACCGACCGAAGCCGGCTCTCCGCCCAAATGGGCCGCCAAGCGTCGCACCTTGTACTTCTGATCGCAAAATACCATCGACCGTCCCCCACCCGTCACGCTCCGAAGCAGCGTGTGCACAAGTTGCGTGCGCGCCTGATCCCCCGGTACGACATAGTAGGCATGCACGATCGTGGTCGGAGTACTGATCCCTGGATCGACAGAGATGCGAGCGGGGTTGCGCTGCATGCTCTGCGCGAGCGTTTGAATCTCCCCTGAAAACGTCGCGGAGAACAGCAGCGTCTGGCGTTCAGCCGGAAGGAGACGAATGATCCGTTGTATGTCCCGCAGGAAACCGCGATCCAACATCTGATCGGCCTCGTCCATCACAAGAAACGTCACGCCACCTAACTTCAAGTGACCGGAGCCGGCCAAGTCGAGCAACCGCCCCGGCGTACCGACCACCACCATCGGCGGTCGCTGCAGCGCACGGTAATGGCGCTCGATCGGCGTCCCGCCATACACCGACAAAGAGGTCACGGACATCGGGGCATACTTGCGCAGCTCCATTTCGATCTGGAGCGCCAATTCCCGCGTGGGCGCCAGGACTAAAAACTTCGGTCCGGACGCGTGGCTTGGTCCTGACTTGGTATAGGGGCCAGGCGCTGGCGCAGAGGCTTCCCGTCGCATGACCTGCTCGATAATAGGGATCAGAAACGCTAGTGTTTTTCCGCTCCCGGTTTTGGCTTGCGCCATAATGTCCTGGCCTTTTAGCGCCAGTGGAATGGCGGCCTGTTGCACCGGCGTGGGTGTCGTCAGGCCTGCCTGTATCAGGCGCTGGGCAAGGGACTGGGGCAGATTCATATCAGCAAACGTAGACATAAGACTCCTTGTATGGGGCACACTTCCTGGGACTGCGCGATCCGGCCTGGTTAGAGAGCCGGGAGACACATCGAGTTGATGGGCAATTCTAGGAAGGAAATAGCGGGGCTGCCGGATAGGCAGCCCCGACGTGTAACACACTCGCTACGACTTAGTACCGATCACCACCGCCACGGCCGCCGCGGCCACCACCACCACCGCCGCCAGTACGTGGCTCCTGTGGGCGCGCTTCGTTGACGGTCAACGTACGGCCACCCAACTCAGTGCCGTTCAGCGCGGTAATCGCCGCCTGCGCTTCTGAATCCGAGGACATCTCCACGAATCCAAACCCGCGGGACTGGCCGGTAAACTTATCTGTGATAATCCGGGATGATGTCACCGCTCCATGCACAGCAAACAAATCGCTCAGCTGCTGCTCAGTTGTGGAATACGGCAAACCCCCGACATAGATCTTCGAACCCATTGGGCTCCTCCTTTGAGAATATGTGTTGTCTTGGACTCGAGAACAAAGTGAGGAAGGAGTGGGCCGAAGATGCAAACACCATGGCGGCTCAAGGCTGACTTCCGATCAAATTCCCGTGCAGAACCAAAACAACAACTGTCTTAGGCCTTGTCTCTCTCTGTGATATCACCACCAGGCCTTTCGCGATGATACACGAGCGGTACTCTACTCCTTGGCCACCTCAAATGCAAGCAACGATACAATCGCGCACGATGTGATCAGTCCGTCTAGTATGCGGCGGGAGCGGAAAGCGGGCGATGAGAAAAAAGCGGAACGGCGTGCAAGCTATCGAAATCCAGCGCTGTGGATCCGCGAACCAAGAGCCCGACTTGACCGATTGCCAACGACTGATCTTCAACCGTCACGGCGAGAAACCCGTCAAAGAAGGTTTCGATAAAGTCCTTGCTGAGGATGGTATTCCGCTGGATTCGCAGCGTATGCCAGGGGACCGCTTTGGGCGTAACCGACGATTGACCGAGTCTCGTTTCCTTTCCATTCACCACCCTGCTCACTTCCAGTGTTTTCGTCGCAAGATCGACCACCACCGCATAAAAGTTCATGGCATCTTTTACCCCAAACACCAAACCACCTACTCCTGTCACAGCGTCGATGGGAAGCCGCATCCTGACCGACACATCCGGATATTCATACTGAAAATCATCGGCGACGATCAAACGGTAACAGCTCACAGCCTGGCACGATGAATTCACGGAGAGAATGTTGGACGCCGAAGGGGCATCACGGTCAGCCTTGATCCTCCAGTCCGCAGCCGGCCCCTCGCCAAATCCCAGCATAGAAAATCCGAAAGGCGCCTCATCAGACTTCTGCTGGTCGAAGGTCCACCGATTGAACAACCCCCCTTGAACCTGGCCTTGCAAGTTGGCTTCTTTTTCCGCCCGGCTCTCTGCCTGAATCGCGTGGGACCGCTCGATACAGACACTCCACTCACCGGCGATCACGGCCAAGACAACCATAAAAATCCTACTGATATATTTAGACTTCACGCGCTGCCACATTCACTCGCAGACATCTTCTCAATCTCTTTTACTTCGGTGGCCGCTTCTTGATATCGAGAATGTCTTGCTGGAACCGGTCACGGGCGGCCATGATAGCCTGTCGACGTTTCCATCTCCCCCAAGCCCACCATCGAAGGCGATCCGGAAACGTGACGCCCGGTGTTGGAGCGCTTCCACCGGGCGCATGTTGAAAATCGTAGCCCTTGTGCCGCGCGCGATTCTCGAAGAATCTGCGGTAGAGATGATCGTACAACCCTTTGCCTGAGTTACCTGCGCCCAAAGCGCCCTCCCTACAATAACAGGTCCAATTGGTGGCGTTCCGTCACCGGAGGCGAACAGGTCTGCCGTTGACAGACATATGCCGTTGGCTGCCCTTTCACACTCACTTTCCCCACGACAGGCGCCAAGTCGGATTCCCCGGCACGACGAGAATCTTCGACCACCAGCACCGTACGATTCGGCAGATAGCGTCGATGGACTGTTGAGAGTAACGACTCGGTCATCGGATTGCCACGAGTCCCGACCACAACAATCTCCTGTGGCGTTGTCAAATACCAATCCAACGCACAGAGCATAGCCGATGTGCCATAGGCGTTGTGCTCCATCACACTCCGGAACACCCGAAACAGCTGCTCGGCCCAATCATGATACCTCTGCTCTCCAGTAAAAGAGAACAGCCGCAACAAGACCATCGCGACAATCGCATTACCGGATGGAATCGCACTATCGGTCCCGGACTTCATGCGATGGAGGAGGGCTTCGTGGTCGTGACTGGTATAGAAACACCCGCCCGCCGCCTTATCCCAATATCGCTCCAACAAATGGTCCGTCATCTCACGAGCCTGCTCCAGATACCATCGATGCGACGTTGCCTCAAACGCATCCAGCAACGCGGCGGCGAGACAGGCGGCATCGTCCAGATAGCCGTTCAAACGCCCCTTCCCTGCCGTGACCGTACGATAGACCCGTCCGTTCTCGACCGCATAATCCAACAGGAATGTGAGCGCCCGTTCCGCAGCTGCCAGATACGCGGGAACGCCGAACGCATGATAGGCGTCGAGATAGGCGGACACCATCATCGCATTCCAGCTCGTGAGAATGTTGTCGTCCCGCTGCAGCTTCATCCGTTGTTCGCGTGCGGTAAGCAACTTTACCCTGGCAGACCGCAACAAGGACTCCACCTCCGATGGCGCGTCGTGTTTGGGTTGAACCCCACCGAGCCGATTCAATACATTCTTGCCCTCAAAATTGCCGCTCTCCGTCACCCCATAGCGCCGACAAAACTCATCAGCCATTTCGGCTCCCAGCACCGAGGCAATCTCTCTCGGCTCCCAGACGAAGTAGCTTCCCTCATGTCCCTCGCTGTCGGCATCCTGCGCAGCAAAGAATGCGCCGTCGGGATGCGTGAGTTCACGACGGACGTATTCCAACGTCTCTTCCACCACTTCACGAAACCGGTCCTCTTTGGTGAGGCGCCATCCATCAAGATAGATCCGCACCAGCTGCGCGTTGTCGTAGAGCATCTTCTCGAAATGAGGAACCAACCACCGGCCATCCACCGAATAGCGATGGAACCCCCCGCCGAGATGATCGTAGATTCCTCCAGCCGCCATGGTTCTCAGTTGAAGAAGCACCTGCTCTTGATGGGAGACATCTTTTGTTCGAGCCGTCTGACGGAGCAACAGGCTGAGCGGGGGAACCGTCGGAAATTTTGGCCCCTCACCGAATCCGCCATGAACCGGATCGAAAAACTGCCCTAAGTTCTTGGCTGCCTCATCGAGCAAACGATCCGTCAAAGGGTCGTCCGACGGCTGGGGCGTGCCGACTCGGAGCAATCCGGTTTTCACCTTCTCCACATTCTTCCGGACATCGTCTCGATGATTCCGATAGGCTTCAATAACACCGCGCAAGACATCAGGAAATCCCGGCAGGTTGTAGCGGGCCGTCGGCGGAAAATATGTGCCTCCATAGAACGGTTCTTGATAAGGCGTCAGAAACATCGTCAGGGGCCATCCGCCGCCCCGCCCCAGAAACACCTGCGCGGCCTTTTGGTAAATATCATCCAGGTCAGGGCGCTCTTCTCGATCCACCTTCACGTTGATGAAATCCTGGTTCATGAGCCCGGCAATCTCGACATTGTCGAAACATTCATGGGCCATGACATGGCACCAATGGCAGGCCGAGTAACCGATCGATAATAAAATTGGCTTGTCCTCTGCCTTCGCCCGCGACAAGGCTTCTTCGCCCCAGGGATACCACTCCACTGGATTCTCCGCATGCTGCCGAAGATAGGGGCTGGCTTCTGTGATGAGCCGATTCAGAAAACGGTCTGATTGTGTGGTTGGATCTGTCATCGACTCTTCATCCTCGTAATTTGTCATAGTACCTTGGCCTGCAACCGCTCTGCAACGGACCTGTCAGTCTATGCTATAGTTCTGCGGCATATCGAAAGGCCACTGCATGAACGGCTCGACTCGCAGCCTCTCTCCCTCACTTGTTGTGGTCACGCTCCTGGGAACCATCCTCGTACTGTTCCCCTTCGGAAACCAGGTCTTCGCGCAAACTGAGGACGACCATCGTGCATGGCTTCGAGCGCTCGACAGCCTGTCAAGCGAACGCATGCTCGCCGACGTGACGGCCCTCAGCAATCCCGCATTCAACGGCCGCCAAACAGGAACAGCGGACGACGCCAGCTCTGCGAAGTGGATCGCCGGTCGATTCCTAGCTTCCGGCCTCTCATTGTCGAGCGGTCGCTTCGATCCAACCAATCCTATGGGGCCTGGCCGTGGACCCGAGACCGGATATATGACGACTGCGGTCACGGTCCCGAAGATTGCACCGAACACGCTGCTTCGTATTTCAACAGCCAGTGACTCGCTCACCCAGCAACTCGGGGTTGACTATCTCCCCATCCTCGACTCGCCCTCTGCAGAAGTCCTCGGGCCGATTGTGTTTGTCGGCTATGGAATCATAGACGCCACGCAAGGCATCGACGACTACACCGGAGTCGATACCACCAACGCGATCATCCTGTTTCTCCGCGGCACACCTACACACTACAAGGGAACCGTCAGCCACGCAGACAAGGTGCGATTCGCACGCCAGAAAGGCGCGCTCGGCTATCTCACAGCCACAGGACCAGTGCTCAGCCCCTATGAGACACGCCGCGGCGTCACAGGAGAACCTGGCGCCTTTTATGGACTCTCCCCCCTTTCAGAATCGCTCCCAGGAGCCTGGATCAGCACTACTCTGGCCGGGCAGATCCTCACCGCCCCCGGTCAGGCACAACCAAGTCGGCTGCGTGAATTGCAAGAAAAGCTGAATCGCTCCCCTGCCGCACAATCGATCAACACCGGCCATTATGGCTCTCTCGATTGGCAGACTCGCCCAGAGGAAGGCGTCCTCATGAATGTACTCGCCTTCTTGCCTGGAAACGATTCGCAGAAGACACAGGAGATCCTCGTGATCGGCGCGCATCGTGATCACTTCGGACGGCAGGCCGGCTTGCTCTTTCCCGGCGCCGACGATAACGCCTCCGGCACAGCAGTGATGTTGGAAGTGGCCCATGCCATGACCAAAGCGGGCGCAAGGGGCAAACGGACTATTTTGTTCATCTCGTTTAGTGGAGAGGAACAGGGACTCGTCGGATCTCGACTCTACCTCCAACGACCGGTCGCACCGATCGACTCGACCAAAGCCATGATCAACATCGACCATGCGGGAATCGGGAATGGACGGCTGACGATCGGTGTGACGGGATTCGATAAGAGTGTTGCGCTCGAAGCGGGACAGACGGCGGGGATCACCGATAAGCTCGACGTGTACGGTTTTTTCCCCGGGGGCGATCACGTGCCATTCAAAGAGGCAGGTATCTCGACTGTCACCATCGTCAGCGGCGGCGTGCATCCACACTTTCACCGCCCCACTGATACAGCCGACACGATCAATCCGGAGATTTTGCAAACGGTAGCTCGGTATGTCCTTGACCCTCACCTGGCAACTGGCGAATGCGCAATAGATCAGACGCGAGGCTAGGCCTGAGGGCTGGCCCATGCTCAGTACCTGGAATTACGAAGAAATATCTTACAGGATGCTCAAAAAGGCCGTTCAGCAAGGCCGCAGCGAGCGAAGGACCGAGGCGTACCCGCTGAGGTACGTTGAGGGTCTGAGCGATGCGAGAACGAAGCTGGCGGACTTTTTCAGCATTCTGTCAGGGGATGTCGTCGAGAAGAGTGGATTGGATCGATGGCAACGGCGCGGTTTGGCGTGGAGGACCGGGAAGGACGAGCGGTGAGCCGACCTGGTTGGCGCCTTGGATGAGTCCGATCGAGAGTTGCGGCCCGAGCGTGGTCCGAGCCCCGCTCCATGCCTGACCGGTCGTGGGATTCCGAAAGCTGTACGATTCGAAATTGTTCCCTGGGTTGTACAGAATACCCCTGCGTGCCCTGATTGTCGATATAGAGACTCCCTAGGCCGGGCTGCTTGAACAGTGGCGTGACCCCTCCATCGAATGAACGAACGCTGGTAATAGTCGATTGGCCCCAAGCCTGCGAGTCCAACGACGGGATCGCAAACAGGAGCAGGGCCAGCACAGACAGTGCCAGGGGAAGCTCCGCGACCGATAGAATAGTTTGCTTGATACGATGGCCCTGAAATCTCATTGCACTTAGTCGATGACAGATGGGCATAAGATCATTATAGTATGGAGAAAGATTCCTTGTCGATCAAAGGGGGCGTTATGGAGCAGGGTGCCGGAATAAATACATGGCAGCGCACATGTAGTCTATGCCATCGGCATAGGCCTGATTCTGTCACCTGGGCTCAGTTGGGGTTTGGAGATCGGCAAGACGCCGCCAGCGGAACGACGGGAAACCATCTCTCTCGCCGACGCGGCCATTCGCGCGCTGCAGCATAACCTGGACATCAGCATCAGCCGCCAGACGAAGAACAGCCGGCTGGCCGACATTACTGTTGAACAAGCCAAGTTCGACCCGACTCTGAGCGTGAACGGCCAATTCAACCGGACCGTGAGTCCGCTCAATCGGCCTGTGTTCGGCGCAACCGGCCACGACTTGAACCAGATTACCACCTTCGATCAACGCACCCAGTCCGTCACGCTGGATGCCACGACAAACTTACTGACCGGTGGCAACGTCGATCTGAACTACAGCCCTACCCGGACAAATATAAACCAGAATCTGGCCACAGGCTTCCTGTTCAACCCTTCCTATACAGGTGGTCTCGTACTCACCCTCACGCAACCGCTCCTCCGCAACGCAGGGATTGACGTCACCAAAACTTTCATCCGCGTCGCACAGAATAATGCCACCGTGGAAGAGCATGTCTTTCGCGATCGTGTCCTCACCGTCCTGGCCACCGTGGAACAGACCTATTGGGAAGTCGTCTTCGCCAATGAGAACTTGAAAGTCGCTGAAGCAGCCTTAAAGGCCGCGCAGGAACTCTTGGCCAGCAACCGCGCGAAGGCAAAGGCCGGGATCATGTCGATCGTCGATGTCTTGCAAGCCGAAGCAGCCGTCGCGTCGCGGGTCGAGCAAGTACTGGTCGCGGATAAAACGATTCGAGACCAGGAAGATCAGCTGCGCCGATTGCTCAATCCTGCCGAAGAGGACCTGCGTCAAGACTTGCGCTTGACCCCGCTCGACCAACCGGTCGTGACCCTCGAACCCATCAGCCTGCAGGAAGCCATCGACATCGCCATCGAGCAGCGGCCGGAAATCGTCCAAGCGAAGAAGAATATGGAGACGAGCGATCTCAACACCAAGTTTGCCAAAAATCAGATTCTCCCGACCCTCTCGTTCCAAGGAACTATGGGAATGGCAGGACTGGGGAAAGACTACGGTGACTCGGTGAACAAAAATTTCAGCGGCGATTACTATAACTATGGAGCGGGCCTCGTCTTAAGCTACCCACTCGGCAATCGCTCAGCTTGGAGCACCTACAGCAAGCGGCAGCTGGAGGAGAAGAACGCCGAAGTGTCGCTCGTGAGTGTGCGGCAACAGATCATCGTAGGAGTCCGCGAAGCGGTCCGGCGCGTCCAGACGGATTTCAAGCGGATCGAAACGACTCGATCGGCTAGAATCATGGCAGAGAAGCAGTTACAGGCGGAGCAAGAGCGCCTGAAAGTGGGGCTCAGCACCACGCGCTTTGTGCTCGACTTCCAACGAGATCTGGCGACGGCCCAAGGAAACGAGTTACGCGCCACGGTCGATTACAACAAGTCGCTCTCCAATCTCACGCGGCACAAAGCCACCACACTCGACCGTTATAATCTCCAACTGAACTAACCCGCATGATTCATGAAGCTTCTGCGACAAGCGTGGAGACGCGGCTGCGACGGACAGTCTCGCCCTTCAGCCCTTCGAGTGCCCGTCTCGCTTCGCGGCTGCACGGTTTCGCGACGAACCTTCATGAATAATGCGGGCTAACAACCTCCATGACGGCGCCTGAGCCCGGTCCGCACGCGACACCGACTCAGGCCCAAGAATGGGGAGCAGCCCTCGCGCTGCTCCCCATCGCCGCAACGCTCGGCTTCTACGCCCTTCCCACCTCGCTCCAAGAACAGACGGTGGTTCTGTTCGTGCCACAGATCGTCGCCTATCTTGCCTTAGGATTTTGGGCCGCGCACAACCGCGGCATCATATCTCGGCTTGGGTTGGAGAGAGGGAACATCCGGGATGGCCTACGCTGGGGACTTCCGACGGGCCTGTTGCTCGGCTGCTTGAATACGTTCGTGATTCTCTCGGTCTATCCGCATCTGGGCTATGACATCAGCTTCCTCAAGACCACGCCGCATGGCCGACTTCCCCTCTTGATCATGATCCCCTGGTTCATTTGTGGCATCGCCCTCTTTGTGGAACTGAATTTTCGAGGATTTCTCCTCGGACGGCTGGCCGCACTTGAATCGGGGCTCTGGAGATCTAGCTTGGCCCAACGCCTCTCGCCTCTCGCCCTCATCACCTGCGCGCTGACATTTGCTTTCGACCCCTTCATGGTGAATACTTTTCAACACCTCCACTGGATCGCCGTATGGGACGGGCTGATCTGGGGAGTCATCCGGCTACGCACACATAACCTCTACATCACAATCGTCGCGCATGCAGTCGAAGTCATCGTGATGTACAGCGCGGTGAGAACGGCGATCGGATAACAATTGACCCAATGATTCGATTTTAATGAATCCCTCCTTCTCCAGTTACCTCGTCAACGATGTCTTCGGCGACCCCGGAGTCTATGTGGAGGTCCGCTGGTCGAAGCGGGCACTGCTGTTTGACCTAGGCCACAATGACAGGCTGGGACCGATGAGGCTCCTGCGCGCGAACGATATCTTCATTTCTCACACACACGTGGACCACTTCATCGGCTTCGACGCAGTTTTGCGAGTGGCCTTAGGGCGAGGCAAGACCGTCCGGCTATTCGGCCCTCCAGGACTTATCAACAACGTGCAGGGCAAATTGCGCGGCTACACATGGAATCTGGTCGATGGCTATCCACTGACCATCGATGTCCAGGAATTTCACCCCCAGGAAATCCGGCGGGCATTGTTCGGCGCAACCGACGGGTTCCGCCAGGCCGAACAACCAGCCTGCCCTCTCATGCCGGAACCAGCCACTGGCCAATTCATAGTCCTCAACGATCCCATGTTCACCGTGAGCGCAGTCTCCTTGAATCATCGCATTCCCTCATTTGCCTATTCCCTGGAGGAACAGTTCCACATCAATGTGAACAAGCAGAAGCTCCATGAGGCAGGCCTGCCGGTCGGTGCCTGGCTCAAAGACGTGAAACAGCACATCTGGCAGGGTCAACCGGACGAGTTCCGCTTCACTGCCGTACTTTACGACGAACACCACCGCGAGGAGCGGGAGTTTATTTTGGGTGAGATCAAAGAACGATTCTGCACCATTTCACGCGGGCAAAAGATCGCCTATGTCGTCGATGCCCGGTTCGATGAAGAGAATGAAGCGAAAATTATTTCCCTCGCTCACGGCGCAGATGTGCTCTACTGCGAATCGCCCTACCTGGACGTTGATTCCGAGAAAGCTCGCGACCGCTACCATCTGACCGCGAGGCAAGCAGGACTCATGGCACGCAAGGCCCAGGTACGCGACCTCGTTGTGTTTCATTTCTCGCCACGGTATACCGGTCAGGGCGAGGCGCTGGAGCGGGAAGCGATGGACGCGTTTCAAGGAAGCTGAGGAGGAGGCACCGTGAATGATTTCGTGAAGTATACCGTCTACTTTTTATTGGGCGGAACCATCGTCAGTGTCTCCACCTACCTCGGGTCTCAAGGCAAATCGTTCCTCGCCGCCTTTGCCAGCACCTTTCCCGCCATTACCGGCGCCACGTTCGTGCTGATCTATCTGAACGGCGGGAACGAGGCGATCGTCAGCTACGCGAAAAACTTGCTGTGGTTTGTTCCACCCTGGACGTCTACGTTGTTTCCATGATAGCGGGCATCCCCCGCTTCGGCTTCTGGCCCTCCATGATCGGCTCACTAGTGTTGTATCTGGGCTGCGTGGGGCTCCTCAAATTCGTGGCTCGGTAGCCGGCGTGAGCCAAGCTTTTAGGCGAACACCTTCCGTCCGTCACCCTCCCGGATGGCTTGCGGAGAAGCACCACCTGCCTGTATACTTTTCATGTACATATCATGTACATGATGGAGGATCTATGGGAGCGCCATCCCTTAAACACAAACATCTGGTATTGGATCAGCGAAAGATAAACGCCGCGAAGCGCTATTTCGGCGTCCAGTCCGAACAGCAGGCGATCGACAAGGCGCTCTCGCTCCTGGTGGAAGAGCAGCGTCTCAACAAGGCGCTGAAACCGCTCAAGGGAGTCTTACAAGGCGATGACCGGCCATGGCCCTACCAATAGGAGGGAAAGTCCTGCTCGACACCAACGTGCTCATCGACTACCTGCGAGCAGGATTGCACGCGGAATGGGTGTTGGGTGGAAGTGGGACCGTTCTTCGATTCATCTCTGCAATCGTCCTCCTGGAACTGCGCCTCGGAGCCGACACACCCAAGCGGAAGAAAGCGATCGACCGTCTCCAGCACGCATTCCATAGCGGGCGTACCCTTGGCCTCGCTCCCGAGTTGGTCGATCATGCCGGACGAATCTTCCGTGCCTTGTACGGAAATGCAGCCGGCATGAAGGATCGCTTAGGCCCCATCAACGACGTGATGATCGCGCTCACAGCGAAGCATATCGGGGCGACCGTCGTCACGAGTAACCTCTTGGAATTTCGACGCATCGCCACCAAGGTGCAGGGCCTGAGAATCGTCGCGCCGTAAGCTGCTCAGCAACCTCTACTCTGAGGGATCACCCATCAACCTATTCACCGTGGCCGCTGTCAGCCTGATTAACGTCACTCTCCGATAGAACTTCGAGGAGCGACTTTCACAACACCAAGCGCGTTAGCCATTAGTAGCGCTACACGCTAAGGCACTTGGCATTTGGTACAACCCGCAGCGAATCGCTCACCGTGACCTACTGCAGTCTGAACGCACTGCTGGAGTCACTGTCTGAGAAATCCTCGCTTCTCCCACCTCTTGCGTCCAGGCCCACCCGCGTTTCGGCATGGCAGCGGCGGGGCCGTCGGCTTCGCCTACCGGCCCCGATCCGCCTCACCCCAGGCCCTCTATTCGGCGTTCCCGCTCTCGCGGGAGGCCGGGAAACAGGCTCATGGACACCCGCTGCCTCACCCGGCCTGTCCGTGAACAAGCCGGCTCAGGGACCGGCACCATGACGCATACCGTGCGAGAACTCACTGTTGACAACCGGCACACATCGTCATAGCATTCTCAATATGGGAAAATGGGATTATGCCTTTGACCCAGCCCGCATTATTCATGACGGTTCGTCGCGAAATCGCGCAGTCGCGTTGCGAGACGGGCATGCGGAGCCGCGAGATCCTGAGGCGTACTTGAACAGTACGTCGAGGGGGCGAGCGGCGAGCCTGCCAGCCGAAGGCGCGTCGCAGCAGCGAATCCGCGATTGCAGCAGAAGCGCTCATGAATAATGCGGGCTGACAAGAACGCCTGGCTCATCCGGGAACGAGGAATCAGCTTCGAACAGATCATCGCGCTGATCGAAAGCGGCAATCTCGTTCAGGTGCTGGAACATCACGACCGCGAGCGCTATCCCACCCAGCTTCTCTATGAAGTCGATGTTGATGGATATCTCTATATCGTCCCGGTCGTCAGAGAACACCAGACACTGTTTTTAAAGACGGTCTATCCCAGCCGAAAGGCCACCAGAAACCGCGCGAAAGGACGCACATCATGAAGAAGAAAACCGTGCTGAATAAAGACGAAGAAACGCTG
Organism: uncultured Nitrospiraceae bacterium; assembly: GCA_963821465.1. Lineage (GTDB taxonomy): Bacteria > Nitrospirota > Nitrospiria > Nitrospirales > Nitrospiraceae > Palsa-1315. The sequence goes on along the minus strand of CAWGDV010000013.1, from coordinate 64,679 downwards.
ATCGCTGAGTACGAACGCGGTGCCTTCAGGCCGGTCAAGAATCAGGACATGGCCAGAAAAGAAGCTATGGAAGCCGCCCGGCGCTACCTGCGCAAGGACGCCCGGATCAATATCCGATTATCGACCGCCGACCTTGACATGCTCAAGCAGCGCGCCGCCGAGGAAGGCCTGCCCTATCAAAGCCTGATAGCCAGCATCCTGCATAAATACGTCAGCCGCTCTGCGCCACAGGCAAATTAACCAGTACGCTTTTTGGACAGTACATCGAGAGTCGAATCGGCCCTTACAATGCACAATACAAGATCCGACCCCACTAAATCTTCACGTTCGCAGCACGGCCTCCTTGTCGGCTGTAGGCCGCTTCAACGAGCAGTTCCAGCACCTCAAGCAACCCGGCATTTCGATTCGCTCCCCTCACGTAAATCGGCGCACGCGCGGGAACTTGTCGAGCTGCGGAATCAGCCAGAGGAGCAGCTCGTGGCAGGATTGCACCGCCTGGGGTACGCTGGAAGCCATCGTCCACCCTCAAGTTCAATCAGCCAGTAATATCGTCAACCCAGCCGAACCAGAGACACAAGGGTCAAAGAATAAAGGGCACAGGGTTACGGAATGTCCTGGGCAAGACGGAAGCCGATGCCGTTGTTCCGGGAGTCGGCGCCGTCCCAGATCCGGAACGATACACGCAGGTACACCGGCCCGCCGTTCCAGGAACCGCCCCGGACCACGCGCGACGTATTCGACTCGTCAATACGTAGCGACTCTGGTGCCTCGGGGTGTTCATACCTATTCAGGCACCACTCCCAAACATTCCCTGCCATATCTAACACACCCTGCTTTGTGGCCCCATGTGGATACATGACCGACGGCGGTCGTCCGGTTCAGTCGGCTTTCCGTACTATTACACCGGCTCGTATCCCATTCACCAGGCCATGGATACTTGCGCGTTGGATCGCCTCCCGTCGCCGCCTGTTGCCATTCTCACTCAGTGGGTAAGCGAATCTTCGACCCCGGTCCGCTGACTGAGCCATCGACAGAAGGCCACGGCTTCGAACCAAGACACCGTTTCCCGTGGGGAATTGGCTTCCTGCCATGAGGCGAGAGAAGCCTCCTCGCTCCGTTCCATGCCATTCCACCACTCCTCGTTTCTGTAGCCATCCTCGGCCTTGATAAACGCGTCGAACTGCGCATTCGTGACCAGGTACTTGGCCATGCGAAACGGCTTGACCTCGAAGACATGGTCGATCTCCTCCAATTTGATTTCTCCCCCAGGGATATCGATCCAGACGATATCAGGCAGACCGTCCGGACAGCGCCAACACCAGGACGTGGATCGCCAAATTCTGCAAGTTTTTGACCGATTAGCAGGCGGATCTAGATGGGACAGCCCATCTTGATCCAATTGTGCGATCAGCACCTCTTGAGGTCTCAGAAACCGCCCCAACTCTGGAGAAGGGGCCTTGCCGAACCGCTCGAGCGCCGCCAGAACTTTTTTGGCACGTGTGCCAAGCCACAACTCTTGTGGGTTGTCCCCGCCTTTCTGCCATCTCCGTGCTTCCTCTCCAGCATGCTCGATCTCACGCAAGGCCTCCCCACTGGCTTCGATCCAGCCTTTGAGCTTTGGCCATGCGGTGAACAATTTTTCATGGGCCACTTCCACCGTGGGCTCCTGGCTTGCTCGCCCGTGACCAAGATGCGGCAGTCCCACCTGGCCAACGTCCGATGAGTTGCGTCGCACTTGCATCATTCTGAAAGACCGCTACCGGCACACGCTTGCGGGTCGGGGTCCGATCCCGTTCCAGATGCACCAGTTCCGCAAAGACCCGGTCAAACGAGTCTCTGGCCTCGTCACCGAACGTCTTCATGACCTGATCGGCTTTGGTCCCGATGGCGCCCGCCACGCCGCGCATTGCCTGATAGGCGACATGGGTGAAGGTTCTGTCCTGTCGCTGTTCAAACAGCTGTTTCAACGCATAAGCCACGAGGGGCAAATTCCCAGGTTCCTTTCCCGCCTCCTTCAGCATCTCATCGACTAGGCCCGGCTCGAATGTGTAGCCCGTCGCGGCAGCGGGCTTTTGAATCATATCCAGCAACGCCTTCGGAGCAATCGGGCCCACAAGATAATGAAATCCTTCATTAATCCCCTTCCGAATCGACTCCGATTCATGGCAACTGGTGCAAGAAGTCGCTCCGGATCGTCGTCGACGACACGCGAAACGCGGTTTCGGGATGCGCCGCGCGGTATGACGGGCCATGCGAGAAATGCATGGGATCGCAGTAGCTGGTATGACCCCTGAGTAAACAGTTCTTCCAGTCTGGTCGATAAACAATACGAACTCACCGCTCATCGAGACACTTCGACAGGATTTCCTGGAGGCGTCTTAGACAGATGATCGTGACTGCCTCAAGCGATTGCCAGCTCACTCCGTAGGCGTCCATTCCCGCCTGCGGCATAGCCCGTTGCAGCCGACCGCTCAGTGCATCGTAAGCGGATCGCGCCCCTGCACTCGGCGCCATGCGCACGCATCTGATACGTATCCTGCTACCTGGATTCCGCGTCATCACAATTCTCGGCAGCAACCGGCGGCCACGAGCGAGGATTTCCCGGTGCCCGACGTCCCGCTGATGATGAGGAAGCGTCCCTCGAGGCAATCGACATCTTCGGTCGAGGATGGCCTCGGACCTCCGCATCTCGCCCAAAGTACACCGGCGCATACTTGCGGGTGAAACACATCAAGCCCGGATAGGGCGAGTCGTGTTTCTCGATATCCCAAGTGTACGGACGGAGTGGGCTGGCGGGTCGTGGCGCCGTCGCTGAGTCCGGCTTGTCGGCAATTCGCCAGGATGTGTCGCTACCGCAGCCTGAACGCAGACTGGCCAGTTGGTAGCGGTGCCTGCAGAAAAAACTCAGCCATCAGTTCCCTACCCAGATAGTCGCGGAGCTGCTCAATCCGCCGACCATTCGCATTCTGCGGGTGAAGCGCATCTAGATAACTGCGGAGGGAACCTCTGGCCGCTTCACTGATCCGCGAGAAATACCAGGCAGGGTTTCTTGAGCTGTTCGGCGTGCCGGAACTCCAATTCAGTGATCGACAGGCCCTTGGGATTCTCGTGATCGGGCAGGCGGAACATACCCATACGAAATGCGACAGAGGCCGACGTAGATGTCGGCCTTCTCGACGTCCTTGAGGCACTTATCGATCGGCCGTCTGGTCCCTTGCGACATAGTCTTCCATTGCGATGACTTGATAGCCACTCTGGCGAAGCGCGTCGAACACGACGCGGCGATAGTCTTTCAGAGTCTTACGTAGGTGGACGATAGATAGATCGTGGCCATGGCGACACAGGCGTGAATCAGGGTGGATGCGTACGCGGCGCATTTTACGCTTTCGCCCGACAAAGGCAAGAACCCGAAGCTCCCTGGCAGGCCGTTGACACACTACCTGAGTACATAAAAACGCATGGGCGCCTAAACGTCCCAGACTCTTTCAGAGATCCTCGCAGGCTGTTCAGAAAGGCCAGACATTCTCACCCGCCCAACCCTGGCGGTTATTTCACCCTCCCGCCGTGTGTCTGCTAAGACAGCCTCTTCGCCCTGGGACGCGCCTTGTCCCAAGCAAGGCCGCAGCGAACAGCTTAAAACGGTTTTCCGAGCTTGCTTGTTTATAGGGTCTTCTGAATGGCCCGGGTGTGTCTCCCACTACGCGCAACTTCCCCATTTTTAGTGTTTTTAAAAGGGTAGCCTGGTCGATCCCGATTGCGCGCGTCTTATCTTCTCCCGTGAGGGCGGGCTAGATGGTCTCCCACTGCGCGTGTCCAACGAGGGTCTTCTGAGACCGCGCGTTGCACGAGCACAGGAGACCTTCTAGTCTGCCCTCGCATCCTCCTTCCAAGCTAGCTTGTTATCTCACAGGGATAGGGGCTGACTGATCTTCCACTGCGCGCGACCTTCTCACCCGCCCACCCACTGGCACGTCGGGACGTGCCATTATCCCGGGCGAGGGCCTTCCAATCCTCATCACCTCTCGTCAAGGGAGTGGCCGAGGCTGCCCTTCACTGCGCGCATCAAACGAGCACATTCCTATCGTGCGCGTTCTGCGAGCAAAAAGGGCACCTGGCCGCTCCCTTCCTATCATTCCGCGACCGCGCGTTGCGCGAGCACAGAAGATCATCAGGCTCCATCCCCTCCTCTGTTCTTTCGTTGAACCAGACCCCGACAGTTGCTACCATGGTCGGTCAACCCATTATCGGAGCGATCGCTGTGCCGAACCCTCTCCACTCCAATCCTTCGAGAGATCACCTCATCGTCGAAGGCGCGCGGCAGAATAACCTCAAGAACATCTCGCTCCGCATCCCCCACAATCAGGTCACGGCCATCACCGGCATCTCAGGGTCGGGAAAATCCTCTCTCGCGTTCGACACGCTCTTCGCCGAAGGCCAATGGCGCTATGTGGAATCGCTCTCCACCTATGCCCGCATGTTTCTCGATAAGGTCAATCGGCCCGATGTCGACCGGCTGATCAACGTTCGCCCCGCCATTGCGATCGAACAGAAGAACCCCATCCGCACCGCCCGCTCGACAGTCGGAACCACGACTGAAATCGCCGACCTTCTGCGACTCCTGTTCGCCAAAATCGGCCATCCGGTCTGCCCCGATTGCGCCATCGCTGCGCGCAGCTTTCACCCCGGCAGCGTCGTCGACGATCTTCTGACCCATTGCAGCGAAGCGCGGGCGATGATTCTTTTTCCTGTCTCAGCCCCGGCGCCGAAACAGGACCAGCCTTTTCTCCAGTCGCTGTTGTTACGCGGGTTCACCAGACTGCAGTGCGGCAAGGAGACCCTCGATCTCCACGAGATCCAGACCCTTCCCACAGCCAGGCCGGACCAACTGCATGTGATCCTCGATCGGCTGGTGATCCGGGAAGACAACCGATCCCGCCTCGTCGAAGCGATCGAAACCGCGTTTCGCGAGGGCGATGGCCTCTGCCGCGTGGACGTCATCGACCAGGGCCTCCGCACCTACAGCACGGACTTTCGCTGCCAACAATGCGGCAGAACATTCGAACCGATTCGCCCTGTCCTCTTTTCCTTCAACCATCCGCTCGGCGCCTGTCCGGAATGCAAAGGGTTCGGCAATATTCTGCGTTACGATCCCGATCTCGTCATTCCCGACCACAGCAAGTCGCTGGCCCAAGGCGCGATCGAACCCTGGAGCAAACCCAGCGGCGATTGGTGGCAGAAGCAAATGCTGCTCTCCATGAAACGGCGTGGGATCGACCTTGCCCTCCCGTACAAAGACCTGCCGCAGCCTATCCAGCAGATGCTCTGGGAGGGAGAAGGCAAGATGGAGGGCGTGCGACAATTCTTCGAATACTTGGAAGGAAAGCGCTACAAATTGCACGTGCGCGTGATGCTCAGCCGCTACCGGACGCCGGTCCCCTGCCCAAGCTGCAACGGATCCCGCCTCCGACCGGACGCGCGCTACGTGAAAGTCGCGGGCAAAGACATTCATGAGATTGTCTGATTTCACGATCGAAGAAGCTGCCGCGTGGATCACAACCCTCACCCTCTCTCCCTATGAAGAGCAGATCGCCCGCGACATTCTCCGACAACTGACGGCCAAGCTTGGCTTCCTCCTCCGCGTGGGCCTCAGCTATCTGACACTCTCCCGCCAAACCCGCACCCTCTCGGGAGGAGAGGCCCAGCGAGCAGCCTTGGCCAATCAACTCGGCGCACGTCTGGTCGGCACGCTCTACGTCCTCGACGAACCGACCATCGGGCTCCACCCGCGTGACACCGCGACGCTCGCCGGCATTCTGCGAGAGCTGGCAGTCCAAGGCAACACGGTGGTCGTCGTCGAACACGACCGCCAGATGATGCAGGCCGCCGACTATCTGGTCGAACTGGGTCCTTTGTCGGGTGAAAAAGGCGGCGAGGTGATCTGTGCTGCGCCACAACAGGAATTCATTGCAGACCGGCGGTCGATCACGGCGCGCTACCTGCGCGGCGATGATGAGATTGCCCTTCCACGATCCCGACGGAGAGGAAACGGAAAAATCCTTGTTATCGCAGGCGCGTGCGAGCATAACCTGAAAGATCTGTTCGTCAGAATCCCGCTCGGCATGTTGGTCTGCGTCACCGGCGTGTCAGGGTCGGGCAAGAGCACGTTAGTCGAAGACACGCTCTACCGAGCCGTCGCCCGTGCCTTTCGCGTCGAGTCATTGCCGATGGGCAAGTTTCGGGCGATTAAGGGGATCGAACATCTCACCGGCATCAAGCTCATCGATCAGGAACCGATCGGTCGAACACCACGCTCAAATCCGATCACCTATCTGAAAGCCTTCGATGAAGTTCGCGCGCTGTTCGCCTCTGAGCGCGATGCGATCCGGCGCGGGCTCACCGCAGGCCATTTCTCCTTCAATACCACGGGGGGCCGGTGCGACCGATGCGAAGGAAGCGGCGTCGAGAAACTGGAAATGTATTTCTTCGAAGATATCTACGCCACCTGCGAAGCCTGCGACGGAAAGCGATTCAAACCGGACGTGCTCTCCATTCGCTATCGCGGGAAAACGATCCATGATGTGTTGCAGATGACGGCTGAAGAGGCGCTGGGATTTTTTAGCGGCTCACCCAAGCTCACCGAAAAACTCCACCTCCTCTCGTCCATCGGACTGGGCTATCTCCGGCTTGGTCAATCCGCAACGACACTCTCAGGCGGCGAGGCCCAGCGATTGAAAATCGCCGCCGAACTCAAAAACTCGTCCGCGAAGAATGGGCTCTATATCATGGACGAACCCACCACCGGGCTGCACGTCGACGACATCAAGAAACTTCTGGCCATACTGCACAAGCTCGTGAACACCGGCAACACCGTGGTCGTGGTGGAGCACAACCTGGATGTGATCAAGTGCGCCGATTGGATTATCGACTTAGGACCGGAAGGCGGTTCGGCAGGAGGACAGATCGTGGCAGAAGGACGACCGGAGCAGGTGGCGAAAGTAGCGGCTTCTCATACCGGACGATTCCTAGCAGATGCGCTCATGCCGTCTACTGACAACAATGGGTGCTGACACCGTGTTTCCTCAGGCAAACTTTTTCACGCCTGCTTTCCTTGCAGCCTTCTGCAAATCTTCGTCGAGCGTGGCCAACGGTATGCCTAGTCGTAAGGCCAGTTCGAGATAAGAGGCATCGTAAGCGGATAGCTTGTACCGCCGCGCTAGTTGAAGGGTATCAGACAGCGCGTGTGCGAATGTGGCTCCATCCACCTCAATGTCTACACCTTCCAGCATCTCAAGAAATGCCCCGCTCCGCGCTTCTGTCACCAAGGCTTTTTCTTCCGCCTTAGCGATGACGTTGGCCACTTCTAGTCCCCACGTCATGGGTACAAACGCTTTGGCATCTTGCATCGCATCGAGCACTTTGCCTGCATAAGCAAGTTCTTGTGGCTTGCCATCGCCGAAAAACCAACGCATGGTCACCGAATTATCAAGGACGAAGCTCACGCACGCCCCTCCTCAATGAGCTTCTTGATATTCACACCACGCACTGGATCGGCCAGCATGAACGCCTTCAGCTTTCCCGCTGCCGCGACTTTGTCCTTCGCTCGCACACCCTCGCTCGGCACGAGATCCGCTATGGCTTCACCGCGATTGGTGATGGTAAAGCTTTTACCCGCCTTTACCTGACGCAGCAATTCAGGCAGCTTTGTTTTCGCTTCATACGAGCCAATTTCGATCTTCATGTTGTTGCTCCTGCACGCGAACTCAACGTAGACCAGTATATAGACCAGTCTACATTAAATCAATGATTCAAGCTGAAGGCATTGCCGCCGATGCCGAGTGCTATTGCCGCGCAAGCGTATGGTGATAACGCTGGCCCCCAACTCTTAGGGAAAACGATTCATGAAACGCTCCACCTCCTCCCGTCCATCAGGCTCGGCTATTTCCGGCTCAGCCAATCTTCGATGACCCTCTCAGGCGGCGAAGCCCAGTCGGTTGAAAATCGCCGCCGAACTCAAAGTCTCATCCGCGAAGAATGGACTCTACCTTATGGACGAACCGACACCGGGCTGCACGTCGAAGACATCAAAAAAAACTCCTGGCGATGCTGCAGAAGCTGGTGAACAACTCACCAATGCCTATAGCCCTGGCCGCTTCTCTGCTGTAATGGGAATTGCCATTGGCTGATCGGCGCGACGCACGTCAAGATGGAGTGTTTGCCCGGTCTCCACTCGGCACAGCCGCTTCGCTTCTCGATCGGAGGTGACGGTCGCCAGTGCGATGCCGTTACAGGCTACCACTCGATCACCTACCTTGAGGCCTGCTTTCTCTGCCGGCAGGCCGCTACGGAGTTCCCGCACGAGGTAGTACCGCGCGCCGGCTGATTCTTGCAAGTCCCAATTGACGCCGATTCGTCCGGAGCCGAGCAAGCCTGTTTGCGATCCGAACCGGGCGAGAATGCGATGGGCGATGACGCGGGCCACGCTCTCAGGATCATCGGCCGTGGCGTCCGAGCCGTATCCTTGCCCGTTAAATAGCACCAGGCCACTCTCGACATCGATCATCCGCAAAGCCAGCGACACGCGGCTGATCTGATCTCCCTCGATTCGCTCCCATTGTTGCACCTCGCCCACCACAATGGCCTGCGCACCGACGAGTTTCCCGACTTTCAGCACCTCGTCATCGTCCGCATGCTGCAGTTGAACGACCTGCTCCTTGATCACTTCGTCGAGTTCGGTTCGCTCGACCATGGTGACATCCAAGTCCAATAACAAGGTCGTCACAATCCCGGCCACACGCGACCCCGATCCCTCTGCGCCCGGCGCATCCTCAAACACCATGACGGCCATCGTCCGATAGCGATCGATCGTGTCGCGATTGATTGGGCCGACACCGGTCACGACCGGCTCAGGACGCCCACGCATCCCGCCGGACTCCAGAGCGACAGTACCTGACGAGGCACAGGCGCGGCGCCGCTGTAAAATGGCAGAGGGCGTGCCCCAGGCGCAGAGTTCGTCGTTCACCAGCACGATGTGGTGCGGATATTCGCGTTGATGTTCTGCGACAATGTTGGTGAAGGGATAGAAAATGCAGCCGCCGATCCAGATCGAGATTGGGCAGAGGGCCAACTCATAGAACCACTGTTTGCGGGCCGTGAGAGAGTATTCCCAGACCAGCAGATGGCCATCGTCACGCAACACACGATCCGGACGCCCAACCTGGGCGATGACCTCGGCCTTTGTCATCGGCACGGCCAGCCGGTCCAGCTTGGACTCCGACTTCATGACGGTATACAGCACGCCGCATCCGGAGCAGACGCCGACGAGGAGGGTCAGGCCGATCCAACAGCCAATCCGTTTGACCATCATGGCCCGCTCCAAAGGGGTGTCGTCGCACGACGAAGCAGGGTACCACCCTGCACAAGAAGGCTGCAATGGAACGGGGCGAGGAATGGGCTTGAGACAAACAGGTTTTTGAAAAACTGGAGGGCGCTCACTGCGTCCAACCCGCGAATAACTCACAGATAGTGACTCTCTCCGCAGGGTGCTCAAAAAGGCCGTCAGCAAGGCAGGAGACGATGAAAGCACCGGAGGCGTAGCATTCCTCACCCGCCCATCCCGAACTGCCGAGACAGCTCGTTTCCCAAGTGGGCTACGTTGAGGATGCTTTGGAGGCGAGAACGAAGCATGGGAAAAGGTGCGTTTCGACGCGCCAGGGTTGGGCGGGTGAGAAAGGCGGCCTTTTCAGCATCCTGTTAATTTAAGGAAGGGTCGAAGGGCATATCCGCGTAATGGCGATAGTCGTCGCCTAGGGTGCTCACGATGTCCGGCCAGATACGTGTGGGATCCTTGTCAAAGACGGCATTGGGATCCGCCGGGATGGTAAACCAGGAACCAGTCTGCATTTCAGACTCCAGCTGTCCTGGGCCCCATCCGGAATATCCGATATAGGCGCGAAAGGCCTCGCGTCCCTTACTAGCAGTCAAAATACGATCGACGAGCTCTGTGTCCCCCCCGAGACAGATCCCGTCGAAGACATGATGGGAATTTTCAGGAAGTTGATCCAATCGATACAACATCATGACTTGGTTCGTTTGCACCGGCCCTCCGGAGAAGAGAACGTGCCGTTGACCTTCGAGAATCGACACTTGCGGTAAGGCCTCCGAAACCGACATCGCCGTCGGGCGATTGACAACGACACCCAACGCACCGTCGGCTCCGTGCTCGCAGAGTAACACGACGGTCTGCCGAAAATTCGGATCGCGCAAGGACGGCGCTGCGATGAGGAAAATGCCTTTCCCGAGTGGAGCTTTCATATTTGAATCCTACCGCGATGACCGGTAACGTGCAAGGGGCACAACAAACCCATCTCTGCAGTGGACCCGGCAGGATGTCTCACAGGCCAGACTTCACACCTGCCCAGCCCCGGCAGCTACTTCACCCGCCCGCCCTGAGTCTGCCCAGACAGCCTCTTCACCCTGGAACGCGCCTTGTCCAGAGCAAGGCCGCAGCGAGCGAGGAAGCGAGGAGGTACCAACCACACTTTGTGCGGGCCGTTCGCCCCTAGAACAGATCTTGGCGAACGGAAAAGCCCCTAAAGCGCTTCCGATCTCCGAGAAGCTCCTCCTCACAGTTGAGCTTCATCGCGCAGCGAGAACGACGCTGGCGGACTGTTTCAGCATCCGGCTAACGATAGAGGGATTCGCGTCGATCGCGGAGTAGGTCGTTGTAGCGCGTAAGGGCTTTGTTCCGCGCGTCGGCAGGATCGATCTCGACGATACAGAGTTCTTCCTGGTCCCGCGGCGCGCGATGCAGAATCGCCCCCTTTGGAGCGACGACTTCGCTGTTCCCGATAAACGTCAGCTGATCCTTGCCGTCTCGCGCTTCGCTCCCTGTGCGATTACAGGTAATCGCAAACACTCGATTTTCCAGACACCGAACCGGCATGGAGTCCGGGCAATTGGGCAACACGAGGTTCGAGGGATGGCAGATAATCTCTGCCCCCTTGAGCGCCAACGTGCGAGCTGCCTCCGGATAATACCAGTCGAAACAGATCATCACGCCGATCTTGGCCAACCCGATATCCCACACCTGAAACCCCGTGTCACCTGGCGTAAAGAACAGCGTTTCTTCGAAAAACAGATGTGTCTTGCGATAACACCCGATAAACCCAGACGGGCCGACGACCACAGCAGAGTTATAGCAGGTAGCTCCGGCGCGCTCCGGAAGACCGGCGACGATCACCATCCGGCGCCGTTTCGCCAGGTCGACCAGCCGTTGTGTGGTCGGTCCATTCGGTACCGATTCCGACAACGTGACGACTTCTTGCTGCGACACAAACTGATAACCGGACGCACACAACTCTGGCAAGACGATCAGATCCGCCTCAGCCTGGTCGAGCGTTTCCACAATCGTATCGAGATTGTGCGATACCTCGCCGAAAAGTGGAGCGAACTGAAAAAACCCGACGCGCATGATCGTCACGCCCCCAGAACAAAACGGGCAGGGTTGCCCCTGCCCGTTCAAGACTAATCTCTGGCCGAATAGTTTACTTCACTTCGGACAGATGCGTAACCGCTCCTTCGGCATGTTGCGTTGCCACATCTGCGTGACCGGCCTTGCCATGGGCCACGGCTTCCTTGAGATGCGTGACCCCTTCAGCCAAATGCGGATTCTTCATATCACCAGCTGAGGCATGCTTGAGGGCCTCCTCAGAATGCTTCACCAAGGCATCGGCATGCCCCTGTTTGCCATGCGCCACGGCTTCCTTGGCATGCTCCAAGGCTTCAGCCACATGTTTGTCGGCAGCAAGGGCAAGCCCGCTGAAGAGCGGGAAACCAACAAGGGCGGCAACTGCCGCCACAGCCAGGACTCCGCGATGGACTCTCATTTTCATGGGTTCCTCCTCAGTGGTTAAGGTTCATTCGACGAGTGAACGATATCTGCAGTATCCTCTATTTCGATTACCTTACATAGGCATTCTATCACTGTCAAGAAGGCCTGACCTGGGGATCGACATTCAGGATGTGCTGCAATCCCTTGGCGTCTTTTTCCACCGGACAGGCAAAATCACGACTCCACTCCCACCAGGAACCCGGATAGTTGCGGACCTTCCGATACCCAGCGAGCTTGAGGACAAAATACAGCCAGGATGAACGGACGCCGCCGGTGCAATAGCAGATGACCTCTTGATCCTGCGTGAGACCTTTCTCAGCGAGACTCTCTGCGATCGCCTGCAGATCTTTTACCGTGGCGTCTGCGTGAAGAAATCCAGTCCAAGCCAGATGAATGGCAGAGGGAATGTGGCCGGGTCGCGGAATCCCCGACACCTCTTTCCCAAGATATTCTTCGAGGCTGCGCGCATCGACGATCGCAGTGCCGGGATGCGGCTGCTTCACGAGGTGCTTCAGCTCCTCTTTGCCGACGATCACGGCAGTCACCGGCTTGACGGTAAAGGTCCCAGGCGTGGACGTCACATACCCATGCTCGAACGGGCGTTTTTCCTGCACCCACTTGACCCACCCACCGTCGAGAATACGCAGGCGTGTGTGTCCGAGATATTCCAACATCCAGAACATGCGGCCTTCGTCTCCCCAATTGTCGAACGGATTGGAATAGATAACCACATCGCTATCCTGACTGATGCCCAAGGCGCGGATCTTCTGTTCCATGCGTTCGCGATCGGGATCAAGCAATCCTTTCGGCACAGCATGGGGATCGCTGTACTCATGCCACGTCGAATGCACCGCCCCTGGAATATGGCCGCCGAATTCGTAGGCCGCCCGCCCACGCACGTCAAGAATCACCAAGCCTGGCCGCCCCAAGCTTTGCTGGAGAGTTTCGGTATCAATCAGCAACGCGTGTGTCATGTCGTTCCTTTGAGGTTTGAGCAGTCAGCGATCAGCCCTCAGCTCCGGACTTACAACTTAACCCATCCGGATGACGGCTGACGGCTGACGGCTGATCGCTCTCACTCAGCGACGCCGCAAGCGCACCGGACAGCGGAAACTCCCGTTCGTATACGACGAATCGATAGGGATCGTTCCCCGTCAGCCCATATTTAGTCTTCAGCATCTCATGCTGCTTATCGGTCAGGATGTGGTACTGCACACGAGTCTTCACTTTTAAGCCCTCTGCCTGAGCCGGGAGTTGGTACGCAAACTGGTATTCCCGGCTGGCCAATGGCAACAGGCGGTTATCATACAACTCGACGATGGCCGGCTGCCACATGATCCAGCGGCCCATCGTCGATGTGTGCTGATCAAGCACCCGCCCCTGCCGATCTTCCACAGAAAACTCCACCGTGAAGTATCGATCAGGATCGCCGGTCGGAATCTTATGACCGGCTCCTGCATTGATCAACGTGAGCGTAAACCCAACTCGATCACCCGGCTTGGGCGAAGTATTGTCGGCCCTTACTTGTATTCCCACCGCCCGCTTCACCATGTCGGGGTCATGCCCACCGCGCCAGAGATGCCGGCGTCCACGCCGGATCGGACTATCCGTCGCCACCGGCCGATCGACTTCAGGCATGTGGCAACTCTGGCAAATGAAACCCCGCTCCTGCATGAAAAACTTACCTTCGTATTCCGCGTAAGTCCCGCAAGGTCCCACGTTATAAAATTGAGCGGGTCCGGACACGACATTGTGACAGCGATAACAGACCTGCGCTGTCCTGAAATTCGGATCGAACTTCGTCGGGTGCGGCGCGGCCGAATCGTCGTACGGCCCGTAGATGACTCCGTCCCGCACATGGCACACCGCGCAGGTCACCGATTCTTTTTGATACTCGGGATCGTACTGGGGATTGGGCTCTTGAACCGCCTTCTCCACCCGCCCTCGTGGAATCTCCTTTATCAAGGTCGGCTGCTGGTTTTCCAGCGGGGTGTGACAGTTCAAGCACACCCACACATTCTTGTCCTTTTTCCAATAGGCCTGAAAGAATGGATCCTCATACGCATGGGCGTGGATACTCGTCTTCCATTCGTCGTAGATCTCGCGATGACATTGGCCACACGACTCGGCCTTCAGGCTCGTCAGACCCTCCGGAATCTTTTGAAACGGAATCGCATGGGCGTAATCAGACCGCAACCCAAAAATCACGACCGGTTTGATCTCGGTGTAATATAGATACACGAGAACTCCGGCCAGGACACAACCGAGCAGAACTTTGACAGATGTCTTCATGCGGATAAGAGGGCCTGAATGTGGCGATCGACCGAGGCAGCCAAGGCCGTCAGATGATACCCCCCTTCGAGCGATGAGAGCATGCGCCCACCGGCATAGCGATTGGCGATGCCGGCCACGATGCCGGTGAGGTCCGCGTAGCCTTGTTCCGTCAGCCCCATGCTCGCGAGCGGATCGTCTTTGTGGGCATCGAAGCCGGCGGAGAGGATCACGAATTCTGGTTTGAAGGCATCGGCCGCCGGCACCAACGATTTCTGAAAGACGGCCCGATACTCCTCATCCCCCTCACCCGCTTCCATCGGCACATTGATCGTGAACCCTTCGCCAGCTCCTCGCCCCCGTTCCGATTCTCGGCCCGTTCCCGGATAGTGAGGAAATTGATGCGTGCTGAAAAACAGCACCGATGGATCATCCTCAAAACTGTGCTGCGTACCATTCCCATGGTGCACGTCCCAATCGACAATCAATACACGCGTGAGGCCATACTTCTTCTGCGCATAACGCGCAGCAATCGCCACATTATTGAAGAGGCAGAAGCCCATCGCGCGCCCCGCTTCGGCATGGTGCCCCGGTGGCCTCACCGCACAAAATACATGGTCTACTTGCCGGCCCATGATCGCATCGACAGCAGCCAATGCCCCGCCGGCTGCCAGATAGGCGGCGGTCAATGAGCCGGGAGACATGGAGGTATCGGGGTCGAGCAAGACCCGCCCGTTCGTCGGTGCGTGACTCTTCAACATCGCAAGATACGAGGGCGCATGGATCTGCGTAATCCATTCGTCTTCAGCCTCTCGCGGGTCAATCCTGGTCAGCCGGGCCGCCGTACCACTCTGTTCCAACTGCTGCATGATGGCACGCAACCGATGAGGCGACTCAGGATGCCCGGCCCCCATGTCATGGTCGAGATATGCCGGATGGTAAACGAGACCCGTCTTAGCCATAAATGCTCCAGCTTACTTGCCCGCAGGACGCTCAAAATGGCTGCCCCGCGAGGCCGCAGCGAACGAGATGCCGAGGAGGTACAAACAGCACTTCGTGTGAGCCCTTCGCCTTTGAATGGATCTTGGCGAACGGAAAAGCCCCGTCAGTACCTCCGACCTCCGGGCAACTTCCCTTGTACGTTGAGGCGTTGAGCGACGCAAGAACAAAGCTGGCAAACTTTTTCAGCGCCCTGCCGAATCGTAGCATGCAGGAAAGAGCATAGACAACGAGCGCTCGTCGCTGCTATCGTCTCAAGCCCGCATTATTCACGAGAGTTCGTGACGAAACCGCCGAGACGCCAAGTGAGACGGGTGCGCGGAGCCGCGAAGGAGGGAAGCATACTTGAAACAGTATGTTGACCGACTGAGCGGCGAGCCCGCCCGCCGTCAGGTTTGTCGTAGCGGTGTATCGGCGGTTGTAGTAGAAGTCTTCGTGAATAAGGCGGGCTGAAATTGGAGGGAGAGATGCCGAATCGACGAATCGAACCGCTCAAAAAAGTCCTGGCGATTGACCCGAACGATGAGGTGGCCTGGTTTGGTCTCGGGAAGGCCTACATGGAAGATGCAAACTTCGAAGAAGCGGCCAAGGCCCTGCAACAATGCGTCATAGTCAAACCCACCTACTCAGCTGCCTACTATGCCCTGGCCCAATCACTGCATAAGCTGGGTCGCATCGACGAATGCCGAACCGTCTGCACCACCGGCATCGATGTCTCCACGAAAAACGGCGACGCGATGGTGACAAAGAATTTCGAGCTTTTCCAAAGCTCGCTGCCGGCCTAAGAGCTTAACAGGCGACTGATACCGACACAGTCAGTGGCGTGTAGAGACCAACGCCTTCTAGCGCAACCGAATCTGCCCACCCCTCGTCAGCCAATCTCACATGTTTTTCTGTCGCCGAATGGGATGGATGGAGCGGTGTTCAGAAACTCATCTTTTTGAAGATGCACCCTCCCACGCTGAGAGAAGCGAAACGTGGCCTTTGCGGGTAGCTCGTTTGACATATGCGTTATCGGCCGTGAGATAGAGCCCTTTTGTTCTGATGGCCAACACATGATAGGCGAATCATAGAACGTCACGCTCTTTAGAGCGGCCATGTGTTCCAATACTGCGAGTGCATAGTCCGTCCTCAGCGGAACCTCCTCGAAGTCGTAGGCGAGCAGCGCACTCATGAGCTCCATAGCCATTGCGGGCTGTTTGAGCCCCAACACATTTCCGACTTCATAGCGCCAGAGGGCCGGCAGCCTTATTTCGATCTGTTCCGCCACCAGCGCTTCTTGGAGCAGGAGCGCCTGGTGATGATCGGGTTCGTCCTCTTTCTCTAACACCCATTTCAAAATGACAGACGCGTCGGGCACGATGATCATTCGCCCACTCTCCTCCGATCCCGCCTGACGACAGCCATAATTTCTTCCCCGCTCACCGTGGCGCTCCTCTTCCTCAAGCCACGCAACGTCTGTGTGACATGATCTCGCTTCCGCCGGAGCAGCTCTTTTCTCAGCGCTTCATTGACTACTTGGCTTCGTCGCCGAGGCGGAACAAGCCGGAACAGTTCCTCTTTGACTTGCTCATCGATCGACACATTGAGTTTGACCATGACATCCTTCCCCAACAAGTCGTCAAGTCTGTACGCCTTTGCTATGCGCCTAATTTATACGCCAAGTCAAAATTGCCGTTAGGTCTCTGGTTTGTCTCGTGTACTTGGTTGAACCAAATACACGAGACAAACCAAACAAACCAGAGCAACCAACCGCTCCTCTCGTTTCACGTTTCACCTCTCACGCCTTCTAGACCGGCTCCGCCCCTTCGTCATCATCATCGGCTGTAAGGCCGAGGGCTTCTGGCTGACGCGTGGAGATTTCCTCGTACACTTCGTCGAGCCAGCGGCTTGCGCAGCCGAGGATCTCCCTGACTAACGGTTCCGATTGGCCCGTGCGTTTGATGGTCCATTGGCAGACATATTCTAACAGCACGTCCCGCTCGAACTGCTCCGACGATTGCATGGCCAGCGAAGTCATTTCGCCTAGCCCTGTCGTGAGAATCTCGGCCACCGTGTCGCGCCCATAGGACGTGCTGGCTGTGACATATTGAACTGCTCGGTTGAGTTCTTGGTCGGTCATGAGGGCTCCCGTCACGTTTCTCGCATCATACCGAGAATGCCACAGCAGATGGAAGATTCGCCTCAGTCTCGATCCAGCGAAAAACTCTGGGGCCTTATCGGTGGGAATGGTATGATCATGAGCGAACAAGGCCGAATATGCTGCGAGGAAACACCGGCTTTTGTGCAATACTTCGTTGCGATATTACACATGAAATGCTGCCAGAATAACCAGCAGGATGCTCAAAAAGTCCGTCCAGCAAGGCCGCAGCCGACGAAAGCACCGGAGGCGTAGCCTATGGGCTACGTTGAGGATGCTTTCGAGGAGAGAACGCCGCTGGCGGCCTTTTTCAGCATCCTGCTAAAGGCGAGATGAAGGAGATGCGACCTATGCCTGTGAAGGCCAACCGAAAAATTTCTATCTCACGCACAACCTCCTCCAAAAAACGGCAGAGCCGCGCCTATTCTGAGCGCTGGGATCTCTCACATTTAGCAGAGGATCCGGTGCAAAGGTTCGAGCCCCTGTTGGGGGAGATCGAGTCCAAGGTGGCGAAATTCGAAGCTGCGCGTACCCAGCTCAGTCCGACCATGGCCACTTCAATCCTCCATCCGCTGCTGACGCTCAGTGAAGACATCGCAGCTGCGTCTTCCAAGATCGGCGCCTTTGCCTACCTCTGGTTCTCAGAAGATACGAAAGACCTCGCCGCTCGTTCGTTCAAGACCAAGGTCGAGGAGCGGCTCACAGCGCTTCAGAACCGGCTGGTGTTTTTCGACCTCTGGTGGCAGAGCGTCGATGAGGACAACGCGCGCCGGCTCATGGCCGGATCCGGCACACTCCGGTATCACCTCGAAACCATTCGCCGATTTAAGCCTCACACGCTGTCCGAACCGGAAGAGAAGATCGTCAACATCAAGAACGTCACGGGTCGCAGCGCAGTCCATTCGCTGTACGACATCGTGACGAACGCCTTCTCGTTTACGCTCACCGTCAACGGCAAACGAAAGACGATGACGCGCGAGGAACTGACATCCTATCTTCGCCACGCGCAAGGCAGGCTGCGTGAAGCCGCCTATCGAGAGCTGTACCGCATCTACGCCGATCAGCACGACCTGCTGGGCGAAATCTACAAAACCTTGGTCAACGACTGGAAGGCAGAAAATCTCCAACTGCGCCGCTTCGCTTCCCCGATTGCTACCCGCAATCTCGGCAACGACATTCCCGATGCAGCCGTGGCCTCTCTCTTAAAGGTCTGTCAGAAAAATGCGAGTATCTTCCAGGGCTACTTCCGCATCAAAGCTCGCCTCTGCAAGATCAAGCCGATGAGCCGCTATCACATCTATGCGCCGCATCGCACAGCACAGAAATCCTATCGCTATCAGGATGCCGTCCGAATGGTGCTGGAGGCCTATCGGGGATTCTCTCCGCAATTAGCTGACTTGGCGGAACGGGTGGTGCATGAACGCCATATCGACGCGCGGGCGAGGCCAGGGAAAATCGGAGGCGCCTATTGTTACAGCGTCGTCCCGAATACGACTCCTTATGTGCTGTTGAACTTTACCGGCGAGGCACGCGATATCGCGACGATGGCCCATGAACTCGGCCATGCCGTCCACGGCATGCTGGCAGCGAAACATTCCATATTTACTTTCCACTCCACCCTCCCACTGGCGGAAACGGCGTCGGTGTTCGGGGAACGCATCCTGTCCGATGCCCTTATGAACCAGGAACGGGATAAGAAGGTGAGGCAGTCACTCTTACTCAACCAACTGGACGACATCTACGCCACGGTCCTCCGGCAAGCCTACTTCGTCCAATTTGAGAACCAGGCCCATGAGATGATCGCCCAAGGCGCGACCGTGAAGGATCTGGCCAAGACCTATCTGGCAGAAGTGCGGCAGCAGTTTGGAAAGGGCATCAAGGTCCCGGATGAGTTTCAATGGGAATGGCTGACCATTCCCCACATCTTCGCCAGTCCCTTCTATTGCTATGCCTATAGCTTCGGCAACTTATTGGTCCTCGCCCTTTACCGGATGTATCAGAAAGAAGGAGCCTCGTTTGTGCCAAAATACCTGGATCTGCTGAGTACCGGCGGGTCGGAATCGCCACAGGCAATTCTCTCCAAGGTTGGAGTCGATATGGCATCTGAAGATTTTTGGCAATCAGGGTTCGATACAATCAGCGAGATGGTCGTTCAGTTAGAGCAAACGCTGTAAAGGCCTAACATTTCCAATATCTTAGTCATTTCACTCCCCCAGACAACAGCTACACATCCCTCTCTCTCCCCTACTTGACACATGGAAAGGACGGGAGTATGCTTAATACCAGTTGATAACAGTTATCATAATCGTTGCTAGTCGCACATAAATCTTCCTCAACGATAAAGGTGTCGGCCCATGTACCTCTGCCTCTGTAAAGGAATTACCGATTCGGATATCCGGGAGGCAGGAGAAGCCGGCATTGTCATGCCTTGCCAACTCAAAGCGAAGTTCGGATTAAAAGACCCAGGATGCTGCGGTCGCTGCTCAAAAAATATCCATGAATTTGCGCAGATCGCGATGAGTGTCCACCAATCGCCTTCCCCAAACAGCGCGCGAAGCTAGCCCTGGCTAAAACCTTTTCCCCATCCGCCACCCGGCAAGACCACGTCACAGATCCGCTTGCCATCCACGAGTACAATCTTGCCTCCGCACGCGGACAAATCGACACCGACCGCTTTGATTGACAGAATGATAAGAGGGGTACGCACGTTTGCAGGAAGGGAGGTTCACCCTGCTCTAGTGAGCAGAGCCTCGATGCATCACTACTGCGACTTCGGCCACACGCCGGCCTAATGCCTTGGCATCGGCCAATTCCTTGTTGTCGATGCCGGGACTGTCACCTTCCGTGGTGGCAGATGCGCCAAAGGCCCCGCCCCCACTGACGACGATCATCTGATTCCCCAGCATCGCGGCAAGAATCGTCAACATCGTCACTTCCTTTCCACTCGATACCTGACCACCCGTAGCGAAGGCCGCGCCGATCTTGTTCTTCATCTTGAAGTCGGGAAACACACCGAATTTAAACTGCCAGTTGTCGAAGAAGGTTTTCACCTCACCCGACATGTTCGACCAATAAACCGGTGAACCGACCACAACCGCATCGGCGGAGAGTAAATCGTCCGCCGTCACCTTGCCGACTCTTTTCAAGAGCGCCTCGGCGCCGGACACGCTCTTCACGCCATCGGCCACCGCTTCGGCCATGCGTTCCGTATTGCCGGAGAGTGAATGGTAGGTCACGAGCACCTTCACCAGGGGAGCCGGCTCTTCGGCGAATGCCTCACCTGAGCCGGTGCCCAGCACCGGAAGAAGGGTACACAGAAACAGGGAACCAATGATGCGGAATCGTGAACTGAAGGTGAGAGGTAAAAACATCGGCTCACAGAGGGAGAGAAACAGCGCACAGAACTAGCGCCGGTTCAACGACGGACGATTTCTTCTTCCATCCGCTCTTCAACGGAGACTTCCGTCAATGTTCCACGATAGTCGCACTTGTGACAGCGAACCCGCCATTCTTCGATCCACTTTTCCTGCACATACGACTGCCGACACTTCGGGCACACAAACACGCCTTTGACGTAATGCACTTTCCGCGTCTCTTTCATGCGTCCCTCTTTGCGTATGCTGGCCGAGGATGGCATAGGCAACCGCGCAATTGCAAGACGCTCTTAGCCGACAATCCCGTGCCGTCGCACACGGCCTCTGGCTTGACTCGCACCAGGCTGGTCGATAGGATGCCGCCGTGCAACGACGTCGATCACTAGCGCTTTTATTCCTCCTCCTCTCGTTCCCCTGCTGTGTCCAGGCAGGAAACGATCCAGCCCCTTCCGGACTGATCCCGATTACCCTCCCGGGAGGTACCACCATTCAGGTGGAGTTGGCCGACACGCCCCAAAAGCGTGCGGAAGGATTGATGTATCGTGAGCATTTAGCCGACGACCGCGGCATGCTCTTTACTTTCCCGCAGGCGCAGGCTTGGGTGTTCTGGATGAAGAATACAAAGATCCCGCTCGATCTCATCTGGATCAATGAGAAGAAGCAGATCGTCCATATGGAGCAACGAGTCCCAATCTGCACGCGAACGGACGACAGCTGCCCACAATATCGGCCCAACGAGGGTGCCCTCTATGTCTTGGAACTCGCGGGGGGACGAGCTGAGAGTTTGAAGTTGCAGCGGGGAACGAAACTTCAGTTCCGAGTTCCGTAGGCCTAGCCCGTTACCGAAAACACATTCTGGCGCGGCCGAAACTCAATGGCCCGCAGGATGCTCAAAAAGGCCGTCCAGCAAGGCCGCAGCCGACGAAAGCACCGGAGGCGTAGCCTTTCTCACCCGCCCACCCCAAGCTGCCAAGACAGCTTGTTCTCCGACTGGGCTACGTTGAGGATGCTTTCGAGGCGAGAACGATGCATGGGAAAAGGCGCGTCTCGGCGCGCCGGGGTCGGGCGGGTGAGAAAAGCGACTTTTTCAGCATTCCTGCTACGAGCGTTCCTGCCAGGCCCGCACCCGCCTTGCCGTAACTACCCCTTCCACACGCTCAACGGCTTTGAGTACCTGATCGAGATGGCGGGTGTCCGACACTTCCACGACAAAGTCCAACACCGCTTTCTGATCCTCCCGTGTTGCGATCTCGGCACGACTGATGTTGGCATGGCATTCCGCAATCGCGGAGGACACGTTCGCCAAGACCCCGGTCTTATCGACCGCGACAATGGACATTTTGACCGAGTGCGTGCTGGGTGTGGCCGCGTCCCACTCCACTTCCACCAGCCGTTCCTTGTCGTAGTCCAGTGCCGCAAGATTCGGGCAATCGACGGCATGGATCGTCAACCCACGACCACGAGTAATATATCCGAGGATGCGGTCGCCGGGCACAGGGTGACAACAACGCGACAGCTGCATCAGCAGATCCCGAGACCCTTTAACCTGTACGCCCGTACTGTCGCTCTTTCCACCTACCGTTTTACCCGCAGCGGGACGTTCCTTAGCCTGAGCCGGGACCTGGGCCTGGGCTCCGGACGACAGGGCCGTGAGTTTACCGATGACCTGTGACGTCGCCACATTGCCGAACCCTACCGCCGCAGCCAATTCGTCGGTGCTGTCGAACCCTGATTGACGAGCAGCTTCTAACAGCTCCGCCGATTTGAACATTCGGGCCGGCGCCATCCCCTGGCGGCGGAACTCCGACTCCAGTAAACGACGGCCGATCTCGATACTCCGCTTCTGCTCTTCGAGCTTGATCCAGTGTTTGATCTTGGTCTTCGCGCGCGAGGTACGAACAAACTTCAACCAGTCCTTGTGCGGCGATTGCGTCGGAGACGTCAGAATTTCAACCGTATCTCCGCTGGCCAGTTGATACTTGAGGGGCACGATCTTTCCGTCCACCTTGGCCCCGACACAATGGTCTCCGACCTCTGTGTGAATCGCGAAGGCAAAATCGACGGGCGTCGATCCTCTCGGCAACTCTTTCACAATCCCTTTGGGCGTGAACACATAGACCACATCGTGGAAAAGGTCCAGCTTCACCGAGTCCATGAACTGCCGGTTGTCCGTCAAGTCTTCCTGCCATTCGACGAACTGGTGCAGCCAGCCGAAGGCCTTGCTGTCACGATCGGCAACATGCCCTTGTTCTTTATATTTCCAATGCGCCGCGATGCCGTGCTCGGCAATACGGTGCATCTCTTCCGTGCGGATTTGGAACTCGACATGCTCCCCCTTCGGGCCCACCACCGTCGTATGGAGAGACTGATAGAGATTGGACTTCGGAATCGCGATGTAGTCCTTGAAACGCCCGGGCACAGGCCGCCAGACTGAGTGAATCACCCCGAGCACGGCGTAGCAGTTCATTTTGCTATCGGTCACGATCCGTAGCGCAGTGAGGTCGTAGACCTCTTCGAACGTAATCGATTGCTTATCCATCTTTTGGTAAATGCCGTAGAGATGTTTAGGCCGCCCGTAGACTTGTCCATCCAATCCATTCTCCTGCATGGCCTTCTTCACGAGCTGGCTGACTTCATCGATGTACTGCTGCCGATCCTCGTCCCGTTTCGCCACGCGGACACGCAACGTCTCGTAGATCTCCGGCTTGAGGTGCTTAAGACAGAGGTCCTCCAGCTCATTCTTGATCCACCCGATCCCAAGGCGGTTCGCCAACGGCGCATAGATCTCCAGCGTCTCCTGGGCGATCTCCTGCCGCTTGGCCGCGCCGAGATGTTCCAAGGTGCGCATGTTGTGCAACCGGTCGGCGAGCTTGATGAGGACGACCCGGATATCGTCCGCCATCGACAGCACCATCTTGCGGAAATTCTCCGCCTGCTTTTCTTCATAGCTCCGAAACGTGATCTTGCCGATTTTAGTTACCCCGTCGACCAGATGCACAACGTCCTTTCCGAACTCCCGTTCAAGTTCGTCAGGCTTGGCAACCGTATCTTCCAGGGTATCGTGCAGCAGCGCGGCGACGATGGCAACGACATCAGCTTTGAGTGAGGTCAGGACTCCGGCGACGGCGATGGGATGTTGAAGGTAGGGTTCTCCGGACCGACGAAGTTGCCCTTTATGCGCGTTCGCAGAAAACTCGTGGGCCTTGCGAACGAGGCCGAGGTCGGCATCGGCAGCATAGCTTCTGATCCGATCCAGCAACTGGTCGAGATCTGTGACGGTTTGGTACACCATGATGCGCTCACTTACTTACTCATACTCGGTCGGACATCGCGAATGCGAAGCTGAATCCGGTCACGGCCGTTCCAGTGGTTCAGTTCCGGCGTGAAGGCCAGATCGACCGGGGCGCGGGACGGAATGCCACGTTCCAGCAGCGACTTCATGCCGAATCCGATACTATCGAACGGGAGCGATGCCCCCTGCCGCACGGTCATTTTGAGATGTTTCTCACCGACGGTGCGTGAATCCATGACTTCGAGACGAGTCACTGCAAATGTAGGCTCCGGATTGCCCTCGCCGAACGGATGCAGCGATCCGATCTCCTGGATCAACTGCAGATTCACTTCGTCCAGACGCACTTCAGCATCGACGTTCAACGTCGGAACCTCGGCGCCGTCGTGGGTCCACTCAGCCACCACATCGGAGAACCTGGCGCGAAACTCGTCGATCCGAGACTCGCGAATCGTCACACCTGCGGCACTCGGATGCCCACCGAAAGCCTCCAGCATCTCCCGACATGAAGCCAATCCTTGATAGAGATCGAACCCGCCGGTCGTCCGTGCCGAGCCTTTGGCCATACCCTGCTCATCAATGGCCATCACAATCGCCGGGCGCTGAAACCTATCGACCAAGCGAGCGGCCACGATGCCGACCACCCCCAGATGCCAGCGCCGGGAAGCCAGTACGAGTGCGGGCGGCACGTCTTGCCCCTTCAACGAGGCCAGTGCCTCCGCCATGATATCCACTTCGATGCGCTGCCGTTCCCGATTCAGCTGCTCAAGCCGGTCTGCCAATCGCTGTGCCTCGGCCGGGTTGTCGGTCGTCAACAACCGCACACCCAACATGGCATCGTCCAATCGCCCGGCGGCATTGATGCGCGGCGCCAGCTTGTAGGCAATCGTTTCCGCCGTGCAATCCTGCGTCACTCCTGCCACCTGTTTCAGCGCCCGAATGCCGCAGCGCGCACCACGCGACAACTGAACTAGTCCTGCGCGCACAAAGCTCCGATTCTCATCGTGCAAGGGAACCACGTCGGCGACCGTCGCCAACGCGACAAGATCGAGCAACGACTCCAACGGCACCCCGGCGACCCTGTAGCGCAGCTGGTAGGCCTGCGAGACCTTGTAGGCCAGCGCTGCGGAACAGAGCCCTCGAAAGGGGTAGAGGGCGCCGGCTCGATGGGGGTTGAGCACTGCCACAGCCGGCGGCATGTCCTCGTCGGTCTGGTGATGGTCCGTCACCACCACATCCATACCGAGCCGAGCCGCCAATGCGATTTCTTTATGCGAGGTCGTGCCGCAATCGGACGTCACTAACAGCCCAATGCCTTCGTCATGCAAGCGCTGCACGGCGCCGAGGTTGAGTCCATAGCCTTCGCGTAGACGATGTGGGACGTAGGCCCGAACCTGTGCCCCCAAGCCTCCAAAGAACGACAGATAGACGCTGGTCGCTGTAATCCCATCGACATCGTAGTCGCCGTAAAAACAGATCGGCTCCTGAGTCGTCACGGCGCGATGCAACCGTTCAACCGCCTGCTCCATATCTGGAATCAAAAACGGATCGTGCGGCGTCTGCAGCGACATCCATGTTGTCGCTTCGTCCGGCGTGGTCACGCCACGAGCCAGGAACAGCGACGCGGTAGCAGGAGAAATCGAGAGGGCCTGGGCTAACGAAGCCCGCTGAGACAGATTGACATCACGGAAGACCCAGAGCTTGGATTTCATGGGGGCCTCTTGAACGATTCTGCATCTCGACCGAGTCTAACTATCTGAGAATTAAAGGGATACTAGCCGCTCAGACCTGCGTTGTCAAACCGAAGAACGTGGAGCCGCACCGGTGACGGACGGAGGTCGGACACTGATTACCTGAGTGTGATGAAGAGGAGGGAAAAGAGGGGAGTAGATCTACCTGACTACCGGCGCTACTCCCCCCCTTTTTGCACGTAGTTCTTGACGAATTCTTCTGCGTTCGTTTCGAGCACGTCGTCAATTTCATCGACCAGCTTATCGATGTCCTCTTTCAACTTCTTGCCGGCTTCGATGACCTTCGGGTTAGCTTTGACCTCTTCCTTCCCCTGAGGCTCCCGCTTGGGTTCCTGCTTGCGCTCTTGTTTCTCCATCCGAGCACCTCCCGTGATTCTGGGAAACTCTCGTGGGTCAGCCACCAGCGTGATCCCGTACGATCACCTTACTCCATGATTCTTTCAGCCGTCAAGCCAAGGGAAAGAAGATGAATCGTCGGTCGAATCTCTTCGATTGAGTCATAGCTTCATCGGATCATTGATTCAATGGCGCAATGGATCAATCGTCAATCGCTTCACAGTTCCAGTTATTTCACGATCAGCGAGACGATCAACAGTGCCACGATGTTGATGACCTTGATCATCGGATTGATCGCCGGACCAGCCGTGTCCTTATAGGGATCGCCGACCGTATCACCCGTCACCGCCGCCTTGTGAGTATCCGTCCCCTTCTTGCCCTGCTCTTCAATATACTTCTTGGCGTTATCCCAGGCGCCGCCGCCGCTCGTCATCGAGATGGCGACGAATAGACCGGTGACAATACTGCCGACGAGCATACCGCCCAAGGCTTGAGGCCCCAGGATCACGCCGACCACAATCGGCGAGATGACCGGGATCAATCCCGGCACCATCATCTTCTTGATCGCCGCCTGCGTCACGATATCCACACAGGTCCCATATTCCGGCTTGCCCGTTCCTTCCATGATCCCTTTGATTGTCCGGAACTGCCTGCGCACCTCTTCCACCACGAGACCGGCCGCCTCTCCCACCGCTTTCATACAGAGGGCCCCGAAGATAAAGGGCAGCATCCCGCCCAAGAAGAGTCCGACCAGGACGGAAGGATTGGAGAGGTCGAACGCACTCGAACCGGCCCCTTTTGCCACCTCACGCGCATATTCGGCGAACAACACCACCGCCGCAAGACCGGCCGATCCGATCGCATAACCCTTGGTCACCGCCTTCGTCGTGTTCCCGACCGCATCCAATGGATCGGTGATATCCCGCACCTCTTTGCCGAGGTGAGCCATCTCCGCAATACCGCCTGCGTTGTCGGTGATCGGGCCGAATGCGTCGATGGCAACTACAATACCGGCCATCGACAACATCGACACTGCCGCGACTGCCACGCCGTACAAACCGCCCGATGCCGCGCCGCCGCATATCCAGTAGCTCCCAAGAATCGCCGCCCCGATCACCACCACCGGCCAGGCTGTCGCCTCCATCCCCACTGCCAGTCCCGCGATAATGTTGGTCGCATGGCCGGTTTCACTGGCTTTGGCAATGGCCTTCACCGGTTTATAACTCTTGGAGGTGTAGTAATCGGTGATAAAAACGAGTGCGAGGGTCACGGCCAAGCCGATCAATGCCGCGAGGTAGTAGCTCACTCCACTCACACCGCCCACACCATCCATGATCGTGGACGTTACGGGATAGAAGGCAATTGCGGCAATGCCACCTGCCACAAACAATCCCTTGTAGAGCGCCGTCATAATCTCGCCGCCCTGGCTCACCTTCACGAAGAAAATACCGATGATCGTCGCGAAGATCGTGACGCCACCGAGGGCGAGAGGATACAGAATCGGGGCACTGACTCCCTTAAATAGCGTGAAGGCCAAGACCATCGCCGCCACCGTCGTCACCGCATAGGTCTCGAAGAGGTCCGCGGCCATACCGGCGCAGTCGCCGACATTGTCACCCACGTTGTCTGCGATGACGGCCGGGTTGCGGGGATCATCTTCTGGAATCCCGGCTTCGACTTTCCCAACAAGGTCTGCGCCGACGTCCGCCGCTTTGGTATAGATCCCGCCGCCCACACGGGCAAACACTGAGATCAAACTGCCGCCGAACCCAAGACTCAGCAACGCATGGATGGCTTTCTCCTGGCCCGCGAACTGCGCGGCCAGCGTGTAAAAGATGGTGATGGCCAACAAGCCCAAGCCGATCAACAGGAGCCCCGTCACGGCGCCTCCACGGAACGCCACAGTCAGCGCGGCATTCATCCCATTATGGGCAGCCTGAGCTGTCCGCACGTTCGCCCGCACCGCGATCACCATGCCCACATACCCAGCCAACGACGACGCGCCGGCGCCGATCAAAAACCCAACTGCCGTCAGTAAACCGAATTTATCGGAGACAGCCCCCGCCCCCCACAACAGGGCGAACAACACGGCGGCAACCATGGCGACAGTCTTGTATTGGCGGTTCAGATAGGCGCTCGCGCCTTCCTGGATGGCCTTCGCTATTTCCTGCATCTTGGGGTTGCCGGCGTCGAGTTTGAACACCCACATGGCCAAATACAGGCCGTAGGCGATGCCGGTCACCGCCGCTACCAGCGCAAACGTAATGATGACTGAGTCGCTCACAGTGCTCTCCTCCTAATGAATTCAAGGGCTCTTTATGTCACACGGTTCCCCGTGGCTTCAACCCATCAAAAGTACTCGTAGGGGGGAAACCGCAGGGCAGTGCAGGTTGAGTCTTGCAGCTAACTATCCGAAAAGTTGCGCCATTCTATACAGGTGGAAGGAAGGGATCAAGGTGAAAAATGGGAGGAGGATGGAGCCTGATGATCTTCTGTGCTCGCGCAACGCGCGGCCTGCGAAGGATAGGACGGGTAGCCTAGCCGTCCTCCTGCTCGCGGAACGCGCACGACAAGAATGTGCTCGTTCGACGCGCGCAATCGAGGATCGACCAGGCTACCCTTGAAAATGAAATGAAGAATTGGGAAGCCGCGCGCAGGGGAAGATCAATCAGCCCCCATCCCTGAAGAGATAACGAGCGAGCTTGGAGGGATCATTGATAAGCTCGTTCGACGGGCGCTGTGGAACCGACAGCAGGCATCCTCCTAAGAGAGTGTGGAAAGAAAAGACACCTACAACGCCTCGACGATCTCACGCATCGCCTGCCCTGGCCAGACCAGCCTGTTATAGACTCTGCAGGGTCGTTCATTGAGCCATCGTGAGATCGCAATGGGCTCCAACTCCATCACGTTTGTCGTCCGATCAAGGGCACCGATTTTGAGATCCTGTGCCGCAACTCGCAGCGACCCAAGCACCGAGCGGTCGGTCTGACGGTCTACCCACAGCGGCCCAAGCGTGAGACCAGCGCGGACAATGCGATGGTGCGGCAGTCCTTGTGCCTCCAACACAGCCAGAAGCAGCTCCCGATGCCAGCGGCCCAATTCGGCAAGTTGCGGCGCGCGCAGACCTGGAACAAACAGCACATAGCGGGTCGCGTCGTGGCAGAAGAGCACGCACTGGCGGCGGTCGAGGGTGAGAAGATGGGCGTGCCGGCTACTCAGGGGTCCTGACTGGCCATCACGCTCAACGCCTGGATTAGGCAGGTCGGTGGTGAAGGGAATCCGCGCGACCAACTTCTGTGCGCAGTGGAGAATCACAGCTCGAAGACCTTGAAATGGAGCTATCGATAGATACTGACGCCCCGATCCCCGTATGTTTCGTAGAAGTGCTCGAACACGGCGGAGCATTTCTGTTGGTAGAGGTCAGGGGTGTATGCGCGCGGGAGGCCCTGATCCAGCACGTCTTCGATGGCCAGCTTCACTTGTGACCGCGCACTTGCCTTCTGTCGCCATTCGAGCACCAGCAGCTGCTTGAGCCTCTCCAGCAGCTCTCGCGCCACCTTCTTCACCTCGGCGCGCTCTTCCGGCGCTCAGCTCCGGTGCGGGCCGGGTCAGGATGTCGAACACCACCAGCTCCTCCTCGGTCAGAGTTCCCGGACATGGCGCTGCTGCTCATCGGTGAGGGTGCGGCTGAGGGCCAGCAGTTCCTCGAACAGGTCCTCGATGTTCCGGCTGCCGGCGTTGTAGGACTCGATGAGCTCCTCGAACTTCGTCAGGTAGTCGGCGCGAGTCCGGTTGAGGCGAATCAGCTTGTCGAGTTGGGCACGGATGGCAGCCTTCAGTTGCTCAAGGTCGATGTTCTTGGTCTTCGACTTCCCAAAGCGCTTCGCGAGCGCCTCGAAATCAATCTTCGACAGGTCGATGACGCCGTGGCCTTTCTTGCCCTCAGGGATGTGAAAGCCATCGGCGGCGATGGAGGCATCGAGCATCTTGTTCAGATCGGTCATCACGGCGGAGATGTCCGCCGGACCTTCACCCGTACGCTCTCGAATCGCCTCGGCAATCGTCGTGAGGCAGGCGACGCGCGAGGAAAACTCCAGGACAGCCGGATCGGGCTTCACGGCTTGAAAGAGCGTGCGGACCCATCGCTCCTGGGCGAGGAAGTCTTTGCGGAGCGGGTCCGGCGAAATCAGGCATTCACCGGCATCGACAATCTTCGTCAGTCGCTCCAGGCTCCCGCCGTCGTCCGTTCGATATCTTCGAGGCTGACGCCATGCTGGCGACAGAACGCCACGGCATCCGTCATCGCCTTCCGCAGTGTCTCCACCAACTGCTGTTTGTCCCGCACGGGATGCGCGCCGCCCTGGCCGATGGCATAGATGGCCAGCGCCTTCTCCAGCGAGGCGAAGACGTTGGCGTAGTCCACGATCACGCCGCTGTGCTTGCCGGGGAAGACGCGGTTGGCCCGGGCGATGGTCTGCATCAGCGTGTGGTTCCGCATCGGCTTGTCGAGATACACCGTCGAGCAGCTCGGCGCGTCGAAGCCGGTCAGCCACATGGCGCAGACGAACACCAGCCGCAGCGGGTCTGTCGGGTCCTTGAACTTCTCGTCGAGCGGCTGCGTCGTTCATCCGCTTGCGGTGCGGCTCGATGTCGAGCCCCAGCTGTCTTCATCTGCTCGATCTCGTTCTGGCCTGGCGAGACGATCAGGCCATGTCGGTGGTCTGGATCAGCATCCAGCGCGCTCACGGAGTTCCCGGATGCGGTCCGGGTCGGACTTCGCCCCATAGGTCGTGAGCGTCGCCAACTCCTTCTCCACCCGCTCACGTTCCGCCTGCCCAGTGCTTCCGCACCTTGTCGTGCATCCGGAGCGCGGTGGCCTTGTCGATGGACACCACCATCGCCTTGCCGACGAAGCCGCGTCCGAGGAAGTGCCGCACGATGTCCTGCGCGACCGTCTCCAGCCGGTCGTCGCGGGTGATGAGGTGGTATTGCCGGCCCAGCTCCGTCTCGAGCTTCGCTCTCCTGCTCCTCGTCGAGGTCGGCGGCCTCGATCAGGCGGTAGATGTCGTCGTTCAGGTCCGGGTTCACCAGCTGCAACTCCGGCGTGCGGTTCTCGTAGAACAGCGGCACGGTCGCGCCGTCCTCGACCGACTGCTGGAAGTCGTAGATCGAGACGTAGTCGCCGAAGACCTCCTTGGTGCGCTCCTCGCCGGCGATCAGCGGCGTGCCGGTGAAGGCGAGGAACAGCGCCTTGGGCAGCGCGGCGCGCATGTTCAGCGCCAGCGTGTCGTACTGGCTGCGGTGCGCCTCGTCGGTGAGCACGATCACGTCGGACCGGTCGCAGAGCAACTCCGGCGTCTGGAACTTGTGGATCAGCGTGAAGACGTAGCGGTGGTTGCCGCGCAGCAACTCGCGCAGTGCGCGCCGCTCGCGCGTGGCATTGGTCGCCCTCGGCCTCGCTCACCGCGCCGACGGCCTTGAACGTCTTGGCGATCTGGTCGTCCAGCTCCACGCGGTCGGTCACGACCACGAAGGTCCAGTTGCCGGGCGACCTTGCGCAGCACCTTCTGGGCGAAGAACACCATCGAGAAGCTCTTGCCGCTGCCCTGCGTCTGCCAGAACACGCCGCCGCGCCCGTGGCCCAGCTTCGCGGGCATCCAGCATCGAGGCGATGGCGTTGTTCACGCCGAGGAACTGGTGGTTCTGGCCGAGGATCTTGACCAGCCCGGCCTTGTGCTCGGAGAACAGCGTGAAGTTCTCCACCAGGTCGAGCAGGCGCGTGCGGTCGCAGGTGCCGCGCAGCATCACCTCCAGCGACACCCGGCGCGGCTCGTCCTCGCGCTCGATGCGCTTCCACTCGAAGAACCGCTCCCAGTCCGCGGTGAGCGAGCCGACGCGGCTGTCCGTGCCGTTGGAGGCGATGAGCAGCGCGTTGAACCAGAACAGCTGCGGAATCTGCGTGCTTGTAGTGCGTCAGGTTCTCGTCGAACGCCGCTGCGCGCGGGCACGCCGGGCTTCTTCAACTCGATGACCACCAGCGGCAGGCCGTTGACGAAGCCGACCAGATCAGGCCGGCAGGTGTAGAGCGCGCCGGTGACGCTGAACTGGCTGACCAGCAGGAAATCGTTGTTCTGCAGGATTCTCCCAATCGATGACGCGCAGCCGCTCGGTCTTCTGCCCGCCGCGCTCGGTATCCGGCACGGAAACCGGGATGCCGTCCTTGAGCAGCCATAGACCTCGCGGTTGGCCGCCTCCAGGCTCATCGCCGAACGGTCGCGGGTCAGTTCATCAATGGCTCCCGAAATGGCTTCCGGCGGGAGGGACGGGTTCAGACGGTCAAGCGCAGCACGAAGACGAGGAACCAAGACCACCTCGCCCTTGGTCTCGCGCCCAAGCGTGCCGCCGGCACCAAAGACTTCCTCCAGCGCCGACACCGTTGCCAGCCCATCTCAGAGAAAAGCTGGATGGCAGGTTGTTCGACGAGGTGGTCTTCGGTGTAACTATTCGACATTGTTTAGAATTATGTGGGGCTTGAATTTTCCACGACAAGGACCGATACTATGAGCGACTCATCTACCATGTGTAGAAGGAGCATACGGAG
The DNA here is from genome assembly GCA_963821465.1 of uncultured Nitrospiraceae bacterium. Taxonomy (GTDB): domain Bacteria; phylum Nitrospirota; class Nitrospiria; order Nitrospirales; family Nitrospiraceae; genus Palsa-1315. The sequence continues at coordinate 32,028 of CAWGDV010000013.1, read as the reverse complement.
CCGCCTTGCAGCAATGCCTGGCGGCTCTAGCTTTTTTGAGAGCGCCGAAACTCTTCTCGCTCCCGCTCAAAGTCCTTCCGGCGATACTGCTTAACCCAATACGCCGTTTTCAATAGAACGTACCCGTTTCGTCTCGCGAGGACCACAGCAAAGTTCTCTTGCTCATGCCAAATCACAATATGCGTATTGCCGCGACGTGTATTTTCCCACCAGCATACGTCTTCATGACTTGTCGCATGTTGGATGAGCCACGCCACCCATCGAATCCGCTCGCATCGCCGGATGTCGGGAACTCGCTCTTCCTCGCGCTCACCCTCTGAAATCAGGTGCCAGAAACTATACCCCTTGTTCTTCGTGGGCGGCACATATCTTGATCGAACAGGCACGCCGACGAAGGTCAGGCCAGACCGGACAATCGTTTCTAGATAGATCTCGTAGAGTTCTTCCTCATAACGGTCCCACTCACCATGGAAAGGAAACAATTCTGGCAGACTCATTCCACGGCCTGCGGCGTCCACACAAAGACATTGAACTTCTTTTCGGAAGGAAGTGTGCTGCGGCGTAGACTGAAGCCGGACTTAGCCTTTATCCTTTCGATTAGCGCCTGTTTGGCCTGGCTTGTCTGAAGCCCACGGTGTAAATAGCCAAGCGCCCCGATCAACACGTCAGCAAGCTGTAGTTGTTCGATCTCATGCGAATGCACTTGCTGAATCCACTCAACCATCTCCTTGTTGAAATCGTACTGGGCATTCGCCAAATAGTCGTGCAGCTTGGTGACCTTCTGCTGACTGCGAGTGTCTTTAATGTCGAGGAAGATGCGGTAACGGTTGTCGGATTCAAAAATCACTTTGAGCAGCTGAAAGTACATCTTGTAATAGAAATCGTCGTGCGATTGATCGAATGCCGAATGATCCAGCTTGGATTTATCCGGAATCACAATCCCTCTGAAATGCAGCCGAGGATCGGAGAAGAATAGGTCAATCAGAGCCAGATAAAAGTCCCCCTTGGCAGGAGACACCTTGGTCCATTTGATCTCAAAACTCGAGGCAAGCCCATGCTGTACCTTCAGCTCGCGAATGGCTCTGGCAACCGATGCTCGTTGCGACTCCGAACACCATACTGCCCCTAGTACCATCGCCGACTGTCGATCATGCTCAAGATGGCAGGACTCATCGCAATAGATGTTGAAGGTTTCGCTCATGCGATCTCCTGAGTGGCAAGTGTATCGGTATCGGGAAGCTCAATAGCCCCCGACAGCAGCCGCGGGAGCAACAGGTCGCGGGTGCGGCGGAGGTTCTGGGCTTGGCAATCTAGCGTTTCTCTTTGAGCATGGAGCGCACCGACGCACTTTCCATATTTATCGAGGAGAGGACGGGGTGGGAGCATGATAGGAAAGTTCTCGATCGTTTCCTTCGTCAGTGCCTCGCGTGTGGCTCCGCCTTGGGCAAGAGCGAGAAGTTGCTGTTTATTCTGGTCGCTGTTGATCGTATCGAGAACGTAGTGAGGGTCGGCTCGGCCTGGATCACTGCGCACGATGGCCACGTGCTGATTAACACGCGCGGGCATCAAGTACGACGGCACCATGCAACAGCGTGCAACGGACGCTCCAGTAATGTTCAGAAGAATGTCTCTGGTGGCTACAGTAACGTTGTCGAGCTCCGCAGCCTGTGCTTCATCAATGTAGGCAAGGTTTGAGAACTCGAAACGGTAGTCATAGACATTGAGGCTCCGAATAAGCCTGATGCCCTCCGTCTTATAAGCTTCCTTACCTCCCCGCGGGGTAGCTCCGCTGCCGATTTTGCTCGTCACATTGTTCAATGTTACAACCTCCCAGCCTTGAGGAATGGGGCCGAGGGGGGAGGAAACCATTTTGACTTTGTCGTGGCCGGGGAAGCGGAAGTGGACGAACCACTCGCGGTAGAGGGATCGGGCCATCTCTTCCAAGATCTTGATGCGCCGCTGGTTGTTCTCGATCAGCTCGTCGTAGGCCGAGAGGATGCCCGCGATTCGACGTTGGATGGGAAGCGGACGGGACCAGAAGCTCAACTTCACGGAGATCGGTTATCGGAATCTGAGGCTGAGCGGAACCAGATGCAAAATTAGCTATGGAAGTCTTGAAGAGCGGGCTGCGGAAGGTGTGAAAGAGGAAGCGTGAATCCAGCTGATTGGGGTCGGGCCGAAGAATGAGCATCTGCGCATTGATGAGCGCAGTTTCATGGTCGCAATCAAAGAGAGCCACCTTTCCAATAGAGCCACGCGTGGTCATGAAGATGTCACCTCGCTGGGCACGTCCCTTCTCGATTTCGGCGAACTTCTCTTCGCCGACGAATACCGCGCCGTCTAGGTCCAAGCGGTCATCGACGATGTTCGTGGTGTTCAGGAAAAGAACGCCCGACTCGCGGAACTCCGAACGCTTCGGATACTTTGCGGACCTATCGCCATCGATAATCTGTACCGGCAGTTCCCGTAGCTTTTTGGATTTCCAACTCTTTTCGAGAGTCAACAACTTTATGCCTCTAGAATCTCCGCGACGTTTCGGGCAATGGTCTGTTCGAGATCACGGGCCTGGGCATTGAGGGCTTCGAGTTCCTCGTTGAGCGTTTCGAGCTGCTCCTTGAAGTCCTCGTCGCTCACATCTTCGCCCGGTGCCACGCCAACGTAGCGGCCTGGATTCAGACTCCAGCCTTGAGCTTCAATCTCTTTAATCGTAGCTGCCTTGCACAGGCCCGGCACATCGGCGAACTTCAGTTTCTTGCCAAAGACTTCCCTGGTCTTGCTCTCTGCTTCCGCCCCGCCGAGGGTGAAATCAGGCTCTTCGCCTCGGTACAGACGGACGACGTTTGCCAAAAACCCGATCTGTCCTTCGGACCAGTCACGATGGGCTCGGTCCATCTGGCGATAGATATGGCGGGCATCTATGAACAACACGGTGTCGCTGTAACGCGCACCGCGTTGTTCACCCTCACCCCCAGCCCCTCTCCCATGGGTAGAGGGGAGCGAAGAAGCAATTTGGCTGAGCACGCCTTCGGTGTCTTCGAAGACCCGTGCGTTGGTGAAACGGAGCACGGTGTGACCAAGAGAGCGAAGGTAGCCGTCACGTTTGGCGTCCTTCTTCTGCCGGTCAGGCGTATCATGAACCGCTCCATCAAGCTCTATGGCCAGGCCGTATTCGGGACAGAAGAAATCGACGATGTAGTCGCCAATCTGATGCTGCCTGCGAAATTTCAGATCAAAGAGCTGTCGATCGCGCAACAGATGCCATAGCGCATCTTCGGCAGGCGTCTGCTTCTTGCGCAGTTCCCTTGCCTGGTCCACTAAGCCTTGAAACTTAAAACCACCACGACCCTCTACCATTGGGATAGGGTGGTTCGCAGAACCGGGTGAGGGTGGACGAGGCGGAAGCTTCACTTTCGCCTTGTCCATGAACCAGAGCGTGCAGGGCAGCGTGACGGTGTAGAACATGTTCGGCCCGACGGCGACCATGACATCGACTGCGCGGGCTTCGATGAGCTGCTTGCGGATCTCCTGCTCGGAGGAGCGGGCATCGGAGGCGGAGTTGGCCATGACGAATCCGGCCCGACCATTTCCATTCAGTGTCGAATAGAAGAGCTGAATCCAGAGATAGTTGGCGTTGTCTGTGCGCGGCAGGCCGAAGGGATATCGGCGGCCTTTCCCGACCTCGGCTTCCAGCCGTTCCTTATCGACGGCGTTCACGTTGAAGGGCGGATTGGCGAGGACGAAGTCGAACCGTCCGGTGCTGTTGTGCAGATCCTCGTAGTAGGTGATGGCCTCCTTTGATATCCCCTTCGAGGCCATGCATGGCCAAGTTCATGCGGCAGAGCTTGACGGTATCGGCCACCTTCTCCTGCCCATGTATGCTTAGTTCAGCGATGGGTCGCCAGAATACACTGTCGCACCCCATCCCCGGCCCTTCTCCCAGTGGGAGAAGGGTGTGGGTTCAGGTTCCGCGTTGTGCTCCGCCACGAACCGAGCGGATCTGGACGAACATGCCGCCGGAGCCGCAGGCTGGGTCCAGGATGCGGCCGTGGTAGGGCTCCAAGACTTCGACCAGGAGGCGCACGATGCTGGACGGGCGTGTAGAACTCGCCGCCCTTTTGCCCTTCCGTCCTGGCGAATTCGCCGAGGAAGTATTCGTAGATGCGGCCGAAGGCGTCGTAGTCGATGGTGGCGGGGATCTCGGAGACGCGCTTGAGGAGTTCTTTCAGGAGCGTGCCGGTGAAGATTTCGTACGTCTTGGGCAGCACCCCGGCAAGCTGGGGATTGTGCTTTTCAATATCACGCATCGCCTCGTTGATCGCCTTGCCGGCATTGCTTCCCTCTGGCAGATGCAGGAGCTTGTCGAAGCGGGCGTTGGGCGTGAGATAGAGCACCCCTTCGGCATTGTAGGCGGCTGGATCGTCCATACGGGAGCCACGGCGAGAGGAGGCTGCGGTCTTTTCCAGCGTCGCTCGCCGTTTGGCGAAGCGAGTGTCGGCGAAGCGCAGGAAGATGAGGCCGAGGACCGGGGTGGAGTATTGCGCAGAGGTCAGGCCGCTATTGGCACGAAGCTGGTCCGCGGCGGCCCACAGGCGATTTTCCAGTGTGTCGGTGGAGATGTCTTTTTCGGAGGGGGCGATCCACTGCATCCGGTGACCTCGGTGTCCAAGCCTTCAAGCCCCGGCAGTGTACCCTAAATCCCTCAATAGCTCGACCCCTCTTCATGGGCCGGTCGCAAAGTCCAAGAGAATGAGTCCCTGCCTCTGGTAGATAACCGCCCCGCCCAGTGTGGCGAGCTGCTCAAGAACCGGCTTTTCAACGTGGAGGTACTCAGACATGACGGGTCTCGAAAGTTTCCTGTCTTTTCAGAAGCGGTTCGCCCGCTATGCGCACGCTTGACCACAAACTAGCCAATATGTACAATTTGGCTTGATTGGTTACTACATGAACACCTTGCGAGGGTACCATGTCTAAGCTCACGTTCAGAAACAGCCAAGGCCAGCTTGTGGACATCTCGACCGTGGCGGCCACGAAAGCCAAGAACCAGTTCGGCGCGATCCTGGAGAAAACCATGCACAGTGGCGCGGTCGCCATTACCCGTCACGACATGCCCAAAGCCGTGCTCCTCTCGTTCGCCGAGTTCGAATCGCTGGTGAAAGAACGCTGCCGCTCACTCGACGACCTGAACGCGGAGTTCGACGGATTGCTGGCCCGCATGCAGACGTCAAAAGCAAAAAAGGGCGTGGAGGCCGCCTTCAACGCTTCTCCGGTCGAACTTGGGCGCGCCGCGGTCAAGGCCGCCAGGAAGAATCGCGTACCGGTGCGCAAACGAGCACGGCGCGTTCCCGCCCCCCGCGCGCTGGAATGAGCGCCTCCCGGCGGCCGAGCATTCATGTGCTGGCCGGCGTCAATGGGGCGGGGAAGAGCAGCATCGGCGGCGCGACCGTTCGCCAACACGGGGGCGTGTATTTCAATCCAGACGAAGCGGCCCGCGCATTGATGAAGGCAAACCCCGCCCTGACTCAGGCAGACGCCAACGGCGCAGCCTGGCGCCAAGGCGTGAGGCTGCTGAAGCGGGCGATTGAAGAGCGTCTCGATTTCGCTTTCGAGACCACCCTCGGCGGAACACCATCACAAGCCTCCTCACGCAAGCCGCCGAACGAGGAATCGAGGTACACGTCTGGTATGTGGGGCTGTCCAGCCCGGAATTGCACATCGAACCGTGTGCAGGCCCGGGTCAGCCAAGGCGGGCACGACATCCCTGAGAGCGACATTCACCGGCGCTACGAACATAGCCGTCTCAACCTCATTGCGCTGCTCCCCCACATTACAACCCTGCATGTGTACGACAACAGCGCGGAAGCGGACCCCGCAGCCGGGCGAACACCAAAGCCGGCGCCGGTGCTGCACATGGAGCATGGCAGGATTCTCGGCCCGCCGGACCTGGCGTCCACACCGAACTGGGCCAAACCGATCGTCGCCGCCGCCCTCAAGCTGAACCAACCCTGAATCCATTGCGATCATAGCCCGCTCAAACGCTCGCCAATTCAGCCACCTTCACATGCACGCGACCGGTCAGGAGGTCCTGCATGAAGCCGTGTCTTTGTTGGCGAAGTTTGGCGATTTCTTGCCCCAGCCCCAACAAATCAACATGGGCATTCAACGCCAGGCGCGGAACAAGAGGCTGGAAAGCTGGCTGGGGTAAGTTTGGTCATGTTGGAAAGGAATCAATGAAAAAGATTGATAGCCGCCGCAGAATACCCCTTTCCCCACGGGAAATCACCCCGCCTTTCAGGGAACGTGAGGCGTGAAAGGTGAAACGTTATGCGTCAGGGGTGAGGGCGGCGGGGAGAGTTTGTCTAGTTTATCTGGTATCTGTGACAGAGGACGAGACGAGCGGGATTGGCGGGAAACGCGCGACGGGGGAGTTGGTCTGGTGTGTTTCGTTTGTCTGGGTTATCTCGTTTCTTTCGGCTATCGAACCAAATGAACCAAACAAACCAAAGAAACTAAATGAACCGGAAGAACCAGATGAACAAGAGGGACACGCACAGGCTTGTTCACGGTACAATCCTGGCTCTGGCAGCACTTTCATACTGGACATCGCGACGATGATCGTGACGGCGGAGGCGAATGGTCGGAATCGGCGGCAGGCGCTCGTGACTGCTGGCCTGGTGGCCTGGGCGGCGGGATTGTTGGTCTGGATCTTCCCTCCTCTGTGGCTCCTGTTGGGACTGAGTCCATTTAGCTACTGGTGGGTGCGGCGACGGTGTCTTCGGCGGATGGCGGTCATGCAGCAACCGTTTCCCGACCAGTGGGAGCGGATTCTTCTCGCACACGTCGTGTTCTTCAAGGCCCTCGACGACGTGGGGAAGGCACGGTTCCGGCAGCTGGTGCAGATCTTTCTCGACGAGGTCCGGATCACGGGCATTCGCACGGAGGTGGACGAGACGATTCGGGTGCTGGTGGCTGCGAGTGCGGCGATCCCGATCTTCGGATTCCACGATTGGGAGTACCATCGGCTGCGTGAGGTGCTGATCTATCCGGATGCGTTCGACGACGCCTATCAGAGCCATGGAGGGTCCGATAAAACGATTCTTGGGATGGTCGGGCTGCACCATTTGAGCGGGGTGATGATTCTCTCCAAGCCGGCCCTCCTGGTGGGATTCGACCATCAATCAGGCAACCAGAATGTGGGAGTGCATGAGTTTGCGCACCTGGTCGAGAAGGAAACGAGCGAGTATGGCCTCCCCCCGGAAGTCCCCTGGATGGCGGTCCGGCAGTGGGTGCGGTACGTGGCCAGGGAACTGGCTCGGCCGTCGAAACATGGCGCCCACATCAGCGCCTATGCCTACACGAACGAACACGAATTTTTCGCGGTGCTGGCCGAGTATTTCTTCACGTCGCCCGAGTCGTTGAAACGTCGGGATCCCGTCTTGTACGCCATGCTGCGGGACATGTTTCACCAAGACACGGAGTCGCTGCTCCCCTTGGTGCCCCGGCGCCGCCAGGGGATCAACCGCAACGCCCCCTGCCCCTGCGGCAGCGGCAAGAAATACAAGCACTGTTGCTTCGCTGGGAATGCGAAGAACGGATAGCGGGGGCAAAGTGCTTATGGCAGATGGCGGAGGGATGAAGCTTCCAGCCGAAGCAACATGTCGCCGCCGGCCTATAGCAGAAAAACCTCTTGTCCCGTTTGCGGTTCAAAAAGAGACTTGTTATAGTGCGCGGCAGAGGACATGCACGTGGGCGAGGCGCCGAATTATATCTTGATCGATGGACAAACCTTCAGCAAGGCGAAGCTGTCGCTCGACAACCACGTCTATAAAAACTGCGCGATCGATGACTGCGATATCTACTTCAGTGGTGGGCAATACGAGCTGCTCGACACCCACATTACCAATTCACGCCTCATTCTCAACCATCCGGCCAAGGGCATGTACAACGCCGTTCAGATTTTCAAGATGAAGTCGCCCGGGTCGCAAATTATTTTTGAGTGACCCGCTGGCCAGAGGCACGAGGCTAGAGGCAAGGGGGGAACAGATCTCCCGACCTTCGGCCACTTGCAGCGAGCCTCTCACCTCGGTGCCTATTTGACCGCGACATTCTCCGCATACTTGACGATCTCGATCGGCTGAAAGACTGGGTCTTGTGATCCTTTGGAGGATTCGGCTTCGACACGCTGCAGGAATGGGGCAGGGCCGGTGATGGGCGCGTAGTTGAGGATCGCCTCAACATCGAACGTCTTGGTGTCTTTCGGCGTAGGGAAGGTAAAAATCTCGACACGAGTTTCTTCCGGCTTCAAGACCGTATCTTCAAGGACTTTGACCGCCTCAAAGTCGAAGCTCGTCTTCTGGCCACTGGCATCCTGATAGACTCGCCCATAGATGCGCTTGTCGGTAAACACGGTCTTCAGATTCTTCCCTTTGATATCCAGATCCAACACCACAGTCGCCCAGGCCGGATGGGTGGCCGGCAGATTGTGCGGCACGAGACTCTGCACCTTCACGGTAACCGTCGTTTTCTCGCCCTCGATTTTTGTTTTGACGTCCAGCTTAGCCGCTTCTTGGCGGAGCTTGCCGATACGACCAGGGAAGGTATGGTTGGCGGTTTTCCGCTTCTTCTCCCCGTTGGCCGACTCGCCGACCTGCTCCGGCATGTGGCAGGTCTGGCACTCTTTGCCTGACTTCACCGCATTGCTCTGATCCCAGTTGCCCAGAAGGTCGTTGGCCTTGCCTAAACTTGCAGCTGAGGGGACCGACTGATGGCAATTGAGGCAGAGATCGGACTTTTGAAATAGCCCCAGCTCCATCGACTGGTGCGCCCGATTCTGAATAGCATCCTTATAGGGGCCATAGACCATCTTATTCTCGAGTTCGTACTTGGGCTCGGGCGGTTGTTTTGTCCGATCGACCTGCTTGATCAAATGGCATTGCGCGCAGGCCACCCCATCCAGCGACGGATCTCCGGCCTTGGCCTGATTGATAAAGAGGTGGACGTGATCGGAGAATTCGCGCACATGCGGCGCATGGCAACGAAAGCACTGGGCTTTGTCTTTTCCTGCCGGAGATGACAAAAAGGCGTCAAGCGAGGCACGGAAGGCCGGGGAATGGATCGAACGCGAGAGCGGAGAGGTGTCCCACTCTTCAAACACGCGCTCATGGCACCGTTTGCACTTGCTGGAAGTCGGAAAGGCCTGTTCGATAGTGCTCTGCGACATCGCAGCTTCTTGCGCAACCGCGCCGCGATCGAGCCAGGGAGCGAGAAAGAACGCCACCACCGCAATCGCCGCACCGACTCCAATCTTCGCAGAAATCGACTTTCGCACCATCATCCCATCCTTCTGCTTCAAGAATACCAAGCAGGATGCTCAAAAAGGCCGTCCAGCAAGGCCGCAGCGAGCGAAGAGGCGAGGCGTACGCTTCGGTACGTTGAGCCTCTGAGCGACGCGAGAACAAAGCTGGCGGACTTTTTCAGCATCCTGCTAGAGTGTTTTGGCCCGATAGGTCAGCAGGCGTGGCTGCGTATACTCATCGAAAATCTTTTTCGCATTCTCCCGCTCTTTGTCGGTCGCCAACGTTGCAAGATACTTCTCCTTGAGCCCCGGTTCTGGCGTCGGAATCAACGCATAGTTCAACACCGCTTCAAGCGATGCTGCAGTCGATCCTGGTGGGATCGCGAGGGAGAAGGGAACTTTTCTCGTATGGCCCCCCTTAATAAAGGGATCAGGAATCGGACCCCGGAGAATTTTGTCGTAGGGCAAACCGAACTGCTTGGTCTCTTCCTTCAGCACCTTGCCCTGCGCATCCTTGGCAGTAATGATCAGATAGAACTGTTTGAGCACCGGGTCGCCGTCGGGAAAGCTGTGGGGAAGACTACCGATTCTCACCAGCGCCGTCCCCTCCACCGCAGGGGCAGACTTGGTGGTCTCAAGATCCACACGGGGCATCCATTCGGCTTGTAGATTTCGATTCTTGAGGATGGTGCCGGACACCACCACCCCACGGAACCAGTGCCGCCCGATTGAGCGGGTCATAGCGCCGCGCTTCGAAGTGGAACTACCGGTCGAAGGCTCCATGTGGCAGTCTTGGCACACCGTCCCCTGCAAGATCTCACCGGCCAAATCTTTCTGCGTCACATCCTTCACTTTATCGAAATGGCAGGAGGCACAATAGTTCGCGCCACGGAACAGATCGGATTGCGTTGCAGGATGGACGAGGTTTTCCTCAGGATTCGCATAGGGCCCATAGATCATCTTGCCCGGCTCGATCTTAAACGAGGGCGGAGAGTTCGGTGTCTGCTCGACCTGTTTGATCAGATGACAGGAGGCGCAGCCGATGCCCTCCACTTGCGGTTTGCCGGACAACACCTGGGCCACAACTTTGTCGACATGCTGAGGGAACACGGTGGTCGACGGCACATGACAGGAGAGACAGCGGCGGCGCTCATCGGCCGTCGGATCGGTCTGCAGCCAGACACCCAATACTGTGCGGAAGACCGGCGACTCCAACGACGTTCCATGCAACAGTGCCGCATCGACCCGGCCGAAAGTCTTGAGGTCCGGGGTCTGCTCGCGCGCGCCTTTCCATTCCTCGTAGTGCCGGTCGTGGCATTGTTTGCAATCTTCCGATCGAATGAAGATCTTTTCAATGTCCGCCACCCAGTCGGCTGGAGCCTCTGCCTTCTGTGCGATGGCGGGGCCATGATACAGGCCGCTGGCACCCACAATGAGTGCGAGAAAGAGGCCGGTGATAATTCGTTGTGCGTACCGTCTGCGCCGTAACATCCTCAGTCTCGTTTACATCCGACGAAATGGAAATTGACCCCCCACCCGACCGGATCGCCCGGGTCGGCCGGCTCATAGGTGCCGACGGTGAAGTTACATTGCTTCATCCCTCGCTTGATCGCTCTCCCGAAATCGATCATATTTCCGATCTCGGTCTTGTCGATTTCCTTGATGATAGATCGGACCTTGATGCCGGCATAGTCGGCGCGCGAGCTCCCGATGACTTCGAACACCGCGACGCCCTGCGCCCGTTCGAGTTTCAATTCTTTTTTGATGTCCTCGTCTACGTCTCCGACGATCACGCCGAATTCTTCACCCAATCGCATGGCTTCATCCACGGTCATCGGCTCCTGATCGGCTGCACCCACCGATACCGGATCGAGACTGCACAGGACCCCCAGACAGAGGCAGGCACACAAGAAAAAGGCCCTTCCTCTCCGAAGGGCCTTTGTGTGAGCGCCGCCTGAACCGATTCGAACCCCCTCCAACGTTTACGCCTCTCTACCATCCCGCCAAAAAGTTTACTAGTCTGTCGGATTATTTTACATGGGCTGCACAGCATGAGGATACGCCCACAGGCTGCTCAAATAGGCCGTCCAGCAAGGCCGCAGGTGAATCGAAACCGGAGGCGTACCCTCAGGGGTACGTTGAGGATTTCGATAAGCCGAGAACGACGCTGGCGGACTATTTCAGCAGCCTGTTAAAGCTTCGAAACTGGGTCGATAACAAGCTGAAACCAGGGCGCAACAGCTTTCTGCCCGTTCCGCTCTTTGTTCTCACCATTCCACACCGCAAACGACACGGTTTGCACCCGGCCGGGAATCAGCTTGGCTTCGTTCTCCTGCTCTTCACTCGCCAAGGGTCTGCGCATGACGACATGCCATACCCCATCTTTCCACGCAGCCTTCCCCTGGACACGGCCCTGCTTCTCCTTGGTCGTCAAGGTACTAAACCCGCCTCCGATGAGATCCTCGACAGAAGAGACCCGGCGTGGAATGACTTCGAACGTCCGCACTCCGTCGCGAGCCTTCTCAGAAGTCTTGGCGGCCCGGCGATCAATATCGCTCTGCCAATCGGCCTTCCAATGCCAGATATTGATGTAGTGATCGAGTTGCCCCATGCAGAAGAACGCGGGAGCATCGCCGAGCGGCAGTCCGATCGCAACGCCATCGCGAAAGGTCCCCGGCGTCAGACGGTCGTTCTTCGTGTTGTCCTGCCACTCAAGCAGAAATGCGATCTCGGCGCCGTTGTGGAGCGACCGCACCGTGAGGGCTCGCGCGGTCGGCTCAGGCCAGACCGGCCTCGTAATCACTTGACCGCTCAACGGAAGCGTCATCGGCGAAACCTTGGCCCATGCGGCATCCTCGGGCTCCGTCGGCAGCTCCCCCTCGACGAGGCGCGCGCGAATAATCATCCCCTCGGAACTGACGAGGGGTACGCCGAAGCCTACTAAGACACCGGCCAACACCAGAATGAAGAGGAACAGGAGCAGGACTGGGCGGGAAGAAACCTTCGTCATCGTACGCACTATGCAAAGCCCTCGGGTGATCGGCGCGAGCACATCGTGCTGGGCTCAGACTACCACACAGCCCGAGCAGGGCCAACCCGACCGCACGCGAATTGCTACCAGAGTTTCACACGGCGGATTTTGTTTTCGCCCCGTTCGCAGATGTAGAGATACCCTTGAGAGTCCAGTGAGAGTCCGACCGGAGAATTGACGACGGCCTCCACGCCAAGAAGTCCGTCTCCATGTTTCACCATTCCTGCCGACTCTTTCGCCACAAAGCGCGCGGCGCCGCAGCCACCCATATTCTTGTCTTCGTAGCCGCTTTCTCCGTTGCCCGCCACCGTCGTAATGATGCCGGTTGTCGCATCTACCTTGCGGACACGATGATTCATCGTATCCGAAATGTAGAGATTGTCCTGCCGATCGACTACCACGGCTTCCGGCGCATGGAGCATAGCTCTGATTGCGGGCTTGTCGTCACCGTCATAGCCATACCGGCACACGCCGGCCACGGTCGAGATAATGCCGCTGCGGGGATCGATGCTGCGGACGCGGTTACTGCCCTTGTCGACGACAATAATATCCCCTTTCCCGTTCACTGTGAGCCCCACGGCATCATAGAGCCTGGCTTCGAGCGCGGGCTTTCCATCATCGAGATACATAGACATATCCAGTCCGTCTGAACAGACCGGCATGAGCCAACCATGGTCGTCGCTGAAATCGATGCCGATGGCATCGCCGGAGAGTACCACCAGATTCCGCGCCACGAGCGGCTGCTCACGGGCCTCGTCCTCTGCCGTCCATGTCCCGGCGACAGTCATCACCATGCCCGTCAGGGGATCGTACCGACGGATTCTATGGGCCTGGGTGTCGGCAATGTACATCACGTCGTCGGGGTCGAACGCGATTGCGGCAGGCCATGTGAGATTGGTCTCAAGAGCCGGACCATCTCCGTTGAACCCATGCTGCCCGGTTCCGATGACCGTGGTGATGATGCCGGTCTCATGGTCCACCTTCCGGATGCGGTTACTGCCGGAATCGCAGATATAGAGATCGTTGCGGGAGTCGAACGCGACGTCGAGCGGCAAATAGAGCCCGGCTTCCCCACAGAGGCCTTCGTCGCCGCTATAGCAGGTCTCGCCGATTCCAGCGAAATTATGAAGTGTCCCTTCCCGGAGATTGACCCGCCGGATACGGTCGGACCCGGACTCGGCAAAGTAGAACCAGGTCTCGTCCTTGTCGAGCGCGGCATGATGAGGCAATGGAATCCCGGACTTGACCGCCCGTTTTCCGTCGCCCGTGCTCCGGGCCTTGCCGTTGCCCGCAAAGGTTTCGATATAGCCGACCGCGAGCTGAAGCTCGGTTTCCATAGACCTAGGGCCCTATTCCGGCTGATTAGCCGCGTGACGCCGAATGAACCGGCGCAGCCGGCTGCTCCACGGAAGCCGATGCTTGCAGCGTGGGTTCTGGCATCGCTTGCTGCGGAGCGGCGGCCATGTTCTGCTGGGCCGCTTGGGCTTCGGCTTCAATCGCGTCCGCCTCATGCACGGACTTCTTGAAGCCCTTGATCGCCTTACCGATCCCCTCTCCCAGCTGCGGCAATTTTCCCGCGCCGAAGATGACCAGCACGATGAACAGGATCAAAATCAACTCTGTAAAACCAAGACTCCCAAACATGGTGTGTTCCTCCGTATGAATGGGTCAATCAGGTTGCGCTGCTCTCTTTGGTCCGTTTGGAAAATCGTTCCTTCAACCGCTTCCTCGCCTGCTCGGCCTGTTCAAACATCTTCGCCTTGTCATAGACGCTGATCAAGTTGTAGTAGGCCAGCGGCTCTTCGGGATTCTGTTCGACGGCATCTTCCATCACCTTGATGGCAAGATCCGTCTTCTTGTGATTCAGCGCCAACTCCATCAACTTGAAACTCCCCTCCAGATGCTTCGGGTCCAATTCGAGCGTGCGGACATAGCATTGAATGGCCATGTCGATGGTATTGTAGTCCGATACCTGGGGATTATCGAGTTCGACATAGACCCCGGCGAGATTGTACCAAGCGATGGGATCGTCTGGCGTAATTTCCACGAGGCGTTCGTAATACCCCTTGGCTTCCATGAACTTCTTTTTGTCGGCATAGACCCGCCCAAGATTGAAGAGCGCCAGGACATCGTGGGGAAACACGTCGAGCGCATGCTTGAACTCGGTTTCCGCTTCGTCCGTCATCGCCTTCGTCGCGTAGATCGTGCCCAAATTCGAGTAGTACATCGCAAGAGAACGATTCATCTCTGCGCGGAGCCCCTCCGCCATCTCAATCGACTTCTTGACCTCAACGAGCGCGTCATCCATCCGGCCTTTACTGAAATACAGCTCACCTAATCGGCAGCGGGCCTGAAAATCGTCGGGCTCGATCGCCAAGAGCTTTTCAATCTCAACGATTTCTTCGTCGGGGCTCAGCGGCTGATCGCCGGGATCGACGATGGTCTGGCTTTGCTCTGGAACAGAAACGGTTGGTTCGTTCATACGATTCCCTGTAGTAAAAAAGTCGTTAGATATGTCCGCCCGCCAATGAATCCGGCGTGCCCACCATGGGAGCGTTCGTGGCCGGGGCCGATTCTGTCGCATCACGCCGCTGCCGGTCCATGGTCAAGAGCATGGCTCCGAGTACCACCATGAGCGTCAAATTTGAATACAGCAGAGCATACCCCGCAATAAACATCAACCCAAGACCATACCCGGCAAGCCGCCCCATGTTGAGCAACTTTATGACTGTGTACGACCAGCACAGCAAGCCTGTCAGGTAAAACGCAAACGGGAGGAAAAACGTGTAGCCCATGCCGAACTGAAAAATCCACCCGATGCCGTCTGCCGCCTTACGAATGTTACTAGCCATCCCAGCGTCATACCGATGGAGCAGATAATCTAAGAACAGCATCACCGTAAACACGGACACGGAGGTCGCCCAAAACCAGATGGCGCGGCGGCGTTGCCGCTGATTGCGCGTCCGAAACGAGACGCCCTGCCCATAGGCCCACATCACCAGGATACTGGACAAGACCAGTAGCCCTTCACCCCCGCGATGGGCCTCGTAGACGAAAGGCGGAGCCTGCACGGTTCCGATAAAACTATAGATGGTGGACATGATCTGGTAATACAACCAGCCCCCGACCCCCAGAAGATAGGTGATGCCCAAGACGCGATGCGACCATTCGGTGTGGGTGGCGATGTATTCCACCATCAGACAGATCAACGCGACCAGCGCCACGAGGTTATAAATCGCAGACCCCAGGAAGGCGGGTGGGACCAACAAGAAGCCCACCGTGAGGAGCAACAGGAGCGCGACACAGGGAATCACGATCATGTTCGATCCCACAAACCCACGACTGGCTACCCGATTGATGGCCGCCACGCTCAGGGCAAGAAACAGCAGAATCGCCACGACATTGAGCAGCCACTGCCCAATCTGCGTCAGGGCCGTGAAGGTCGGGACAATCCACTCATGCTCCTGGGCCAGCTTGCTGAGATGCATCCCTAACCGCGACACGAGCCGATACAGGATCAATTCCGAGAAGGAGACGATCAGGACGAGCTTGATCGTGTACCGAAACAGAAGGGATTGATCGCTGAGCTTCCCCGTCATCCGGTCGATGGTGGGATTCGTGGTCATCACTCCATGCATCCTTGAGGGAACTACTAATTATACCGATCGGAAAAAAACAGGGAACAGGCTCATCACCGCCCCGCCGGCTGCGGCACGCGCACTTCCTGGTCCTTGGCCCGTGCAATATACAGCAATCCGTCGGCCATCGAGTAGTTGAACGGCAACTCGCACACGACTTCGCTCACCTTTTCGTAGACGTGCTGATAGAGGCGCTCCGCTTCGTCCGGCGTCATGCCTTCCGACACCTCATAGAAGAAGCCCAGGCTCAAGTCCTCTGCCGACGGACGCATGATCCGCCTGATGCCATAGCTGCCGGGATCGCTCATGATCGGCGCTTCTTTTTCTAAATCGAAGAGGCAGGGCTGACAAGAGAACCCGTACGATTCGTGAAGCCGCTCGTTCTCCACGATGAAATTCATCGTTTCCCTGGCTTCTTCTTCCTTCTCGGTCGGGAACCCGACAATGATGTAGCAATGCACCGCGATCCCCAGGTCGACGCAATCGCCGGCAATGCGACGCACCCATTCCTGCTTGATCCCTTTTTTCATGAAGTCCATCACACGCTGATTGAAGGACTCCAATCCGAACACGATCTTCAGGCACCCGGCATCCCGCATCGACGCCAGGAGTTCACGGGTGAGATGCTTCTCAAAACGCATCTCACAGGTCCATTTGATGTCCAGCTTCTTGTCGATGATCTGCTGGCACAACCGTTTCGCCGGTGAGAGGGCCACGCATTCATCGGTAAAGAAGAACCGCTGGGCTCCATACCGCTGCTTGAGCCACTCCAACTCCGCGACGGTCCGTCCCGGTTCTTTCTGCCTGAAGTTCTGGTGATCCAGCGTGAGGGCACAGAACGCACAGTCCTTGTAGTAACAGCCTCGTGAAAACTGCACGGGCAGCACCGGCTCCGGCGACAAATACAAGCCGAGCGGGAAACCGTCGTAGTTGGGGGCCGGCAACTGGTTGATGTTTTCAGAATAAAACGGCTGGTTGATCGTAATCTTCCCGTTCTGGCGATAGATCAGGTTCGGAACTTTGCTGAAATCTTTTCTTCCGTCCAATTGATTGACGAGTTCGAGCAAGGCGGTCTCACCCTCGAACACGATGATATCGTCGGTCAGATCGAAGAGACTCGGGCAGCGGCGCACGTTATCGACCAATCTGGTGAAGATGCTTCCGCCGATGGTCAAATGGATGTTGGGAGCGGCTTCCTTGATTAAGCGACAGAGCGTCAGACCGGGGATAATCTGCGAGGTCGCCGTAATCGACACGCCGATCAAGTCCGGCTGATCGCCGACAATCGACTGAACAAACTGCTCACCAAAGAGCCGGATGTAGGGGTTCTGGGCTTC
Organism: uncultured Nitrospiraceae bacterium; assembly: GCA_963821465.1. Classification (GTDB taxonomy): domain Bacteria; phylum Nitrospirota; class Nitrospiria; order Nitrospirales; family Nitrospiraceae; genus Palsa-1315. The sequence goes on along the minus strand of CAWGDV010000013.1, from coordinate 14,730 downwards.
ATCCCTGATGATCTTCATCAGATCTTTGGATGAATAGATGGAACAGTTGCCGAACTGATTGTCGACGACCGTCAGTCTGGTCGGGAAATAGAGGGTGGAGAGCACCTCCAGCCATTTGTCGATGAGAAAGAGACTTTCCTTGTAGGATTCGAGATCGTAGAAGCTCTCCCCGCGAAGGGTCTCCTTGGCCGGCTCAATCCGATCGATGAGATACGGAAAGCGGTCCAGCGACTCCACCACTCTCGCCAAATGCTCGGCACTTCCCGGTCCCGTATCTCCGGTTCGTTCCCGTTCAAGCGTGCGCTGTTTATCGACCAACTCCTGATAAAGTGCTGCCCCATAGGAATGGGTGACCACCTTATCTAAGAGTTCGATCCCAAGATCGCGCTGAGAGACATTGGTGACACCGCCCTGAGCCAAAAATCCCGTCAACGAGGGAAGACTCAGATAGGGTTGTGACGGATGCCACGTTGGAGGAAAGAGCAGTGAAACCTTCATGCCGATTCACCACCAACTGGGGGAGAAATAAGATGAATTCTCAATAAATTCAGACTATTTTTATACACTCCGGTCTCGGCCAAATGCAACCCTCGGAAACTCTCCCTTGCTCCACCTCCCGCCCGTCCCCATCTTTCTATTCAATTGGCCTTCCATATACATACCTTGGCATATAAAATGAAACATGATTACGTTTTGCAGTCACTTTAGGAAAGGAGTGATGCCTATGACACTGTCAAAAAAATCAAAAGCCGTCGCGCTGACAGGAGTTCTGGTTATGGCAGCAGCCGTCGCACTGCCTCCTCTACCGGTATTTGGCGAAGGTGGCGCGCGGCGGGACGTTGTGCGTCATGCTGCCGAGAGCCGTGCGACGACCACAAATATGCTCTATCTGGTCGAGTTCGAGGCGACCCAAGCCGTAGCTCCCACGAGCCGCGAGCAGACGATCGAGCAGCTCGACAAACTCATCATCCCGACCCTCGAGAGTCTGGGGAAAGATGGCAAGGTCCGTACCGGAGGTATCGCCGCCGGTACTCTCACCGGGGCCTTCGTGGTTGAAGCCAAGTCGCAAGATGAGGTGAGTGCACTCGTGCGTGCGCTTCCCGCCTCGAGCATCATGCAGTGGCAGGTGACGCCGATCGAGACTTTTGCTCACCGGGCCGACGTCGAGAAGAAGGTGGTGCAGGAACTCCGCGCGCAGAAATAGTTCGGCGCGCCAATCCAGATCGCGTCGGCTCTGACTGCCCCACACGCGGTTCATGGCGCTTGCGCGCAGCCGCCATGAATCATGTAGGTTGGGCATTATCCACACGGTGGCACACACAAATAGGAAAACCCCAGCCCGGCCTGACGCCGGACTGGGGTTTTCTCGTTATGCCATCGCCCCTACCCTAGAGGGAAGAGCTGGTCTCCAAAAGCCTGTCCCCTTACGACAGCTTCAAGGTAAACCAGGTGGAGAGCGCCTTCATGCCGTTGCGCTCGATGTTGTTCCCATCCCATACCGCAAAGGCGATAGGCACGGACATACCTGCCTTGAACTGGGTATCGTTGGCATCACCGGTTTCCAACGGGCGCTTCACCACCACGCGCCAGGTTGGACCATTGTATCCACCACCCTTGATGGAACCAGCCGGTTCCCACACACCGTTTCCGATGACATCCTGATGCGCTTGCGTCGTGAGGGTGCTGAAACCATTAGCATTCAGATCCTCAACCGAGCTCACGCGCAATGTCGGATCGGACATGATGTTGCCCGACCAGATGCCGGGATTGAAGGGCCCAAGGCTTCGGCCGATCCGGTCCGGATAGGTCACGCCGCCAGCCGGCTCTTCGAAATAGTAGTCCCAGAAAATGCCTGGGTATTGGTCGTCCACGTCCCAGATGCCTGCGCTATCCTTGCCGATATCCTTCTGCCACTCCGCGTTCCACCGCCAGATGTTGGTGGTACCGCCTGACTGTCCCATGCACTGGAAGGGTGGCGCCCCAGCCGTGTTGACTGGGAACATGACCGCCGCCTGATCCCGGAAGTCCTGGGGACCGATGGTCGTATCGTTCTTGGTCTGATCCTGCCATTCTATACGCAGACCGATCTCTTTACCGTTGGTCATGGCTTTCACGAACACTGACTTCACCGAAATATTTGGATGCATAGGCGTCGTGATCAGCTGTCCGCTCAACGGAACGATCACCCCAGGCACACCCTCCCAAACCGGGTTCGCGCCATCCATCGGAATCGCACCCTTGATCATCTTTGCCGGAATCGTCACCGGCTGGCTGACAGCCAACGGAACCTGCCCGATCGTCAGCATCACGCCTACGATCAACGCAGAGAGAAGAATGCCGAGCACCACACGCTTGCTGTGTGTCTGCACTACTCTCATAGGATACCCCTCCTCTCTATTTATAAAAAAGTAAACTCAGGTTCATGCCGAAGATCAATGCGGAGTAGTAAGTATAGAGAACAGGGCTATAATCACACCCACGATCAACGACGCAAGAAGGAGACCGATTCTCATGCGGTTGGTCTGTGTCTGTGGTTGTGACTTCGGCTTCTCTTCTTTCATAAGATACTCCTCCTCTCAATTGAAAATAAAGAGCAGTAGCCCAATATAATTATCGACACACAACACTTAAGGGAGCTGCGTGAATAGAGGCATCTGTTAGGCCGTTCCGACCGGACCCTCCCCCTCTTTGTCTTTGCCCTGGTCCTTTTTGTCCAAGAACGATTCTGCGCCGACTTCGTTCAGTAACAGGCTCAGCTCGTTTCCCTGATCCTGCGCACCACACTCATAGGTCTGGCCTTCCGGTGAATTGAACGTAGCCGGACGATAATCGGTCTCTGAGTAAGGCTGGGGAACGACGCCGAGGAACGCGGCTTCGAAATCCATCCATTCCGCCATCAAGTCCGCCACGTGTTTATAAAACCCTGACCCAGCTTTCTTGACCAACATCCGGCAAAACAACGGGACCCACCGGCCAATGTGATTCTTGACAAACTTTTTCTGCGCGTCCAGGACGATCTGCGTTTTGTCCGCTCCATCGTGACAGCGGGAATAGGATTCTTTGTAGGCCAGAAAATGCATAAACTCGAATTCGACACTCAAATGATCCAGCCGCTCATGAATGTCCTTGGATAATTCCACCCCGAACGCACGATAGAATCCGGCGATATCGCCCATGACTTGCGATTGTGCAAACACATGGTCGTTTCCGAAGAGCGTTTCATAGGGAGGGCAATCGAGCGTGATCACATTACTGAATACTCGGCGATGCTCGGCCTGGAGATCGCTCAGTTGCCAGTTGACACATTCCGACGCGACAACTTTCTCGATCTGATCGAACTGTTTGCGCAGCAACACCAGCTTGAGCTTGGCCCGCTCACCGCCGATGCCGTCGAGCGCCTGGTCCAAGGCATCGAGCGCCGCTCGGCCATCCTCGACGAACTCTCCGCATTGCACGTAATCGAGAAACTCGTCGTCCTCCGGATACAGCTGGCTCCATGACACAAGGAGATACAGCTTACTGCGGTTGAGGGCGCGTTCGACTGCGGGTGAATCTTTAATGGCCGGTGAAGCCGGCATGACCCCGGCTACAGACTGAGAATTTGTTTGCAACGGCTGTTTACTCGTCATGAGAATCGGTTCCTCGGTTGACCCTTATGCCTATAAGATTTTCTAGGCACATGAGAGCAAACCTTTGTCTCAAAACTACCGTATGGTAGGTATCGGCTCAGGGGTTGTCAAGCACGATCTTCCCATTCGCAAGGGATAATCGAAGCTCATGATTTATAAAAATTTTTACCCTGGTGAAACGTACGACTTCTTTCCAATTTTCTCACTTGCATTCAGATCTGCCTTGTGAGTCACGAGAACGGCTACGCCAACACCCTATAGGGTGTGACTCGAATGGCCACGTGATCATTCACGGTCCGGCACACGTGTTCGCACAGCCCACATCCGACACAACGCTCATTCATCACCACAAGCCGCTGCTGGTCAAAATCCATCGATAGGGCATCCGTGGGACATTTCGATGCGCAGGCATGGCACCCCTGTCCTGCCGTGCAGACACGGTGCGAGACGATCGCGAGGCCCATTCGTATCTGCTCGCGCCCTTCGACAGGGAGCAACGCCTCAGTGGCACAGGCTGCAATGCAGGGCACATCCTCACAGAGATAGCACGGCATGTGATCCGCAAAAATTATCGGTGTCCCGTTCTGCGGATGGAACGTAATCGATCCGTATGGACAGGCCTTGGCGCAGTCGCCGCATTGTGTGCATCGCTCTAAAAACACTGTCTCCTCAGCGGCGCCGGGAGGACGCAACCAATCCGCCCGCACCGGAGCTGGAGCTGGTTGTTCCGGCGCAGCATGTTGGTGCTTGGAAAACTCTTTGGCGGCTTTGGCAACGGACACGACAGAATCTTTGAGAAAGTCGCGACGTCCATATGTCGAGTCGGTGGCCACAATTAAGTTCTCCGAAGCCACTACCCTCCTTCGCCAAGGCTACGGAGGGTTCTCCTCGCCTTCATCCCCGTAGCACGCTACGAGGTATTCGGCGAAGGAGAATCATGCACCGTTACATAACGCCGTCGGCGCGCAGCTTGTAGACCTCGACACAGCGATCGCAGGCCCCGAATTCGATATCCCAGCCAGGGTGATTCTCGCGGATGAAATCGAGCACATAGGACTCGAGCTTGTTACCCATGTCCTCAACCCACGAATAGGTCGGGAACCGGCACAGCGGGCAGGGAAATCCCGGCATCAACATGACTTTGTTCTCTGTTTCCGGAACCTCACCCCCCTCGACATCCACCGCACGGTCCATCACGCGCAACGTATCCGAGGCCATCTCGATCAATTCCGAATGGGTAAAGAAGCTCGTCTGCCATAATCCCTCGAACACCGATTTCAATTGTGGCGCGGGAATCTTGCGATACCAGGAACGAAACTCTTTGAACCGGTCTTCCTTCCTCAGCATCGGCTCTTTGCCGGCGGCAGTCAGCCGGCTGTCCACGGTGAGACTCCACAAGACTCGATAGCGCTGGAGAATAAGGGTCTCCTCGCCTGGATTTTGCCCAACCTTGGTATCCGGATCGTACCCAAAGACCGGATCCAGCATGTCCGAGATATGCAACAACTCATGGCGACAATAGCGCGTAAGCGCAGGATCGTAGAATCGGCGTGGAATGAGCTTGATCCCGACGCCTCTCAAGCCTTTTTCCTCGAACTCGCGAGCCAGCTCGTGCTCGACGGATCCCCACTTCCTGAGAATGTCGACGCCTTCCTGATCTTCCTTGAGCACCCCTTTGACGAGCACGATTCCGACTCGTTCTTTGAGCAATGGGTACTCATTGAAGGCATCGCGGATGATATCGGAAAACCCCCAGGTCCCGAACATATACTGGTAGAGCTTCTTGAACTCACTCTCACGATCGTCGAGCGTAAACTTTTCGTAGATCGGGTCGGCGAGTTCATGGAACTCTTTATAATAAGTGGGGTCGCCTTCCCGTTCCGTCTTTTCGACGAACGAGTCGATGACCTCTTGCAACAATGCGGGTTGAAAACGGAGTTCCATAACCATCCTTTGAGGGGCTCGCCGGGAGCCTGCTTGACTTGATGCCGAAGCTTCTCTTACGATCGCCTGAAGCTAGAACCAATTATACTGGGCGGGGTCGCCGGTTGGCAATCACACCCGTCGCCGTCGGTCGTGCCCCTGTTCGAGCAGACTGCGGAAAACCATTTCGGCACAGCAGTGCTTCAAATAGCCTGCATGTCTGGAACAAGAAGAGGCCACTCCCGCAGGATGCTCAAAAAGTTCGTTCAACAAGGCCCGCAGCGAGTGAGGGACCGAGCGTACCCTCTGGGGCGCACGGTGCGACGAATAAGGAGCACCAAGTCTGTGCGCGCCGCCGAGTGGTGAGGCGGCAGGGTCCCCGTTGAGGGTCTGAACGATGCGAGAACGAAGCATCGGAAAAGGCGCGTCTTGGCGCGCCGGGGTTGGGCGGGTGAGAAGGACGACTTTTTCAGCATTCTGCCAATCGTAAGGATTATTAAACATGGCTGATCACATGGCTTCCCAACTTGCTCCCGCCCCCTCCCCACTCCCAACATCGTCAGGAACAGGTCCCGCATCGGTTGATTTTCTCGAATACTGGAAGACAGGGGCACGGGAACTGACCACGTTTCGCGGCCATTCCCATGGGGTCTGGTCGGTGGCCTTCGCGCCTGACGGATTAACACTCGCCAGCGGAGGAGCCGATCGGCTCGTCCGCCTATGGGATATTGAAACCGGCCGCCTCCTACGCTCACTCAGAGGACATACGGCGGACATCCGATCTGTCATCTTCACCCCCGACGGCCAGACGCTGGCCACTGCCAGCGAGGACCGGACCATCCGGCTGTGGAACCCCAACACCGGCGAATCGAAAAAGCTCCTCTTCACACGCTATGACCACAATGTCGTCAGCCTCTCCCTCTCCCCTGACGGCCTCATGCTGGCGCGAGGCAGCCACAACAAAGACATCAAGATCTGGGAAGTCACCACCGGAACGGAGCTCATGACTCTCCTCGGCAAAGACCAGTATGACCACAACTGGTCAGTCTGCGTCGCCTTTTCACCGGATGGGATGCACCTCGCCAGTGGAATGGATATCGGCAAGATCAAGCTGTGGGAGGTCTTACCCAGCGGAGAGGAAAAAATCCTCCACAACGGCCACTGGAAACAACACGAAGACGATACCAGTGAAACGCGCGGGTACTTCGTCGAAGACGATGGTGGATTTCAGAAGCCGATGGACTATTGGATCGGCGCAATGGCTTTTACCCCCGATGCCAAATTGCTCATCACCGGAAGCCGTGACCAGACGATCAAGTTATTCGACATGCCCCACGTGGCGGAACAACGGACGCTGAAAGGCCACACCGCCTGGGTGCGCGCGCTGGCCGTCACACCAGACAGCAAGGTGCTCATCAGCGCGGGTGACGACGCGACGATTCGGTTCTGGGACCTATCAAACGGCCGTTGCTTCAGAACGATCAAGGCCCATGCTGCAGGCGTTCGAGGCCTTGCCCTGTCACCGGATGGGATGAAACTGGCCAGCGCCTCGTGGGACCGCACGGTGAAGCTCTGGGCAGGCGGTGCGGAACCAGCAGAGTAATTCGGAATGTCGGCGCCTGCCGGAATGCCTCGCTCCGCATCTCCCGAAACCACCCTTCCGGACTGTCCCGAGTGGAAACCCTCTGGAATTCTCTCCGCCACGCTCTTATCAGACCGTGAAGCGTCGGTCAGTTCCAGCTTTCCTTCTCGGCACAGTCTCGTTGGGTCCCGGTTTCTCCGATGAAGTCGCTCTGCTTTCCGGCCGGCGCCTCGCGCAAGGGTTACCCTGCCAAGAAAAAACAGAAAGGCGACAGGCCGCTTACAAGCCTGTCGCCTTAACGCTTCGCCACGTGTAGTGGGTTACGCGGTAGTGTTTGCCCTAGAATCCTCACAGCCTCTTCACACCATCAGCAGGAATACTTCAATATCCATCGATTTCGCCTAGACAAAGGAGAATGTCCCTGCCATCGAGTTGACTGGTGATGCGCTGCACGCTACAGTTTAAGCATGATAGCGAGTTTCAGGCACAGGGGCTGAAAAGATTTTTCGAGGAGAGCGATCCTCGTAAGCTGCCGCCGGACATGGTGGACCGAATAAAGGCAATTCTGGCGCGGTTACATCAAGCGGAGGTGATTGAGGATATGAATGTCCATTCCTACAGGCTTCATCCCTTGAAGGGAAGCCGAAAAGAGGAGTGGGGCGTAACAGTGAGAGCAAACTGGCGCATGACCTTCCGGTTTGAGGAGGGGTGCGCACTGGATGTGAATTTAGAGGACTACCATTGAACAAGGAGAATGGCATGAAGGCTTTGAAAATGAAGAATCCACCCCATCCGGGGTTTTCAGTGCGCATGGACTGTCTGGAGCCGCACGGTTTGAGCGTGACCGAAGGGGCAAAGATCCTAGGTGTGTCGCGATCTGCGTTGAGTCATCTGGTGAACCAGAATGCAGACCTGTCGTGGGATATGGCTATTCGCTTGGCCAAGGCGTTTGGCAGTACACCGGAGGGATGGATGCGGTTGCAGTTTCAGTATGATGCGGCCCAGGTGGAAGAACGGTCCAAAAAAATTAAGGTGAAGACGTTTGCTGATGTGGTTCATGCGTGAAGAGCGGGGGGGAAAGGGAGCGGCCAGGTGCCCTTCTTGCTCGCAGAACGCGCACATTCAAAAAGTGCTCGTTCGATGCGCGCAGTTAAGGGCAACCTCGGCCACTCCCTTTAGAAGATGTATTGAGCAGAGAAGGGGGTGAATCCTGATGATCTTCTCTGCGCGCGCAATGCGCGGCTTCAGAAGGATAAGAAGGGCAGCCTGGTCGTCCTCCTGCTCGCGGAACGCGCACGATAAGAATGTGCTCGTTCGACGCGCGCAATCGAGGATCGACCAGGCTACCCTTGAAAATGAAATGAAGAATTCGGAAGCCGCGTGCAGTGGGAGACCGATCTAGCCCGCCCTCAGGTGAAAAGATAAAAAAGCGATGGTCGTTCGACGTGCGCAGTTGGTGAGCACACCAGGCCTCCTCGGACGTAACCTGTAGGAGCGCTGGATGAGCAAAACCACGCGCGGACAAGGTTCATCCTCAATAAGTCAATACTCAGGCCTAACCCTCAATCTTCCGTCCAAGCTTCACCAAACAAAGACTCCCGACCCTTTTTCTTTCGCCATCAGCGCCGGCGATGACGCAACGATTCGGTTTTGGGACCTGTCGAACGGCCGCTGCTTCAGAACCATCAAGGCCCATACCTCAGGCATTCGAGGCATTACCCTATCACCGGATGGGATGAAATTGGCCAGTGTGTCATGGGATCGGACCGTTAAGTTGTGAGCAGGCGGCGCGGAACCTCAAGAGTAACCTAGCGACCCTCGCCATTCGCACCCTAAAAAAAGCTTCTACGGAGGGAGGTGGGGTGGGGTGGCATGGCCCTTCCGCTCCAACGCCTCCCGGAACGGCCCTTTCGGACTTTGCCAGGCGGAATCCTTCTGAAATTCCTTCGCAGACTCAGTCAGTTTCCGCTTTCCTTCCTGGCAAAGTCTCGATGGGCACCCCGTTCCTCCGACGAATTACGCTTCATGGCATACCACCCCTGCCAGTAAGTCTTCACATCATAAAAAGTAGAAAGGTGACAGGCCGCTTACAAGCCTGTCGCCTTAACGCTTCGCCTGGCTCAGTGTCCTGCAACCAACGTGGCGGAGCATCTCAAGTTATCGATGTTTGCTGGAAAGAGAAACTAGCGGTCGGCTTCCAGGCAGGCTCAATACATAGGGATTTCCAAAACGGTTACAGCACCAACCCTGTCTCACGCGCCGCAAATGATTCTTGACACCGGTTTCCGTTCTCGCAATCGCACAGGGTATCTTGTCTTTGCTCAGAGTAAGAGAAGAAAATTCACACTACAGGGTCAGCGTGAGGACAGTTTCAACGAGGAAGCGGGTTGCAGACTAGCGGAACGACGGATTCAGAATGTCGTCAATCGTGAGCGAGGAGGGTATAGTGGTAAATTAAATACTTGTCGGCGTGGGAATGCCGAGGTTTGAGCGTTTCGGTAACTTATGAGTTTGCGAATAACGACTCGCTATGGCAGGGTCAAGCATTCGTCTTCAGGAGAAAAATAGAGTGCTAGGTACCTGCGGGCTCTGTTTGCAAAAGAAAGAACTTCAGAATAGTCATCTGCTTCCGGCTGCTCTTTATAGGCAATTAAGAAACCCATCTGGTGGGTCGGACTCTAACCCAGTTCTGGTAACACGTAGGAGGGCGCTTACTTCGTCCCAGCAAGTATCGTCACCTTTTCTGTGCGCGGATTGCGAGTTACGCTTTTCCGTCAATGGCGAAAATTATGTTGTCACGCAATGTGCGAAACATGATGGTTCGTTCAAGTTGCGGGAACTCTTACAAACCATGTCTCCGTTACTTGCAGGTCAAAACTATCAGACCGAAATTTATGATGTTCAGCGATTGCTTGACACCAAAGTCGATCAATATCTGTACTTTGCTGCGAGTGTCTTTTGGCGCGCTTCTGGACACACTTGGAAAATTCGCGGAGGGCGGGTTGGCAAAATCTTTCTTGGTGATAAATATCAGGAACAGTTCCGTTTGTATCTTCTCGGTAAATCAACCTTCCCACAGAATGCTCGCGTCTATGTCCATGTTTCTAGCGAGACTCATGTTCCCCTAACCGTTGCCACAGTTCCTACCACATTCAGAATGGGCGCTGCACATTGTCACAAATTCTGTATTCCTGGCGTACTATTCATCTTGTTCCTTGGGAGCAAGGTTTCGATAACAGACGATACGTTTGCACTTAATGGCAGCAAGCATAAGGCTATGTTGCTCTATTCATGGCAAAACGATTCGCACGTCCGTGGCATCTTGCAACGTACGCAGACGGCAATAGCGGTAGGGAAGCTAGGAAAGGTAAAAGGCTGAGCGTTTAACTGGAGTTCCCCAACCTCTCGTATCTCACTCTCTACTAGGAAAAGTTCATACAATTTATGAGTATTGGAACAGGCTAGAAAATCTAAACTCCGAATAATTTGAGTACAGAACGAATCTTCTTGATGTATGAAGCTGCCGTTATCAATTTGGCAACTGCGTCTTGGGGGTGCTTGCTAAATGGAGTATCCGTTTCCGCTGCTGTCATTGCAAGGGGTTCTTCTTCAGTCAAATATGGAGCAGCCAGTGCCATCTCGGCGGTTTTTCGAAGATCATCGTCTTTTGTCATTCTATTCGCTGCTATCTCTCGTTGTGTTACTCGATTCAACCTTTGAGTGCTGATATGTTCACCAATCAGACACTCTGACACAATGAATGTGTTGTATATCTTGGTGCGAGATTCTTCAATCCTCTTCTTCAAGTCAGCATCTTGTATTGCGGGCAGCAATGATCGATGAGCAAGGTCGAATATATTGAGTAGGTTGACACGCTTCTCTTCAGTATCTGCCTTCTCCCATGCTGAGTTTATTTCGAGGATGAGTTGACTAAGTTTCTCGAAAGGAAAGGTTTCCCCCGGATGCTCCAGTGACGCAATCACTTCATCCAGTAACCTGGTCAGTCGGGCACCTTCTCCGTGTTCATCACCTATATCTTGTTGTCGATTCACTTTGGTTGTGATTTGGAAACTATGTTTGACAATGGAAATATGATTGCTTTTGCGGACATGCCATTCTAATTCTTTCCCGTCGGGATCATCCCCATAGACTATGGGAATCGCTTCTGTGGCGGACATATTTGGAAGAGGGGTCTCTATATCAAGTCGTATATCATTCTTGTCTAAATCTACCTGCATAAGTCTGTCAGCAGATTCGTTCGAGAAATAAACGTAGACCTCATACCACGCAAGACAATTCTCTCCGACTCCGTCATTGTTACTCTGATAGATGCAATACAGCGTTGAATCTTTTCCCTTGATGGGAGCATCAGACTGTAAGTAAACAGTACCTTTGATTCCGAAACCATCAAGCGTTGCCTTAGGAGCAATTATTTTGAAAGTTCCTGCATCACGAAACGGTTCTGGGGCGGCATCGAAGGTAAGACGAGACTGCTCAGAGTCTTTCTCGACCTCAATATATCTTCGAGGATTGGTTAGTTTGAATCGTAGATAAGGCATCGCTCACCTTTCCAACGAATCAGGACGAAGGTGTGCCAGGCTTAGTTGACAATTGACGAAGCGGCCCCGGTGTGGTGCAGTGATCGTTGCTCAGACAACCACCACCCCACACCAACCGAAAGGAGCCGCTCCATGAAAAGCGTAGTCCAGATTCAGCGACAAGGCAAGGTGAAAGACGTGAAGGTGTCGGCAGCAGCCTCCGGATTGCCGGCCGAGGAGATCGAGACGAAGGTGGCGCTGATTCAGGCCCTCATTCCATTGGGGCTGCACGCCGTCGGGGAGGCGTTGGAGGCCGAGGTCGTCGCCTTGGCGGGGGCACGCTACCGTCGGACGGGCGGGCAAGCGGGCGTGGTCCGCTGGGGGCAGCAACGAGGCTCGGTCTACCTCGCCGATCAGAAGCTGCCCGTCCCGGTCCCTCGCGTCCGTGATCGGGTCGCGAACCGCGAGGTCTCCCTGACCACGTACGCACAGCTCCAACGCCCGCGAGCGGCCGATGCGGGCTTGTTCAGGAAGGTCCTGGTGGGCCTGACCTGTCGGCAGTACGAGGCCTGTGCTGAAGCAGTTCCGGAAGCATTTGGGCTGAGTGCCTCCAGCGTCTCCCGCCGCTTCATCCGAGCCAGCGCCCGCCACTTGCAGACGCTGTGTGAGCGGCGCCTGGACCGGGACGAGTTCGTCGCGTTGGTGCTCGATGGCAAAACATTCGCCGAGGATGCGATGGTCATCGCACTGGGCATCACGCTCCAGGGACAGAAGCAGATCCTAGGTTTCGTCCAGACGGCGACGGAGAACGAGCGGGTCTGTGCAGCATTCTTGCGGGCACTGGTGGAGCGGGGGTTGCGAGTGGAGCCCGGCCTGCTCTGCGTCATTGACGGAGCCAAGGGGCTGCGCACCGCCATTCAAACGGTGTTCGGTGCCCAGGCCCTGGTCCAACGTTGTCAGTGGCACAAGCGCGAGAACGTCGTGCGGTATATGCCGAAAGCTCAGCAGGCGGCCTGGCGCCGGCGACTCCAACAGGCCTACGAGCGACCGACGTATGCCGAGGCTCGGGCGGCTCTGGGCCGACTCCGCCAGGAGCTACGGGGGATCAACCTCTCTGCCGTGGCCAGCCTGGACGAAGGCCTGGAGGAGACGCTGACCCTGCATGGCCTGGGGCTGTTTCCAATGCTGGGGGTGAGCCTGAAGACCACCAACTGTCTGGAATCCCTGAATGCGCAACTCGGCCAGCTCACCGACAAGGTGGATCACTGGCGTACGTCGGACCAGAAACAGCGCTGGGTAGCCAGGCGCTGCTCCTCATCGAGCCGCGCCTGCGACGGATCAAAGGCTACCGCCATCTCCCGCAGTTGCGCGCGGCCCTGCAGGCCACGATCGGGAAGGCCGAGCGCGTGGAGGGAACTCGCATTGCGTGATGACTGCATCGAGGCCGCTTCGGAGTTTCAACTAAGAATGGGATTGACTGATCAGGACAGTCATTCAGTCGTACTTCTAGACCTATACTTTGGGTTTGGTGTAATAGTGTTCAGAGATAATCTTTACAGAAGTTCCGCTGCCGGTAGCAAGGAAGAAAACATCTACCTGCTCCAAGGCGGTTGAACATCGGTATGCATGATGCTCTGAACGGCTTTAGAACTCGATTGCGAGAATAATGAGGGGAAAACGTCCAAAAAAGTTATATGACAAGTTACATAACGTCTATAATTGTACTGTAATATCAAAAACTTGTGAATATAATGACTGAGCTACCGGCTCACCCGCATTCAGCGAGGCGGCTGGTGTGGTCTCCACTACACCCATCGAGCGACCACCGCTTTATTGTGGGGGCTCTGCGAGCACAGAGACCATGCCAGCCGCCTCGCTACTTCTCTTCCACGCTTGCTCGTTCTCGCTTCAGGGATGGTGGCTGATTGATCTTCCACTGCGCACTGCTTCCCAATTCTTGATTTCATTTTCAAGGGTAGCCTGATCGATCCTCGATTGCGCGCGTCGAACGAGCACATTTCTATCGTGCGCGTTCCGCGAGCAGGAGGACGACCAGGCTACCCTTCCGATCCTTCTAAGGCCGCGCGTTGCGCGAGCACAGAAGATCATCAGCCCCCTTCCCCTCCTATACCCCACACATCTACTAAAGGGAGTGGCCGAGGCTGCACTTTACTGCGCGCAACATTCTCACCCACCCAACCCCGAGCGCGCCGAGACGCGCTCTTGTCCCAGGCGAGCATCACCCATCTAATTGACCCTTCCAAGCTTGCTCGTTTGACTTTCCCAGGAATGGCACCCGTGTTGGTCCCACTGCGGCCGTCGAGCGAGCACATTCTGATCGTGCGCGCTCCGGGAGCAAGGGATCAGCACGGGTGCCATTCCTCCCCCACCCTCTGCGAGCAAGAAGGGCACCTGGCCACTCCCTCTCATCCTTCTGAGGGCCGGGCGGCAGTGGAAACCACTTTATCTTACGAGCCGGTTTGGTAGATGACAGGTCGGTAACGCGGTTTGGGGATAGGTTTGCGGGCCGCCCGAGCCGCTTCCAACCAGACTTTCTTGGCCAGTTGCGCTTGCTTCAGGGCGTCGGTCGGAGTTTTCCCGAAAGCAGAACAGGCGTCCAGATCTGGAATATCCGCGATATAGCCCTTGTCCGCATCGCTATAGAAAATGTTGATGTGATAATCCTTCATGGTTCCTACTCGCCGTCAAGCTGTAGATTATACCTCTCCACCAGATCAAGCAACTGTCGGACTTGATAGGGTTTGGCTTTGCCGCCGACTTCCTGAAGATTGACCAACTCCCGCAGGGTCGGGTGAACAAACACATGGTGACTACCCCTCACCCGCGATAGTTGGAACCCAAAGGCCTCGGCCAGCCGTACCGCTTCGGTGAATCGAAGGTTCTTGGAACCGGTGAGGGCTTTCGCGAGGAGCTTTCGCTTATTCATTCGCGCGCGTCCAACGAGGGCCCTCCAATTCCTTATGCCTCTCTTATAGGGAGTGGCCAAGGTTGCCCTTGACTGCGCGCATGGAACGAGCACATTCTGATCGTGCGCGTT
>CAWGDV010000012.1:0-212305 GCA_963821465.1 uncultured Nitrospiraceae bacterium | reverse complement strand
TTGTGGATTACGTCTTTGAATATAACGTGTTAACCGGAAACCGGTTCGACTTTTTACCTATCCGTTTCACTGCATCGATAGGTTGCCTCATTCTCTTCATGTCTTTCATGATTATCATGACGGCGCAGAGTCAAATGAAAACATCCTGGCGTATTGAAATAGACGCGAGAAATTCAACTCCTTTGATTGAAGCAGGGTTATTTCGATATTCGCGTAATCCGATTTTCCTAGCTCTTCGACTCAGCTATTTTGCGATGTTTCTCATTGTTCCATGCCCGTATTCGTTGATCACCCTTTTGATTGGGGACTTGGCGTTTCAAGCCCAGGTGAGACAAGAAGAGCAGCACCTCAGCAGAACGCATGGTGCTGAGTATAGGGATTATTGCTCATGTGCGCCGCGTTGGCTCTAAAATAAAAAAGAGGAAACGTTTGGCAGACGTATTTTTGACTCAGCCATATCTCCCTCCATACTCTCCGCAGCTCTTCACCCCGCATTCGATCTCCCGAAGGGAGTGAGCACACTCCAATTGGAAAATGGATATGGCCAAAAACTGATTCCCGTTCGACAGGCCTTTGATTTGAAACTACTCTGTATAAATTCCTGCCAAAGAGTTGGCATTCACTACGAGGCATGAGCTTGAGTATTTGACTGAACATGCTACATGATGCGATCACGTTGGGCCTCTTTTGGTCAGGTGCAGTGTGCCAATGCGCCACTATCCTCCGCCAAACGCTAGCCAACCATCAGATCCTGTTTTGGACAAGAGTGACCTTGCATTTCTTTTAGAGAAAAATGAAGACAAGGCCATCAACACACGGAACTCTTTTCTTTCGCCTGATCGTTTCGTGCCTTATCGCAGGCTGTTGGGGCCTTCCCCAATCACCCGATGCCAAGGCCAATGAATTTTGGCTGGATCAGGATATTCGGGTGGCGGGGTATCTCGCCTTTTCTTCAGCCTTCCAAGATGGTCCTGGCGCTTCTCGCCTGCTCCCTTTCATGGATACTGGCCTTCTTATAGAGAAAAATTGGGGAAACTGGAGGTTTTTTACCGAACTAGATTTTGAACAACAAAAGCAAATGACTGTTGATCATAGAAGTTCGCGGCAGATATTTCGTATAGAACCATCCCAAGAATTCGTGTTTGAACCGGAACGGCTTTGGCTCCAATATAGTTTCCCTAAAGCCATAAGTCTCAGGGGCGGGCAGCTTCTCACCTCTTTTGGCCTTTGGAATCCCCAACATTTTCCAACCATTACCAATGTCGTGAATCGTCCCAGGGCCACCACAAGCTTGTACCCCGAGAATTTACTGGGAGGAGAACTTCACAAAGAGACCGAGCTCTTTGGCCAGCCCACTTCAATGATTTTCTATGGAGGAGCCCCTTCTGCTGATCTTCCCTCAAATGATTCTTCGGGGAATGGAGCCATCGGGGGTTATGGGGAAACTCGACTATTAAAAACGTTTCCCGGAAAATTTGGGGTATCGGGCCTGTACCTTTTCAATCACCAGGCTTGGGGAAATGCCTTCATGCTGGGTTCTGACTTGAAAATGAGCCTAGGTCCGGTTGACCTGCAGGCAGAATTTATTCGGGTTTTGACGAGAACAAAAAATGCGTTATCAAGCCGGACACCCCAAGGGAGCTACGTCCAAGGACTTTGGCATGTCAATCAACAGTGGGGCCTGCTCTATCAATGGGATCAGATTTGGGCAGGATTTGATAATAATTTTCCCGATACGCCGGAAACACAAACTATTCATACGTTCGGCCTGCTCTATACGCCCAAGCCGTGGCTTCGTTTAAAAACGGATTGGGAAATACATGAGGGATTCAGCCAGTGGGACTTCGAACTCTCTTTCTACTTCTCATCCTAATTCTTTTTCCCTCACTCTCACTAGAGAAGGGATGGGCCGGTGAGCCGGTTGCCAAGCCCTCCTTTTGGGTCGTGGGGCAAAAGGCTATCCCTATCTCTTCGCTCACCCTGAACCAAATCATCCATATCCTGAACTTGAATGAACGGATTTGGGGAAATGGAGACGCGATTCGCGTGGGTCTCCTTTCCGACATGCTGAAGGGAGACGATCAATGGGTCCAATGGCTTGGTGTCCCTTCAATCGACACCTTTTTCTCCAAATGGATTGAAGCCGATCTTGTCCAGGATTGGCCAGCCCCAAAACGATTCGCAAATCTTAACAAGTTACTTGAGTTTATCGCTCGAACCCCAGGAGCTATCGGGTTTACGTCAATTCAACCACCAACACTTCCTCCAAACATTCGAATCATTCCGATTCTGGAGAAAGAATCAAAAGCACAACCATGATTCGATCTATTCCTCTTCATTTCAGATTTGTGCTTCCGGTGGTTTTCCTCTTGGGGGCCACTGTGGCCCTCCTGGGATTGGCGTTACAAGGTCCCTTGACCGCATCCATGGAGCAGCTTTTTCAGGGACGAATTGAAAGTGCCGCGAATACCGCTGGTGTGCTGGTTCAAGAGGCTGTCCAAGAGATGCAGAATTTGGGCGTCAGCCTGGCGTACTCAAAAGTGGTCCCTCAATCCTCCAAACAGGGGCACATGGCTCCCCAGGAAATTGCTGCCAGGGTTAAAAATCAAGGAGGTCTGTTTTTGGCTTTTGGTGAGACATCCTTACTGGAACCAACTCCCCAAATACAGGCCTTTGAAAGAGAAGCCAGGACTCAAGGAAACTATTCAGTGGTTTATTTCCACAAAAAGAAGCCGATCATTTTGGTCTTTATTCTGGTGCGTGATCCAGACCTCCCGGACCGCCTGTTGACCATCGGTATTCCATTGGATCAACCATTCCTCGACACATTGGCAAGAAAGGTCGGTCTTCCGATTGCCCTTTCAGATTCTTTCGGCCACCCTCTGGTCATGAGTCGTCAGGCCGCCACGTTATTTCCACAGCAGTTTGATCAAGGCCAAACAGGCCAATCGAAATTTTCTGATGGGGATTACTACCTTTGGATGAAGCACCCTCTCCCTGAGAATAACCCAATGGGGCTTCAAATCATTTTGGCCACGTCCTCGAAACCCCTGGAGCAAGTCTTTTTGGTGATTCTGCACAATTGGGCGCTGGCCGCGTTGGTCCTGCTGGTCACGGGAAGTGTCGTCTATTTCTGGTTGGTCAAGACTATTGTGAAACCCTTGAATCGATTGGTTCACGCGGCGGAACAGGTGGCAAGCGGAAATTTAGATATTCAGATCTCCGATCCCAAGAGCGATGAAGTAGGTAGGCTGTCGAATGCCTTCAATAAAATGACCACGGGGCTTCGGGAAGTTGATCGTGCCAAAGGCGCATTTTTGGCCTATGTGTCCCATGAACTTCGCACACCCTTGACCTCAATCGTCGGGTTTGCTGCGCGGATTGCTACTGGCGGTAGGCAGGAACATGTTAAAACGCTAGAGGCTGCTGAAATCATCAGGAAAGAGGGTGATCGAATGATTCGACTTGTCGAGGATTTGTTATTCTTGGGTAGCATAGAAGCGGGGAAGATGGAATGGCGGTTTGGCACCTTTCGTCCCTATCCCTTAGTTCAGTCCTGCGTCAGTCTCATGACTCCTTCTGCCGAAGAAAAGGGCTTGAGTCTCGTGTTGTCCGGTCCCTCAGATCTTCCGGAAGTCATCGGTGACAGCGATCGCATCAAGCAAGCGGTGCTGAATCTCCTGAATAATGCGATTGCCTATACTCCGAACGGGTCCATCCAGGTGAACGTCTCTGCCGATCTCCTGGCTCACACCTGGTCCGTGGTCGTTGCGGATACCGGAGTGGGATTGGCCGATGTGAGTCCAATGGCTATTTTTGATCCATTTGTGCGGGGGCAAAAAGACAGTAAGGGTGCAGGAATTGGACTGTCCCTGGTAAGAGAAGTCATGGTCGGACATGGTGGGACGGTGACGTGTACGCCGAATCAACCGGAAGGTTTGCTCTTTACGCTGACTATTCCGATGGCACAAACAGGTCATTCGTCGAGAGGGCTTTCATGACAAAAAAATATACGGTTCTGGTTGTGGAAGATTCTCCAAGCCTCCGGCATCTGTTAAAGGAAACACTGGAGGATGCAGGCATCTTCGTCATTGCCACAAGCCATGTGGCCAAGGCACTGGAGGCCAGTGAG
This sequence comes from uncultured Nitrospiraceae bacterium, assembly GCA_963821465.1. Lineage (GTDB taxonomy): Bacteria > Nitrospirota > Nitrospiria > Nitrospirales > Nitrospiraceae > Palsa-1315. Next base: position 208,173 of record CAWGDV010000012.1, on the reverse strand, counting down.
CAGTATTATTTTGATGGCGCACTCATTGATCTCTCGTTACCCGACGGGGATGGCATCACTCTCCTTCAACAGCTACGACCCAAGCAGCCTTCCATGGCGACGATCGTGGTGACCGCCTTTGGCACCATGGATTCGGTGGTTGAAGCTATGAGGGCGGGGGCTATTGACTTTTTGCAGAAACCCTTTGTCCCCCAGGAAGTGCTCCAACGACTACAATCTGCCATCAATCTTGTCGCGTTGAAGCAGGCCAATCAAACTCTTTTGCAGGAAACGGGGTTGGTCAGGCTTCCGGAAATGATTGGCGAAGGGTTGGAAGATATTCGGAGACTCGTGGCCAGAGTGGCTTCCACGGATATTCCCATCTTGCTCACAGGAGAGACCGGGACAGGAAAGGAGATTGTGGCCCGCTACATACACGGTAAAAGCGGACGAGATGCTCAACCATTTTTACCGTTGAATATGGCTGCCCTGCCGGCTGAAATGATTGAATCGGAACTGTTCGGCACAGCTCGCGGAGCATTTACCGATGCGCAAGATCGTGAAGGAAAGTTTGAAGTTGCCGGAAAGGGAACCCTGTTTCTGGATGAAATCGGGGACATGCCGTTGGCGCAGCAGGCCAAACTCCTCCGCGTATTAGAAGAGGGCGTCTTTACGCGTTTAGGAGAATCACGCCAAATCCCGCTTCGAGCCAGGGTCATTGCGGCAACCAATCATCAGCTCAAGAAAGCGATCGCAACAGGGGCATTCCGAACGGATTTGTATTACCGGCTGGCGGCCATTGAAGTCCCTATCCCTCCTCTTCGAGAGCGCCGGGATGATATTATTCCCTTGGTCCACCATTTCCTGGCTCAGGCCAATGCCCGCTTTAAGTTACAATCACGCACCATCGAGTCTTCCTCTCTCGACGCGTTACGGGTATACCATTGGCCAGGCAACGTTCGGGAATTGAAACAAGTCGTGGAACGGGCAGTGCTGCTTTCTCAAGAGGACCCGTTAATCATTCCCCTCCCCAAGGGACGGTCCCTCTCTCCATCTCCGCTGCCCGAAGAAACCCTCCCATTAGAAACCATTGAAGCACTCCATATTCAGAGAGTTTTAGAAGCCTGCAATGGCAACCGCTCCGAGACGGCAAAAATTCTGGGGATCGATCGCTCAACCCTTCTTGCCCGGTTGAAGAAAATAGAATCTTCCACTTAATTCAAAATCTGGTTCTGGGAAATCACCCATCAGAGAGAGATTTCTCTACATTTTCTAACAGACTTAATTAAATTAATCATAAAATCAAATAGCTCCAAGCAATTTGTTATGGCCAGGAATATGCGATGTTTTATTGGTATTGCAATAATGGGGTATCCCCTTCATCCCCGTGCCACCGATGTGCCGTAAATAATGGAACTGTAGGGTGCCGGACCAATGGCAACGGCCTGCTGGGCAAGGCGGTGAAAAAGTAATCCGCGGGCACTTGAGCGGCGACGGTTGAAGCGAAACGTGAACTCATCGAGGTAATAATCGAGATGCTGATGTTGAACCCCACCCTGGAGCGTACCGAGCACCCACCGCTTGAGCAGCGCGGCGACGTTATGCACACGCGGCATGACTTCGTGAGCTTGTTCATCCCCACTGCGGATGACCGTCATGCGCTGCTTGTAGCCTGCAGCCGGGAGCCCCGCATAGCTTGTCCACCCGTCGGTGTGAATGATCGCGCCAGGTTCCACCGCCTCTCGAATGAAGTCCAGCAGACTTTCGGCGGAAACATCCTTGACGCGTTTCAGTCGGATGCGCCCGATCGCTCGACCATTTTTCTCTGCCGCGACCACGACGATGGACTTTTTTTCGATCTCGCGGCCCCGCTTGCCCTCTTCAGGGCCGCCCACGTAGGTTTCGTCGACTTCAATTTCGCCGGTCAGTCGATCACGACCCGGCCGTACCATCGCTCTGCGCAGCTTGTGCATCCACGTCCAAGCCGTTTCGTAGCTGCCCAGCCCCAGCACCCGCTGCAAGCCCAGGGCGCTGACACCATTCTTCTGGCTGGTGATGAACCACATCGCAAGGAACCACGTGCGCAGCGGCTTACGGGTGTCCTGGAACACCGTACCGGCGGTCAGCGACGTTTCGCCGTCGCACGCCCTGCATCGAAACACGCCGCGCACCATGACCCACGGCTCCTTGATCGCCCCACAATGACGGCACGCGAACCCATCAGGCCAGCGCAAGCGGCGAATATAGTCGCGGCAACCGTCCTCACTACGGAACCAGTCGTCCATTTCTTCGAACGTTCGCGGGTAATCAACGCCAGGGCTCGGCTTGGTGTGGTCCATGCCGGCAAAATATCAACACCATTTACGGGGATCAAGGGGATACCCATTATGGCCAAAACCGTGGAAGCATGTACTGCCTGTATTAGTGCGTCCAACTAACCTTCAGGATCTCGATCCGTATCTTGGTTCGGTGACGATTCTCGAACCATCCGGTGACATCGCGGCAGACGTTGCAGCCGAAATAGATCGAATGGCCCCAACAACAGATGATTTATTGGGACGGTGGTCGTGGATAGATGATGATGGCATTGAGTTCATTATCACCTTCAGCAGCGAAGGCACATACAAAGCGTCATCGGAAACCGGAGCCGACCGACTTGGTTTCCTCATCCATGATTTCAATGGTACATGGAAAATTACGGACGCACGCTTGTCAGTTACACAAACGCATTATTCCTTGCATGGCTTCGCCCGTGAACACCCCCTAAAGTGGATAGATTCTATAGTCGCACGAGTAGTCGAACGGGCTACAGGCACGGAGATTCGCCTTAAAGACGGCACGCGGTTGAAGCGTGTTTCAAGCCAATAGGTCTAATTGTCGGAAGCAGACAAGACTTGAATCGCAGAGCTTGTGCTAAATTTGTGCTAAAACATATCGGAATCCACTAGAGCTTCTGAAATCAATAGAACCGCTGGAAAGTTCATAAGCTTCGGTATTCAAATATAAAACGGGGAAACGATTTGAAACACCAAGCCTTTTTAAAATCGTCTTGACCACATTCGTAAACCGCAGGTCGTCCGTTCAATCCGGATCGCCGGCTCCATTTTCTCAGTGGCCTAGAGAAACCTCGCAATCTCGAACCTGCGATTGTGCTAATGAAATGGACCCAGCCTTCTTCCCACACAAATCTCACACGAGGCAAGATGAGTGATGTTGAGAGCGCAACGCCTATTCAACGTCAGGAGGAAGGGAGAGGCTTGTATGCACCGTACGACAGTGGGGATTGATTCGGGGAAGATTGTGTTTCCGTTGCACGGGGTGGATGCGCGAGGGCGAGCGGCAATTGTTTCACACACGCTCAGTGAGAGCATGTGAACCCTGGCTTCAGGGATTGCTTGAAGCATATGTGAACACGAGGCGTGCGAGTAAAAGCGAACGATCTACTGTCAGAGACATTGGAGCGGAACGACGGCTGCGGGTAAAAAGCTGGTTGTAGGGGGGGCGAACTCAGTACAATCCGAGCAGAGACTCCCGGTACGTTTTCTGATATCCCTGCGAGGCCCCTATGCCCTTCTCGATTCGTCCCTGTCGTCGCTTCCCTGTGCATTGCGCTGTTATGTACAACGCGGGCATATTTCTCAAACTGCCGCTGGCCTCCTCTTCGGGTTTTGGGTCAACGGAATTTCCGAGAAAATAGATAACCGTTGTCATTAAAGGAGGGCACCATGGCTATGTATCTGATGCCCCTCAACTGGACGGATCAGGGAATCAAAAATGTAAAAGAGTCGCCAAAGCGGTTGGATGCGGCGAAAAAGCTTGCCAAAGACTTGGGCGGTGAGATCAAAACTGTGTATATGACGCAAGGGAGTTTCGATCTTGCCATAGTCGCAGAGATGGCCAATGACGAGAAAGTGGCTAGCTACGTCTTGAAACTTGGCTCATTGGGAAATGTGCGAACGACAACACTCAGAGCCTATTCGGAAGACGAATACCGAAAGATTATCGGCAGTCTGAACTGAACCGTCCGATGCCCCTGTGAGCTTCCCCATACAAGCCAGGCCAGTGCCTGAGTTAGGTGACGCTGGCCTTACCTATCCATTGCGCCTTCATCGTATCCCTCCTACAATACGTCTCCCTGCGAGGTCCCCATGCCCTTCACGCTTCGTCTCCACCAACGCTTCCCCGTGCACTGCGCTGTCACGTACCACGCTGGCCTGTTTCAAGGACAAGGCACGGTCTGGAACTTTTCGCTGAGCGGGTGGAAACTCTCGGGCGATGTTCCCCTACAAGTTGGGCAGACGTGTTCTTTGACCGTCAATTTGCCGATCGAAGAAAACATCGTTGTGGCTGCTGCGATCGTGCGCTGGGTCCGGGGCCAGGAGTTCGGCCTGGAAACCTTGGCGATTGAGAAGCAGACGCATAGTCGGGTGGAGCACGTAATCAAACGACTCGTAGAGGACTCCGGTGAGAACATCGAATGAGCACCGACCGCCCCACACGCGAGAGCATGTCCAACGAAGAAGCCACGGTCTCCAATATATGGGGGATTGCGGCGATTGTAGAAGTACTCGAACGCAAGGGCCTCTGCACGAAGCAGGACCTCTGCGACATCATCACCGAGTTTCCCCGCAAGAATCCCCGTGCCAGCATTTCTGAGACCGCGTTTCCTGAGCCGTATGTGCTTACCGAGACGGAGAACACGGTCATCGACGATATTCTTGAGCTATTGAATAAGCAGGGGTTGACCTCCCGCCAATCCATGAAACTACTTGAGCGGTTAGGCGGAATCATTGAAATGGGGCGGCGGCTGGCGAAGGGGACAACGCATTGAAAAGGAGGCTGCTATGGGATCAACGCTCGTCAAATGGACACGTAACGCAGGGCTAGGAATCCTGCTCTTGCTTTTGCTCCCATTGTGTCCCTTCGCCGTGTCCAACACCCTGATAGTTCAAGCTGCCGAGCAAGCCGACTCGCTCGACATCAACACTGCCGCCGCCGACCAGCTCAAGCGGCCCCCTGGTATTGGCGAGGCCGTTTCAGAGAAGATTATCAAGGGGGCAGAAACGAATAAGCGGCCATTCTGGACAAAACAATCATCCTTTGTGGAAGGAGAAGATTTGTTCGTGGTCGGAATGGCCCCTCATGCGCCCACGGTCGAGGAGGGCAGAAAGCGAGCGTTTGAAAATGCCAAGGTCGAATTGATGAACTTTGCGCAAGTCACCGACCTTGAAGCGAAAGGATTGGTGATTGAAACTCAGATGACGTTCGAAGAAGCACCCAACCCACTCGGTATGATGACGGTCTATCAACTGTTGCGCGTTCCCGCCAAGAAACTGATTGAGATTCAGGGACACGTACAAGAACAAACACGTCTACAGGAGCAAGCATTCGAGAAGTCGAAGCGAGACCTTCAACTAGTGCAGCAAGCGGTGGTAAGTAGATATCAACGTCTCGAAGAACAGAACCGACAGATTCAGAAAACCCTCGATTCCGTGTCTCGGCTACAGGAAAGCATACGAGAGAAAGCTCTAAGGATTGAGCAAGGGCATACGGAAGTGGAACAACTCCTCCAACAACTTTCGGCAAAGATTAAAGACACCCAACCCACCTTAGTCTCATTCGCCAGTCCAGCCATAAATAACAATTCCACCACAGACAAGAGTATCGCAGAACCACTTTTTAGGAGAATTAAAGACACAGAGACTAAACTTGATGCGCAAGCGGCCCAGTTAAAGGACCTATCCAAACGAGCAAAGGTCAGATTGGCGAAGGAAGATGAGCTAGCCCGTGCCTTAGAGAAGAAATGTAAATATCTGGTGCGGGGAATGACGAGAGAAGAAGTCGGCCAAATCATGTCCGAGCCAGCTGAACAATATCTCCATATTCCTTCCAAGACTTCATCTTCGAAGTACAGGTATATGAACAAAAGTGGAGCTACAGGCATAATTTCTATCGGCTTCGCTTTCAACGAACTAGTCGATTCGCTCGATGGGTGTCCGGGGAAATCGTTTAAGTCGCACAAAAGGTCACTCGCAGAGTGACGGATCAGCACGGCACGATGGCAATATCTCTTCACATGGATGTGGAGTCCCAAGACATATCTGTTGCTCCCGGAAAATAGACCCCGCCATTTCCCGTTGGGGATTTGAACCCGTGGTGAGCAGGGGAGGCAGGTTTCGCTAGCAATCTTACAAACCGCAGGTCAGTACCGCCTTAGAATGGGTCAGTCTCGCTCCGTGCGTTGGTTTTTGATACGCTACTGAACCAAACGAGGACGTACGTATAAACGAGCCCTTCGAGAAGATCTTGAAACTGTTGTACACCTTCTTCCGCGTCCTCAGTTGAACGGTAAACCATTGCTCAAAGCGAAAAACTCCTGGTTGATGGTGGAGGAGTATGAGAACGGGGAAGGAGTCGTGCTTCTGAATACCCTTACGAATCACGAAGGGAAGCTCCCTTATGACAGCATCAGGGAGTTCCGGAAGCCAGATATGCTGATTCTTCGTGCACGAGTATTTCTTGGTAAGAATGGAGAGTTCACGATTGTTCCGTTCACGGATGCTCCTGACGATGAGATGCAACCTGAAACTGCCGAAATTCTCCCAGAGCGCCTTTCTCATGCCCAGGCAGCCCTGGCACAATGCACACCAGAACAACGCAGAGGCATTAAGGAACTCTTGATACGAGAGAAAATGTCCGATCGTGAGATGAAAGAATTCTGTACTCTCCATGGCATTCCTGATGGTTGCAAATTCTTTTCGAACGTGAATGAGCGCACTTCTTTTTTAGAGAAAGAGGGCGATAGCCACACCTATCAGATGTGGATCAAGCCAGGCTTTGTACCTGTACTGGTAAAGCTGCTGCTCGATTCGCAAAAATCGCTTCCGTTTCCTCACTCATCCTGAAAATCTGCTACCACGCTGCTACCAGGACAGGACAAACTGGCCCCATCAGGCCCCATGTTGAGAGGAGCCTGGTTTGTGGTTTCTTGTGGGGTTAGGTTGTCTGTGATAGGATTCAGCGGATTTCGTAAACCGCAGGTCGTCCGTTCAATCCGGATCGCCGGCTCCATACTTCGTTTCATGTGAACCGCCGTGTTCGATCACATCGTAGCGGATAGGCACTGTGCCTCTAGCAGGCATCCATCTTTAAGGTCTAGGGGCGCTACATGTCGAAGCATCACATCCTGATTGGTCTTGTGCTCGCCTTGGTGGCCGCCTGTCCGGATCTTTCATGGGCAGACTTTGTTGCGAGAGTCGTCACAGTCCATGAGGGCGATCGATTGACTATTCGTCACAACGGTCGCAGCGAAACGATCCATCTTAAAGACATCGATTGCCCTGAACTCCAGCAGCCTTATGGAAAACAGGCGAAGCACGCGATGGCAGCCTACGTCGGAAATCGCGACGTGGTCGTGCGAGGCCTCACGCGAGACAAGCAGGGCCTGGTGTCTGCCGAGATCTTACTGCATGACGGGCGCAATGTGGGGCGCGAGCTGCTGAAAGAAGGGTTGGCCTGGTGGCAACGATCGGCATCCAGCAATGCCAGCCTCGAGGTGATCGAACAGCTCGCCAGGGCTGCCGGCAAAGGCCTGTGGGCCGACCCCAATCCTGTGCCGCCATGGAAATGGAAAGCACCGAAGCAGGCCAGCCGGAAGCAATCCAATTAGGTCCAATTCCTTCCCACCCGCACGTACCGGTGACCTCCCCGTCTCCTCCGCGTCATCTGCCGTCATTACGAAATGCAACGGCCTCAGGTATTGATCCAGGTTGACTCGATGCGAGCCAGCTCTGCGTGAGGCTGGGTGCCTCACGCAGAAGCGGAACCCGACAATCGAAGGGGGCTTGTTCGAATCGTTTCCTATTCCGGACGGCTCATCCAGGATCAGACCCAGTGTCGGTTAGCTGCCGGAAGCCGGATCTGTCGTCAGTGGAGACGGATCGGTTGCCGAGGGGTCGGGAAGGGAAGGAAGCAGATTGTCTGCAAGTGAGCTGTGACCAACGGCATTGGTGTTCTGGTCATCAGCCGATTGGATCGGTTCGGTGGTCTTTGGCTCAGTGGCGACGGTGGGAAGCATCATATGGTCCTTGCCGATCTTGCGAATTTCGAGGTGTACCCGCCGATTCATATTACGGCAGACGTCGCTGCTGTCGAGACAGAGGACACCTTCCTCACCCAGGCTCACCACCTTGATCTGGTGCTCGGCGACACCGGCGTTCATGAGCTCAGCCTTCACCGTCTCTGCCCGCTTCATGCCGAGCTTCATGTTGTAGCCGGCGGAACCCTGTCGATCCGTATAGCCCTGCACGAGAATCCCAAGGTCGGGATCGTTCTTTGCCAAGTCAGCCTGCGTGGAGAGGATCGCCTTGGCGTCGTCGGTGAGTCCCTTGCGGCCCACCTCGAAATAGATATCCGTATGGATACTGTCGGACTTGTAGCTGGAGGCGAGGACGGTCTGGTTGTGCAGGATCGGTTCGATGAGAGGGGTCGTGCTGGTCTTGAGCACGTTCGTGACTTGTGCGTGCGTCAGGGGTTCAGCTGGAGTCTTCAAGGCAAAGAACTGATCCTGTCCGGAGTAGTACCAGACGGCTCCGATGGCGACGGCCAGACCCAAGACCACCCCGCCTATGACATAGACCTCCTTCGTGTCCTTAGTCGGCCCTGCGATGGCGGGTGAAATGTTTCCTGACGAGACTGACGATGACGGATTCTGCATGATGGCATCTCCTTGTGCGTTAAACGTGAAAGGTGAAACATGAAACGCGCTTCGGCCTCGATCCTGCTTCACCCCCTTTCCAGCCGGTGCGACCTGTGCGCTGACGGTCTGATGCTTGAGCAACCGGAGTGCCGGTGGAGGAAGACGAGAGAATTAGTCGAGATGTGAGGAAAATTCAGGGGTTCAGAGAGTGGAGGGGAGGTGCGTGCGATGCGGGGAGATTAATTCCAGCAGGGGATGCGGGGAGGGACCCGCATGGGAGGAGATGGAGGCTGATGATCTTCTGTGCTCGCGCAACGCGCGCCCTGAGAAGGGCCTCGTTGAACGCGCGCAGTAGAAGATCATTCAGCCCCCATCCCTGAAGAGATAACGAGCAAGCTTGGAAGGAATATGAGAGGGCATGCTAGATGATCTCCTGTGCTCGTGCAACGCGCGGTCTCAGAAGACCCTCGTTGGACACGCGCAGAGGGAGACCAATCTAGCCCGCTCTTGAGGGAAAAACGGAAGAGCGGTGGTCGGTCGATGCGCACAGTAAAGGGCAGCCTGGCTACTCCCTCGCGGGAGAGATAGCCGACCTATAGGTGTGTGGATAAGCGAAGGCAGTTGCAGTAGACTTGCCCATCAGCGAGTGATTACTGCTTGGAGGATGTGACGGTAGGCTGCACTAATTTTCCTAGCAGGATGACATAGTGAGCGATGGAGGGTGTTGTGGAGAAGGAACTGCTTCAGCTCAGGAGCATCGTTGAGTCCGTAATACCAAAATCCCCTGGAACTCCATGGGATCGATGTAGCGATGGGCGTCTTGTGCCAAGGACAGGAGCTGAGTTTCAAGGCTGTCATTCCCGTTAGTCAGAAGTATGAAGATGGAAAGGGAAGAGCTGGCTGGGTCAACGAACTCGGCAACCAAGTCCGAGTATTCTGGAATCGAGACGACCTATATATCGAGGTCAAGGATGTAGTGGTCGAAGGAGGGCAGATCGTTTGACCGGACTTTAGCTCTGTAGAAGTGCGCAGTAATCCAGGGTGAAGGGGCTTCTTCCATGTCACTGGCAAGATTTATATGAATACAGGTCTAACACGGAAGGAAGAAACGGTTAATGCGATTCGGGCGGTTCTGAAAGGTATTCCTTACCTTGGAGAGACGCTGGATCAGTTTATCTTCGGCCGACTAGACGAGCTCCGATTTAAGCGTTTCGAATCGGCACTAACTGAGATTGCGGAAAGATTGAAAGAGTCCAATCGATGTTCTCGAGTGGATTCTGAGCAGTTTGTCAATCTTCTCGAGACTGTCGCTCCAAATTTAGTTCGAGCAACCGAGAAGGAAAAGCGGGAATGTTTCAGGGACCTCTTGCTCAACGCGGCGACTCTTGAGCAGAGTTCGGCTGAATGGGAAAAGGCGAAGCTTGCCGGTCAGTTACTCACAGAGCTTGAAGCTCCTGCATTGGCTATTATCACAAGCCTGGCGCACTACGTGGAGAAGCATCCTGCGTTCATTGTCTCCCTCCCAAGCCCGCAAGTCGTCAACCCGGACACCTTCTCGTGGGAGTCGCCCATGCTTAGTTTGCTTGCCATACAATACGATTGGCCTGTCGTTGAATAGTGGACTCACCGTTTAAGGGAGAAAAGGCTAATAGGGTTTTCCTCCTCTGACGCCAGAGGTGGATTTGGCGGTGTCTTTCTCACCGAACTCGGTAAAATGCTTGTTGAGTGGACTGTGGGCGATCGATCTATCGCTTGAATTTATTGGTGTTGCAGATACCAACCAGAACGGACGGGAAAAACGGTGTCAAGAACCATTTTCACCTCGGAATCAGTAGAATGTTAAGGACGTTGGATTCCTGGACCGCGGAAGCTCAGTAAATTGAGTCCCACCTTTCCTCTCGACGCGAAGCTCAAAGACGGTTCGCCCGTTCAATTGGTGCTGGCAGATAACCAGGATATTGAGCCGCTGCGGCGGCTCTATCGGGTGATCGTCGAAGAGGGGACGTCCTATCCGCATGACCGGTTCCCGGATCAGGAAGACTTCATGGACTATTGGTTTCGCGGCAAGAGCACGGTGGCGGCCTATGTGCCGTACCGAGCTGGTGCGGCTGGCATGGTCGGGGCGTTTTACCTCAAGTCGAACTGGCCTGGGCGGGCAAGACAAGTGGCGAACGCCGGCTTCATCGTCGCACCAGGCTGGCGCAACAAAGGGTTGGGTTGGCTGTTGGGTGCCACGATGTTGTCCTACGCTAAGCAACTTGGCTACCGTAGCGTGATCTTCAACCTGGTGTTTTCTGACAATGTGGTCGCGCGCCATCTTTGGGACAAACTTGGCTTCAAGGAACTGGCTGTGATCCCCGGTGCGGTGCGGAAGAATGACGGGACCTATCAGGATGCGATGATTATGTTTCGGTCGTTGCTTGAAAGTTAGTCTGCATTTTTGAGTGAGACAAAATGGGAGTCTTTTCTTGATCGACATTCATGAGCATTTTTCTCAAGTGAAGTCCATTCTGAGGTGGGATAGCGGTTAGAATGGTGGATAAACATTGGACATTTCAGTAGACTTGCCTTCTATAGTTTAAGGAGCTGGCTTGCTACGCTGGAAAGGTCGCCCTCACCAGACTTATAGGTGAGGCAGCGAATGTCGGTCGTTATATTGGTTCTTGTGTTGAAAGATAGTGAACAGTAATAGGAGATGCCATGAAGTTTACAATCACCATTACGCGCGACGAGGATGGGGTCTACATCGCTGAATGTCCGGCTATTCCGGGATGCGTCAGTCAAGGCAAGACGGAAGCGGAAGCACAAGCCAACGTGCAGGACGCGATCAAACAGTGCCTTGAAGTGCGTGCTGAGATGGGGATGCCTCTGACCGTTCTCACTCGTCAAGTGGAAGTCATCGCGTAATGCCGCCGGTTCCCCTTCTTCCTCCATCCGACGTCATCAAGATCTTTCAGCGCCTTGGCTGGCAGATGGTTCGCCAGAAGGAGAGTCATATCATCGTGACTAGGCAGGGCCACATTGCCACTCTCTCGATACCCAATCACGCGGAAGTTGCGCGAGGCACGCGTCGCAGTCCGATCGCGAAAGCAGGGCTGACCATCGAGCAATTCCTCGCGGCCTCGAATAAGTAGGGTATGACAGATGCCGGTTTCAGAAACCGCCCTCACCTCGGAGTCATTAAAAAGACAGACACGTTGAATTATAGGACGGCGAGGGCTCTATAGGATGAGTCTCACCTTTCCTCTCGATGCGAAGCTTAAGGACGGTTCGCCCGTTCAATTGGTGCTAGCCGATGAGCGGGATGTCGAGCCGCTGCGGTGGCTCTATTGGGTGATCGTCGAAGAGTGGACGTTCTATCCGTATGATCGGTTCCCGGATCAAGGAGGGAGAGCGGCTCAGGCCCCTTAAAATTTGCTGGAGGGAGCTAGTTTATCGGAGGCTTGGTGGGTGCGCGTAGTTGAAGACAAACGGGCTTGCTTACTACCTCTATAGGCACACCACACACACAATAGGCCACCGAGTACCATGCTGGCCACAACCACTGTAATGCTGCCAACAACCCAAAACATGAATAATTCATATAGCATGAAGTGTGCCCCTAAAAAATTGTATCAAATATCTCAATTTTCTGCAGGAAATGATAAGGGATCGTTTTGCCTTTAGATTCTATGCACTTAGCCACACACCAAGCAGGAAATTCAGCTCATCACACGTCCAAAACTCAGGGTCAGGCATGATTATTGACTTAGGAGAGCGAAGGTTCAGTCAATTGAGTCTCACCTTTCCAGCCGACGCGAACCTTAAAGACGGTTCGCCGGTTCAACTGGTGCTGGCCGATGAGCGGGATGTCGAGCCGATGCGGCGACTCTACCGGATCATTGTTGACGAGGGGACGTCGTACCCGCATGACCGGTTTCCGAATCAGGACGACTTCATGGGCGCCGACGCGCGCCATATGTGCGGCCTGTTCAGCAATTTCGGGATGAGATCATTTCGGAACGCCAAGAATGTTCAAGATCAAGGAGGTCCCATGCCCATTATGACCGCGGTAGCCCTCTCCATGCTCTTGCTCGCCGTGACCGGTTGCGTGGCCTCCAGTCCTCCTTCCGCCGCGAAGCAGGAGGCGAGTAAGAAAGATTCCACCAAGAAAGTCATCAAACATGATGAGGGGAAGGCGATGAATGAGGAAAGCCAGAACGTCGTTCGTTAAAAGAAATAAATGAACCCGCTCCACCACTGTGCTGAGGTTGACCGCTTGCGCCATTCTTCCGGCGGCGAGTAGGCTGAAGGAATATGCGGTGCTCGCCAGTATCGCATGATTCCATTTCCTCATCCCTCCCACTACAATCACATGATGATGTCTACCGCCCCTCGAGTGTTGATCATCGGCGCTGGTCTAGCGGGGCTTGCCTGTGCGAGCCGTTTGGCGCAGTCTGGCATCGCATGCAAGGTTTTTGAGGGTTCTGACGATGTGGGGGGCGAGTGCGGACGGATCGCGTGGAGGGATTCCAGCTTGATCGCGGGTTCCAGGTCTTTCTTACCGGGTATCCGGAAGCTACGACAGGCCTGACGGCGGGCGGGCTCGCCGCTCAGTCGGTCAACATACTGTTTCAAGTATGCTTCCCTCCTTCACGGCTCCACGCGCCCGTCTCGCCTGGCGTCTCGGCGGTTTCGTCACGAACTCTCGTGAATATTACGGGCTAGTGTTTTCAGAAAATATGGTTGCGCGCCGCCTCTGGACAAACTTGGCTTCAAAGAATTGGGTGTGATCCCCAGCGCGGTGCGGAAGAACGATGGGACGTATCAGGATGCGATGATTATGTTTCGATCGTTGATTGAAAGTTAGTCCGCGGCGTTTGAAGGAATTGGGGGGAAAGAATGGTATCAAGAACCGTTCGCATCGTTCAAACGCTGGAGGATAGGAGCTAGGTGATGCCGAGTGAAGCAGCGAAAGAAGCCGCGCGTCGTGCGTGGCGCGAGCTGGGGTTTTTCTGCGGTCGAGACGTTGCCGCGAAAGAGTGGCGCATTGTCGGATCGGTGAAAGGCTTGAGGAAGTTTGCAGGCGCGATACGCTCATACGCCTCCAATCCGGCGAACGATCGGCTGTCGGAATACACGCACTTCGGACTGGCCATGAATCTCGAAGTCGGCACCTCGCATCCAGTCATGTCGGGCCGCAGCAAGGCGTTGTTTCTTTCGCATATGAGCAAGCACTCGATCATTACTCAGTATTGTGGGCTCAATGTACCAAGTATGAGAAAGCGGCATTGTTCCAACTCGCGAGGACCGGCTTTCTGTTTGTAGTGCATGCTGAGATGACGCACTTGCTTGAGAAGGGGCTAGTCGTTCGTGATCCAGCCCCTCGACTAATGAACCAAAGCTTCCGCCAATTTGTCCTTTCGCAGGAAGAAGAGGTTTCGACGCTCAGAGAGGAGGTTTCAGAAGGAACATGGAACCTCCTTGAATGGCCAATCGGGGTCACTCTGGCATTGCTACTCGCAGGCTTGTTGTACACGCAGGAGGAACTCCCTTCAGCCTTATCCACCTTGGTGGGCGGCGTTCCAGTTCTTCTTCCGACCATCTTCAAACTCTTGGATCTCTTCAAGAATGAAAAACCAAGTACATCTGCTTCCTGAATTGAGGTCGTCTCGAAAAATTGTATGTTGCCTTGCTGATTACACAATGATTGGAATAAGGAGCAACATAGAGACATTATTTCATCTCACTCCCCGAGCCTTGCACGAATCCTGTGAGTCTGCTGTTGTAGGTCTGGTGGGGCTAGTCGTATCGGCTCGTGCCGCACCCGCCACACTGGTTCGAGGGGGGACGGGTCGTCGGCCAGTCGGGGAATCACATGCCAGTGGATGTGGGGGAGTTGGTTGCCGAGGAGTTCATAGTTGATCTTCTTGGCCTCATAGACCTGGGCCAGGGTTTTGGCGACCAGGTTCACTTCTTCCATCAGCTGAATCCGTTCCGTGGGAGCTAGATGAAACAGCTCTGTTGCGTGGCGTTTGAAGACGACGACGGTCCAGCCGGGAAAGAATTGATCGTCGTGCAGGAAGGCCTTGGAAAGGCCGAGATCGGCGATGAAATGGTCTTCTCTCGGCCAGCTGCCTTGGCAGGCCTTGCATGTGGGGTCGCTCATGGTTGATTGGCTTTACGCCATTCCTCTTCCGTCACCACCCCCTTTTTGATCAACAACTGAATCAGCTTGTCGACGGAGTTACGACTGGGCGAGATTGGAGTGGCTCCCGGCTGAGCCGGGGCAGCCTGGGTCTGTTTTGGCTCAGGCGGCGGACGCTTTTCCCCCAACACTTTGAATGAAGGTGTGAAGACCGAGACATAGTCCTTGTTCCTGAGACGCACAGTGACAGGCAGACTGTCGGTGAGTGGACCGAGGTCCGGGGCTGGGCCAACTGGAACGCGGAAAAATGGTTTGCCATCGTCGGTTTCGCCATCCTGTCCCAGCACGTCGAACCGTTTGAGGAAAGACTCGCCCGTCAACCCTTCTCGGTCTTCACCGGCAAGGTTGCTGATCTTGTCGAGGACGATCACCAGCGAGTCGGCGATCAGCAAATCAGAGGAGTGGTTCCTGACACTGACGTCGTAACGGTATTCGCTCGTGAAGTTGTCCCGCCCTTTGAGTGTGACGACGACTGAGGCCTTGCCGGTTAGGTCGGTGAGTTGATCCAGCGAAGAGGTTGCGAAGCCTGTTATCGGGATTAGCAGCATCAAGGCGAAGAGGAGCCCTCCAATGATCGCCGTCGTGCGTAAATGCATTCGTGTCATCGTGTCGCCTGATTGACCCGGACAGGTTTCCCTCGTGCTTTCGGTCCGAGCATAGCAGAGATCAGGGCTTTCATCGAGCATTGGCGACAGGCTTGTCTTGACACTTCGTTTCATCGAACGATATTCTCCTCGCGGCTGTATCCGTGCTCCATGCGCTGTTACGTCCCAACTCATGAAACGAACTCCTCACACACGTGCTCCGCTTCTGGTTTCCCGTGCACTCCTGTCACAGTTGATGCGTCTCTATGATTACCCGCACCCGGTTCACCTTGGCCGGGTCATTCGTGGGTACGATCGACCCCATGCGGTGCGGACTGCGCGCATGTGCGCAGCGATGGCCACGGCATTGGGCTATGGAGCCGAGCGGGTCCACCAGTATCAGATCGCCTGTTTGCTGCATGATTTGGGCCGTGCGGGGCTCGATCGCCGACTCTTCGGGAAAATTTGGTCCTGGGCTAAGGAGCATGGCATTCCGACCAGACCGCGTGAATGGAGAGCCATACATCCAGAGACGACCTACGGGCGAGAAACTGAAGCCTTTCTCCAACAATACCACAATGAGTTAAAAGCTGGCGGCATTGCGATGACCCCTTGGGCCAAAGAGCAGGTTGAAATGCGGCTGGGCTATTCGCGCCGACTTGCCCGTCGGTTGCGTATGGTTCGACCAGCCATCAGGAAGATGGGGGTGACTTGGGCCCCTTGGATGCAGCAGGTGATGCTCTATTATTACTATCCGGAGAAGCTGGTGTCGGCCAAGCCATGGGTCAAACAGTTGGCGGAGGTTCTTGTTGCCTGTGAACAGTTTGAAGCCTACAGCAATCAGCGTCGCGGACGAGACTACTATGTGAGGAAAAAAGAAACCTTGATCGATGCCTTTGTCTATTTGGAGAAGCTGCAGCAGGAAGGGGTCTTGAGTGGCGAGGTGATGGGGACGTTGCGCCGGTTGACGGCGCAAGGCGAGTTCGATGCCATCCTCGAAGAGGCTCGGGGATGTGCCTTTACGCGAAGGGAGCGACAAGCGCTCCGAGCGATGGAGTCGTAAGATGGCGGTCAAGACGGTGTCGTTGCGTCTCCCCATGCAGGGGAACACACAGATCGAAAATATGACGAAGTCCGTGACCGATGCTCTGTTGGGCACCAGGCTGTCGGCCGGGATCGTGACGGTGTTCGTCAAGCACACCACCGCGTCGGTGATGATCATCGAAGATGAACCGGGCATCAGGGCCGATACCAAAACCTTTTGGGATCGGGCCGTGTCGGCCGATCCTGCCTGGCAACACAATACAAGAAATGCCGGTGAGGACAATGGCCACAGTCACTTGCGAGGTCAGTTGCAAGGGCCGTCGGTGACCATTCCTTTCCTGGACGGGGTGCTGTTGCTGGGGACCTGGCAGCAGATTGTGCTCGTTGATTTCGATACCAGACCCAGGACCAGGGAGATCATTATCCAAATCATGGGTGAATGATTGCGATGAAGTGGCTGGTCGTTTCGGCGGGACTTTTGCTTATTGGTCTTTGGCCTGTTTTGTCGCCGGCGGAGTGGGGCAAGCCGCTGGGCGGGACCTATGATGGGCCTGAGGGAAAGCCGCGCGTCGTGACGCCCTCGCCTGCCGAGTTGGGCTCAGATGAGCGGGCCACGATGGCCGTGTTCGAGCGGGCGACGAAATCCGTGGTCTTCATCGCGAATACGGCGATTCAACGAGACCCCTGGTCATTTAATCTCTTTGAGGTCCCGCAAGGGTCCGGAACGGGGTTCATCTGGAACAAGCAGGGGCACATCGTCACGAATTTTCATGTCGTCTACGGGGCCAATTCGATCACCGTCTCGCTGGCCGATCGGACAGAACATAAGGCCACGCTCATCGGCGCCGACCCCGATCACGATGTGGCGGTGTTGCAGATTCGTGCGCCTGAAGAAGCGCTCTCACCCCTCACCGTCGGGACGTCGAACGATCTGCGTGTCGGACAGAAAGTCTTGGCGATCGGGAATCCGTTCGGCCTCGATCACACGCTGACGACCGGCGTAGTGAGTGCCTTGGGGCGAACGATCAAGTCGTTATCGAACCGGACGATTGAGGGGGTCATTCAGACCGATGCTGCCATCAATCCGGGGAACTCCGGCGGGCCGCTGCTCGATAGCGCCGGTCGATTGATCGGCGTGAATACGCAGATTGTCAGCCCGAGCGGGGCCTTCGCCGGAATCGGCTTTGCCGTGCCGGTCGATACGGTCAACCGGATCGTCCCGGAGCTTATCAAGCACGGCAAGCTCATCCGGCCGGGGCTCGGAGTCTCGCTTGTTCCCGATGCGATGGCCAAGCGGTGGGGAATCAAGGGGCTGATTATCGGCAAGGTGGGGCGTGGCAGTGGGGCGGAGCAGGCCGGATTGAAGGGCGCACGCGAGACCGTTACCGGCCGGATAGAATTGGGCGATATCATCACGGCGATTGACGGCAAACCAGTCGGGACTCTGGATGAACTGATGGATGCGATGGAACAGCACAAAGTCAACGATCGGGTCACGGTCGAGATCCTGCGAGGGACCCGCCGCGAACGTGTTTCCGTGACCCTCCAAGCCGTCAATTGAACGGCAATCCATGCTGTCGCTATGGTAGGATCACCCATCTGTTCCGCATGGAGGACCACCGATGAGTGATCGACGACCCGCTCAGCCACAGGATTCAGCATCCAACGGGAAAACGGAGGATGCCGCGAATCAATCGATGCGCATGGAATCTGACCCGCTTGAGCTTATAGAGCAATGCCTCGCCTCTTTCCCCGACAGTGACCCTCGGCAGAAGATCCTCTACAAGCTGCGCCATGTCGTGACCCTCGGGCAAGCAGCGCAGAAGCAGCGCGAGGTTGAGTTCAAGAAAGTCGCCGACGTGATCGCGAAGCTCACGGCGCCGGCCAATCGGGTCGGTACCCTGCTTGAGGTGCCGGGTGAAGGCCTCGCACGGATATTGGTAGGAGGCGCTGAATACTATGCCTCGGTCGATCCACGGGTGCAGGCTGTTGAGTTAAAGATCGGCGCCCAGATTTTGGTCAACGAAGCCTACGCGGTGATTAAGGTCTTGGGTTATGACCGTAATGGGCCGGTGTTGAAAGTAGCGGAAGCGTTGGCAGATGGGCGACTTCGTTTCGAGCAGGAGATGGGGCGGCAGGTCTTGATCCTCCAACGATCGAGCGATCTTGTCGGCATGGACTTGAAGGCAGGCGATGAGGTGCGTATCGAGCCCAGTCTCCACGTGGCGATCGAGAAATTGGAAGACCGGAAAGCCAAGTCGCACTTGCTCGATGAAGTTCCCACGATCACATGGGAGCAAATCGGCGGGCAAACGGAGGCGATCGCAGCCATTCAGAAAGCCATTGAGTATCCCTTGCTCCATGCGATGACGTTTCAGCGATTCAAGTTCACTCAGCCGAAGGGCTTCCTGCTCTATGGCCCTCCCGGCTGCGGAAAGACCTTGATCGGACAAGCGGCAGCAGCCAGTCTTTCAAAGCTGGTGGGGGAGTCGGACCAGGCCGTCTCCAGTGCGAAGGGGGACAAGACGCCGGTGAATCGCGGAGCCTTCCTCCACATCAAGGGGCCAGAAATTCTGAATATGTGGTTGGGGGAATCGGAGCGGATGGTCAGGGATCTTTTCGCCCAGGCCCGTGCTCGTCGGAAAGAGGGGGCCTTGCCTTTTATTTTCATCGACGAGGCGGAATCGGTGCTCGGCACAAGACGGGCCTCTCGTTCATTCAATATCTCCAGCACGCTGGTGCCGATGTTCTGTTCCGAGATGGACGGGATCGAGTCGTTGCGCGATGTGGTGATTATTCTGGCATCGAACAGGCCGGATCTAATCGACCCGGCTGTGCTGCGGCCAGGGCGTATCGATCGCAAGATCAAAGTGAGTCGACCGAATCGTGACTCGGCGGCGGCAATTCTGAACGTGTATCTGACGGATGACCTTCCGCTGGACCGGCAATGGATCGACCAGCATGGCGGAGACCGGAGGAAGGCCTGTGCCGACCTCGTCGAGTATGCACTCTCCGCGATCTTCTCGCGTATCGATGAGAATCGGCTTCTGTCAATCAGGCTCCGAAACGGACAAAATAAGGTCCTCTATCGAAGCGACCTGATCAGTGGGGCGATCTTGGCTTCGATCGTTCAACGGGCGAAGGAGCAGGCGATCGATCGCATGATTGCGGCAGGTGGGGCCGAGCAAGGCGGCATGACCTTGGACGATCTGGTGAACTCTGTTCACGCAGAGTTCCGAGAGGGCGAGATGTTGCCGCCCGACGATGCGGCGGAAGAATGGCTCAAGCTTCTGGATCACCATCCGGAGCAAGTGGTGGGGGTTTCGTCGTTTCGAAGGGGGCGGCAGTCCGAAGAGCGGTTGGTGAGCCAAATCATTTAATTGACGATTTCTTTATTGAGTCATTGATTCTATGGCTCAATCATCGATGGATCAATCAGACATGCGCTTGTTCGGCATCGAAACAGAGTATGGGATTACGAGGGAAGACCAGGATGCGGTCGATCCGGTCGTGGAATCGATGGAACTGGTGCGGGCCCATCTGACGGCCTCGTTCGAGCGGCGCTGGGACTATGGCGGTGAAGATCCGCATGAGGATGCACGGGGGTTCCGCGTTTCCGGTCTGCAGCAAGATAAAGAAGAAGACGAGTTCGCCAAGGTCGACGCCCATCGGCCGTTTTCATTTCACGAGATGAAGAGCGATCTCGTTCTCCCGAACGGCGCACGCTTCTATAACGATCATACGCACCCTGAATATTCCACGCCTGAATGCCGAACGTTACGAGATATCCTGGCCCATGACCGTGCCGGGGAGCGCATTGCCCAGCGGGCGGCGGAGCGGCGTAATCAGGTGCTCGGCGGATCTCCCGTACAGCTCTACAAAAATAACACGGACTTCCACGGGCATAGTTATGGCTGTCACGATAACTATCTCATCTCTCGCTCAATTCCCTTCCCTTCGCTGACTGCGGGGCTCCTGCCGTTCCTCGTCAGCCGCCAGGTCGTTGCGGGAGCCGGAAAAGTCGGCGTGGAGGGTCAAGAGAGCGGATTCGTGCCGGGCCACTATCAACTGTCTCAACGAGCCGATTTCATGGAGACGGACTTGAGCGTCGACACGATGCACAACCGGCCTATTCTGAATACGAGGGACGAGCCTCATGCGGTTCGGGAGAAGTATCGGCGGCTCCATCTCATCATCGGCGATGCCAATATGTGTGAATATGCCACGGCACTGAAAGTCGGGACGACGCAGTTAGCGCTGGAGCTGGTCGCGCGCGGAGCTGCCCCGGTTCTTGAATTGGAACATCCCGTCACTGCGGTGAAGCAGCTGTCTCGCGATCAGAATCTGAAGGCGACGGTTCGCCGGAAGAACGGCAGTACCATCACGGGCCTCGACATTCAAGAGCAGTACTACCTCGCGGCCGAGAAGCATTTGGCTGGTGCCGACGTAGAGACCGATTGGATACTTCGTGAATGGGCCGCTACGTTACGGTTACTTACCGGTGATCGACGACAACTCGTCGGGCAGCTTGATTGGGTCACTAAGCTCTGGCTGTTGGAAACCTTTGTGCAGGAAGAGCGGATTGGCTGGGATGATCCCTGGCTGGCAAGTTTGGATTTGGAGTACCATAATGTGAATCCGGATCGCGGACTCTTTCTGGGGATGGAGGCCGAGGGGAAGGTCTGGCGGATGACGTCGGAGCAGGATGTCGAATCGGCATTGGTAGCTGGTCCGTCCGATACCAGAGGGGGGATTCGAGGCCTCTGCATCAGGCGATTTCCGGATCAGATCAAATCGATGCAGTGGGAACGTATTCAGTTCAGCGGAGGGCTGCTCCCGCGAACATTGGAGATGGGCGATCTCTTCGAACCAGAGACGGTGCAAGCTTGCGCACAGGTGTTCGAGCGTGCGGTCTCTCCGCTGGATGCGCTGAACGAGTGGAACAGAGAAAAGGAGTCTCGATCATGCATTACATCATAATGCCGGAACGTCGTGAAGGGCCGGGCAGTCCGATGCCGAAAGCCCCAAGTCCGTCCGATGAGGGTGGAGGGCCAAAACGACCGGAGACCGGGTCGCCCGATAAAGATAATCTGCTCAAGCGCATGCGCAAGGTCGATCCGAAACAGGCCGAGCGGTATCGGCAACGGACGGGAGAGTGAGGATGGTCACCGAGTCAGGGTTTTTGCTCGCGCAACGCGCGGCCTCGGAAGGCCCTCGTTGGACGCGCGCAGTTAACCCTGGCTTCGGCGCCCATCTGGAGGTGTGCTGTTAGATGCGAATGAAGGTGAGGTAAAGGTTATGGGGATGCAAGGGGATTTTTTTCAGCTGTTGAAGGAACAGGGCTACACACTCGGCGCACCGACGGCGGTGGGGACCGGTCATGCGCTGACGAACGCCACGACGATTTTAGCCTTCAAGTATCGTGATGGTGTGCTGGTGGCCGGTGATCGACGGGCAACCGCCGGCAATATGGTGATGTACGATCGTACGGACAAGGTGTTGGAGATCGATCGGTACAGTGTCATGGCGATTGCCGGCGTTCCTGCGACCGCCTATGAAATGGTGCGGGTCCTGGAACATTCCTTCAAATACTATCGGAGAACGCAGCTGCAGGAATTGAGTTTCGACGGCAAACTGCGCGCCGTCTCCAAGCTCTTGAAGGACAATGTGCCTGCGGCCATGGCTGGGACCGGCGCGGTCGTCCCAGTGTTTGCTGGATACGATATAGAGCAGGGCTCGGCCAAGATCTATTTCTACGATATCCTCGGGGCGGAGTTTGAAGGCGTAGAGTATGCCGTATCGGGGTCCGGTTCCCCCACGATCCGAGGGATCTTGCACTATTTGAATACGTGGGGCGAACAGCCCCTCAATACGCTACCGGAAGAACAGGCCATGGTCCAGGCGTTACGATTGCTTACAAGCGCGGCGGAGTTCGATTCGGCGACCGGCGGTGTCAACCGGGAGGCGAGTTTGTACCCCGTGATCAAATTGATTACCGGGGCCGGCGTGCAGACGGTGCGGGATGCGACATTGAAACCCCTCTATGAATCCCAGGTGGTGCGCTATGTATGAAGAGCCTTATCGCTGGGTAGAGGCGGTCGGCAATCGGCGGCAGTATCTCGACGAACAGTTCAAACAGGGGAGCCCGGTTGTCGCATTGACCTATGACGGAGGCATTCTCCTGACGACGGTGAGCAAGGGGACTCCGAAGCTCTATGAGATCTACGACCGACTGGCATTGGGCGGGATGGGGCATCCAACAGATTTGGAAAAGCTTCGCTTCAGTCTGCTCGAAATGGCGCATGTCGAAGGCTTCAACCGCTCGCCGTCCGACGTGACGGGATCAAGACTGGTGAAATACGGCATTGCTCCGGTCATTAAGCAGGCTTTTGAGGAAGTGTATAAGGCGCCGTTTATCGTGCGTATTCTGGTGGCCGAGTTGGGACAGAAGCCGGAGAAGGACGCGCTATTGACGATCAACTACGATGGGACCTTTGATGAAACGACTGGTCGTGCGGTTCTGGCCGCCACCTCGGCTGTCCAGGCGAAGATGCTGGCCTATCTGAAGGAGCAACAGCCGGCCACGCTGTCGTTAGAACAGGCGTTGGATCTGGCATTGCGTGCCTGGGCAATCGGTTCGTTGGCACATCAACAGGATGAGGCGGACCAACAGGCTGAGGCCAAGCCGCCGGCGAGTGGAGCAGGCTCATCGGCCGCCGCCATCCCAAGCAGTGACGCCTTGATCGCACATGTGCGGGGCCTTGCCGGTGAACGGACGATCGAATGCGCGGTGCTCGATCGCCAGGCTCCCGGCAGCTCCAAGTATCGGCCGCTCAAGCATGCAGATCTTTCACGTCTTCTGCCGACGGCGCTTCAATCTGTCGTGGCGAACTGAGATGTTGAACCGTATTTTCGGACTTGAAACCGAATACGGACTCTTGGTGAATCAAGATCAACCCGATCATTCCCCTACCTGGTTTGCCCACAAGATTCGAGACCATCTCTTTCACGTCCAGCGGCGCGGCGTCCTCGATCTGCACCACCGGGGACATGATGAACCGCCTGGCAACGGAGGATTTCTCACCAATGCCGGGCGCATGTATCTCGACATGGGACATCTGGAATGGGCCTCGCCGGAGTGCGAATCGCTCAGCGATGTGGTAGCAGCCGACCGGGCCGGCGATCAGTTGCTGCAGGATGCGATTCAAGATCTCGGTCTGGCCGACACGGTGTCGTTGATCAAGAACAATGTGGATCATGAGACCGATGCGACCTTTGGATCGCATGAGAACTATCTCGTCTCACGGCGCTTTCCCTTTACGCGCCGAGGTCTTGGACCCTTTGTGACCTTCCTCGTGACCAGGCAGATCTTTACGGGAGCCGGGCGTATCGGCGCGGCGAGTCCGCAGGATGGCTGGGTTCAGATGGACCGCCTCCTTGTGCCGCGAGGAGCGAGCCATCGGTACGCGCAGGAGGCTCCCCTCCCGTTTCAGATCTCTCAGCGCGCCGATTATATCGTGAATGATTTCTTCGAATGGGTGCAGCAGAATCGCGCGATCGTCAATACCAGAGATGAACCCTTGGCCGATCCGAATCAATACCGTCGCATCCATTTATTACTGGGCGATTCAAATATGGCCGAGGTGGCGACGGCCCTGAAGCTGGGCACGACGGGGCTGGTCCTTCAGCTGATCGAAGAGGGCCATGCGCCGCTCGATCTTGAGCTCAATGAGCCGGTCGAAACCATGCAGGAACTGTCACAGGATCAGAGTCGGCAATGGATCGTTCGGCTGCGATCGGGGAAAATGATCTCTGCGATCGATATTCAAGAAGCGTTTCTCGCGGCAGCGCAAGAACACTATCGCGGGCAGGATGACGAAACCGATTGGGTACTCGATCAATGGGAGACGGTGTTGCACGATCTACGCGGAGACTACCAAACGCTGGTGGGCCGGGTCGATTGGGCTTCGAAGTTATGGCTGCTCGAAACGTTTCGCGAGGCGGAGAAGATGACGTGGGCGGATCCGGCACTGAAGAGTCTCGATCTGGAGTATCACAATCTCCATCAAGGCAAGGGGCTCTATTATGGCCTCATGGAAGAAGGGCGGGTGCCACGCCTCATTACGGACAAGGCGATTACGTTAGCGATGGATCATCCACCACGCAACACCAGAGCGTTTGGGCGGGGCGAACTTGTTCGCCATTTACTGGCTTGCGGGCCTCCGGATGTACCAGCCGACCCCAAGCCGGAAGAACGGTTTTCTCCCTCGTATGTGATTAATTGGTCGATCTTCCAACTGCGGGGCCAAGCGCCCTTTCCTATGCCGGATCCGTTCAAGACCTACGTACAGGAAGTGCGCGCCCATCTTCAAACAGCCTGATCGGAGCGGTCTGCGCGACTTTCTCCCAATAATTGATAAAGCCGGCTGCGTCTGTAACCCAGACACGGCTGATTCTTCTCACATCCGTCCTTGCAAGAAGTCCATAATCCGATTCTCCGCCCAGAAATGATCTTCCCCGTTGCTTGCCCATTGCAAGAATCCGCAATGGCCCCCGTAGCGAGGCGCAATCACCTGAATTACCTGGGTTGCGCTGAATCGACGGTACCGTAAACATGGAGTAAGGAATGAAGGGATCGTCCTGTGCCGTAATGATGAGCGTGGGGACGGCGATGGATTCGACGACATGGCATGCCCCTACGCGATTGTAGTAGTCGGCTCCGCTGGCGTACCCTCCGTCCGGGGCCGTATAGCGGTGGTCGAATTCGCTCATCCTGGTGGTACTGTCGAGATCCTTGAGATCCCACTTGCCGGGAAAGAGCGCAGCCTTTCGTCGCAGTCGCGCTTTGAATTCCACGAGAAAATGTCTGTGGTAAATCCAGTTGTGCGGCTTTTCCAGAGCCTCGACGCATTTCGGAGGGTCGATATTCGGACAGACTGCGATTGCGCCGGCCAGCGCTGCTTCTGACGAGCCTGCTTCTCCAGCTGCTTTCAGGATGAGATTCCCTCCCATCGAATAGCCGACAAGCCAGATGCGACTGAGTCCATCCATGCTCGCCAATTCATGGACGATGGCTCGGTAGTCCTGACTCAAGCCGGTGTTGTAGAGCGTTGGGGATAGGTGTTCGGTCCCGCCACAGGTCCGTTGATTCATTCGGATGACGTTGAATCCTGCGCGATAGGCTTTCGCAGCGATGCCGAGCATATAGTGAGAATCGCTGCAGCCTTCAAGGCCGTGCACGAGGACCACGGTCTGGCACGCGGTGCGGTGTGGCTGCCAGTGGCAGTAGCCGAGCAACTGGGTGTGAGGCTCGGTGGTAAAGAGGCGCGACTCAGTCGGTACTCCGGCAAGAAGTCCTCGGCGAGGCCAATAGCCTGGGACAATGGTCATGAGATGTGGATTGCGGAGCAAGGCCGCCGGTGTAAAATCTCGCCCGTTTGGTGACATGGCGGCTATCATACAGAAAAACTCCATGGTTCTGCAGTATGAATTGCCAGGTCGCTAAACGCGAATGGAATATGGAGTCTTCACACTAAAGACAAAAAAGGCCTTCGAGAGAGGTCTCGAAGGCCTTGAATGGTGGCTCCCCGATACCAGAAACATCTGGGCACTGGAGATGCAGTCGATTCGGATTGAATAAGAAGCTATGCTGGCACGGTTAGACTACTTCTTCTGACATTTCGATAGATCTTATGCCTACTAACCCAGCTCTCTGTTGTTCAGCGGTTATTCGTTACTCAGCATTTTTAGGCAACGCTCTACCTGTTCTCGATCTTTCCCTTGTAAGAAGAGCAGCAGCGGAGTTTTCAATGGTGGGTCGAATTGAGCCGCCTTCGTAACTGAGTCCTTCTACTTGAACGCTTGCCTGACAAAATGTCTGCCATGCCTCAACAGCTGTGCGAAATCTCTCGGCTTGCTTCGGATTTAGATAACTTGTTGCTTTAGCGATGAGGCCATCCAACTTGAGCTTCTCTTTTTCGTATTCTTTCGCTGACGCGATGTTTATCTCAAATTGAGTTAGTGGTGCATTGGGGTGAAGTGTGTCTGAAATTAGCTCGTCCGCGGCCTTTAAGAACAAAACCGAGTGGTTGAAGCAGCTTTCTATGTCTTCTGGATTGAAGTCGAAGGCACTGGCAGTCTCGTGGCAAAAAATGTGTCTCAGCTCAAAGGTCTTAGCCACATATCGAAATGTGCATTCAGCGTCGGGAATAATCGGAGTTTTAGGTTTGTTATGAACTTCTACGGCCCATCGGTCATGTATGCTGCTAATTTGATGGAGGAAATTGACACCCATTAACTGCGTCATGTTGCCGTCGATGAGCGTAAGACTGCCCAAGGGTACCGAATGTCCAATGACATCACCGATCTTAAGTGACTGACTGTGAAGGGACTTTAAAACATCAAAAGTGACAATAGTGCGAGCCATCTATAGCCTGTGCGTTGTTCAAATAAGGATCACCTGAGATCGACCAGATTTTTGATTGCCAAACGGAAGAATGACTCGATGCAGGCAACAAGCGCGATTGGAAAATAACGTAACAATTCTTTGTTTTTCCGGTCGAGTCCTTCAAATGCCTGTTCCACTCGACTCAAACGGCTAAACTAATTCCGCATGAGAGAAATCTGTCTTCTGACTAGACCCTTAATTGCTAGGATTTCTTCGATTATGTTTCGACGATCGGCCATGGATAGCCTCTATAGCCAATGGGGATGATCAGACTATTGTTATTGAGGTTCGCTGGACTAGAAACTAGAGTGATGCGCGAGTACTATTCTGTTGCAATTAGAAGGTCAACGATACGCAGTGACTCGCTGTTTTATGGATCGAGGCGTAATCCCGCCCGATCCGGCGGCAGCCGGACGGGCGGGAAGCCACCCGTCTCAGTAACACGGGGGGCTATGGATACATAAGGGTCTAGGTTGTCGGCCCATGAGTAGGTTGGCTGGTTCTTCTAACACGGCGGAGCTCGCCTGTCTTCACTAGATCTATTTGGTCAGAGTACCACGGTGGGAACACCATGGCCCTGTGAGACATTTGTAGAGCTCGGTCCAAAAACTTTATCGTAGAGTGGTCGTGATCTTCTTGATCTTTCAATAGCGACAGCGCATCATTTAGGGGTTCAGAAACACAGCGTTGTGGTAATGAGCGCGAGGCCGGGAGGGGAAACCCAGAAGAGGAGCCCATGGAATCAAGAATAACAAAAACCAAGTCCTATTCCCCTCTCCTCCACCGCTGTGTCATCAACCTCCTGGGTGTCACCCGCACTGTCGTGAGCATCTGCGTAGGCCTGATGTTAGGCTGGTCCGTTCCTGATGCATCGGCGCTGCCCACTGCTGATGAAGTATTGCGGGAGTTGCAGATTTCGGACAGCGACCGGCAGCAGATCCGGGAGGGCAAAATTGTCACCTGGACAGCCACGGAAGGATCGGATCGGGAACTCGCCATCGGCATGGCCTTGCTCGTCAAGACAAGAGCTGAGAATCTTGTCGAGCTCTTTCGTGAGGCCACGGCGTTCAAGACGGAATCGGCGATCACGGCCCATGGCAGGATCGCGGGCGACGGGGAGCTGGCCGACTTCGCGGGCCTGAAGCTGGAACCGAACGGAGAGAAGGAAGCCCGGCGGTACCTCGAGGCGAAACCGGGCGACGACCTGAATTTGGATACGAAGGAGATCGCGGCCTTTCGGGCGCTGAAGTCGGCCAGCAAGGACGGGGCGGTGCCGATTGAGAAGGTGGAGGCGCTGATACGCGAGGAGTTGCTGGCGCGCTACCAGGCCTATCATACGAAAGGCCTGGCCGGCACCGCGCCCTACGCACGCACGAGCAGACAGCACGTCTTCGCACGCGACGAACTATCCCTTGCCACCAAGCAGTCGAAACTCCTTGCGAAGTACCTCCCCTCTGTGTCCAACGTGCTGCTCAATTATCCGGCCACCAAGATCAAAGAAGGCGAGGAGTTCGAGGAACAGTTTTTCTGGATGAATGTCGAAGTCTTTGGGCGTCCGACCTACGTGCTGTCTCACCGCATGCACTTCCGGATCGGCGAGGCCTCGATCGTCGTGGATCGACACTTTTACGCCAGCCATGCGTACAATAGCCTGCAGCAAGGAGTGATGGCGCTCCCAACACAGGACGGCATGGTTGCGATCTACCTCAGCCGTGTGTCGACCGATCAGGTCACCGGATTTGGATCCTCGGCGAAGCGTCCCGTGGCTCGTGCTCTGATGGGATCCTACCAGAAGGACATGCTTGAAGCCCTTCGGGCCAAGGCCGAGAAGCCGTAGCGCGATGTTGACTCAGGCCCATCAGCAATCCTGGTGCCACGGCACCGGGATATTCAACTGACTGCACAATTGCTCGGGCCTGGTGCCCTGGCGCAAGTGAGGATGAACGGAAAGAACTAGGCTCCTGGTGCAGATGGACTTGCCTGAACAAAGACTGAATTTTCCCCGGTCTCTTGAAAACCAATGACTGCCCAAGAGGGCGGGGCAGTCCGGGTTCGGCCGGGGAGAAATGGAACCAAGACCGTATGGTGTCCTGTGCCATGACAAAACTTCCGTGCCCCTTCTGCGAGAGACTAAGCGATAAGAGACAGTGGTAAGGCTATGAGTTGTCGAGCGATCTGCCAACCTCCCCCACCGCCATTGCGCCCGGTCACCTGCAGTGACTGCGGGGTGTCCGATCTGCACACCTTCTACACATCCAACACGCGAGGGCTTCACCTCTGTCCAACATGCTTCGGCTCTCGAATTGAGCGCGGCATGGCGAAGGAAGGTGAGCCACAAGTGCCAGAGGAATGCCGACCAAAATCTATCCTCCCATGAGAGAGGATCTGGACCGGTTTAATGGGGGCAGGTCAGGGCGGGGATGACGTTGGCGATGGGAAAAGGTGGGAAGTATCGCCTTGAGTTCTAACTCCAAGTGCAACACCGTACCCATTAGGGCCGGTAGAGGTGCACTTGGAGTTAGAACTCAAGAAGGAATTAGACAGAGTTAAACAGAGTAGTCAGAAACTCTATGAAGCGGTCGAAAAAGGTCTCTTGCCGTTGGATTCCACGCTGACAGAGCGAGCCAACAAGCTTCAAACGCAACGGCAAGCCCTGTTGACGGACATTGCCGGACTGCGACGACTCAAACACATGCCGTTGGAAGCCCTTGGAGAGAAGAAGATTCACGTCTTCACGGCAGCCTTGCGTGAGCGATTGCTTGAGAAGGATCGTATCTTCAGCAAGAAGTACCTGAAGCTCTTAGTCGAGGAGATTCGCTATCAGAACAGGCAGTTGGTGATGAAGGGCAGTTATGCGGCGCTGGCGCGTGTGATGGGAGAAAGCAAAAGGGGCACTCCACAGGGCGAAGTGCCCACTTTTGGTCTGGATTGGCTCCCCGGGCAGGACTCGAACCTGCGACCAGCCGGTTAACAGCCGGCTGCTCTACCAACTGAGCTACCGGGGAACGAGACAGTGCGTCGTCTGGACGCGTATTCTAGCAAAAGATGTCGCTTGGAGGGGGATTTTTTCTATTAGTGCAATTGCTCGCCCTGCCTGCATCATTCCGTTACACGTCGAAGTCCTCTGTTTCGTCCTCATTCGAGGTCGCATCGGTCCTGCCTGCCGCGACGGATGCGTAGTGCTTCGCCCAGGTCAGATAGAGATTTCCACTGTCGCGCATAGTGTCGGCAGCCTTGATAAGCGTCTGCGCCAAATCCGGGTCTTTCCCGCTGGCATGGATCTCGACTGCACGCCGTTCGAGCACTTTGGGGTATTCGTGGATCAGACCTGTAATCTCTTGAATGAGCTCATTGATGACATTATCTTCAGTTTCCATTTATTTCCCCCCACAGCGGCACCAACAAAAAACCCCATAGCGCAGGCGCCATGGGGTCTTGCGCGGGAGACCCGCTAAAAAATGGTTATCCTTGGTAGGCCTGTCCAAGCGCGGCGGACTCGCCTTTTTGCGACATCAGCTTCCCGGTGGCGCTGACTGCCTGCATGGTGATGGCATAATGCTTGGCCGCGTCGCAGACAACCACGCAGAGGTCACAGCCTTTACAGCGGTCAATGGTCACTTCAGCCACCATCTTGGTCGGATTGAGGTCGAGGCAGTTGGCCTCCGGACAATACATGATGCACAGTCGGCATCCCTTCTTGGCTACGCATTTCTCGTCGATGACTTGCGCTACGTTATACATGCGAGCTGGTTCCTTCTCTCTCGTTAAGCCGCAACGGCAGGATTGCCGACTCGCAGCTCATACTTATTCTTCTCTGCCCATTCACTGGCGATTTGATAGGCCGCCTGCATGGTCGCAAGGTTCTTGGCCAGCAACATTTCTTTCTTGGCAAATTTCTTCTTGATCGCTTCATCCAAGGAGGCGGTTCCACCGGAGGCGACGAACTTTTTCCCGAACCGTTCCTGTAAGGCGCCGTCCAGGGATTCCATTGAGACACATTTGGTAATACCCGCTACAGATCCGATCATCGACATATTCGTCGATAACTCGGTGCCGGCCACCTCGATCGCGAGTTCGGTTCCCGCAATGTAAAATACTTTAACATTTAGATCATTAAGACGCTCCACGTCGTCTGCTGACAGAAGCTCCTGGTCGGAGTTGATGATGACGAGCCCACCTTCCTTCACGCCGGAGTAGAAGGGCATGGTGTAGCTCTTCCCCATGGTGATGACCTGGGGATGAAAGACCTGGATGACGTCGGGAAATA
Source organism: uncultured Nitrospiraceae bacterium (assembly GCA_963821465.1). Lineage (GTDB taxonomy): Bacteria > Nitrospirota > Nitrospiria > Nitrospirales > Nitrospiraceae > Palsa-1315. The sequence continues at coordinate 176,967 of CAWGDV010000012.1, read as the reverse complement.
CCAGCTCGCCACGGTCGTAGATCCGTTCGATGCCGATCCGACAATAGCTCTCCGCCGGCGCCATGCGTTTCTCGGCGCCGAAGAAGGGATTGGAGATCGAAAACTTACCATCGCGGTTGGCAGCCATGGCCAGAACATGCGCAGCTGTGACGGCGCCCTGTCCGCCTAATCCCGACATCCTGATGTTCAGTCTTTTCTTGATCATGGTCGTCTCTCCTCCAGAATCGGATTAGGCACCCTGTGAGGCGAGCTGTTTTGCAGCGGCCTTCTTTTCCTTGTCCTTGGCAGCTATCTCTGTCAGGAGTTGCTTGGCCGGCTCGCTGATGTACTCTTTGTAGGCGAACCGTTCAGTCGGTTTTTCCGAATCCCGCATTTCCTGGAGCCCTTCCATGCTGTTCTTCCCGATTTCCAGAATGCAAGGCGTATAGAGCTGGAGGTAGGTCGGGCCGATTTCGCGCGAGATCATGACCGCATTCCGGACCACCTTCTCAACGAGGGACGGTTTGCTGACGGTGCATTGAACCACGTAATGACAACCCGATTCGCGAGCAATTTCAGGCAGACGGACCTTATCGAAGAGTTTTCCAACCGGCGCCATCTTGGCGACGAATCCTTTCTGCATCAAACCGCTCTCCTGGCCACCGGTATTGGCGTACAGTTCGTTATCGAAACAAATCGTGGTGAACTTCTCCTGGCGGAACCAGGCTTGCAGCGTCATGTCGAGGCCGATATCGACGGTGGCGCCGTCGCCGGCGAGCACAACCACGTCTTTCGTTCGGCCTGGGAAGCGGACGCTCAATGCGCGCTTCAAGCCGGAGGCGATCGCGTTTTGGTTCCCGAAGAGGGAGTGAATGTTGTGCACGGCTACCATGGGGAATACCAGGCTGGTGCAGCCGGTGGAACCGACCATGACGGTGTCTTCGGGGTTCGGCAATGAGGCCAGGATGTAGCGGAAGGCCATGGATTCAGGGCAGCCGGCGCAGAGGGAGTGTTGCTCGATGAGTTCCTTGCTGTTGCCGATATCCTTCCAGCCCCGGTCTTCCTTGCCGTAGGTCGCGCTTTTGACTAGGTCTTGATAGTCGGATGGCATGATGTCGTACAGGTCTTCAGAAATCTTGATACGTTCCTTGCTCATATTGGCCTCCTCAGTAGTGCGTCGTATTCAGGTCGTTCGGTGCTTGCTGCGTAGATGCGATCAACTGCCGCGACCGGCCAACGACATGGTGCGCATGCCGAGCAGGGTCTTGATTTCAGAGACAATAATTTCCGGTGGCATCGTCATGCCTCCGCAGACACGCGGGCCAGCGTTCACGCGTTCGCTGTTCGGGATGGTGGCTTTAATTTCCTTTGCCAACCACCCGGTCACGTTGAATTCCGGAACGATAATATGCTTGGCGTTTTTCGTGGCTTCACGGATTTCCTCGCCTGGCCAAGGCCGCAAGGACTTGATCTTTACCAGGCCGCAACGGATGCCTTCGTCGTCGAGAAGCCGGATGGCCTCACGACCCTGCGACACCGCCGTACCGGAGGCAACGATGAGAACCTCGGCATCGGTATTTTCTGTCTCGATCAACCCGTTTATCCACTTGATCGTGTGCTTACGGGACCGTTCCACTGCTGCCCAGACTTCTTGCTGCCAGGAAGCGTGGGTGGCATAGCTGATGTAGTTGCTCTTCATGACAAACGGATCGCGCATCATCCGAACCGGCGGACATTCCATGTCCATACAGGGCACGGGGGAGCGGTAGGGGTCGTAGGGTGGAAGACACATGTCGGCTGGGGTAAGATTGACGACGTCCTTGGTGTGCGTCACAAAGAATCCGTCGCAGCACAGCGCCAAGGGGAGGTGCACGTCAGGCTCTTCCGACACCATGTAGCCTTTGAGGATCCAATCGAAGAAGTCCTGTGCGGTTTCCGCATGCCAGACGAGCATGCCAGTATTCAGAAGATACGCAATTTCTAACGTGTCAGGCTGAATTGACAGCGGTGAGTTGATGCCGCGGCAGGTGACGATCATCTGGATCGGCAACCGCGCACCGGACCACATCGGAAAGTTCTCCATCGCGCGCATCGTGCCGGGCCCCGCTGTCGTCGTAAACACGCGTGCTCCCCCGAAGGCCGCTCCCGCGCATTGTGACATGACGGCGAATTCGCTCTCGCCACGGAAGTAGTCGCCGATGTACCCCTCGGCAAAGAGCTCGCCGATCAAGGCGGCCGCTTCGCTCTGCGGGGTAATCGGGTACGCGATCATCACGTCACAGCTGGCTCGCCGGAGCGCTTCCTTAATGACCTCGCTACCTGTATAGAACGACGGCGTACGCGGGGCGTCGTTCATCATCTTCCAGGTGTCGGTAAAGGTCTGCCCTTTTTTATTTTTTGTGCCGATGACTGAGTGTGTGTCTGCCATGGATCGGTCTCCTTTCACTCTCTTCGGAACCTCAAAACTGCTTAGTTTGAGGCTCCGCTCTTAGCTGATGTCAGCCGTGGTTGGACTGTCCCTTTCAACTTTCTCACCCACTCAGCCAGTTTCATGATCTTTTCGACCGATGCGTCGCGGAACGAGAGCATCGCGTCTTCATGGCCAGCTTGCGCGCACATCGCAATCGTGTAACAGGAGGTGCCGCCCCGAATGATTTTGAGCGACAAATTGGCTTGATGGCAGTGGACCCCAATGAACATGCAGCAATCGATTTTATTGTGCCAGATGGTCAGATTTGGGTGGTTGGGATTGATCTCGACTTCAGGATTGATTTTGGGGTACTTGGGTCGGTAATCCGGCATCGGGATCAGCATGGGCGTTTGCCCGGGTTGCACGCATTCCTTAAGCGTGTTGTACAAGTGGCGGATGGCCGTGGCCTTCTTGGCGGCCTTCTCATTCCAGGCCCACAGAACTAAGGGACCGGGGAAGAGGGTCGGCACTTTGGCCATGAGGAATTGCTTCGCCGCTTCTTCGTAGGCCTTTTCCTCTGGGACGATTACGCCGTTGATATGAGCTTCCCCAGGGTTCGGCAAACGGATACCCATGCTGGCAGCTGATGGGGGAAGGAAATGTTCTGGGCCTGGAAGGACACGATACTGAGTCATCACAGCGAAATCTCCGGCAAGGTGTTAAAGAACGATATCCACAGACTTTCTGACAATCATAGCCTTCCCACTCTAAGCTTTTTCCATGTCCCCTGCAACCTCGCAGAAGGCCCACCATTGGGAAATTTGGGGCCATTGAACGAGGGAGACTTAGGCCTTTTGTCCTCAGATCCTGGCTTTGCCCAGAGGCAACTTAATAGTGCCTACCTAGTTCGCATTTTAAGTGCACTCACTCATTATAGGGACGGCTCATTCAGTCTGTCAAATCAATCGGTAGGTGTTTGGCTGCTGTAGGTTGGCCTGCTCATAAACGAGCTGGTAGTGTAAAATCTATATGCTGCGTGGTGTCACGGCAATTGCTCACAGGCTAGAACGGATCCGAGAACGCAGGCTCGCTCAAGGTCATCCTTGGCGAGCCGACCCTGTAAACGTTCTCGGTAAAGTTTTGCTCTGGTCACCAGGGCGGAAGCATTGGTGGGGTCGACCCGAATAACAGTGGACAAATCTTCAATCGCCTGTTCCGGCTGATTCAGCTTAAGATAAATTTCGCTCCGCAGTGCGTACGCCTCTTTTTGATAGGGAATCCAGCTTTCAGGTGTTTCGGCGTTGAGGAGTTTCCTCAGCGTGGCCAAAGCCTGATGCCAAGATTTGGCGTCTGCCTGGCGGCGCGCTTGTGTCGTGTATACGCCGATGAGGGGTTGGCGAGCGATATCGGCAAACGGATCGAGCTCAAGGGCTTGCTCGTAGGCAGCGGCAGCCTCGTCCAATTGTTTCAACCATGTGAGCACATCTCCTTTCCCAACCCATGCCCATACGTTCTTGGCGTCGAGTGCGACGGCACGATCGAAGTCTATCCTGGCCTTGTCCAGATAGTCCGCATAGTCCAATGTCTGACCCCGTTGGGAAAAAGCCAGTGAGGTGAGTCGGAGATAGGTTTGCCCTCGCACAATTAGTGGATCGACATAGCGATTGTCAAGGATGGCGGCGTCGGTGCTGAGCTGGATCTTGTCTCGCAGATTCGATGTGTGGAGAGCAGCTTCGAGCATTGCCCGTGCCCGTTGGTGTGAGGAGGATTTTCCGATCGGATCGATTGCCAGCATTCGGACGCCGATCGGTTGCCGTTGAAGCTCTTGCAGTTGCGAGCGTAAATGGTGATTTTCCTGCTGGAGCTGGCGAAAGTGTTGCGCGAGTTGCTGGTCGGATTGAAGTCGGCGTATTGCCTCGGCGAGGCTGCCCATATCGATCATGGCACGAATGCGCACGAAGAAGACGGGGCGGCCCAGCTCGAAGGAGCGCCTGGATTCGAGAATTTCTGTTTCCGTGATCGCGGCGGCAATCGTTCTGATTTCCAGCGAACTGCTTTGCGTGCTTCTCCCGCCAGATTCTTTTTCTACATCGCGGAATGTAGATTCGAGATAGATGCCCGCTCCTTCCACTGCGTTGCGCTGGGCTCGTTGGAGGACTTTTTCTTCTGCGCCGGCTAAGGTGTCGCCATCGGCCATGACATATTGGCCATCAGCGATGACGGTTTTCGTGGAGGCGCTGAACGCAGGGGTTCCCCCTAGTAAGAGTGCGAAGAGAGAAGGATAGAGCATTCGCCAATACAGTTCCATCTGAGTAACTATACCGCGCAATGGCTGTAGGGGCAACGCAACCAGAGGCGGGGATGGAGTTGGGGTTGAAGGACTAGAGCGACAGGTCTCGGCTACCGTTCTTTGGGAAAGACTTGAGTAAATGGGTGGACGTCGACCCGTTCAAATACACCGTGGACGGTATAGGGGTCTTCGCGAGCAAGCTGTTGCGCGTCTTCCAGCGAGTCCGCTTCGATGACGATAAGACTCCCTGTCTTATCCGTCAGCGGACCAGCTAGCACGACCCGGCCTTGCGCATCGAGGGATTCCATCTTGGCGAGATGTGCTGGGCGATAGATTTTTCGCTTGGCCTCTCCGTCGGGACCGTCGATTCCGAGTATGACAAATTTCATAAATGTCTTGAGGGTTGAGGACTCGGACCTCAGGCGAGGCTCTCTAGCGGGCAGCGATCTTTATAGCCGGTGGTCGTTTCATGCCACCAGCGAACTTCTTGTTCCCCGAGCTTCCAGCATAAATAGACCACTCGGCCGTCAAGGAGATGGGGAAAGTCACAAAGGCCGAGATTCAGGTCCTTCACCAGGATGCCGAGCTCCTGAATCGCTTGAAGATTCGCACTGACTTGTTGCAGACCCAAGATGTAGAGGTGTCCAACGGCACTACCCCCACCATATTCGGCCTGGGCGTTGGCTTTCTTGATATCTTCTTTTGTGCGTGACAGGACGGCCTTGGCTTGCTGAATCGATGTCAGCTTGGTATTGAGCTGGGGAATGAGGCGATTGGCCTCAGACAATGTGAATATTCGCTCGTGCTGTCCGTATTCGTCGTCGTGCGCCATGGTGTGTCTCCACAACTTCTCTCATTTAGCACACCACTCTTTTGTGCTGCAACTGGCAGGCGTCAGAGCAAGTTATTATGGCGACAGGAAGAAGCATGTCAAGCTGGGCTGGTTAAGGGCGAAGAGGGCGGTGTGAAAAAAAAGATATCCCTGTTGACAAGGAACAATGCTCGCGTTATTATTTGGTTATAATCTCAGCTCGATTCAAGGTTATCTCCACACACAAGGCTTCCGGGGCGCATCTCGGTACAATCCGCAATTGCTCAAGGAACAGAGGCGAGTCAGCGACGCATGAGTTCCAGCCTGCAACAATCATCTGCAGCCATGAAAGATATTCATACCCTGATAGCGACGCGCGGAAATAGGTCAGTCCCTCACGGGTCACCCTCTTTTAGTCGATAGACACGACACAATCATCAACGCATTACCATTACGCTACCATTCAGTTCATGGACAATTTCCTATGGTTCACCATGTACGGTCGCTGCCGATAACGATGCAGCTTGGGGCTTGAGAGGATATTCATGGCGCAAACGAAGGGGGAGGTTATGCATCTGGCGGAGCTCAAGCAGAAGTCCATCGCTGATCTCAATGAGGTGGCACGCGATCTGAAAATTGATGGCGCACCCACGCTGCGAAAGCAGGAATTAATTTTTGCGATTTTGCAGGCGCAGACCGCGAACAATGGCGTGGTTTTCGGCGAAGGCGTGCTTGAAACGCTCCCTGATGGGTTTGGATTTCTGCGCGCTCCCGATTCGAACTATCTTCCCGGTCCCGACGACATCTATATCTCGCCTTCCCAAATACGGCGTTTCAATTTGCGCACTGGTGACATTGTGTCCGGCCAAATTCGTCCGCCGAAAGAAAGTGAGCGGTATTTTGCGCTGCTCAAGGTTGAAAAGGTCAATTACGAAGACCCCGAAGTGTCTCGCGACAAGATCCTCTTTGACAACTTGACGCCGCTCTATCCAGAAGAGCGTCTGGTCCTCGAGTTCGACCGTGAAGAATATTGCACCCGCGTGATGGATCTTACGACGCCGATCGGCAAAGGCCAGCGTGGGTTGATCGTCGCGGCTCCCCGAACCGGAAAAACGATGTTGCTGCAGGCCATCGCTCGGGCCATTCTTAAAAACCATAAAGAAGTGACCTTGATCGTGCTGCTCATCGACGAGCGGCCGGAAGAAGTCACCGACTGGCAGCGGCAGGTGAAGGCCGAAGTTATTAGTTCCACCTTCGACGAACCGGCCCAACGTCATGCCCAAGTGGCTGAAATGGTGCTCGAAAAGGCCAAGCGGCTGGTCGAACATAAGAAGGATGTCGTGGTACTACTGGACAGCATTACCCGCCTGGCGCGTGCCTATAATACCATTGCGCCGCCAAGTGGCAAGGTGTTGTCGGGAGGATTGGATTCGAACGCCCTCCAGCGTCCAAAGCGGTTCTTCGGGGCGGCCCGCAACATCGAAAACGGCGGGAGTCTCACCATCATGGCGACTGCCCTTGTCGACACCGGTAGTCGGATGGATGATGTGATTTTTGAAGAGTTCAAAGGGACCGGCAACATGGAAGTTCATCTCGATCGCCGTCTGGCCGATAAGCGGCTCTTCCCGGCTATCGATATCAGCCAGTCCGGGACGAGGAAAGAAGAGTTGCTGGTGGACAAGGATCGTCTCAATAAGATGTGGATTTTGCGTAAGGTGCTGAGTCCGCTTGGGACGATGGAAGCCATGGAGTTTTTGATGGACAAGCTGCATGGCACCAAGACCAATCAGGAATTCCTGCAGTCGATGAATCGATAATATCCGGCTTGTATCCGATTGCTGAGACAGGGTACAGTGGCGGGCCTTCGAATGGGCGAAGGTCGATGGCTGTGATGTCTGGGGAGCGTGAATTATGAAGAAGGGTATTCATCCCGTGTATCGGGAAGTCGCGGTCCATTGCGCCTGCGGCAACAAATATAAGACCAGATCGACGGGCGGTGATATCAATGTCGATATCTGTTCAAATTGCCATCCGTTTTTTACGGGGACACAGAAGATCATCGATACCGAAGGGCGCGTTGAACGGTTCAAGAAGAAGTACGCGAAGAAAGACAAGTAGCTCGAGAAGAGGTCATACGAGGGACCCTGCTTCGCTGAGGGGCAGGGTCCCTTTGTTTTTGTGCATCAGTTTGGCTGAGAGCGAATTAGAGGGAAAGCGGGGCCATGGAAGCAGTCTTACTGAAAAAATGGGAAGTGCTGGCCACCCGATATAATGAGTTGACGAATCAGCTTATGGATCCGTCCATGATGAGCCAGCCTTCGCAGTTACATAAAGTCAATAAGGAACGGACGGATATCGAACCGGCGGCCAAGCTTCTTGGAACCTATCGAGATATTGCGAGACAAATGGAGGAAGCCGCGCAAATTCTTGCAGATCCTATGGCCGGGGCCGAGTTGCATCAGATGGCCATGGAGGAGAGTGCCGCGCTCGAAGGTCGGCAGCGCGACATTGAACAGCAGGCCCAAGAGTGGCTTATTCCCAAAGATCCGCGAGACGAAAAGAGCCTGCTCCTCGAAATCCGTGCCGGGACCGGTGGTGATGAGGCGGCGCTTTTTGCGGGAGCATTGTTCCGCATGTATACCAAGTATGCAGAGATCAGAGGTTTCAAAGTGGATTTGGTCGAAGCCACAGAAACAACGGGCGGAGGCTACAAGGGGGTCGTTGCGCTTATCGAAGGCAAGGGCGCATACAGCCACTTCAAATTCGAGGCTGGAGTCCACCGGGTACAGCGTGTTCCCGTCACTGAGGCCAGTGGGCGGATTCACACGTCGACTGTTACCGTCGCCGTCATGCCTGAGGTGGACGAGGTTGATGTACACATCGATCCTATGGATCTCCGTATCGACACCTTCTGTTCGTCCGGTGCAGGAGGGCAGAGCGTCAATACAACAAAATCGGCGGTGCGGATCACCCATATACCGACTGGTGTAGTGGTGAGTTGCCAGGACGAACGGTCTCAGCTGAAGAATCGCAACAAGGCGATGCGGACCCTGCGGGCCAGAATCGTCGAGGCGGAGCGGGAGAGGCAGGAAGCGGAGATCGCGCAAAATCGCAAGTCTCAAGTGGGTACGGGCGAGCGAAGCGAAAAGATCCGCACCTATAATTTCCCGCAAAATCGTGTGACCGATCATCGCGTCGGGATGACCTTGCATAAGTTGGAACAGGTGCTTGAGGGTGACCTCGACGAACTCGTTCAGGCCTTGAAAGCGCAGCGTCAGCAAGAAGTGGGGGCGGCGTAATAATATGGACGTGGTAGTTCCTATCCCTCAGTCGGCTGGACAGGCGACGCTCGGTGAGACAATCGTTGAGGCTCGACGCCTGCTGGAGCAGGCCGGTATCGAGAGTGCGGAGCAGGAAGCGTTGTGGATCGTGGAGCATGTGCTCCGACTTCCCGCACATTATGTGGTGACCGATCGAGAGCGCTTGCTGTCTCCTGCCGAACTGATGGCCGCAAAGGAGCTGGTCAAGCGGCGGGCTGGCCGAGAGCCCTTGCAATATATTTTAGGGACTCAGGAGTTTTGCGGGCTGGAGTTTCACGTGAACCAGGCGGTGCTCATCCCGAGGCCGGAGACGGAGCTGCTGGTGGAGTATGTCGCGCAACGAATTCCAGCCGAACGGCAGGCCATCATCGTCGATGTTTGTACGGGATCCGGATGCATTGCCGTAGCGATTGCGCGGCAGAGGCCTCGTGCGCGTGTAATTGCGACTGATCTATCGAATCCCTCACTTGCTGTCGCCAGACAGAATGCTGCTCGCTATGAGATATGCGAACACATCACATGGCTAGAAGGCGACTTGCTGGGAGCACTGGCGGGGCAGGAGCTTGAGGGGCAAGTTGACGTCATCGTCTCGAATCCTCCCTATATTGCGGAGGTTAATTGGGCGACACTTCAGCCAGAAGTGCGGTTGTTTGAACCGCGCGGTGCGCTGGTGGCAGGGCCTCAGGGGACGGAGTTGCACGAACGGCTGCTGCAAGAGGCCGGTCGATACCTCTCTCCCGGCGGTGCACTCATTATGGAAATCGGGGCTGGCCAGGCTCGTACGATGCGCCGGATTGTCGAGCAGATACCCTGTTATAGGTTCCACCGGCTGGTCTGCGACGAAGCAGGGCTTGAGCGTGTGGTGATTGTAGAGCGAGTAGGCACGTAGGGGCGGAGACGATGGATCGTACAATCATCACCGGTGGGATGCCGCTTCGAGGAGAGGTCCAGATCGGTGGGGCGAAGAATGCCGCGTTGCCGATCTTAACCTCCACCATTCTCGGCGGTGGCGAGTGCGTGATCAGCAATGTGCCTCACGTGGTAGATGTCGTCACCATGGGCAAGTTGTTGGGCATCTTGGGCGCGAAGGTCCACTATGAGGGAAATCGCGCGGTCGTCAATGCTGCGGTGATCACCTCGACCCAGGCTCCGTACGATCTTGTGAAGACCATGCGGGCCTCCGTACTCGTGTTGGGACCGCTGCTAGCGCGATGGGGGGAAGCGACGGTATCGATGCCCGGTGGCTGCGCGATTGGGTCGCGGCCCGTCAATCTCCATCTTGCCGGACTGGCTAAGATGGGCGCGGAAGTTTCGATGGAGCATGGGTATATTCGAGCCAAGGCGAAGCGGCTGATAGGCGCACAGATTTATTGCGACACGCCGACGGTCACCGGAACGGAAAATTTGATGATGGCTGCGTCGCTCGCCCAGGGCACTACGGTCATAGAAAACGCCGCGAAGGAACCGGAGATCGTGGACCTCGCGAATTTTCTCATGAAACGAGGAGCGCGCATCGACGGTGCCGGGTCGGATGTCATCACCATTGAGGGTGTCCGTGAGTTGCATGGGAGCGATCACGACGTTATTCCAGATCGTATTGAAGCCGGCACGTATCTCGTGGCCGGGGCCATCACGCGGGGAGCGGTAACGCTCAATCGATGCCGTCCGAATCACTTGGACGCCTTGCTGATGAAGTTGCGGGAAGCTGGCATCGAGATGCAGGTGGAGAAGGAACGGATTCATCTCAACGCGGCATCGCCGCTCAAAGGAATAGATATTCGGACATTGCCGTATCCCGGGTTCCCCACCGACATGCAGGCACAGATGGTGGCCTTGATGACGTCCGCCGAGGGCACGAGTGTGATCACAGAGACGGTGTTCGAAAGCCGATTTATGCATGTCGAGGAACTGCGACGGATGGGGGCCGACATAAAGGTCGAAGGCAATCGGGCGGTGGTGACCGGACCGACCAGGTTGGCCGGGGCTCCGGTGATGGCGTCCGATCTTCGTGCGAGCGCAGGATTGGTCTTGGCCGGCCTTGCGGCGGAAGGCACGACGGAGATTCTCCGCGTCTACCATCTGGATCGTGGCTATGAGCGGATGGAAGAGAAATTGCGCGGGTTGGGTGCGACCATCGCCCGCCATAAGGAGGGTGCGGCTCCGGCCGACAATTGTTGACACCATGCTGACGGTTGCCTTGTCGAAGGGAAAAATGTTGGATCTCACGCTGGATGTCTTTCGCCGAGCGGGTTATGCACTGGGCAGCCTCTCCACCGAGAGTCGCCGGCTGGTATTTCCCTGCCCGGAGATCGGCATGACCTTCCTGGTCGTGCGACCGACCGATGTGCCGACCTATGTAGAGTATGGTGCGGCGGATGTCGGGATTGTCGGGAAAGACGTGTTGATGGAGCAGAACAGCGACGTCTACGAGCCATTGGATTTAGGGTTCGGAGCGTGTAGAATCGCCGTCGCCGCGCTCAAGGGACAGGCCTCACGCGACCGGCTGTCCTCGAAAATTCGTGTGGCGACGAAGTATCCGAAGATCGCCGAGCGCTATTTCAATCAGCGCGGCGTGTCGGTCGAAATCGTTAAGTTGTACGGCTCGATTGAATTGGCGCCGTTGGTCGGTCTAGCCGATCGGATCGTCGATCTGGTCGAGACAGGCAACACGCTCAAGGCGCATGGACTCGTCGAAGTTGAGTGCATCGCGCAGTCCACGGCTCGGCTGGTCGTCAATCGAGCGAGTCTGAAGCTGAAGCACGCGGTGGTCACGGTACTGATCAAGAAACTCCGGGCCGTGAACCGTGCTTTAGGGTCTCGAACAGGCGCTCCGCGCAAATCTTTACGCGTGGCACGTCGAACGGTCAAGCGGGCGCGCACATGAAGATTGTGACATCCACGGAGCGAGCCTTTCTCCCAGCACTCAAGAGGGTGGCGTCGCGTGCCCGCGTGCAGGGGGCTGCTGTCGAGAAGACGGTCAAGTCAATTCTGCAGGCCGTGGAGAGGGGCGGCGATAAGGCCGTCCTCCGTTATACGAAACAGTTCGACCGCGTCTCCATGAAAGACTCGGAGCTGCGTGTCACTCCCGAAGAAATCAAAGAAGCCTACTTTCACATCCGGAAAGATGAGGGCGATGCGCTCCGGTTTGCGGCCCATCGGATCACGTCGTTTCACGAACGCCAGCGCATCAAGACCTGGATGTATCAGGATAACCAGGCGACGCTGGGGCAGGTGGTCATGCCGGTCGATGCAGTCGGGGTGTACGTGCCGGGGGGTAAGGCCGTCTATCCTTCGTCGGTGTTGATGTGCGCGATTCCGGCCAAGGTCGCGGGTGTCTCCCGTGTGGTGATGTGCACGCCGCCGCAAAAAGGCCCGATCAATCCCTATTTGCTGGTCGCAGCCGACATCGCCGGCGTCACAGAGATCTATCGCGTTGGGGGCGTGCAAGCCATCGGCGCGATGGCCTATGGGACCAGAACGATCCAGCGCGTCGATAAGATTGTGGGGCCCGGCAATATTTATGTCGCGACGGCTAAGCGGCTCCTCTATGGCACGGTCGGGATCGACATGGTAGCAGGCCCGAGCGAACTGCTCGTTGTTGCAGATGGCGACGCCAAGCCGGCGCATGTTGCGGCAGATCTGCTCTGCGAAGCGGAGCATGACGAGGATGCGCAGGTCTATCTTGTCACCACCTCGGCCCAGTTGGCGAAAGACGTGGTGCAACTCATCGGCAGCCAGTTGAAGGGGCTGCAACGGGAAAAGATTGCGGCCAAGTCCATCGCGCGCCATTCGGTAGCCTTCGTGGTTACCACAATGGATGAAGCCATCGATGTAGCTAACGAGATTGCCCCGGAACATTTGACCCTCTCGGTCGATGAGCCGTTCGACTATCTGGAGAAAATCCGTCACGCGGGAGCGCTCTTTTTGGGCCGATACACTCCCCCATCGGTCGCGGATTACGTCGCCGGCCCGAATCACGTCTTGCCGACCGGCGGAACGGCGCGTTTCTTTTCGGCATTGTCCGTCCACGATTACATTAAGGTGAGCAACATCGTGCACTATACGCGCGAGGAATTGAGTAAGGTGAAAGATCATCTCGTTCGGTTGGCCCACATCGAAGGGTTCGACGCCCACGCGAAATCAGCCCAGAGCAGGTTCTCATGAAAAAGGATGGATCGGATCCCAGGCAAGCGAGCGTCCACCGCGCCACGAAGGAAACGGATATTCGTGTCGAATGGACGCTGGACGGCAGCGGCCAAGGGAAGATTGACACTGGGATTCGCTTCTTCGACCACATGCTGGAGCTGTTGTCCAGGCATGGTTTTTTCGACCTGACCGTCCAGGCTAAAGGCGACATCGATATCGACGAGCACCACACGGTTGAGGATGTTGGTATCGTCATGGGGAAGGCTCTGCATCAAGCGTTGGGAGAAAAGGCCGGGATCAAGCGGTTCGGGTTTGCCTCAGCGCCGCTGGATGAGACGCTGGCGCAAGTCACAGTCGATCTCAGCGGCAGGCCCTATCTCGTCTACAACGTGAATCTGCCGGATCGGAAGATCAAGGCGTTCGACTTAGGACTGTTCGAAGATTTTTTCCAAGCCTTCGTCACCCACGGCGGGCTCAATCTCCACGTGAATCTCATATACGGCCGCAATCCGCACCACATTATGGAAGCCATCTTCAAAGCGCTGGCCAAGGCCCTTGATCAGGCAACCATGTTGGAAGAGCGGCTGGCAGGCAAGGTGCTCTCGACGAAGGGGATGTTGTAGCGAATCTGAATCAAACGGAATCGAATGGTTTTATGAGGGGCAGGCGACTAAAAGGAGCCTGCCCCTTTGAGTTTTGTCATGAGCCATGAAAAAGGCCATGCGCGAGAGACAGGCCGACATGTTGCCGGAATACGATTTCAGTAAGGGCCTCCGAGGAAAGTACGCCAAGCGGTATGCAGAGAGACAATAACGTGGTTGTGCTTTCGCCCGACGTGGCAAAGGTGTTTCGTACGTCGGAATCTGTGAACGAGGCGTTGCGGACTCTCGTTCGGGTTTGGGAGAAAACCATCGACGTGACAGAGGCGGGTTCTCCAAGGGTGATCAAGAGGTCGAGGCCTGGCTGCAAACGCTCGCGAAAAATGAGCCTAACCCATCGTAGGTTCCGCCCCAAGGTGCAAAGTGAAGCAATGACCCTATTTCGGCGGTCAAGGCAAAGGTGGGAAGCTTTTCACTCCGTAGCGGCCACGTGAGAAGGCTCATTTGTTCGCGGGATCAACTGCTGGCCAGGCTTTCGGTTCGTTGGTTGGTGACTACCGCCTTCGCCCGCGCCGAGTCTCCGCGAAGGCGTGAACGTCTTTCTCGCCCGAACGGAGGAAATCAAGGAAGTCCAAACCGGTATATACGCACGTCTGGCAAATGCTCAGGAGCGTCAGGTATTCTTCAATGCCTTTCTCGGTTGAAGAGCCGGCAATCACATCCCGGAGTCTCGCAAAGGCCTTGATTGCATGCTCGGCATTGTTATTGTTCCAAGGAACGCCATCGTAGTTCAGAAATGTGAAGAGCTTGTCCCGATTTCGGAGAAAGCGTTCTTTGCATTTCAAAGCTGCCTCGCTCTGGTAGTCGGTTCGGTCGAGCTGGCGATAAAATCGTTCAACGCTCGCCTGATGCTTTTTCAAGAAATGTTTCTTCAGTCCATGTCGGTCGACCGTTTCCACCATGGGTTTGAGTAGTTCTGCGAAAGCCGTGACGATCTGCTTCAGTGGCTCGTCGAACGGGTTGGTCAAGAACTTCGTCGTTCAGGTCCCGCATGAGGTGAATGAGGCATCTCTGCTGTGGGCATCCGAGGGAGTCGTATGCGGTGTAGAAATCAGAGACCACGACGCCTTTGAACCCTGCCAGTAGCTTCTGAACGATTTCACCTTCCCGGCTGTCGGCAAGAACATAAATGACCTCTTGCATGTTTGTCAGAACCCAGATGAAGCCTGCTCTCCCTTTGATGTTCGCGCGGGTTTCGTCAGCATGGACGAGGCGGCCTTGAATAATGTTCTCCAAATATCTTCTGCTTCGTTTCTTCGTAGTATCTGCCAGCTCTGACTTTCAGGTTGTAAAGGGTGCTGCGGCTGAGGTCAAAGCCGAACACCCGGTTAAAGTTCCGCACCACTATTAATTTGCGGGATGCACAACTCGATAACTTGATACAAGAAGTATGCCACCAGATTCCAGCCATACTCCCTGAACAATCTAAATTGCGTCTTCGACGCCAAAAACGATCCGGCATTTCGAGCAGCGGTGTGTCTGGAAGATATACTTCACAAGACGTCGCTTTAGACTGTGGCGACCGAAGATTATGTCTTGAACCGTTTTAGACACCTGCGGACCTTTAAGCCGCACTGGTCGCTTGCATTTTGGACAATAGCGCGACACCGGCCACATGATGACCTGTTCGATACGTTTGGACTTATGCCTTTGTGCGGTGGCGGGGCTTTACCTTCCTCGGGGAATCGCCGTTTCGGACATAAACGCGGTGCCTCTGGTAGTCCCAATGCGCCGCAGCATTTATGGCCTCAAAGCCTGCCACTGGACTAGCGAAAGAGCGCCATTTTGATCTTGTTCGAAGCTCTGAGGAATCCGCTCGCACGAAGTCAGGATTATTCTCCTGATCTGCATCTTTCGCTGTCAGTTGATTCGTCAGGCCACAAAGTCGTTTCCGCAACTCGGCTCAATGCCTCGCAATCCTGAGCGTTGTAGGTCAGCAAATTTCTCTTCACGGTTTCACATAAGGACTCCTCCCATCGGCACCGCCAGACGATGGACTCAAGACCGGAGGACACAGCATCGGCCCATCTGTATCCGATAGAACCCGCGACGTCCTTGAGGCCGTTGGAAAAGGCAGGAAAGTAGAATTGTGCGAAGATAACTGACAAAAGGTTGAGGCGCCAATTGCAACGCTTTTGCAGCACATGACTCGCCTTTCGGCTCGCCGTAGCGTTCGCGCATTCGTTTGAGGAAAGTCGTTTCGTAGCTGCCGTAGTGAATCAGAACCGGCTTCTCGACGGTTTCGAGGATGGTCAAGGAATTCCCGCCAAATCTTCCCTTCGTCCTCGACGGTGTCTGCCCACAGGCTGTGCTGAACGGCGGATTCGCCGTTTCCGATGCGCACGCCGATGAGGTAGTAGAAATCGCGGTCCGGGCAGCCCCTCGACATCCAGATAGACGGGCGTGCCTTCGATCTTCAGTTCGGGGCTGCCGACGATGTGGATTTTCTTCTCCCGAATCGCCAGCGCCTTCAGCGAGTGGTGATACTTCTCCCGTTTGTCGCGCAGCTTTTTGGGTCGGCGGCGGGGCCGGAACGTGTAGGAGAGTTGGGTGACGGTGAAAATGCCTTTACTGCGGAGTTTCTGTGCGCTCCTTCTCGGGCATGTTCGACAACAGGCTGAGATCGTCCTTCTCCACCGCCTTCTGCCGGCAACGGGCTTGGAACTCGCACTCGGCGCAGTGGCGGTTCAACACGAGGTCGGGCGGCGTAGGATTGGCCAGCAGCGCGGCGATTTTCTCGATGCGCTTCCGCACCTCGCTGGCTCATGGCCGAGGTCTTCACCTTCAGCGTGGCGTGGTCGTCGCCGTGGATGATTTTGCCGACGCTGATTTCGCGTCCCAGCGATTTCGAGAGCGCGAAGGCATCGAAGGCCAGCAGCAGTTTGTCGTCCTTGCTCAGCTTGTTGGTGAAGACGAAGCGAATCGGGATGAACTGAGCCGGCTTGCCCCGGCCTTCGGCGGGCACGCGTTCGACCGCGTGGAGTTCGGATTCCAGGACACAGGAATCCATCTGCGCCTGCACCGCCAAGCTGGAGGCCAACCGCCACTTGGCAGCTTTGACGATTCTCCATGTCTGGCGAGAGCACGACCTCGTCATTCGGAAACTCGGCAACCAACCGCGCTGTCCCGGTCGTGCGGTAAGATTCGTTCTGCGTCTTCACCCATTCTGAGTAGGTGTTGCCGGCGGATGGTTCGCCGGTTGCTCGCAGCCAGCATTTCGTCGGACACTTCAGGTAGGCTTCAAACACATCGGGAGTGATTTTCATACGCTGCCAGCCTACTCCTCCAATCAGCGGCGGTCAGTATCGTCAAATTTTGAGCCAAGCATCAACTTTGGGGTTCAAGCTTCAGTATTGACTTGCGGAAGGACGCAGGCTGCCAACGAGTCCAGTTAGGCTTCCGACCGGAGTAGTTGACTGCCGAACGTCAGCACGTCATCAAGCCGTGTGGTAATGGTGGATTTGACGATATCGAGGTTCAACTTGTCGTACTCGTGAATCGCGACGTTGCGGAATCCCACCATGCGTTTCATTGCCGTGGCTAATGGCTCATCAAGCAGGGCATGGGTCTGAAGGAGGTCGAACGCATCCCGGCTGTCTTGCGGGATTCCCAACTTGCGCTTTCTCACGACATGCATGGCGAGATCGATGGAGATTTCGCAGGCACGTTGGAGATTGAGGAGAATCGATTCTTGCGCGATTAAATTGTGATAGATGTTGGCGTCTGAGCCGCCATGGACTGCACGGATTCTCTCGACGCAGCGTTCTAAGCTGGCGACCTTGTTGATTACCACGTCATCCGGCATACACTGATCCCCGCTTGAGGATATCGTTGAGAATCTCCCGCCGCTCTTCGTTCAGCCGGGCATAGGTCGAGTAGGCCAGGTCTTCGAACTCTCCTTGCAACTGATTGCTCGCGCTGAAGAGACATTCTCCGGTCGAAAGCACTTGCATCCGCATCACTGTTGACGCGGTGCGCAAATCCACAAGATCGACATCGAGATGGAGTTGGGCGGCCAACTCCTGGGCGATTTCAAAGCGGCGTATGTTGGGAATCGGGTCACGCGCAAGTATGGCGAGGTCAATGTCGCTGTCCGGACGAGCGGTTCCCTTCGCCTGTGAACCAAAACGATACAGGGCAATGAGGCTGGGTACTGACTTTCTGATGTGTTCGATCAGTTCGTGATCGTCCATGTCCGCCACCATGTTTCGCACTGGCTCAGGCTACTGGTTCACCCACCTCCTGTCAATCTTCGTGCGCTGATCTTCATGATGGTCGGGTGGGTTGCCTGCTGCGGATGGTCATGTCGTTTGCTAGTGGCAGGATCATGCTGGTTGCGGTATTGTTACAGCCTTACGGGCAGGCAAGGGGCAAGCGGCGTGGGACAATCGGTATTTCGATATTCGGTCGTGTGCCACAACAGGAGAATAGTCCCGCAGGATGCTCAAAAAGGCCGTTCAGCAAGGCCGCAGGCGAGTCGAAACCGGAGGCGTACCCTCAGGGGTACGTTGAGGATTTCGATGAGCCGAGAACGAAGCTGGCGGGCTTTTTCAGCATCCTGCAAGAAGGTGTCATGATTGCGATCATCGACTACGGCATGGGTAATCTCCGCAGTGTCTCCAAGGCCTTTGAGGCGGTGGGGCATCAGGCGGTGGTGACGCGTGAGGCAAAGGCCATTGGAAACGCGAGTCATGTCGTTCTGCCCGGTGTCGGTGCCTTTGGCGATTGCATGGCCAACGTTGAGCGTTACGGGTTGGCGGAACCGATTCGTAGAGCGATTCAATCGGGAAAACCGTTTCTGGGAATCTGCCTGGGGCTTCAATTGCTGTTTGAGGAAAGTGAGGAATTTGGGACTCATAAGGGTCTTGGCATTATTCCCGGCAAGGTCAGACGATTTGCTCACGACCAGGGGTTGAAGATACCGCACATGGGTTGGAACAACGTGACAATTGAGCGGCCCTGTCCTCTGTTCGAAGGGATTCCCACCGGGTCGTACTGGTACTTTGTGCATTCCTTTTATGTCGATCCTTCTAACAAGATCGTTGCGGCAACCACGACGGACTACGGCATCCCGTTCGTCTCGAGCATCTGGCGGGACAATGTGGTGGCCTGTCAGTTCCATCCTGAAAAGAGCCAGGCAGTCGGGTTGCAGTTGATCAAAAATTTTGGATCCTGGGAATAAGCATGATGAGCAATAGTAGACGGTCGATGGTCTTGGTGGGATTGGCTGTGCTGTTGGTTGTCGGCTGCAGCGGGTCGAAAGTGACCACGAAGGCGTCTGCGGAATTACCGCGTTATCAGATTCGCACCATGGCGTTGGTGCCGTTCACGACTCTCGCGACGCCACAGGTGAGGGACGTCATTGATCGGACCTTCTCAGTGCCGCCTGAGGTTCGCAGGTCTGATATGGCGATTGCGGTGTCGCCTAATACCGAACAGTCTCTCAGGCAAACAGTCACAGTGCCGACTAGAGCCGGGGACATCGTCACGCAGTTACTATGGAGCCGGTTGAAGACACGGCAGGGCATGATAGTGCTTTCGCCAAGTGAGGCAGCGAGCGCACTTGCGTCTCCGGTGACGCCTCAATCTTCCGCCAGTCAGTCACCGGCGGTGACGGTGGCCAAACAGCTCAAGGCGGATGCCTCGTTGATCGGCCAAGTGTCAGTGTACCAGGAACGAGTCGGTGGTCGCTTTGGCGCCAGCCCAACGGCGACGGTGGGGTTTGAAGCCAAGGTGGTCGCGGCTGACGGGCAAGTCCTGTGGGAAGGGAACTACTACGAGAAGCAGCGGCCGATGACGGAAGACCTAATGGGATTCATCCAGCGGCGGGGGGTGTTTGTCACGGCGGAGGAGTTGGCGACCTACGGGGTTGAACATCTGCTCCTTGAATTTCCATTTGGAACGGTAGAAGCGCGCTGACGCAAGCCGGTTCATTGTATGCTCGTTATTCCTGCTATTGATTTAAAGGATGGCCGCTGTGTGCGGTTGCGCCAGGGCGACATGGCGGCAGAGACGGTCTATTCCGACGACGTGCCGGCTGTCGCGAGGCAATGGCAACAGGGCGGTGCAACGCTGATCCATGTGGTGGATCTGAATGGAGCTGTGGAGGGAGAGCCGCGCAATCTTTCTCAGATCGAGGCAATCATTCGCATTGTGAGCCTAAATATACAGGTCGGAGGAGGGATTCGGTCGATTGAGACGGTGCGTCGCTATCTCGGGGCGGGCGTGACCAGGGTGGTGCTTGGCACTGCGGCATTAACCGATCGGTCTTTCTTGGAGAAGGCCTGTCTGGAGTTTCCTCGTCGGATTCTGCTGGGATTGGATGCGCGGGATGGGAAGGTGGCGGTCAAGGGTTGGACATCGGTATCGGAGACGAAGGCGACAGATCTGCTCAAGGAAATGGCAGGCTATGCCGTGGGCGCCGTGATCTATACGGACATCGCCCGCGATGGTATGTTGGGCGGACCGAATCTGGAGGCGTTGCGGGAAGTAGTGGAGTTGTCGTCTTTCCCCGTGATCGCCTCCGGCGGTATTACTCGGGTTGAGGATCTGCAGGCCGTGCAGGCGCTTGGCCCAAGGGTTGAAGGCGCGATTGTGGGGAAGGCGTTGTACGACGGCAAACTAGATTATCGAGCCGCTCTTATGGCACTGGGCGAGGGACGAGAGGAGAGGGACGAAAGGCAATGAGCAGAAAATGTCTCGAACTGGTGGGCCTCTTGCCGGTAGCCTCGTGCCTCAGGCTATGAGCGAGCTGAGGCGAATATGTTGACCAAACGCATTATCCCCTGCCTCGATGTCAAAGACGGTCGCGTTGTCAAAGGCGTGAGTTTTGTGAACTTGCGCGATGCGGGAGACCCGGTCGAAGTGGCCACAGCCTATGATCGCGAAGGAGCCGATGAGCTCTGTTTCCTGGACATCACCGCCTCTCATGAGAACCGTAAGACCATCATCGATGTAGTAGAGCAGACGGCGGCTCGGGTGTTTATGCCGCTGACCGTCGGTGGGGGAGTGAGAACGCTCGAGGATATCCGCGCGCTGTTGAATGCGGGCGCGGATAAGGTGAGCATCAATACGGCCGCGGTCCAACGGCCGGAATTTGTGAAAGAAGCGGCGGAGCGATTCGGGACACAATGTATCGTTGTGGCCATAGACGCCAAGCATCGCATTGCGCCGGCAACAGGATGGGAAGTGTTCACACACGGTGGCCGTAAGCCCACCGGTCTCGACGTCGTCGAATGGGCGAAGACGATGGCGCAGTATGGGGCAGGTGAGATTTTGCTCACAAGTATGGATCAAGATGGGCAACAGCAGGGCTACGACCTTGCGTTGACAGCTGCTGTATCGGAGGCTGTGTCGATTCCGGTGATTGCGTCAGGCGGCGTGGGAAGCTTGGACCACCTCTACGACGGATTCGTCAGGGGCAAGGCCGATGCGGTGCTAGCCGCGTCTATTTTCCATTTCAGAACCCACACGATTCAGGAGGCGAAAGCCTATCTTCGGCAGAAGGGAGTGGCGGTTCGATAATGGATATGGGGCGATTAAAATTTGATGCACAAGGGCTGATTCCGGCGGTCGTGCAGGATTGGCAGGATGGCACAGTCTTGATGGTGGCCTTCATGAACCAGGAGGCCTTGCAGAAAACAATTGAAAAGAAATCTGTGCACTTCTGGAGCCGGTCGCGCCAGGCCCTGTGGGAAAAGGGTGAAACCTCCGGTCACAAACTTCAGCTCAAGGATCTGTTTCTCGATTGCGATGGCGATGCCCTTCTTGTAAAAGTCGAGCCGATTGGCCCGACGTGTCACACGGGAGAGCGGGCCTGCTTCTTTTCCCGTCTGGACTCGCCGGAATCGAAGACATCCGAGTCGTGGGGTGGGATTCTTGAACGCCTCTATCAGACGATCCAAGAGCGGAAGCGTGAACCTTCGAGCGAGTCCTATACCTCTAAATTGATGGAGGGCGGTGTCGATCGAATACTCAAGAAAGTCGTGGAGGAAGCCGGCGAGGTGGCGATTGCTGGGAAGGGCGGGAAGAAGGACGAAATTGTCTACGAAACGGCGGATCTGCTGTTCCATACTTTGGTGGTGCTAGGGTACCACGGCATCACGCCGCAGGAGGTCTATCGGGAGCTGGCGGTTCGGTTCGGAAAGTCTGGCTTGAGAAAAGGACTCACATCATGAGTGAATGCCTCTTCTGCAAAATCGTCGCGAGGACCATTCCCGCAGCACTCGTCTATGAAGACGATCTGGTGGTTGCATTCGACGATATCAATCCCCAGGCGCCGACGCATACGCTTGTCATTCCCCGAAAACATGTGGCCTCGATAGCCGTACTGCAAGACTCGGATGTTGGACTAGTTGGGCATTTGATGCTGGCTGGTAACAAGATTGCGAAATTGAAAGGGATTGCCGATGCCGGATACCGTATCGTCGTCAATACCGGTGTGCATGGTGGCCAGAGCGTGTTTCACCTTCATCTCCACGTGCTGGGCGGACGACACATGGCTTGGCCTCCCGGCTAGCGCCTTGTGCCACATTGACAGATTTCTTTCCCGTCTGTTACCCTGACCGGTCTATTTTACTGCCACTTACAGGTATAGTTCTCACCTGCGCTAGGTGGGGAAATAGGAGCCGCGACTTCCGTGGGCCGAGGTCTGATTTCTGAAGATGTGATCAATCAAGTTAGGGATCGGATCGATATCGTCGAGGTCGTTGGACATCACGTGAGTTTGACTCGGGCCGGCCAGAACCTGAAGGGGCTCTGTCCTTTCCATCAGGAAAAATCGCCCTCCTTTACCGTCAGTCCTTCCCGCCAGATTTTTCATTGTTTCGGATGCGGCGCGGGCGGCAATGTGTTTACGTTTTTGATGCGGATCACCGGTGCGAATTTTCCTGAGACAGTCCGTGAGCTTGGACGGAAATTTGGGATTGATGTGCCGGACAGCGGGCCGAGCGCAGGGCCTCATGCAGCGCAGGCGAGTTGCCTAGAACCACTCAATCGGGCGGTAACGGCGTGGTTTCGACTGAATTTGCGGGATGGAATGACTGGTGGGACGGCGCGGGACTACTTGGCTGGCCGGGGTATCAGCCCTGGGACGATCGAACGATTTGAAATTGGATGTGCGCCGGCTGAGTGGGACGGGCTCATCAAGGCGCTGAGCAAGCAGGGCTTTGCACAGAGCGATTTGGCAGCTGCGGGATTGACGGTGGCGCGAGAACATGCATCCGGGGCCTACGATCGTTTCCGCGCCCGCGTGATGTTTCCTATCACCGATCTGCGCAAGCGGGTTGTTGGGTTTGGAGGGCGTGTCCTCGGCGAGGGGATTCCGAAGTACCTGAATTCGCCGGATACTCCCTTGTTCAAGAAGGGGCAAACGCTCTACGCCTTGGATCTCGCAAGGGAAGCAGTTGCTCGGTTGAAGACCGTGATTGTGGTGGAAGGGTACTTCGATGCGGTCGCACTCCATCAAGCCGGGCTGACCCACACGGTTGCAACGCTGGGGACAGCCCTGACGGCAGAGCATATTCAGGTGTTGAGACGGTTCGCCTCGAAGGTCGTGCTGTTATTCGATCCGGATCAGGCCGGGGTTCGTGCCGCACTGCGAGGGCTCGATCTGTTTGTGAATAGCGGGCTCGGTGTGAAAGTCGTCACCTTACCGGCTGGAGAGGACCCCGACACGTATGTGCGAAAGGAAGGGCCTGAGGCTTTCGCGCATTTGGAAGAGCAGGCTCCGAGCCTCTTGGACTTTGCCCTCGAGCATAGTTTGAGTACGGCGGATTCCGGCACGATCGAAGGGCGTATCCGCAGCGTGGACGATGTGCTGCGGATTCTGCAAAAGAGCGAACATCCGATCGAACGAGAGGAACGGATTCGCGTGGTCGCAGAACGACTGGGAGTCAGCCAGCAACGGTTGATCGAGCGGTATCCGGCGCTGGTACAGTCAGAGGGACGGCGACCGGCAGCCACTCAATCGGATAGGCCCGCACTGGCGACGTTCAAGGGTGTGAGCGAAGAGCGGGATCTGGTGTATTTGCTGCTGCACGGGCACCTGACGCCCGCCGATGTGCAACGACTACGGCCCGATGCCTTCTCGGTTCCGGCCTGTCGTTCCCTCGTCGAGGCAGCGTTGAGGCACCTTGATCGAGACGGCCGAGTCGGGCTCAGGTTATTGCTGGATGCAGTGGTCGATCATCCGGATTGTGGGTCGCTGGCGACTGAGCTGTCTATGCGGGAAGACCATTTCGACGACGTGAAGGCCCACATTGCGGGTTGCTTAGAGACGTTGGATCGGAAGCGGGCCGAGGCCGCGTTTCGAGATCTGATCGCGCAACTCAAGGCCGCCGAACGTGAAGGCCGTCTGGAGGATGCGCGGACTCTGAACGCACAAGTAAATGAAATGCGATCGCAAAAGGCCGGTCGGCCTTCCACCGGGATGTTGTCTTTAGTGAAGGAGTAGTCATGGCGAAACCAGAGTTGCTCGGCGAAGTGAAGAAGCTGATCTCGATGGGGAAAGAGAAAGGCTTTTTGACGTACGACGAGTTGAATAGCACGTTACCAGCGGAAGTGGTGTCCTCCGAGCAGTTCGGCAGCATCATGATGATGTTCGGCGAAATGGATATCGAGATTGTCGATGCGCCTGAGGGGGAGCGGATCAGGAAAGCCCGGGACAATGAAGAGTCAAGTGAGGACGCCGAGGACGTCGAGGTCGAAGCCGGCGCCGGCGCCGGGGAGGAGAATGAGAAGGAAGAAAAGGAAGAGAAGGAGATCGATTTAACTCCCGGGGCACTCAGCCGGACCGATGACCCGGTCCGACTCTATCTCAAAGAGATGGGAAGTGTGGCGCTATTGAGCCGTGAGGGAGAAATCGAGATCGCGAAACGCATCGAAGAAGGGAAGAAGGACATTGCCTCGGTCATCTATGGGATGCCGATGACGATTGAATTTGTCCTTGCTTTGTACGATCAGCTCAAGAACGGGACCATCGACGTGCGTGAGATCGTCCCGATCGTCGAGACGGAGGAGGAATTCGAGGAAGAACAAATCCAGCGGGACTATGAAGAGCTCCGGGTTAAGACGCTCGAAGGGCTGAGTTCTGTGCGTAAAATCTCGACCTCGCTCAAGAGTCTCTATGAAGTCGCCCGGCATGCCAACAGCGATCCCGCGAAGCAGAAGAAGATCAAGAAACAGATCGATACGATTCGCGATCAGGTTGTGGAGAAGATGGAGTCCGTCAACCTGCATGGCGTGCTGAAGGATCGGATGGTGCAGCGTGTGCGGGAGTTGGCGATCCAGATTCGGACAGCGGAGCGGGAGATCGTCAGTTGTCAGCGGCGGCTTGGGATCAGCGGTGAGGCCGGTGCTGAGGCTCTCAAGAGGCTCTGCCGCGAACGGAAAGACTTTCTCGCCGTCAAACGCAAGACGAGTTGCTCGGAAGAGGCGCTCAACGAAATAAAAAAGGTGTATCAGGTCGCGAAGGGACGGATTCGAACACTCGAGACCGAAGAGGCCCTCGTCTCCGCGGAAGAGATTAAAGATGCGGTCAAGCATCTGGATGTGGCGGAGGACAAGGTCAAGCGCGGGAAAGCCGAGCTGGTCGAGGCCAATCTTCGTCTCGTCGTCAGTATCGCCAAGAAGTATACGAATCGCGGTCTCCAGTTCCTCGACTTGATTCAGGAAGGTAATATCGGCCTGATGAAGGCCGTCGATAAGTTTGAGTACAAGCGCGGCTATAAGTTCAGTACTTATGCCACCTGGTGGATCCGCCAGGCGATTACCCGGGCGATCGCCGATCAAGCCCGGACAATCCGTATCCCCGTGCATATGATCGAGACGATCAACAAGCTGATCCGAACCTCCCGCCATCTGGTCCAGAAACTCGGACGCGAACCGACGCCGGAAGAAATTGCTGAGCGCATGGATCTGCCGCTCGACAAGGTGCGGAAAATTTTGAAAATCGCGCGCGAACCGATTTCCCTGGAAACCCCGATCGGCGAAGAAGAAGACAGCCATTTGGGCGACTTTATCGAGGACAAGAAGGCGGTGTCTCCCCTGGAGGCGGCGATCCGGTACGATCTCCAGCGTCAGATCAACAGCGCATTGGAAACACTCACGCCACGGGAAGAGAAAGTTTTGCGGAAGCGGTTCGGCATCGGCGAAGCCACCGACCACACCCTCGAAGAAGTCGGTCAGGATTTCGAGGTGACCCGCGAACGTATCAGGCAGATTGAAGCCAAGGCCTTGCGCAAGCTGCGTCATCCGAGCCGGAGCAAGAAACTGCGCAGCTTCGTGGAAAGTCTGTGATGCGCCATGGAGCGTTCCAATCGGGATTTGACTCCCCTCCCTGGGCAGCCTAGAATTGAATGTTCGTGTCTGCGGGGCAGGCGCGAGGGAGTCATCCGCCTGATCGGGCCCATAGCTCAGGTGGTTAGAGCGGCTGACTCATAATCAGCTGGTCCTAGGTTCAAGTCCTAGTGGGCCCACCAGCGCAACCGCGGAACTCATCGGTTAAAATCGTTGTTCAGGACAACAGCTTTAGGAGTGCGTTGAACCAGAATCTTTCCCCTCTTATCGAGCTGCAGAAGTTAGATCTCCGCATCGCAGAGATCAAGGACCAGCGCCGAAAAATCCCAGAGCGGCTCCAAGCGGTTGACGTCCCGGTCCGAGAAGCCCGGCAGCTCCATCAACAGACCAGTGCTTCCGTGGAGACACTCATCAAAGAGCGGCGATCGCACGAACAAGATCTCGAAGCGCATGAAGCGCACACTGAGAAAATGAAGTCGCGGTTGTCCGAGTTGAAGTCCAATAAGGAATACCAGGCTCATCTGTTTGAGATCGAGGTTGCCAACAAGAAGAAAGGGGATATCGAAGAGAAGATCTTGTTGTGTATGGAGCAGGTCGAACAACTGCAGCGGACGGCAAAAGAGGCGCAAGAAAAGCTCAGCGCCATCGAAAAAGCCTTTGCGCAAGAAAAACAGGTGCTAGACGAGTTGGAACACAGACTTTCAATGGAATTGGCTGATCTTGAAGCACAGCAGCAAGCCTGCTCAGCTCATGTCGAGAAGGGGCTCCTCAGTCGCTATAATTCGATCAAGGCATCGCGCAAGGATCATGCGCTCGCTGAAATTAAGGAAGGGATTTGTTCTGGATGCCGTCTGCAGCTTCCGCCGCAACTGATTTCGGAAGTCAAGCGCGCGCAAGATCTCCACACCTGCCCCTATTGCCGTCGGATGCTCTATTGGGATGGGCAAATTCCAGTCGAATCCACGCCTAGCTCAGATCTCGATAAGACATCGATCCTTGAGATCGGCGAGTCGGTTTAGTCTGTTTTTCCCAACACAGCCTGAGTTGTTTTGAAGTGCAGTTTGGCGACCGACCCCAGTCGTTCCTTTCCATGCTTCTTCACGATCATACGTCCGGCCAGTTCGACGGCGGGTGACGCCCCTTTGGGCAACGTTGTACCGATCTCATCCGAGAGGCGTTTCAATCGGAGGAGGAATTCCGCGCGGGCCAGGATGGAGGCGGCGGCCACGGCCAGATCGGACTCGGCTTTATGGCGCTGTTCCAAGATGATCGTGCGCCCTTTTTCTTGCAGGGCATTCAAAATCAAACGTTCATCGCCAAACTGATCTGCGATCGCGCGCCCACACGAGACCTTCTCCAACAGAGTCTCCAGGGCCTTGGCATGTCCCCATGCCAGCAGGCGATTTAAGTTGCGGATCTTTGCGTACAGCTCGTTGTAACGTTGGGGGCCGATTGCGATAATGCTGTGAGGACAAATCATCCGGATGTCGGGTGCCATGTCGAGAATACGTCCGTCTGATATCTTCTTGCTGTCCCGGACATTCATGAGGGTCAATTCACCCTGTGTGGTGGCGTCGACGAAGACAGCGGCGATGACCAGGGGACCAAAATAGTCTCCTTTGCCGGACTCATCGATGCCGATTCGCTCCACCGTCGTTGTTTCTGGTGTTTTGGTCACGGGTCAGGGGCTCTTTTGATAGAGATTTTTAATGAGGCGTGGAGGCGCGCTAATCTAACAGAGCCTCAAAGGACGGTCAATTTCCCTGATTCTAGGATCCTGTCCGACATTACCTTCGTAACGAGGCAAAGGAGATGCGGCCAGATGTGAGGCCGCAGGCCCGGAAAAACCGGAGGCGTATTCGCTGGAATTCGAATACGTTGAGGATTTTTCAGGACCGAGCATGACGCAGATGGTTGCGGATCGTTCGCCGCAGTAGACCCGTCAATGTCAGACAGGCCCCTAGACGACGGGTCATTATCAAGGAGAGTGTGTGATGTATGTATGGAAGGCGTTCTCGCGCGGAGCGCTCTCGGTTGTGGCGGGGCTCGGACTGACGGCGATCGGCGGATGCGAAACGAATCCCTACACGGGACGGTCGCAGTTGCTGATGATGTCGGTGTCGGAAGAAATGCGAATAGGCGCGCAGGCGTATGATCAAGTGAAGAGCGATCCCAAAATGCGACCATCCCAGGATCCTCGGGAGATCGAGCCGGTGAAGAGAGTCGCGGCTCGGATCGTCGAGGCGGCGAAGCGGTCGAAGTATGCTGAGATGGCGCAACAGTTTCAGTGGGAAGTGACGGTCATTAAGGATGACAAGACGGCAAATGCCTTTGCACTGCCTGGCGGTAAGATGGCGGTGTATACCGGCATCTTTCCCATGGCCAAGACGGAAGCAGGACTAGCCGCCGTCATGGGGCATGAAGTTGTCCATGCCTTAGCCCGACACGGTGCTGAACGAATGAGCCAAGGTCAGGTAACGAATGTCGGACTCCAGGTTTTTGGCGCAGTAGCCGGGGCGGGGGGCGGGGGCGGGAAGTTGGGACAAGCGGCGATGGCAGCGCTTGGTGTGGGGGCGCAAGTCGGTGTGTTACTGCCCTTCAGCCGAAAGCATGAATCGGAAGCGGATTATGTCGGGATTCTGCTCGCGGCGGACGCCGGCTATGATCCGCGAGAGTCTGTAGCTCTGTGGGAGCGGATGGGGCAGAAGTCCGGAGGCGGCGCGCCATCAGAGTTTATGTCTACGCACCCAAGCCACGAAACCCGCATTGCCCAGCTGAAAATGTGGATGCCGGAGGCCATGGCCATCTACCAGACCAAGCCGCCGGCGCCTGTGGCATTCTTGCCTCCTCTGCAGTGAGTATAGGTATACGTGGTGAGCTCTTGAAAGTGCGGATATCCAGCCCTATAGTATCTTGGCGCGAGGGAGAAGACTGGGTGATCGCTTGGAGCGGTGACGCTCTAAGAGGAAAGTCCGGACTTCAGGGGCAGGGCGCTGGGTAATCCCCAGGCGGAGCGATCCGACACCAGCACCACAGAGAATAGACCGCCGATGGCCAAGGCGACGGGATCCCAATCCGGTCACCGTGGCTCAGGTAAGGGTGAAACGGCGGGGTAAGAGCCCACCGCGGTGGTGGTGACATCACCGGCAGGGTAAGCGTCGCCCGATGCAAGGCCAAATAGGAAGACACCTGCCGGTTCTCTTCGGAGAAGCGGCGACCGGCTGGCCCGGCCGAGGTCTTCGGGTAGGTCGCTTGAGGTTCGAGGTAACTCGAATCCCAGAGAAATGATCACCTCCGCTTGGGAGCATATCCCAGGCGGGACAGAATCCGGCTTATCGGTCTTCTCCACCGCGCTTTTTTAATCGCTCGGCGTAGCTCCCCTTCCGTTACTTTCCCTGCGAAGTATTCAACCTCGTCGAGCAGGATGATGGGAATCCTCGTCCCGTAGCGCTCTATCAGGACCCTATCGCTTTCGATAGACACCTTGCTCGTTTCGATGTGCAGCTCTGACTGAAGATGGGTTGCAATTCGGTAGACGACATCGCAGAGATGGCAGTCTTTACGAGACAGGATGGTGACACGGATAGGGATGCTCATGGAAGCGCGATCCGAGCCAGCGAGTTTGAATGCGGAGGGTATCATGTAGGGAGGCAGTCTGTCAGGGAAGGAGGCTCTTAGCCCTGCCATACTATTGACGGGTGAAACACGTGGTGATAGGATCACACATCTTTCTCCCTGATTTTTCAGAACGTTCTGAGCAATCGTGGGGTTCGCGTCCGGTCTAAAGTTGGACTGGCTGCAGCGTATTCTATTTTGTGCTGACTCCTCTGCCTAATTCTCACTGGCGGGATGGAGGGAGGTTCCGTCATGAAGCTCACAGGTGCTGAAATCCTCATCGAATGTCTCAAACGGGAAGGCGTCAAGACGATTTTTGCGCTCCCTGGTGGTGTCGTTCTGAAGATTTTCGACATGCTTCATCAGCAGAAGGATATTGAAGTGGTCCTTACTCGCCATGAGCAGGGAGCGGGCCATATGGCGGAAGGCTATGCAAAGGCGACCGGTAAAGCCGGGGTGTGCCTTGTGACTTCCGGACCGGGCATGACCAACGTCATCACAGCGTTAGCGGATGCCTATATGGACTCCGTACCGCTCGTCTGTTTTAGCGGACAAGTTCCCACCAGCCTGATTGGAAATGATGCGTTCCAGGAAGCGGACAACATGGGATTGAGTCGTCCCTGCACTAAATATAACTTCCTGGTGAAAGATGTGAAAGATCTAGCGGTCACGATCAAAGAAGCGTTCTACATCGCGACGACGGGGCGTCCAGGCCCGGTGTTGGTGGATATTCCGAAAGACGTATCCATGGATAAGGCGGAATTTGTCTATCCGAGTTCCATCTCTATCCGTAGCTACAATCCAGTGTATGAAGGGAATAAGTGGCAGATCAAGCAAGCGGCCGAGGCCATGACGAAGGCAAAGAAGCCGGTGCTGTATGTCGGCGGCGGTGTCATCTTCTCTGGTGCGTCGCAAGAGTTGATGGAGTTGGCTGAACTGACCCATATGCCGGTCGACATGACGTTGATGGGGCTTGGGGCTTTTCCTGGCGAGCATCCCCAATCAATGGGCATGCTGGGCATGCATGGCACCTATTGGGCGAATATGGTTATGCACTATTCCGATCTTGTCGTGGCCATTGGGGCACGGTTTGACGATCGCGTGACTGGAAAGGTTTCCGAGTTTTGCCCGCATGCCAAGGTCATCCACATCGATATCGATCCGACCTCGATTCGGAAGAACGTCAATGTCGACATTCCGATCGTCGGCGACTGCAAGATGGTGCTCCGTGAGCTGATTCAGATTCTGCGTGCCACGGTGAACGGTGATCAACGGGAATTGCGCAAGCCCTGGTGGAATCAGATTCGCGAATGGCAACAGGCGAACCCTCTCGCCTATCAACAAGAAGCGGACGGGCCGATCAAACCGCAACATGTCATCAGTCGGCTCTATGGCCTCACAAAAGATCGGGATCCGATCGTGTCGACCGATGTCGGGCAGCATCAAATGTGGGCCGCCCAATACTTTAAGCTGGCAAAGCCGAATCGTTGGTTAACCTCGGGGGGACTTGGGACCATGGGTTTCGGGTTTCCCGCCGCCATGGGGGCACAGGCGGCGTTTCCAGGTCGGTTGGTCCTCTGCATCGCGGGCGACGGCAGTATCCAGATGAATATGCAAGAAATGGCGACGGCGGTGGTGCATAAGCTGCCGGTGAAGATCATCATTCTGAACAACCGATTCCACGGGATGGTGCGTCAGTGGCAGGACCTCTTCTACGAAGGTCGATATGCCTCGAGTTATCTGGAGACGACGCCGGACTTTGTCAAGTTGGCGGAAGCGTACGGAGCGGTCGGGCTCAGGGCAAACAAGCCATCCGAGATCGATTCTGTCCTTAAGGAAGCGATTGCGGTGAATAAACCGGTCATCGTCGATGTGCCGACGTACCCCTATGAAAACGTCTATCCCATGATTCCCGCAGGCGGCTGCAATCATGAGATGATTTTAGAAGATCCGCCGGCCTTGAAAAATAAGCAGTCTGGCACGGGGCAGGTGGCTCCGAAAGATTCAGACACGATTCTTACGGCATAACTGACGGCGTCAGGAGTCACGTGGGGCATGGAACACATTATTTCAGTGACAGTCGAGAATAAGTTTGGTTCGTTGTCTCGCATCGCAGGCCTGTTCAGCGGACGAGGGTTCAACATTGAAAGTCTCTCCGTGGCACCGACGCTTGATCCCTCCATGTCGCAGATGACCATTGTTACGTCCGGAGACGAGCGGATCATCGAGCAGATCGTGAAACAGCTCAATAAATTAATCGACGTTATTAAGGTTGTGGATCTGAACGAGAGCGATTTTGTCTCGCGGGAGACGGCGCTCATCAAGGTGCATACGCGGCCGGAAGATCGGGCGGAAGCGTTGCGAATCGCCGATATTTTTCGGGCCAACGTCATCGATTCTACGCCAGCGACCTACACCATCGAGGTGACCGGAGACCCGCGAAAAATCGAAGCGATCATCAACTTGCTGCAACCACTCGGAATCAAGGAACTCACACGCACAGGACGGGTTGCGGTTGCCCGCGAGTCGATTCGGTCGACGGACGTGCAGGCGAAGAAGGTTGCCCGCGAATAGGCGTCACCGCGGAGTCAACGCCCGATCAGTTTTTGACACAGCTATTACCCCAGGAGCAATGGATGAAGATCTACTACGACAAGGATGCCGACATTCAACAGATCCGGAACAAGAAAGTTGCGGTGATCGGTTACGGCAGTCAGGGCCACGCCCATGCACTCAACATGAAGGAGAGCGGTGTGAGCGTGGTCATTGGGCTGCGCGAAGGGGCCTCATGGAAGAAGGCGGAGCAAAGCGGACTGAAAGTCATGCCGGTGGCTGATGCCGTTAAGGCATCTGATGTCGTCATGATTCTCGCGCCAGACGAAGCGCAAGCGGCCATCTATCGGCAAGACATCGCCTCGAATCTGAAGCCGGGCTCCTATCTCGCGTTTGGCCATGGGTTCAACATTCATTTCGGACAAATCGTGCCGCCGCCCACAATCAATGTGTTCATGGTCGCTCCTAAAGGGCCGGGCCATCTCGTGCGATCGGAATATACGAAAGGCAGCGGGGTGCCGTGCTTGCTTGCGGTCCATCAGGATCCGAGCGGAACGACCAAGCAGCTGGGCCTTGCCTATGCCAGTGCAATTGGGGGTGGGCGGGCTGGTGTGATCGAAACGAACTTTCGGGAAGAAACCGAGACGGACCTCTTCGGCGAACAGGTTGTCCTCTGTGGAGGACTCACATCTCTCATACAGGCTGGGTACGAAACGCTCGTGGATGCAGGCTACTCCCCGGAGATGGCCTATTTCGAGTGCTTGCATGAAGTAAAACTGATTGTGGATTTGATCTATCAGGGCGGTATTGCCAACATGCGGTATTCCATTAGTACGACGGCCAAGTATGGTGATATCACTCGTGGTCCTCGGATTGTGACGGAGCAGACGAAGCAGGAAATGAAGAAGATCTTGGGCGAAATTCAGCAAGGTCAGTTCGCCAAAGAGTGGGTGCTGGAGAATCAGGCAAACCGTCCGGTCTACAACGCGCTGCTGGCTAAGGGTGAAGCCCATCCCATCGAAGAGGTCGGGGGCCGGCTGCGCGCGATGATGCCCTGGCTGAAAAAGGACCAACTGGTCGACAAGAACAAAAACTAAGGATTGAGGAATCTGTGGCGGATCGTGCCGTCGGCATCCCGTTTGCCAAAGAAGGAATTCCCTTCATCGGGGCCGCTGCCGGCGTTACACTACTAACGGGATGGCTGGGTTGGACCATTGTGACGGTCGGGGCGGCTACCCTGACGTTCTTTGTCGCTTGGTTCTTTCGCAATCCGTCCCGGGTGGTTCCTCAAGGGTCTCGGCTTGTCTTGGCGTCCGGTGATGGGAAAGTCATCGCCATCCAAGAAGAGTTCGAGCCTCGATTCATCAAGGATCGCAGTATTAGGATAAGTATTTTCTTGAACATATTTGATGTGCACATTAACCGGGTGCCCTGTGAAGGGGTCATTGAGGATGTGCAGTACCAACCAGGTTTGTTTCTGGTTGCCAGCAAGCCGGATGCGACGTTGAGGAACGAGCAAAATGCCCTGATGATTCGGACGGTAGAGGGTGTGAAAGTACTGTGTGTGCAGGTAGCCGGATTGATTGCCAGGCGGATCGTCTGTTGGGTTTCACCAAGAGATCGGGCGGTGCTTGGTGAACGATTCGGTTTGATTCGATTTGGGTCGCGGATGGATACGTTTCTTCCTATCGGGACGGCTGTAAGAGTTGCAGTCGGCGACCGAGTCAAAGGTGGGGAAACCATTCTGGGAGAATTGCAATGAAACCCATGGGACTTCGGCAATCATTCGGAAGAGATGGGAAGCGGCGTAAAGCTGCCATGCACTTGATTCCGAATCTTTTCACGACAGGGAATCTATTGTGCGGCGTGTTTTCGATGCTGTCCGTGTTCAATGCAGACTATATGGTCGCAGCAGTCGCCATCTTGGTGGCGATGATCTTCGACGTGCTCGATGGAAAGTCCGCGCGGTTGACGAACAGTACCAGCCATTTCGGCCTCGAATACGACTCGTTGTCAGACGTGGTGTCATTCGGGGTTGCTCCTGGCCTCTTGATTTATTCCTGGGCGTTAAGCGGACAGGGTACGTTCGGTGTGGCGGTGATGTTCGCCTACGTAGCGATGGGTGCGGTTCGGTTGGCCCGGTTTAATTCGGCTGTGGCCGTGCCGGATGGCAAGTACTTTACTGGGTTGGCTATTCCTGCAGCGGCAGGGGTTGTGGCGTCGCTCGTGATTTTCGACCACTATAGCGTCAGGATTGGAACGGAAGTGAAGCCTTTTCTTGTCCTGATTATTACGCTGACTCTGTCGTTCTTGATGGTGAGCACCATCAAGTATCGGAGCTTTAAGGACATGAAGTTCCGCGGCGGTCAGCACATTACCTATCTCGTGTGGGGAATTTTGGCGCTCATGCTCATAGCCGCCTGGCCTCAAGTTATGCTATTCGTTATCTTTGCTGGCTATGCCTTGCTCGGCCCGGCAGAACGGCTCATTGGACTTCTGTCCAAGGTGGCCGGGAAGCGTCCGTCACCCAAGACCGAGCAGTCGGTGAATGAATCAAAGGTCTAACAGGCTGCGACGAGGAGTAGTAGGCGATTCGCACAGCAGTGAGAGAGCTGGTGAATGGTGCAAACCAGCCTGTGCGGCGTCGAACTCGCCTCTGAGCCAGAATCCGTGAAACCCGAGTAATGGATTCCGCTTTGCCCCCGTAACCGGGCGTAATGAAGGACTGTGGGCAGCGCACATTGTCCACGGTTAAATCAGGGTGGTACCACGGAGCTTCTTGAGCCTCCGTCCCTGGCTGAGGGATGGAGGCTTTTTGTTTTGTCGGCTGCTGAAAGCGGTTGCCAGCTTCGTTCTCGGCTCGAAAACGTCCTCAACGTACCCCGAAGGATACGCCTGCGGTGTTTTCCTCGTCTGCGGCCTTGCTGGACCAGCGCTTTGAGCAGCCGCAATGCGATAGAGAGAAGGGGGAAATCATGACACGCATGATCAGGATTTTTGATACGACGCTACGGGACGGCGAGCAATCTCCAGGGGCGAGCATGAATGTGGAAGAGAAAATCATGGTGGCGAAGCAACTGGCACGATTGGGAGTCGATATCATCGAGGCCGGATTTGCCTATAGCTCCCCTGGAGATTTTGAAGCGGTGCGGCGGATCGCGCAGGAAGTCGAGGGCCCGACGATTTGCAGCTTGGCTCGAGCTCGCCCGGAGGATATCGATCGAGCCTGGGAGGCCTTGAAGGGGGCCCCAAGGGTCCGCATCCATACGTTTCTCTCGACTTCGGATATCCATTTGAAACACCAGTTCCGAATGACGCGCGACGAGGCGAAAAAGCGTGCGGTCGAGATGGTGCAACGGGCGAGGGGCTATGTGGACGATGTGGAGTTTTCGCCCATGGATGCCAGTCGCTCCGACCCCGCTTATCTCTGTGAGGTGATCGAGGCGGTGATTGCCGCAGGGGCCGGGACGGTCAACATTCCTGATACCGTCGGCTATGCGGTGCCACAAGAATTTGGTCGGCTCATTCGTGGCATTCGCGAGCAGGTGCCAAACAGCGCCAAGGCGGTGATCTCCGTCCATTGCCACAACGACTTGGGCCTGGCTGTGGGAAACAGCTTGGCGGCGGTGTTTGAAGGGGCAGGCCAAGTCGAATGCACAATCAACGGAATTGGCGAGCGCGCGGGGAACACGGCATTGGAAGAAATTGTCATGGGGCTTCGGACTAGGAAGGATTTCTATCAAGCAGACACGATGATTCGTACCGAAGAGATTTCGAAGACCAGCCGATTGGTCAGCAAGATCACAGGCATGGTGGTGCAGCCGAACAAGGCGATCGTCGGGGCGAATGCCTTTGCCCATACGTCTGGCATTCACCAAGATGGGCTGCTGAAAGACAAGACGACCTATGAGATCATGCGGCCGGAGACGATCGGGCTGGTCGAGAGTAAGATGGTCATGGGGAAACTTTCAGGACGGCACGCGTTTCGGCAGAGGCTAGTGGAGTTGGGATATACCCTCGCGGACGAAGAGGTCAATCATGCGTTCGAGCGGTTTAAAAAGTTGGCCGATCAGAAGAGGGAGATCTACGAAGAGGATCTCGAAGTCATCGTGTCCGAAGAGTTAGCAAAAATGGCCGATCGGATCACCTTAAAATCGTTCCACGTGGCCAGCGGGACGGATCAGGTGCCGACCGCCGCGGTCGAACTTGAGATCGATGGACGAACGATTGCGCAGACTGGGACTGGTGATGGGCCAGTGGATGCGGTGTATCGCACGATTGCCGCAATCACGCAGACGAAAAGCACGCTTCTCATGTATGCCGTGAAAGCGATCACAGGGGGAACCGATGCCCAGGGCGAAGTCTCGGTCCGGGTTCAGGAAGATGGGCGCACTGTCTCAGGGCATGGAGCGGATACGGACATCATCATGGCCTCGGCGAGGGCCTATCTCAATGCGTTGAATAAGCTGTCGTACTTGGCCGGGAAGCAAGGCCAGGGTGAACAGAAGGTCAACTTGATTTAGGGAAAGTGACCACGATAAGGTTATTAATTACGGCCTGAGACCAGACGATACTGTTGGCCATGAGGTGCTCCGTGGTTCACGTCACTCTAGCAGATCGGCCCGAGTTTCTGGCCGGCGATCATACTCTCCTGCGAGAGCTACTGCATCCGGCTAAACAGCCGCTTGCGCTTGGGTATAGTGTGGCGCATGGGACAGTGGCTCCCGGCGCTCGGTCGAAATGGCATAGGCTGACGTCCTCAGAGGTCTATTACATTATCGCCGGTCGTGGACGATTGACTGTAGACGATTCTGTTGTCGAGGTGGAACCAGGCTCTGTCGTCTATGTGCCGCCGGGAGGTAAGCAGTCTCTGGAAAATCTTGCGCCCACCGCCATCGAGTTCCTCTGCTTGGTCGATCCTGCTTGGCGACCAGAGGACGAGGAAGTCTTGGAATAGAGCTGGTGCGGTCATATCTCATACAGAGGGAGAGTGGTCTGTGAAAGCGAAGATCGCTGTACTAGTTGGTGATGGAGTGGGTCGGGAGATTGTTCCTGAAGCCGTGAAGGTGCTGAAGGCTGTGGCTGAGAAGTTCCAGCACACGTTTGAGTTTTTCTACGGTGATGTCGGGGGACAGGCGATCGACAAAGTGGGGCTCCCACTCCCTCAGCAGACGCTGACCTTGGCCAAGCAGAGCGATGCCGTCTTACTCGGCGCGGTCGGTGGTCCCAAATGGGAAGGGCTGGAATATAGCCTGCGTCCAGAACGTGCGCTGTTGGGATTGCGAGAGCACCTGGGCCTCTACGCGAATTTACGGCCTGCGAAGTTGTATCCGATGTTGGCCGATGCTTCCACGCTGAAACGGGAAGTGATCGAAGGGATCGACATCCTCGTCGTTCGGGAACTGACTGGTGGCATTTATTTCGGGAGGCCAAAGGGGATTGAGAAACTGCCGAATGGGAGCGAGCGAGGTGTCAATACCGAGGTCTATACCACTGAAGAAATCCATCGCATTGCGAAAGTGGCATTCGAGGCGGCGAGAAAACGGCGAAAAAAAGTGATGTCCGTCGACAAAGCGAACGTGCTGGAGTCATCCGAACTCTGGCGTCGTGTCGTCATCGAGACCCACAAGGGCTATCAGGATGTAGAGTTGAGCCATATCTACGTCGACAATGCGGCGATGCAACTTGTGCGCAATCCGCGGCAGTTCGACGTGATGCTCTGCAACAATATTTTCGGTGACATTCTGAGC
Organism: uncultured Nitrospiraceae bacterium; assembly: GCA_963821465.1. Lineage (GTDB taxonomy): Bacteria > Nitrospirota > Nitrospiria > Nitrospirales > Nitrospiraceae > Palsa-1315. The sequence continues at coordinate 139,137 of CAWGDV010000012.1, read as the reverse complement.
GATGAAGCCGCGATGTTGACCGGGTCCATCGGCATGTTGCCGTCGGCCAGTATCGGCGCGCAGGTGGGACTGTTCGAGCCGATTCACGGCAGCGCGCCTGACATCGCCGGGAAGAATGTGGCAAATCCCATTGCGACGATTGCCTCGGCGGCCATGATGTTGTCCTATGGGTTCAAGTTGGATAAGGAAGCCGCAGCCATCGAGCAGGCGATCGTGAAAACACTCGATCTCGGCTACCGTACGAAAGATATTCACAGTCTTGGTACTCGCTTGGTCAGTACAACAGAAATGGGCGAGGCCATCCTGCGAAATCTGAACTAAGCGAGACTCTCGATGCAGATGAAGACAGATCTCCAAGCTGGATTGATCCAGACCGTTGCCGGTACCGGAGACGCAGGCTGGTCCGGTGATGGAGCTGCGGCATGTGCAGCTCGTCTGAATGAGCCGAAGAGTCTTACCCTCGACGTAGAGGGAAACCTCTTCATCGCTGACTCTGAGAACCACGTTGTTCGGAGGATCGACCGGAAGACCCAATGTATCAGGACGGTTGCGGGCCGTATTCAAGCGCTAGAAGCAGAGGCGAAACTCGTTTCGTTCGCTTCGATGGCTGAGGGAATAGATGATGATCCTCTTGCCGAAACCGGCAGGGTCAATATGCGCGCCGTTACCCAACAGACCGACCTAAGTGGGACCGTGCGTTATATTGCGATCGGTACAGCGCCGGCCGCACGCTTCAGTGGCGATAGCGGTCCTGCTGATCAGGCCCTACTGAATTTTCCCACAGCAGTGGTGGTCGATCAGGCAGGGCATCTCTACATTGCGGACACGCTGAACCATCGGGTACGGCGCGTGGATGCGACGACAGGGGTGATTACGACAGTCGCCGGCCTGGGTAAGCCGCGGTACTTTGGTGACGGAGGAATGGCCGTGGAGGCCGGGTTGAACGAACCGGCTGCCTTAGCGTTGAGCAGAGAGGGCATCCTCTATATAGCTGACCAGAGTAACAACTGCGTAAGGGCGGTGGATTTGGCCACCGGAATGATTCGTACGGTCGCAGGGACAGGAACAGCAGGGTATAATGGAGATGGTGTGGCTGCAACAGAAACTGGTCTGGCCGGCCCCAGCGGATTGGCACTGGCGTCAGACGGTACCCTGTTCATTGCCGATTGCTTCAACGGAAGGATTCGGGCTGTCGATCCTGTCACTGGTTTCGTACGAACTGCGGTGGGCGATGGTGGTGAGTATCGGTACCAGGGGTTGGATGAACCACCCAGTGCCAGTCTCTCTCGGCCATCGGGGATTGCATTGGATGATGAGGGGAATCTCTACATGACTGATTCGGACAACCATCTGGTACGGCGATGGAATCGAATCACTTGGCGTATTGAGCGCGTTGCCGGGGTGGGTAGGGCCGACTACGGAGGCGACGGGGGCGTGGCCCTCGAAGCCGGTTTGAGCTACCCGTTTGGAATCGTGGTAGATCGTACGGGGCATTTGCTCGTGGCCGATACATTCAATCATCGTATACGCGAGATCGCACAATAGGCAGGATCGAGGCTCATGGTAAAAAAGAAATCAGGGTATGTGGTGGCCATCCTCGGTGCAACTGGGGCGGTTGGGAAAGAAACTCTCGAGATTCTAGAGGAGCGAAAGTTTCCGTTGGCCTCGCTACATCTGTTTGCCTCGAAGCGTTCGGCCGGTGAGATGATGTCGTGCCAGGGCAAAGAGTGGAAGGTTGAGGAACTGACGCCGGAGTCGTCGTTTGCCGGTGTCGACTTTGCATTTATTTCAGCGACCGACGCCATCAGCCGCGAGTATGGTCAACGGCTTGGAGCGGATGGGGTTGTGGTCATTGACGACAGCGGCGTCTTTCGGATGGAGGTCGATGTTCCGTTGGTCGTACCTGAAGTCAACGCCCATGCGCTGACGACGATGCCTCGCGGCATTGTGTCGATTCCCAATTGCACGACGACCCCGCTCGTCATGGCGCTCAAGCCGTTGCAGGATGCTGTGGGAGTGAAGCGCGTCGTCGTGACGACGTTTCAGTCGGTCTCCGGGACCGGTGCGGCGGCGATGGATGAATTGATGACGCAGACAAAAGATCTGTTGTCCTTTCGCGACACGAAGGCCGAAGTGTATCCCTATCAGATCGCATTCAACCTGCTGCCGCATATCGGATCCTTCAACGACGTGGGGGATTGTTCCGAGGAAGTGAAGATTGCCCGCGAGACGAGAAAAATTCTTGAGGCTCCGGCGCTTCGCGTGACGGCGACGACTGTGCGTGTCCCAGTGTTGCGCTGCCATTCCGAAGCTATCAACGTGGAGTTGGGAAGGGCGCTCAAGCCGAATGAAGCCCGTGCGGTGTTGGCGGCTATGCCAGGGGTGATTGTGTACGATGATCCGGGCAAGAAGCTCTACCCGATGCCTTTGGATGCGACTGGCAAGGATGAGGTATATATCGGCCGCGTTAGGGAAGACGAATCGATCACGAACGGGCTGAATCTCTGGGTGGTATCCGATAATCTCCGCAAAGGGGCCGCGCTCAATGCGGTACAAATCGCAGAACATTTAGTAGCTCAAGGCTGATGGCTGAATGGGGAAATCTTGGCAAGATCTTTATCGGAGTCGGGCTCTGCGTGGTGTTGGTTGGCCTATTGCTGCTGATTGCAGACCGTGTTCCAGGAATCGGGAATCTCTTGGGATGGTTCGGCAAGCTTCCTGGCGACATCTCTATTCGACGTGATAACTTCAGTTTCTCATTTCCCTTCGCAACCAGCCTGCTCCTCAGCGTCATCCTGAGTCTGGTATTGTATTTAATTACATGGATCTTTCGCCGATGAAGCGCTTGAGGAGTAGCGTGTGTCGAGCCATTGTGGTGGGAGTATGCTTTTTCAGTCTGACCTCAGGAGCAGAAGCAGCCGAGTCGATCCGCGTTCTGCTGTCGGCAGACGTGCTACGGCTCGATATCCGTGCCAACAGTCCGCTGTGGGTGACGGATGCAAAAGGCCGTGGTCAGGCCCTGCGCACGTCGGTCCAAGTCGCAGCCGCTGGAAGAGGGTTTCTGCTGAACGGCGCCCGCTTGCAGACGGAGCAGTTGACACTGCATGGCGGAGAGCAAGGCATCACACTGACATTCCCACGGCCCTCTCGGAAGCCCAACGGGACGGCTGTCTCATCGGGTGACTCCGGCACAGAGATCTCTGTGAGCGGCCGCATCCATCTCGTGCGAAGAGGCAATGGGTTTTTGGTCATTAATCGAGTGGATGTGGAAGAATATGTCAAAGGGGTGGTTCCCGCCGAGGTGAGTTCAGCTTGGCATCCTGAGATGTTGAAAGCACAGGCGGTCGCGGCCAGGACTTATGCGCTCTATCAGCAGATGTTGAGTGCCGCGCGTGAGTACGACGTGGTGGCTACGGTGCAAGATCAAGTCTATCACGGGAAGCAGGGGGTCGATGCCAGGATCCTACGTGCGGTCGAAGAGACGCGTGGGCTGGTCGTGACCTACCAGGATGCGCCGATCTACGCAGCGTTCTCATCGACGGCCGCCGGGTTGACGGAAGATGCCATGAATGTATGGTCGAAAGAATACCCCTACCTCAAGGGTGTAGAGTGCCCCTTCGACCTGATGTCGCCCTATTATCAATGGAAGTCCTCCTTCAAAATCGACACCCTCGAACAGAATTTGCGGGCGCAGGGGTTTTCCGTGGGTACGATCGCGTCGATGACGCCTTTGTCATTCAGCCGCGGAGGGCGAGTTGCCACGCTGCGTGTTCTCCACTCTGGTGGAGAATTGGTTCTTCGTGGAGAAGAGTTACGGAAGGCGGTTGGCTACACCATCATCCCCAGTACACAGTTTGCCATCGAATCGATCGGCCAGAATGTGGTGCTTTCTGGCTTCGGTGCGGGGCACGCTGTCGGCATGTGCCAGTGGGGCGCGAAAGAACTGGCTGAGTTGGGCTATCCCTTCTCCACGATTCTTCGGTATTATTATCCAGGTACCGAACTGCAGAATATGACGTTGACGAAAGCTCCGACCCCACCGTCTTCCTGATGCAGCTCTCAGAATTCGACTTTCCGTTCGATTCCTCGCTGATTGCCGCTTACCCAAGACTCCCGCGTGATCACGCCAGGTTGCTTGTTCTGCAGCGTTTCGACCGCTCGCTTACCCATCGACGCGTCGACGAGTTGCCCAATCTTCTTCATCCCGGCGATCTCCTCGTAGTCAACAATACAAAGGTAATGGCCGCACGTGTGGTCGGACGGAAACGCCCTTCCGGGACAGAGGTCGAGATCCTCTTTGTGAAGGATCTTGGCGATGGGATCTGGGAAGTGCTGATCAAGGGAACGTGTCGTCCTGGACAGATGATTGAGATGGGTGCAGAGGTTGTTGCTGTGGTGATTGAGCGTGGCGCGACCAGAACGAGAGTTCGGGTCCTGAGTCCGATTCCGTTCCCTGAATGGCTGCGACAACACGGCCGAATGCCGATTCCACCCTACATGAAACGGGCGCCGACCGACCAGGATCGAGAATGGTACCAGACCCTGTTTGCTCAGCATGAGGGAGCGATTGCCGCGCCGACGGCCGGGCTCCATTTCACTCCGGAGCTGCTGGCACGGCTGCAACAGCGAGGGGTCGATCTCACGGCCATCACGCTGCATGTTGGTGTTGGAACCTTCAAACCGGTGACGGTCGATCAGATCGAAGATCATAGGATGAGCGCAGAGTGGATCGAGGTCGGAGCAGAGACGGTGCGTGCCATCGAGCAGGTGCGAGTGACAGGGAGACGAATTGTGGCTGTCGGGACCACGGTTGTACGCGCACTCGAAACTGCGGCTGGCGCGGACGGTCAGGTTCGACCCTATCGTGGAGAGACGAATATGTTTATGACGCCAGGGTTCCCGTTCAAGGTAGTCGATGCCCTCCTCACGAACTTTCACTTGCCACGAACTACATTGCTGATGCTGGTCTCCGCACTGGCCGGGACCGAATTTCTTCGACAGGCCTATGCAGAGGCGGTTCACGAGCGGTATCGCTTCTATAGCTATGGCGACGCGATGTTGATTCTTTAGTCAGTCTCAGCGCCATCGTGACCTCAAGCCAAAAACTTGATCGTTCTCTGACTTAGGGGGTGGACTCGTGATGATGTGCGATGAATCGAGCTACAGCAACTCGCGGTTGATCTTGATGGGGATGGTCGTTTTGAGCGATTCAGTGTAGGCCATCAGCGCGCGTTGCTGCTTTTGAAAGAGGACGTCCTGAACGGCACGGTCCTTCGCTGCGGCAGCCTTTGCGGGATCCGATTCCGTTTGCCGTAATGTGAGGGCTTGCGCCTCGGCAAGTTCGGCAGGGGTAAGGGCCACGGCGTCGCGGATGATCATCCGGGCTTTGTTGCTCAGTACTTCCTTCGCTTCCATCGCTTCGAATATTGCAGGTGTCAAATGATTCGCTGCCAGGAGCCGTTGGTAGATCTCCGGATCGAATGTGCCGTCTTTTTGAAAATCAGGGATCTGCATGATGACTTCGCGAAGGTCTTCGTCAGCCACGGTGAGGCCCATGTTTTTTGCTGCGATGAGCCAGGTCCGATTGTCGACGAGTTGGTCCACCACTAATTGTTTGATCGTTTCGTCTTTGAATTCTCCAGGGACTTTGTCCTTATAGAAGCGGTAGGTATTCTCATAGGCGCGTCGGAACTCATCGCGGGACACGGTGAGATCTCCGATTGAGGCGACGACGGTGCCGGTCTGTTCGCCGAATCCCCACCAGCCCATAGTGATGACGAAGGCGAGAGCGATGATCCCCATGATAGACTTGAGGAGCCAGGGATAACTGTGCGACGATTCACGCAACAATTTAAGCATGACAATCTCTCTAGGAAGGTTCGTATATGTGAATTCTACTCAGGGATCTGTGCAAAGGCAACAGACGATCTTTCCTCTTGTAGATCTTTCCTCTAAACTGCGATCTCACGATCGAGCAGGGTTGTCAGTTTGTGAAGACGAGAAATATCATCCATGATGCTCAATTAGCAGAAGAATGGTCTTTGTTTGTGCTAGGTGGTTCGATTTGTTATACTTTGTGAATAATTGTAAGGAGATCTCTTGTCGGAAGAGGTCAGAGGGGTTCATTCAATCAGTGCCGGGGTTTATCCCAAGGCGCAGATTCTGAATCGTGGTATCGCCAAGCTGATCGATCTGTTTATCGTCGCGGCAGCCGGTCAGATGCTTGTGCCGGTAGGTTTTCTTGGAGGATTGGCGTATATACTGATCGCTGATGGGTTTTCCGGCGGGCGCAGCCTCGGTAAACGATTGATCGGCCTTCAGACGGTGCTTCCAGGTCAGCGCGAGGCGGCAGGCTTTCGAGAATCCATTATCCGCAATCTTCCCTTTGCGGTGGCTCAGGTAGCCTTTGCCGTCCCATATGTGGGATGGCTTGTATCAGTAGCCATCATTGCATTCGAAGCAGTATTGATTCTCGGGAACGAGCAGGGGAGGCGGTTTGGCGACGAAGTGGCCGGTACCCAGGTGTTGGATGTTGGTCGTCTGGCATCGCCTGACTGAGGGCGCTGTCGGAGTGTGAGAGGAAGGGAGAACAATCGTGGGCTTTGGGAGTGATATCTTTGGATGGTTCTCGAACGACCTGGCTATTGACCTAGGAACGGCCTCGACCCTCGTGTATGTGCATGGGAAAGGGATCGTGCTTAACGAACCCTCGGTCGTGGCGGTTGAGAAAAAGACCGAACGAGTGCTCGCAGTCGGCACGGAGGCGAAGAGAATGTTGGGACGCACGCCAGGCAACATCATTGCGGTGCGGCCTATGAAAGAAGGCGTGATCGCCGACTTCGAAATGGCAGAGCAGATGTTGAAGCGGTTCATACAGAAAGCGCACAACCGTAGCGCGTTCGTACGTCCACGCATCATCATCGGTGTGCCGTCGCGTATTACGCAAGTGGAGCAGCGGGCAGTCCGAGACTCGGCTGAATTAGCCGGCGCCCGCGAAGTGTATCTGATCGAAGAGCCGGTGGCCGCAGCCATCGGTGCCGGTCTTCCTATCACCGAACCCTCCGGCAACATGGTGGTTGATATCGGCGGCGGCACGACCGATATCGCCGTCATTTCGCTCGGCGGAATTGTCTATAGCGAGTCCGTCAAGGTCGCGGGCGATCGCATGGACGATGCGATCATGAATTACATCAAGAAGAAATATAACCTCCTCATCGGTGAACATATGGCGGAGCGGATCAAGTTTGAAATCGGATCCGCCTATCCCTTTGAGGAACGCAAAACAATGATGATCAAAGGGCGCGACTTGATTTCCGGCATTCCCCGCACGTTGGTGGTGGATGATGCAGAAGTCCGGGAAGCGCTGCAGGAACCGATCGGAACAATCGTCAACGCGATTAAAGTGGCACTGGAGAATACCCCGCCTGAGTTGGCGGGCGACATCATCGATCGTGGCGTCGTACTCACGGGCGGGGGCTCTTTGCTGAAGGGCATGGATACGCGCTTTCGAGAGGAGACGAATCTGCCGATCATCACCGTGGATGACCCTCTGACTTCCGTCGTCTTGGGGGTCGGAAAAATCCTCGATGAATTGGATCTGCTCGCTAAAGTGTCGGTGATGTCCCAGGCCAATACCTACCGATAAGGTTCCATCCCGAACTCCCTTATGTGGATGGCTCACTCTAGTTCTCCCTACGGTGCCAGACGTATTGCGCTTGCCTGCTTTGCCCTCCTGCTGGTGACCCTTTTTCTGTTTCCCGCTCAAATCCAAGGACTCTCGCAGTATCTGGGTGGGCCGGTTGGATATGTTGTGCGTGTACCGCTCGAAGCTATTGCGTCCATCGATGCAGGCATCGCCGATCGATGGGAGCAGTACGTGGCGTTGCAAGGGGTCCGAGAAGAGAACCAGCGGCTACGGAAAGAAATGGAGTGGCTGCGCGGGCAACAGAGCCAGTTGCGTGAGTCCGCTGCCGCGACAGAACGATTGACGACCTTGCTGCGTTTTAAGGAGCAGGCGCTTCCCACGATGGTTGCCGCGCAAGTCATCGGGCGTGATGCCACGAATCGGTATCGTGCCCTTATTCTCAATAAGGGCGAGAGCGATGGGATCAGGCCGGATATGGGAGTGGTCACGCCCGCTGGTGTCGTTGGCCGCGTTGTGAAAACGACAGAGGCGTCCTCGGTCGTGCTCTTGGTGACTGATTCGAACAACGCCATCGCTGGCCTTATTCAGCGGACGAGAGACGAAGGCATTGTGGAAGGGACTCAGCAAGGGCTGGCCCAGCTGAAGTATATTCCGTTGCTGTCGACACTCCGGGACGGCGATCGAGTCGTGACCTCAGGCCTTGTCGGAGATTTCCCCCGAGGGCTCATGATCGGTACGATTACGCATATCGATAAACAGGAAGGCGCCCTCTTCCAGTCCGCTGAACTCATGCCGGAGGTCGATGTCGGCCGTGTGGAGGAAGTGTTGGTGATTCAGACATCGTATGGACAGTCGTTGAAGGCCGGGTCAGGAGCAGATCCACGCGAGAAGCCATTACCATGAAATTTCTCTTCTATCTGATTCTCGTGCTGCTGCTTGTACCCTTCCAGACGACGCTATTGCCACATCTGAGCGTGTGGAATATCAAGCCGGATTTGGGGCTTGTGGCCGCCGCACTTATCGGGCTTTTTGCCGGGGAGCTGGAAGGTCTTCTCGTAGGACTCACGATCGGATGGATCCTGAGTCTTTTCTCAGCCGGCGAACTGTGGTTGAGTCTTCTCACGAATGGGGGTGTTGGCCTCTTGACAGGATTCCTGGGACGGCAGGTGTCGCAGGTGACGTCGTTCTCACTGGGGGGCGTGTTGCTGCTGGTATCTTTGGTGAGCGGGCTGTTTGCCGCGATGAATTTCAAAGGTCTCGACATGGCTCAGATGTGGTGGATGGTCGAGTCCATCGTCTTCCCTCAGGCGTGTTTCGACGGGGCGGTGGGGGCGGGATTCTATTGGCTGCTTTCTCGACGATTTGATCTCACCCGCCTGAGGACCGATTAGCCGGTCTGTGATGGGCGTGGTGGAATGTTGAGTGTGACGCATGGCAACAGTTGGTCTGCACGATTCCGAACTAGGGGAACTCCAACGCCGACTGATCATTCTCCGCGTCGGCTTGTTGCTTGTTGTGGCGTTACTGGGGCTGCAGCTATGGAACTTGCAAATTCGTGAGGGCCCCTACTACCGCGATCTCTCGGAGAACAATCGTACACGTTCGGTCATCATGGAGCCGGCTCGAGGGCTCATCTACGATCGCAACGGGGTGTTGTTGGCGAATAATGTTCCCAGCTTCACGCTCTATGTTTCGCTTGAAGATGTCAAAGATCCCAACCTGCTCATCGATCAGCTCAGCAGCCTTCTGGGGCTAGATGCGGCGCTCGTAAGGAAGAAGCTTACGGCTCGCGGCAGTAAACAACTGCCGCGCAAGGTGAAGGATCGCTTAACCCTTCGAGAAGCGACGTTGGTTGAGTCGCATCGTCTGGACTTACCAGGAGTGATGGTGCAAGTCGAATCGCAACGGAACTATCCTGGTGGAATGACGGCTGCGCATCTACTGGGCTATGTCGGGGAAGTGTCGCCAGAGCAATTAGAGAAACCTGATTTTGCCGACCTGCACCAGGGCAGCGTTGTTGGACAATATGGCGTGGAGAAATTTTTCGATCGGCTCATGCGCGGTCAGGCCGGGCAGAAAAGCATAGAGGTCGATGCGGTAGGTCATGAGAAACGAACCGTGGTTGTGGAGCAGCCCCACGCCGGGGACGATTTGTATCTCACGATCGATGTGCGGCTGCAAAAAGTGGCCGAAAATTTGTTGGGGGAAGAATTGGGCGCGATTGTCGCGCTTGACCCGAGGACAGGTGATGTGCTGGCTATGGCTAGCCGGCCGGGCTTCGATCCGAACATCCTCTCGAGGGAGCTCACACCGAAACAATGGGCCGAGATCGTGCAGGACGAGGGACGCCCCTTGAACAATCGAGCCTCGCAAGGACAGTACCCCCCCGGTTCGGTCTTCAAAGTGATGATGGCTGCCGCAGCGTTGGAAACCAAGACCGTGACGCCGTCGACATCCATCTTCTGCAATGGAGGGTATCAGTTCGGTCGCCGCCTATATCGTGATTGGAAAGCTGGGGGGCATGGTTGGGTGGATCTCCGGCACGCGCTCGTGCAATCGTGCGACGTGTATTTCTATACCGTTGGGCAGCGGATGGGGATCGAGACAATGGCTTCCTTTGCCCATCAGTTTGGGTTGGGGGAAGAAACGGAGATCGAGCTGCCGTCTGAACGAGTTGGAATCGTACCTTCCGAGGCCTGGAAACAGAAGGCCAAGAATCAGGCCTGGCTGCCTGGCGAAACGATTTCGGCATCAATCGGACAAGGTTACGTGAGTGTGACTCCGCTGCAGATGGCGAGCTTGATCGGCACCGTCGCAAACGACGGCGTCATGTTCCGTCCGCGATTGGTCAAGGCCGTGATGAATCGAGCGACCGGAGAACTACAACAACGGTCAGCGGTCCCAAAGCGCACATTGAAGCTGAGGCCTGGAATCTTGCCGGTAATTAAAGAAGCGCTGGCGGGGGTAGTCAAAGAGGGGACTGGCACGCGGGCACAGTCGGCGCTGGTGACGATCGCCGGGAAGACCGGTACGGCTCAGATCACGGCATTACGTACCGGTCCGGAGAAAGATATCCCGAAGAAATTCCGCGATCATGCTTGGTTTGTCGCGTTCGCTCCGGTTGAAGCCCCCACCATTGCCGTTGCGGTGCTGGGTGAGCATTTGGGCCATGGGGGCTCTGCTTCGGCGCCGCTCGCCAAAGAACTCATCGAGACGTATGTGAAATTGAACCTCCACACTCCTTCTGCTGTGAAGGATGGTGCCATCGCGCGAGTAAAGGATGCCGGAGGACAGGGAACGAGATGATCGACCGGGTATTCATAAGCCGGGGCTTCGACAATTTCGATTTTCGTTTTATCGGGCTGATCTTTGCCATCCTGGGGATCGGCGTCCTGTCGATTTATAGCGTGACACATGACCAAGGAGTTGCGTTCCCGTTTTATGCCAAGCAGGTTGTGTGGATTCTGCTTGGCACAGTCGCGTTTCTCGTCATGTGGCTCTCGGACTATCATCGGATCGCGCGGTTAGCGTATCCTGCCTATGCGATTATCTTAATATTACTGGCTGTCGTGCTGCTTGAAGGCAAGAGCAGCCGTGGGGCGCAACGATGGATTCCGATGGGCTCATTTGCCTTCCAGCCTTCGGAATTCGCAAAGCTGGTGCTTATTTTGACCTTGGCGCACTACTATTCGCAGGCGCCCCGGGTGGGATGGTTCCAGCGAGTGGTGCTTCCGGGACTGTTGGTGCTGCCGGGGCTGCTCCTGATCCTGAAGCAGCCTGATCTCGGGAGCGGATTGAGCTTCTTGGCGATTTATGCCGCGATGTTGCTGATGGTGGGCATGCGGTCAAAGGCGGTGGGTGTCATTCTCCTGTTTTCATTGATGCTGTTTCCCTTCGCCTGGGAGATCATGTGGGGGTCATTGCATGATTATCAGCAGCAGCGCATTATGACGTTTGTCGATCCTGTCTACGATACTGGAGGTAAGGGATACCATGCGCTTCAATCGCGGATTGCCATCGGCGCGGGAGAGTTGACGGGGAAGGGGCTCTACGGAGGGACACAAAGCCAATTGAAGTTTTTGCCCGAGGGACATACCGACTTTATCTTTTCAGTGTTTGCGGAGGAATGGGGATTTCTCGGAGTGCTGGTTCTCTTGCTGTTGTTCGTCGGACTGATCTGGCTGTCGCTAGAAGTTGTGGCGCGTGCGAGGGATCAGCTCGGGGCGTTGCTGGCGGTCGGTATTCTTTGCATGTTGTGTTTTTGCGTCGTGATCAATATCGGCATGACGGCGGGCATGTTCCCTATCGTCGGAATTCCCCTCCCGCTCATGAGTTACGGCGGGAGCGCGACGATTATGACGATGGCGTCGCTGGGCCTGCTGTTGAATGTCAAACGCCGTCGATTGAGTTTCTTTTAGCGAGTAAGGTCGCCGCACGGTCTCGAATGAATCGGGATCGAGGCAAGAGGGTATATGTATTAGGGCACGAACCGTTGGGGCGACGAGCTGTCGAGTGGAGACAGAAACCTGGGGACTCCCCGCGTTTGTTCTCCACGTCGGTGCGGCGGTTCTACTGAATGGAAGGAGTCGGTATGGGAGTAGAAATTGCGATTACAGTCGCGCGCGAGGAAACTCGCGTTGCGGTGTTAGACGGCGGAGTCGTCACGGATCTTTTTGGGGATCGTGCAAAACATAAGGACTTTGTCGGGAACATTTATAAAGGAAAAGTGGCGAAAGTGTTGCCCGGCATGCAGGCGGCATTTGTGGATATCGGACTCGCGAAGGCGGCGTTCATGCATGTGTCGGATTTGTCTTTGGATTCCGAGCCGGGCGACACACTCGTCGATGCGGATGAGGAAGACAAGGAGGCCGATAAAGACGGGGATATGCTGGGCCCCCGGCGCCAAAGCTCCAAGCCTATCGAGCAGTTGCTGAGCGAAGGGCAAGAGCTGATGGTGCAGATCTCCAAAGGGCCTATCGGCACGAAAGGCTCGCGGGTGACGACGTATGTGTCGCTTCCTGGTCGGTATCTCGTGTTCATGCCCAACGTGGAACATATCGGTGTGTCTCGTCGCATCGCTCGAGATGAGGAACGGGCTCGACTCAAGGACATTATGAAGCGAGTGCGGCAACCAGGCTGCGGATATATTGTCCGTACGGTGAGCGAAGGAGTCAAAGAAGACGAGCTGCGATCCGATGTCGACTTTTTGCATGTGCTCTGGCAGGACATCCTGGCGAAACGCGAGCAGAAAGGGGCGCCGGCATTGCTCCACGCCGATCTGAGCCTGAGTTTCCGCGTTGTGCGCGACCTCTTCGGGAAGAAAGTCGATCGGCTATGGATCGACTCGCGTGAAGAGTACCAGGCGGTCCGGGACTTCGTACAGCGGTTCTCGCCGGAGCAAACGTCACGTATTCATTTGTACGACAAAGATGAAACTCTCTTCGATCATCTGGGAGTAGAGCAGGAGATGGCGCGTGCTCTCAGCCGTAAAGTCTGGCTCAAGTCAGGCGGGCATCTCGTAATCGATCATACGGAAGCGATGACCGTCATCGACGTCAACACCGGACGGTTTGTGGGGAAGCGCGATCAGGAAGAGACCATTCTCCGGAACAATCTGGAGGCAGCGAAAGAAGTGGCCTATCAGATGAAGTTGCGTGGGATCGGCGGAATCATCATCGTCGACTTTATCGACATGGAAAGAGAGAAGAATCGTGACAAGGTGTACCACGCGTTGCTCGATGCGATGTCGACCGACAAGGCCCGCACCAGAGTGTCTCGAATCTCCGACTTGGGGTTGATCGAGATATCTCGTGAACGGGTGAGAGAGGACCTTCTACGTTCGCTCTCCGAGCCCTGTCACTATTGCGAAGGGCGGGGCTATACGAAGTCTCCTACCACGGTAGCCTATGAGATATTCCGCGATGTCCGTCGGATCGGCAGCAGCCCTGAGCCGCAGCGGATCGTCATCGGCGCGCACCCCTCGGTCGTCGGACTGCTGCAAGATGAAGAGCGGCAGGGGCTTGAGGCTGTGGAGCGCGAGTGTGCCGCGAAAATCATCGTCATGCCGGACGAACACTTGCATCTGGAACAGTACGATCTCGCGGTCGTCTAAAGATTGTGGCTCTCGTGCGACAAGGCATATGCAATCTTTCAGCCGGTCTGTAGGTGAGGATTCCTCTTCTAAGGTTGCGGATCCTTCCTCCGTTCAGCCCATGACAGGACCGGTGTTAGAGTCTTGGCTCCGCCTGCGGGCGATCGATGGAGTGGGAGACTTGACGGTGCTTCGGTTAGTCCGTGCCTGGCACTCTCCCGAGGCTGCCCTGCATGCTTCCCGCGATGAGTTGATTAAGAGTGGATGCAGCCCGCAATTGGCAGATGCGATACGACGCGGGCCTGATCGTTCCGTCTGCCGGAGCATCGAACGGGAACTCAAGGTGATCGAGCGTGAGCGCATTGAAGTGCGGAGCCTGTTGGATCCTGCGTATCCCGTGCGGCTGAAGATGATTGCGGACCCTCCTCCGCTCTTGTACATCACAGGCACATTGACTGAGCAGGATGAGCTGGCGGTGGCCATCGTAGGCGCACGGCGAGCGACGGCAGCCGGACGTGCCGTAACCGAAGAGTTGAGCCGCGACTTGGCGGGAGCAGGCATGACGGTGGTGAGCGGGCTGGCGCGCGGGATTGACGCGGCTGCCCATCGAGGCGCGCTTGCCGCACGTGGGCGCACCATTGCGGTGCTGGGCTGCGGGATCGATCGAACCTATCCACCGGAACATGAGCGGTTACGCCGGCAGATCGAGGAGCAGGGAGCGATTGTATCTGAGGTGCCGATGGGTGCACCGCCACACAGCCATCACTTCCCTCGACGAAATCGCATCATCAGCGGGTTGTCTCTGGGGGTGATTGTGACGGAGGCGGCCGTCGGCAGCGGATCGTTGATTACCGCGAGATTGGCCGCTGAGCAAGGACGAGAGGTCTTCGCGGTTCCTGGTTTTGTAAAGCAAGATACCAGTCGAGGAACGAACGCATTGCTCAAAGAGGGTGCGGCTTTGATCGAACGCGCACAGGATGTTATCGACGCGATCTTGCCGCAGCTGGAACCAGCGCTGCGCGTCCGCGTGCAGCCCGCTCAGGAGAAGAACGTACCCGGCGATCATTTAGGCAAAGAGGAACAGCTGGTGTATGATGTCTTGTCGTATGACCCGATCACAGTGGATGATGTGATTGTCGCTACAAAGTTGTCGGTATCCATTGTGATGGCGTCGCTCTTGTCTTTGGAGCTTCGACAGCGAGTCACACAGCTGCCGGGGCAACGCTATCTTCGGGCATAATCGACGAACAGTTGCACAGACTTGCATTATTTGATACGGATGAGTGGGCAATTCTCATAGCGAACCGGAGTTTTCATGGCCAAGGCACTCATTATTGTCGAGTCTCCGACGAAAGCGCGCACCATCTCCAAGTATTTGGGGCGTGGTTATGCCGTCATGGCTTCGGTCGGCCATATTAAGGATCTTCCCACCAGCAAGCTCGGTGTTGACCTGGAGCACGATTTCGAGCCGCAATATGTGACGATCAAAGGGAAGTCGAAGGTATTGGCGGAGATTAAGAAAAAAGCGGAAGCGGTCGACAAGGTGTTCCTTGCGCCGGACCCCGACCGAGAAGGCGAGGCCATTGCGTGGCACCTCGAGCAGGAATTGTTGGGTAAATCTAAGTCCAAGAAAAAGACCGAGGGCAAGGTGTTCCGGGTACTCTTCAACGAAATCACGGAGTCGGCCATCAAGCGCGCGCTGCAATCACCGGGACAGGTTGATATGAAGCTGGTGAATGCGCAACAGGCTCGCCGGGTGCTTGATCGGATTGTGGGCTATCAAGGCAGCCAGCTGCTGTGGACCAAGGTGCGCCGTGGACTCAGCATGGGCCGGGTTCAGTCCGTGGCAATGCGACTGATTTGCGAACGTGAACAGGAACGAGAAGCCTTTCGCGCGGAAGAATACTGGTCGATTGCGGTGATGTTATCCGGGAACAACCCTCCTCCATTCGAAGCCAAGCTGCACAGTATCAATGGGCAAGATGCGTCGATTGCGACAGAGACCAATGCTCAGCGCATCGTCTCGGCTATCCAAGGGAAAGAGTTTGTCGTTGACTCGATTGAACGAAAAGAAAAGAGACGGAATCCTGTCGCGCCCTTCATCACCAGCCGGCTCCAACAGGAAGCCGCTCGCAAGTTGCATTTCTCATCGAAGAAAACGATGACTCTGGCGCAGAAGCTATACGAAGGGATCGAAATCGGGGCCGAAGGTTCGACTGGCCTCATTACTTACATGAGGACCGATTCCCCGCGCATTTCGAACGAGGCGATGACAGAAGCGCGCCAGGTGATCCAGGAACGGTTTGGCCCAGAATACTTGCCTGCTACGCCGAATGTATATAAGACTCAGAAAGCGGCCCAGGAAGCGCACGAAGCGATTCGCCCCACGGCGGCGGCGCGCGACCCTGAGTCGATCAGGCAATACTTAGAGCCGGATGTCCATAAGCTGTACCAGTTGATCTGGAACCGGTTTATTGCGTCGCAGATGGTCCCTGCGATTCTCGACGTGACTCGGGTGGAGTCGAGCCCCGTCAAGACGAGTGAGAAGTTTTTGTTCCGCTCAACCGGCACCGTGGTGAAGTTTCCTGGCCATACGATCGTCTACATGGAGGGGATCGACAAGGAGCTCTTCGCGCAGAAGCAAAAGAGCGAGCAGGAGGTCGAGGACGAGTCTGAGCGTCAGTTGCCTCTGCTGAGCGAGGGAGAAACGCTGCGGCTCGTATCCCAGGAGGGGCAGACGGTCCCCGGCGTGCTCTCGAAGCAGCATTTTACCCAGCCTCCGCCTCGGTACAACGAAGCCTTGTTGATCAAGGAATTGGAAGAAAAAGGGATCGGCCGGCCATCCACCTATGCGAGCATTATTTCAACGATTCAGGATCGCAAATATGCCGAAAAGGCGGACGGGCGCTTCGCTCCCACGGAAACGGGGCGAACCGTGAACGATTTCCTGATGAAGGGATTTCCGGACCTGATCAATGTCGATTTCACCTCGCATATGGAAATGGAGTTGGACGAAGTCGAAGAAGGCAATAAGCCGTGGGTGACCGCGGTGCGGGAATTTTATGGAACGTTCACGACGGACCTGGAGAAGGCGAAGACGATTCCTGGACCCAAGGACACGGTGGAGCCGCCGACGGATATTCCCTGCGAGAAGTGCGGACGAATGATGGAAATTAAATGGGGGCGTAACGGTAAGTTTCTCGCCTGTCCTGCGTATAAGGATAAGCCGCCCTGCAAGAACACGCAGAACTTTGAGAAGCTCGAGGACGGCACCATTAAAATTATCCCGAAGATCGAATTGACGACGGATGAGAAGTGTGAGAAATGCAGCAGCCCGATGGTGGTAAAGACCGGGCGATTTGGAAAGTTCATCGCCTGCTCCGCCTATCCGGAGTGCAAAACTACCAAACCTCTCTCGCTGGGCGTAAAGTGTCCCCAGCCAGGCTGTGGCGGCGACCTTGTCCAGAAGCGTACGAGAAAAGGACGTTCGTTCTTTGCCTGCAGTAAGTATCCAGCCTGCGAGTATGCCTTGTGGGATCGCCCTATCAACAAGACCTGCCCGACCTGCAGCGCCCCGTTTCTCATCGAGAAAGTGAGCAAACAAGTCGGCCGCAGTGTCCAATGCCGTAGCGAAGAATGTGGCTACCGCGAAGCAGGGTAAACCGACTCTCCTCCTTATATTCCTTCCTTCTGCTCTCGCCCTGTCAACTCAAACGATTTCGGAGCACATTCTCCGGTGCTCGCATTCTGTTTCCTGCGAGACTGAGAATCAGTGTCGCCAATGATGAAAATCAAACTCAAGGACACCGGCCGACCGAGTTGACGAAGCACACAGGCGTGTTGATAATGAACCGAGATGAAGCCATCTGGCCGTGAATGTCTCTTCACTCAAATGGCAGTTCAGGTCCTGTCAAAATTAAGAAAGGGGAAAAATCATGAAAGCGAAAGAGGGCGTCATCAACCTCCTCAATAAGATTCTGACCGTAGATCTGACGGCAATCAACCAGTACTTTGTGCATGCCAAGATGTGTGAGAACTGGGGCTACGAACGACTCCGTCATAAAGTGCGAGAGCGGAGCATCGCTGAGATGAAGGACGCAGACGAGTTGATTGGCCATATCTTGTATTTGGAAGGCGTGCCGAACGTGCAACGTATGAATACGGTGCAGGTGGGTGAGACGGTGCCCGAGCAGTTGAAGACGGACCTCAAGGCTGAGCAGGAAATGCTGACACTCTTGAGTGAGGGGGTCGCCCACTGCACCAAGGTGGGCGATTTCACCACGCGGCATATGCTTGAAGATATGGCAAAGGATGTGGATACCCACATCGATTGGATCGAAACGCAACAGGAGTTGATTGAGCAGGTTGGGTTGGAAAATTATTTGAGCGAGCAGATTCGCAAGGAAGGCTGAGGCCTTCCTGTGGAAACGTGAGCGCCTCCGAGCGCCTCGGCAACACCATCATGTTTTCAAGCAAGGAGGCATGCCATGAAAGCGAAAGAGGGCGTACTCGATCTATTGTACAAGGTGGTGACGCTGGAGCTGACGGCCGTCCACCACTACCTCCTTCACGCATCCCTGTGCGACAACTGGGGCTACGAGCGGTTGCACCATGAGTTTCATGAACACATGACGGAGGAAACCACGCACGTGTCCAAAGTCATCGATCATGTGCTCTATCTGGAAGGGAAGCCGGATGTGCAGAAGCTTGGCGCGGTGAGCAGCGGGCAAGGCGTGCAGGATCTGTTCAACGCGGATTTGAAACTCGAGCAAGAGGACGTCACGTTGTTGCGGGACGCGATCGCTCATTGCGCGAAGGTGGGCGATTTCACGACCCGCCACTTGTTGGAAGAGATGGTGGTGGACTCGGAAGAGCATGTCGACTGGTTTGAGACTCAGCTCCGGACGATCAAACAAGTGGGCGTGGAAAATTACCTCGGCGAACAGATCAAGAAGTGAGGATCGTCAAACAGCTTGGGCGCGGGGCGAGAGGCAAACAACGTGAGCGGGCGCCTTCCTTCAGGCTTTCGCGCCCATGAGGAGGCTCAGGGCCATGCCAGTGGTGTACATGAGCCCAATCCCTACGAACATGCCCGTTGCGGTTGGCAATCGGTGTTCCTCAGTGTAGGACAATGCGACCAACGAGACGATGACGTACGACAGGGAACCGGCTGTAAACGGGTTACAACTGAAGGAGGGATAGGGCTCGATGCCATAGCTACTGATCATCGTCCCCCGGCAGATGGGCCCATCGTTTAGTAATTCCAACAGGATGAGGTCTTTCAGGGAGGGCGGATGGTTGCAGGACAGCCCCACGATTGCAAAACCCTCCGCCCCGTTGTGTATTCCAAACCCGCCGACCAGCAGACCGCTCGGGGCCTACTGGCTTTCGCCGATAGCCAGGCACTCTCTGAGATTGTGCAAGCCCATCCCGTCTCCACCCCGGTTGTACCGGACCTCATTTCGTCCGTTCGGGAGAACGTCCCAGTCAACCGGTTTTGCTGGGTTGTCTGGACGGTCGGCATAGGCCATGCCGACAAAGCAAATCAAACCTCCCACAACAAAGCAGTGCAGCCCACGCGCTTTATTTGTTCAACTGTCCTTCCGTTTCTACGGCATCTCGATCGAGGAGACACCTGAGAGGACTGGCGCGATCGCTGCCAGAATCTTCCATAGCCACCAGCCGGCGACGGTTAGAAGGACCAACCCGACCGACACAACCAGACTGATGAGCACATCGAACTCACCGTCCAGTTTTTCAGGACGCGGCATGATCATCTCACGTGGTCGTTACAAGGCCGTGTTGTCCCCGGTCGGACTGTCGGCCCGTCCGCGTCTATTCCTGACTTGGGCATCGGCGTGGTCGATGAACAGCTCCGCCTGCGCAATGGAAGAGCTGCAGACCCCGCAGGCCCAGAAGGCCCCGGTGGGGATGAGGCTCTGCCGTTGCCAACGAGGACATGTCTGTCTCTTCATGATGGTTCCGTGCTTAGTGGCATATCGGGTCGCTGTAGGCGGAGGAAGGCGCCACGCTCCGGCTGTCATCTGCCTGTCCGAGCTGAGAGGCGAGTCGCGCCACGGCGCCGGCAAAGGCGACGAATTCGTCCCGGTCAAAATGCAACGTGATAGGACCATAGGTGAAATGCAGCCTGTCGCAGCCGCACACGTTTAGTGCCGCTTGCCCATTGCCATGAATGACATTGTCCATAATCGTGTCTCCTTGGTGTTGGTAGTGTGCTCTGGAACCTTTCGTGTTCAACGGTCAAACAGGAACAGGTGAGGCTATGAGTTCATGACCTCCTCCCTTGCGTCCACGATAGTGTCCGTGGCTGCTACGCCACCTGTGTCTTGGGATTGGCTGAGCGTGACAATCTCTTGAAGGGCGCTCAGGCCGCGGTCAGTGAAGTCGTGGATCAGGTGAAAGCGGAGGAGGCCTGCACGGTCGATCAGGAACGTCTGGCACCTTACCTGTGTCTGTGCTGGAGCAACGCCGAAGGCCCGGTGGAGGCCGCACAATGGATCGTACAGCAGAGGCGTGCGCGGTGTTGTCGGGCGGTTAAGCCACATCGGGTGCAACGGCCGGGTGCCGGAGCTGACGATCAGCAGGGTCGTGCCGATCCGATCGAGACGGTCGGCTTGATGGTCTAAGAAATCAGATTCCACGATTCCGACATACGGAAGAAAACACAACGCCGTCCAGCGGCCTGCGAACTGCGTCGAACCAAGATAGGTGAGCGTTCCTGCGACCAGGGCCGGTGCTCGAAAACTGGGCGCGGGCTTGCCGATGTGTTGCATGGTGTCCTCCGATTAACTGGGCCCGTTCTTGCGCGAACATCAGATCGATGGTCGATCCACAAGGCTTCGAGTATGTTGGCTTTCCGTGCAAGACCACCCGCAATTGATGCATTTCCGACCGGACCGACCGAGCTGTAGAAATCCAAGTGGCATTGGACCACCAACAGGCCACGGCATTTCTGGCAGTTCATCGGGCTCCTTTCTCGTCACGTGAAACGTCGTTCGTGAAGCGTGAAACGATAGACGAAATACGCGTCATGCGATACGAGATGTGGAGTGCGCGGTGCGCGCCGCATCCTCATTCCTCGCTGCCCTCCACCCCTCGATTGACGAATGACAAAGCGTCACCGCCTCGGCTGAATGGCAGGCACGTCTTGGCGGCTTCGGTATATTGAGTGCCTCACGGAAAGCATCGATGGTGCGCCAGAGCCTGTAAATACGGCTGTGAAGGGTGTGTCCCTCCGATGTGCGTTGAAGTTCGGTTGTCGTGAGATGGTGGCCCGCTTTATCTGCAAGACGCGTATATTGTTCGATACATCTGGCACGTTTATTTTCTGCTCTGCATTCGGCCAGCCGTTCTTTGGAAATAGAATACGCGGCGAGCAGCTTCCCAAGATAGTTTTGGGATATCTGATTCATCTTGGCAACAGATCCAAGATTTGGGGAGTGGATGTAGTCACCGATGAGTTTGTCTTTCGAAATATAGGGGTATTCACATGGTTTATACTCGAATAAGCCCATGTCCCTTCCCTTGGCGAGTAATTGTCTGACTCGTTCGCGAGTGAGTCCAACGTGCTTTCCTACGGCTTTGAGCGTTCTCAATTCCTTGTATAGCTTGTGAATGCGCTGCAGTCTTTCAATTGCCGCTGATGGTCCTGCGGCTTGATCAGTTGGTCGCGCACACGCAAGGGCTGCTCCCACTTTCTTTGTGAGCCCTCGGCTGATAGGTTTCCCCTCATAGAGTTTTCGCAGCGAGGGCTCTGTCACTCCCCATTGTGAAGCCAGATCATACATACCCACATTTGACCTAACAATTTCTCTGAGCTCGCTTGCCAAAGTGGAGGTTGAGTTCGTTCTGACATGATCCGGTGTGCGCACAGTTGCGCCCTCTTCTGACGAACTATCGAACTGACGTTGAGTGGATTTAGAAATCGGGAGCCCTTCGTGAAGTTCTCTAACCGTTGAGGGGTACACGCCTCTCTGATGGGCTGGGCTCTCAGGCAATCCTGCCATTTCGAAGAGGCTATGCTGCATGGGGCCAACGTTCCGTTCAATTCTGTCGAGTACATGGTCCGGAACAGGTTCATTTCTTAGAACCTGTTCGACGAAGAAAGAAGGGACGTTCAGTTTCATAGGTGCCTCGTGTCTGTGGTGGTTCAAACCATACAGCAGTCGATTCTGGGAAGCTCTTTGACGGACTACCCGCAATTGGCGCATTTTCACCGGGCTGCGCGACCGTAGAAATCCTAGGTGGCGTTCGGCCACCAACAGGCCACGGCATTTTTGACAGGCTGTCGTCATTCCTCGTCCTCATGTCTTGAATCCAACGGACGCGTCCCCGTGTCTACCACTGGGCGGCATGATCTGTAAGGCCCAAGGGTGACGCCAGAGCAGTGGAGGTCTTTCCAGCCCCTTCTCGTTCACGCCCTCCCTGGTTTTCCAGGCTCGTTCGACGGAAGGGAGATTGTGATTTCTTCCGAAACTCTGTCTGAGAAGGCGGTGGCCACCGCAGCAGGAGAATTCTCTTGCATCGGCGGCATTTTACCTCCGTGCCTTCAGCGGTCAATTTCAAGAGGAGGTGCCTGCACGTACAACGGACCTCGGTCTCGTGATCATCTTGAGGACTCCGATTGGCTGTCATCTCCTACTGCATTCTCATACGGATAACGTCATTGATAAGGTCATCTATCTGCGCCTCACATTTTCCGCAGCAGGATTTATCAAGTCCCATCGCATGTCTGATGGCTTCCGAAGACCCAGAATGTCGTGTGACAATGTCCTGAAACTCGGCCTCCCGAACGTTCTTACAGAGACAGACGTACATCCTGTTCCTCCATCAATAAAGGCTTAGGGTGATGCATTGGTGAAATCTTCCGGTCCGCCTCGGGATATATGATCCGCCTCATCCGAGTGTGTCCTATGAATCCATCGCTCACGGAAAAGCCTCAGGTGCCCCGTGATAACCTTGGGTTCCGGCCTAAGCAGCCTCTGGCTGAGTCATTACTGGTTCTGATTGTCACTCACTCAACACGTATCCCGACCTCTTTTCGTCAACGCTGCCGGTGTATCGGGACCCGGCCGATTATTCCAATTTCGTTGAGCCTCCCTATTGATAGTCCTCGTTCAACGATTTGAGGAACGCCACAAGGGGTGCGATGTCTGCCGGAAGTAGAGCAATACCTTGCAACTTGTTGGCGCCGTTACGAAGCGTTCCCGCCCGTACCGCGCTCGATGAACCGCGATAGAACCCGACGGCGTTGTCCAAAGTCACGAACCGGCCATTGTGCATGTAGGGAGCCGAGTGGCCCAAATCGCGAAGACCAGGTGTCTTGAATCTTGCTATCGATTCATCCAGTAGAACACTGTCGGCAGGACAAGCTGCGGGAAGGTGCTCATCACACAGGATGGCTCGAATCTTTCCTTGTGGATTCGGCATGTCTGGATTCAGAAGGATGTTCCAGACTCCAAGATCGGTCAGGGCAGGATTGCTTAGGACAGGGATCGAACGGAAAAATTCCGTTGCAGTGGGGTGGTCTTCCGTAGCAGGAAGATCATTGCTGGTTCTCGTAGCGAGAGTTGGAATCGTGAGACCCATGAAAGACCCATTACCATGGATGCCATCGTATTCATTTTGTGCAATTCCGGTATTGTGCAACTTGAAGTCCGTGAAATTTGGTGCTGCGTGGCAGGCCAGGCAGTTGCCGACTTTGCCAGCGACAACTTCTGCCGGTGAGGCGGTTGGCGGAGTAACCGGTTCCGTAAGAAATATCTTGAGGCCTGCTAATTCCGTCGCTCCAAACACGAATGGTTGAGTATGGAATTGGAATAGGCCGTTTCCTCTATTTGGATTAGACGTCACGAACTGGGGACTCGCCAATCCGTTCACGAGCGTGAGGAGGCGGCGACTGTAATCGAGGGGAGTTTCTCCGCTGTTCGGTTTTTGCGGGAGGCCGTTGCGACTCAAAAACACGTCGAACGGCGAGCGGATAAGATTGCCGGCGTCGTCAGATTGCGAGAAACGCAAGCCGTTGACATAGGCCGCGACCACTTTCACAACCGCATTGAAGATTTCCTGGTCGCTGGCTGTTCCGATGAGCACACGAAATTCAGGCGGCAGACGGAGTTCATCTGGAATGTCGGGATTGCCTCCCGTAAATAGAATGCGGTAAGGCAGCCCATCGAATTGCTGGGCGATGTCTCCACTGCCGTCATCTCCACGCATGACCTGTGCGATATGATGAATGGCTTCTGCCTTTTGCCCCGGTAACCAGCCGAAATTCCGACCGGTGAAGGTCCCGACGATGAGATCCTCAAGTGTCGAAAACTCGCCGTCAAAGTGAAATAACGTTCCGCCTGGTCTATCGAGTGAGGCATCCACCAGCGGGGGAGAGTTGCGTGGCGCGGTGAGTTTTCCATCCGGGCGAGATGGAAGTGGGCTGCGGACCGCGAAGTCGGTGTAGGTACGCATACTTTCACCCGGAATTCCCACAAATTCGTCAACGAAGTGACAGGATCGACAATTCATGGACATTCCTGCAAATGGACTAGCGACACCGGACGGATTACCACCTGGGAGTAGCACTTTGGCTACGACCGGATCGCCGGCAGGGAGCGGATCATTCACGTTCCCGCCCGGAGGAAGATTTGCCTTAAAGAATTGGGCAAAGCGGGTTTCGACGAACAGTCGTTCGCCGACGTCGGCTTCGGCTCCAGGTGTGCCTGTAGCCGAAACTGAAGCCGGTGCAGGACTACTGCTGCCCCCTCCGCATCCGACGAGGAGAAGAGAGAGAAAGATCCACGATGGCCTTACGATGATATGAGGAAACCCATTGTGACGACGTTTAAAAGAAAACATGGTTGAATCTCCATTACATCTAACGTGAATCAAAACAGGTTCTCATCGCTGATTCGACAAGATCTGAACCTGGGATAGATTTCTGGAACAGACACAATAGCCTCGACTAACTCCGGGTCAAATTGGGTGCCGGCTGCGACTTGGATAATTCTGAGTGCGATCTTGTTTCGCACGACAGGGTCCGAGACTTCGGGGACGCGGATGGCATCGAAGGCGTCGGCAATCGAGAGAATTCTTGCTCCAGCTGGGATGAATCGTCCCCTGATTCCGTAGGGGTAGCCTGTGCCGTCCCATCGTTCGTGGTGATGAGCGATCAGAATCGAGGCGTTTCGTAAAAACCAGAATGGTTCCAGCAGTAGGGCACCGAGCCGGGAGTGATTTTGTACGGCGACGTACGATTCTGGCTCGAGAGGCTCTTGGCCTTCGACGAGGTGAGTCGGCAGCATCAAGAGCCCGATGTCGTGGAGGAGTGCGGCCAACTTGAGGTTGTGCAATTCATTGGGAGACAAGCCAACCGCTTGGCCGATCAGTAGCGAGATTGTGGCCGTGCGCAGACCGTGTCCGGCCTGCTTTGGGAGCGCGCGATCGATTTCCTTGCCGACCTGACGAACAAGGATGCTTTCGACGTCGCGGCGTGACGTCAAAGGAAGTTTAAGGCGGTCGATCTTCTTGAGCATGGCCTGGATCGTGATGATCCCAGGGTGAATCTGTTCAGAAATATATTGTTGCATTGTCCTTTCTCCTGGAAAACGCAAAGCCCAAGACCACATCGCGTGATCTTGGGCTCTGGGTGAAAAACCTCTGGCCGCAGATTATGTCGAGCGTCAGGGTGCGTTAGGTCATTCTTCCTTCCCGTGCTTTCCTGCCAATAGCGGCTGGTTCAACACCCACATCTCGTAGAGAGGGATTGCCATCATGATGAGGAACCCCACTGTCATGAGCGTATCACCCGTCAACATCGTTAACACGAACACCGGCGAGACGTAGCTGATCAGCCAGGGAGACAAGAGGTCGAGCGTTACCCCACCGAATGACATCCAGGTCGTAACGACCTTTAGCCTGCTGCTAGCGCTGGTGAGATAGAGGACATGCACCAAAATCATAAACACGACCGGCATCGTAAAGAGGTGGAAGTGGGTGATTTCTGCCAACTCTCTGAACGACATCGGTTCGCCGAACGTGGCATCCGACCCCCGGTAGTGATTGGCGATTCCTTGTGGCGAGAGCCCCGTCATGCTGTGGGCCCAGAAGAAGGAAAAGGTAAATCCGGCCAGCATCAAGAGGAGAAAGAAGGTGTAGACAAGCCGGATGTGCCGATCTGAGTCGCGGAGACGGAAGCGGGTGTTGAAGTTGCGCATGGTTGAGAATGTCGTCTACCCCTGTTAGTTTCCGAAGATGGAGTCGAAGATCCCCCGCTCAGACTTCCTTGTGGCCACGGTATCGCTGCCCAGCCCTGCCGGCTTGAGATAAAACTCATCGACCAGCACCAGTACCCGTTTAATTCCAGCAGTCATCGAGCGGACCGACATGGTGGCGCCGCTGATGTTGATGATGTCTTTGTTGAGCCTGACTGGGTCGAGGACCGTCTTGCCTTCATACTGCGAGTTAAACCGCTTCTGTCTGACTTCGCTCCCGCGCGATTCCCGGAATATCAGGAGTTCAATGTTGGAGATGTACCCTCGGTTGTCGACTCCGACCATATAGGTCATCGGCTTGTGTTTGCCGATCGTATTTTGCACGAGGGCGTAGCCGTCGACCTGCGTCCCGGTCTCGCCGATGTAGACCTCAAAGGAATCTTCTGGGAATTTCCAGCCGATACGTTCTTCAATCGCCTGCTTCCTATCCGCTGGAACTGTCAGAAGATCTTTTTTGATGCGCTCGGACTTTGGAAACATCAGCTTGACCGCCTCTTCCTCACCGAGGAAGACCTCGGCCATCGACATTTCTTGCTCCGTGAGGTAGCGCTTCAGATCGCTATCCCAAATGCGTTGGGCCCAAGCTGGAAGAGGGAACAGCAGCAACCCCTGTAGGAGTATAAGTCCGCACAGCCTGTTCATCATCGGTTCACGCATCCTTTTTTCATTAGCTTGGTATCCAGTTGCACGGTGACGTCGTTCATAGCGTCTTCCGATGGATCCACGGGCCACCATTTGGTGGCCTGGGAGGTCACTCCACCTCGTGCATGCCATCTTTGTCTCGTCTCCAGAACACTGACGGACGCGACGTCGTTGAGGCGTTTCACGAATACGCTCATGCGTGCACGTTCCTTGTTCCCAAAGCCTTCGCGGCCGAAGATCCCGAAGGTTTGTTCTGAAGTCGGCGGAACGTCCAGCCACCCCGTTTCAATGATCCCCTTGTCTTTATTCTGAGTTGAGATCGAGTAGCCCTTCATGGTCTCTAGCGAAGCGTCCCACACTACGTCATACGAGCAGACAAAGAATTGTTCTTGGCTCCCACTGATCGTGGCACAGCCGCTAAATAGGAGGGGGAGGGCTGCAATCAGGAGTCTACGATGGTTCACGGTGTATCCTAGCTTGTACGGATGCGGGCTCTCGTGTTTGAGAGCCCGCATGGATGAGTGCCTAAAAATAGGTCGCGGCTGAGATCACCAGCGCGCTGTCATGGATTCGTTGGTCTGTATTCGGATTAAATGCCATAGGCTGATATTGATAGCTGATCTTGAAGACCGTATCTTCAATGGGGCGATAGTTGAGGCCAAAGGAAATCTGCTCCAGATTGCCAAAGCCACCTGTCCCATTCGAATTATCCAGGTTGGTGTCCACCCTGTCGTACCGGATCACAGCGGTGAGCGTCGATCCCTCGCCAAACCGCCTCGGGGAAAGTTTGGTCAAGAACGCCGGCATGAAATGATAGTTGCCCTGGATATAGTAGCCCATCATACGCTGCGGCGGGATGCCTGGACCGCTGTTGCCCCCCATTCCCGTCAATAGGGAGCCTGGAGTAAACCCAATCTGGTTTCCTGGAATGGCTCGCGAGTTTCCTCTCGCATAGGCCCAAGCAGCTTCGCCGATGACCTCAAAAGGACCTCGTTGGAGCGTCCAGTCGAGGGCGGTAATGCTGAGGGGGTTGTAGCTCGTTGGAGATTGATTGCCGTAATAGCTTGATCCGGCGACTTCCACGCCGAGCATCGGACTAAAGGCCACACGACCCGAGACCGCTTTGCCGTTATTAATGTCAAACCCGTCATCGGAGGGACATTTCCGTTGACGGGAGTTTTTCGTGCCGCTTGCCTCATTCACACGAGGGGAGCCATCATTGTTATACCCGCAAGGGCCGGTTGTCACATAGAATTCATAGTCGAGCTTACTGGTTCGTCCAGGGTAGAAGGTGCCATAGAAGCCCGCGCCTGTCTCGGACATGGTCGTCGGAATCAAAAACTGGCTGACAAGCGGCCGATCGGTCAAGTCGTTCAGCGGCGAGTCATGCAGCAAATTGAACTTGCCGATGGGAATGAGCAGAATCCCCGCCCGAATGTTGACGGGTTCATTCACGAGATAGTCAATATGAGCAAATTCCAAGCTGATTTCATTGTCACTGGTCTCTCTAATCCCATGCTCGATCTCAAGTTCGGAGGCAAACTTCACATGCTCGGTAATGTCCGCATAGATAAATGGGACAAACCGTTGCTGGTCAAACCCGTTCGTGCCGCCTCCATAACCATTTTCAATGCTGGCTTTTCTCTGGGCACGATATTGAATGTCCATATAACCGCCGACTATGGCTTTCGGGGCTGCGACGAACGGTTTGGCGTAGACCAACCGTCCTGAACCAGTGGCGCCGAATGAGAGGGGCACCTTTTCTTCGCCCGGACGTTCCACCTTGACGTCCGTCATGGGACCGACCGGCACGGGAAATTGTCCAGCTGGTGGTGCCGGCTCTCGACGTTCCATGGCCCCTTCGCGACGTTCATATTCTTCCATCCGTTGCTTCACGGCTTCATCGACCATTCGCTTGATGTCCTCCGGGGTCATGTTCTCAGCCCAAACCGAAGTAAACGGTAAAGCTGCAATCACGAGAGCCCCGAGGATTGACCGGATCCTCATAACAAACCTCCATTGATGATAAGTGGTGATTGGTCTGACTCGGGACTCGCTGGTCTCTGGTCTTCTCTGAACAAACAATGATTAATCGCGTTCGGTAAACGGGTGTGATGTCTCCTTTCGTCGATAGGTTGATCATGATGTGGTCGTGCCCCATCCTTCGATGGAAGAGAAGGGGATGACAACAATGCGTTTGCAGCGCTTGCATTTGAGTTCCAACCCTTGTCCGCGGACCTTGGCGATCAGTTGTCCGCACTCACAGCGGGTTTCGCCGCAGTCGGCAGAGCGGCTCATAGTAGATGTCGCGTTAGCCATTGAGGATGTTTCACTGTTCAAATGAAATTGAGAACGATTATTAATATCTTGATCGATGATCGCAAGTCAAGTCTTATCATGTTGCTCAACTCATCGAGGAGGGAGTGCATTAGGCTTGGTCCTGCCCTATAATTCGTCGCCTTGCTTGCGTAAGGAAAGGAGAAAGGAACGCATGCATTCCAACCTATTCAATCAATCGGTTCGCATCCTGACATACTTCCTGACGCTGCTCTGTAGTGCCTTGGCCGGTTGTGTGGAGGTACCTACCGGCCAGGAATCAGCCGTTGTCGTCAGGGCCCAGATGCAGATGGGTACGCTGGTCAAGATTACGGCAGTGGCGCAAAGTGAATCCGTCGCGCAAGCTGCCGTCACCGCTGGATTTGCTGAAATTCGTCGCCTGGAAGACCTCCTGAGCACCTGGATTCCAACGAGCGAACTTTCTCGCGTGAATGCCTCGGCGGGGATCATGCCGGTCCATGTGAGTCCAGAGACGCTGGCGGTTGTGCAAGGTGCGATTCAGGCTGCAGAGATGACCGACGGTGGATTTAATATCGCCATTGGGCCGGCGGTGGATGCCTGGAATGTGATTGAAGGCCGGCGCATACCGACGGAATCTGAGCTGGAGGCCCTCCGTCCCTTGGTCGATCTGATGTCGGTTCATGTCGATGTGAGGAATCAGACCATCTTTCTTGGGAGAGCAGGGATGCGGATTGATGTGGGAGGAATCGGTAAAGGCTATGCAGCGGATCAAGCGGTGATGGCGATGAAAAAAGCCGGAGCGTCAGCTGGAGTCGTGGCTCTCTCCGGGGATATTAAAACATTCGGACAGTTGCAGGGGGGGAGAAAATTTCCTGTCGGCATCCAACACCCGCGACAGGAGGGGTCGGTGCTGGTGTGGATTGATCTACAAGACGAAGCTATTTCTACCGCGGGGGATTACGAACGGTTCTTCGAGCGGGATGGGGTCCGATATCATCATATTCTCGATCCGCACACGCTCCAGCCGGCGCGCAGTTGCCAGAGTGTTACGGTGGTAGCCCGCGAAGGCATTTTGGCAGATGGGTTGGATACAGGGATCTTTGTGATGGGGGTTGAATTGGGAATGAGGCTTGTCGAAGCCCTGCCGGACGTGGAGGCTATCATCGTAGATGACGAAGGCGTGGTCCATGTGTCCTCGGGGTTGACGGGATCGGATCCGCAAGCCGTGAAGCAGAGGGTCGCGGGACAATCAGTCTGTCGATCGACGAAGAAGGGGCCGATTCATGCAATGGTCTGGGAATGTAGGATGGGTTGCCGTTATGTTGATAGGGTCGGTGGCATGCAGTGAATTTGAAACCGGCTACTTCCAAGGTCGCGTCAATGAGACCACAGAGCAAGCAGTCATCAATCGCTATGGCCCACCCCATAAGGTTGAGCAGCGGGAAGGCTATCAGACGGTCTGGACCTACTTTGACCGGGGGAGCGCCACCTCAGGCTATGTTGGTACAGCCCGTTCATCCTATTGCCGCGCCTATGTGCTGACATTTGATCGACAGGAAATCCTACGAGGCTGGCAGCAACAGGAGTGCCGAAACTAACATGATATATTCCGCTCCCGCTTCAGCCCAGCCTATCGGTCTAATCGATAACTCATCGGGATCTTGATGGTCATGCGTGGCTGTCCTAATGGGTGCGGTAGCTGGAACGGGGCGGCTCGCTGCATGGTTTCAACAGCGGCCTCGTCGAGCGTGGGGTATCCCGAACTCTGAAAGACGTTCACTTCACCGATGCTCCCGTCCTCGTTGATCACGGCTTTCACGACGACTTTCCCCTCAGCCCGATCGACCCGAGCTGAGGCAGGGTAGCGCTTCAATTCTTCCACACGACGTAAAATCGCTTCAGAGAGCCACCCATAATCGCGCTTCGCCGGCGCGTTCGATGGTGGTGCCGTGGAAATGGCCGCTGTCTGCATTGGTGCCGGAGCCGCGTCAGATTGCGCGGTCTGTTCGAGGATTGCGTCCTGCGCGCTCGATGGCCCTGTCTGGTCAGGTGGTTCAGTTGAGCGTGCTATCGATGCTTCGGCAGGTTTCTCAATGGATGTGGCCTCGGCGATCTTCGGTGCCACAATCTCATGGCTGTCGGGCTCGGCCGGTTGTGTTGTGTGAGTCGCTGAGATTGATGGAGCCGTTTGTTGTGTCGAGGGTGGTACGGGATACTCGGTCACCATCGGGGTGGCGGTTCGCTCTGAAATCGATGGAGTCGTCTGTTGCGCAAGCGGCTGTGGGGACGGAAGCGTGGGTGACGGCGCAGACCGCTGCACAGGGGGAGGGGGAACCGGGGTCGTCGATGGAACTGATCGGGCTTGGGTCTGGTTCTGGGGCATTGCCGTTGGTTGAACGTGCTGTGCTGGCGACACCATAGCGACATTCCATTTGAACGCTTCGTCCTTCGGTACGAGTTGGACTTGCTTCATAAGCAGAATTGCTGTGAATGCCACGGCACCGTGCAAGAGGACAGAAATAATCCATCCATGGACGTGCGCTTCCTTGTGGCCTCCGGAGCGATGTGGCCCAGCAGCGATCACAATCGAATAACCTCCAGACTAACCTGTTGAAATCCCATCCCTCGCACTTCATCGACCACCGAAACAAATCGTTCGAGCAAGGTGACTTTATCCGCCCTTACGATGACCGACGATTCTCGAGGCTCCGCAGTCAGCGCACTCTGGAGTCCTCCTTCGGGGACTGCGCGGTCGTTGAGAAAGAGCGCGCCATTGGCAGTTAGGGTGAGCACGATGGGGGCCTCTTTGTGATCGCCGACCTCCTTGGCCTTTGCCAAATTGACCGGAATTTGTCCACTGCTGATAAAGGTGGCGGTAGTCAGCACGATGACCAGCAAGACCAGCATGACGTCCACGAGGGGGATGACGTTGATTTGATCAATGTCCCGCTGCATGATGTTCCTTGTGTCGGGCGAGGAGCTCGGTCACCTTCCGACGGAGTACGTTGTTCATAACGACGCAGGGAATCGCGACCAGCAGTCCTACCGCCGTGGCTTTCAGCGCAAGACTGAGCCCGATCATAATAGCATTGACGGCCATGGTTCCGGAGGTCCCCATCGTGTGGAAGGTGAGCATGATACCGAGCACGGTGCCCAGCAAACCGATATACGGGGCGTTTGCAGCTACTGTGCCGATGATGACCAGGCGCTTGGTCAAAGCCATCTCCAATCCTAGGCTATTGGGGTATTGAGTGAGATCGATACGGCGGTAAAAGAGCCACCGTTCCACCGCGACAGCCACTGTCCAGATGCTAAGCGCTACTAGGAGTCCGATGACTCCATAATCGACGAGGTTTTGTAACGCATTCATAAGCGAGGCCTCAGTTCCTTAGTCATTCACTGACCGGTAGGCCAGGAACTGTCATGAACCTCTATCAATGCCAGATCGTGAAAAAGCCTGTCAATGCTTTCGTGCGATCGGTCAGACTGACTACCATGCCTATTCTATGGAGTTTTCTCGGCGAAAGACCACGGTATGGGTTGCCAGGACACGAAGTTCCACTGCGGTGCCCACCTGATAGACGCTCGTGGAACCTTGACTGCTATGAACGATCTGACCAGAGGGGAGGCTGATCGTATATAGATTCTCTGATCCATGGAATTGGCGAGAAAGGACGCGCGCACGGGCGCCTTCCGTGGGGACGAGGTGAATGTCGTCTGGCCGAATCATGACGACTACGGCAGTGCCGTCCCTGCACTCGATCGTGTCGGGAAATTCTCCCAGTTCGGTGTGGACCATGCCTTGGGACACGGTTCCCGGAATGAAGTCCGCTTGACCGACAAAGTCGGCGACGAAGGGTGTGGCCGGCATGTGGTACATCATTTCCGGCGTATCGAATTGTTCCAAGCGGCCCTGGTTGAGCACGGCGATTCGATCGGCCATGGCAAAGGCTTCGTCATGATCGTGTGTCACGAGCACGGTTGTTGTCTTCATTCGTCGTAACAGGTCGTGCAACTCTTGGCGCATGCGCCCAGCCATGTCAGGGTCCAAATTGCTGAATGGCTCGTCGAGCAGCAGGACGACGGGATTCTGGACAAGGGCGCGAGCCAGTGCGACCCGTTGTTGCTGGCCGCCCGATAATTCGTGAGGATATCGCCGCTCGAATCCTTCCAGTCCTGTGAGGCGCAGCATCTCCTGGACTCGCGAGGCGCGTTCGCTCCGGGCGAGATGATGAAGTCCGAAGGCGATGTTGTCCTGAACCCGTAGATGTGGAAACAGCGCGTATTCTTGAAAGACCATCCCGACGTGCCGACTTTCCGTAGGGGTCATCACGTCCGGCGACGAGACGAGTTGGCCCGACAAGAAGAGTTGGCCGGAGCGAACCGGTTCAAATCCGGCGATCGCCCGCAGAATCGTCGTCTTCCCACACCCAGAAGGGCCAAGCAGGCAGAGAATTTCCCCTTCTCGTGCCGCGAACGAAATTCCCTGGACCGCAGGGCGTCCGGTTTCGTAGGCGCAGGAGACATGGCGCAACTCCAAGACCGACGAGGCCGGTGTAAAGAGGTTACCCTGGAATGTGCCCTCCCCGGATGGGTGTGGCACAGTGGAATGGTCTGAAATCACAGAATCACGATCCTTCCTCTATGCGGCGCGCCAATCCTTTGAGACTAACAAGGCCAGTGCCGGGAGACTGAGTAAGACGATGAGGAGCGCGGAGGGAGCGGCGAGTTGATAATACTCCTCACTCGCTTCCATCCAGACGCGAATGGCCAGGGTGTCGAATCCCACCGGCCGCAACAAGAGCGTCGCAGGTAACTCCTTCATCGTCTGCAGGAACATCAAGACCCAGGCTACGACAAATCCGTTCCGAACGAGCGGCAGAGTCACCCGCCGCCAGGTGTCACGTATTCCAAGGCCCAGTGTGCGCGCAACTTCTTCCAGATTCG
Organism: uncultured Nitrospiraceae bacterium; assembly: GCA_963821465.1. GTDB lineage: Bacteria > Nitrospirota > Nitrospiria > Nitrospirales > Nitrospiraceae > Palsa-1315. The sequence goes on along the minus strand of CAWGDV010000012.1, from coordinate 105,230 downwards.
GCGACATGTGCTGGAGCGCCGGCTCCAGCGACTGGAGCCCGGCTGGGAGAAAATGGATCACATAGGCCACGATGAGGATCAGCACTGAGCCATAAAACACCGGGGCCAGTTTGGTAAAAAGGACGAGGACGGCCAATGCCGCCACCGGTCCTGGAAGCACATAGCCGGCATAGGCGGCTTGCAGGCAACCCAGGTTCAGTAGAGTCGGGCGGCGGCTAGCGAGGTAGGCAAGCGGCAAGCCGATCAATACGCCACCTGTGGCGGCGCAGGTGGCCAGGATTCCGCTGTTCCAGACGAACCCGAAGAACCGGCTGTCGAGCGTAGCCTGTGCCTCGGGCGATAGACTCCATTGAATCAAGAGCGAGGCTGGGAGCGCGAAGGCTGCGCCAACGATCAATCCGAGATAACCGATGGCGGCGACAGAGCCGAGCCAGCCATATTGGCGCCGTTGGGGAGCTCGGTAACGGCCGGTGGTTTGATAAAACCGGCTCCGTTGTCGGAACCATCGTTCCGTGATCAAAAAAATCAGCGCGAGCACGACCAGCAGCAGGCTCAAGATGCTCGCCGCGGTATTGTCGGACCGTCCGGTCATCTGCTGGAACACGGCGTAGGTGAGCGTCTGGTAGCGAAGCAGTGACACCGCACCGAAGTCCGACACGACGTACAAGATGACGAGCGCAACTCCGGCGGCAATCGAGGGGCGCATCAGCGGCAAGGTTACGCGCCAGAGCGTCGAGAGACGGGAGACGCCGCTGGCCCGCGCCACCTCTTCGAACGACACGTTCATGCTGAGAAGCGCGCTACGGCTCAGGAGATAGACGAAGGGAAACGTATCCAACGCCATGACGAGCGTCGCGCCCCAATAGCTATGGGGCGAAAAGATTCTCGCCTGGGGCCCGGCTATGAGTTGCCAGAGATGCTCGACGGGACCGCCGAATCCCAAGAGGTAGGAATAGACATAGGCCAGCACGTAGGTCGGCATCGCCAAGGGAAGGACCAAGGCTCCTTCCCACAGTCGGCGACCGGGAAACTCTACGCGTGTAACCAGCCAGGCGGTCGAGACGCCTAGGATCAGCGTGATAGCCGACACGCTGCCGGCCAGCGAGACGGTGTTGAACAGCAACTCGGGAATGCGAGTCGCCCACAGGCGACTCCAGACGACTGGATCGGCTGAGAGAGCTTGTGCGGTGACATAGCCGAGCGGCAGCAGGATAATCCCGGCGGTAGCCAAGGCAACGAGTTGCAGCGGCGAAACAAGTTGGTGGCGAATCGTGTTCACGATGGGTCCCTGCGAGTTACCGGAGACCCACTTGTTCGATCAGGGTGAGCGTCGGCTCGCGCAGTTCGGCCAGTTTGGAGAGGGGGACCAGTGCCGCGCGGAAACTCTTCCGTTCCACGAGCGCCGGGTCTGCCTTCACGTCCTGGTGGAGGGGATATTCCTTGTCGAGGTCCGCAAATAACTTCTGTCCCGCTTGCGCGACTAAGAATTCTACAAGCAGCTTGGCGCTGTCGAGGCGCTTGGTTGACTTGATGATGCCGACGCCGGCGACGTTCATGATCGCCCCCATGCCGCCCTCTTGCTGATCCGGCATCAACACCGCGATCGGCGCCCCTGGCTGAGCGGCCAGATGACGGTACACGTAGTAGTGATTCACGATACCCAGCGCGACTTGCCCCTTGGCGACGGCATCCACGATCTGTGAGCTTTTCTGGTAGACCTGGCTGTCCGCATTGGTCTTGAGGCCTTGCAGGAACTGCTTGGTCTTTTCCTCGCCATAGGTGGCGCGGATGACCGACACGCCTGCTTGCAGATACTCGCTGCCGGAATTCGGGATCGCAATCTTATCTTTCCACTTCGGATCGGCGAGGTCGAGGAGCGATTTGACTTGGTCCGGTTTCACCATCGTGTGGTTATACACCACGATCCAGAATCGTCCGGAGAGCCCCACCCAGGCATTATCCGATGCTCGAAACTGGGCCGGGATGGCTCGTTCGACTTCCCGCATATTCAATGGGTGGAGGAGGCCTGCTGTTCGGGCCAGTTCTAAGCTGCCGGCATCGTTGGTGATCAGGAGATCTGCCGTCGTGCGATCGCCTTCAGCCTTCAGCCGATTGACCAATTCCGTCGTGCCCGATGACAATAGTTCGATTGTGAATGCCGGTGTTTGCCGTAAAGGCGTCGAGCACCGGCTTGATGAGGCGCTCCGAGCGGCCGGAATAGACCGTGAGTGTATCGGCGGCCGGGGCGGAGGTACGAAGGTCCCGAGCTGCAAAGAGTAGAAGAAGACTTGAGAGGATCGTTTGCCGCAATGTGGGCAGGGAGCATACGAATGACATGAGGAGATCCTTATGGAATTGAAATTGATAAGCTGTCTCAAAATGATACTAAAAAAAAGCCGGTTCGTCAATGACGGCAGCGAGAACAGAGGCCGTACAGCTCAAGTCGGTGGGTGTGGATGGTAAATCCGTTTCGGGCGGCGACTTCCTCCTGGAGCCGCTCAATTTCTTCGTTTTCAAACTCTACGATCTTCTCGCAGCCGGTGCAGATGAGGTGATCGTGGTGGCCCTTGTGCGAGACGTTGTCATACTTCGTCTGAGAGCCGAAGTGCCGGGCTTGTGCGAGGCCGGCCTCGCAGAACAGATTGAGCGTCCGGTAGATGGTCGCGAGCCCAAGATGAGGATCGGACTTCGCCAGCTGGTGATACATGGCCTCTGCGGTAATGTGTTCTTGCCGGAGGAAGGCGTTCAGAATCAATTCACGTTGGCGAGTGAGCTTGAGCTGATGTTTGCCCAGATGTTCCTTCAGGGCCTGCATTTCCTTTACATGGGTATTTGCCAAGACGGGCCTCCGATAGGGCTCATTAAAGACGAAACTGCCCAGTTGGTCAAGGGGTCCCACGCGCGAGTGGCATAGAGGGGAAGAATTGACGGAGATCTCCGGCGCTGCTTATAGTGCAGTCTTCCACAAGGCAGAATGTTCGCAAGATAACCAGCATGCGGAAACCCAATCAGATAACGGTCGACCGGGCCCTCTTGCTCTATGTTCTGCATCTGTCGGAGCCTCACGGGCTGCTCAGCGATGTGAAGCTGCAGCAACTGTGTTTTCTGTGCGAGCTGCAGATGTTCGGCAAGGGCTTTAAGGGCTTTCATTTTGAGTTCTTTCGGTTTGCCTATGGGGCCTTCAGCAAAGATCTCGATAACGATCTGATGTCGCTACGCCGAAAAGAACGGGTGGAAAATTTCACGCTGTCCGACCAGGCACAGGAAGAGATCATCCCCTTGCTGGAGAAAGGCATTGAAGGGGTTGAGACGAACGAAAAGGTCGCGGAGATTCTGAAGGCGGTGGTGGCGGTCTATGGGCCTCAAGATAGCGGGTCTATCACCCAGTCGGTTGAGTCAGTCGAATTGAGTACCCCTCAGCAACCGGAGTTCAAGATCCCGATCCGCGATATTGTCTTCCATACGACGCTCCTAGTGCCGTCTCGCATCGAGGTGCAGGCGGAGTTCACGTTGCCCGTCGCGAGCTTGGCGAAGCTGAATCTAGCGATGGGATACTAGCCTCAGGCCTTGCAGGCTGCTGAAAAAGTCCACCAGCGTCGTTCTCGCATCGTTCAGACCCTCAACGTACCACGAGGGTACGCCTCGGGCCTTCACTCGCTGCGGCCTTGCTGGACGGCCTTTTTGAGCAGCCTGCGTGGTCGTTCTGCTTTCCCAGACATGCGGTTTGTGGGATTTTCGGTTGGGCGGTATCGCTTTTCAGCAGCCTACTAGAGCTTGTACAATTCGCCATACTTCCGTTCCACATAGGATAAGAACGGTTCAGGGTCGAGGCTTTTTCCCGTCACTCGGCGGGAGAGGTGATCCGGCGTGAACATCCGGCCCCAGCGATGAATTTTTTGTCCGAGCCAACGCCTCAACACCATTAATTGTCCCGCCGCAATTTCATCCTCCAGATGGGGGATCTCCAGTTTGGCCTGTTCATAGAATTGAACGGAGTAGAGATTCCCGAGCGTGTACGTCGGGAAATAGCCGAAGGCGCCGAACGACCAGTGCACGTCTTGCAGCACGCCCTCCGCATCGTTGGAAGGGACGATGCCCAGATATTCTTCCATTTTCTGGTTCCAAATCCCCGGCAAGTCCTCCGGTTGAGTCCGCCCTTCGATGAGATCTTGCTCGATTTCGAACCGCAACATGATGTGGAGATTGTAGGTCAGCTCGTCGGCTTCGACGCGAATCAGCGACGGCTTCACGCGATTGATAGCCGCGTAGAATTGTTCCACGTCGAGGGCGCGTAATTGATGATGAAAGGTTTGCTGGAGCATGGGGTAAAAGAAACGCCAGAACGGTCGCGACCGGCCCACGCAGTTCTCCCACATGCGCGATTGGCTCTCGTGAATGCCGAGCGAGACCGAATCGCCCAGCGGCGTACCGAAGTAGCGGGGATCGAGACCCTGGTCGTATAACCCATGGCCGCCTTCATGGATACAACTGAACAGGCAGGATTGGAGATCGTGTTCGTGCACACGGGTCGTGACGCGCACATCCGTCGGATGAAATGAGGTCGTGAAGGGGTGTGACGACAAGTCGAGGCGTCCCCGTTCGAAGTCGTAGCCCATGGCGATCAAGACCATCCGGCCGAACTCCAGCTGGCGGGCCTGATCGAAGGTATGAAATAATATCCCATCGTCGATCTGAACCGAACTCTGCTGAATTTTTTTGAGCAGCGGCACGAGACGCCCCTTGATCTGTGCGAACAACGGGCGCAATGCCGCGATGGTGGAGCCCGGTTCGTACACATCGAGCAGGGCATTGTACGGCGAGTCTTGGTAACCGAGGTATTCGGCCTCTTCTCGCTTGAGCGACAGGACCGTGCGGAGATTAGGGAGGAATTGCAAGAAGGCCCGATTTTCTTTTGCCTCCACCCACACTTGCTGCGCCAGCGAACATTCCCGGCTGAGCGTGATGACAAAATCGGAGGGCAGTTTCTTCGCGCGGCTATAGTCACGCCACACTTCGCGGAGCAACGATCGAGCAGGCTCGTCCCAGCCTTCTCCGGGGGTATCACGGATTTCACCGGTCTCCGAATCGACCCAGGTGGTGAGCAAGCGTTCAATTTCCGGTGAGACGAGCTTTTGGTGTGCAATACCCTGGAGCGTTGAAATCTGCTCGGCGCGGGCCTCGCCCCCACCGGCCGGCATGTAGGTTTCTTGATCCCACGAGAGGAGCGCGGCCGCGCTGTTAATGCGCTGGATCTCCAGGAGTCTGGTCGTCAAGGCGTCCACAGTCTTCAGGGTTTTCACAGGAGAGTGTCTCCTTCAGGAACCATCATGCTATGATGCGCGCCGCATCAATCCGTCAGTTTCCGTAGTGTACGCAACGAACTATCTGTTTTCAATCCAATGGTTACACAGGCTGATGAATAAACTCGTGTCCGCCGACATCGAAGCCTATGCCCAAGCCCACTCCATGCCGGAGTCGGACCTCTGTCGAGCCTTGCGGGAAGAGACTCAGCGGCGCATGGAGTCCCCGCAGATGATCGTCGGGCCGCTCGAAGGGGCCTTTCTGAAGATGATGACGCAGCTGGTGCAGGCCACCAGCGTGCTGGAGATCGGCATGTTCACCGGCTATAGCGCGCTCTGTTTTGCCGAGGCGTTACCGGCGGAGGGGACGGTGCTTACGTGTGAGCTTGATGAGGAGTCAGCCGCGCTCGCGCGCCGGTATTTCGCGCGATCGCCGATCGGGAAGAAGATCGAGGTCCGCATGGGGCCGGCGCTCGAGACAATGCGATATCTCAAGGGACCGTTTGATCTGATCTTCATCGACGCCGACAAAATCAACTATGTGAATTATTATCGGCGATCGCTCGATCTGCTATCGCCGCAGGGCGTCATCCTGATCGATAACGTTCTGTGGGACGGGGATGTGCTGAAACAACCGGCGCCGGATGAGAAGACGGCAGCCATTCAAGAGCTGAATCGAACGGTATCGAGCGATCCACGCGTCACTGCCGTGCTCGTCACGATCCGCGACGGGGTATTGGTGATACGGAAGATCGACTAGCGCGGTTCGATGCGCTACTGCGTCGCACTTGTTGAATGCAGCCCGCCTTTCCTGGGCAATCGAATGTGGCTTCTGTTGCCCTGACGGATCAATGCAATCATTCTCACCTACTGCTCAGTGCGGCGCCGAATTGACCAGAAATTGTCAGAGGGGTACACTCGCGTCGCGAGAGTCTTGGGATGCCTTGAAATGAGGTCGGCTGAGATCATGCGTGCTCCATCTCTCGGAAGACGAGCTGATTATTAACCAGCTTCCTGCTAGTAGCTCGACCATGCTGCCACTGTGCTTCGTGCTCATGCCCTTCGGGAAAAAGCCGGCCGGCGACGGCCGGTTGGTGGACTTTGACTCCATTTACGAACATCTCATCAAGCCGGCTGTGGTCGCCGCTGGTCTTGAGCCGTTGCGCGCCGATGAGGAGATGACTGGTGGCGTGATCCACAAGCCCATGTTCGAGCGCTTGATTCTGTGTGAGTACGCTGTCGCAGACCTGACGACGGCCAACGCCAATGTCTTTTACGAGCTGGGATTGCGGCATGCCGTCCGACAGGCCAGCACGGTGCTGCTGTTTGCTCAGGGAATCGGCCAATTGCCATTCGATGTGGCGCCATTACGTGCCATGCCGTACCAGCTTGGCCCTGACGGCAAGCCCGCGATGAACGATACAGACCGTGAGATTCTCACGGCCAAGCTTCGTGAGGCACGCAAGGTCAACACAGACAGCCCCGTATTCCAACTGGTTGAGGAATTTCCCGATATCCAGCGTCTTAAGACCGACGTGTTTCGCGAACGTGTCGAGTATTCCGACACGGTTCGTCAGAAACTGGCGCAGGCCCGCAAACAAGGCATCGATGCGGTGCGGGCTGTCGAGCGAGAGATAGGGCCGATCCATGATGCGGAGGTCGGTGTGGTGGTCGACCTGTTCCTGTCCTACCGAGCCGTGAAGGGCTGGGACGACATGATTGCGCTGGGCCAGAAGATGTCGGCGCCGTTGGCGGCCACGGTCCTGGTGCAGGAACAGTTGGGGCTGGCCTTGAACCGGGCCAATCGTGGCGAAGACGCTGAACGAATCCTGCTGGCTCTAATTGCGAGCCGCGGGCCGAGCAGTGAGACGTTCGGCATCCTTGGCCGTGTGTACAAGGATCGTTGGGAAGCAGCGCTGAAGGCCGGCGAGAAGGTCCTCGCGCGCGGGCTGCTTGAAAAAGCCATCGATGCTTACCTTAAAGGGTTCGAGGCCGACTGGCGCGACGCCTATCCTGGGGTCAACGCCGTGACGCTCATGGAACTGAAAGAGCCACCCGATCTCAGGCGCGAGCGGCTGATCCCGGTCGTCTCCTACGCCGTGGAACGTCGTATCGCCTCCGGCAAGCCGGATTATTGGGACCACGCCACGCTACTGGAGCTGGCGGTGCTCGCCAAGGATCAGCACAAGGCTGAGTCGGCGCTTGCCGACGCACTCGCTGCCGTGCGCGAATCCTGGGAGCCGGAGACCACTGCACGGAATCTCAGGTTGATTCGTGAGGCCCGCGAAAAGCGTCATGAAGCAGTGGCATGGGCAATAGAAATTGAGAAAGAGCTAAGCCCTCATGGAAAGGCATAGATGGAGCTATCCCAGCGCCGTGGCTAGACCATGAGCAAGATCCTGATCTCCTATCGTCGAGAAGATAGCGCCGATGTCACCGGGCGGATCTACGACCGGCTCATCCAGCAGTTTGGCCAAGGGGCAATCTTCAAGGATGTAGATTCGATTCCCTTTGGTGTCGATTTTCGCATCTATCTGGACGCACAAGTGGCCAAGTGCGAGGTGTTCCTCGCGGTGATCGGACGGGACTGGATGAAAAAACGGGGCAGTAAAGGCAAGTCCAGGCTCGAGGACCCAGGGGATTTCGTCCGTATTGAGATCGAGTCGGCGTTAAAACGGCAGATTCCAGTGATTCCGGTGCTGGTGAGCGGGGCCTCGATCCCGCCGGCTGAGCGGCTCCCAGTCAGCCTTCAGAATTTGTCATATCGTCACGGCATCTCGGTGCGACCAGATCCGGATTTTCAATCGGGATATGGGTCGGTTGATTGAGCACCTGAAAAAGCTCCCTCCTGCTGCGCCAGGAGGGGTGCCCTCACAAAGTCCGGCGGAAGCCAAGCATCCCACTGACGCCCAACCACGCATCCCACGCGTCAAGGTACCGCCACGCGAAGCCCCTGTCGAGATGGTGAAGGTGCCGAAAGGGCCGTTCCTCTATGGGGAGGGCAGAATCCTTGAAACGATCGACTTCGACTATTGGATCGACCAGTATCCCGTGACGAACGAGAAGTATTATGAGTTTATCTTGGCAGATGGCTACGGGAATCAGGCGTACTGGAGCGAGGAAGGGTGGAAGTGGAAGGCCGAAAACAATATAACAGTTCCAGAACATTGGAATGATACCGAATGGAACAAGGCGGATCACCCTGTTGTTGGAGTCAGCTACTACGAAGCAGAGGCCTATGCGAAATGGGCAGGGAAACGCCTGCCGACCGAGCGGGAGTGGGAAAAGGCCGCACGGGGCGAGGACGGGCGTGACTATCCTTGGGGAGTGTGGTTCGACAAGAAAATATGCAACAGCAACGAGGCGGCTATTGGCTATACGACGCCGGTGACCCAGTATTCCAATGGGGTCAGCCCCTATGGGTGCTATGACATGGCAGGGAATGTCTGGGAGTGGTGTGCGGACTGGTATGACGAAGAAAAGAAAGATTCGCGAGTGATCCGGGGCGGCTCCTGGCGGAGCAATCCGGGGAACTTGCGTTCATCGTACCGAGACTGGTTCGTCGCCGTTCGCCGAACCAATTACATCGGCTTCCGTCTTGCCCAGGACATTCCCTAACCCTGTGCCCTGTGTTCTTTGGCCCTGTCCCTTGTCCCGAAGAAAAGAGGCGTCACAACGATGTCGCAGCTTATCGATGAGGCCCACAGGTATTTAAGGGTAGCGGCCTTGCGGTTTGACGAGGCGAATAGACTACGGTTGTAGCCATGGCGTGATGGTCATTTCCTAAACACAAGGAGGGTGATATGGCAAAGCGAGCTGTGCTCATCGGTATCAATCGGTATCAGATCCCCGGATCTGATCTTCGCGGGTGCGTGAATGACGTCAAGAATCTCGAGCAAGCGCTCACCACATACTACGGATTCTCAGCCCAAGATATTACGTCCCTCACTGACTTGCAGGCGACGAAGAAGGCCATGCAGTCGGCGATTCAGAAACTGATCGCCCGCGGAAAGAAAGGCGACACCCTGCTGCTCCACTATTCAGGCCATGGGTCGAACGTGCCTGACGACAATGGTGACGAAGCGGATCATCGAGACGAAATATTGTGTCCGACCAATCTCGATTGGAACGATCCACTACGCGATGACTGGCTCCGCAAGACATTCAATAAACTTCGAGCGGGGGTGAGCCTCACGGTGATCATGGACTGCTGCCACTCAGGAACCAATACTCGCGCGTTCACTCCGCCGGATGCTCCCATAAAAGAACGTTTTCTTCCTTGCCCGTTAGATCTCATGGCCACCGAATCCGGCAGGAAGCTGCGAGGAACGCTTCGCGGTCAGCTGGGAAAGTCTCCCCGAGGACGCAAAAGAAAGAGCGATATCGTCCACGCCGATATTCGAGAGATGCTGATCACCGGCTGCCGTGATACACAGACCTCTGCCGATGCCCATATCGGAGGCTCGTTCAACGGTGCGTTGACCTATTACCTGGTCGAGTCGATTAAAGACACCCATGGGCAGCTGACCTATCGAGAGCTGCATAAGAGGACCACCTCTAAGCTCAAGAGTAATGATTACGATCAAGTCCCTCAGCTTGAGGGGCAGCGGGCCTCTTTCGATCGGCCATTTCTTAGTTAACAAAGATGTGCAATGAAGCCATTAAATCCATGATGTCCCTCACGCGCCCTCACCGCTTAAAGGAGTTCCCATGAGCATCCACACTCCGCATTGCCGGTCGACCCACGTCATCAGAGAAGGCTCAAACCGCTGTTCGAGGGGAGCCCCTGCCTGAGCAGGCCGATCAACCCAAGAGTCACTTGCTCGATGCGGTAGAAGTTCTTGGCGCCTTTGACGTGAGTGCGACAGCTCGTGCCGCAGGCGATGGTCCCATCGTGCTCGAAGCCGAAGATGACGATCTCATCGAGTTCGTTCTTGATGACGGCGTGTCGATTTGGACATCGGTTGCGGCCTATCGAGACCGGCAATACCGGTTGAAGCCCGAGTTACGAAAGACGAAGGAGCTGGGCATCGAACCGGTTCTCGGACCTGGCGCCTCGAGCAGAGGAGTGGTGTCAGATCTTGTATCCGGTGCGGTACGAATCTTACGACTGAAACGCGATGAGATCTGGGGCAAGCAAAAGATCCCAGCCAATGGCCAGACTGGCTCAAACCATACGGGGTGACGAAATTTGAAAGCTGGGAGGCTGGCTCACGACCAAACTCATCATCTGGCTGATTGAGAAAAAACTTGATCCTCAAGAAGGGCTCTATCGTTGGGTGAAGCCACTGACAGAACATGCGCCTGCTCTGACATCCCCCGTCACGATTCCCTCAGGTAAACCTCTTCTGCTCTTCATCCATGGAACAGCCTCCAACACGGAAGGCAGTTTTGGCGCACTACACACAGACGACGCCTCCTCCGAATGGGAGGCTCTCACGCAGGCCTTCAAGGATGACATTTACGCCTTTGAACACCGTACGATGAGTCAGAGCCCGATCGACAATGCGTTGATTCTGGCAAGAGCACTTCCGGACGGGGCGCACCTCTCCCTGGTTTCACATTCGCGAGGGGGACAGGTTGCCGATTTGCTGTGTCTCCGAGAGCTTTCATCCGAACACATCAGTCAGTTTAAGCGAAAAGGCGGCCAATCGATCCAGGCAGACGAACATGACCGCAAACAGTTGACCGAGCTCGCGAAAGTCCTCCGAGAGAAGAAGTTTCACATCACACGGCTCATCCGTGTCGCCTGTCCCACCCAAGGTACGTTGTTGGCCTCCGAGAACTTGGATCGCTTTCTTTCGGTCTTGACCAGCCTCATTGGTCTGATCCCTGTCGTCGGCCAGTCTCCGCTGTATCAGGTTATTAAGCGTATCACGCTCGAAGCGGCCAAAGGCCGATGGAATCCATCACAGCTCCCAGGCCTCGAGTCGATGGTTCCTCAAGCACCTCTCGTCGCGTTGCTCAATCATCCAGACATTGCGGCTGCCGGTGATCTTGGGGTCATTGCTGGAGACATTGAGGGAGGGAATTGGTTCAAACGGTTGGGGGTCTTCATGACCGACACCTTCTTCTATGAGAACCAAGACAATGATTTGGTCGTGAATACCAATTCCATGTTCCATGGGGTTCCCAGGGGCACACCTTCTCAGTACGTCTTCGATCAGGGAGCTGACGTCTCGCATTTCCGCTATTTCAGGAATGCGCGCACGCGCCATTTGCTGGTGCAGTCGATTACGAACGCAGGGGACAAGTGGCCTCCCGAATTTCGCCCTCTCGAAGAAGCCAAAGTAGACCCGGTTCCCATGTTGCGTTCCATTCAAACGAGATCCGGGGCCAGCCAGCCAGTTGTGTTCGTGCTTCCGGGAATCATGGGGTCGGAATTGCAGGCCGACGGCAAGGATGTGTGGATGAGCTATTGGAGCCTCCTCCGAGGCCATATCGATAAAATCGCCATCGATGCGCCGAAGGTCACCGTCACCGGTCTTGTGAGCTCCTACTACCGGGCGCTGTGCGACTATCTGGCAGATTCCCATGAAGTCATTCCGTTCGGATACGATTGGCGTCACTCGATCAAAGATGCCGCTTCTCAACTTGCCGACGAGGTGAAGAAGGTGGTGGAACGGACGCATGAACCGATCCGATTCATTGCTCACAGTATGGGCGGCATGGTGGTTCGGCGGTTTATCCATGACCACCCGGAACTCTGGACGACGCTGTGTGAGCGGAAGGGCGCCCGATTTATCATGCTGGGGACGCCCAACCGCGGATCCTACGATATGGTCGAGTCGCTGTCTGGAATGGCGAAGACCGTGAAGCAACTGGCCTTACTTGATCTCGATCACACCGCCAGCGAAATCGTGGAAATTGTTGCGGCCTATCAGGGAGCCCTCGAACTTTTACCTCAAGAGGAATGGAAGTACTTTTCAGCCGACACCTGGGCAGGGCTGCGACCGGTCATGGACTCGAGAGTCCAGATCAAAGCGCAGGTACTCGCGGCCGCAAAGAAGGCCATCCAAGATCTTCCAGAACGAATTCCTTACTCCGATCGTATTCGCTACGTGGCGGGGTGGGCGCCTAAGACTGTGTGCGGAATAAAGGTCGAAGACAGTCGCCTATTCTTTCAAGCCACCGCAGAAGGCGATGGACGCGTGACATACAAGGCAGGGCTCCTCCCCGATATTCCGGTGTGGTATGTCGATGCTGAGCATGGCGACTTGGCGGACCACGCGCCTGCATTTTCTGCCTATCGAGAATTGCTTGAGGAAGGCGTAACCACTCGCCTCTCTACGTCACCGCTGAGCGCCGACCGAGGTGGCGCCGCGATCTTCGACTATGAATCTGAACCGGTCCTGTATCCCACGGCACCCGACTTGGAGGCCGGTCTTCTTGGCAAAAAGCGGAAGTCACTTCAAGTACGGACCTCTGACAAGCTTCATGTATCTGTGTTGCACTCAAATCTCAACCACACCAACCATCCCATCATGCTCAGTCATTACGAGGGGGATACCATTGCTGGAGCGGAGCGTATCGTGGACAGGCTTGTTGGAAACGCCTTGTCGCAACGCTACCACTTGGGCCGTTATCCAGGGCGAACAGGGACGGTTGCCGTCGCGCTGGTCCCCCCCAATGAGATCCAAAAATCCTTGGGTGTGCAGCACGGCGCGATTGTCATAGGACTCGGCAAGTGGGGTGAATTGACACCTTCGGCGGTCACCAAAGCCGTGCATCAGGGTGTGATGGAGTATTGCTTGCACATCAACCAGTGCCGTGGCTCGGCAGAATCATCGATGGAACCAGCTGGCCTCACGATCAACAGCTTGCTGATCGGGTCCAATACCTCCGCCAACATCGCCGTGGAGGATTCGGTCAATGCCATTGTGCGTGGTGTGATATTGGCCAATCATGCCCTCGCGAATCGCGCCTCCAAGGAACAGCGCTCTGCGCTTCCGCGGGTGACACACCTCCAGTTCATCGAACTCTATCTTGACGTGGCGGTCGACGCGGCAAAGTCCATGCACCGACTGGCGAAGCGCATAGAACGTGAACTCCAGACAGACATTGAGGTCGAACTCCACTTGAAAATAGGCAAAGGTGGCCAGACGCGGCTGGTTCCGTCAAGCAGTCGAGGGTATTGGCGTCGCTGGACAGTTTCCGCGGTTCACGACGCTCCAGCTCCGGTCCCCTTGAGCTTGCCTCCGGTGTTGAAGGATCGCCTCCGCTCGATCCTGCAAGAAGACAAGGCAAAAGATCCGCAAGTGTGGAACGCCCTGCTCGATCTGGCCTTCAGAGATTCTGGATCGACACCCCGTCGGCCTCGCAAACTCCGTTTTCTCGCCCTATCAGACCGAGCCCGCGCCGAAGTGAGCGTTCAAGAGAGTCAATCCGAACTGATCGCCCAACTCATTCAGCGCTCGATCACGACCACGGCATTCAGACGAGACATCGCGAAGACCCTCTTCACGTTGTTGATTCCACCGGATCTTAAGGACAGCCTCCTCAACCAAGACCGTGTGGTCTTCATTCTCGACGATGTGACGGCAAACTATCCCTGGGAGCTGATGATCGCTACGGACATGCCTCTCTGTGTATGTATGGGGATGATCAGACAACTTGAAACCGTCGACTATGAGGAGCGCGTCCGAGACACCACCTCGACCAACGTCTATGTCGTTGGAGACCCCCTCACCCCATCCAACTATCCGGAGCTTCATGGCGCCAGGAAAGAAGCCGACCTCGTTGCCTCACTGCTCAAGGAGTATCAATTTACGGTGAACCACTCCGGTCAACGGCTCGGCGCCCTTGAGGTCTTGAACCAACTCTTTGCCCAGCCCTATCGCATCATCCACATCGCCGGACACGGCTATTACAACGAGGCAGACATCGAGACGTCCGGGGCGAAGGCCGGCGTCGTGCTCGACAACGGTCTGTTTCTCACCGCGGCTGAAATCGCGATGCTGGATCCGATTCCGGAACTGGTCTTCCTCAACTGCTGCTACCTCGGGCAAATCGGCGGCACGGCCTACAATAAGATGGCCGCCAGCATCTCGCGCGAATTGATCAGAAAGGGCGTGCGAGCGGTCGTCGCGGCTGGATGGCCCGTTCGGGACGATGCGGCACTCTGCTTCGCGCAAACATTCTACAAGCAACTCCTCGAGTATCAGCCCTTTGGTCGAGCCCTGGAGGAAGCGCGTCGACAGACCTGGATTATGTTCCCGGAATCCAATACATGGGGAGCCTATCAGGCGTATGGCGATCCGGATTTCCGCCTGAGGCAGAAATCAAGCGTTCCCAAAGTGGACAACGACGATGTGATCGTTGCGGCAGAGGAAGTGCTCATTAAATTGAATGAACTCCCAGTCCAGGACGACGCGGTGGATCTGACCACCTCACGACAAGCGCTCGCCACAATCGAAAAGACCTGCGCATCGGATTGGCTGAAACAGGGAACCTTCCAGGAGCGACTCGGAGGAGCCTACGGCGAACATGGCCTCTTCAAAGAAGCCATCGAACGCTACCAACGGGCGGCCGAAACCGAAGACCCATCGAATCCTGCGACGCTTCGCGCGATTGAACAATGGATCAACCTCACCGTTCGGCTTGGAGAGAAAGACGGCAACAAGGCCATGATCGAAGAAGCCCTTGAAAAAGGCCGGCATCTACTCGGTATAGCTAAAACATCAGAACGCCTGAATATCATGGGAAGCGCTCACAAGAAACTGGCGCAACTTGAGACCGATGCTGAGAAGGTCAAAGCCCACCTGGGACAGTCGGCTGCCTACTACCGCGAAGCGGTAAGCCGACAACAGCAACAGCATGAGGGGGTGGCAGATCCCTATCCGATCATCAACGTGTTGGTGGTAGAGGCTCTCTTAGGGGGGAAGGAGCGTCTCGGAAGCGAATCGTTGCTATCGAAATGCGAGTCCTTGGCTCAACAGCGCTTCCACGCGACTCGCAGCGTATGGGATGCGTTCGCCATCCCGGATATTGCGCTGATCCGAGCCTTTGTACACCATTCCCTCCCCCAAGAGAAGGACAACCTGATAGAGAAATACAGATCCGCGTTTACCGAATCGTCGGCGACCCAACGAGAACAAGATTCAGCCCTGACGCAAATGAAATTTGTGAGAGATATCCTCAGTAAACTGTCCTATTCCGATCAGGAGTTGGTCGCATCGACCATTGAATCGCTCGACTATATCCAAAAACAATTGCAGCAACGTGACCAGACAACGGAACCTCCTGCGAGCGAAGCGAAAGAGAAAGCCAGATTACTCCGCAGTCCAAAGGCATCGGCGAAACAGCCGGTACGAAAGAATCCCGTGCGAAAGAAAGGAACTCGTCGTTCAAAGCCTCGCGGAAAGGGATAAGCAAGAGGGCCAAGAGCCGAGCGCAGGGATTCAGCTATTGCGTGAATTGCGAGCGCGTCATCTGACCATGCTCGTGGTGTTCTATCATCGGAGTTCCGACGATCAGGAGCGGAGAGCCGGCCGAGACCTGGCGCTCAGTGAAGGCGCGTTCGGCGAAGTAGTCACGCCAAACGAGTTGTTTGGCCTGGTGACCAGCGCACTTGGCGTGCATTGACTCGCGCGTCGATCGCATTCGTTCTAAAAGAGTATGAAAGTTGAATGTTCTGAATGATTTGTGTGATTCGAGAGTGAAGTACGGCATGAATAGAGCAGATCAGCCTCTCGATCCCACATCGCGTGCCAATTTGCTCCGAAGAGAACTGCATAGCTCGCGTATGGCATCGTAATGCTCGTCCGAAATGCTTCCGGAAGGCTGTTCGACCAGAATCGCATTAAGAGAGTCCTGCAAAGCTGCGTAAGACGTGTGCGCGGTTCGCGAAAGGAACATGCCTCCGGCCTCACTGAAGTACCAGTCTCGGAGAGCGTTACTGAATGCACGGAGGTTCTCGTAGCTCACATCCCTGGACCGCGGCCATTTAGGTAAGAGTTTTGTTAGCCCCCACAATCCCCTGTATGAGGCGATCCTTTCTCGCTGAAGCTCCCCGGTAGCTGGAACATCCAGCGGCTCTGAGTCCTTGCGATCCAATAGTGCGTCGGACCTGGCCGCGACTTCCGCTGCGACGTTCCCTTGAGGATAGAGTATTGTCACCGCGCGTAGGTACGCATCGACTTTCGAATTCAGTGTTGGTTTCGCCATCACTGGGAGAACTCTTCCAGAAGGGTTTTTCCACTTGTCCTTCGCGAAGCCTAGCTCTGTAAGCGTGTACGAACCCTGCTCCAGTGACTCTGGAGAAATGAGAAAGGCAAAAAGGTCACACTCCTCGACGGCCTTCTGAATTGCTGCGTCATATCCCACGCCGGCTTTGAGGTTTGATCGATCGAAAAAGACGTCGTACCCACGAACGGACAGAGATACGTTGACCTCCTCCGCGACCGGGCGTTGTTCATGCGCGTAGGATAAGAAGATCTTCATTGATCTGCTCCTCCTTGTTTCTCGGCCCTCGCCCAATTTTGACGAGTAAAATCTATGTAACTTCGCAACCGCAGTCAAGAGCGTCGGGGCACATCAGAGAATAACTCCTTGACGGCAGGCGAAAACGACTGTATCCCCATAGCTCTGATGACTCCCCCCTCCACCAGATTGGCCTATGGCGCGATCATCGCTGCCGCTGTGCTTTGGGGCGGGTCGATTGTGGCCCAGAAGCTGGCCCTGAGCGGATTTTCCGCTGTTGAGGCGTCGGTCCTGCGCGACATCGGCGGCTTGGCCATTCTCCTGAGCACCTGGTGGTGGCAGGAGGGCGCCTTGGCTAAGCTGACCAAGGCGGATGTGCGCATGCTGGGACTGCTCGGGCTCGGCGTGCTTGGCAACCACCTGTTCATCATCATGGGGCTCAACTATGTGAGCGGGGCCGTGGGTGGGGTGATCATCGGATCGAGTCCGGTGGTGACTGCGCTGCTCTCGGCTGTGTTGATTCGCGATGTCCCGTTGCGCGCTGTCTGGGCGGGCGGTCTCCTGTCCTTCGCGGGGGTGGGGCTGGTCTCCGTGGCGGGGTTCCAAGCTGCAGGCGATCAGCCGCTGCTCGGTAGCCTGCTGGTTTTTCTCGGCGTGGTCAGCTGGGCTCTCTACAGTATCGGCAGCCGGCATCTCATGGAGCGCCACTCGGCCCTCACCGTCAATTGGACGACGCTGCTTGTTGCCACCGTTCTCCAAATTCCCCTCTTGTGGATGGATCGCAAGATGCTGGATGCGGGACTCGGGTCAGTGACGCCGGCGGACTGGATGGCGTTGGGGTATCTGGTTCTGTTTGCCACGGCTATCGCGCAACAGGCTTGGCTGTATGGCGTGAAGGGCATTGGGCCCTCGCGCGCGTCTGTCTTTGGCAATCTGACTCCTGTGGCCGCCGTCGTCCTGTCTGCGGTGCTGTTGAACGAATCAGTGGGCATGAGCGAAATCCTCGGCATCGCACTGATCCTGGCTGGAGTGTGGGTTGTCGATCGGCAAACCTCCCGTCTTATAGCAGGCTGCTGAAAAAGCCCGCCAGCGGCGTTCTCACCTCGAAAGCATCCTCAACGTAGCCCAGAGGCTACGCCTCCGGTGCTTTCATCGGCTGCGGCCTTGCTGGACGGCCTTTTTGAGCAGCCTACGAATGTGCCGTTGAACGCGCGCAGTGGAAGATCAATCAGCCCCCATCCCTGAAGAGACAACGAGCGAGCTTGGAAGGATCATTTATATCGTTGGACGCGCGCAATCGAGGATCAACCAGGCCACCATTTTGGGAGCGATTAAGAAACTGCTGCGGCCTTGCTTGGGACAAGGCGCGTTCCAGGGCGAAGAGGCTGTCTTGGCAGACTCAGGGCGGGCGGGTGAAGTAAACGCCAGGGTTGGGTGGGTGAGAAGGCTGGCCTTTTTGAGCAGCCTTCTAAAATCGAGTGTTCTTCCTCTCTCCTGTCATTCTTCCCCTCGTCTCCGTGATTGCAGTATGATACGGCGAAATTTGTAGCCCGCATTGTTCACGAGGGTTCGTGACGAAACCGCTGAGACGCCACGCGAGACGGGCGCGCGGAGCCGTGAGGGAGGAAGGCATACTTGTAACAGTATGTTGACCGACTGAGCGACGAGCCCGCCCGCCGTCAGGCTTGTTGCAGCGGCGTATCGGCGGTTGTAGTAGAAGCCTTCGTGAATAATGCGGGTTATCTAAGGAGTCGCGCATGCTGGAGCAACGCATCGAGGAAGTGAACACAGCGAACCGCGCGTTCTATGCCGCGTTCGGCAATCTGGACATCAACGAGATGGATAAGGTTTGGGCGCATCAGGAATATGTGACCTGCATCCATCCCGGCTGGACGTTGCGGTCGGACTGGCCTGCGGTCCGCGACTCCTGGGTCCTGATCTTCAACAATACCTTCTCCATGACGTTCGTGCTGACCGACGTGACGGTGCAGGTGGCGGGCGATTTGGCCTGGGTCGTCTGCGTGGAGCACATCACTACCCATCAATCCGACGAACCGCAGCAGGCGCAGGTGTTAGCCACGAACCTCTTCGAGCGGATCGGGGATGAGTGGTTGCTGATACATCATCATGGGAGTGCGGTCATGGGCTGATGGTTTCCCTGTGCTCCCGGAACGCGCACGATAAAGCAGTGCTCGTCCGACGGGCGCAGTGGGGGAACCATTCAGCCCATGACCTTAAGGAGTAGGGGAGAGACCGGGGATCACGCTCCCTAGGAAGGGCCTCGATCGACGCGCGCACGTTGAGAGCTGGCAGGCCACTCCCCCATTGAGAAGGTAAAAGGGAAGGAGCAGAGTGCTCGCGCAACGCGCGGCCTCGGAAGGCCCTCGTTGGACGCGCGCAGTTGAGAGCAGAACCACCTCAGCCCATTTGTTAGGGGGTAGGGGGAGGAGGAGAAGGGGCGGTCAGCGGTCATGGGGTAGAGGGGGTGTCCCTCTTGCTCCCGCACCCCCCACATCAGAATGTGCGAGGTGGACGGGCGCAGTTGAGTGACAACCCCCTCCGCCCCATTTTTATAGAGTGGGGGAGTAGGAAGGATCGTTCCGACGAGCGCAGTGGGGGAACCAATCAGCCCATGACCTAGGAGGAAAGGGCGGTGCTCCCTCAATGCGCGCAGTCGGATCACTACCGGCCCTATTCCCTGAGCAGGTAGGGGGGGCTGATATCGGCTGGTTCAATAGTTCAATCTGGTGTAGAATTCGCCCATGAGTATCAATGAACTCGAAGCCGAGGCGTTGAAGTTAGATCCGAAGGCGCGCGCACGTTTGGCCGGCAAGTTGTTGGAGAGCCTCGAAGATCTTTCCGAAGAAGAAAATGCCAAGCTCTGGGCAGAGGAAGCCAAACGGAGAGATGCAGAGATGGATGCTGATCCCGACTCCGGTATCTCTGCCGCAGATGTATTCCGCGAGGCGCGGGCCAAGCTGAAGTGAATGGAGCGAGTCTCCTACCATCGATTAGCCCGCCGTGAGTTGAACGAAGCCGCTCAATACTACAACATCGAAAGTCCAGGGCTTGGCTCGGCATTTCTCGATGAGGTCGAGCGATGCACACAGGCCATCCTGCAGTTTCCTGAGTCCGGATCGGTCATTCTTGGAGCGATCCGTCGTCGGTTGGTGCCTCGATTTCCCTACGCAGTTCTTTATTCCATCAAGCCAGACAATATTCGTGTGCTTGCCGTGATGAATCAGAAGCGTCGACCGATGTACTGGGTAGGGCGAGCATCAGGTTTGGGTGAATGTTCTGAATCGAGATTCAGCGTGCTACAGATCTGTTGCTCGATCAACCCAAGATCGGACTTTCCGTCGATCCATATCTTCGGAAGTTCATCCTGAGCCGCTTTCCCTTCACCCTGTACTACAGTGTCACAGCTGATGTTCTTCGCATCGAGACTGTCGCTCACCAGAGCAGCCGTCCCGGCTATTGGAGTCGAGGGTTGACCGCTGATGAAGTAGAGGAGTATCGCTGGGGCTGAGCAGTGGCGAATTGCGAACCTCTTCGAGCGGATCGGAGATGAATGGTTGTTGATACATCATCATGGTTCGGCGGTGATGGGGTAGGGCCTGGGCGTGTTTCCGTGCTCGCTGAGTGCGCACGCAAGAACGATTGAATGGTGAAATTATGGGCGGTGCTCCCTCAATGCGCGCAATCGAAACACCCCCAGGCCCTTCCCGTTGTTTATAGTGTAAGGGAATGGGGGAGAGAACAAACTCTGAGACCCGCGCCGCTCCGGAAGGGCCTCGATCGACGTCGTAGCATGAGAGCAGAGAATGCCAAACGACAAACGTTTGATGCCGAACTAAATTTGGAGGCAAAATGACCAAGCTAGTCCTGCTGTTTGTGTTGTTCATGAGCCTTCAGGCTATTTCTGCCATTGCAGCGGATGACCCGTCGACGTTAAAAAAGTGCTTTGGTGCCCTCAATGCTTTTGAAACGTCAATCAATAAGGGGCAATCGCCGGTTAACCTGATTGGGTGAGGAGTGCGCTTGGCTGGGTCCTGATGAACTGAAATGTATCAGGGAAGGCGCCGGAGGATGTAAGGCACTATTCCGGCAGCATGAAGGACATATCTTACTGTGGGTCAGTCGGCGTATCCCAGAAAGAGATTAGCTTGTTTCTCTTTCGCGCTTACCATGGATATCTGCCTCCAGAATCTGTTTGAAAGCTTTTCTGAGTGTTTTGCAGCTTTCTTAATTACCACTCCGGAGTTGGACCAGATTTTAGGAGTACAGCGGTCACAGTCTCTAGCAGGTTGCGGAAAAACTCGCTCGTTCACCGGGCGAAACCCCTAGAAAGCACGATTTTCGCCGGAATAAGTGAAATGCCTCAACATGGGCCGTTCGCCTGTCCTGATCGAAGTAAATGCGGTTTACGAGCAAGTTGGAGGTCCTTTCAGACACCGAAGTTCACGCTTTTGAAGAGGCTAAAAAACGTTTTTCCGCAACCTGCTAGGTGGTCTCATCGGTAAAAGCTTTGGCGAAACAGCTACGCAGCTGAATTATATGTATAAGACTAAGTGGCTAACTCTTGAAGATGTGCAAGCCCGCGCAACAAAGATCCAAACATCAGTTGCCCAGCTGCCAGTGGTCAGCCAACCCAGTGCCGTCAAAGCATTATCCGCGAAGTGTCGTTGGTACAATATCCCATTGGAGAGTGTGATAGAAGGGGCGCGCATCGCTGCTCCTTAGCTCACAGTAATACGGTGGCAGTCCAGGAACCGTTTCCTTGGAAATCGCGTAACAAAGGGTGATGACTTCGTCTTCCCTCTGACGCCTATGCCGGTCGAAATGCTCAATAGTTAGTACGACGTATGGAGTACCAATATGTCAGGAAAACGAAAGTGGCGACGCTGGATCAAAGTGATCGATCAAGTGATCTTTGATTCAATCAGAAAAGACAAATTGGTCTTTGACAACTACTACGCACTTGTCGAATCCAACACGGGGATCAGTACTCCGTGGAATTTCCATCAATGGGTTCTCCAGAATCATGGGCGCTCACTCATGCTACAAGTTCGCAAGCTTGTTGATTCAGATCCGCGCACCTACAGCCTTAGAAAACTGTTGGGAGAGATCGCGAACAATCCGGAAAGCATAACCAAGCGTTCCTTCGTTGCTGCCTATCCAAAGCATCATCGCGATATAGCAGCCAACAACTGGGCGAAGTATGTTCATGGAGAGAGTGTGCCGCACCTTCCGAAATCCGTACCCCTTAAAGACATCGAACTCCTCAAGTGTCTCTCGAAGCGTGTCTGCATTCTCGTCAATAAAGAAGTCGCACACTTAAATCGGCAGCGCAGGAAACGGACAACGAATTTTGACGAACTCTACGACCTACTCATGCAGCTTGTATCGATTGCGGCCAAGTATGGGGACTTGTTGGGTAAACCGGTCGCAGATGATTTAAACAACTTCGCTATTACATACGACTGGATGTCGATATTCGATGTGCCGTGGCGTACGAGCGCTTTTATCCAATCATTTAAGGCACGACGCTGTGCAGAGGTGCGGCCTTAACTCAATTGTTAGGCGTTATCTACAGACATTGTTTTGACAATTCGTGCGAGCCAACTGCATAGGAAATTGGCAGGAATAAAGTTGGCGCTGAGGCAGTGGGACCTCCATATTGAGGAATATTGCGTGTTCTGCAACTGAGAAGGCGCTAGCCGCTGTTGTTATCCTTGTTGTCGGGGGCTGTACGACGGTGGCGCAGGTGACTACGCTGTCGGATCAGAATTGCCGTCACACGTTCGTCGGATCGGATGAGCTCGATCCTCGTTGAGCAAGGGGAGAAGCAGGAGGTGGCTGATAAGCTCGCTGAGTCCACTACCACAGTACTCTCTACCGGCTCGCTCGGGCCACGCCCTTTTCTGGTGGCTTCGCCTTCAGGAGCGGACTACGGATTTTTTGTGGAGCAGAAGTCTTCGGACTGTCTGTTGCGGCTGTTCAGCCGGCAGAAGGGCTTTACGCGGTACAGGAATAATCTGACCTACATTGCGACTCGTCAGCTCGATGGGTGTATGTGTGCAGAATAGACGTACGCGTGAGGGTGTTCGCCTGGCGAGGAATGTGTAGATTTTAGGTGCTGAGGCGATTGGGACTTCTTCGGTGTAGATGGTGTTGACCTATTCGATGACCAGGGGCACGTCATTCTTTCTTTGCTCCTCGTAGACGGCGAGTGCGTTCTGAGGTTCGACAACGAAACAGGCAAAGGCGATCATCGGCACTTCGGCGGCAAGGAAGGCCACTACGGCTTTTCTACGCCCGAGAAGCTGATTGCTGATTTTCAACGAGACATTGCGAGGTGGAACAATGAAAACGGTTACGCTTGAGGTTCGCTCACCTGAAGAGGGTATGAATGAGTTCGTGCAAACCTGGAGGTCTGGGAAGGCCCAGCGATCGGCGCGCATTAGCTTCGCGACGCCAGAACTGCTTTGGAAGGTCCTGTCGGCCAAACGATGGGAGCTTCTGAAGGCCTTGTGCGGCGCCGGGCCTGTTTCCATACGCGAAGCGGCGCGTCGCGTTCAACGCGACGTGAAGGCTGTGCACAGCGATGTGACGGCTTTGTTGTCTGCGGGGCTACTCAACCGCACCGAGACCGGCAACATTGAGTTCCCCTACGAGGCCATAAAAGTTGAATTCCTTCTCCATGCGGCGTAGTCCAGCCAAGAGAATGGGGCAAGGAATACGTTGGCAGGAACCGTTCCCTTGCGTGATGGCCCGGAGGGGGCGTTAGGTTTTTGGCGCTGCGGCGGTGGGGGCTTCTTCGACGCGGATGGTATTGGCCCATTCGGCTGCTAGGGGATCTCGTTCTTCCATTGGCACATCGGCATATTTCATAAATATCTGCGAGTCGTCAGTGGGGTCATTGTGAGGTGACCTCGTCTTTGTTTGTGCCTCGTCAAATGTTGCTAAATCGGGACCCTTCGACTTCGCCAATACCCAGGCTTACGATGTCCATGCGCGACGGCCACAATCCAAACTTTGGCTCCTTGTAAGAAATATACAACAACGTAGGGGAATCGCCGGACCAGGATTCGTCGGTGATACGGCCCATACTGGGGCCATCGTTCTGGCGAGTCTGCGATGAGGCGAAGTGCTCGATCTATCTCCTGTTCAAACCCTTGTCCAAGATGTTCGCCGCATTGGGTATACCAACCGAGCGCCTCAATGTATTCCTCAGATGCATTTGGGTGGAAAGCGAGATCATCTTGTTCCACGGAGTCGCTCAGCGGCCAACTTCTTTACTTTTAACCAGGGAACAGGTTTGACGGTCCCCTGTTCTATCTCATGCGTTCTTCGTGCAATCTCGTCGGCCCATGCAGCTTCTGCGTCAGGGTCAGGTTCCCCCTCGATTCCGACCAATAATTCTTCTACGACCTGAATCTTCTCTTTATCAGGAAGTTCCAATGCCGCATCGAGGATTTTCTTGGTAGCCTGTTTCATGGTGCCTCGCCATCGGTGAAGACAAAAATTCTATGCCCCTGCTATAGCAAAAGCAAGCCACGGATATGCGCAAAAAATATTTTGGATGATTCGCTGAAGATCGGCTTTTGGGATCTTTCGCAGGTCACGCTCTGCGGATCTCTTGAAGAGGAGGCTATAAGAGCCCTTCACGTTTCAAGTCCTCGATTACCTTCTCAAACGGACGGGAGGGCTCTTTGCGTCGTGTGGCAACAGCGGCTTGATCTATGTCGTCTTCTCGCATCGCTTCCAACACTGCGGCATTGATGAGGTCTGAGACGGTTCGATCCGTCGAAGCTGCTTTGGCTTTCAGGGCCCTGTACACTTTTCGTTTTAGATAGACCGTCGTTCTTGTATCCGTTGCCATGATCGTCTCCACTCTTTGGAGAGGGGCACTCTTTATTGTGCTGGCATTGTAGCATGGCGGAGGAATGTCGGTCAGTTTGCCTTAGTTGGTGGGACGGCGTGGGGGGGTTAGGTTTTTGGCACTGCGGCGGTGGGGGTTTCTTCGACGCGGATGGTGTTGGCCCATTCGGCGACGAGGGGGTCACGTTCTTCCATCGTCATCCCGGCATACTTCATAAACATCTGAGGGCCTTTGCGGCGACGCCAGGTGAGATAGCTCAAGAAATGAACTCGGCAGACACTATGAGTGCCGGCTGGAGCATAGACTTTGGCTTGGCAGCCTTTGATCATACAGGTTAGATCGTGCATTCCACCCTCCGAATAAGATTTCATAGTATGCAGAACGACAGGGCTGATTATCAACCGGGTTAACCCGCATGAATCATAAGTGCTAAGCTTGACGCGGCGCTCCCGTTCCGGTAAGTCCATTGACATGATGGGTCCGCCTCCTCTTCTCCTCCTACTCTTGGCTACGCTCACCTCCCTTTTGAGCTGTGGGTCAGCATCACGAGAGGGGCTTCCTTCTGGGAGCCCTTTTGCCGAGACGGCTGCTGCCTCGAAGAACCTGTTGCCTCAGGGGATTGCGGTGGGGGATGTGACGAGCCAGTCGGCCCTGCTCTGGCTGCGGACTGATGGACCGATGATGGTGCAAATCGAGTGGGCGCCGGTGGCAGTCTGGGACCGGCGTGTCGAAGATGGGGACAGCCGTCGCTCCCGTGGCTCGGACGCCGCTGTTCACGACCGGCCAGGAAACGGATTTCACTCTGACGATTCCTCTTGAGGGGTTAGCGTCCGCCACACGATACCGATGGTATGTGTTTGTCGGCACGGAGGGGCATGAAGGCACATCGACCGAGGGAGGAATGGCGGCACGAGGGGAATTTACAACGCTCCCCGATGCGAAAAGTCATGTGCCCGTGACCTTTGCTTGGAGCGGCGATCTGGGTGGCCAGGGGCGCTGCAGGCGTGGTGCCGCCGGATATCCTATCTTCGATGTGATGCGCGCCCGGCAGCCTGATTTCTTTCTGTTTCTTGGCGATACGGTGTACGGCGACAACCGGTGTCCGTCTCCTCCGAACGAGCCGGGCGCTGACTTTCTAGCGACGACTCTGGCTGAGTATCGTGCCCGTCATCGCGACCAACGGGGCGCGGAGGCACTGCGGCGGTTCCTCGACAGCGTTCCGGTCTATACGATCTGGGATGATCATGAAGTGCAGAATGACTTTGCAGGGCCTTTTAACAGCCAGATGCCCGCTGGGCGTCAGGCCTTGCGCGAGTATTGGCCCATACGCGTGGCTCCCGAGGATCCCCATCGGCTCTATCGAACGGTGCGTGCCGGGGCGGATCTTGAGCTGTTCATTCT
This sequence comes from uncultured Nitrospiraceae bacterium, assembly GCA_963821465.1. Taxonomy (GTDB): domain Bacteria; phylum Nitrospirota; class Nitrospiria; order Nitrospirales; family Nitrospiraceae; genus Palsa-1315. Next base: position 79,223 of record CAWGDV010000012.1, on the reverse strand, counting down.
CGATACGAGGCAGTATCGAAGCCGCAACGCCGATCAGGATGGTCCGGGGAAGACGATGTTGGGAGAACGGCAGCTTCAATGGTTGCTGAGCGGCCTTGCTGAGTCAACTGCGACGTGGAAAGTGATTGTGACCAGTGTGCCGCTGTCGATCTCGAAAGGAGGACGTGCCGGTATTTCGGGAAACGATGGCTGGGCCGGAGGGGCAGACGGCACCGGATTCGGGCGCGAGCGGCAGGTGATTGTGGACTGCATTCTCGGCCAGGGGGTAAAGAACGTGGTGTTCCTGGCCGGCGACGTTCACTATGTGCAGGCGAATGCGTACGATCCGAACGGTGACGGGACCGCTGACTTCCATGAGTTTATCGCTGGTCCGTTGTCCGCTGCGCCTGGTCCACAGACGCCGGCCAGCGCGGGATTACGCCCGACCACGTTGATAAATGAAGGCGGGTATATGAATTTTGGCCTGATTCGAGTCACAAGGTCCTCATTCGATGTCACAGTGGTCGATGAGGCCGGTACCACAAGGTTTTTCCATCATCTGACCGCCAAGTAACGGCCACCCTGCTCTGCGAAGATCCTCTTGAAATCATGACAGGTGGCCAGTTACGGTACACAATCGTTCGTTTTGTGTGTGGAGGGCTAGGCGAGGTGCGTGATGCTGTTGCAGCTGATTTCCGTGCTGGGCGCCCTGATGGTGCTGTCGGCTTATGGCTTGCTTCAGAGTGGGGTCTGGAGTGAACTGAACGTGGGATACCTCGCGTTGAACATTATCGGGTCGTTGCTATTAGGGATTGTTGCGATTGAGGATCAGCGGGTGGGATTCATTTTCTTGGAGTTTGCGTGGGCCGGCCTTGGATTGGTCGGCGTCGCCAGAGCGGTGAAAGCTCGGCGTACGGCAAGTTAACAGGGTTCGGATGAAAGGACTACACAGATGGCAGGGTTGATGTCGGCGGATGAGATTTTTGAACAGACTCACAATGCCGCTGCCGCGGCGACGGGGCTTGATGAAAAGGCCATGCAGATCGATTATCCGGCACTAAAAGAAAAGATCCGCGCAGCCTTGGGGATTCGCAAAGTCGCGCTTTGCCATATCAATAAGTTTTTGCCGGAGGGCTACGAAGACCAAGGGCGCTTTAATCTCGTGTTGCTCACTGCCGGCAACGTTGTGTTCGACATGGTCATCGGCGATTCGTATTTTCGCTACGACGTGGTGTCGGTCGGCCAGCTGGACAAAGTTCAGTTGATCGATGCGATGTGGGACAATAAAGAGAAACGCCGCGAAGAGCCGTTTCTGAGCCTTCGCTTGATGCATGCCGAAGAGGCCCACCTCTTGTTGGCGCTCGAAGACGATGAGCGGAAGAGTCTTTTGGCTTTCGCCAGCGCCGTGGCAGCGGTCCGGAACCCGGAAAAGTAACGTGGCAGGATGCTGAAAAATCCCGCCGGCAGGGGGGATGGTCCAGATGAGTTCCCTGTGCTCGCGCAACGCGCGGTCTCAGAAGACCCTCGTTGGACGCGCGCAGTGGGCGAAGAGGCTGTCTTGGCAGACTCAGGGCGGGTGGGTGAAGTAGTCGCCAGGGTTGGGCGGGTGAGAAGTCTGGAATTATTGAGCATCCTGCTGGAGGATTAGCCGTGGTGGTAGAAGGGAAGCGCCCGAACTGTCGCGTTGTGACGTGCGCCATCGATTTCGATGGTGAGGTGAGTGCCTGGGGCTGAAAAGTCCCGGAGTGGGAACGCGAGGGCGATAGGGGTCTTGAGCTGCGGGGAGTGCGTGGCACTACTGACCCAGCCGACCTCCCGGTCTCCGCTGAATATCTTGGCGTTCCTCGGCGGGATGACCGAGCCATTCATGACGAGCCCGACTAAGTGCCGACGCACGTTGCCGTAGGTGTCCATCCTCGCCACGACTTCTTGCCCGGGATAGCAGCCCTTATTCAAGCTGAACGCTTTCCCTTCCAGGTTCGCTTCCGGTGGGACGATCTCTTCGTTGAGGTCTGGTCCGGCCTTTGGCAGCCCTGCTTCGATGCGGAGGGCCTCACGAGCCTGTCCGCCGACGGCTTTGATGCCGTAGGTCGCGCCGGCCTCCATGAGGCGCTCCCAGGCCGTGCTGAGGGCATCAGCAGGCAGTAATACTTCGAGGTCAGACTCTCCGGTTTCTTCTGTACGCAGGACAAACGAGGTATGGCCGCCGATCTGGGCTGTCACGGCGCTCACCGGCTTGAGGTCGCTCATCTCGACGCCGAAGGCGGCGCTGACAGTCGCGCAGGCCTTGGGCCCACTGACAAGCAACAGTCCCCAGGACTCCGCACAGTTCTCCATCTTCGCTTTGATGCCATAGAGTAGAAACTTTCGGAGGGCTTGGAAGGTGGCATCGCCGACCTCGCCGACATCTTCCACCCACAGACTGTCGGGTAGGGTATAGACTCGAAAGTAGCCGAGCATCTTGCCCTTGTGCGTGAGAAAACTGGAATAGCGGCCCTGGCCTGGCTGGAGCGGGAGAATGTCATTGCTGATGAGCCCCTGCAACCATTTCACGCGATCTTCGCCGGTGACTCGGATCTTGCCGCGTTGCGAGAGGTCGGAGAGTCCGACTGCCTGGCGCACTGCCTGATATTCCGCAACCCACTTGCCATAGTGAGCGGGCATGCTCCATCCAGCAATCTCTTCAAAGGTTGCACCAAGCTTCGTGTGATGTTCATAGAGACGTGAGTGCTTCATAGTTCCTTAATAGCTTGGAAGCGATCAGCGATCAGCTTTTTTATTTAGCTGACTGATGATCGCTGATCACTTCCTCGACCAGGTCTTTTAATCGAGAGGAAAACTCGTTGCGCGAGACAATTTTTGTCACCCCCAGCGCTCTGGCCCGGTTAAACGTATCGACTTCTTCGTGATTGGCAAAGGCAAGGATGGGAATGGTCTTCAATCGCACGTCGGCTTTGAGTGTGTCTAAGGCTTGAAAGGCGTTTAGCCTCTCGTCATTCATGTCCAAAAAGAATGCGGATGGAATCGCTGCCGAGGCCTTTTCAGCGATGTCCTGTTGTGTGCGAGCCCGTTCGATCCGGTAGCCTTTCGCCATCAGGGCGTCGCGGACTTTAGTGTAGAAAAAGATGTCGGTGACGGCGACGAGAATGGTCTTCTGGTCTGTCGGGTCTATCCGGTCTGTCTGGTTTGTTTTGTCTGTCTGGAGAGAATTCGTCGTCATATGTGATCCTGCCTTCGCATTAGAGTAGATGGATTGTCATATTTTCCGAACGGGACAGACCAGAAAGACCATACAGACCAGTTAGTTCAATGAACTGATCAATCGTCCCAGTGCTTTCTTTGCCAAGGTGTAACTGGGGTTGAGGACCAGGGCTTTCTTGTAAGAATCGATGGCCTCGGTCCATTGGCCCTTGCGTTCGTAGACCCGACCCAGGTTGAGATGGGGGAAGGCCGGGCTCTCATAGCGTCTCGCCTGCAGGGCTTTCTGAAACCAGGTAATCGCTTCGTCGAGCTCGCCTTTCTCGATCAGATAGGCCCCGATGTCATTATAGGGGTTGCCGAAGTCGGGGTCCTGCGCAATCGCCTTGTGGCATTCCTCAATCGCGTCGTCGAGCCGTCCCATGAAGCTGTAGGTCCAGCCGAGAAAGGTATAGGCCTCGGCAGTCGGGTGGGTCTCAATCGATTTCTTATAGAGCGTCACGGCCTCTTCCAGTTCGCCCTTCATCTGGCGCTCGTAGGCCTGTTGAAAGAGTTGCCACGCCTCGCGTTTATCCTCTTCGTGGCCTTCGCCTTGTATCAAAAAATCTTGAACATCCATAGTGCGGCTTCTGAAAAACGCCTCCAGCGGCGTTCTCGGTCGTTCAATCAACTCAACGTACTTCGAAAGTACGCCTCGTCGATTTCACTCCCTGCGGCCTTGCTGGAGACCTTTTTGAGAAGCCGCAGGAAATGGGTTTCGCTATTCGTTTTTCAGCTTCTTCTTGATCAATTCCGCGCCATAGCGCCCTGAGAGCAACATCGAGCCGAATGCCGGTCCCATGCGTGGGGTGCCGTACACTGCCGCCACTGCTAATCCGATGACGAAACAGTTGGGATAGACCTCCCCGGTCCGGTCCATCACCTCTTCTTCGGAGCGAGAGACCCACATGGCGCCGTTGCCGGGCACGGCTTTGTAGAGATTGCGTTTGTGCAAAAGTTCCACGACGACGGCATCGTGGCCCGTTGCATCCACCACGATCTTGCTTTCGAGCGCGATGGGGTCCACGTGAATCATGTCATGGCCGGCCATTTCTGCCGTCGTGTTGTTGACTACCACGCCTTCGAGCGCGCCGTCGCGACGAAGCACTAAGTCGAGGACTCTGGTGAGGTTCATGATCTTGGCACCGCCTCTGTAGGCAGCAGCAATCAGGGCACCGGTGGCGTGCGGGGGATCGACCATGTACATGCCCTCGCATTCCGTGATCTTCTTGCAGGGCACGCCGATCTCTTCGAGGATCTCATTGGCCGGCTCGCAGATCGTGGCCTTGTTCATCAGGTAGCCGCCCGACCAGAAGCCGCCGCCAAGGGCGAGGCTCTGTTCGACGATGACCGTCCGAAATCCCATCGCAGCCAGATCATGGGCGCAGATCAATCCGGAAGGTCCGGCGCCGACAATGATTACATCGCTCTCGATCAGTTGATCGAATTCTTTGTAGTATTCGCGCGCGATCTGGCGCGTGATATCTCGTTCTCTTAACGGGGCTGGTCGAGGTTTACCCATGGTCTGTTCTCCGTTCAACGGATGCTGAAAACGGCCCCCAACTTTGTTCTCGGCTCATAGAAATCCTCAACGGGGCCCCGGCCGCCTCACCACTCGGCGGCGCGCACAGACTTTGGTGCTCCTTATTCGTCGCACCGTGCGTCCCAGAGGGTACGCCTCCGGTTTGGTCTCGCCTGCGGCCTTGCCGGAGAGCCATTTTGAGCAGCCTTATCGGTAAATTTCGGAGCCGGTCTTTCTGAACTCCTCAGATTTTTCTTTCATGCCGATTTGAATCGCTGTGTGTTCATCCACCTGTAATTGTGCCGCATAGTCTCGGACATCCTGCGTGATCTTCATCGAGCAGAAATGAGGGCCGCACATGGAGCAGAAGTGTGAGACCTTGGCGGCATTGTCCGGCAAAGTCTCGTCATGGAAGAGTTTTGCCGTGTCCGGATCGAGCGAGAGATTGAACTGGTCTTCCCAACGAAACTCGAAGCGGGCTTTTGAGAGCGCGTTGTCTCTGATCTGTGCGCCTGGGTGGCCCTTGGCGAGGTCCGCCGCATGGGCGGCGATCTTGTAAGTGATGACGCCCGTTTTCACATCGTCACGGTCGGGGAGGCCTAGGTGTTCTTTGGGTGTCACATAGCAGAGCATCGCACAGCCGAACCACCCGATCATGGCTGCGCCGATGCCGGAGGTGATGTGGTCGTAGCCCGGCGCGATATCGGTCGTGAGCGGTCCTAATGTATAGAAGGGTGCTTCCTGGCAGGCCTTCAGCTGTTTCTCCATGTTGACCTGGATCATGTGCATGGGTACGTGGCCCGGCCCTTCAATCATGACTTGCACGTCGTGGCGCCAGGCAATCTTGGTGAGTTCGCCCAAGGTGTCCAGTTCGGCGAATTGCGCCTCATCGTTGGCATCGGCAATGGAGCCGGGGCGCAATCCATCGCCCAAACTGAAGGACACGTCGTAGGCCTTCATGATCTCGCAGATCTCTTCGAAGTGCGTGTAGGTGAAGTTTTCTTGATGATGAGCCAGACACCACTTTGCGTGGATCGCTCCACCGCGGGACACGATGCCGGTCATGCGTTTGGCGGTCATCGGCACATAGGCGAGGCGTACACCGGCGTGGATGGTGAAGTAATCCACGCCCTGCTCTGCCTGCTCGATCAGTGTGTCGCGATAAATCTCCCAGGTCAGGTCTTCGGCCTTACCTCCGACTTTTTCGAGCGCTTGATAGATCGGCACGGTACCGATGGGCACCGGCGAATTGCGGATGATCCATTCGCGGGTCTCGTGGATGTTTTTGCCGGTGGAGAGGTCCATGACTGTGTCGGCGCCCCAACGAATCGACCAGATCATCTTCTCCACTTCTTCTTCGATGGAGGAGGCGACTGCGGAGTTGCCGATGTTGGAGTTGATTTTCACCAGAAAGTTGCGGCCGATGATCATCGGCTCGCTTTCCGGGTGGTTGATGTTGGCCGGGATGATCGCGCGGCCAAGGGCGACTTCGTCGCGGACAAATTCCGGTGTGATCACGGAGGGGATGCTTGCGCCCCACGACTGGCCTGGATGTTGGGTGACTCCTCCGCCGTGCCCATTCCGCGAAGCCAGTTCGCGCGCCACTTCGCGGGATTGGTTTTCCCGGATCGCAATGAACTCCATCTCTGGCGTGACGATGCCTTGTCTGGCGTAGTGGATCTGGGTTACGTTCATACCTGGTTTGGCCCGGAGCGGTTTACGGATGTGTTGGAACCGGAGTTCGTCCAGCTTGGGATCGGTTGCGCGCAGGCGACCATAATGGGAGGAGATATCTGCAAGTTCAACGACATCGTTCCTGCCGATCACCCAGTTCCGGCGATAGGGTGCCAATCCAGTCCGAGCGTCGATTGTGACGGCAGGGTCTGTGTAGGGGCCGGAGGTATCATAGATCGTGATCGGTTCATTGGCGATGGGCGCGCCCCCGTTCATCGACTTGGTGGCAGTCAAATTGATTTCTCTCATCGGGACCCGTACGCCGGTCTGTGCCCCTTGCACGTATACTTTGCGCGAGGCGGGGAATGGCGTAGTTGTCAAGACTGATCCGGCGGAGGTGTGTCCGTTGCCTGTTGCAGATCCATTGCCGATTGCATGGTCGCTCATGAGGAGCTCCTTTCTTCAGAGTGCTGTCAGCGATCAACCGTCAGCCTGTCGCATGCTTTCCGGAGCTGATTGCTGAACGATGAGAGCTGATCTCCGCGTCTTCAAATAAAAATGCCGCACCGATAAAATGGGGTGCGGCAGAGAGACCAACAGTTCTGGTTGTTCTCGCTTCCCTACGCTGGTATTACCCAGGTCAGGTTCTGAGGGTCGTCCGTTCGGGCGGACTCTCAGCCGTGTGGCCCCCCTAGCTTTGACGCAGAATCGTATCGCCAGCCTCCTGCATTGTCAACGGGGTATTAGGCCTACCTTAGCCGAACCAAGTGGATCATCGTCTACCCAGGACTTCCTCGTAGCGCCCGTTTCATTGATTGTCGGAGAGTCCTAACGTAGAATGACGCATTACGCTAACTCGCGAAGGAACCGATGCAGACACTTTCGACGCTTCCAAAGCCGATCACGGACTACCAGCAACTGTCTGCGGAGGAATTGTTCCGCCGGACGGTTAAGGCGAAACGTGTGTTGGGTGATCGGGTTATGATTCTAGGCCATAATTATCAACGGGATGAAGTGATCGAACATGCAGATTTTCGAGGGGATTCCCTCCTGCTCTCGAAACTGGCAGCAGAGCGGTCGGAGCGGCCCTATATTGTCTTTTGCGGCGTGCACTTCATGGCTGAGACTGCCGACATCCTGAGCCGCTCCAAACAAACGGTGATCCTTCCGGACATGGCAGCCGGCTGCTCTATGGCAGACATGGCGGCCATCGAACAGGTCGATCAATGTTGGGAGACGTTGGGGCGAATCCTTTCCGTGGAAGAGACCGTCATGCCGGCGGTGTATGTGAACTCTGCTGCAGTGCTCAAAGCCTTTTGCGGCGAACATGGAGGGATTACCTGTACGTCCTCCAACGCGAAGGCGGTCATGGAATGGTCCTGGGCCAGGCGCGAGAAAATCCTCTTTTTTCCGGATGAGCATTTGGGTCGCAACACGGCGAACAAGATGGGGCTGCCAAGAGAAGAGATGATTGTCTGGGACCCCTATCAGCCCAACGGAGGCAACACCCGTGAGGCCATCCAGCGCGCAAAGCTCATTCTCTGGAAAGGCCACTGTAGTGTGCATCAGATGTTCCAGCCCGTGCATGTGGACAATTTCCGCAAGCAGTATCCGGATGGAAAGGTGATCGTCCATCCTGAATGTCATGAGGATGTTGTCAATCGGGCGGATCTGTCAGGGTCCACTGAGCTTATTATCCGCACGGTGACGGCGGCGCCGGCTGGGACGGTGTGGGCGGTGGGAACCGAATTGAACCTAGTCAATCGTTTGAAGCGCGACCTCACCGACAAGAAGGTCTTCTTCCTCTCCTCCACAGTCTGCCAGTGCGCGACGATGTTCCGGATCGATGGAGCCCATCTCTGCTGGGCGATGGAAAACCTTGCCGACGGTCACGTCGTGAACCATATCGTCGTGCCAGACGACGAGAAGCATTGGGCGAAGGTGGCGCTGGACCGCATGATGGCGGTGAGTTAGGGCTAGTCCTTACCCCTCCGTTCCGGTATATTCACTCGTCAATTTTCCCATATCGTAAAGGCTGCGGTCAGTCCATGGACTACAAGACAACGCTCAATCTCCCCAAAACCGATTTTCCGATGAAGGCGAACCTGCCGCAGCGGGAGCCTGAACTCCTTGCCTTGTGGGAGAAGGAACGGTTGTACGAACAGATTCAGGAAGCGGGGAAAGGCAGGCCGTTGTATGTCTTGCACGATGGGCCGCCCTACGCCAATGGTCGTATTCATATCGGTCACGCACTGAATAAGATCCTCAAAGACATCATCATCAAATCGAAGACGATGGCGGGCTATCAAGTGCCCTATGTGCCGGGGTGGGACTGCCATGGCCTTCCGATCGAACATCAAGTCCTCAAAGAACTCGGCGACAAGAAAAAGACGCTCGATACCCCAGCCATCCGCAAACTCTGCCGGGAATATGCGGAGAAGTTTTTCATGATCCAGCGTGAGGAGTTTCAGCGGCTGGGCATATTAGGCGATTGGCAACATCCCTATCTCACGATGAATCCCGGCTATGAGGCCACGATTATTCGTGAGTTCGGGAAATTCGTGGAGCGGGGAGGTGTCTATAAGGGGCTGAAGCCGGTGCTCTGGTGCACGGCGGACCAAACAGCCCTTGCCGAGGCGGAAGTCGAATACGATGATCACACCTCGCCCTCGATCTATGTGAAATTTCCGTTGGTCACATCGCCTATGGTCCTCAGCCAGACGTTCCCCGGCATCTCGTTCCCCCTCGGGATCAAGTTGGTTTCCGTTGTCATCTGGACGACCACCCCATGGACCCTCCCGGCCAATCAAGCAGTCTGTCTCCATGGCGAGATCGACTATGCGTTTGTCCAGGTCGGTGACGAGGTGCTGATCGTGGCGGAGAAGCTTCTTGAGAGCGTGACGAAGGCCTGCAAGCTCGAAGGAGCGAGAGTGTTCGGGGTGAAGAAGGGGCGCGAGGGATTCGAAGGAATCGAGACGCAACGGCCCCTGACCACCGGCCTGTCACCGATTCTACTTGGTGACTTCGTGACCCTCGATCAGGGAACCGGCTGTGTCCATATTGCGCCGGGCCACGGCATGGAAGACTACATCCTCGTCCTTGAACACAATGCCAAGGCTTCGCCTGGTGAACGGTTGGAGATTTTGGCGCCGGTCGACAACGCCGGGCGGTTTACCGACGTCGTGAAGGAATTCGCCGGTCAGCATGTGTTGAAGGCGAATCCGAAGATCGTCGAGTTTCTGCAGGCCAATGGGCGATTGCTGGGGCACGGATCGTTGAGCCACTCCTATCCGCACTGTTGGCGTTGCAAGAATCCCGTCATCTTCCGCGCCACTGAACAATGGTTCGTGTCGATGGAAACGAACGATCTTCGAAAAGAGGCGCTGGCGGAGATCGAACGGGTGCGATGGATTCCAGCTTATGGCCGTGATCGGATCAACGGAATGATCGAGAACCGGCCCGATTGGTGTTTATCGCGTCAACGAGTGTGGGGTGTGCCGATTCCAGGCTTTACCTGTACGGGGTGCCGATCTGTGCTGGCTGATCCGACTGTGATCGAGACATCTTGCGACGTTGATGGAATCCAAAGGGGCCGATGTGTGGTTCGAGCAATCGGCTGCCGATCTGTTGCCCAAGAGCACGGTCTGTCGAAAATGTGGCGGGACGGATTTCGAGAAGGAACGGGACATTCTCGACGTCTGGTTCGAGTCGGGTGTCAGTTACGCGGCGGTGCTGAAAGGACGGAAGTGGTGGCCGGCCGATCTCTATCTCGAAGGGTCGGATCAACATCGAGGCTGGTTCCACAGCGCCTTGCTGGCCGGTGTCGTCACCGATCATCGCGCGCCCTACAAGGCTGTCTTGACCCACGGATTTGTTCTCGATGGGCAGGGCAAGAAGATGTCCAAATCGGCGGGGAACGTCGTCGCGCCGCAGGACGTGATCAAACAATCGGGCGCAGAAATCCTGCGTCTGTGGGTCTCGGCGCAGGATTATCGCGATGATCTTCGGATTTCTCCTGAAATCCTGACCCATCTCATCGAGGCCTATCGAAAGATTCGGAATACCTGTCGTTTTTTACTGAGTAATCTGTACGACTTCGATCCGGACAAAGACCGAGTCCCGTATGAGCAGTTACCTGAATTGGATCGTTGGGCTTTGCATCGGCTCAGCGAACTGATTCCGCGGGTTCAGGACATCCTATGACGAGTTTGAGTTTCACACGATCTTCCATGCGCTCAACAACTTCTGCTCGGTGGATCTGAGTGCCGTCTATCTCGATATTCTCAAGGATCGGCTCTATACGTTCCGGGCGGATTCGCCCTTGCGGCGCGGATCGCAGACGGTGCTCTTCGAGATCGTCGTTGCCATGACGAAGCTGATGGCGCCGGTGTTGAGCTTTACGGCCGAAGAGATCTGGCGGACCTTGGCCGCGCAGGCCTGGGAGGACAGTCTCGGCAGTGACAGCGTTCATCTGCGGCTTTTCCGGATGTCCAGCCGCAATGGCAGGATGCCGCGTTGGCTCAGACGATGGGAGCGGCTGCTCGAAGTGAGGGTAGAGGTGCAAGCAGCTCTTGGAGGATAAGCGTCGGGAGAAGGTCATTGGTTCCCCACTCGAGGCAAATGTACTATCTATACGCAGCGTGCAAATCCGAGCTATGTAGATGTCTTGAAGCGCGTACGAGAAGATTTACCCACACTGTTTATTGTGTCACAGGTCGAGCTGGATCGCTGTCCGATAACGTTGATCCGACTATCATGCGCGACTTTCTGATGGCTTTAGTTGTCTGACGGCGACAGGCAAGAAGTGCGAGCGTTGCTGGAACTATCGAGAGGCAGTCGGGAAAGACGCCACCCATCCGACGCTCTGCGATCGCTGCGTGGAGGCGGTGCAGTGATGAGCGGGCCTGTTCGCTATCTGCTCCTGGCGTTGCTCGCCGGCGCGATCGTGGCGATCGATCAGGCGACGAAACTGTCCATCGTGCAGTCGATGCGACTGAATGAATCCATTCCGATTGTTCCCAATCTCTTCAGCCTGACTTATATCCGCAATCCCGGCGCCGCCTTTGGGTTGCTGGCCGGCAGCAGCGATGCATTTCGCATGGTGTTCTTCGGGGTCACGTCGCTCTTCGCTCTGGCCCTGCTGGGGACGATTCTCTTCCGGTTGCCGAAGAAAGATTGGATGGGGCAGCTCAGTATTGCCGGAATTCTTGGTGGGGCGATCGGAAATTTGATCGATCGATTACGGTTTGGTGAGGTGATCGATTTTCTCGATGTCTATGTGGACTCCTACCATTGGCCGGCTTTCAATGTCGCCGATTCGGCGATCAGTGTGGGAGTCGTCTTCTTGATTATCCATTTCGCCTTTGAGAAGAAAGACGTGCCCCTCTTACCGCACGAGTCCCCTCCGGCTTCCTAGCAGGATGCTGAAAAAGCCCGCCAGCTTCGTTCTCACCCTCGAAAGCTTCCTCAACGTACCCCAGAGGGTAACGCCTCCGGTGCTTTCATCGGCTGCGGCCTTGCTGGACGGCCTTTTTGAGCATCCTGCGGCTGGCTCGTTTTCCCACAGCCTGCTAAGTCGAGAGAGTGATGATGAACCCGCCCTGCTCTCGGAATTGTCTCTGCTGCTCCGGGGAAAACATCACGAGCGGCTCGGTATGGCAGAACTGACATTCTTTCACTGTAACCGGCACGTCGCCTTCGCCAATGCTGGCCAGATGCTGCTTAGCGAGTGTCAGTGCCGTCGCCTCATCAGTCGTCATCACGTCGAAGTGCAGTAGCCGCTTCGTGCCCTTCACCCACGTATCGAAGACATGTACTGTGTCGGATTGGGAATGAGCCATCGTGAGATATCCTCCTTGTGTTAGTGTCAAAAATCAGCCGGATAACGTTCTTCTTTGCCTTACATAGGGCTTAGCCCGGACGGATATATCGCCAAAATTTGAATAACTGAATCCCTCGTCCATGGGGCTCAAACAAAATGATGGAATTCGGCAGGATGCATGGCTGCAGGCGAGGTAATCTGAAATCCCCAGCTACCTGTCGCAATTGCTCTGACGACTGAGACGAAGCTGTCAGGTCAGCATCCTGCGAGAAACCGAAGATATAGAAGACGACGATGCCCATGAGAATTCGGTAGTAGGCAAACGGTCGGAGCGTATGGCGTTTCACAAACGAGAGGAAGGCCGCGATCACAATCCAGGCGACGACGAACGACACGAGCATCCCGATCCCGAGCGCCAAATAATCATCTTGTCGGAAGACGTCACGGGATTTCCACATTTGATAGCATGTCGCCACGATCAGGGTCGGGAGGGCGAGAAAGAAAGAGTACTCTGTCGCAACTTTCCGGTCCAGTCCTACGAGGAGCCCTCCGATGATTGTGGAGCCGGATCGTGACATGCCTGGGAGTAATGAGGCGCATTGAGCCACGCCGATCCAGAATGCTGATGTCAGGCTCACTTGTTCGAGTTGGTGGACCCGTGCTCGGTCACGGCGTGCTTCGACGGCGAGAATAATGAAGCCCCCGATGATCGATGAGGCACCCACGGTTTGAGGGGTGAAAAGCTGGCTCTTGATCCAACTGTGGGTGAGGAACCCGATTGCGGCTGCCGGTAAGAAGGCAAGTCCGAGTCCCAGAAGAAACCAGAGATTTTTGTGAGCCGCCCAGGAGGTTCTCAGAACGGTCGACCACGGGGTCGTCCCACGTGTTCGGATCATCGCGGAGACGTCCTGCTGCTCCCGGCCGGCTTGTCCGATCATGGACACAAGTTTGTGTCGTTCATAGGCGATGACGGCCAGGATGGCGCCGAGTTGGATCGAAATCTCGGCGCTGGCAGCGAGGTCTCCCTCGAATCCTAGAACGTGGCCGACGAGAATTAAGTGACCGGTCGACGAGACGGGTAGAAACTCTGTCAGTCCCTCCACGATACCCAAGATCGTGGCGAGACCAGGACCCCATTCATTCATGCGATAGTCTTTCTGAAATAGGTTGCGCCCAGACGGCGAGTCTCAGGCATATTCACAAAGTGGTGACAGCTCGTCAAGGCAGGAGATAAATCGGCGCCGTCACGATGAATCTGTGTGGGTAGAGGACAGCAAATCTGTTGACAAAATGGAAGGCTTGGCATACACCAAACACGAAACGGAGAAAGATGTTGTCATGGCTCTCTCATTCCCGCCCGGTCTGTTGGGTGAAGAGCTGGGGCCGACATCGATTGCAGATACCACGCACAGTGGAGGGGAGGCACGCATGAAGTCAGGATGGATGGCGGCGGTCGTGATGATCGGCGCAGTCTCAATGGTCGGCTGTGTCAGTCAATCGAAGTATGAAGAGGCGATGGTCGACGTCGATTCGGCCAAGTCCGAGTTGGCCCTGGCCCGCGCGCAAAAGAATGCCTTGGAACAGCAAGTTAAAACGCTCAAGGATCTCAATATGAAATTCGGGAGCGAAGCCCAGCTCGCACGAGATGAGCTCGAACGTATTCAACATGGCCGTGACAAGGAACGCGGCGGTGTCGAGGATCGGGCCAAGGAACTTGAAGCTCAAAAGAGGCAGCTCTCGGCCCAGAATCGGGCTCTGCGTCATGAATACGAAGATGTGAAGCGGCATAACGACACGCTCAAATCCCTAGTCGCTCGCTATCAAAAAGAGTTGAAAGATCAGTCACGTTCTGTGACAGGGGGCCCGGCACCCTCAGCGCCGTCCTTGAGTCCCGCTCCCTCAGGGACATCTGTTCCCCCGGCGATGAAGGACCCTCAGCCCATGCCTTCTTCCATGAATGTCAATAAGGCATCTGCTGATGACATGGTGCTCGTGCTCGGTCTTTCCAAAGATGTGGCGGACCGCATTGTGACGAATCGTCCGTATCGGGTGAAGGGCGAATTGGTTGCCAAGAATGTGGTGCCCAAGGAAACATTTGATTTGATCAAGGAGCGCATTAGCGTCAGCCCCTAATCGGAACCATAGTCTGGCAACCCTGACAGGCCGTCCGCCACTCGGCGGACGGCCTGTTTGTCTTTCTAGCAGGATGCTGAAAAAGTCCGCCAGCGGCGTTCTCGGATCACTCAGAGACTCAACGTACCAAGAAGGTACGCCTCAGCCCTTCACTCGCTGCGGCCTTGCTGAACGGCCTTTTTGAGCATCCTGCAGGGGTGGGTTCTTCTTGCTCGCTGCGGCTTGCTGGTCAGTTAAGTTCTGCTATGCCGAAAAGGTTTTTCCTCAGTCTGCTATCGCCGTATGATCGTATCAGCCAGGTGATTCCCTTCAACCTTGTTGATACAATGTATGTTAAGTAGGCAAGGGAATTGGAGAATGAGTCGATGCGCCGTGCCATCCTGATCATGAGTGTCCTGGCAGTCGGACTGGCCATTGGAGGCTACGTCTTTTTCAATGGAGAGCGCAAAGCCCCGGTTCGATATCGGAGCGCTGCGGTCGAGAGAGGACCCGTCATTTCGCTCGTGACTGCGACAGGAACGATCAATCCTGTCGTTTCGGTTCAGGTTGGGACGCAGGTGTCCGGCATGATCAAGAGCCTGCATGCCGATTTCAACTCGGTGGTCAAAGCCGGCGATATCGTGGCTGTCATCGATGCGGAACCCATCAGAGCCCGGCGAGATCAAGCCGCCAGCAATCTTGAAATGTCGAAAGCGAATGTCGCACGAGCCAAAACCGATCTGGCTCAACGCAAGCGTGAACTGGATCGGGTGAAATCGTTGGTGGCGCAGCAGTTCGTCTCTCAGAACGACGTCGATGTCGCAGTGACGAATTTCCAGGCAGCTGAGGCGCAGATGAATGTGGCAGGGGCGCAAGTCAAACAGGCCGAGGCGGCGTTGAATGCCGTAGAGTTGGACTTGAAGTACACCGTTATTCGCTCGCCGGTGAACGGGATTGTGGTTGCCAGAAACGTGGAGGTCGGCCAAACGATCGCGGCCAGTTTTGCCACACCGAACCTTTTCTTGATCGCACTCGATCTGACGAAGATGCAAGTCGACACCAACGTCAGCGAGTCGGATATCGGGGGGATTACCGAGGGGAAAGAGGCCACCTTCACGGTTGACGCGTATCCAGGGTATCAATTTTCCGGCACGATCCGTCAGGTCCGTCTTGCACCGATCAATGTGCAAAATGTGGTGACCTATAATGTGGTGGTCAACGTCGATAATCAGGATCTCCGGCTGAAACCGGGGATGACCGCGAACGTTTCCATCGTTGTGGCCCAAAGAGATGCCGTGCTGAAAGTCCCGAATGCCGCATTGCGATTCACCCCCCCTACGTCGGGATTGGCTGATCGCGCCAAACTCGGCGGCAAGCCCATCAAAGAGAAGGGCGCAGAGCAGGCGGCAGGAGCCGGCAGAGGGACCATGGCGCCAAGCCGCACAGTCTGGAAAGAGGGACCCTCCGGGGAACTCGAGCCCATTCATGTCCAAACGGGTATTTCTGATGGTTTGGTTACGGAGGTATTGTCGGAGGAGTTGCCTGAAGGCGCGTTGGTTATCGTGGGGATTGAGCGACCCAAAGGCGATCGCGCTGGAAGTGATCTCCCCCCAGGATTTGGGAGCGGTGGACAGCGGAGCTCCTCGCGCAACCGTGGAATGTAACCACTCATGAAGCGCAGCTCGTTGTCCATAATTCAAGCACGACAAGCAAGTGAAGGTTCGAGGTCAGAAATTCGAGGTTTTCGGAACTCCGGACTTCAAACCGCTACAGATTTCGCCTTTCGTTTATCTCCTGCGTTTCACGCCTCACGTTTCACGTCTCACGAGTAGCGCCGATGAGTTCGTTGATCGAATGTGAAGATGTGTGGAAGACCTATCGGGTCGGCGACATGGAAGTTCAAGCCTTGCGCGGCCTAAGCCTCACGATTGAACAGGGTGAGTTCGTCGCCATCATGGGGTCTTCCGGTTCCGGCAAGTCTACCCTGATGAATATTCTCGGCTGTCTCGACCAACCGACAAAGGGGCGCTATCGGTTAAACGGGATAGAGGCGAGTAACCTGAAGCCCGATCAGTTGGCCGGGATCCGGAATCAGCAGATCGGGTTCGTCTTTCAGAGCTTCAATCTCATTCCCAGAACCAGCGCGCTCGAAAATGCGCAGCTTCCGCTGTTCTATCGGGGGCTTTCGCTGAAAGAACAACGGGCACAGGCTGCTGCGGCGTTAGGACGGGTGGGGCTCCAGGGCAGAGAGCACCATTACCCCACCCAGTTGTCCGGAGGGCAGCAACAGCGTGTGGCAATTGCACGGGCGCTGGTCACATCGCCCTCGTTGCTCCTTGCCGATGAGCCGACCGGCAACCTCGATACCCAGTCGAGCCAGGAAATCATGAGAATCCTGGAAACGCTGAATCGCGATGAAGGGATTACGATCGTCTTGGTGACGCACGAGGTGGACGTTGCAGCTTATGCCGAACGAGAGATCGTGATCAAAGATGGGCAAGTGTTAAGCGACCGCCGGACTAAAGCGCGGTCAATCCCCAGTCCAGTTGAGGCCTAGATGTCGGCGTTTGTGTGGCTCACCATTCTTACCGCGCTGCGGATTTTGGCTCGGAATCGGATGCGTGCCGGTCTTACGATGCTCGGGATTGTCATCGGCGTGGCGGCGGTCATCGCAATGGTGAGTATCGGCGAGGGCGCCAAGCGGGCTGTGCAAGCGCAGATTGCGACGATGGGCACAAACGTCATTATCATCTTTCCCGGGGTCACTTCGGCAAGCGGCGTACGAGGGAGTCAGGGGAGCGCCGTGACGCTGACTGTGTCCGATGCCTTGGACCTGAAAAAGCGCATCCCCTTGCTGTCCGATACCGGATGGGCCAAGCGCGATGTCATGCAAATCGTCTATGGGAACCGGAACTGGAATGGACCAGTTAACGGCATCTCACCGAGCTATCTCACTATTCGAGACTGGTCTTTTACGAGTGGGGGGCCATTCACTCAGACGGACTTGGAAAGCGCCGCCCGAGTTGCGCTCATCGGCCAAACGATCGTCGGGAATCTGTTTGAACCGGGCGAAGAGCCGGTGGGGGCGGTGATTCGCATCAAGAACGTCCCGTTCCATGTCATTGGAGTCCTTGCGCCGAAAGGCCAGTCTGCGCAGGGGTCCGACCAAGACGATGTGATTTTCATTCCCTTCAGCACTGCGGAGCGAAAAGTATTCGGAACGTCATTTATCGGGTCTGTTCAGGCGATGTTCGGCTCGACCGATCAGGTCGAGGATTTGCCGATGGCTGCCGAGCAGATTCGAGAGGTGTTGCGGGCACGCCACCGGCTTCAGACGGAGCAGGACGACGATTTCACGATCAGGACCCAGGTCGATATCGGGAAGGTCCAAGAAGGGACCAGTGAGACCTTGACGATGATGTTGTTTGCCATTGCCTCCGTGTCCCTATTGGTCGGCGGGATCGGCATTATGAATATCTTGCTCGTGTCTGTGACGGAGCGGACGAGAGAGATCGGGGTCCGCATGGCGGTGGGGGCCAAACGCCGGCACATCGTGATGCAGTTCCTGATCGAGGCCATGACGTTGAGCCTGGTGGGAGGCGTGTTGGGTATCGTCATGGGGGTTACCGGGGCGAAGTTGACGACGCTGATTGCCGGCTGGCCGACCATCATTTCCGGCAACGTCATCCTCCTCGCGTTCTTCTTCTCACTCGTGGTCGGCCTGTTCTTCGGATTGTACCCTGCCAACAAGGCTGCTCGCCTGAATCCTATTGAAGCGCTCCGGTACGAATAGCCCGTTGTTCGAGGAGTTCTGTGTGCCCCCCTGAGGGGCTTTTCGTGTGAACTCTCGTTGAACTTGAACATTCCCCGTAGCTTGCTACGGGGTTCGCCTCTGCTTCCGAGAAGTCTTCGAAATTGAGTTCTGTGATACCCCGCAGCTTGCTGCGGGGACCTTCATTGGAGGAGAGAGCAGCTCACGCCGCACAAGACGGCGGAAGTTGAAGGTGGGGTAGCGTGGTATCCAGCACGGATTCAATAGCTCGTTGAGGGGTACCCGTGTCTTGACAACCAAGATTTATAACGAGTGGCGGCGCATAGGTGGACCCATCCGGCTGGTGGGTAATTGCAACGATGGGCTGATGCAGCTTGTCGGGATTGAGTTGTGTGACGAGGGCTTGTTCACCAGTGTTCAACCGGAGGCAACTGTGAAGAGGATAGATTCCGACCAGTTTGATGAACCGAGCAAGAATCTCGCGATCGAGTTGCCCTTCCTCAGCCTCCCGGAAGAGGTGTTGAAGCGTCTGGTGAGGGGTAAGCGGTGAGGCGCCGCCGAATCCGGTGATGAGTTCATCGTAGCGATCCGCGAGCATGACAATCCGGGTCCGATTCGACGTAAAGGCCCCGCATTTTTCTTTGGGGTAGCCGCTTCCGTCCAGGAGTGCGTGATGTTCTTCTATGATCTTGAGCACCTGGTCTTCAAATCCGCCTTGTCGTTCCAGCGTGAGCATGCCCAATCGGGGGTGAGCCTGCATCTGTAGCATTTCTCGACTTGCCAACGGTGTCGAGGTTGAGTAGAAGCGCTGTATGACATGAGGTGGGACCTGCAACAGTCCGATGTCATGGAGAACTGCGGCTGTTGCCAATTCGCGGAGTTCAAGCGGATTGAAGTTGAAATTCTGCCCAATAAGAAGAGAGAGAGTGCAGGTCGTGAGGGCGTGTTGGCTCAGAGAGGTATCCCCGTTCCGGTCTTGACTCAGTGCCATCAAGATTGTGGAGCCTTCGAGGGTCCCGGTCACGGTGGTGATTTCACGAATGGATTCGGCGGTTTGCTGGCGGTCGACAACCCCTTGATCGTTCAGCGTGGAAAATACGGAGGAAACCGCCTGTTCGAGGCGTTTGCGAGCAACCAAGGCCTGGCCATACTCTTCATTCAACTGGGACAGGGATTTCGATGGAGGAGCTGGGGGCGCGGCTGCAGAGCCCGGGCTTGAACAACGTGTCGGTGTCGTCGCACCCTCGCTCGAAGTATTTCTGCAGTCCTCCCCGCGATAGGGATCAATCTCGACAGTCTGAACCCCTGCTCGGCGAAGTTTATTAATCTGGCCTGGCTCCCGAATCAGGAATGTGTGTTGAAGGAAGGGGGAGCGGAACCAAGACACGTCCAGCTTGGCGACGTACATCCCTACATGGAGTTGGTTGATGGAAACGCGTCGAGTCGGCATGGTGCGAGACAGACTCTTCCTTGTTTGCGTATCGGTGAAGTCAGTGCCTCTCTTTATCGGCAGGCTGGGGAAAGTACTTTAGGGTACAGTCGGCAGAAGAGGAATTATGACGTGAAAATTGGATGAATCTCGGGAGCAGATGAGGCTGAAAGATAGATCTCGATGCGAGGGTTGTTCTTATCGATGTGTTTGTAGAGGTGGGTTTCGATGATGCGGTTGTCGTTGATACCGAGCCCCTCACAGATTGCATCCTGCGCGATCTTGAGCCCGCCATCGACGTCTCGTCGCAGGGCCGAAGTAAAATAGAACCGGATGGACAGGGCGAGCCATTCCGACTGGAGTCGAGCAAGTAGGGAAGCCCGGTGAGCGGACTGTGCCAACTTTAGCCACACGAGTTGTCCCACTTGGGCCTTATAGGCACGACCAGCCGAAGAGATCAATCGTCGGCCATTCACTGTGGCATATTGATGGTTCACACTGGGAGGTACAGGGAGTGTCAAGGCGACTGCATGATTCTCTGTCGGTGGGTGTGATGATAGGGAGGAGGCAGGCATAGGGAATCTCGGCGCCATTTTCTGGGCGAGACGTGGTACCGCAACCTTCTTGTCAAGGTTCCGGTAGGAGGTCATGCGAACGGCTCGTGGAGAAGAGGAAGGCCGTGGCGAGCGCCGAAACATAGGCATGCGCGTCAGTGTTACAGGAGATTGAGGATCTTGGACATGTTCTGGTCGTATCGCTCTTCAGATCGACCGATATAACGACGCCATGTGCTTGGATTCCAGATTTCCATGCGATGGTACAAGCCGACTAGAATGATTTCCTGGTCCTCATCCAACGGAATAACTTTTCTGAGCCGGCTCGGAATCAGAATGCGCCCGGCTTTGTCGATCTCCGATGTGCCGGCTTCCGATACGACGAAGTGCATGAACAGTCGACTCTGGTCCTCATCAAGCGTGGCTTTCGTCCGTTCGAGGACTTTTTCCCACTCTTTCATGGAGTAGATGAGCGTCGACTCCTCTGGGCCTTTGAGGAAGACGACGGCCTGTCCCTCCGACTCGACCTGTTCACGGATCGGTGAAGGGACGATAAACCGCCCCTTCTCATCCACTTTGCACAGATATTCACCGGCGAACATCACTGTAGCCCGTCCTTTCTGACGCCAACGTGGCTCTGGTGCGATTGCGAATCCACTGTTCCAGATCCGAGCGTACGAAGCGCCATTCTTTTCCAAGCTTGAAGGCGGGAATCTGTCGACTCTGTAAGTAACGATAGAGTGTGCGCTGGGTGATCTTGAGATAGCGGCAGGTCTCCTCCGACGTCATCAGCTCGCTTTTGGGCTCTTTGGCCATTGAAGAACCTGGTTCGATAAAGATCCATATGCCTCACAAGGCCTCGGATACTGTTGCCAGGGTAGGTAAACTGGAATGATCTGTCAAGTGAAAATACATGACAATACATGTCATAGCCCGTCGATGCTATCCGGTTCCATAGAGCCGGCCTCATCTGACTCCATCGCCTCCGAGAAATCGTCACCGAGGTCCTCACCCATCTCCTCGCCCATTTTTTTCATGAATCGTGCCATGCTCTGCGGATCGTTTTCATCGAGCCCGGCCAGATTGTTGGGATCCCCTAAGGCTTCAAGGCGAGCCTCTTCGGATTTTGGCGAGGCGAATCGAGACAGGATTCGTTCAACCCGTGCACTCGTGCAATGGGAGCAGGTTGCTGGCGTCTGATTGGCCAGGCTCAATACAAGGACTGTGCTGCGCTTTTTACAGTCGAGGCAGAGGTATTCATACAACGGCATCGGTTATATTCCTATGGTCGTCAGGGGCTGTACAGCCTGTTCGGCAAGAAGACGATCCGGCACCAGGTCCATATCGATGGTTCTGGCCAATGTTAGGGCAAAGACTGGCCCGCTGCCTGCTTTTCGCAGGGTCTTCGCGCATTCGTTCAGTGTTGTACCGGTGGTGAAGACATCGTCCACGAGGAGGATACGCTTTTCCGAGAGTTCTTGCGGTCTACGGATTGTAAATGCTTTCCGTAGATTTCGTAACCGTGCTTGCCGCGATAAGGCGGTCTGGGGATCGGTGAGGGCGATCCTGACGAGGTTCGTGGCTGAAACCGGGCGGGATAGGTGGCGGCCGAGCTGGTCGGCTAACAGTAACGATTGGTTAAATTCGCGCGCGCGTAAGCGAGCCGGGTGTAAGGGCACAGGGATAATCACGTCGGCGTCGATTCCCTGTGGCAGGGCGCTGATCATGAGTCGCGCGAGTGGCCGTGCCAGTGTCAGTTTACCTTGGTACTTGAACGAACAGATGGCTTCCCGCAGGGGCGGCAGATAGGGGAAGAGGGTCCAGGCTCGTTCAAAGTCTGGGGGCTGTTCCCGACAGTGCTGGCATTGATGATTCGGTGTATAGGTCGTGGCCGCCGGTGAGACAAATGGCTGATCGCAGCGGGCGCACACTGGCTGCTGGAGCGGGCGGATGGTTTGCCAGCACGCGGTGCAGAAGAAGGGCACCGGGTCAGTGCTGAGTGAATGGCCACATGAGAGGCATTCCACTGGCAATACAAACCGGAGGGCCTGACGGCACCATCCGATCAGCTGATCCTCTGAGCCTTCACGTAACATCGCAAGGGAAGCGCTCCAATTACCGTATGTGTTTCTTCTATGGGAATGTGCTGCGCCTGTCAAGGTCGTTGCCCTGTAATGTTGTTGCCCTATAAATAGTTATGATATACGAAGACAGCAGGATGTTGAAACAGTCCTACCAGCGCAACAGAAGATTAAGGTGCTCAACCTCGACGTCAGCCAGTTTTGCGCGGCGATGCGTTTAGGGTACGGGTTTAGGGCACGGATGGAGAAGTAGATCACCATGGTGAGATTTGACCAGGTGTCGAAAATTTACGAGCGGGGTGGCGACACCATCACCGGGCTCGATCGGGTCACGGTCGAAGTGGGAAAGGGAGACTTCTGTGCATTTATCGGTCCCAGCGGTTGCGGAAAGAGTACGTTGCTGAATCTGGTTGGCGGATTGGACGTGCCGACCTCGGGAGATATTCTTCTCGGAGGGCGCTCGACCAGCCGATTCACAAGCGACGACTGGACGAGGATCAGGCGTGAAACAGTCGGGATTGTCTTCCAAGCATTCCATTTAATTCCTGGGTTGACGGCAGCGGAAAATGTTGCGTTTCCCCTGTTGCTGCGCGGGGAGCGAGGGGCATCAGTCCAAGCCCGCGTTGAGGAGGTACTCGAGTTGGTCTCCATGACCGCGCGACGACACCATCGCCCCAGCGAGCTCTCGGGCGGAGAGCAGCAGCGCGTGGCGATTGCGCGAGCGATCGTGCATCATCCCCAGATCATTCTTGCCGACGAGCCGACCGGCAATTTGGATTCCCAGCATGGGGCCGAGATCATCGTCCTCCTTCGGTCGCTCGTTCAGCGCTTTCGCCAAACGGTACTGTTGGTTACCCACAGTGCCGAAGCCGCTGGGGCTGCCGATTATGTCTGGGCGATGAAGGATGGGCGGCTCATGGCGAGAACGCAACACGAGCCTGTCACGGTCGTCGCGTGATGGATCTTTCGACTACCATTGCCGGCGTACGATTTCCTAGTTGCTTCATGAATGCCTCGGGAGCCCTCTGTGTCACGCGTGACGAACTACTGGCCCTGGGCCGATCTCGTGCCGGGGCCATTGTCACGAAGTCGATGACGCTTGAGCCTCGCGACGGCAATCCGGCACCTCGGTACTATGGGTTCCCCGGCGGGTCTATCAACTCGATGGGCTTGCCGAATCTCGGGTACAAGGCGTATGCCGCGCTCATTCCTGAGTTGAAGGGATTCGGAAAGCCGGTTATAGCTAGTGTGGCGGGACTCTGTGAAGACGATTTCCCGACCATTGCAGCCACGATCAATGCGGCAAAGCCCGACTTGATCGAAGTCAATCTTTCCTGTCCCAACATTCCTGGTAAACCTCAGATCGGCTATGACGCCGAAGCCTCCGAGCGACTGCTGAAGCGGGTTCGTAAAGTCATCACGGTTCCGATGGGGGTTAAGTTGCCTCCGTATTTCGACCCGGCCCATCACAAAGCGATGGGAGAGGTGATCGGCCGTTGCGGGGTTGATTTTCTCAACCTGATTAACTCGGTCGGCAACGGACTCGTCGTCGATTCGGTTCGCGAAGTAGTCGTTATTAAACCCAAAGGTGGGTTCGGCGGGCTGGGTGGTAGCATCATCAAGCCCGTTGCACTGGCCAATGTGCGGGCTTTTTGGAAGATCTTCGAAGGCCGCATGCCGATTATCGGGACCGGCGGTGTGGTCAATGGCGTAGATGCCTTCGAGCATGTGCTGTGTGGCGCGTCGGCTATGCAAATCGGAACGGTGTTGGTCGAGGAGGGGGTCGACGTGTTCGGCCGATTGGAAACGGAACTGGCGGCCCAGTTCAGCAAGAAGGGCTATACGAAATTGGAGGACTGCCGGGGAAAGCTGAAGGAATTATAGGCCTACTTGGCTCCGAACGTCTTGGCAAGGAGATCCAGCTGCAGAGCCCGTCGGAGTAGCTGCGCCACGTTTCGCACATTCAACCGTCTCATCAAGTTGAATCGGTGTACTTCGACCGTGCGCACGCTGATTTCCAGCACCTCCGCAATCTCACGGTTCGTGTGCCCGATCGACACCAGGCGAAGGATTTCACGTTGCCGAGGTGTGAGGAGTTCGACGTTGATCTTCTTCTGTCGCGGCTGGACTTTTCGGCTCAAAACAGTTTGTGCACCCATCAATTACCTCTCATCGTCGACTCACGCGAGTCTAACAAAGGTCTGTCTGGCTGTAAACGAAACGACTAATTTGTGCAGGGCTCCGTTACCGACCCAGATGATTCGACTCGTCCTCCCTCCCTCATCCCGTATGATTCGTTCTGTTCATCGCACACCCAGGCGTTAAATGATTATACCACGCGCTCTGATTCGCGCTCATGCGGTCCAGCGGCCATTTCGCACCCTGCTCAGTATCGCCGGAGTGGCATTGGGAGTGCTGGCCTCTGTGGCCATCGGGACGGCGAACGTTCAAGTACTGCGATCCTTTGAGCAAGCGGTCACCACGGTAGCTGGTCCTGCCACATTGGAGGTTGCAGGCCATGATCTCGGAGTGGATGAGTCGGCAATCACGGCTGTCCGTATGGTCGAGGGGGTCGTGAGCGCCGCGCCGGTCATTGAAGAATCGGTTGTGATCGCCCAGGGGGAGGCGCGTGGCCAGGTTCTTCAGATACTGGGACTGGATCTACTTTCAGAAGTCGGGGCGCGTGGCTTTCACATAGCGCAGGCCGACGACGCCGGCGCGCTGGACATGCTTCTGGCTCCGGACGCTCTGTATCTCGGCCGTCAGGTTGCTGCTGACTGGAATCTGGGAGTGGGTAGTGTCGTCGAGGTGATGGTGGGAGGGCGTGTCGTACGGCTGAGAGTCGCAGGGCTTATCCATAACGAGGAGGCACGTTCGTCCCTCTGGGATCGGCTTGCCGTCATGGATATCGCTGCGGCGCAGCTGTTGTTTCAATCGATCGGGCGGTTGGATCGGATTGATCTGGTGACGACGCCTGGCAGACCGCTCGACGACATCGTCGCCTCCCTGCGCGCGGTTCTCCCTCCCCATCTTATTGTGCAACGGCCGGCACAACGGACAAAGCAGGTCGAAAACATGGTCTGGGCTTTCCAGCTCAATCTGTCAGTCATGAGCTGGGTTGGGCTGCTCGTCGGGGTGTTCTTGATCTACAACACGATCGCCTTTGTTGTGGCGCAACGGAGGAGAGAGATTGGCATCTACCGCGCAATCGGCATGACAGAGCGGCGGGTCGTAGGCCTGTTTCTCGTGGAAGCCGGACTGCTCGGTCTTTTAGGCGGGCTCTTGGGAGGCCTTGGCGGGGTTTGGCTGTCTAAGGGGTTGGTGTCGCTCGTCAGCCGAACCGTCTCAGACCTCTATGCGCCAGTCGTGTCCGGCGGGTTGATCCTGTCGATGGACATGGTGACCCTCACGTCAGTGGCGAAAGGAGTGCTGCTTGGGACAGTGGTCTCGATGGTGGGAGCCTTAGGGCCCAGCGTGGAGGCCGGTAGGACTGTGGCGGTTCGTGCCTTGGCACCAGGAGACTATGAATCGACGAATCAGCTGAGGGCTGGCCTGTGGGGATGGATTAGCCTCGTGCTGTTGGTGCTGGCAGGCCTCTGCTCGCTGATGGGCCCTGTTGGAGACTTGCCGCTCTTTGGCTATTTCGCGACGGTCTGTCTCTTGGGGGCGCTCTCCTGTCTTGCGCCGATATGTATCAAGGCGTTGGGGTGGCGGCATCTTCGCCGAGAAAGCAAGACGATGGTGGTCGGGGGAAGCCTCCGGCTCATCGCGGCAGACCAGGCAGCGCGTCATCCTGGCAGGAATGCGGTGACGGTGTCGGCGTTGATGGTGGGACTGTCGATCATGATCGGTGTGGTCGTCATGGTTCGCAGCTTTCGCGATACCGTCGAGTTCTGGGTGGACGAGACCGTGATGGCCGATTTCATTGTCGCTCCGCAGTCCTGGCTTCATGGGAAGCAGTCCGGGCAGGCCTCGCGTGCCCTGCCGGGAACCTGGCGTTCGACCCTGTCCGCGATTGACGGCATTGCCGCGGTCGATACCTATCGTGAGGTGTATGTAGGCGTCGAGGGTCAATCGGTGGCGTTGGTGTCACGAGATCTTCGGCTCCATGCGCAACGCAGCCGGTATCTGATGGTCCATGGAGATTCAAGCGCCGCTCTGCGGCGAGCCGCCGAGACGGGAGGTGCCCTCCTGTCGGAAGTGTTGGCGACTCGGCTACAGCTTCGCGAGGGGGATACGGTCACGATCACGACGCCGACAGGGCCCGCCGCTGTGCCTGTCGAGGGGATTTTTTACGATTATGCAACCGATGGCGGGAAGATGGTGATGGATCGAACATGGTATCAGCGACACTGGCACGACGACCGGGTGACTGTGTATTCCGTCTACCTGGCTTCTGGGACCGATGTCGAGCAAGTCAGGCAGTCGATTGTGACGCATGTTGCCGGGCTGGACGGAATGACGCTCCCACCGTTGGTGATCCGAAACCACGAGTTACGGAAGGAGATTCTCGAGATCTTCGACCGATCCTTCGTCTTGACCTATGTCCTTGAAGCCATTGCTGTGCTGGTGGCCGTGCTCGGTATTGTGAATACCTTGGTGACGGCTGTACTGGAGCGGCGACGTGAGTTTGCCGCGTTGCGAGCGATCGGCGCCAGCACGAGGCAAGTGGAACGATTAGTTCTGTGGGAAGCGGCCTACCTCGGGTTGATCGGGGCAGCGTTGGGCGTGGTGGGAGGCTTGCTGCTCGCCCTGCTGCTCATCCACGTGATCAATAAACAATCTTTTGGCTGGACGATCCAGATGACGGTTCCAGGCGGAGTGATTTTGCAAGCCGTAGGACTCTCACTCACGGCGGCCCTGGTGGCTGGCTACTGGCCCGCGCGCTGGGCAGCAAGACAGCCGGTAGTGGAGGGGCTGAGAGAGGAGTGAGGCCACCCTATTGGTCCTGTGCTCCCGGAGCGCGCACGATCAGAATATGCTCGCTCGGCGAGCGCAGTGGGACCAACAAGGCTGGTCTCACTCAGGGAATATTGCGGATAAAATGAAAGTAGAAAGTTGCGCAGTGAAGGACCAAGCCAGGCCACTACTCTGGAAGAGGAAAACGAGCAAGCTTGGATGGATCATTGGTAAGAGTGTGCTCGCGGAACGCGCACGATAAGACAGTGCTCGTCCGATGCGCGCAGTGAAGGAAAGTTTGGCTGCTCCCCTTAGGCAGAGAGGGAAGATCAGAAGGCCCTCGTTGGACGTGCACAGTGGGGACGAACGGGTGTGCTACTCCTTACTACCTCCATCATCCGATGGTGTGTCTATGCTGCCACAGGCATACGATTGGCAAAAGCGAGCGGCATGTCCTTGCGATCGGATGGTGCGACTGTCAACAGCGGCCTCGCTCCGTATCCGACCTCCTGCGCCACCCAGATCGTAGGGATTTGTTCGATGGCGATATTGTACAGATTGACCGAGTCATTATAGAACTCACGGCGATCGGCAATGGTATTTTCAAGCGCCGATATGCGCTGCTGAATGGCTAAGAATTCCTGATTGGCTTTCAGATCTGGATACTGTTCGGCCACAGCAAAGAGTTTCCCTAAGGCGCCGACGATCTGATTTTCCGCCTGTGCCTTGTCGTCGATATTCTGTCCTGCACTATAGGCAGTGCGGGCTTTGGTCACGGATTCCAACGTCTCCCGCTCGTGTGTCATGAAGCTATTACAGACTTCGACAAGCTTGGGAAGCTCATCGTGACGCTGCTTCAGGATGACGTCGATATTCGACCAGGCCTTGTCGATGTTATTGGCGAGCCGGACCAGCATGTTGTAGACGCCCACCACATAGGCGACGAGCACAATCAATCCGCTCACAAGCAGGCTCCCGATTATTAAGGTGCTGTTCATGGATGTTCTCCTTTGGGTATGACGATTACGATAGGGTTGTCAGATAGTACTTGAAGATGACGATCAAACAGGTTGCAGCCAGTGTCAGGCCTCCTGCCCCATAAGCCAACACCTGCCACCGCAATCGGGACAATAAGTCTTTTTCGCTTCGATCCGAGATAATAAACTCATGGTCTCGGCTGCTCCCGATGTAGAGTCGAGCGGAGTTCTCGACGCGTTCTCTCGCACCGAGGTGCTCATGGGCCGTTCCGAGAACGTAGACCTGTCTCTTCCGGTAGGATGAACGTTTCTTGGCACCGTAACGTCTTGCTCCCCATCCAGCAGTTCGGTCGAAATCCCCAGTCGATTCAATCCGGCGATTGTCGTAGGGGGTAATGCTCCGAGCCCATCGTTTCGATAGGTGCGCTCGTCCGGCAAAATCAGTTCGGCGCCAAGGGGCACGACGAGGACTCGTCCGGTTGTATCGTGTACAAAGAAGGGCTGCTCCGAAGTGCCTTTCGCTATGGTTTTCCATCGTGCGTTCTTCTCAGAGCCAACCTGCTCTTCAACGGCATACGAATAGAACACACAGGGAAGCCCGCTGAAGGGCGTGGAGAGGAGGCCCTCCTCGGGCTGTGCCTGTCCACTGATCTCGACCAACCCCAGAGCCAGTGAACGTATCGTCGAAGTCGGAATGCTTTCGATCAAGCGCTTCCGTTGGTGAACCATCCATCCGTAGACGAAGAGTCCGAATCCTCCGAGGATACCAGCAGCCAAGTATAAGAGGGCTTGATCCGGTGGCCGGCTCCACTGGGTGGTTCTCATGGTTTTACCGATCCCCGCGATGAGGATGAACCCTCCGAGCATAAAGGCGAGCCCGAAAAACAGAACCCAGAACCATAGGCCCAGTGGATTGGAGCGGTCTTTCTTGAACCTGGGTTGATCGCGAAACGTGTCGTTGAGTGCACGATGTCTCGCCGCCGCTCGCGTGTACAGCTCGGCTTCCTGGATCTGGATCGGAACGGCAGCGCCGCGGTAGGTCTCATTCAGATGAGTGAGGCTTCTGTGAGGAAGCCACCACCCGCGACAGGAATCGCAGTTCAGGAAAGATGTGTGAGAGACCGTCTCAGACTCCATGTGATTCCCACATCGAGGGCATAGAGTCTTTGTCCCGACTGCGACGCCTCCTGTGTCACCCATCGCCCGCTTCAGCGAGGTGTAATCCTCCACGAAAAAATTCACCTCGCCCACATCAAGCCAGAGTCCGTGTCCGGAGGAACAGACATCGAGCCCCGGACCATGGCTTGTCGGAACCTCAATAAGATCCTCCTGACAATCGAGACATTTCATAGTGAACATCGTGTTTAAACTGTAGCAAGAATCAGGCAAGTGTCAACGCGAATACACTTGTAATCGCCTTGAATAACAGAGCCTTCAGTATGGCATCAGCGAACAAGCATGCGGCAGGACGAAACAGAGAGCCGTCTCGATCTGGACATATTTCGGTGCTCTCTGTCTCGCTCGACGGTCACAGTGGGACCAATAAGGGTGGCCTCATCAATACACATGGGCTGCCGTCCCAATACGCAGTCTTCGGAGCGACGTCAGCCATCGGCCCGGATGCCGGTTCTCCTATTGATCACGCGGTTGACTTATAGCCGACCACCAAATAGTGCGTAGTTCATCACGCGGCATAGCGGACATGTTTCTCACGAAACAGGTTCGTGATCACCTGCGGTTGCTTCTGGCGCCGATACAAATGGCTGCGCACGATGGCCATGAGTTCGGTCCGGTTGGTCGGCCGGCTCTTGCCGAGCCCGTTGGTCTTGACGTCCTGATTCAGCAATTCATCGGGGTTCAGTTCCGGGCAGTAGCCCGGCATCCGAATCAGTCGCAGTCGCGACGAGTGGGTGGCGGCAAAGCGCGTGGCTTTCCCGGATTTGTGCACCGGATGCCCGTCCACGATCAGATAGATCTTGCCAGCCACCTGTTTGAGTAGCCGCTGCATGAACGCCACAAAGACGGGCGCCTTGAATTTGCCCTCAAACACCATGAAGGCGAGCGCTCCCTTGTTGGTGATGGCCGAGATCATGTTGCACCCGAAGCGCTGGCCGGTGGCCCGCATCACGGGGGTTTGTCCCACCGGGGCATAGCTCGTCCCCGTGACGTGGTCGCTGCGCAGCCCCATCTCGTCGCCCCAATAGATCGCCGCCTTGCTCCCGCCTGGCCTGCCGGCAATCGCCGGGTATTCCTGCTTCAGCCACCGCGCGATGGCCTCATCGTTCCTCTCGTAGGCGCGCCGCACCGGCTTCTGCGGGCTCAAGCCCCAAGCCCGGAGGTAGCGCCCCACGGTGACGAGCGAGACTACGATCCCGTATTCTCGCGCAATCAGACTCGCCACCGCCGCCCGCGTCCAGAGATAGAACGGCAGCTTCAACTGATCGGGCATCTTGCCCACGATCATCGAGCGGATGCGCACCGCGCGCTTCCCGCTCAGGCGCCTCTCCCCCAGACGCCGTCCCCGGCGCTTAAGCGTGAGTGTCCGCAACCCACCTTCCCGGTCGAGCCGCATCCACTTGTTGAGCGCCCGCAGACTCGCTCCAAATGTGTGCGCGGCGTCAGTCTGCGACATCCCACCACGAACCGCCCGCACCGCCTGGCGACGCAACAGGTGCAGCGCCGACGGCGCCAATGTCCTGGCATCCATTCGTTTGGACATGCCAGCATAATAGCATACTACGCACTATTTAGTGAACTGATCAGTAACTTGACTCATACTTGACCAATCGTTTCCCTTCTGACAGCAGGACTGATCCAACGCAGTGAGATCAAGAAGTCCGGATGCTATATGCTGGGTTGAAGCGCATTTGTCTATCTGGTTCATTTGGAAGATCTGGTTTCTCTGGTGCGAGTGGTTCGATCAACAAAGCAAACCAGACAGACCAGATCAACGGGATAGACCGATTCCGTCTCGCTCATCCCGCCCGTCACGCTTCACGAACGCACGACTATCCCCTAAAAGGCCGGGTGATTTCTCGTGGGGGAAGAGGTATTCTGCGGGCAATCGCGGGGATGGATTTTAGCTTGCACGTGGGGGGCTCTAGCAGGTTGCGGAAAAGCCCGCTCGTTCACCGGGCGAAACCCCTAGAAAGCACGATTTTCGTCGGAATAAGTGAAATGCCTCAACATGATCGGCCGTTCGCCTGTCCTGATCGAAGTAAATGCGGTTTTCGAGCAAGTTGGAGGTCCTTTCAGACACCGAAGTTCACGCTTTTGAAGAGGCTAAAAAACGTTTTTCCGCAGCCTGCTAGATGTGTTTGTGATCGCCAGATAGTTTTCCGCACTGAGCCCGCCCTTGAACCCTTCCAGCCCTTCCCAAAACATGCGCGCGAGCACCTTTTCTTGTCGCGCATTGAGCGTGCTCCGCAGGCGGTCATTGAGTTTAGTTTTCTCAATGAGGAAATCGATGAATCGTTGTGTATAGCGCTGTGCCCTCCAACAGGGCCCGAGCAAAATAGACCAGCCAGTCGGTGATCTCCAGACCCTTGTTATTGTCTTCGAGGGCCTTGTAGTAGGTCTTTCATTGCCTGCAGATCGTGTGCGAGAGTGCAATCAGTGTCGGCTGGCCCAGGCATTGAGACAGGGCTTCGTCCGACAGCGCCCGCGCTATCCGGTCATTGCCGTTTTTGAACGGATGGATGGAGACAAAGTACAGGTGGGCGATGCCTGCGCGCGTCAGCGCGGGCATCGCGCTGCCGTCCATCTGGTGCGGTGTTGTTGAACCATATGATAAACCGGCTCATTTCCTGCCGCATGGTCTTCGACGGCGGCGCCTCGAAATGTATCTTCTGCTTTCCCACCGGTCCCGACACCACCTGCATAGGCTCTGTCTGTGTCCTGTAGGCGCCAATGCTTTTTAGATCCGTTCCGGCCACGCGTCAGCATCTCGTGCCAGCAGAACAATTGTTTCTCTGACAATGGCTGGTCGCGCCGCGATGCCTTGCTCAGCATGAG
The DNA here is from genome assembly GCA_963821465.1 of uncultured Nitrospiraceae bacterium. Lineage (GTDB taxonomy): Bacteria > Nitrospirota > Nitrospiria > Nitrospirales > Nitrospiraceae > Palsa-1315. The sequence continues at coordinate 47,152 of CAWGDV010000012.1, read as the reverse complement.
GAACCTTCCGGTTATCTGTCTCCAGTCCGAAGTTCCTGCGAATGGAAGACTGCACGGACTCTCGATTCAGAATTTCCCCTTCGATCTCCGACGTGGTGACTGCTTCATTGCTGATGAGGTCGATCGTCAGGCGGGTTTTCTCTTCCTCCGCCAGATCCTTGATGGTGCCAAGAAGCATTCCAGAGGCCACTCCTCTTTTCCATTTCATGAGCGATAGCACCTTTCTTTATAGCTCCTAATAATCCATATTCATGAGTTATAAAAGACTTTCCTATAGCTCGGGGTCGCTCTGTTCCCGCCCCTCTGAAGAGCCGATCACATGTTCCCTCCAAGCTCGCCCACTTCACCCCTCCCCCTGAGTGGTCTGCACTAGTCCCCCACTGCGCGCGTCCAACGAGGGTTGTCCGGTCAATTAGATTTGAGGGTTGGAAAAGGTGTGTGAACCCGTCGCACCAGGGCCTCTTTCACAAGAGGCTCTGCTGGCCTTGAAGATGATTACTTGCAGTATTACTGTACGTCGACGGTGATGGTATGGGTGGCCGCCACACTTGCGTGATCTTCGTTGGCAGCTTTCACGGTAATCTGGTGCTCCCCCTTGCTTAGGCCCTTCAGCTTTCCTTTAAAACCCCGCTGATACTCATTGTCCACGTATACGTGGACATGCCCAGCTTGGGAACCTTTGACCAACTCGTACTTCAGCTCAAAGCTATCGCCGACCTTGTCTCCGTCCTTGGGAGACGTAATCATAATCTTCGACCCGTCCGCTACTGGTTTATCCGCTGCGAAGACTGGTGCTCGGCTGAGAGAGCCCACTAACACGATCCCCAATGCGATGAACCCGATGCGCTTCATCATAATAGGCATCACGACCTCCTTGTTCGAACCAGCTGAATGAATGTACCACCATGCCGCCCTCTGCGGAAGACCCTCTGATCTAAATTCCACTCGTTCTCTATAGCCCACTATATGCCTTTCTTGTGGGCTACAGAGGGTTTTCATCTCGCTCAGAATCGCCCGCCCTCCCACCTCGCATCATTGCTGTAAGACTTCGCATACTTGTCCGACTACCAGCCATATCTATCGACTATGACGTCATCATTATCGGCACCGGTCCAGGCGGGGGAACATTGGCGTATAGGCTGGCGCCGTCAGGCAAGAAAATCCTCCTGTTGGAGTGGGGAGACTATCTTCCACGCGAGAAGGACAACTGGAGCTCCAAGACTGTCTTTATCGACAACAAGTACAAGGCCAAGGAAACCTGGAAGGACAAGGATGGGGGCCGTTTCACCCCGGCATCCACTACATAACTCGGTGGGATTTCGAAGGTCTACGGCGCGCGCTACTCCGCATGCGCCAGCAAGATTTCGGTGAGATAAAGCACCACGGCGGCATTTCTCCGGAATGGCCTATCTGCCACGACGACCTTGAATCCTATTACACACAGGCCGAGCATCTGTATTACGTGCATTGCAACCGTGGTGAGGACCCCACCGAACCAAAGGCTAGCGCGCCATACAAGTATCCAGCCCTTACGCACGAACCCCGAATCCAAGAGTTACCCAACGACTGGCAGAGGTGCGGCTACCAGACCTTCCGCCTGCCGGTCGGCGTGATGCTGAACGAGGAACAAAAAGAACAAAGCGCCTGCATCCGCTGCAGTACGTGCGACGGTTTTCCCTGTCTCGTCAATGACAAGGCCGACTCGCAAGTGGTCTGTGTCGATCCGGAGTTGCAATACCCCAATGTGACGATGGTCACGAATGCGCTCGTAACTAGAGAAGGGGTTGACCCCCGCGGAAGTGGTCGCCGCGATCGACCGAGGGTATCGATGGTCGGTTCCGACGGATGACCGGCCAGCTATACTGGTCAGGCGAGTGAGGGGCCGGTTGGCGATCACGACTATGATCTCAAGCGTCTTGGCAACGACGAACGCAAACGCCTCAACGTTGAGATTGAACGATTGCCTCCCGATCATGTTTCCGTCGATATCCGGCCTGGATCCCCTGGAGGCGAGTATCCGCTCAAAGGGTCTATCTTGCTCCGGAGCTACAACTCGATTATCTCCTTTGCGCGCTTGGGATTGCAGAAGACGCCGGGTATCATGTTGATCCAGACTCCCGCACTGGACCGGTGCAACGCAATCCGGCGCATGTACCTGAGATCGAAGAATCCTCGTCGCCGTTAAGAGACGCCGAGTTCGACGTGGAGTTCGAAGGGAAGTATTACTCCATTCGGAAATTTCCGATCAGCGAGGGGGTGATTCCCGGTTGGAATCAAGAAGCTTTCCGGTTTTGGCCAATCTGTTTAAATGACCGGCACCGACGTGAGCAACGTGAAGACTTCGATCATTTCAATTCCGAAAGGATAGTTATGCTGCGAAGGGCAGTCCATGAGGATCTGCCAGGGTGCCCCGCTCGGGAGAGCGGAGGAATAAAAATCTTCCTGGTTCAAAAAGCCCCGCCCGGAAGGGTGGGGATCTTTACTCTTATGATGGCTGGGAATTGTGATCGGTGTTGTATTGGCAGGATTGGCATCCCTTGATTCGGTTGATGGCATGACCGGCAAACCAGCGCCGGACATCGTCAACGAAGTCTGGCTCAGCGGTGTGCCCCTTCGCATGGCCGACCTGAAGGGCAAAGTTGTGATGGTCGAGTTCTGTACCTTCGGCTGCTATAACTGCCGAAATTTCGAGCCTTACGTGAAGCAATGGTACCAGAAGTATGCGGATAAAGGGCTCGTGATCATCGGCGTGCATTCACCGGAGTTCTCCTATGAACATGATCTATCGAAGGGGAAACAGCATATCTACGAACACGACATCCGTTTCCCCATCCCCATCGACAACGATTTTTCGATGTGGAATCGCCATGGCAATCGTTACTGGCCTGCGATGTATCTTATCGACAAGAAAGGGGGAATTCGCCATGTTCGGATCGGTGAGGGTGGGTATCAGGAAACGGAACAGCTGATCCAATCGCTGTTGGCGGAGACAATCTGAGGCGCCATACCAAATGTGTCTCAACGATGCCTTCCCGTCGCTGTTGAAGCGGCGGCTCTCACTGTTGTTCTGCTCCCATTCCCCAAGCTTGCCAACCTGCTCGATACGTTGTTTGGCCATTCGGCAAGCAAGGTGACCAAGCCGTTCACAGCCCACCGTGGCCTTCGGCACTGAATAGTGGCTCGACAGGGCCGCATGCCTTCCTGTCGAGTACTGTTGGTTGTGAATCGTTGCTGAAGTGTTTTCTGGCACATTTGGAATACAGGTGGTGTCCTTCGAACTCTGGTTCCATCTTGCGGGTCAGGCGGCATCTTCTGATAGGTTTCCCCCTCTGTACCACGTATGGTGGGGGCCGGTCAAAATGCTATTTGGAATCTTGACGTGGGGCCAGCGTGCGCACTAGACTGCCAAAATACTGGTATTAAGGAGGTGATTCTATGGCTGAACAACGTGTGCACAGTAGCGGGAAGAAGTCTTTGGCGTTGCGAGATGCGGCTGCGTTGACCACTCAGTTGGCGGCTGGCCTAGAAAAGATCGGGCTTGCGATGAAAAGCCGGACGTGGCGACGAGAAGGTCGAGCAGGTCTTGGACCGCTACAGCGGCAGGTCCTCACGCTTCTTCGATCCAAGCCCGGGCAACGTGCGACAGTCTCCACGGTGGCGAATGAGCTGGTCGTCAGGCTTCCGACTGCGTCAGAAGTCATCGCCACGCTCGAACGGAAACGGCTGGTTCGACGGCGTCGCGACATGAGCGACGGGCGGATTGTGATGGCGCAGTTGACGGCCAAAGGGAATCGGTCCTGTGCGCCTTCTTCCCGAATGCCCGATCGGCTGGCGACCGCGGCGGAGGCACTCTCGACGCCGGAGCAGGTCGCTCTTCTCAGGTCCCTGGTGAAAGTGATTCGTAGCCTCCAAGAACAGGGTGAGATTTCTGTTGCGAGGATGTGTGTGTCTTGTCGCAGCTTTCGCCCCAATCAACACGACAATCCCGATCGGTCGCATCATTGTGACTTTCTGAATATTCCGCTCGGTGATCGTTCGTTACGTCTTGATTGCCATGTGTACGAACCGGCTTCGGTCGCACAAGTCAATGAGGCCTGGGGAAGCTACACTGGTTCTCGCACCGCCTAGGGGCCTGTCCGACATGCCTTTGTGACGAGGCAAAGCAGGTGCGGCTAAGTGCGAGGTGGCAGGCCTTGAAAAACCAGGGGCGCATTCTCTGGAATACGTAGAAGAATTTATATGGCCGAATACGACCCAGATGGATGCGATCGTTTGCAGCAGTAGAGCGGTCAATGTCTGACAGATTCCTATGGCTGTTGCTCCCGCTGCATGGGTCGGATTAGAATGAGTGGGCTTGCAAGGAGATAAAGGGATCATGAATGAAAGAAGGACCGCAATCCTTTTCAAGAAAGGCTTGACCCGCTCATCAGAGGATGAATGGCTTGGGCCTGAATCCCATATGCCGAATCTGGGTCGGGAACTTCGACGTCGTGAACCGAGGGGAACGGGTGTTTCTTCTGCTTTGATAGTCGGTGCGATATTTGCTGCTGGTGTAACAGCCGGATGTCTTGTAATGGGTTTTTTCGACCGACGGTCTCGGACCTCCTAGTAGTAGGGTGCTGAAAAAGTCCGCCAGCTTCGTTCTTGCCTCGAACGCATCCTCAACGCAGCCTAGAGACTACACGTTTGGTGTTTTTATCTGACGAAATTCTCCCTTTCCGCCATCTGCGAGATCCCTCTCCTCCTCAGCGCGATCCATTTCGATACAAGAGGTGATCGGCTTCGATCTGCAAGAGTAGATCGTCCAGAGCGGCCTGGACTGCTTCTGCAATGGGGGTTTGATCCGACGCCGTAATCCACCGAACGCTCGACCCAATCGCTTCTTTTTCTACCAGATAAGATTTGATCGGCAGTTTACCCGAAGGGCTCAGAGCTGATTCCAGGCGCAGACTGTAGCGGTAGTTGCCGCGGGATCGCATAGTCAGCCAGGCTTTGATGGTCAGAGAGAGATCAGCCGGTTTGTCGCTTACCGAAGCAAATAACTGGCGCGATTGAATATAGTTGATTGTAGCAGAACGAAGGTCCTGTGCCGGCCAGTCAAGCAAAGTGATGCCCGGCATGTGATCGGCTCCTTCCAGTGCGAGAAATGGCACAATGACTTGTAGCGATTGCGCAATGGCTGTAGACGAAACAGCTGGAGGCGCAGGGGTGACGTGAATTCGGTGGACGCAACCCCAGCTGAGCAGCAGGAGCCCGCCGAGAAGTATTCGAGAGGATCGGCGCAGGAGGCGACCGCCGTTCACGGATTTATCGTTGTTGTGGTGGAAGGATTCAGCATGTCCAAATCCCTCAAAGCGCGCAGGGCCTGTTCTCGGTATGGCTTGTCTGTGGGATTTGTATAGGTATCGATCACGCGTCGGTAGGTGGCACGAGCTTGGGGATATTGGCGCTTGATGGCGAAGTATTGGCCCAGTGCGAGCCAGTTGGTGGCTGCGGCTTCATTGGCCGTGTTCATCAAGGCAAACTCTCGTTCAACCGCTGTGGTGCCTTGTTGTCCGGCCCGTTTCCTGACGGTGTCTCCCATCTGGCTCGCCATCGCTTCAATCTGCTCATTGTCCCGGATCGCAGATTCCACTCGATGGGCTTTCAGACTGTCATAGAAGGCGTCGGTATGATTCTTAATCAGGTTCGCCCGCTCTTGGTAGGTGTCGTGGGCACAACCGGCTCCTATCACACAGCAGGCAACGAACAGCAGTGATCGATATGATGCCAATCGGAGTCTTGTCATGAGTCGCCTTCCTTGGATCCTTACGACCTGAGGCGCTAAGGCGTTCGACACAGTTTATCCTACAGAAGTCGGAGAAGAAACGCGACTGTCTGTCGTGTCACCTGCCGCGTCCTCTAGTGACACATGAGTCTGAAGTATGGTAAGAGTCCAGGTCTTTTTGCAGGTCCTGTTTCGTCCCCATCGTCTAGCCTGGCCTAGGACATTGCCCTTTCAAGGCAGTAACACGGGTTCAAATCCCGTTGGGGACACCACTTACAACGGAGCAGCTTTTCTGTGGGGAATTGAGCGGCGCCAATCACACGATATTCCTTTCTATCTCCTTCTTGCACCGCCTCGCAGCGCAAGGGATTTTCCATCACTACGCGCAGCAATTGTCTGGCCGATGAGACATGACGATCTAGCAGCGCCGTAATGTCGGCAAACCGCACTTTCAGTTCACGTTTGAGCCGGGCTTCATCGATGGATGTAATCTGATCTACCCCTGCCAATTGCTCAAGTTCTTGGATTAAGTCCTTCTTCCTGGCTTCTTCTGCCCTGAGTTTGGTGAGGAGGGGGTCCATCGGCTGACCTTTGGCGATCGCGTCGACGAGGTTCTTCTCGTAGGATTCGATTAAGGACAGCTCTCGCTGGACTTCAGTGCTCCGATCGAGCTTCGCCCCTTCGCCGTTTCGATGTTTTGCGAGGGCCTTTTGAACGGTGACCTTCAGCACCTCCTCGCTCAGTGCCTCATGGAGCGATTTGAGCACGACCTGATCCAGGAACTCTTGCTCGACCAGCAGTGAGTTCCTGCAGATCGAAGAGCCACGAGTTTTGTAGTAACTGCATCCGTAAAAGCGACCTTTTCGTCGGTGGTAATCCTGTCCGACAATCGTCATCGGCCCGCCACAATGCGCACAACGAGCCATTCCGGTAAGTAGGTACTTTGAGTCCTGATCACGGGAGGCTTTGCGGCCTGTCACCCTCATTTTTGACAGCCGCTCTTGCACGGTGCCCCAGAGACCCGGTGAAATAATCCGCAGGTCAGGTGCGTCCAGCCTGATCCAATCCTTTTCGTTGCGTTGTCGACGTTTTTTCGTGCCTCCGCGCACGATCTTCTCGTGTTGATTCCACACGATCTCACCCTTGTAGAGGGGTCGACGGAGAATCTCTCGCACTGCTGTCGGGGCCCAACCGCGCGGACTCTGGCGAGGCGCGGGAACGCTATCGGCATTGAGCCGCTTGGCAATGCGCGTAATCCCAAGTCCAGCCGCATACATGTCGAAGATCTGCCTGACCAGGTCAGCTTCTTTTGGATTCACGACACGGAGTACATGAAGACGGTGTCCCTCGGTCGAAAGGACTTCATGATTGTCATAACCGTAGACCTTGCCTCCCGTGACATGACCGGCTTTGGCCTTCCGGAGCATTGCATCGTATGTTCGTTGCTTGGCCCGTTCCCGCTCCATTTCAGACGCGAATCCTGTGAGCGACAGCATCATCTTGTCTAGCGCAGAGTCGAGCGTGCGTTCTCGGTCTTCGAGATAGAAAAATACACCGACGCTAGCGTCGGTAATTTGCTTCAGCGCATAAGCAGTTTCGATCTGCTCACGACCGAGGCGGGATTCTTCGGACATGATGAGCACATCGAACAGAGCCCGCGGTTTTAATGCGTTCATCAGCCGGAGAAATCCAGGGCGCTTGACGAACTCGGCACCCGAAATGCCGTCCTCGATGTAGAGGTGTTCCTCTGACGACGGTCCACCCTTTGCGCGCCGCATAGCCTTTGGCATGCTCGATCTGGCGGGTGACAGACTTTTCCTCATCGCCTACACCGGCTTGCTCAGTGGATTTTCTCGCATAGATAGCTGCAATCATGACTTTCCCCTGGGTGTGCGAAAAAGGTTTGCCGAAGTGCTTAATGAGATGAAACGTTCATGATGGGACCTCCTTGTAGGCTAAGTGCCGTGGTCATTCCTTTGCCGGCGTCCTTGCCCTCCCTCAGCCCCGCGTCCCAAGAACCAAGGAAAACGTGGGTTGGCTCGGTGGAGACCTGGCTGGTGGACTACTATGAAATGAGATGGGTCCGCAGTCGTTTCGTAAACGAGAAGTAAGTAAGGGACGATTTTTCCGTCCAGACCAGTGTCCCTGCTGTAGGACGCTTCCTACAATGCATGCAATGATCGGCTCGGTAAGGCAGACAATTCCGTTGAACAGAGCGCCTGTGCGGCGCCTGCATTTGTTGAGACACATCTGTTACCGCGCGATTTCTTTCAGGATATTCGATGGCAGCCGAGAAATTCCTTTGGGGACACACGTCCGTGACGCCAAAGGTCTATTGCTAGGAAAGCAAATGGCTCTGAGTACTAATTATCTAGTGGAACTTGATCGGAGATGTATTATACTGCCGCGGATTAATGACCGGGCCTGGAGTATGTCATGGCGATCTCATTATCTGATAAGAGGATTCTAATCGTTGAGGATCACGAGGGGGTTCGTAAGGCCCTTAGGGTGATCCTGAGCCCATTCTATTGCGTCGACATTGCGGAAACAGCTTGTGCGGCTCTGAAAATTATTATCGATCGCCCCATCGATCTAGCCATCATGGATGTTGATCTTCCCGATTACGATGGAGTGGAGTTGCTTCGACGTGTGAGAGTGAGCAGAAGAGACGTCAAAGTGATTGTGATCAGCGGAAGGGGAAGCATTGAGTCCGCTAAGGAGACCCTGCTGTTGGGGGCCATGGCCTACCTCCTCAAGCCCTTCAACTTCGCGGAGATTCTTACTCTGGTTGAAGCGGGGTTGAAGGTCGAGAATGCTGAATCAGTTTCAGGGCAGAAATGAGCGTCAGTTTTATCTCCCTGGGGTGAAATCAGTTCCCGTCATTTTTCTGTATCCCCTCCTGCTTTAAGAGTGGCCTCCGGTGGCGCTGTCTTTTTCTGGCGATGGTCTTCTTTGTCGCACCCGTTACGATATCTTCAGTTTACATTGATGTTCTGGTCAATGAGCCAGGACGTCAGCGTTGTTCTATAGCTAGATGCATACGCTGGCAGCAACGGGTTTCTGTTGGGTTCGATTATAAAACGAGGTTGCTACAATGCGATCAGATAGGGGATCATGGGCGTTAAGCCGATATAAAAACTCCGAGCAGGCCGCATGAAAACTATTGGGCAGGCAAGAACTTCGATAGACCGTATGTGGGGCAGAACAGGGGAATGCTCTCACGGGATCCTCAAAGGGTTGTCCGCAAGGCCATAGCGAGTGAAGGGCAGAAGCATACCCTCTACGGAAAAACTCTTGTTTTCTCCTGCTTCTTGGAGTAAATAAATACAATTAGCTAGTATTTACTCTAGGAGGTTCACGATGCGTGGCCACGATACCCAGCAAGCCGGGCTGTTCAGCTATCTCTCGCCAGAGGAGCGGGTTCCGGCAACCCACCCGCTGCGGCCCATCCGGCAATACGTGGACACGGCTCTGACCGCGTTGTCGCCCCAGTTGGAGCAGCTCTATGCCGGAACCGGTCGGCCCTCGATTGCCCCGGAGAAACTCCTGCGGGCCTTGCTACTGCAAGTGCTCTACAGCCTCAGGAGTGAACGGCTCTTGATGGAGCAGCTGCAGTACAACCTGCTGTTCCGTTGGTTTGTCGGCCTCGATCTGGATGCGCCCGTGTGGGATGTGACCGTCTTCACCAAGAACCGGGACCGTTTGCTGGCGGGGAAGGTGGCCACGGCGTTCTTCGAGCAAGTGCTGGCGCAAGCGAAGGCCCATCGCCTGTTGTCCGATGAGCATTTCACGGTCGACGGCACGCTGATCGAGGCCTGGGCGGGCCAGAAGAGCTTCAAGCGGAAGACTGACGCCGCGCCCGTGCCGCCGCCGGACGATCCGGGCAATCCCAGTGTGGATTTCCGGGGCGAGCGCCGGACGAATGCCACGCATGCATCGACGACGGATCTGGAAGCCCGGCTGTACAAAAAGGCATCGGGCCAGGAGGCTAAGCTGTGCTTCTTGGGGCATGTGCTGATGGAGAACCGGCATGGACTGGTGGTGAACACGCGCCTCACCCAGGCGACCGGCACAGCGGAACGGGAGGCGGCGCTGGCACTGATCCGCGAGCGCTCTGGCCGACAACGGGTGACGGTCGCTGGTGACAAGAACTACGACACGCAGGCGTTCGTCCAAGATCTGCGGGCGCTGCAGGTCACGCCCCATGTGGCCCAGCACACGACAAACCGTGCCAGTGCGATTGATGGACGGACCACCCGCCATCCCGGCTACACCGTGAGTCAACAGAAGCGTAAACGGGTCGAAGAGATCTTCGGGTGGTTGAATACAGTCGCGTTGTTGCGCAAGGTCAAACTTCGTGGTGTGCGGCGCGTTCGCTGGCTCTTCACCTTCGCGGCGGCCGCGTACAACCTGGTGCGCATCCGCAATCTCGTGGCGCGCACCGACATGAGCCGGCACGACTTTCGCAGCGCGCATCGTGGCTTACCAGCAGGCCTCTCACGGTGGGACGCCACCCCCTCACGGAGAGGCGTCGATGGCTCCTATCATTGATTTCGGAAGCATCGGCCTCATTCAACCCTGTTTTTCCCAGCCTCTAAGGCAGGTTGAGGGTCTGAACAATGCGGTGGACTTGCCGTGCCGCCTGTAGGCCTATGGCGAAACAAACATATCGACCGGCACTTCTTCAGCGGCTTCCCGATCGGGTGGTAGGGTTACTTCGAGAGATTGGGCAGCTCGCGGATGAGCAGGGTTGTCAGGTCTATGTCGTGGGCGGCGTCGTTCGAGACCTCCTGCTCGGACACGTCACTCTAGATCTCGATCTCACGGTGAAAGGGGACGGGATCGCTTTTGCACGGCTGGTGTCAGACCGGTATCGGGCTGGGCTGGCGGTGTTTGAACGGTTTGCGACGGCGCGGCTCGGGTTTCCAGACGGGCTCAAGATGGATATCGCGACCACCAGGCGAGAGTCCTACGCGCAGCCCGCTCTCCTGCCGACGGTCCAGCCGGCTTCGATCGAAGAGGATCTCTCCCGGCGGGACTTCACGATCAATGCCATCGCGGTACAACTGAATCCGCGGCAGTTCGGTCGTGTGCTCGACCCCTACAGAGGGCAACGTGATCTTCGGGCGCGCACGATCCGCGTGTTGCACGACGGGCAGTTTCCAAGACGATCCCACGCGTATCTTCAGAGCGATCCGGTTCGAACAACGGTTCGGTTTCCGCCTTGAGCGCGCCACCTTACGCCTGCTTGCGCATGCGGCCTCCACGAATCTGATCCAACAACTTTCCGGTCCTCGATTGCAGAACGAAATCCTGTTGCTGTTCGCGGAGCGCGATCCGGTGCGCGCGATTGCGCGGCTAGGGCAGTTGAAGTTGCTTCGCTTCCTCCACCGACGTCTGTGCTACAGGAAGAACGTGAAGCAAATGGTCGTTGCCGTTCCCAAGGCGCTCGCCTGGTTGGTGCGTCGATTCCCGGATTCTGCGATCGATCGGCCGATCGTCTATCTCATGGCCTTGTCGAGCGAGTCCAGCCCGGCTGTGCTGGCCGGGATAATCCGGCGGTTAGCGCTTTCACGTGAGCAGGCGAAGAAGGTGAGCACTGGAGGGCGTCTGGTCGATCGCGCGCTGAAGAGACTCACCGATAAAAGAACAGTACGGCCATCGCAGGTGTACCGCCTCTTGGTAGATTTCTCGGACGAGGCGCTTGTATTGCTTCTTGCGAAGCAGGCAAGCGCACAACAGGGGGAACGGCTGAGTCTACTGAAACGATATCTTCTGGCCTATGTGAAGAACAAGGCTGTCAAAGCGGCGCTGACGGGGCGGGATCTTCAGGCCATGGGGCTGAAGCCAGGACAGCAGTATAAAACTATCTTAGGGAAATTATTGGATGCGCGCATTGATGGAATGGTCACAACCGAGGTGGCGGAGCGCGCCCTAGCCAACAGGCTGCTCAAAAAGGCCGTTTTGTCGTTCGTGAAAGGTGAAACGTAAAACGTGAGATGTTCGAATGAGTCCGATGACGAACGACGCTTCACGAGATGCGTTTCACGGGTGTTGGACGCGCTAATTCAGCGAGGTGATGGACAGGGCCACTTCGTTCGGCAGCAAGATCGTCACGTTGGCCTGGTGCGTGGGGTCTGGCTGAATGATGGCAAACAACGGCACTGGCTGAGGCACCTGACTCGGCGGCAAGGTCAGCAGAACCGGAAAGTCGAGCAGGGGCGACACTGTCGTCAGACTGGCCAGGCGCAGACGAAAGGCCATGAGAATGTCGCGCAACCGACTGGTCTGATCTTCTTCGGGGAGCGATTGGTTCGTGACAATCCCCACTTCCCAGAGCGGTCGAGTGATCGTGACAGGGAACGAGATACCGAGTTGCAGGGCGGCCGGCGTTACGTCGATCAAGATCCCGGCCTGAATTGCCGCTGCCCGGTCGCGAATGGCTGGGGGCATCACAGTCCTCTCCACCAAATCCTGCCCACCTGCGTGGTCCTGCGCAAGAGGCTCTTGAGGCTGGAGAGGTTCGTTCTGAGCGGGAGAAGCCTCCTCGGGTTCTCCGGCATTGGAAGGAGCGGGAATTGCCATATCTGTGTGAGGCAAGGCCTTCACGATACCGTCGTAGATCACTCGGGCTGAAGCAGACCATACCTCATTGAACGGGCGGCCTGCGAAAGCTGCATCGGCGGCTTTCTTTTCGTCGTGGGTCAGGGCTTTGGGAGTTGGTGTGTTAGTCATGGTGTTTAACATAAGCCGCTTTGCCGGGATGTCAAGGGCTGGTACGGTTTATACAGACTGGGAAGCGGTTATTCGGGTAGCGGCTTGCCCTTGGTCTCCGGTGCAAAGAATAAGACCGCCAATCCTACCAGGTAAATCAATGCCACCGTGCTGGCGGCTCGGCCGAATGTGCCCAGCGTTGTGACAAGCCAGCCTGTCAGGAATGGCGAGGCGGAAGCCAGGATGCGTCCCGCGTTAAAGCAAAATCCGGCGCCGGTGGCACGAAGTCTGGTCGGATAAAGCTCGGGCAGATAAATGGGAAACCCGCTAAAGATGCCGTTGTTAAAGAAGCCGAGGATCGGCAGCAGCATGAGCACACCGCTGTAGCTGGTTGGAACGAGATAGGTGATCGGGAGCATCACGAAACTGCCCACACACATGAAGGCGAAGACAGGCCGACGACCGAAGCGATCTGCCAATGGACCGAAGCCCAGATAGCCGAAGATCGCGCCAGAGTTCAGAGCCATAATGGCGTAGCTGACGTATTTCGTCAGGGTCGCGGGATCTTGTCCCTTCAAGTCTGGCAGTTCGCGGATGAGTGTCGGAGCCCAGTTTGTCGAACCCCAGAGGCCAAAGACGGCCACGAATGCTAAGGCCGAACCCACCAAGGTCCCTCGCCGCAAGTTGCCTTTAAAAATCGCTGTGAGAGGAATGGTTTCTTGCTCATGGGCATGAGTCCAGCGTTCCGGTTCCTTCACCCACCAGCGAACGAAGAGAGCCACAAACGCCGGCAGGATGCCGACGAGAAAGAGCCCTCGCCATCCGTACGCTTCTTTGAGCGTAAGGTTGAATGTCGCGGCCAGAAAGAACCCGACAGCCCAGGCGGATTGGAGAATCCCTGCAGCCTTCGCTCGTTTTTCTTCCGGCCAGGTTTCCGCGACGATCGCCGCGCCGGCCGCCCATTCACCTCCGATGCCGAGCGCTGTTAGAAATCGATAGATGGCCAGGTGCCACCAGGTCTCCGATAACGCAGCGGCTCCAGTAAAGACGGCGTAGATGATGATGGTCGCGATCAAGACCTTGGTCCGGCCAAAGCGGTCGGCCAGGATGCCGAATGTAATCCCGCCGATGGCCCAGCCGATGAGAAAAATCGAAAAAATGATACCGCCGTACCAGCCGATTTGTTCCGTTGTAGGTGGCCCGCTCGCCGAGTGTAGGAGATCGTGCAGCGCCGGGTGGAGAACGATGGCGTAGATGGTCGCGTCCATCGCATCGAAGACCCATCCGAGCCACGCAACGAAGAGGACAAGCCATTGATAGCGCGTGACGCCCTGTCGCCACGATTGGGTGCTAGTTGGCAAAATAAAGTCCCACGATCAAGCCCATGAGATAGACCAGACAGACCTGACTCACCAGAGGAACTGTCCCGCGCCGCGCCAGGCTAGAGTCCTTCACCATAGGAGTCAAGGTGAAGCCTGTTGAAACCCCATGCTATAGTACTTTGCCATGGCACGAATCGACTTCTACCGGGTGCTGGGGGTCTCACGCGATGCGTCCGACGACGCGATCAAGAAGGCCTACCGCAAGCTGGTCTTTCAGCACCATCCTGATCGTAACCCCGATAGCGCGCACGCCGAACCCAAGATCCGTGAGATCAATGCAGCCTACGAAGTCATCGGCGATTCGGACAAGCGTAGGAGCTATGACCGACTCAATTGGGGGGATGAAGCGGCACGGGACGAAGCGGCTGATCCAGCCGTCATCCTCGACGAGATGGAGAAGAAGCTCTTCGATGAAGGGCGCAAGGAAGTGTTTGCGGCGTTGATGAAAGACGTGAAGCGGATCAAAGCCGAACTTTCCCTGATTCGTGAGCGGACCGTGGCGGATCAAGGGTACGACACGTTTAAGGAAGAGATCATTCAGGAACGGGCATCGGAGATCATGGCGGAACTTGTTACGGCGGAGATGGAGGGGCGCAAACAGCGGCTCGTCGAAGTGGCGACGGAGATGCTGCTGTCTCAAGACGTGGTGAAACGAGGCGATGAGAGAGGCATCAGATCGCTAAGAGGACAGCTTGAGGATGTGTTCCGCAAAGGACGGGCGAAGGGCTTCGCCGCCGCGCTGGAGCTGTTTTATGAAAGACGTTAAACGTGAAAGGTGAAACGTGAAACGTGGAACGTAAAAGGACAGGACCGACACGTTTAACGTGTATGAGTTCAGATTCGACCTGGCAGTCAGTGTCAGCTACCGACCCCAAGCGGTCCTTCGCGGTGTAGATATGCGGGCTATTGAGGACACGGCGGTGATCGAGTGGTTGCTGACCCGTCCTGAAAGGAACGTCGAGAGATGATTTCAGCACTCAGAACGATCGAGGTGCGAATCCATGTACAGCGAGGTGCCGTGTTGGCGCTCACGAGGAGCACGCAGCTGCCTCATTCGCCGCGCATGCCTGGCGACGGTGTTGCTGGTGACGATCGCCGCCGTGGCTCAGCCGGTTCACGCCGCAGGCGGAGGTCAGACGAAGTTCACGCGCATATCGACGCAGTTCATCGCGGCGTTGGGCGATCCAGGGGCGACCTCCGGGAGCGGCGCGCAATCGTGGGGTCTGTGGCCCCTGGACCCGGGCCCTCGGGGCGTCGAGCTGAACCGCTATCAACGTTGAAGGATGCCGGTGGCGTCGCGCCGGCGCGCTGGAAATTCGACGGCACGGACTGGTGGCTGGAGGAACACGGCTTGATCATGGAGCAGCCGACCTTTCCGCTCCCTCCCGGCAAATACCTGGTCACGGGCGACCGCGAGGTGACGGCCGTGCTGACCATTCATCCCGCGGACAAGAACGGCGACAGGCGCTGGGAGCTCGATCAAGGCGCGACGCTCTACGATGTGACGCACCTGGCCTGCCGCTCCGCACGCTATACACCGGCGGCGGTGGGTGGCTCGTGCTCGCCGGCCAACGCGCAGAAGACGGCGTTTCCCGTTGCGCCAGGGGGAGCGATGCCTCCGGTCGCGGGCTGCACGAAGCAGGACTATGCGGTGCTCATCGTGATCGGCGTGGGCGTGGAAGACTGAACGCCGGTGACGCCCCGCCCACGACGGCTTGCGCGGCGACCCTGGCCGCCGCCGTGTTTTCACCTGCCGCGAATAACCCTGCGGATCCGTTTCCGTGCCGGTCACCGAGGCGATGACCGCTTTCGACCCGATCCAGTCATTCCGTTTTCTCGAAAGCGGTCAGTCGCCAAGCATCCCAGGCGCCGACGGGATGCCGGGCGGTTCAGGTATGAGGCACAGACTCAGCAGGCACCGAAATGACTGCTGCGATCAGTGGCTAACCTTTGTGTTTTCGCTTTCAGATGGCATTGAAACGCGGGCCCTTCGTCCAGCCATGCGCAGCAATCCTTCTACCGTCCGCTCTTTTGACAGAAGAAATTTGAGCACATTGACGTTATTAAACTCGCACGTTTCAAAAACGCTCGCAAGAACCAGATAATCTTTCAGGGTTTTTTCGCTGTACCGCCCATCAGTATCTCGGCGATGCTTCACGAATCGCTTAATTGCGTGTTCAGCGTTGTTATTGTTCCAGGGCACGCCGTCATGGTCAAGAAAGGTAAACAATCTGGAACCATATTTCTTAAACCTCTTCCCATATTTGTTTGCCAGTTCAGAAGTGAATTCCCCTGCTACCTCCTCCGCCATAAATCTATTCACATCCCTCTTGTGCTTTTTTAGGTGCCTGCACCGCAGCCCAAATCGATCAATAGCGCTAACGATCGATCTCAACAGGCGTCCAAACGCTTTTACCAGGCACTTTAGCTCTTCATCGAGGGGATTGCGCAGTAGGTCATCATCGATATCTCTAACCAAATGAACGAGGCACTTCTGCTGCTCACATGGTAAAGAGTCATAGCCGGTGTAAAAGTCAGATACTAAGACGCCCCGGAAAGGCGCAAGCATTTCCCGGAGGAACTCTGTCTCCCGTGTGGGCCGGTAAAGGTAATACACCTTATCCATTGTAGTAAACACCCAGACGTAGCCTTGCACTTTTCGCAATCTGACTGTAGTTTCGTCAACATGCAAAACTGGCGAGGCAAGAATCCCATTCAATATTTCCACATATAGCGGCTCGTAATAGGTAGCAAATCGATCCCTTGTTCTTTCTACCATACTCTTATCCAGATGCAGTCCGAATACGTCAACAAAGCTTTTTCGGACCTTGCTCATATTTACACCTAAGACATTATTCTGGTAAGCGCACCAACTTGCCAAACCGTGTCCGAATCTCTGCGGATTCGGAAGGCGGTTTTCGGATCGGAAGTGTTGGCCACACTTTGCGCAGCTATACCGCCAAGAGACAAACCGTGTTACGAACTTTTTGACTCCACTTCTAGAAAACTTGAGGTCCACTTCGATATGGCCACTTTCCGAATCGCGTTTCAATTTTCGACCTCGACAATCAGGGCAACATCTTGCTTCGATGAAGATTGTCTTGTTGGGCTTGCTTGGTAAAGTTTTCTTGTTCTTTTTCGCCCTCCGGTTGACCGATTTGAATCGAGGATAAGTGCGAATAAAGACTTTCTCGCGCTGGTAGTCGAAATAAGCTGACTTGCCAACTTGCTGTAGATCTTCAAGTGCATAGGCTCTGGGAGCAAAGAGTTGCCAGTGGGGACGTATCTGTTGCATTTTCTCGGTCCGACTCACCGCAATGCCACCTACGCTTGTTCCAACGCCCTTAGATAACCGATAGGACATGAAGTCGGTCAATTGCTTGAGCGCCCTGCAGTCGGACTCGTTATATTCAAGAAGTCTTGTTTTTAGGTGAGCCTCTCTCGCACTTTCCCACTGCATTCGCCAGACGATACTGTCCAGTCCAGTTGCCTCTTGCTGAACGAGATTTTCCCTGATGCGTGGCGCAATTTCCTTTAGGCTGTTCGAGTACGTCGGAAAATAGACGTGTGGGTAAACGAGCGACAACACATTGACGGACTTTTGGAGAATAGCATCTATTTTTATTTGCGCGTCTTCTGGTAAATCTGTGGCAGCACGCTTTATCGCCGCAACGTCATAATCGCCGAAGTGAAAAACGCGTAAATCGGGCCGTTGGGAAATAGCTTCGGCGAACTGGAGAAAGATAGTGGATTGGTCCGATTCCGTGTCGGCCCAGAACGAATGGAACGTTTCACGCTCGTCGGTGACGATCAATGCTCCAATGAGGTAGTAGAAGCCACGATCCGGCAGTCCCTCAATGTCCAAATAAACTCGGTTCTTGCATTCCGGCAATTCGGGCGTGCCGTGGATGTAGACCGTGTTCTCACGGATGGCTAACGCCTGTAAAGCGAAGTGGTGCGGTTTGGCAGGACTCTTTGCCCGTTTGGGCGTTCGTCGCGGCCTGAAGGTGTAGGAGAGTTGGGTAACGGTGAAGATGCCTTTGCTGCGGTGCCGGGCACGTTCCTTTTCGGACATTCCCGACAGCAAGCTGAGGTCGTCTGTCTCCTTGGCCTTCTGGCGGCATCGATTTTGAAACTCACATTCTGTGCAGTGCCGAATCAGTACAAGCTCGGGAGGCGAAGGGCTGGACAGCAGGCTGGCGATCTTCTTGATGCGCTTTCTCACTTCGCCAGTAAGGGCCGAGGTTTTTGCCCTCAGGGTGACACTGTCGTCGCCGTGAATGATCTTGCCGACGCTAATCTCACGGCCCAACGCTTCCGAAAGCACAAACACATCGAAGCCCAGCATCATTTTGTCTTTATTGCCAAGTTTGTTGGTGAAGAAGAAACGGATCGGAATGAAATCAGCCGGTTTACCTTGGTCGTCGGCGGGCACGCGTTCCATCGCGTGGAGTTCAGATTCCAGCACCCAGCTATTCATTTGCGCCCTCGCCGTCACGCTGGAGGCCAGCCGCCACTTGGCGGCCGTGATATTCTCCATGGCTGGAGCGTGCGCGACCTCGTTGTTCGCGAACTGCTCCGTCAGCCGTACTATCTCGGTCGTTCGGTACGCGTCGTTTTGCTCCTTTACCCATGCGGCGTAGGTGTTGTCGGCGGATGATTCGCCAGCTGCTCGCAGCCAGCATTTCGTTGGACACTTCAGGTGGGCTTCAAACAAGTCGAGGGTGATCTTCATATGATGCCAGCCTCCTCCAATTTGGGTCCGTTAGCATCGGTCAACATATCCGTTCTGAACGCCGAGACACCCTTGGCGCGTCACCGGGATGGGCGTTTCGCGCTCACATCGGATTCGAGTTGCCGTCCAATGAGCCGCAGCATAGTGGACCAAAGGCAGACATCCATAAGTACCGCGAACGGTTGCGATGTGTCCATTCAGCCCCCCGCTTCTCACGCGTCTGATAAACGGCATGGTTGAGGCTGCGGCAAAAGATTTTCATTGACAAGATATACCTGTCTTGATATAAGCTTCAATGGTCGATGTTCCCCCGAGTCTGTCCCGTGAAAAGCCCCTCCACTGGGTGGCCTCAACGAAAAAGGACTACCTGAGCTTCCCAGCCGAGGTACAAGACGAGATGGGCTATGCGCTCGGCTTGGCGCAGCTGGGTGTCAAGCATCCGAACGCCAAACCCTGGAAAGGGGAGGGATCGGGCGTGCTGGAGATCGTCGAGGACCACCGCGGGGACACGTACCGCGTGGTCTACACGGTGCGGTTTACCGAGGTGGTGTACGTGCTGCACGCCTTTTAGAAGAAATCGAAGCGCGGCATCAAGACACCCCAGACAGACGTAAAACTGATCACGGAGCGCTTGAAACGCGCCCAAGCCGATTACGATCGCGGAGGGATGCCATGACTACGATTACCCGAGGTACCACCAACGTCTTTGCCGACTTGGGCTATGCCGATGCCGCCGAACGGCAGATCAAGACTCGCCTGGCACTCGCGGTCAATGAACTACTCAAAGCACGCAAGCTGAAACAACGCGAAATTGCCACCCTGCTCGGCGTGCCGCAACCCAAAGTCTCGGCTCTGAAAAACTATCGGCTCGACCAATTTTCCGTCGAACGCCTGATGGAATTCCTCACTGCGCTCAATCAAGACGTGGAGATTATGATCCGACCGCGCGCCAATGCCAGCGAGGCTGGACATATTTCGGTGCTGGCGGTGCAGTAGCCCGTGGGGAACGAATGTGTAATCAGGCGATGTTCGCTATCCCAAGCACGCCCATGACAATGTGGCCGCCGCATGGCGATCGTTCATTCCTCTCCTTAAAATCTGTGAAGCCTTGATTATGCCAAATCAGACTAGGAACGCGGAGTGATGAATTTTGAACGAGGCATTTGTCACTGTTCATCACGAACAGGAAATGTAACCGGGATTGTCTCCTTTTGGCCGGGAGCGGTCCTTCGAGGCCCGAATTCATCTGACCTTGTCTGTCCGATTAAGTACCGATTAATACATGTAACGTTTCACGTCCTTGAAAGAGGCCCTGCGACAAACTTGCCTGCCTGCATCACGCCCATAATCCTGCTGCGATCACGTAGTAGATCGATACGGCGAAGCGGATTGCCCTTGAACAGGATGAGGTCCGCCATTTTCCCTTTCTCGATGGTTCCCACCTGGTCCTGAATCCCGGTCAAGCGTGCGGCAGCGGAGGTTGAGGCGAGAATCGCCTGCATCGGGCTCATTCCGAAGGCGACCATCCGCTCGAGTTCCTGGGCGTTCTCGCCGTGAAAGTTAAAGGGCGTCCCCGCGTCCGTCCCCATCGCAATCTGGATGCCCTCCCGGAGGGCGTTCTTGAAGCTTACTTGATGGCGCTTCGTCATGGATTTGGCTTTGTCCAAGGCGCTTTCGGGAATGCCGCATCCAAGTCGGCAGGCGGCAGTGGTGGCCAGCGCGGAGAGTGTCGGCACCATGAAGACGCCCTGCTGTTTCATCATGGCCGCGGCTTCTTCGTCCATGAGCGTGGCATGCTCGATCGAATGGACTCCGGCACGGACGGCGTTCTTCATCCCCGACGATCCATGGGCATGGGCGGCAACTTTCCGCCCGGCTCGCTGCGCTTCGTCCACGGCGGCCTGGAGTTCCTCCACGGTCATTTGCGCCTGGTCCGGCGAGGTGCCGGGCGTGAGGACGCCGCCCGACGCAATGACTTTAATGACGGAAGCCCCGGCAGCGATTTGCGCGCGCACGGCGGAACGGACTTGCTCTGCCCCTTCCACCTCCTGACCGATAAACCTGGCGTGGCCGCCGATCATGCAAATCGCCAGGCCTGCTCCGACAATGCGAGGTCCGGGAACGAGTCCTGTGTCGATAGCCCGTTGCAACGTAAAGATGGAGTGGTCTCGCGATCCCACGTCGCGCACGGTGGTGAAGCCTGCCTCCAGGGTCTGTCGCGCAGCCTGGCTTGATTTCAGTAATGTCAGAGCGGGGGTCTCTTTGGCGATCGCGTCGACGACATCCGGTTCAGCGCCGAGGCAGAGATGCACGTGACAGTCGATTAAGCCTGGTATCAGCGTGAGTCCTCGTCCATCGATTTTGGTTGCTCCATGTGGGATGGAGAGGTCTCGATCCGATCCGACAGCGGCAATTGTCGCCCCGCGAACGACAACCGTGGCTCGTTCGATCGTTCGACCGGTTCCGTCGATGACGCGCACTGAGCGAATGGCAATGGACTTCATCATGGTGTATCGAGGGGAAGGGCGATCGATGCGGCCCCTCACATCGCCGACTTTGTGGCCGCAGCCTTGTCCTCAGGAACGGGATACGGCTCCATGTGTTCAGCCAGCGTCAGAGCGAAGAGTAAGTATGCGATCATGGCGATAAGGGCAAAGGCCCCGGCAGCCAGCATCCAGAGTGATGGTTTGTTTTTCATGCAATCGATGTCCTCCGCCGTCAAGATGCCGGACGGCTATAGACTCGTGCGGCGGCCTGGAGCGCGACCCCGGGAGTGGAGAGCCAGCCGCCGCGGATACACATGTCTTCCAGCGCATTGAGCAGGGTCAAGACATGAGCCTCGGTCGACGATTCACCCATCAAGCCGATGCGCCAGACCTTCCCCTTGAGTGGGCCGAGCCCGCCGCCGATTTCTATGCCATAGGTCGAGAGCAGGTTCGTTCGTATGTCGGTTTCAGGAATAGACGCGGGGACTGTGACACAGGTCAACATCGGGAGCCGCTGGCCTGCCGGGGGAAGGGGCGGAAGCCCGAGTTCGGTCAAGCCCGCGGTCAAGGCCTCGCTATTGAGCTGATGGCGAGCGAAGCGGGCGGGCAATCCCTCTTCTTCGACGAGTCGCAACGCTTCCCGAAGGGCATAGAGCATGGAGATCGGCGCTGTGTGATGGTAAGCCCTGGTGCCTTCAGCCCAGTAATCCGCAATCAAGGCCATATCCAGGTACCAACTCTGGCAGGGGCTGCGCCGGGCTCTGATGGCGGCCATAGCGCGGTCGCTGAGAGTGAGAGGCGATAATCCAGGTGGGCAGCTCAAACATTTCTGCGTGGCGCTATAGCAGACATCGATGCCCCAACGATCGATCTCGACCGGTGCGCCTCCCAACGAGGTCACGGCATCGACGACGAATAGCGTGTCATGGTTGCGGCAAAGGTGGGCGATCGGCTCAAGCGGTTGCCAGACGCCGGTCGAGGTTTCGGCATGCACGATGGCCACGGCTTTGATTGGGCCGGATCGGCGCAATGCCAGTTCAATAGCCTCTGGCTCTATGATCTGTCCCCAGGGGGCTTCCACTCGAATTGCTTTACCGCCGCATCGTTCAACGATAGTTGCGAGGCGTGTGCCGAACACGCCATTGACTCCGACGATCACCGCATCGCCCGGCTCAACGATATTCACGATCGAAGCCTCCATACCGGCTGAGCCGGTGCCGGAGACCGCGATGGTGAAGCGATTCTTGGTCTGAAAGACGATTCGCAGCAGGGTTTGGATATCGTCCATGAGCGCAAGAAAGGCTGGGTCTAAATGTCCTAGCAGGGGAGCTGAGAGGGCACGTAGGACTCGCGGATGCACCATGCTGGGCCCTGGGCCAAGGAGCAGCCGGCGAGGAGGGACAAAGTTTTGAACAGGCATAGCACTCCGAATCTAGTCCATTTGGTCTGTTCGGTCTATCTAGCCCGCATTATTCATGAACACTTCTGCTGCAATCGCCGATCCGCTGCTACGACGGGCCTTCGGCCAGCGGGCTCGCCCCTCGGACCCTCAACGTACTGCACGAGTACGAATCGGGGCCTCAGGGCTCCACGCGCCGGTCTCGCGACGCGGCTCAGCGATTTCGCGACGAACCGTCATGAATAATGCGGGCTAGTCTGTCTGGCCTATTCGGTCTGTCTCGTGTATTTGGTTGAACGAAACTAACCAGATGAACCAGACAGAAGCCGAGCCCTTTAAGAAAGCTGCTTAGTATAGCGGAGTTCAGTCATGTTCGGCCATGGGTATTCTGAACAGGCCCCTTCGTCGCCCAGCCATTCCGGGGGATTTCGAGAGAGAAAAATAGCATGTTATAGTTCAAACGATGATTGAGTCAGCCGCCGTGTCTCTCAACGACCCGCAACAGCCCAAGTCTTGGTGGCGATCCACAGATGCGCCGCCGCCGATCGGGGTCTATTTTGGGCGGTTTTCGCCCATGGTCACATTCTTGTCCGCGCTCTTTCTTACGGTGGCTCTGGGGTCGGTGATAGGGTTGTCGACATCGGCATCGAAGCTGAATCGGATCGAATCGCCTGAGCAAGCACTTAGTCTGATGGTCAGTCGGACCAGGGATGTGGAGGAAGGACTCAAGCGTGCGCCTCAGTGGGAACAGCAGCTCTTGGCCTGGGCCTCCGGCAACGACGAGGCTGAACGATCGAACGAGATTGAATGGTATCGAGAGCTGGCGGAGATCTCGGAGGACCCGTTAGTACCTCTTCAATTGGCGATTCTCCAAGCCGAGGCCGGCCATGTCTCGCAGGCGCTCCTCTCAGCGCATGAGTGGGCCAGCGCAGAAGACCCGCTTCCTCAGTTTGCCGATCTGGTGACGGCCGCCTATGGCGAAGGACCGGTTCATGACGCGGACCAGTATGTCTTGTGGCAAGCAAAGGCGGCAGAAGCGTTGCCGTCCGGTTGGTTTTATGATCGCCTCGCTGAACGCCTGGCACGCCGTGCCAACGATGCCGCGCTGATGGCCAGGATTCAAGAACAGTCCGCTGTGCGTGTCGACCGCCAGTTCGTCCGGTCGCATCGCTTGACACTTGTTGAACTCGGCGCGATGGCTGTCGGTACGGTGGTGTGCGCGCTGCTCTGGTTCAGACGGAATGAGCCGTCCAGTATCGTTCGGCTGCATGAGCCGGGTGTGCCGCCGCCGTGGCCTGGCGGCATAGGCGCGGCGGTGTTGCTGCGCGGCGGCGCGATCGGCGCGATGCTCACGGCGTTGTTTCTGCTCTATGCGCCACCCGACAATGTCTCGATCCGGGCACTGGCCATTCCGCTGACGAATGTGCCGTTACTCCTCTTGGCGTACCATCATCTCTTCCGACCGTCCGGCATGACGTTCGATGATGGCTTTGGGCTAGAAATCGGATGGGCCAATGCCGGCCGTCTGGCGGCTGCGGTATTTGCGGTGGTGGCAGCCGGTTTGTGGGGCGGGTGGGTCATGGATCGCTTATCGGAGCCGTTCAACCTGACGAGCCACTGGACCGAATGGTTCGACGCGGATCTCGTCTGGGCCTCTCCTTCCCTGACGGCCGTCAGTTTGGTTGAATACGTCGTCTTTGCACCGCTATTTGAAGAACTCGCATTTCGTGGGTTGCTGTTCGCGATTCTCCGCCGCAAGTTCAAGTTTCTGCCGGCTGCGTTGATCAGCGCCGGGATCTTCGGCATCGCCCATGGCTATGGATTAGTGGGATTACTGAGCGTGTGTTGGAGTGGAGTGCTCTGGGCTTGGATTTACGAAAAGACCGGAAGCCTCTTGCCCGGCATTCTCGCCCATGCGATCAATAATTTGCTGGTGTGCTTAGCAGTAATGGCCCTCCTCCGGTAGTCGGACGGTGAAACCGGTCTCCAACGTCATTCTCGGGTCGTCACAAGCCTCAACGTACCCCAGAGGACACGCCTCCGGTTGTGACTCGCCTGCGGCCTAGTTGGAAAACCAGTTTGACCATCCTCAAAGACATAACGAGGGCTGGTGCCCTATCAATATTGGCGAGTATGATATCGGCCTTCACTTCTCTCTAAAGCTACGCCTCTGGTTCCCTCTCACCTCGGACCTTGCTGGAAGCCATTTTGACCATCCTACAACTCCATCCCGTTTCCTGTTTCAATCAACGCTAGTGACTCGTATAAGTCTGGGTGCTTGAGAACGTAGCCTAGCTCTGTTCGAAGCTTGGCGTTGCTGATTCGTTTTCCCGGTGAGTGGTCTTCTTGTGCTGCTGCCGATACAACCCTCCAACGCTGCTGCGCAGCGATGCAGATCTTATTCCAGGTGTGAGGTTGCCCGTCGCTGACGTTGTAGACCTCACCAGGTTTGCCTTTTTCCAGCGCGAGCATACAGATCGCAGTCAGATCTTCCACGTGAATCAAGTTCACATACTTATGTGACGGCCCGACCAGGCCGCTTCTGATCCACTCCAGTGGATTTCGACCTGGTCCGTAGATACCTGCCACGCGCAGGACAATCGCGCCATGATGCTGGCGCAGAAATTCTTCACCCTGCACCCGTGGTTTGTTCAGATCAATCGGAGCCGATTCGTCGAGCCAGGGCGGCGGGTATTCCTTCGAGTCGTTCTTCACGGCATAGGCTGAGGTGCTGCCAAGAACAGCAAAACGACGGGGTGGTGCGCCGAGCGTCTTTGCGAAGGCCTGCACCTGTTCGAGCGGCGTGGCGGGAAAGCACCAGACCATATCGGCAGCAGAGGGAATATTCTTCCAGGTCGCTTGTCGTGTGAGATCGAACTCGATCCGATCGGTGAGGCTGGCATAGGCCAAATGTTTAGTGGGATCGCGACTGCTCGCGAGGACTTGCTGTCCTTGCACCTTGGCCGTTGCATAGAAGTGCCGGCCGGTGTACCCAGCGCCCAGAATGAGTATCGTAGTTGATCCAGTCATGTGCTGATAATACCTGAAACCGCCGTTTCCTTGCTTGCCTGATCTGCGGTAGTGCCGTCCTCCTGCGCATGCTAAAATTCCCCCCATGTCCCTCTCTCGATTTCATCCCCTCATCGCCGAGTGGTTTCACCGGCAGGTTGGCCACCCCACCAATGTTCAGGTTCAGGCTTGGCCGGCTATTCAGTCGGGGTCTGATGTTCTGATTGCCGCGCCGACCGGTTCCGGCAAGACGTTCGCCGCCTTTCTCTCCTGCATCGATCACCTCTTCAAGCAGGCCCTTGCCCGTGAACTCGACGACCATACACAGGTGCTCTACGTGTCGCCGCTGAAAGCGCTCAGCAACGACATCCAGAAAAATCTCCAGCAGCCACTGGCTGAAATCGGGAACGCAGCCTTGTCTGCCGGGCTCTTGATGCCGGAACTCCGTGTACTGGTCCGCACCGGCGACACGCCGATGACGGAGCGCCAGCAAATGCTCAAGCGGCCACCCCATATTCTCGTCACGACGCCGGAGTCGCTGTTTATTTTATTGACGGCAGAGAAGAGCCGCCGACTCCTACAGACGGTCCGGACCGTCATCGTCGATGAAATCCACGCAGTGGTACCGAATAAACGAGGCGCCCACCTGGCCCTGTCGTTGGAGCGATTGGAGGCGCTGACCCTTACGAAACCTCAACGCATCGGGCTCTCCGCGACGCAACGGCCGATTGAAACCGTCGCGCAGTTCCTGGTGGGGAATCGGTCCTCGTCAATGGTCAATGGTGAACCGTCAAACGCAGCGAACTCAGCGCCCAGCACTCAGCGCTCAGTACTTCCCGCTGGCCATCAGCCATCAGCTATCAGCTCTGTTCCCTGCATGATCATAGACGTGGGACACAAGCGGGATTTGGATCTGGCGGTGGAAGTGCCGAAGGATGAACTGAGCGCTGTGGCCACGAATGCCATTTGGGCGGATGTCTATAATCGCATCGCTGACCTGGTTCGGCAGCATCGCTCGACCTTGGTCTTTGTCAATACGAGGCGCCTTGCTGAACGAGTGTCGCATTCGCTGGAAGAACGGCTGCGGGACTTAGGCGCCGATGCTGTTGCGGCGCACCATGGCAGCCTCTCGCGCCAAATTCGTTTGTCGGCTGAAGAACGGCTCAAGAGCGGGAAGACGCGCGTCGTCGTCGCCACGGCCTCGCTGGAACTCGGCATCGATATCGGCGCTGTAGATCTTGTCTGTCAAATTGGCTCACCCCGCGCGATTGCCACCTGCCTGCAGCGGGTTGGCCGGGCCGGTCACTGGATCAAGGCCATTCCCAAGGGCCGTCTGTTTGCGATGACGAGGGATGACTTACTCGAATGTGCGGCGCTGATACGCGCGATTCGAACAGGAGTCTTGGATCGCATTGCCGTGCCGCCGGCTCCACTCGATATCTTGGCGCAGCAGCTGGTGGCAGCAGCGGCGACACAGACCTGGCAAGAGGACCAGTTGTTCGATCTCTGCCGACGAGCCGATCCCTATCGGGCCTTGGCTCGTTCGGAGTTCGACCAGGTGCTGCGGATGTTGGCGGATGGGATTGCGACCAATCGTGGGCGGGGGCTGGCTTATCTGTTTCACGATCGGATCAATCGCCGTATTAAAGGCCGACGAGGGGCGAGACTGGCGGCGATCACGTCCGGCGGGGCCATCCCGGACACAGCGAACTATATCGTGGTCGCGGAGCCTGAAGGCATAGTAGTGGGGTCGGTTGATGAAGACTTTGCGGTGGAGAGTCTGGCCGGCGACATCATGTTGCTGGGAAACACGTCCTGGCGGATCAAGGGCGTGGAGATGGGCAAAGTGCGGGTGGAAAACGCCCACGGCGCACCGCCCAACATTCCCTTCTGGCGCGGCGAAGCGCCGTCGCGGACGGCAGAGCTCTCTATGGAGGTGGCAACATTGCGGCAAGCGATTGCCGAGCGGTTGTCTTCTTCCGATCCGGCTATCAGCCATCAGCTATCAGCCATCAGCTGGATCAAGAGTGAATGCGCCCTTGATCAACGTGGCGCGGAACAAGCTGCCGACTACATCGCCGCAGGAATCGGGGTCTTGGGAACTGTCCCGGCACAACAGACGATCGTCGCAGAGCGGTTCTTCGATGAAAGCGGCGGGATGCAGCTGGTCTTGCACACGCCATTCGGGGGGCGGATCAATCGGGCCTGGGGCCTTGCCTTGCGGAAGCGGTTCTGTGTGACCTTCGACTTTGAATTGCAAGCTGCGGCGACCGACAACGGGATCGTGATTTCGCTTGGCGAGAAGCATAGTTTCCCGCTCGGCTCGGTGTTCGGGTTCCTGCACAGCCAGACGCTTCGCGAGGTCTTGCTTCCCGCCGTGCTCCAAGCGCCGATGTTTATGACGCGCTGGCGTTGGAATGTCTGCCGTGCGTTGGTCTTGCTTCGGTTCTCCCACGGCAAAAAGGTGCCTCCGCAGATTCAACGGATGAAAGCGGAGGATCTTCTTGGCGCCGTCTTCCCTGATGCGATGGCCTGTCAGGACAATATTGTCGGCGAGCGGACTCGCCAGATCCCGGATCATCCGCTCGTGAGCGAGACCCTGCGGGACTGTTTCACTGAGGCGATGGATCTCGACGGGTTGACCGCGCTCCTCAAGCAGATTGAAGCCGGCACCATTCGCTGTGTGGCGGTCGATACGCCTGTGCCGTCTCCGTTCTCTCACGAGATCTTGAATGCCAACCCCTATGCGTTTCTCGACGATGCGCCGTTGGAGGAGCGGCGGGCGCGGGCGGTGGAAATGCGGCGCACGCTGCCGGCTCAGCTTGCAGGCGAGGTCGGGGCCTTGGATCCTGCGGCAATTGAGGAAGTACAGCGGGAGTCCTGGCCCGTCGTGCGCGATCCGGATGAATTGCACGACGCCTTGCTGACGTTGCTCTGGCTGCCGGTCGAGGAAGCACAGGACTGGGCGATCCACCTGCCGCGCTTGATTGAAGAAGGGCGTGCGGTCGAATTCCATGTGAAGAGTGAGGCGCAAGAAGTAAGGGGATGGGTGGCGACGGAACATCGGTCGCAGGTCGAAACGGTTCTTGAGGGCGGTGATAATACGACGCTCGATGCCATCGTGCTCGGCTGGATGGAAAGCATCGGGCCGACGACGGTGGCTGAATTGGCCGAACGGCTTCATCTTTCGGCTGATGACGTGAACGGCTCCATGGTGCGCCTCGAAGTATCCGGGCAAGTCCTCCGAGGGCAGTTCCGACCTCACTCAGCACTGTCGAGCCCCGGAGCGCCCGAATGGTGCCATCGCCGCCTATTAGCCCGCATACATCGTCTGACTATAGGCAGACTGAGAAAAGAAGTCGAACCGGTGACTGCAGCCGAGTTCATGCGATTTTTATTTCAATGGCAACATGTCTCCCCTGGATCGCGTCTCCATGGCGAGGCCGGTCTCTTAAACATCGTCGCGCAGCTGGCCGGCTTCGAAGCGGCGGCTTCGGCCTGGGAGTCGCATCTGCTCCGGGCGAGGCTGGCGAAATATGAACCGGAGTTATTGGATCGACTCTGTCTGAGCGGAGCGGTCAGCTGGGGTAGGCTGTCTCCTCACCCACGGCTTGTGAACGTCGGCGATCTTGAACGACGTCGGATCGTTCCGACGAGTGTGGCGCCGATGAGTCTCTTCCCACGTGAGGAGAGTGAATGGCTGAGGGACGCCTTCCATGATGACGCTGCATCGAAAGGACCTGACCTGTATGTCCAGTTGAGTTCCGTGGCGCAAGATCTGCGTCGTACCCTGCACGAGCGAGGTGCGAGTTTCTTTGCCGACCTTGCGCAGATGACCAACCACCTTCCGACAGAAGTCGAAGAGGGACTCTGGGAACTGGTGGCCGCCGGCCTGGTCACGGCCGACGGCTTCGACAATCTCCGCGCCCTCATGGACCCACGCCGCCGCCGTGCGGAAGGACGGGAGCGGTCTCGCCGGCCTCGACACTCAGTCGGGCGGTGGTCGTTGCTCCGGCAAGCGAGCGCGTCAACCATCGATCGTTATTCGTCAATCGACGCTCAGCACGCTGAGCCCATCGCTCGCCAATTGTTGCGTCGCTACGGCGTCGTCTTCCGTGATCTGCTGGCACGTGAGTCTCTGGTTCAGTCCTGGCGCGATCTGCTGGTGCAGTACCGTCGGATGGAGCTGCAAGGCGAGATCCGTGGGGGGAGGTTTGTGAGCGGCTTTACCGGGGAGCAATTCGCGTTGCCGGAAGCTGTCGAATCGTTACGGACGGCGAGAAAAGGGAATGTGTCTGGTGCTGCCTCTCACGACATCAAGCTATCTGCCAGCGATCCGTTGAACCTCGCAGGAGTCATCTTGCCTGGTCCGCGCGTGCCTGCCGTGCCGTCAAACTTCGTGGTGTTTCGTGACGGGGTGGTGGTGCGAGCCGTCTTAGGGCGGGAGGCTGCGGACAGGCTTAACGAGCAGACTATGTGGCGAGGACGGGCCAATCTGGTCGGGCAGGAATAGCGAGCAAGGGGCAGCGTGCGCCACGGACCACCCGTTCGGTGGTGCTTCCACGAAGCAGGTCGAACAGGCTGGTGTGTCCTTCCGTCATCATCACGATCAGGTCCACATCGAAATCAGCTCCTGCCGCTAAGATCCACTCGACTGGATCGCCCTTGGCACCGAGCGTGTTCCACGACCAGCCAGGGCGTTCGGGCTTGGTGAATTTCGGGAGGTCTGCTTCCTTTCCGAGGTGCACCATCTCGAATAAGACCTTCTCGCTGCCCAGCGTGCTCGCCAGCTCTGCGGCAAGATCGATGGCCGGTTGCGGGTGGGGCTTATGGGCGAGCGGAATCAACACCCTGGTCAGGTTTGTGCGGCCCGTCTCCGCTGAGACAAACCCCTCGACGCCGGCTGGAACAAAGAGCGTTCTGGCTTGGGTGCCGCGAGCCAAGGGCTCGGCGACCGACTGGTGCGTGAGGCGAGCGAGGCCTTCGCGCTGATGCGTGGACAGCACTAACAGGTCTGTGGGGCGGGCTGTTAGGTGTTGGAGGAGGGCACCTGTGGCATCGTCTGCGACGGCGCGGACCCGTTTGATCTTGACGCCCAACCTCAAGACATCTTCCTTCGAGCTGCCTTCCGGCAAGATCCCCCAGCGAGCGAGGAGTGGCCGGATGCGGGGAAAATCCTCGAAGCCTTGGCGCCCGATCGTCGGGTCGACGTGCATCATCGTCAGCTCCCCCTGCACGAGGCAGGTGAGTTTTACGGCATGGGCGAACGCTGCCTGGTCCGCGACGGAGAAATCGGTGGGATGAAAAATTTGGCGAATTGGGGGCATCGGTGTGTCGACTCTCCGTAGCATGACCATGCCGACGCGTCTTCAAATCTCTTGCCTAGGCGTTCAAAGCCAAGCTACGAAAGATCATCCACGAGAGTTACGGTACCTGGCGCGGTTCGTCCTATCCCGAATCAGATAGAAACGCGGTCAACGGAGCGCCGTGCCTGGCGGCACCTTTCCAACGAGCAGCGCGATGACCTCCTGGGGACTACTCTGATGTTCAGTCACGACTGGGTAGTGGGACTGCGCATAGGCGAAGAACGAGGCTTGGTGACCCTGCGCAACGCCTAACAAGGTGCTCAAGGAGGTGAGGTATTCTCCATGGCCTTTTGCCATGTCCTGCTTGAGATTCTCGAAATTGAATGCCACAAATGCGTTCACCTTCTGATCCGGTTTCAGGAGTCCATCGCCGGTAAACAAATCGTCCGGCGTTGTGGAGGAGAGAGTATCGTTGATGGTCTTGGTGACGGTGCAGGCTGATATGGTGACGCATAGCATCGAAGCCCACACGAAATGCCCTAGGATGGTGGAAATTCTTCCCATGATCTCCTCCACGGTGATAAGGTGAATGAGCGTTTGGCTTTGTAATTCTTATAAGTAATATCGGCCCAAAAGTCAAAGCGTGCTCTCACGGACGATATTAATGAAAGATGTGGTGGAATCCAAGGGGAAAAATCATGACCTCGTCTGTTCCATCCGGTGAGCGGAGAGGGCGGCTTGGTCATCCTCGGGCTCGCGGCACGCGTGGCCTCAGAAGGGGTGGAGGGAAGTAGCCAGACCGTTCTTCTTGCTCGCAGAAAAGTGAGTGAGCGCAGCACCCACGCTAGTCTCTTGCTCCCGGAGCAGAGGGGGGATGGAGGCTGATAATCTTCTGTTCTCGCGCAACGCGCGGCCTCAGAAGGATGGGGACGGAGTGGCCAGGTGCCCTTCTTGCTCGCAGAGCCCCCGCGATAAAGCAGCGGTCGCTCGATGCGCGCAGTAAAGGGCCGCCTTGGCCACTCTCCTAAAGGGAGGGAGGGATAGATAGTGGAAGGCCCTCGCCCGGGCTAATGGCACGTCTCGGCGTGCCAGTGGGTGGGCGGGTGAGAAAGCGGCGCGCAGTGGAAGATCAATCAGCCCCCATCCATGGAGAATTAATGAGCGAGCTTGGAGGAGGCGTTGACAAGTGAATGAACACGCGCAAGAATCACGCGTCGGTTTTCGGTCCGGCTCAGCGTATTGCGTGGTTAGCATGCTCAAGGTTGTGTGCCTTGGTGGTTAGATGCATAGTCCGAATAGCATCCTTGAATCCTATGCAAGTGCCGTCCGAGACCTTGTGAACGAGCGTATTTGGGACAAAGGCGAGTCCGCTGCCAAGGCTTTACGGCTCAAGGACGATTGAGACTGGGATTTTATATGTGTGGCGATGGATGTTGTCGGAGATGCTCACTGGCAATAGGGAGTTTTCTCAGATTGTCGCTTGATGGCCCGACTCGGTACGAGGATATCGGGGAGCGTTATCTTAGGTTGTATGGCCTGCTAAGTGCCGCCTATGTTCAACAGCAGGCTGCTCTATAACTGTATTCGCTGATGAATTGTCCGAATCCGAAGGCCATTCGTGATGAGTTCGATAAGCTGGAGATCAGAACTCTTCGACATCAACTTGCCTCCCACAGCCTGGACTTCTTACGACGAGGTGAAAGCAGAACGCAGGCCTTTGTTCCTGTGCGAGTTGGCTTGTTAGGTTTTTCATGTATGGCCACAGAGGACAGAGGTGGGGCTACTCGAACTATCAAGCTTGATTAAGCGGTAAAGACCCACTGTGTTGCAGTCACCTCAGTTTTAGATCGTGTCTATGAAAAGTCAGTGAAAACAATTTTTAAAGGTCAGGAGCCTGTTGCACAAACCCCTTGACTCCTAGGCAATTCTCTGTATCTTAGGCGCCCAAGTCTTTATGGAGGGGACACGATGGGCTACAACTTTCTGCCGTGTGAGCGCGACCAACTGTACCTGATGCCACCCGCGTTGCAGGACTGGTTGCCGGAAGGCGACCTGGCCTGGTTTCTCCTGGATGCGGTGGCCCAGATGAACCTGGTGGCCGTGAAGCAAACGTATCGGGCGGATGGTTGGGGACAGGCGGCGTACGAGCCGGCCATGATGGTGGCGCTGCTGCTGTATGCGTACTGTCTGGGGGAGCGGTCGAGTCGACGGATCGAGCGGCGGTGCCAGCGGGATGTGGCCTTTCGGGTGATCACGGCCAACCAGGGCCCCGATCACACCACGATCGCCCGGTTCCGGCAGACCCACGAAACCGAACTGGCCACGCTCTTCACACAGGTGCTGCGGCTCTGTGCAGAGGCGGGCCTGGTGAAGGTGGGGATCGTGGCGTTGGACGGCACGAAGATCCAAGCCCACGCGGCGCTGGCGTCGAATCGAACGGTCGAGACGATCACGGCGGAGGTCTCGCGGATGCTGACCGAGGCACAGGCCACGGATACGGCCGAGGATCGGCAGTATGGATCGGAGCGGTGCGGCGACGAACTGCCCGAGGCGTTGCGGGATCGGACCAGTCGGCTGACACGGCTCCGGGCCTGCCAGGAGCGGCTTGAGCGAGAGGCGGCCGACGCCACGGCCCAGCAGCAGGCCAAGATCGAGACGCGGCGGGCGGAGGAGGCCGCTACCGGGCAGAAGAAGCGGGGCCGCAAACCGAAGGCGGCCAAGACGGCCGCGGACGGCACCGCCAAGGCGAATGTGACGGATCCGGACAGCCGCATCATGAAGACGCAGGCTGGGTACGTCCAAGGCTACAATGCCCAGGCCGTGGTGACGGAGGAGCAGATCATCGTGGCAGCCGCGGTGACGCAGGAGGCCAATGACATCAAGCAACTGCACCCGATGCTCGAACGGGCACAAGCGAATCTCGAGGCCCTTGCGCATCCGCAGGCGGTCGGAACGGCCCTGGCCGATGCCGGCTATTGCAGCGAGGCCAACCTGATGGAGGGGGATCCGGACGGGCCCGTCCTGTTGATTGCCACGAACAAGGACTGGAAACAGCGCAAGGCGCTGCGGGAGCCGCCGCCGCCACGCGGCCGCTATCCGAAGGGGCTGACGGCCCGTGACCGCATGGAGCGCACGTTGCTGACGAAGCGCGGTCGTCGCCTCTACAAGAAGCGCGGCCAGACCGTGGAGCCGGTGTTCGGACAGATCAAGAGTGCCCGGGGCTGTGACCGGTTTCTGCGACGAGGGCAGGTTGCCTGTGACAGCGAGTGGAAGGTGCTCTGCGCCACACACAATCTGTTGAAGCTCTGGCGAAGCGGGAAGGCGACGTGGCTGGGACCGCGCAGCCATCGAGTGCGGCGGCCAGTCGGGTGGAGAAACGGAAAGAAGACGAGGGGATGACCCTCGGGCAGCTATGCTCCGTCGTTGTCTTGGCAACGAGATGCCAGGGTTGGAGCTCAACGAATCCATTTCTGCTTACCAGCGGGTTCGATCATGGGTTTGAGCAACAGGCTCTCAGGCAACCAAGATTGCTAAATACGAGAAGAAGCTTGAGGATTTGCGATTCGTTCGAGACGGCAATTTGATAATCCGTTTCGGCGAACAGGACCATGAAGGAGGAGTTCGAGAAATTCGAATGATATTCACAGGATCTAGAAAAGCATCTCACTCGAGCAAGGCGAGGCAAAAGGGGCACGGTAGTTAAAAATCCTTTCAGCAAGAGAAACAAAGGAATCAGACTCCATCAAGCCGTTCAAAAGCACGGGCGGACGAAACTGCCAAATCTCATTGACAGTGTAGTCGCCTAGTTTGCTAATTCACCGAACTGTCTTCGGCAGCCGGTGATCGGCATCGTTAGACGTGATGGGAGCACAGTGCTGAAGTACATCACAAGCTTGTCAGGATTCGTTAAGGCGGTAGAGCAGCTTGTCGACGAATGGACACCGAAGGGAGCTGACTGGTACCTCCAACCATGGTTCCGCGGCCATGGTAATGCCGCTTGGTCGTTGGAGCCTGGCTGGTACCGGCCTTCCAGCTCGGTCAAAAGTATTGGCTCCGAATACTACAATGAGGCCACGCTGCTGGAGAATTTCCGCCTTCGAGCGCCGACCTACCTGGAGCGGCTGCCAGCCACGGATTGGGAGTGGTTATTTCTGATGCAGCATTACGGCCTGAGGACAAGGCTCTTAGACTGGACAGAAAGTTCCTTGATCGCCCTCTACTTCGCCATTCGGGACAATGTCGTCGACGTCGATGCCGCAGTATGGGCCATGAATCCGTGGTGGCTCAACCGCCAGACTATCGGCCAGTACGTGCTTTTCCCAGCAGACGACCCGCGAGCCAAAGAGCACGCTCCGCTTCGCCCCGAGCAGAAACTGAAAGGGAAGTTGCCGCTTGCGATTACGCCGATTCACGCCAGCCAGCGAATCGCCGCGCAGCGTGGTGTGTTCACCATTCACGGCAACGAACGAGGTGCCTTGGATCGGCTCGCACACCGAAAAGGAAAAGACCTTCCCTACCTATGGAAGATGGTGGTCCCGAGCGCCCACGTCGCCACAGTTCACAAAGAACTGGCGATCTCAGGCATCAGCGAGTCGCTGATCTTTCCCGAACTGAGTGGTCTCTGTCGAGAGATCCAGCAGGGCTTTTTCGGCGATTGATGGTCGTCTGACAAGTCGGCGTGGCGTCGGCGTGAAGATGAGAAAAGAGATAAACTCAGAACGATTTGACCCTCCCGGTTCTTGACAAACTCCAGAGGCGCTCCTACCATGGCCCCTCGGCTCTGGCTCTCTGTCCAGCCAGGGCTCTTTTTTTGGGAGCACGGCAGGCGATGGGAAATCTTGTGGTGATCGGGGCGCAGTGGGGTGACGAAGGCAAGGGCAAGATCGTGGATATCTTGGCCCGCGACGTCGATGCGGTGGTTCGCTATCAGGGAGGGTCCAACGCAGGGCACACCGTGATTAATGAACGGGGTACCTTCGTGTTTCACCTCATTCCCTCAGGCATCCTCTATCGCGGGACGCTCTGTGTGATCGGGAACGGGGTCGTCGTAGACCCGGCTTCGTTGATCGAGGAACTGGACCATCTTCAGACTCAAGGGGTAAAGATCGGAAAGAATTTTGTCGTGAGTCAGCGCGCCCACCTCATTCTGCCCTATCACAAAGCGATTGATAAAGCCTCTGAACAATCGAAAGGCTCTCGCCGGATCGGCACAACGGGGCGGGGGATTGGCCCGTCCTATGCCGATAAGATGTCGCGGGTCGGTATCCGGATGGGGGATCTGCTTAACCCGAAGGCGTTTCGAACCAAACTCGAAGAGAATGTGGTCGAGATCAATTGGTTTCTCGAACAACTATACAAGCTGGAACGTTTCGATGTCGACAAAGTGTTCCGGCAGTATATGGGCTATGCCGATCGGCTGAAGAGCCATATCGTCGATACCGCCATGCTCGTCAATAAGATGATCGAGAGACGGAAGACCGTATTGTTCGAAGGGGCGCAGGGGACGCATTTGGATGTGGACTTCGGCACCTATCCTTACGTCACCTCTTCCAGTTCAACGTCCGGCGGCGCCTCAACGGGAACGGGCGTGGGACCTACGAAGATCGACGCGGTGCTCGGTGTCGCCAAAGCCTACACCACGCGTGTCGGGAGTGGGCCGTTTCCCACGGAATTGACCGATGCGGTGGGAGACGGGCTCCAGGCGCGAGGGAAAGAATTCGGGTCGACGACGGGACGTGCGCGCCGCTGCGGCTGGTTCGACGGCGTCCTTGTGCGTTACGCCACCAAAGTGAACGGACTCACATCGCTGGCCGTGACGAAACTGGATGTGCTCGACGGTTGCAAGGAACTCAAAGTCTGCACCGGCTATCGGTATCAGGGTAAGCTCTATCGAGACATGCCGGCTGATCTCCAAACGCTGACCGACTGTAAGCCGGTGTACAAAATGTTCAAGGGATGGTCAGGTACTACCACCGGCGTGACCACGTATAAACAACTTCCTGTGGAAGCCAAGCGTTATCTCCAGTACCTTGAGGATATCTCCGAGTGTCCCATCGATATGATCTCAACCGGCTCGAAGCGCAGCGAAACCATCATTCTTCGCAACCCACTCAAGATCCACCCACGTAATAAGCGATGAATTACCTCTCTGGCAGGATAGCCGAGTGAGACAGGCTGAGGTCGAGGTTGAGTGAAGACCCGACTTTCTTCAGCTTAGCCTTAACCTGAGCCTTCCGATAACGCTGGCGGAATTTTTCACTAGCCAGCTAGGCATAGGCCAAGCGTCGGTGGTAGAATCCGCGCTCTTTGCTCGGTGAGCCGGTAGCTCAGTTGGTAGAGCATCGCCCTTTTAAGGCGAGGGCCCTGGGTTCGAGTCCCAGCCGGCTCACCACATCTTCCAATAACTTATGGGCCTCGCCCTCTTTCCTCACGTCCGTGGTTACGGTTTTGGTTACGGTTCCAATCCGAGTGAGATCCTCGACTGCTTGATACAAATGCGTGGGAGAGAGGTGTGCATACCGGCTCAGCATCGCTGGTGACTTCCACCCTCCCAATGCCATGAGCGTTCGATCGTTTGCTCCTTGCATGGCTAAGCGCGAAGCAAAGGTGTGTCTGAGGTCGTGGAATCGAAACGGCGTGAGTCCAGCGGTTTTCACGGCTTTGTCAAAGGCCCGCCGAAGGTAGCGTGCCGTGTGGGTAAAGATCGGCTCCTCTCCTGTTGTGCCTGATGTCTTTAATTCAGTCAACACACTCAGAACGGTTGAATTCATCGGAACTCGACGGCGTTCGCCTGCCTTCGTTTCGTTGACCGTGACCACTCCAACGTTCCAGTCTATGTCTGCCCATGTCAGCCGCAACAGTTCCCCCTGGCGAAGTCCAGTGTTCAGGGCGGTGAGAACAATCCCATGATAGTGAGGAGGCATGTGATCCAGGAGTATTGCCTCTTGTTCATCCGTCAGATAACGCACCAACATGTTATTGGGTTTCTGAGTCTTCACCCTCCTCGTTGGATTGTTGCTCAAGAGTCCTAATCGGATGGCGCGATTGAAGGCCGCTTTCAGCACGGCAAGGTGCCGAACGAGCGTCGCAGGTTTCTTCCCCTGGTTCTGGAGGTCCGTTAATACTTTTTCAATTTGACGCGGTGAGATCGTTGCGGCGTCTTGATCGCGGAACGCCGAGAGCCAGCGATTCATCCTGGCCCGATCGTCACCCTTGCGGCGTCGGCGCGCGTCAAGCGCCTGCAAGTAATCCTGCGCGATCTCTGCAAACGGCACCGCTTGCGCTTTCTCGAAATACTTGCCTTCACGGTGTTCAGCTTTTAACCGCCCATAGAGCGCCTTGGCCTGCGACTTCGTATCGCACTTGAACCACTGTTGTCGGCCATTGGCGTAGAGGCGAACCCACCAGCCTTTCCGATCCTTCCGCTGCGTAATCCCTCGGTCCTGTCCTCCCTTGCGTGCCATCTCCTCGCCTCCTCTCTGGATGCAACAATAATTCAGTCCTTGCGGTGTTTCTTATCCTGGTCGTGTGTTGTGGTCACTGGTTTGCTCGCGCTGCGCCTGTCGGGCCCGGAACCGCTGGACCTTCGCCGCATTCTGACAGAGGTTGGAACAAAACTGTGTGCGCGACCGGTCCGCCACGAAGACTTTGCGGCAGCGGGGACACGTGAGGATCTGCCCTCGTCCCTGGATATCGAACAGCAACATGAGATACATCGCCGCTTCCAGCGTCCCGACGTCCCAGGTGGTGACCCACCGATCCTTTCCCACGTCCCACATCGGGCGGGGACGGATCATCGACAGACGTGAGGCCATGGCGAACGACGCGCGTCGGCGGATCTCCTTCAGCGACAGGTGGCTGACACCCGCGTCGTCGTCCGGGTTCAGCGGGCTCACGGGCCGCTGACCACTCGCGCGTTGTGCTAACTCAATCGCTTCCGCCAGGTCCCACCGGGCATGGCGAAAGTCGTCTAGCGTCATCGGCGTACAGAGCGTCTGATTCGGTCGTACCCCGGCACTGGCCCGGTAGAGGTTCGCCTTCTTGGCGACGCTCCTTCGCGTGCTGGGGGGACGGTCCCGTAGCCAGCACTGGATAGACGAGCCCGGATTCCGCCGCCCACTGCGCCCAGCCGACATTCTGAAAATTCCCCAGGACCCCAAACCGCTCGCAGAAGCGCGCGACCGCTTCGATGTCCTCATAATCCACGTCGAGCAAGAGATAGGGCAGCGACCGTTGCTCGCGGGTGGCGGTTTCAATGGGAAAGTACGAGTCAAAGGGATTGTAGGGAACAAAGGGAGGGACCGGGACGAGGCGCGTCCCCTCAATGCGGATGCCACTGCGCCACCAGAGGGAGGCGTGCGTCGGAAATGGAGACAGCATGGGTAACCGATATGTAACCTTGAATTGTGATTATATAGTTACTACAGTGACATCATGCCGCATGGGGACCGTGCCTGTCAATCACCAGAGGCGAGGGAGCGCGATGCAGAAGACCAGTCACCAGTTACTCACCGTCGTGGAGGCCGCAGCACGCACCGGACGCAAGGTCTCGACCTGGCGACGCGATATCCTGTTACGACGCATCCCGTATGTGAAGCTCGGACGGTCGGTACGGATTCCCGTTGAGGTGGTCGACCGTCTCATTCGTGACGGATGGCGGGAGGCCGTCGATTCGGGAGACGTGGTGACGCCCCTTGCCACCAGTTCACCCGAAGGAACCGCATGGCGGAGTGAGGGAGGAAGCAATGGGAGTACGTGAGTGCAGCATGAGGACAACGGACGGACCGCGCCGCCGAGTGTGGAACCCACACCGGCGGCGCAGCCGCCAAGCCCCCGACCTAGTATAACGGGGGCAGAAACTGCACACCCCAAGAACGAGCCTCATCTCGACGGGTTCCTGTTCAGCGTCGATTGGCTGGCCTTCACGGTACCGTCGTCCACCGTGGAAGAGGTCCAACAGCGGGTAGGTGGTGAATGGATGGAACTGAAGAAAGGATTCAACGGCTATCCTCGTGCCTGGCTCAATGTCAGCACGGGAGGAGGAAGTGGCCGCATGGGGACAGGGATGCCCCATCGAACACGAGAGGTCCACGTCTCCCTCTCCGGTGAGATTGTCTCGGCTTGGGAGCCGGAGAAGGTACAAGCCATTTGTCGTTGGATCAATGAACTGAAAGGACATGGGACCCGCGTCGATGTCGCACTGGATGATCGAACGGGGCATGCCACGGTCAGTCATGTGATTGCCGCTGCCGATGCAGGACAAGCGGTCATGCGGTGGAGAACCTATGATGCCAAGCGACGATGCTCCTACAAGGGCCAAGATGACATTCAGGGAGAGATGGTCACGTTTGGGAGTCGACAGAGCGAAACATATCTGCGCGTCTATGACAAGCGGATGGAGGCAGCAGGGAAGGGAGAAACAGTCGAAGGGCCGTGGGTGCGCTGGGAGTTGGAGTTTAAGAAAGACCGGGCACAGCTGTGTGTGGATCTGTTTGCGCATCTGCCCGTTGACGAGTGGCGTGAGTTCACGGTGGGGCTGCTGAAATCCTGTATCTCATTTCGGGACACGACGGCAGATGCTCCAGCCTGGGAACGGTGTCGGTCGTCGGAACTGCCTTGGTGGAAGGCGCTGACCGAAGGGTTCACGCGGTGTCGGTTTCATGTGGAAACGACAGACCGCACGCTGGAGGAGGTGTTGACCTGGTTCTCACAAGCCATGGGGCCCACGCTCGCGGCCCT
This sequence comes from uncultured Nitrospiraceae bacterium, assembly GCA_963821465.1. GTDB lineage: Bacteria > Nitrospirota > Nitrospiria > Nitrospirales > Nitrospiraceae > Palsa-1315. The sequence goes on along the minus strand of CAWGDV010000012.1, from coordinate 6,616 downwards.
CTATTGTGCGGTAGGACCCGAATGGATCACCAACGTGATTCAGGCTGGATCGAGCCGCTGGAAGCCACAGCATTATCAGCTGATGAAGAAACAGAAACCCAAACGCCCGTATCTCTTGAAGGCGACATGAACTGGGCTGGATCAGGAGTTGATTGTCGATGCGATATCCGCCGGCGGGGACGCGGGCGCACCATTATGGGGGGATGGGGGGCGTGTCGTTCGACTCCCCCCCCAACTTCAAAGACCGCAATGCTTCAAAGGCTGTGTCCACAAAACCGGTAAGAACTCGGGCGGGTTCGAAAAGGAATGAGGGACAGACACTTGCGGAAGAGCCTTGTTGGCGTGAAGGATTTCCTGATCTCTGGGATGTGCCGGGATACTGCACACGGAGGCCGCGAGGCCAGACCGGCCTGGGGGCTCAGGGGCGCAGCCCCCGCTTCACTTGATCTATATGGTTAAAGTAGCATAGAGCTATGCATCACTTCTGAAAAGAAGTTTCTGGTGGTACATCATAAGGAGTTACTTCCTCTCTATTTTCATCCCAATATTCAGATCCAACTCGATGAGACTGGAAAGGATAAGAACAGAGGACGAAGCCCGCAAGCATGCGAAAGTGACCATAGATACCCTCCAACCCGTGTTGCAGCTATCGTAACAAGCTCTTCTACTTTTGAATAATTTACACGCAAGCCCTAGTCTGATTCTTGTAAAAAGGTCGTGAGAACGACTGCTTCGATATCCAATCTAGCAAACCCACCGTCGCTCCTTACGTTTTGTGCGCTTAACGATCGCCTATCCTTCTCGGTCTCAATGATCTTGAGGCCTAAAACTCTGGCAGAATAGATCGAATTCTTCGGAATTAATGGAATGTATGAATCATCTTAAATTTCTTGTCTCTGACTCCTTGTACGACCATTCGAAAATTATTGAGCTTGGCGTTAAACGACTCGACGGCAAAAATGGCTTCTGGGAACTCGGGTAGGGGAAGAGGGAGTCGTTCGTTGGGTATGTGCTGGATAAGAAATTGTGAGGGATACCACCGTGGCTACCATGCCAAGTAGCCTGGGACCCATCTTTGTCATCGATATGTGTCCTAAGACCTCGTGCTGTCCTATTATTGGCGAAAAATGTTGGTGAATATTGCAATGCCAATAAAACATCGCATATTCCTGGCCATAACAAATTGCTTGGAGCTATTTGATTTTACGAGTAAATTTAATTGAGTCTGTTAGAAAATGTAGAGAAATCCCTCTCTGATGGGGAATTTTCCAGCACCAGAGTTTGAATTAAGTGGAAGATTCTATTTTCTTCAACCGGGCAAGAAGGGTTGAGCGATCGATTCCCAGAATTTTTGCGGTCTCGGAGCGGTTGCCATTGCAGGCTTCTAAAACTCTCTGAATATGGAGTGCTTCAATGGTTTCTAATGGGAGGGTTTCTTCGGGCAGCGGGGATGGAGAGAGGGGCGGTCCCTTGGGGAGGGGAATGCTTAACGGGTCCTCTTGAGAAAGCAGCACCGCCCGTTCTACGACTTGTTTCAATTCCCGAACGTTGCCTGGCCAATGGTATTCCCGTAGCGCGTGGAGAGAGGAAGACTCGATGGTGCGTGATTGTAACTTAAAGCGGGCATTGGCCTGAGCCAGGAAATGGTGGACCAAGGGAATAATATCATCCCGGCGCTCTCGAAGAGGAGGGATAGGGATTTCAATGGCCGCCAGCCGGTAATACAAATCCGTTCGGAATGCCCCTGTTGCGATCGCCTTCTTGAGCTGATGATTGGTTGCCGCAATGACCCTGGCTCGAAGCGGGATTTGGCGTGATTCTCCTAAACGCGTAAAGACGCCCTCTTCTAATACGCGGAGGAGTTTGGACTGCTGCGCCAACGGCATGTCCCCGATTTCATCCAGAAACAGGGTTCCCTTTCCGGCAGCTTCAAACCTTCCTTCACGATCTCGCGCATCGGTAAATGCTCCGCGAGTTGTGCCGAACAGTTCCGATTCAATCATTTCAGCCGGCAGGGCAGCCATATTCACCGCTAAAAATGGTTGAGCATCTCGTCCGCTTTTACCGTGAATGTAGCGGGCCACAATCTCCTTTCCTGTCCCGGTCTCTCCTGTGAGCAAGATGGGAATATCCGTGGAAGCCACTCTGGCCACGAGTCCCCGAATATCTTCCAACCCTTCGCCAATCATTTCCGGAAGCCTGACCGATCCCGTTTCCTGTAAAAGAGTTTCATTGGCCTGCTTCAACACGACAAGATTGATGGCAGATTGTAGTCGTTGGAGCACTTCCTGGGGGACAAAGGGTTTCTGCAAAAAGTCAATAGCCCCCGCCCCTCATAGCTTCAACCACCGAATCCATGGTGCCAAAGGCGGTCACCACGATCGTCGCCATGGAAGGCTGCTTGGGTCGTAGCTGTTGAAGGAGGGTGATGCCATCCCCGTCGGGTAACGAGAGATCAATGAGTGCGCCATCAAAATAATACTGCTCACTGGCCTCCAGTGCCTTGGCTACATGGCTTGTGGCAATGACGTCGATGCCCGCATCCTCCAGTGTTTCCTTTAACAGCTGCCGGAGGCTTGGAGAATCTTCCACAACCAGAACCGTATATTTTTTTGTCATGAAAGCCCTCTCGACGAAGGACCTGTTTGTGCCATCGGAATATTCAGCGTAAAGAGCAAACCTTCCGGTTGATTCGGCGCACACGTCACCGTCCCACCATGTGCGACCATGACTTCCCTTACCAAAGACAGTCCAATTCCTGCACCCTTACTGTCTTTTTGCCCCCGCACAAATGGATCAAAAATAGCCATTGGACTCACATCGGCCAATCCCACTCCGGTATCCGCAACGCCCACGGACCAGGTGTGAGCCAGGAGATCGGCAGAGACGTTCACCTGGATGGACCCTTTTGGAGTGTAGGCAATCGCATTATTCAGGAGATTCAACACCGCTTGCTTAATGCGATCGCTGTCACCGATGACTTCCGGAAGATTTGAGGGACCGGACAGCACGAGACTCAAGCCCTTATCTTCGGCCGAAGGAGTCATGAGACTGACGCAGGACTGAATTAAGGCATAGGGACGAAAGGTGCCAAACCGCCATTCCATCTTTCCCGCTTCTACGCTACCCAAGAATAATAAATCCTCGACAAGTCGAACCATTCGATCACCCTCTTTCCTGATGATTTCAGCCTCTAGTGTTTTAACATGTTCTGCCTGCCGCCAGTAGCAATCCGCGCTGCAAACCCGACGATAGAGGTCAAGGGTGTGCGAAGTTCATGGGACACATAGGCCAAAAATGCGCCTTTGGCACGATCAACTTCCCGAAGCCCCGTGGTCATTTTATTGAAGGCATTCGACAGCCTACCTACTTCATCGCTCTTGGGATCGGAGATCTGAATATCTAAATTTCCGCTTGCCACCTGTTCCGCCGCGTGAACCAATCGATTCAAGGGTTTCACAATAGTCTTGACCAACCAGAAATAGACGACACTTCCCGTGACCAGCAGGACCAACGCGGCCAGCGCCCAATTGTGCAGAATCACTAAAAAGACTTGCTCCAGGGGTTTCGAGGACATGGCCAAAATGATTTGAAGCCCCATTGGGTTATTCTCAGGGAGAGGGTGCTTCATCCAAAGGTAGTAATCCCCATCAGAAAATTTCGATTGGCCTGTTTGGCTTTGATCAAACTGCTGTGGAAATAACGTGGCGGCCTGACGACTCACGACCAGAGGGTGGCCGAAAGAATCTGAAAGGGCAATCGGAAGACCGACCTTTCTTGCCAATGTGTCAGAATGGTTGATCCAATGGAATACCGATGGTCGAACAGGCGGTCCGGGGAGGTCCGCATCATGCACCAGAGACAGACCAAAATGATGGCTTCTTTTTGTGGAAATAAACCACGCAGTAGTTTCCTTGAGTTCTCTGGCTTCTCTTTCCAAAGGCCTGTATTTGGGGAGTTGGTTCCAGTAGGGATGTCTCACCAAAAGCCAAAAAAACACACCTCTTCTGATTTTTAACCCTGCAGGTATTTCCTGGGGGAGCCATGTGCCCCTGTTTTGTAGGATTGAGGGACCACTTTTGAGTACGCCAGGCTGACGCCCAAATTCTGCATCTCTTGGACAGCCTCTTAAACTAGCCCACCACGGAATTCCGCGGCACTTTCAATTCGTCCCTGAAAAAGCTGCTCCATGGATGCGGTCAAGGGACCTTGTAAGGCCATCCAACAGGGCGAGCATGGTTCCAGAAGAGGAAAACCACCGGAATAAAAATAACTGAAATGAGAAGGAGATATTGATCATGGTCGCGCTTTTGATTCTCTTCTCGAGAATCGGGAATGATTCGAATGTTTGGAGGAAGTGTTGGTGGTTGAATTGACGTAAACCCTATAGCTCCTGGGGTTCGAGTGATAAACTCAAGTAACTTGTTAAGATTTGCGAATCGTTTCGGGCTGGCCAATCTTGGACAAGATCGGCTTCAATCGATTTGGAGAAAAAGGTGTCGATTGAAGGGACACCAAGCCATTGGACCCATTCATCGTCCCCCTTCAGCATGTCTCAAAGGAGACCCACGCGAATCGCGTCTCCATTTCCCCAAATCCGTTCATTCAAGTTCAGGATATGGATGATTTGGTTCAGGGTGAGCGAAGAGATAGGGATAGCCTTTTGCCCCACAACCCAAAAGGAGGGCTTGGCAACCGGCTCACCGGCCCATCCCTTCTCTAGTGAGAGTGAGGGAAAAAGAATTAGGATGAGAAGTAGAAAGAGAGTTCGAAGTTCTTACTGGCTGAAATCCCTCATGTATTTCCCAATCCGTTTTTAAACCAAGCCAAGGCTTGGGCGCATAAAAAATAGGCCGAACGTATGAATAGTTTGTATTTTCTGCTCATCTGGAAAATTATTACGAACTTGTTTAATCCATCTCTTATTGAATAGCAATGGAGTATTGTTGATTGACATGCCAAGTCCTTGAGGTGAAATAGCCCCCTTGGGTGTTCCGGCTCTCATAACGCATTTTTTGTGTTCCTCAAAACCCAATAAATTTTGGGAGAGGGGCTGTCTACCTAGGGCTCATTTCAAGTCGGCAACGACATGAAAGGCATTTCCCCAAGCCCTGGCGATTGAAAATGTACAGGCCCCATACCCCAAATTTTCCGGGAAACGTTTTTAATAGTCGAGTTTCCCCATAACCCCCGATGGCTCCATTCCCCGAAGAATCATTTGAGGGAAGATCAGCAGAAGGGGCTCCTCCAGAGCAAAAAATCTATCGACGAGGGCTGGCCAAAAAGCTCGACTCTTTCTGAACCCCCTCCAGAGTAAATTCTCGGGTACAAGCTTGTGGTGGCCCTGGGATGATTCACGACATTGGTAATGGTTGGAAAATGTTGGGGATTCCACAGGCCAAAAGAGGTGAGAAGCTGCCCGCCCCTGAGACTTATGGCTTTGGTTTTATGATTGGAGCCAAAGCTGTTCCGGTTCAAACACGAATTCTTGGGATGGTTCTTATAATGAAAAATATCTGCCGCGAACTTCTATGATCAACAGTCATTTGCTTTTGTTGTTCAAAATCTAGTTCGGGTAAAAAACCTCCAGTTTCCCCAATTTTTCTCTATAAGAAGGCCAGTATCCATGAAAGGGAGCAGGCGAGAAGCGCCAGGACCATCTTGGAAGGCTGAAAGAAAAGGCGAGGTACCTCGTCACCCCAGATCCCTACGGCAGCCAAAATTCATTGGCCTTGGCATCGGGTGATCGGGGAAGGCCCCAACAGCCTGCGATAAGGCACGAAACGATCAGGCGAAAGAAAATATTTCGTGTGTTGATGGCCTTGTCTTCATTTTTCTCTAAAAGAAATGCAAGGTCACCCTTGTCCAAAACAGGATCTGATGGTTGGCTAGCGTTTGGCGGAGGATAGCGGCGCATTGGCACACTGCACCTGACCAAAAGAGGCCCAACGTGACCGCATCATGTAGCATGTTCAGTCAAATACTCAAGCTCATGCCTCGTAGTGAATGCCAACCCTTTGGCAGGAATTCAAGAGAGATAGTTCAAAGCAAAGGCCTGTCGAACGGGAGTCAGTTTTTGGCCATATCCATTTTCCAATTGGGGGTGTGCGCACTCCCTTCGGGAGATCGAATGCGGGGTGAAGAGCTGCGGAGAGTATGAGGGACAGTAGGGCTGAGTCAGAATACGTCTGCCAAAAATTTCCTCTTTTATTTTAGAGCCAACGCGGCGCACGTGAGCAATAATCCCTATACACAGCACCATGCGTTCTGCTGAGGTGCTGCTCTTCCTGCTTCCACCGGGCCTCGAAACGCCAAATCTGGAATTTAAAGGGCTTATCAACGAATACGGGCATGGAACAATGAGAAACATCGCAAAATAGCTGAGTCGAAGAGCCAGGAAAATCGGATTACGCGAATATCGAAATAACCCTGCTTCAATCAAAGGAGTTGAATTTTTCGCGTCTATTTCAATACGCCAGGATGTTTTCATTTGACTCTGCGCCGTCATGATTATCATGAAAGACACTAAGAGACGCAGGCAACCTATCCATGCAGTGAACGCATAAAAGTCGAACCGGTTTCCGGTTAACACGTTATATTCAAAGACGTAATCCAC
>CAWGDV010000011.1:0-206124 GCA_963821465.1 uncultured Nitrospiraceae bacterium | reverse complement strand
CGCCTAACGTTAAAGCTCACCTGCCGATATGGAGCGCAGCGGAATAGCAGTCAGGTGCAGCGTTTTGTTAGGTCATCATCTTCTTGAATCGTGATATGACCCTTCTACATAGCGGCTTGCGCGTGTCTCGGTTTGTAGTTTCAGCGACGTAGTATAGACTGTCTTCCGGCCACTCCTCGTGAAGGTTGTTGGCGGTAGGGGATGTAGCAAGATCGCAGATATCATCTTTGATCGCTACGAATGTACAGCGGTCTCGACACTCGAGTCCAGGTTTGCCAAAATTCAAATGTGCTGGAACAAAACATTCGTAGACCGACGAAAAACCTGCTTTTGTTAGAATGTTGACCAGAGATGGCCTAGTGAACCAAAATGAAGTCGAGTTGTCTGCCGAGGCCAATAGTCGCTTTGCCTTCTCATCTGCAGTTGCGTCATCGGAATGCTCACGGAATATAGTCCCCCAGTACTGCTGTCCACCAAACGCAAGACGTTCCATTGGCTTGAGCGCTATGTGCGTGTCAATGACCACCAGACGGTCAGCAATCTCAAACATTGTATTTATTAGCTTTATGGCGTCGATGGCCGGCAGATGATAGAGGATGCCGCTAGATACGATGGCGTCAAATTTGCCGTAAGATTCTAGAGATATGTTCCTCACATCATCCTGACGGAATTCCAAGTTAGTCAGCCCAAGGACATCTTTACAGAAGGCAGCTTTCTTGATGTTGGCTTCTCTAATCTCCACGCCAATGGTACTAGCCCCATGCTTCGCGAATTCAATTGAGAAGATTCCGTCTAGACAGGCCAAGTCAAGAACACGAGATTCGGATAACTGCTTTTGGCTTAGGTCGCTTACAACTTGAACGATCCGCTTGAGTCTTGTATGGGGTATCTGAAGATTTCCTCTTGTCCAGATGTCGTGCGGAAGAGGGATGTCATATGTCCACTCGCCATACTGGTTCCTCAAAGCATCAAGTTGTGACTGAATTGATTCTTTAGTGTGCATTGGGTCTCTTTTTTTGTTGGCCTAACTATTAAGTGAGCTGCGGGGGCCATGTCATTCAATAGCGGCCTATCCCAAAAGTCTTCTTATTCTTTCATGCCGGATTTTCCAGGATTGTCATCCACTTTTGAACATGAGTCAATATGGCTTCCCAGGATAAGGCCGCTGGCCTGGCAGCCTATTTCCCTATTGGCCCGCGGCCTATTTCTGGTTGACGAAAGCACAAAGGCCGACTCACCCCAACCGGTCCGCAGGGCTGCAGACACCACGCCCACCTCGATTCAGCACATGCGTATAGATCATTGTCGTCGTCACGTCCTTATGTCCAAGCAGTTCTTGGACTGTCCGAATATCGTACCCGTCCTCAAGAAGGTGGGTTGCGAAGGAATGGCGAAACGTATGGCAACTGGCTGGTTTGGCAATATCAGCTTTGCGGCCGGCCTCTTTCACAGCTTTCTGAATCACGGATTCGTGCAGGTGATGTCTGTACTGCTCGTGGGTCACAGAATCGGTGTAATACTTTGAGGCCGGGATCATCCATTGCCAGCTCCACTCTCTGTTCGCCTCGGGATATTTACGATCCAAGGCATTCGGCAGAACGACGCGTCCTAACCCCTGTTTCAGATCGTACTCATATTGTCGTCTAGTCTCTCCAAGGTGCCTGGTCAGGGGTTCCTTAACGCTCAGAGGCAGTATCGTATAGCGGTCTTTGTTCTCTTTGCCCGCTCGAATGACGATCTGATTTCTGGCGAAATCTACATCTTTCACTCTGAGGCGGCAACACTCCATGAGACGAAGGCCAGCGCCATAGAGCAGTGTCGCCATGAGCCATACCGTTCCATTGAGCTGGCGTAGCAGCGTCTTCACTTCTTCCCGCGTTAAGACCACCGGTAAGCGGTGCGACTGTTCGGCGCGCACCACACCCTTGACATAACCGATCTCTTTACCAAGAACCTCGTGGTAGAGAAACAACACGGCGTTTAAGGCTTGGTTCTGTGTTGAAGCACTCACGCGGGAGCGTGTGGCCAGGTGAGAAAGGCATTGGCCGATCTCTTGTTCGGCCATCTCTGACGGGTGACGCTTGTGATGAAAGAAGACGAAGCGCTTAATCCAGCCGACGTACGCCTCTTCGGTCTTATTGCTATAGTGTTTCCGTCGAATGGCTTGGCGGACTTGGTTAAGGAGCGCCTGACTCGATGCCACTTCTGTATGGGCCTCCGACTTATGTCCTGGGTTCTGGCCCGTAGCTACAAGGAGTGACGTTTCAACATCAACCGTCTCTCCTGCAAACAGTGTGAGAAGGTGAGAGACAGCCTCGTCGGTTCTTGGCACAGTCCAATACCGGCCCTCGGCATTCCAGCGGCGATTCTTGATACCCTTGATCTTCGCGATCCGATCCGGACTATAGGGGAGCACGACTTTGAGCCGTCCGGCTTCGGTTGGGGCGATCTAGATCAATTCGGATTCCGTTGTCTTTGGAGAGAGCATGCGCGACTCAGGACCGCACTTGTGCTTTCGGTCTACGATCGAGGTTTCGCATAGCCTTCTTGAGTCAGTATCTCCGCGACGTTACGACCATCGATGAATACATCGGCCACGGGCCGATCATACACATCCTTGCTGTGCGTACACTTTAGAAGGAGTCCCCTGTGAAGCCCAGCTTAGTTACTCAGTAAGTTCTCTTGTTTGCGAATCCCGCAGTCTCTGACCTTCTGGGGGCGCGAGTGGATGACGAGGCAACGTCGATTTGATACTTTGATCGAATGAGCGATGGGTTCCCTTCGGGTTCTTGTGCGGACGCAATCCTTTCTCGTGATGAAGCCGATTAGGACGAAGATCGCTCCCCGCCCGTGCGTCTGGTTTCCGGCAGAGGTCGCAAGAACCGCGAAGCTCGGACTCGGTTGACCCAGGAGCCAAAGGCCTTGTGGACAATGATGAGGGCGGGGCAGTCGATTGTTGTGCCAGGACCTGATGGGGAAAGATCAGGATGACGCCGACGACTATGAGCGCAGCGAACATGGTTTGACTTTTTGCCATGAAGCTTGTGGGAAAGCACACTCTATGCCAGGGCTATTGATTGACAATGCAAAAAGCCGCATGCTGTTATAGATCACAAGAGCATATGGCCTATGGCGATATAGTAGAGATCAAAGACACTTTCGTGACCACGCTATCAGCCATACGCTATTAGCTCTTTGATACTCAGGATCCACGGAGGTTTCTATGGATATGATGGGACGTGTGGGGCTGATCGAGATTCCGATCTTGATCGCGCCTGATCAAAAGGTCTGGATGGATCGCATGATTAAGGAAGGCAAGATCGCCATTCCTCCAGGCGGGACACTGGAAAAAGGCTCGCTCTATTCGATGTTTATCCGGATGCTCCTGCATAACGCCATGGAAGAACAGAAGAGGCAGGAGGTGTTGGACGCGGAAGACGAGGACGACGAATAGTAAGCTGTTGAAAACGCCGTCCTTCTCACCCGCCCAACCCTAGCGCGCCGAGGCGCGCTTTGACCCAGGCGTCGTTCTCACTTCGCTCAAGGTTTCAACGTACTCAGAGTACGCCTCAGCCTTTCGCTCGCTGCGGCCTTGCTGAACGGTCGTTTTGAATGCTTCCAAGGTAGCTACGACTCTGGCGCTCGCTCGTTGCGGCCTAGCAATGGACTCGTTTCGAGCATCCTGCAGGCTGCGTGACTGTATCGAAATCGATTCAGCAAGTATCTCGCTGGATACAGCCGCAAGAGCCCATGGCTTATCGCCAAAGCCAGACCACTCATTCTTTTCCTACCTATTTAGCTCTCGGCCTCTGGCTATACGCCATCAGCTATTCTTGACATTTCGATAAATAATGGATGCATCTGGCCTCACGTCTAACCCGTATTATTCATGAACACTTCTACTGCAATCGCCGATCCGCTGCTACGACGGGCCTTCGGCCAGCGGGCTCGCCCCTCGGACCCTCAACGTACTGCACGAGTACGCATCGGGGCCTCAGGGCTCCACGCGCTGGTCTCGCAACGCGGCTCAGCGATTTCGCGACGAACCGTCATGAATAATGCGGGCTAAGGCAGCTCAGAGGCCTCGATGCAAGACCACAGGAGTCGCTGGGAGTTTTTACGGTGAGCATCGGCAACATCAACCGCGGCCTGTTCATTTCCTTGCAGTCCGGTGCGTGAGGAGCCTTGAGGCAGTTGACCTTCCCTATCGGTAGCCTCCCTGGCGGTAGAGTTTCCAAAGCATCATTCCCATAGCCAGCCATCGATGGCGCTGGAGGCGTGGAGAAAGAATGGGTCTCATGCCCGAATGCCGTTCAATCTTCCAGAGAACGTAGTCCATACCGCCCTGGAACGTCATCAGTCCTTTCAACAGCCGTAAGACGTTCAGCGTTTTGCCGAGGGCTTTCCGAAGGTTCCACGCAAGACCGCCAAAAAAGCGAACCCGCTCCGGTATCGCGGCTTCGTATCTCACCGAAGGACCCTCCTCGTGTACGCTGATATCGAAGGGGATGCCGGTCATGGCCGCCCGAGTCACCTGCTCATAGTAGCCGAGATTATCCTGGACGAGGCGGACCACCGCATCCAACCGTTCAGGGCGGAGTTCAGTGCGATAGGTTCGACTGAGCCCCTCTCGCCATAACAGTTCGGCATCGAACGTAGCTGGAAGCAGCGGAAGGACGCGGGTGATAAACGTCACAATCGCGCGGCCTCGTGCCGCGTGGATCTGCTGGGCGATCTCCTCGTTTCGGACGTACAACACGCTGCTCGGCTGCGCAAAGCGGGCCCAGAGGTAGGAATGAAACCATCGCGGAGAGGTTCCGCGCCGGAAATCCGCCTGGGAGATCACCGCATATTTGGCACGAACTCGACGATTTCCGAGGGGAATCTCGAGGTAAAAGACAGTCGGTGGCAAGATGCGGTACAGCAGGCGCAGGAACGATGTGCCTGGGAGACTTCGATAACGGTCCACCACGACATAGAGATCGACCAAGCCTTCATCGGTACCGGTCCGGAAACAGGAACCATAGACCAGGATGGCCGCGACGGCCTCGCCAAACCGGACACGGAGGGCGTCCGCGAGCGCGTGAACTCCTGGGGCCAGAAGCCCTGACCCATGCTGGGCAAGGAGGGCGATGAGCGGCGAGCAGTGCTGAACACTGCCGCGCTTACGGCTCGACTTTGGCATCAAGCCACAAATGCATCGGATTTTGATTGGATGTGGCAGCCGGGGAAGCACTGGCCGGAGACGTAAGATAGACCGCGGCCAGTCCGTAAGCGACGACAGTGAGAAGCAGGTCGCCCCAATACACGAAGGGCTTCGGGGGGAACAAATCCTGCCGCAGCGCTTTGACCTCTCGAAGTGAAAATGCCGGAGATTCCAGCTCCGAGGCAGCCGATGATTCGAGCCCGTTGAGGGCCACAGATATAAGGTGGTTCAGTGAAGTCACCTGATGCCTGCCCTTGTTTCCACGTCAGCCGTGGTGTGGAAGCGGCTCGCTCTTTTAGCCAACATGATTCGCCGAACATGTTAAATCTGTAGACACGAGAATCCGGGGGCCCGCCTTTAGAGCCGTAAAAAGTCTGCCTCCCCCCCATAGGTAATCATGAGTGGGTGCTGTGCTGGTTTGTCGATAAATTGTCCATCAAGAGCACATTCGGCCTCCAATTGCAGCACGGCTTCATAGATGTTCTTACTCGTGTATCCAAACTCGGGCGTTAGGTAGCGGTTGGGTTTCCCGCGCAACAGCGAAGGCGCGACGAGGAGGAGATGGCGCGGCTGATATGCCACAGCCGTATACCGAAGTGGACCAGCTTCCTCGCCCCAGTATGGGTATATTCCAGGGCTCAAACGTACCAAAGTGGTGATGAAGAGCGCAAGGTAATCTGCCGGATCAAACGTTTGACCGTCCAAGCGAATCGCGATCGAAGTGGGCTCGACGACACGGCGACCCAGTGCCAGCCCCAAAAGATATCGCCCCACCGTGAGCGCGGTCCCCAGGGCACCACGCATCACATGGGACCTGGCGCGGCGACGTGTGTCCCACCGAGCCCGGGTGACTTGAACGATGCCGGCCGCGCTGAAGAACATCCCAAAAAAAGGGGGGCAATCCGGCCCCCGGTCCACGCGTAAGACGCCGCGGCGCTCAATATGGCCCACCGATCCGCTCCCCTCCGACCAGGCCAGCAGGCGCTGCAAGGCTCGGGCTGGTTTCCCTCCTATGCCAATATCGGCGGCGGTCATGTTCGTGGTTCCACCTGCCAAGAGCGCCAGGGGAGGCCTGACGGCAAATGGTTTGGTGTGAAACAAGGCGGTCAGAGTGGCCTGGACGGTTCCGTCACCTCCGCTAACGGCCAGCACATCTACTTGTTGGGCAGCCATCTCCACCAGGGCGGCAGCGACGTCTTCGGGGGTCACAACCTCTCGGTGGATGACGTGCTTGTGCTGGGCCAGGAGCTGTAAGCAAGCGTCGAAGCCAGATCGGGTCGTCCCACTCTGCGGATTGAGCAGGATACCGATTCGTCGTTGGCGGTGGGCACCCCAAGGCTCAAAACCGGACGGGGCACAGCCGATTTCATTTTTCACAAGCATACTTGTTGTGGTGCAACGTGGCGCGGACGCAACACGCGGGACCGTCAGGTTTACCGGGTGGGAACGTGCTGCGTGAACAGCCGTACGGCAAGCGAACGGGCAGCAGCTTTTCCAACATCGTCAGCCAGCCAGGAATGTAGCGGTCCATGCACGACTCGGGTGCGGAAGGCTACCCCGAGGCGGACCAGGAGCAGGAGACTTGAAAGGACCGTCCATGCGGCCACCGCCACTAGCCCCATATCAGGTCTGTTGATGAGAAGACTGATGGTTAAGAGAATCAGGTTCGGATTCCGTCGGGCAGTCACGAGTCTATTGTATGAGTCGAAATGACGCCAGCAAAATATGCCGAAATTGCCGAACCATAGCTGAAACGCCCCTTCAATAAGGCGGCCGGCAATGTATCCAATGAAGATCGCCCCTATTATGATGTTCAGCGTGAGCGAGGGAAGGACCGGGTGGAACGACGCCAAGCCGATCCCCCACAGCAGATACCAAAACGGGGGATGCACGATGTCCAAAATCTTGTCGAGGAAGTGGCCAAGCCGGGTGGAGGTGACCGTGACGCGTGCGAGCTTCCCGTCCACCGTATCGAGAAACGTCATGATCCATGCGGCCAGGAGCCCCCATGCATAAAAACCCTTGGCAAAAAGGGCTCCGGCAACGACAACCAGGACTATGCTGAGCGTGGTGACATGATTCGGCATCACTCCGCCGGCCACGCACAGACGCGTGGCCCATTTCGCAGGAACGGGCCACAGCCATTTCGTGACCAAATCCGTGATGCCTTTGTAGGAACTGCTAAATAAACGCTCTTCCAGCGCTCGTTGCGTGTCCGGTCTGATGGGTTCCACAAAAAGCGGCTGCGACTTCCGCAGATGCTCATTAAAGGATTCCGATCGGTCTTCAAGCTTCTCTATACGAACACCAGGCAGCGTGTCGCTGAGCTTGCCTCCGGACAGAATTGTGCTGGCCTGCCTCGCCAGATTGGCCGGCACATGAGCCGCAACGATCTGGCGTGTTGGTCCTGCTGATGCCTCGAGCATCACATTCAACGAATTGGCCAAGCTATGAAGCACACGGCCATCGAAGAGGAAATCCCCACGAATGATGAGTACTGAATCCCCCGGCGCCACGGAGGAGACATCTTCCACCATCGCTGTCATGCCCGCATGCTTCAGCATGCGGCGATACCGCTCGTGGGACGATAGCCCCCACAAGGGAACCGGAGTTTCTCCGACTATGTGGGCACATACACCCATCAAAATCTAAATGCACGGTTAGCCCAACCTCCGGGTCCAATATAAAGAGGGGTTGGGTAAAAGAGTAAGAATATATTATACTGAACTTGTTTTAGTCAAAATTGAGCGCAGTTTTTGCTGAATCCGGCACCGACATAAGCAAGAAGATGAATAGCAGCTTCAGGTTTGCCCACATTTCCGATCTCCATCTCACTTCACTGGACGACGTCAAGGTTTCGGACCTGTTGAACAAGCGCGCGCTCGGCTACCTGTCCTGGCGGCTGCGACGCCGTCGCGAGCACGCTCCTGAAGTGTTAACCGCCCTCCTGCGCGACCTGCGCCAGCTCACCCTGGACCACATCGTCATTACGGGTGATCTGACCCACGTCGGCCTGCCGAGTGAATTCCAGCAAGCCAGACAATGGCTTGAGACCCTCGGTGCGCCGACCGACGTCACGGTTGTCCCCGGCAATCATGATGCGTATGTCCAGACAGCGTGGGATAATACCTTTGCCCTATGGACGCCCTATATGGCCTCGGATTCGGGACTCCGGACGATAACAGAGCAGTGGCCCGGCCGTGAACTCTTTCCCAGTGTGCGCGTGCGTGGGCGCGCCGCCCTGATCGGACTCACCTCGGCCTGTCCATCGGCTCCTTTTTTCGCCACAGGAAGCCTGGGACCCACGCAGTTGAAACGGCTCGATGAGATCCTGGATCAGACTGGACGACAGGAATTGTTCAGGATCCTTCTTATCCACCACCCTCCTGTTGCGGGCACGGTGGGGTGGCGAAAACGGCTCACCGACGGTTCGGCGTTGAGTGGTCTCCTTGCTCGGCATGGCGTGGAGATGGTGTTACACGGGCATGCCCATCGCCCCTCCGTAGTGCACTATTCAGGAGCGCGAGGGTCTTTTCCCGTTATCGGGGTTCCCTCTGCTTCCGCGCTTGGGAGGAAGCCGGACCGCCGCGCACGGTACCATGTCTACGAGGTGTGTCCCTCGCCCGCGGGATGGGTTGTCCGGATATCGGTGCGCGGGTATGTCCTGCGAGACCGCTGTTTTTTGGGCGAGGACCAGCGCGACATGGCGGTGCCCAGCTCGGGAAACTGAAAAATCAGCCTAAACGACGGTACAACCAGAAGGCGAGACCGCACAGCACCGCGATGGGGCTTAACACGGTCAACGCGGGGCTAAGATGTAAAATGGTTCCGAGATGGGCCATGATATGGCTGATAAAATGAAAGGCAGCACCTAGCAGAGATCCGTGAAGGATTCGTTTACCAGCCGTTGCCTCCCGAAGCGGACCGAATACAAAGGGAATCGCGACAATCACCATCACGAGGGTCGAGAGCGGCATACTGAACTCCTGCCACAACCTCATCTCCAAGCGCTCCACATTCTGCCCGGTCTCTTTGAGGTAGGTCACATGCTGGTACAGAGCCGAAAGCGATAAGATCTCGACAGGCAGGACGAGCAATTCCACTTGCGCTGGCATGAGTGAGACATCCCAGGGAAGGCTCGGTAAGCGTTTCGTTACGACGGTGTTCCCCTCAAAAATCCGTTGGACCGCTCCCAGAAGCACCCACTGATGTGGATTCTGGGTATCGGCTAGCTCCGCCCATGTCACTAGGCGTAACCGGCCGCGGTCGTCAAATTCATAAATCTCGATATCTAAGGGAGTTCGACCATCAAGGACTTGATGTACCTTGATAAAGCGACGATCGTCCCTTGTCCAGAACCCCTGCTCGGTACGAAGGGATTCCAGTCCAGAAGTCGCCAGGACGCGGCGCTTGAAGGCGAGTTGATCGGTATAGGGTGCCACCGACTCTTGAAGGCCAACGACCGCGACCATCAGAAGGAGGCCGGTCCCGGTTACCGACCAGCCGATACGCAACGGGGAAATGCCCAAGGCCAGCATGGCGATGAGTTCATGGCCTGCAGCCAATTCCCCCAAGCCGATGATGCTCCCCATTAAGGCGGTCGCTGGGGCCAGCTCAACCATTCGACCTGGGGCTGTCAAGAGGACGTTCAGAGCGGCATCGGCTATCCCGTACGTGCCGCGTCCCACCATATCCAGCTCGTTGACGAATGCTATTAAGCTGAAGATGGACAATAAGATAGCTATCACGAGGGCATATCCCTTGATCACTCTGAGCCAAATGTGTCGATCAAGTGTGAGCATAGGCTTTAGGAGCGACGCCCGCGGCTTTGCCAGAGCTCGGCCCAAGGCGGACCCCACAACAGGCCCGCGACTAGGATCGCCAAGAGGATATGGACCCACCAGATTCCCGGAATGGTGCCGACGACTTCTTTCTCTACCCACGTCTTGGCCACCATAATCAAATTGTAAACCGTGGCGTAACTCAGCACCGCGACGAACAACTTGGCAAACTTGCCCTCCCGTGCCCTGGCTCGACTAAGTGGAAAGCCGAGCAAGCCCATCAGAAAGGTGGCCACCGGGGTGGACAGGCGCCATTGCAGCTCGGCGATATCCGAGGACGAATCGGACAGGGCCAACTGCCAGGTCGGCGCGGCCTTTCGCTTATATTCCAGCACTAAGTCGCTTGATCTGTCCAACTCGATGACCAGGCGCTGAGCGGCGGCTTGGACCAGGTCGCCATGATCTTGAGGTAGCATGTAGACCTGCGCCTCAAGACACACCAGCGCCCCACTGGTTCCAGTCTCGACAGCATCGGCATAATAGGCTTCTTCTGCCGAGACGACCCGCACCTGATTTCCCTCGCGTGATTGGATGAAAACCTCCTGCATGCGACCCGTCTGTTGATCGAGATGTTGGAAGAACATGACATGTTTTCTGGACGAACTCTCATAGAAGCGCCCAGGCTTCATATTGTTGAAGTCGAAATCGGCAACGGTTTGATGTTCCAGCCGGTAGCGGATGTCGTTGGCCCACGGCCGCACGTAGATGGATAGGTAGGCCACTAATCCAGCCACGACGAGCGAGACCACCAACACGATACGCACGATCCGTCCGGGGCTCACACCACAGGCAAAGAGGGCGGTCATTTCGGAATCTGTGTAGAGCCGTCCGAGGGCGACCACGATAGACAGGTGCAACGCAATCGGCAACAGGACCTCCATCGCGATGGCGGCCTTGAGCAGAACAAACAGCAGGACGCTATCCCCAAGCATGGTTCCGTCAGCCACCTGATTTAGGTAGCGAGCGGCGGTGAAGTTGGCATACAGGAACACCAAGCCGGGGCAAAAGATGAGGAGCGGCTTGGCGATTTCCCAAGAAATATAGCGGTCGAGTATCAACGTACAGGCCCGTTACAGTGTTTGTTCTGCCTTTTCACGAACGACGACGGGACAGGACCTTGGATTTCATGTCTGGAAGCTAGGCCTATGGCTTGAGGGGGCCCTCTCCGCGTATGATCCTTGCGCGGTGGGCGCTTTTTAAATTCCACTTGCTCGTGTCTCGCAGATTCTATATGTTAGCCTACCTGCGGTGGGCTGTATAGGCGTGATCTTCCGGGAGACACCGGTGGAACGCGTCGCACTGACGCGCGATCTCTCGTCGGAACAAGGAGTGTGCACATGAAGGCTATCATATTAAGCGCGGGGCAAGGACGACGCCTGCTTCCGTTGACGGCAGAAGTCCCCAAATGTGCCCTCCAGATCGGAGGACGGTCCCTCGTTGAGTGGCAGATCACGCAATTAATCAAGTGCGGCATCGATCAGGTGACCGTGGTCGTGGGGTTTGAAGCTGACAAGGTGGAACACCTCTTGCGCAGCCATTATAGGCCAGACCAAGTACAAACGCTGTACAATCCATTTTTTGCCGTCAGCGATAATCTCGTCAGCTGTTGGCTGGCACGCCACCTGATGACCGAGGATTTTATCCTATTGAACGGGGACACCTTGTTTGAGGAGGCCATTCTGGATCGCCTTCTTGGCACGCTATCCCGGCCGATCACTCTCGTGACGGACAGCAAGTTGACCTATGATGCCGACGACATGAAAGTCACGTTAGACGAGCACCGAGTGCTTAGAGTGGGGAAAACCCTTCAGCCGAATCAGTCTCATGGAGAGTCGATCGGCATGATGCTTTTCCGTGGAAATGGGCCCGACCTGTTTGTCTGGCGCGATCGAGGGTGCGCTTCGGAAACCCCAGGCTTTGAAGCAGTGGTATCTGTCGGTTATTGACGAAATGGCACAGTCAGGTCTCGTGTGGAACTGTCCCATCCAAGGCTTGAGATGGACCGAAGTGGACTATCCTGTTGATCTCGAGGACGCCCAAAAACTGGTAACCTCCTGGGACGCCCCCTCATCGCTCAAGACCCCTTCCGCCCGGCAATTCTCTGAGCCAATTCCCAGTCACTCACTTTATCCACGTCCAATGCCGCTTCAGGAAACGGAAGCATCACCGCTTCGATCGAGAGGTCTAACCGGCGCGAGAGACGAGAGAGGGCCTCACGAAGGGTGAACTGTCCGAGTAGATACCGCAAAACAGGTATCCATCCTAGTGCCGAGATAAGTTTGATGGGTTTCTTGCGGAGTGATTCCACTTGGCGCCAAAATGCCGCTGCCGAACGTCCTCGTGCGCTCAAAAACGCGTACAGATTGCATCCGCATACTCGACTATCCCCAAACTTCATCACCGTTCGCTTCATGTCCGGGTAGGCTGAGGCCACCAGATCGTAAGCGGCGAATCCTACCGCCACATCACAGTTCCTGCTCCGTGCTTCCGAACAAAAATAGTCGATGAGTCGCGCGCTCAAGAGGGCATGGTCAGCCGTGACCAGCAGCACCGGTTGTTCGAGGGGAAGGGATTGCATCACGGCGTAAGCGCTGGAGCTGGGAGTTGCCTGAGCCTCAACCCATTTCACCTGGCCCGAAGCAATCAGATCGTGAAGCTCATTGTGTGTCTCTACCACGTGCCACGCGGGCCCGCATAAGATCCGGTTTCCGACGGCCTGCGCCTCGGCCAGGGCACCCAGCACGCGGAGGACCATGGGGATGCCTCCAACAGGCGTTAAGGCTTTGCACGAGACACCGGCTGCGCGGGCCACCGGATCGTCCGGCATCCGGTCTGCGGCGAGGACAATGGCGGTGAACGGCGAACTGCTGCTCATCACAACGTCCTTTCATAGATCCGGTAGCGTTTGTAGGGAATGCTGCCGAGCGCGGCCAGTATATTCCGCATTGGCATATTGTCTTCCAGGATCCAGGATAACTCCACCTCCCGGACTCCGCGCTTGAGCCCGTGACTGCGCACCCTCTCGATGAGCAGGAACGCCAGCGCGGTTCCGAGCGCGCTCCCTTGGTAACGCTTACGGACACCCATGAGGGGCACACGAGCCGTTTGAGGAAATGCCACCTTGAGGCGCCACAAGAGCTTCAACCATCCGAAGGGAAGCAAGCGTCCATCTAAGTCCCGAATTGCCTCATTTAAATTTGGAAAGACGACGATCATTGCGGCAGGCACCCCGTCGACTTCGGCAATTTGGACAAAATCGTCCTCGACCCACTGTCGCAAGCTGTTCCCTAAATGCTGAAACTCTTCCTCCGTGAAGGGAACAAAGCCCCAGTTTGTGGACCAGGCATCCTCGAAGATATCTCTGAGAATCTGGAGTTCCTCCTTCCATTGCGACCTGCGCAATGGCCTGATCCGTGCGATGCCGGAAGCTTTGGCTAGAACCGCCCCCATGAACTCGGGAGGCGTGAAATCGGTGGCGAGGCGGTAAGCCAACAGGTCTTTGACTCCCTTGTATCCCTCGGCCAGGATCCGATCGGCGTAATACGGGCGGGCGTGGCCCATCATAATCATTGGGGGCGTGTCGTAGCCCTCCACGAGCAGCCCGCACTCCTGGTTGCTCGAGAAATTGAACGGGCCGCGGATGCGCGACATCCCTTGGTCACGCAGCCAGGCTTCCGCCGTGCCCAGCAATGCGTGGAACGTCTCTGCCTCATCCTCGGCTTCGAGCATGCCGAAGAATCCGGTTGCATCCCGATAGCGGGACTCCCATAATTCGTCCACCTGAGCGCTGATTCGTCCGACGGGATTGGCGCCGCGGTAGGCAAGCCAAAAACAGGTGCGAGCGTGCGCGAAATACGGGTTGCGCTGAGAAAGGTGGTCGCGTCGCTCGACCAACAAGGGCGGGACCCATGCCGGATCTTCGGCATAGATCGACCAGGGAACACGTATGAAGCGGTGAAGGTCGTGGGGCCCGCTTACCGTAGCGATTCGTAGGGGTTCAGCAGTCGACGGCATGGGAGGCGTTCGCATAAGAGTGAGTGGGGTGAGTGAAAGCCAGTTTGGGAATCCTGGAGGGTAGAAGTAAGAAGCGAATTCGTATTATAGTGGAATGACTTAGAAGGATCAAGCGGAGTCGTCGCACACAAGAGCAGGGGCGTGAAAGCAGAAAGCGCAGGCACACACGTGAACGATACGATGAGAAAATTTGGGTATCCTGACAGTACCGTCAAGGAATTCCCAAATTGGATCATCTTGTTGCGTCCCCAGCAACTCACGCTCGGATCACTGGTTCTGGTGTGTAAAGAGCCAGCGACCGCCTTCTCCGCAGTGAGCACAGAAGCCTTTGCAGAACTCCGGCAAGTCACCACGCAGGTGGAACGGGGACTACAAGGTGCCTTTACGTATGATAAGATTAACTATCTGATGCTCATGATGGTGGATCCACATGTGCATTTTCACGTTGTGCCTCGTTACGGCCAAGAACGCACATTCGAGGGGCAGAAATTTTACGACTATGCCTGGCCGGGTCCGCCGGACTTCTCACGGGGCAATCAGACGAAGGAAGAGACCAATCGAGCCATTTTGGCCCATCTGAAGACCTTCTCTATTAACTCCGGCTCTGCCCAGTTGTGAGGTATCTTACAGAACCCCTCAGGGCGGCCATGTTACAAGGGTCAGACTGACCAGTCCCTTCAACGCCTTTCAACTGCCATACTGGGCCACCCCCTAAGACAATGGCACCCCCTCTGGTCATGAAAACACGGATCGACAGCCTGAGGTTCTGCTGATGGCCGGACGTATGCTCATCGCCAGCGCCAAGGGGTAACAACCGCAAACAGGTCGCCACGGACCACGGTCGAGCGAGGAGTGAAGCCAAGATTTTGTTGTAAAAAATCATCAACCGTGTACTTTTCACAATATATGACTGTTGTATTCCAGGAGTGTTTTATCGAGTATAATAGTCAAATAT
Organism: uncultured Nitrospiraceae bacterium; assembly: GCA_963821465.1. Classification (GTDB taxonomy): domain Bacteria; phylum Nitrospirota; class Nitrospiria; order Nitrospirales; family Nitrospiraceae; genus Palsa-1315. Next base: position 191,108 of record CAWGDV010000011.1, on the reverse strand, counting down.
CATAACTTATCTTCATAATTTCAATGGATTAGCAATTTTTATTTTCAAGGTATGAATATTGCTATGGGTACAGGCTGTGTTGGCTTGTTTTGTTGGGAAGGTTTCTGCCAGGTCTTGAGAACTTAAGCCAATTCAGAGGGTTACGACAGGATTCCCCACCCTCCTGCTGAGTCTGGATGGATGGGCTCATTTTGTGAGGAAGCTGGACGAAGGATGACACTGCAGCCAACCCCAACTGAAAACTCAATCCCACTTCGAACCGCGGACTTTACCACGTTGGCCGAAGCCCTGGATTATGCAGCCCAGGGACAAACCGGGTTCAATTTCTATGGGGACCGGGGTGAGCTTTCCGTGGTCCAAAGTTATGCTGTGCTTCGCGAGCAGGCGCGGACCTTGGCGCGGCGTCTTTTGAGCTTGAGGCTTGAACGAGGAGCGCGAGTGGCGATCGTGGCGGAGACGGATCCCGATTTTCAGCGCTTTTTCTTTGCCTGTCAGTATGCCGGTCTGGTGCCGGTTCCTCTACCGGCGGCGCTTGTGATGTCCGGACGCAAAGGCTATGTCGCCAAACTCAGGGCGCTGTTGGAGAACTGCCAGGCGTCCATCGCGATGGCGCCGTCTGAGTTTCTGCCATTCCTGGTCGAAGCAGCCGAAGGGTTGAGGTTGAGCCAGATCGGCGCCGCGGATGTGTTTGATCGTCTTCCGGAGTCCCAGGAGGCGTTGCGCCCCTCGGAGCCCACCGAGATGGCTTATCTTCAATACACCTCGGGGAGCACCCGCTTCCCACGCGGGGTGATGATTACCCAAGCGGCTGCGCTCGCGAACTTGGAGGGCATCACCAAGCACGGCCTCAAGATCCGCCCCGGAGATCGCGCCGTGTCCTGGCTCCCGTTCTATCACGACATGGGACTTGTGGGGTTCGTGCTCGCACCGATGGTGTCCCAAGTATCTGTGGACTACTTGAAAACGCGGGCATTTGCCATGCGGCCCCGTTTGTGGCTGTCCCTGATGACGCAGGCCAGGGCAACCATTTCCTTTGGCCCGTCTTTCGGATATGAGATGTGCGTGAGGCGTCTCAGGCAGGATGAGGTCGGCAAGTTCGACCTCAGCGCCTGGCGAGCCGCCGGTGTGGGCGCTGAAACCATCCGGGCTGATGCTTTAGAGGAGTTTGCCGATGTGCTCGCACCGAGTGGATTCAAGCCCAGCGCATTTTTGGCCTGTTACGGAATGGCGGAATGTTGCCTCGCCGTCAGTTTTGCGCCCCTTGATGAGGGGATTGCCATTGATCAAGTTGACCGGGCTCATTTGTCCGAGCGGGGAGAGGCGTTGCCTGTCAATGCACGCAGTGGGAGTTCCGATATTGGCAGCACGAACACGAACCGATTTGTGAACTGCGGCGTCCCTCTCCCTGGCGTCCAAGTTGAGGTGCGGGATGAGCTAGGGTGTGTTCTGCCAGATCGCCACGCGGGCGTGATCTTTCTTCGTGGACTCAACGTCATGTCCGGATACTTCGGCGATCCTGAAAAAACTCAGGAAGTCTTGTCATCGGACGGGTGGCTTGACACCGGAGATATTGGCTACATCATAGAAGGCAGCATCGTGATCATTGGTCGGAAGAAAGACGTCATTATCATGAACGGCCGAAACATCTGGCCCCAGGATTTGGAGCACCTCGTCGAAGAATTGCCCGAGATCAGGACGGGCGATGTGTGCGCGTTCTCGATCCAGGGTCCTGACCAATCGGAAATGGCGGTGATGGTGGTCCAGTGCCGTGAGCTCAATACTGCAAAACATGCCGATTTCATTCATCGGATACAGGGGTTGATCCGCGAGCACTTCGCGCTCGACTGTTTCGTTGAACTCGTGCCCCCCCATACCCTACCGCACACGTCTTCCGGTAAGCTTTCCCGTTCCAAGACACGGGAGGAATTTCTGAGCCGAAATGACGTGGCCCAACTCTTCTCCAGCCGAAACAGGCCCGGCAACACCCGCCCACCGCAGCGCAGCCAGCAAGCGGTCTCATGCGCGGCGTCATTGCGTTGACGGGGGCGACCGGATTCATCGGTAGCGCCGTAACTCGAAAGCTAGTACAAGACGGGTGGTGCGTGCGTGCGCTCATCCGCTCGCCCTCATCTTCAGCACGCCTCGCAGGCACCACGGTCCAGTGGGTTCAGGGCACGTTCGAAGATCTCGATAGCCTCGAAAAGTTGGTGGGAGATGCGGATGTCGTGGTCCATTGCGCAGGGGCTGTGCGGGGGATCACCGAGGCCGACTTTTACCAGGCCAATGTAGAAGCGGTCGCACGGTTGGCCCACATCGCGGCCAGCCGGAACCCCACTCCACGGTTTCTCTTGATTTCCTCTTTGGCAGCTCGGGAGCCGGATGTGTCACCCTACGCGGCCAGCAAGCGGATGGGGGAGATCGCCCTCTCCAAAGTCGCCGACCGTCTTACTTGGACCGCGCTTCGCCCCCCGGCGGTCTATGGTCCCGGGGATCGTGAGATGCTTCCCTTGTTTCGCTTGATGCTGCGCGGGATCGCCCCCGTAGTTGGTCGAAATGGTGCTCGATTCTCCATGCTCTACGTGGACGACCTGGCTGACGCCATAGTGAAATGGCTGGTCAGCGACAGCCGGGAGAACCGCACGTTCGAGCTGGACGATGGACACCCCGGTGGGTATAGCTGGTGTGAGATCGTGGAGACAGTCGAGCGACTCCGGGGAAAAGGGGTGGTTCGTGTCCGAGTGCCGGGACCGGTTTTGAATTTGGCCGCGAAACTCAACACGATGGCCGCATCTGTGATAGGGTACAGGCCCATGTTCACCCTGGGGAAAGTGCGTGAACTTAGACATCCGGACTGGGTGTGTGATAATTCTATGTTTTGCCGTGTCGCCAATTGGGCGCCGACCGTGCGTTTGGAAGAAGGCCTGCGGCACACTCTTGGCCTCAGTGCTTCTCCCGCGCAATAGGCACTCGCGCATAAGACGACCACTTTGAGGCTTGTTGGCACGATGACGCGCTACGAGACGATCCTTCTTCAACTCTACGAGATTTTAAAGCCGTACGCAAAGGATGGGCAGAGCCTTTCCGAGGACACGGAGCTCCTGTCCGATCTCGGGCTCGATTCGATGAAGGTCATGCAACTCCTGCTCGAGACGGAGGAGCGGTTCGACATTTCCATTCCATTAAACATCATCCCGAACGTCCGGACCGCCGGGGATTTTGCCCGACAGATCGAGCAGCTCACGGAGCAACGATAATGGCCCTTTTGGAGAAATTCCGACAACTCGCTGAAGCTCACGAGGCGCTTGTGCGGACGAGCATCGGACCCGTTCCGGGTGACGATCGAGCGGATCCTTTCGCCGACCGAAGCGATCGTGAACGGCAAGCGGATGATTCTGGCCGGTACGAACAACTACCTCGGCCTCACCTTTGATCCCGAATGTCTGGATGCGGCGGCCAAAGCCGTGTACGAGCAGGGGACGGGGACCACCGGATCCAGAATGGCCAATGGCAGCTTCAATGGCCACGCCGCTCTGGAGCGCGAGTTGGCGGACTTTTATGGACGCCGGTGGTGCGTCGTGTTCTCAACCGGTTACCTTGCCAATCTAGGTGTCATCTCAGCCCTCACCGGCCAGGAAGACGTGATCCTCATCGATGCCGATTGCCATGCGAGCATTTATGACGGCTGTCGGATGAGCGGGGCCGAGGTGATTCGGTTCCATCACAACGACCCGGGCGATCTCCACAAGCGGTTGCGGCGCTTAGGGGAGCGTCGCACGAACACCCTCATTATCGTGGAAGGCATCTATAGCATGTTGGGAGACCAGGCGCCGCTGTCGGAATTCGTAGCCTTGAAGAAGGAATACGGGGCCTATCTCCTCCTGGACGAGGCCCATTCACTGGGGGTCCTGGGTGAGCAGGGGCGTGGACTGTCTGAAGCGGCTCACGTGGAGAGCGGTATCGACTTCATCGTCGGGACCTTCAGCAAGAGTTTGGGAGCGACCGGCGGCTTCTGCGTCTCGGATCATCACGAGATGGAGCTGACCCGATACGTCAGCCGCCCCTATATTTTCACGGCGTCCCTCTGTCCGTCGGTCATTGCCTCGACGAGAGCCGCCCTGCGGATTATCCAGACCCGACCGGAGCTGCGCACGAGACTGTGGAACAATGCCCGCCGCTTGTATGATCGCCTCAAAGAACTGGGGTTCAAGCTCGGACCCACCCTGAGTCCGATTGTCGCCGCTTTGTTCGAGCGACGAGAGGAGGCGATTGCGTTCTGGAACGGCCTGCTCGAGCAAGGCGTCTATGTGAACATGATCCTGCCTCCGGCCGCCCCCGAAGGGGGAAGCCTGCTTCGCTGCAGCGTCAGCGCGGCCCATACGGAGGAACAGATCGACCGCATTTGTCAAGCCTTCGAGTCCCTCAGGGGGTCCTGATGGGCAGGGAAGACAAACCGACCGTGTGGGTCTTGACCGACGATCGGCCAGGGAACAACTCGCAATCCATCGGATTAGCCGAAGCACTGGGCTGGCCCTATGAAATGAAGCCCATCCAGTTTTACCGCTTTGCCCGGTTCCTCGCTCGCTTACCCAACGGACTCCTTGGCATTAGTCGTGTTGGCATCCGAGCGGGCCGTCATTCCCCACTCCTTCCACCGTGGCCGGACCTGGTGATTGCCACAGGCAGGCGTCTCGCTCCTCTAGCACGGTGGATTCGGCGGCAAAGTCGGGGGTATTCTTGTATTGTTCATCTGGGGCGCAGGGGTGCCTATAATCCAGAGCATTTCGATCTGCTCGTTTCCTGCGCACACTTCGGTCTGATGCCGCATGTCCGCCGAATGGAAGTCGTTGCGCCGGTGAATCCTATAGGACCAGGTCGGCTGGCCCAAGCAGCGACCCGATGGCCCAACTTGTTCGGTCAAGCTCCCCGGCCACACATCGTGTTGTTGGTCGGGGGGACGTCCTCCTTCTGCAGCTTCGATGAAGAGACCGCGAGGCGTTTGGGCCGGGAAGTCCGTGCCTTTGCCGCGTCAGCCGGAGGGACCGTGCATGCCGTGACCAGTCGCAGGACCGGTGAACACCAAGCATCGGCGCTCGAGGAGGAGCTGGGCAAATCAAACTCCGTGCGCCGTTGGCAACCGACGGGCAAGGAAAATCCGTATCTGGGATATGTGGCGACAGCGGATGTCCTCGTCGTGACCGGCGACAGCGAATCCATGCTGGCGGAAGCTGTTGCCTCGGGCAAGCCGGTGTACATTTATCCTTTGCCGGAGTGTTTCCCCGGAACTCTGGGGAAGGTCAGGGAACGATTCAGAGAATGGGTCGTGGCTCGCGCCACAGCCGGCCGGTCTGGCTACGACGCATCAGGGTCAGGGCGACAGGGCTGGCAAAGAAGGTTGTGCGCATTTCTGCTTTCTCGATCGCTGGTGTTGCCTCCTCGAAACATAAAGAGATTACACCAGGGACTGTACCGTCTAGGGGTTGCCCGGCCTTTTGGGACCGAACTGGTGATGAGACCATGTCCGGCGCTGTACGAGGCCGAGCGAGTGGCTCGACAGGTGCGCGCGATTCTGAGGATGCAAGAGGAAAATCCCGTCGAAGCCGAGACGAAGGAAGTGGAATCGGTGATGACGAAAGCCTGACTCAAGGAAGGGTTGACGGAAAGGCCATGACATACCTCGACTGTAACCGGCTGAACAAAATTGATCCGAAAATGTTCCGAGCACAGGAGCCGTTCCCGTGGCTCAATCCGGATGGTCTTCTGACCGACGAAGGGTACCAGCGCTTGCGGGAGACGCTCCCCGACGTCTCGCTTTTCGAACGGCGATTCGACGCCCAACGCAAGTATGGTCAGAAGAGTCATGACCGCTATACGCTTGAATGGCGTACGGATCCTCCCGTTGCCGGTCCGTGGAAGGAGTTTATTGCCGAGCTAGAAGGACAGGTCTATCGGACTTTCCTGGAGAGTCTCATCGAGACCTCCGCCTTCTCGTTAAATTTTCACTGGCATTACACTCCGAATGGCTGTTCGGTGTCCCCGCACTGCGATGCCAAACGCAAGCTCGGGTCTCATATTTTCTATTTCAACACAAAAGACGACTGGGATCCATCGTGGGGAGGGACAACGGTTATCCTGGATGATCATGGGCGCTTTCACTCGGACTCGGCGCCGAGCTTCGAAGATTTCGATCATGTAATAGAATCGCAAGCCCTTGGGAATTACAGTTTGCTGTTCTCGCGTAAGGGGAATTCGTGGCACGGGGTTCAAGAGATCCACTGCCCGCAAGGGGCTCTTCGGAAGGTGTTCATCGTGGAGTTCATTCATCGAAGTCTCGCATCGCGAGTCCGCTATTTTCTGTTCGGACAACATGCCGCAGGATATTGAGTCGATGGAGTTGGTGGTTCCCACGCCGATCTCGAACGTGCAACGGACGACCGTTGATCCTCAGGAAAAACTCCATCTGGCGTTATTCATCTCAGGCCTCTCCGTGGGGGGCGTGGAGCGGACGATGCTCGCGCTGGCTCATGGCCTGGCCCAACGCGGCCACCGAGTCGACCTCGTGGTCACCAAAGGGCAAGGGTTCTTTCATGGCGCCGTGTCACCCCTCGTGCGGCTGGTTGATCTCGAGCGCTGGTGGATGCGCCTGCCCCTCATTGGATGGTCGAAACGGGCTCGTACCCTTGCCAGTCCGCCGGCCCTCGCCCGCTATCTGCGCCGCCACCGGCCCGACGTCCTGCTGGCGGCCTCCCACTACGTCAACCTGGCGGCGATCTGGGGCTGCCGGCTCGCGGGAACCGGGACCCCCTTGGTGATTAGGCAGTGCACGCATCTCTCCCGCGCGATCGTCAACACGAACTTCCCGACAGGGCGCCGTCCGTTTCTGGGATGGATGGCGCGCCGGTATTTCCGGGAAGCCGAGGCAATCCTGGCGGTTTCCAATGGCGTGGCCGACGACCTCGCCGCCGTCGCAGCGCTGCCCCGTCAGGCGATTCGCACGATTTACAACCCGGTCGTCACCCCTGACCTGCAAGCGCGGGCGTCCGCCCCTCTCGACCATCCCTGGTTCGCACCGGGCGCGCCGCCTGTCCTCTTGGGGGTCGGCCGGCTAGCCGCGCAAAAAGATTTTCCCACCTTGATTCGGGCCTTTGCCAGGATCCGCGCCCGTCGGCCCGTCCGGTTGATGATCCTCGGAGAGGGGAAAAAGCGACGAGAACTGGAGGAGCTGGCGGATTCGCTCGGCGTCCGCCAGGATCTCGCATTGCCGGGATTTGAGGAGAACCCCTTTGCCTATATGGCGCGCGCCGCGGTCTTCGTCCTTTCGTCCGCCTATGAAGGGCTTCCAGGTGTTCTCATACAAGCCATGGCCTCTGGCTGTCCGGTCGTCAGCACCGATTGCCCCAGCGGCCCGATGGAGATTTTGGAGCATGGCAGCTATGGCCCCCTCGTCCCGGTCGGCGACGACACCGCGATGGCCGAAGCGATCCAAACGGTGTTGGACGCCCCGCCGAGCCAGGAACGATTGAGGGTGCGCGCGGCGGAGTTTTCCATGGACCGCGCCGTGGAGCAGCATCTTGAAGTCTTGTTCGAGGTCTACAGGAAGAGCCATGTCTGAACCTCAACTTGCCGGCTCAGCGTAACACCGGAGCATGTCGCCATGCGGTTCTTGATCACCATCGCCAGGATGTATCCAGGGCGCACCGTCCTGAGCATCTTCTGCCTGCTTTTCGCCAGCGTCGCCGAGGGAGTCGGCTTGCTCTTACTCCTTCCGGTTATCGGTGCGGTGACGGGTGAGACGGGGCAAGGTAAGGGTAACAACCTCTTCGGCGTTGGGGATTTTCTGACTCAATCCCTGTCGTATGTGGGTTTGAGCCCAACCGTGGGACCGTTGCTGATCATCATCGTCCTCTGTATCGCATTCAAGTCCATTTTTTTGCTGGCGGCCAGAGCGCAGGTTGGGTACACCGTCGCCCACGTCGCCACCGACCTTCGACTCACCCTCCTCCGGAGCCTGCTGGCTGCCAAGTGGGAGTTCTACGTTCGGCAACCGGTCGGGGGCCTGGCCAACGCGGTGGGAACAGAAGCCATTCGGGCTTCACTCGCCTACCAGGAAGGGGCCAAGGCTGTCTCCTTTGTCATTCAAGTCGGGGTGTACGCTGGTGTGGCCTTTCTCGTTGACTGGAAGGCCACGTTGGGAGTTCTGGCGGTGGGCGCCATCGTGGTCTATGCGCTCAATCGTCTTGTGCGCATATCCCATCAGGCCGGGAAACGCCAGACGCAACTGTTGACGTCCCTCATGACCCGCTTGACCGACAGCCTGCAGTCCGTCAAACCGCTCAAAGCGATGGCGCGTGAGGACCTGGTTGGCCCTCTTCTCGGCTCGGATACCAGGCGGTTGAGCAAGGCTCTCCGGCGAGAGGTCATCAGCACGGAGGCGCTGAGTGCGATTCAGGATCTGGCCTTTGCGATTGTCATCGCGGCCGGATTGTACGTGGCCCTGGATGGATTGAAGCTCCCGTTTAATGCCGTGATGGTCATGGTGCTTGTCATCGCCAAGCTGTTGACGTCTCTTTCGAAAATGCAGCGAGACTACCAGAGGATGCGGTCCCTTGATAGCGCCTTCTGGTCGCTACAGGCCACCATTGAGGGAGCCAAGCGCGACCGCGAAGCGGCGCCTGGAGGTCTGACTCCCCTGCTCGAGAAATCCCTTCGACTGGACAAAGTCACCTTCGGCTATGAAACGACCCAGGTCCTTTGGGATGTGTCCTTGAGCATTCCGGCCGGTTCATTCACCGCTATCGTGGGACCTTCAGGAGCGGGAAAAACAACAATCGCAGATTTGTTCACGGGGCTCATACGTCCGCAGCAAGGGCATGTCTGGATCGATGACCTGTTATTGGAGCAGGTTGACCTCAGGCAGTGGCGCAGGATGATCGGGTATGTGCCGCAAGAAACGTTTTTGCTCCACGACTCAGTGTTCCTGAACGTGACGCTCGGCGATGCGAACTTGACGGAGGCTGACGCCGAAGAAGCACTGCGCGCCGCCGGTGCCTGGGACTTCGTGAAGGCCTTGCCAATGGGGATACGCAGTTCGGTCGGGGAGCGCGGAGCCGCGTTGTCCGGGGGCCAACGCCAGCGCATCGCCATCGCCAGGGCGTTGGCGCATCGGCCCAAGCTGCTGATCCTGGACGAGGTCACCAGCGCGCTCGATCCCGACAGCGAGGCTGCGATCTGCCGCACGCTCCAAGGGCTTCGAGGCCAGCTCACGATTCTGGCCATCTCCCACCAACCGGCCATCGTTCAAGCTGCCGACAGCGTGTATCGGCTGGAACGTGGGCACGTTTCCTTGTCTTCAAACGGCAAGGAGTCGGCACTCGTTTTCGGTGAGCCGCAGAGCCTGCCCAAAATAGCAGGATCGTAGGAAATGATCTGCGGGTCTTCTCGAAGACGGCCGATGGTGTTGTCACGGGCAAGGCCCTTTCAACATTTCCGTCCTGTATCAACGTTGGCCTAACCCGCATTATTCATGAACACTTCTGCTACAATCGCCGATCCGCTGCACTGCGCGGCAGGAGCGGGAAGGCACGCCGCAGACGGCTGAGCCAGTCCCCTGGGCTTCGCACGCCGGTCTCGCGACGCGGCTCAGCGATTTCGCGACGAACCGTCATGAATAATGCGGCCTAAGGAAATGACAGATATTTGAAATGTGTGGTATTGCCGGTTTTCTGGAAACAACGCCGACTCGAGAAGAAAGCGGCCTTCGGGAACTGGTCGGCCGAATGACCGAGACCCTTCACCATCGAGGCCCCGACGGCTCAGGCATATGGGTGGACCCGCGGGCCGGCATCGCGCTGGGGCATCGCCGGCTCGCCATCATCGACCTGACGCCGGCCGGTGCCCAACCCATGGCCTCGGCTTGCGGACGCTTCGTGATCACCTACAACGGGGAAGTGTATAATTTCCTCGAGCTTCGCCAAGATCTCGAGTCCCGTGGCTATCGATTTCGCGGGCACTCGGATACCGAAGTGGTTCTGGAGGCGATCGCGGAATGGGGCATCGAGTCCGCACTGCAACGCCTGAATGGCATGTACGCGTTCGCCCTGTGGGACAGGGAATCCCGGACCCTGACGCTGGCGCGGGATCGTGTAGGGAAGAAACCGCTCTACTACGGCTGGTGCGGCAGGACGTTCCTCTTCGGATCGGAGTTGAAGGCATTACGGGCCCATCCTGATTTTCAAGGGGACCTCGATAGCGACGCATTAGGATTGTTCATCCAGTATTCGTGGATCCCGGCGCCTTTCTCCATTTTCAGGACAGGTCCGGAAACTCGAAGCGGGGAGCTTCCTGACCATCGCCCCATCCGGGCCGGGCGCGAGTGCGTCACCCCGCCGTGTACTGGTCCGCTCGCGACGTCATCGAACGCGCCGAACGGGAGCCCTTCACCGGCTCGTTCGAGGAGGCCACCGAGGCGCTCCACTCCCTCCTGACCCAGGCCGTGCGCCGACGCATGATCGCCGACGTGGACCTGGGGGCGTTGCTCTCGGGGGGCGTGGATTCGAGCACCATTGTATCGCTGATGCAATCCACGAGCACGGCCAGGGTGAAAACGTTTTCGATCGGATTCCATGAGCCAAAGTTCAACGAGGCGGAACAAGCAAAGGCGATTGCGCGCCATCTTGGAACCGACCATACGGAACTGTACGTGACCCCGAACGACAGCCTTGACGTCATCCCCGATCTGCCGACCATCTATGACGAGCCGTTTGCGGACCCCTCCCAGATCCCGACCTATCTGATCTCCAAGCTGGCGCGCCGAACGGTTACCGTGGCGTTGTCGGGTGATGGGGGCGATGAACTCTTCGCCGGCTACAAGCGGTACCGGAGCTGCCTCCGTTATTACGGGAACGTCTTGAGATGGATCCCGGGCCTTGTCAAGCAGAGCGTGGCGGGCTTGATCGAGGCAGTGGATCGCGCGGGCTGGGCTGTCTTCGTACTTCGTCATGGCACCGAGCCGGCCCAAGGGCTCAAGCTCCGAGCACCAGGGACGAACCTCAAACGGACCGCTCTCCGGATGAGGGCATCAAGTCCAGTGGATTTGTTGGCGCGGCATCATGTGCGGTGCCGCGACGCAACGGAGTTCGTGCCGACCGCGAAGCCTGTCCCCACGCTGCATACGGACCAGAGCCGGTGGCCCGTATTGTCGGACCCCGTGCTGGGCATGATGTATTTGAATTTTGCTGACTATCTTCCCGAAGATGTTCTGGCCAAGGTGGATCGAGCCAGTATGGCCGTCGGGCTGGAAGTCCGCTGTCCCCTATTGGACAGGGATGTCATCGAGTTCGCCTGGTCGTTGCCGGCGGGCATGCGATTCGGCCCAGACGGAGGGAAACCGATCTTGCGCAGTCTGTTGTCACGGTATGTTCCCCGAGAGCTGACCGAACGGCCAAAGATGGGCTTTGGGGTGCCAGTCGGCGCCTGGATCCGGGGCCCCTTGCGGGGGTGGGCCGAGGATCTGCTCGACGAGAACCTTCTAACGAAGCACGGCCTGTTACGTCCCGACACGGTGCGCCTCACGTGGCTCCAGCATCTGGCAGGATATCGGAATCACGAAAGCCTCCTGTGGAACCTGCTCATGTTTCAATCCTGGTTTCGCACCCATGGCTGTTGAGAGGACACCTCAGCCGACCTGCATCGGCGCAGCGACATCGAACCGTCGCAGGAACAGGTTCCGCGTCATGACCGTGCGTTCGACAACGTCCTAGGCACGAAAGGAAACACTCCATGTGTGGAATCTGTGGCTTCGTATCTCGCGAACGCCTCCATGGCGAGAGTGAGCTTCGTGCTATCGTGACACGCATGACAAGAACGCTCCACCATCGCGGGCCGGATGGGTCCGGTGTGTGGACCGACATAAAGGCGGGTCTGGCGCTCGGGCATGCGCGGCTGTCCATCCTGGACCTGTCCGATGCCGGGGCACAACCGATGGTGTCGGAATGCGGTCGGTATGTGATCACGTACAACGGCGAAGTCTATAATTTTCCTGAGCTTCGCCAAGACCTCGAATCGCATGGCCACAAATTTCGCGGTCATAGTGATACGGAAATCGTGCTGGCCGCGCTCGCCGAATGGGGGATCGAGCCTGCGCTGCAGCGTATGAACGGGATGTTTGCGTTCGGTGTGTGGGACAGGGAAACCCGGTCCCTCACGCTGGCGCGTGACCGTGCAGGGAAGAAGCCGCTCTACTATGGCTGGTGCGGAGACGTATTCCTGTTCGGATCGGAGCTCAAAGCGCTCCGCGCCCACCAGAATTTCGACCATGAAATCGATCGTGACGCGCTGGGGTTGCTTGTCAAGTACTCTCGGATTCCTGCGCCGTATTGTATATACAAGAAGATCCGCAAACTGCCCGCAGGGTCCTTCCTGACCCTCACCGCTCACGGGTCTTCGACGATATCGGCGCCGGTCGCGTACTGGTCTGCACAACACGTCGCCGAGCGCGGTGAACGCGAGCCTTTTTCAGGAACCAGTGAAGAGGCCATTGAGGCGCTCGATTCACTTCTCAGGGGAGCCGTCAGCCGGCGCATGGTTGCCGACGTGGACCTGGGGGCGTTGCTCTCGGGGGGCGTGGACTCGAGCACCATTGTATCGCTGATGCAATCCACGAGCACGGCCAGGGTGAAAACGTTTTCGATCGGATTCCATGAGCCAAAGTACAACGAGGCGGAACATGCAAAGGCGATTGCGCGCCATCTTGGAACCGACCATACGGAACTGTACGTGACCCCGAATGAGAGCCTTGACGTCATCCCCGATCTGCCGACCATCTATGATGAGCCGTTTGCGGACCCCTCCCAGATCCCGACCTATCTGGTTTCCAGGCTGGCCCGTGGAGCCGTCAAAGTCGCGCTTTCCGGGGACGGAGGGGACGAACTGTTCGCCGGGTACAAACAGTATCGACGATGCCAGACGTACTGGGAGGACATGAAGCGGTTCCCGGTATGGCTCCGACAAGACGCGGCGACGGCAATGAGTGCGCTGGGCCGGCTTAGCTGGCACCTGCTCGGGGCTCGTCCGTCCGCAGGGCCTAGGCAAGGCACATCCTTGAAGCGGATCGGAACGAAGTTAGAAAAGATCGCGAAACGGCTGGCTGCCGAGAGCCCGCAAGATTTTCTCACTCGCCATCACGCTCAGTGCCAGAATGCGACGGAGTTTGTGGTGGGCGCGGTCCCGGTTCCGACCGTGCTGACCGACCCGAGCCGATGGGCGAACGTGTCGGATCCGATCCAGGCCATGCTGTACCTGGACTTTGTGGACTACCTGGCCGACGACATTCTGGTCAAAGTCGATCGCGCGAGCATGGCCGTCGGGCTGGAAGTCCGCTGCCCCCTGTTGGACAGGGATGTCATCGAGTTTGCCTGGTCGTTGCCGGCGGGCATGCGATTCGACCCAGGCGGAGGGAAACGGATCTTGCGAAGTGTGTTGTCACGGTATGTTCCCCGAGAGCTGACCGAACGGCCAAAGATGGGCTTTGGGGTGCCCGTCGATGCCTGGATTCGGGGCCCCTTGCGGGAGTGGGCGGAAACCCTGCTTGACGAAAGACGCATTCGGGAGCAGGGCTTCCTGCGCCCTGAACCAGTACGGCGGATCTGGCAACAGCATGTCACCGGGTTCCAAAACCATCAATACTTGCTGTGGAACCTGCTCATGTTTCAGGCTTGGAATGATGCGACTGCCTTGGGCCGCCACTCTATTTGCGAGCATGTCGACGACAAGGTTTCGTCTGGGCAGTAAACTCCCCGAATTGTTCCGCAGGGGGCTGCGGGACACCACAAAGTAGTCGGTCGGCGGACCGACGCAAACAAGTTATGAAGCAGTTCCACGAAGGACCGAGCGAAGCCCTAAGTCCTGACAGCAGGGAGGGACAGCACATCGCCCTGCTAATGGTCTCTCTGGAAGGCGGAGGAGTCCAGAGGTCAATGCTTCATCTCGCTCGGGCTCTCGCTGACCGGGGCCACAGAGTGGATTTACTGGTGTACAAAGCTCAGGGAGACTTTGTGGATAGTGTGCCGAGCGGTATAAGGGTCGTCGCGCTCGAAACGGCGTCTGTCTGGATGGGACGGCTCCACGCGTTCCGCGCAGCGCCCGAGCACCTCATTCACCTTGCGTTGCCCGTACTGCTTCCGCTCAAGTCGCAAGGCACGCTCCGCTGCCTGCCCGCCCTTGTGCGTTACCTTCGCGAGGAAAGACCCGCCGTGTTATTCTCAGCGGACACGTATCTTAATCTCGTCGCCTTGTGGGCCAGGCGGCTCGCCGGCGTCTCCGTCCGCACGCTGATCAGCGAGCGGATCCATCTGTCGAGTCACCTGCGGTACGGGGCCAAGAGACGAAAATGGCGGTGGCGGTTCATCGTCCCATTGCTCCGGCGGACGTATCCCGAGGCGGACCGCATCATAGCGGTCTCGCGCGGGGTTGCCGACGACCTGAGGACTCTGGGAGGTTTGCCGCCTGAGCTCGTCACGACGGTGTACAATCCCGTGGTGGATTCGGAGTTGGCCAAGAAGGCTGAAGCACCGATCGACCATCCGTGGTTCAAGCCTGGTGCGCCTCCCGTGATCATCGCCGTGGGACGCCTGACGGAGCAGAAAGACTTTCCCACTCTGCTCCAGGCCTTCGCGCAGGTGCGGGCCCAGCGCCAGGCGCGGCTTCTCATACTCGGTGAAGGGCGGATGCGACGCGAGCTCACCGCCCTTGGGCATGCGCTCGGCATCGCCGAGGACATGTCCCTCCACGGATTCACGAGTAACCCGTTCGCCTACATGGCACGTGCAGCGGTCTTCGTGCTCTCCTCAACCTATGAGGGACTCCCCGGCGTGCTGATTCAGGCGCTGGCCTGCGGCTGCCCGGTCGTGAGCACCGATTGCCCAAGCGGAGCGGCCGAAATTCTGGAGAATGGCCAGTACGGCCGGCTCGTGCCGGTGGGCGACCCTGCGGCCATGGCCCAGGCCATCCTCTCGACGCTGGAGGCCCCTCCCGATAGAGGACTGTTGCAGAAGCGGGCCTCGCTCTTTTCGGTCGATCGCGCCGTGGAGCAATATCTCGAGGTGTTGTTTGCGCGCAACTGAGAGGCCTGGCCTGGAAGCGCACTCAAGCCCGCCGCGAGGAGCCTGTCCGGCATTGCCTTCGTGACGAGGCGAAGGAGGTGCGGCCAGATGCAAGGCCGCAGGCCAGGAAAAACCGGAGGCGTATTCGCTGGAATACGTTGAGGATTTTTTCGGGCCGAGAACGACGCAGATGGTTGCGGATCATTCGCCGCAATAGAACGGTCAATGTCGGACAGGCTCCTAGAGAGACAATTCTTGCTCCACCCGTTTCGCGTGAAGAGACTGCTGTTGTGCCCTGTTTCGTCTGGGCAGTAACACTCCCCGAATTGTTCCGCAGGGGGCTGCGGGAAACCACAAAGTAGTCGGTCGGCGAACCGACGCAAACAAGTTATGAAGCAGTTCCACGAAGGACCGAGCGAAGCCAGAAGTCCTGACAGCAGGGAGGGACAGCACATCGCCCTGCTAATGGCCAATCTGGAAGGTGGGGGAATCCAGAGGTCAATGCTTCATCTCGCTCGGGCTCTCGCTGACCGGGGCCACAGAGTGGATTTAGTATTGTACAAAGCTCAGGGAGACTTTGTGGATAGTGTGCCGAGCGCCATAAGGGTCGTCGCGCTCGAAACGGCGCCTCGGTGGATGGGACGGCTCCACGCGTTCCGCGCAGCGCCCGAGCACCTCATTCAGCTTGCGATGCCCGTACTGCTTCCGCGCAAGTCGCACGGCACGCTCCGCTGCCTGCCCGCCCTTGTGCGTTACCTTCGCGAGGAACGACCCGCCGTGTTACTCTCAGCGGAGCCGGATCTTAATCTCGTCGCCTTGTGGGCCAGGCGGCTCGCCGGCGTCTCCGTCCGCACGGTGATCAGCGAGCGGATCCATCTGTCGAGTCACCTGCGGGACGGGGCCAAGAGACGAAAATGGCGGTGGCGGTTCATCGTCCCATTGCTCCGGCGGATGTATCCCGAGGCGGACCGCATCATAGCGGTCTCGCGCGGGGTTGCCGACGACCTGAGGACGCTGGTCGGTTTGCCGCCTGAGCTCGTCACGACGGTGTACAATCCCGTGGTGGATTCGGAGTTGGCCAAGAAGGCTGAAGCACCGATCGACCATCCGTGGTTCGTGCCCGGGGCGCCTCCCGTGATCATCGCCGTGGGACGCCTGACGGAGCAGAAAGACTTTCCCACTCTGCTCCAGGCCTTCGCGCAGGTGCGGGCCCAGCGCCAGGCGCGGCTTCTCCTGCTCGGCGAAGGGGAGATGCGGCGAAAGCTTGAAGCTCTAGCGCGCGAGCTTGGAGTCGACCGAGGACGTTTCTCTGCCACGGATTCACGAGTAACCCGTTCGCCTACATGGCACGTGCAGCGGTCTTCGTGCTCTCCTCAACCTATGAGGGACTCCCCGGCGTGCTGATTCAGGCGCTGGCCTGCGGGTGCCCGGTCGTGAGCACCGATTGTCCAAGCGGGCCGGCCGAAATCCTGGAGAACGGGCAGTACGGCCGGCTCGTGCCGGTGGGCGACCCTGCGGCCATGGCCCAGGCCATCATCTCGACGCTGGATGCCCCTCCCGATAGAGGACTGTTGCAGAAGCGGGCCTCGCTCTTTTCGGTCGATCGCGCCGTGGAGCAATATCTCGAGGTGTTGTTTGCGCGCAACTGAGAGGCCTGGCCGTTGCCAAACATGCTGACCACGGGCTTGCCGGCTCGTCTCGGGTGGGGCCTTTGTGGAAGGATTCTGAAGTAATCTAAACGCCGCTGTTAATTTGATGCGTGTGGTAAAAATGCTTTGAGCCTCTTGACCAACAGCTTCGGCCCTCCTTATTCGGCGCTCGATCCGTGGGCTGATCTGTTTGAGAATACCCAAATATGACTTGTAACCTTTCAGATCCCTCGCTTTCAGCAGAGTCCGTGCATCTAAGAATGCCGTCCTCCACAGTCGCGTCTCAAACCAGGTGTCTAGCGCTGACATGCTGAAAAGTCCCATGGTTTTTGCGGCGAGATAGGGATCGACGATGACCTGTAAGTTGCTGGCACGGTCTAGCGCTGACATGTTCTGTGTGCAGCCTGCCCCATGAATACGGTAGACTGATGCATTTATATTCAGAAAGGCCACTTTCCCGGTAAGTATATACCGGTGCAACGATTCCCAGTCCGAACTTATGATGTCCCTTCGGAAAAAGTCCAGGTTAACTGCTTTCTCTCTTTTGTAGATTGCAGTGTTGTGGAACAGCGAAATACTTTTAGTATCTGCAAGCTTCAGGAACAGATCGGGTCCTGCCATCACTGGAGGCAGGTCTTTGTTTTCGTGCGCCGGCTTAAAAATACCGCCTTTGTCTTCGTAGAGTCTGACAGCATTCGAAAATACAAGATCTATGTCGGGGGCAGAGGACTGCAATTTCCATCGCCTTGGAGACATAGGCATGGTCTAGGAGGAAGTCGTCTCCGTCGAGCACGAGTACCCAATCCCCTTTAGCCAGTTCGTAGAGGCCTTGCCGGTAATTTTTAACCCGGCCGAGATTGTGAGGATTGCGGTGTATGCGGAGCCGCGGGTCAGCTTCGAAAATTTTGAGACTCGCTAGCCCCTGGTCCCATTCACTCGATGCATCATCCATAACGATAACTTGGAGGTGTTCGTAGTCCTGGTTCAGGGCGCTTTCTACAGCTTGTAGGAGATACTTAGACTGGTTGTATGACGTGATTAAAATGTTAACCATGGGTGTATTAACTTACTTGGTGATGATCTTCGCAGGTGCGCGCGTTACTTTTTGGCCTGGTTAGAAAACTTTTGATAACCTTCAAGGGGAAAGTAAAAGCAACTGACTTGATTGTCAATCCTCTAAGTTGACCTTAAGGCGCCACGGACACTGATACTTCGTCTGGTATTGAGGAAGAACAATAGCTTTCGCATGCACGCGACGCGCACGCCCCAGATTGTCCGGCGACCGCGGAGGCTGCCACTATTGTGATTCAACGGCACGACGACGACAAGGGCCGCGATCGACGCGATCCGACTAAAAGGACTAAAAGGGAGTCATTTCAATGCCGACTGGAGTGCTGTCAAACGCGGTTAGCCTCCGAACTCGTCAACGAAGACTCCCTTTTTCAGACCCCATGAATTTGGCAGAGCGCTGGTTTGCGTTGCTCACAGCATTACACCTGCGCCGCGGCGTGCATCCAAATGTCCTGGCACTCAAGGCTGTTCTCCGGAGTACCTCGCCGTGATGAACGAGGATCCGGAGCCGTTTATGTAGACCAAGACCGCCGAGAACATCCTAGCCAGTGTGGCCCGATTTTGTCAGCGGATTTCAGACTCAGGACACTAAAACAGCGTGTAAATAAATGGTGGGATGGCCGACTCTTCTATCAGCATACCTAATACTTAATTTCGATATCCACCCTCGTGCGGCCATGCGAGACCGCGAATGCCGCTTGATCGTGGCTGGGTGGGGTAAGAAATGTTGTAGGGTTGTTCGACACGCCGAAGCCCTCGACGGGAAGGCCGGCCCGGTTTTTGTCGAATTTCCCGTTGCCATTTTCATCGTGGTAGGCCGTGGCGGCGTAGATGCCGGGCTTAGGGAGGATCACGCAGAACTCCACGGTTCCCTGATTCGCAGCGAAGCGTTGCTTGAAGATTTTCTTTCCCTTGACGAGAAAGTCCTCGGGCTTGTCCCCGTACAGGACGAACGTCACGTGGCCCCGGTCGCTGCGAACGCCGTGGACGCGTACGTCGATAGCGGAAGAGGCTCCGTCGCAGGGCCCCTCGCTCGCCGTGATCTCGGAGTGCGCTCCCGAGGGGAGCGAGAGCAGAACGGCCAGGCCGAGGCTGAACAGGGCGGCTTTCACGAAGGTCATACGCAGAGCATTCTCCTCGAACTCCCTCCTGAACGCAACAGCTTCCTTTTTCGCCCACCTTCGCAAGAAGCCACTGCCGTAGCTGGAGCTACTCCGGCGGAGTGGGCTTCAGTCGTGGGGCTCCACCGCTGATCTCCGATGCGGCGCCATCCGGCGCGCCGCCCTGCAAATGGTGAGATTTTCCGGGCGAGGGCCACCGGCTGCCCCCTATGTCCGCGCGCGGCAACCCTGGTCTCGTTATAGGCTGGTGCCCGCAGTCGTTCGCGTCACGAGCTGCGCGATGGCTTTGTCCGAATCCGCCAGCTCCGCGTAGTGGACGATCCCGATCTCCTCGAACATTCGCTTTAGGAGATACTCCTTCCGAAAGCTCTTGCCCGCCGGATGCTTCAGATAGTCCACGGTAATGGTCTCGAACAGGACGACCCCGCCCGGCTTCAACGCCCGCTTGATCTGGGAATTAAATCCCGCTGGCGATACGATAATAGAAGTCCGCGTCGACATCATAGCGCCCTTCGGGCAGCGTGTATTGCTCGAGGTCGGCGATGTCCAGGGCGCGGCCGCGCGGCAGAAGTTCCTGCCCTGCCCGGGCAGGGCAATGGCTCCCGCCTTGTGTGGGCGGCACCGCCTCCATCTTCATATAACACACATCGGTCCCTCTCCTGGGTAAAGGTCTAGTCAAACCAAGCAGACAGTTAAAACCAGTAAACAGTCGTGAGAAGTGGCCCCGGAAATTTGAACAAGCCGTTAAGTGGAGAATCTGCTCCCGTTGATGGCCGCCTACTGGGCGATGATAGGGACATAAGAGGAAGTTCACGGGTATAGACTTGGCTGCAGAAGATGCTAAAACACGAGACGGACACACTCAGCAGTGTTCAACGCTAACGTGGCGTTGGCCGCGATGAGCGGCGACAAGACGCTCGCCGAACTAGCCCAGCGGTTTGACGTGCATCCCAACCAGATTACGGAGTGGAAACGGCAACTCAGCGAGCGAGCGAGCGGCCGACCTCTTTGTCGGGGGAGCCGCTCCGGCAGAGCCGCCGATTGATCTGAAAGCCGTACATGCCAAGATTGGACAGCTCACGCTGGAGCATGATTGTTGAGCAGGGGCGCTCACCAAGGTGGGATGGCTGAGCGCAACGCGATGATGGATTCTACCTACGCCCTGTCGATCAGCCGTCAGGCACAGCTGGTAGGGATCAGTCGGGGCCGCGTTTACTCTGTGCCCACGCCTGTCAGCGACGGCCGATCTGGTGCTGATGCGTCACATAGACGCGTTGCACCTGGAGCACCGGTTCATGGGGGCGCGCATGTTGCGCAACCAGCTGAATCGGGAGGGGTTCACGGTCGGGCGTACACACGTGAGCACCCTGAAATTGGCCGATGCCTGTACCACGGTGGGCAGCCTGGAGGCGCTGTTTCGAACTCTGAAGGACCCCATGCCATCGAACATCACTACGTGGCGTCGCCATCGCACGGGCAACAGGTGTGCTCTCGGCCTGGACGCCGTCTAGACGCGAGGCCGAAAGGGGTATCCCTCGGCCCGAGCAGCCGCTACGGGCGGCGAAGGTCATCCTCCGCAAGGAGAACGCCCAGCTGTCCACGCGGCTCAAACAGGCCGAGTTCATCATCGCCATGCAAACCAAAGTTATCAGAGATCCAAGGCAATCCCGCGGAGACGCACAAGGAAAACGAGAGCACCTCGATGGCGGCCGCACAGAGATCACTGTGTTCGGAGAGCGGCTTTAAATCAGCCTGACGACGCCTATGTGCCTCGCTCACTCGGAGTCGTATCATGCAAGACCTGTGCCGGCGACCCGCCCCGCGTTCGAGCCCGCCGACAAGCCTTGTCGCCTGAAGAGTGGCAGGCGGTCGATTACCGTGACTGCTTCGTCGACCGCACCGGCGCCGACGGACGTACACTGGACAGCGTGTACTTTGACCACTCACCGACACGGCAGACTGCCACTGAGGTAGAAACTCGAGGCGCCACTTAAGACCGAGCACATTCTATCCAACGAATGGGGCCACTTCTCTGTCCGAATTTCCGGAGCCCCCTCTAAGCTTACATATGCACCAAAATCAATCAATCACTCAAAACACCGTCACCCAAAAAGAACAAAAAAAAGTTATCTATGACTTTGGCTCCAATAACGGCGACGATATACCTTATTACCTAAAAAAAAGCGACATAGTCATAGCCGTCGAAGCTAACCCAGTGCTTTGCGAGCAAATACAAAATAGATTTATTGTCGAGATAAGAGAAGGTAGATTATTTGTTGAAAGCTGCGTGTTGACTACAGATGATTCAGCGCGTGAAGTTTATTTCTATATACACAAACATGATCACGTTTTAAGTCAGTTTCCCGAGCCAGTAAATGCTGATAACTTTGAAAAAGTTCTCTTGCCATCTAAGTCGGTATTACAACTGATATCGAAATACGGTAGTCCACATTACATAAAGATCGACATTGAACACTACGATGAAGCAATATTGCGAGTGCTTTTCGACAACAACATAAGACCGCCATTTATATCAGCAGAATCACACAGCACTGAAGTTTTTTCTCTTTTTGTAAGCTTGGGAAAATATAACTCATTCAAGCTTGTTGATGGCAGTTCGGTATCGCAGAAATACAATAACCACCGGATTAAAGTGGGTGACAAGTTTGAATCTTATTCATTCCCACACCATTCGGCCGGGCCTTTTGGTGATGATATTTGTGGTGAGTGGATATCAGCCGGTGAGTTGTTCTTGTTGCTTGCGAAAGAAAGGCTTGGCTGGAAAGATATTCACGCTACGAACATGGTAGAAGCCTATATTCAAGTTCAAGCGCAACCATCGAAGCGTAGAGTTGTCGAAATGGTTGTTCGATATTTTATTAAACCTAATATGTCAAAAAAGGCTTGGACTCGCATCCAAAAGATATGCGCAAAGTTTGTTAAACTGTGATTGCTAGAACTTAATCTGACAGTCAGGTAGAGTCCTCCCCTTCATTGAAAGGAGCGAGGACGATGACAACCGAGCAGAAGATTATCAAGACCAAGGTAGGTTGTAAGCTCCCCGCAATCGTAGACGGTCACGAGGGAGAACGTTCTGGCAGAATAGCCCCCCTAGCCAGGAGGTAGGGGGGGTCCCGGAAATTCGGACAGTGTGATAAGTGGTAGCCTTGCTTCACCAAAGCCACCGGGTGGTGGCGAACCAGAGGAGCGAGGCGATGAAAAGAACGAGACGCAATCACGGGGCGACCTTCAAGGCGCAGGTAGCATTGGCCGCGCGGTCAAAGGCGGCAAGACGCTGACCGAATTGGCCGAGCACTTTGGCGCCCATCCCCGCAGATCACCGAATGGAAGCAACAATTGCTGGCGCGAGCCGCTGACGTGTTTGGCGGGACCAAACCGACGGCGGACACGCCGGATCTCAAGACCCTCCACGCCAAGATCGGACAGCTGGCGCTGGAGAATGATTTTTTAGGGGAGAAGAAAACAGGGACATTCTACTTTTCTGATCGATCTCGGCGGCGGATTGACTGAATGGTGTTGGCGGAAATTAAGCCCGGCTAGTCTCGAGGCGGTCCATGCGGGTTTTCAGGGCTGAGATATCCGTTTCGAGGGTATGGATGCGCTGGTCGAGCTGGGAAAATGAGAGCCGCAGGAGGGCCCGCATTTCCTTGAACTCGTCACGAATCTCCCCACGGTGTTCTTGCAACTCATGCCGAATAGTGGCGTGACCTTCCGCAATCTGGCGGATGTCGCTCCTCAGCGCTTCGGCCACCACGCCAAAATGACGTTTGATCTCTTCCATCTGCTCGGCGTTCATGGGTCGCTTGTATAGACCGATCTACTCAAAAATGCAACGGCGATTTCCGCCAACGAGACGAGAATGGTTGCTTTTTCAGATGTGCGGGACAGGGCAGGTGCCGTAACCGCATATTGAAATCCCCACGAGGTGAGCCGCCGGGAAGCTGACGGATACATTTTCCTCCCACCAAATATCGATCACCGTCGCGATGCACCGGTATGTCGCACGACGCTGAACAGGGCGAATCGTTTAGGGCACAGGCTTGTAGGGTCTTCTACACTTCCCTCTAGGGTGGCCTGGTTTACTCCCTAACTGCGTGAAAACTTTTCACCCGCCCACCCACTGGCACGCCGAGACGTGCCAGTAGACCGAGCGAGGGGAGCCCGCGACCGCGCGTTGCGCGAGCAAGGGGAATAATTTGGCCGCTCCACCATCCGAAAGGGCCGTTCCGGGAGGCGTGGAGCGAAGGGCTATGCCACCCCGCCTCCACTTCGTCTACGAGTTCCCCTTGAGGGAGTTGACGC
The DNA here is from genome assembly GCA_963821465.1 of uncultured Nitrospiraceae bacterium. Taxonomy (GTDB): domain Bacteria; phylum Nitrospirota; class Nitrospiria; order Nitrospirales; family Nitrospiraceae; genus Palsa-1315. The sequence continues at coordinate 167,849 of CAWGDV010000011.1, read as the reverse complement.
CATCTGCAGAACGACGTGGCCTGTCGCTGGCCTTTGAACCAGCGGCCGCCCATGCACCGACCGATCTGGCCGAGAAATGGTTCCTGGTACCTTTATCTGGCTCTGCCTGAAAGTAGCGTATGCTCCTGTGCGGTCGCCAGCCCATCCGTTGGAGCTGCCAGAATGATCAAGGAGCATGACCATGTCATCTTTGACGAGCGACCTGCCGGTAGACGGGTTGAAAGCAGGAGACATGGGCACGGTCATCCATATCTATGGGAACGACGAAGCGTTCGAGGTGGAATTCCTAACCCTGCGCGGAGAGACTGCGGCCATCGCCACGTTGTCGGCTTCGCAAGCGCGCCCGGTGACGCAACGCGATATGACCCATGCCCATTTTCTCGAACTGCCAGCCTAGCGAACAGGCCCTCTTCAGTCAGGTCCCCATCAACGGTAATAGCCAGATGGTGCCACCATCCGCCAGCCATCCTCACGCCCGCCAGTGAGCATTTGACACCATTTCTCGAAGTAGGCTACACCCATTCTGGTAACCCACGCATCCTGCACAAGCCTTCTGCGAAAAGGGGGCGCGCATGCCGCACGGTGAGACCTCTATTCTCTAGCATTGCGGGAGCGATGGCGTTCAACGAACTCGAACTCAAACGGATTGAAAAGACCGTGGGTCGGCTCTGCCTCAGGCGCAGTCCGGCCCATCTCACGCAACAGCTACGGCTGGAGTATCAGGTGAACGGGCATGAGGTGCTCATTGTCGAGCGGAGGTCTCGCTGGGACAATCCTGAAGAGTGGGGCGAATCGCCCATTGCCAAGCTGAGATTTATCCGGACGGTTAAGCAGTGTCAACTCTATTGGCAACGGGCCAGCCTCAAATGGTATGGCTATGAGCCATGCTTTTCGAGCCCCGATCTGGCAGATCTCGTCCACGAAATTGATACCGATCCCCACGGCTGTTTCTTCGGGTAGAGGGGAAGGCGGCCTGGCCGTCCTCCTGCACGCGGAACGCGCACGATAGGAATGTGCTGGTTCGACGCGCGCAGCGTGAAGGACGGCCTGGCCATCGCAGGGGCATTGTATATTCTGGAAGGGTAGCGTGTATAAACATTATAGTTCTATCCTTGCAGCGGGTATCGGCGACGGATCCCTTCGCCGATTCTCTACTAAGTATTTGGGGGCTGGTATTTGTCGGTGGGCGGAAGAGCTGGGCTGCACACTGAAGAATGATACAGAGGCGAAAGAGATGACAAGGCTAACTGACAATTCTATTCGACGTGAGCCGTCACCAAACGTCACGGTCGCCATCTCGATGGCCGTCTATGGCATGGCAATGTGTGGCGTGATGTTGCTCATCGGTCTGTATCACTACAGGGACAAACCTTCATTGGGTCAGTTCCTTCTCAGCCCCAGTGTAATCCTGTGTATGGTCGCAGTGTTAGGGCTCCTCGTGGCAAGCGGCGTGCTCGTTCGATTTCTTTGTGGTTCGCAGGGCCGCAACAGGGACAGACGGTATGCCGTGATCATGAGTCTCCTGGTCATCGTTCTGGTCGGAGGTATCAGTGAAGCCGCTCTTCGCATCGCAGCTGTTGAGAGGCACAACGGTACTTTTGTGGGTAAGTTTCGTCTGCTTCCCCGCCAGTGGCGAGAGTTTGCTGATCGGCAGCGAACGATGCTGGCATTGAGCAAGGCAGACAAACCATTTACTGTAGCGATGATACGTTAGGGTGGACAATTGGACCAAACCGGAAAAGCGAAGATGGTTTATACGAGAGCAGTGCCGAGGGACTGCGGAGTGCCACGCAGGGAGAAGTTCTGCGCAACGGGCTCGGTGACTGTCGGGTCGCGCTCGTCGGGGACTCCTTTACGTTCGGTGACGGCGTGCGGTTTGAAGACTCGTGGGCTTATCGGTTGGAGCAACTGCTCCCCAAAGGTTGTCGAGTACTGAATTTCGGTGTCGGCGGTTATGGGATCGACCAGATGTATCTTCGATACAAGAGAGACGTGACTTCGTGGAAGCCCAATCTGGTGATTCTGTCGTTCATTGACCCCGACCTCCACCGAACCATGAGCTCCTATGGATTTCTCATTGTCGACCAAAGCGCGTTTCCGTTTATGAAGCCTCGATTCGTTCTTGATCAAGGAGGTACGCTCAATATTGTGAACCAGCCTCTGCCGAAGGCGGAGGATATATTCATGCTTCCCTCTATTCACGATGTTCCGTTCATCGAATACGACCAGAAGTATAACCGCACAGACTGGGATAGGCCACAATGGTGGTATGTGCACCGTTCTTACTTCTTGCGGTTTCTGATTTCGATATATCCGTTCTCTGAAAAGGATCGACCATTTGTGTCTGATGCGGACATGCACGCAGTCAATTCAAGCCTCCTGAATGCCTTCGTTGACGCGGTGCATAAGGACGGAGCAACCCCTTTGCTCGTATACCTGCCGAACAAACGGGATTTCAAAAAAAAGTCACCATGGATTCCGGAAGGACTCCAAATTCTCCAAAATGCACAACTAGAGCATGTGGATCTGACATCCTGCCTTAAGCGAGATTCAGAACCCAATCATTTCATTCCGAAGGGTAAGGCACACGGAGGGCACTATACTCTCCAAGCAAATGCGACCGTTGCCGCATGTTTGGGTCCGATTGTGCAGGATCGGTTAGGGCGGGCAACGGCAGAATAATCCTAGCAGACTGTGGAAAAACCATGGCGCCCTGAGCCTACCTGCCCAATTTGTAGTTGATTCGGACTTTTCCGGCCCAGTCGTCTCCGTCCTCGACGGCGACACCATCGAAGTCCTCCACAACCAACACCCTGAACGCATCCGCCTCAGCGGCATCGACTGCCCGGGGAAAGGCCAGTCTTACGGCACGCGAGCCAAGCAGGCCGCCTCGCTCGCTGTGATCTCGGAGCGCGCTCCCGAGGGGAGCGAGAGCAGAACGGCCAGGCCGAGGCCGAACAGGGCGGCTTTCACGAAGGCTCATACGCAGGGCATTCTCCTCGAACTCCCTCCTGAACGCAACAGCTTCCTTTTTCGCCCGCCTTCCAAGAAGCCACGGCCGTAGCTGGAGATTGGGCCTTGTCCAGGTCAACCTTGCTTCCGCATGTATCCATTACTTATCGAAAGATCGATAGCGATCAGCTCTTCAAAGTGCTTTGAAGGCGGAATGCGCGGCTTTGATCGTGTATTCGATATCGCGGGATGAATGAGCGGTCGAAAGGAAGGCGGCTTCGAATTGAGAGGGGGCCAGGTACACCCCCTGTTCCAGCATCGCGTGAAAGAATTGCCCGTATCGCTTCGTGTCCGACAGCTTTGCAGTATTCCAATCCACCACCGGGCCTGACGTAAAGAAGGCCCCAAGTATCGACCCGACCCTGGTTTGCGTGAGCGGCACGCCGGCTTTCTTGGCCGCGTCTCCAATCCCTTTGGCCAGGGCTGCCGATCTTTCTTCCAGCTTCTTGTAGACCCCACGGGCTTTGAGCTGCTTGAGCGTCGCAATGCCGGCAGATACGGCTAACGGATTTCCCGACAACGTCCCCGCCTGATAGACCGGCCCCAACGGCGCGATCAGATCCATGATCTCTTTTCGCCCTCCGTAGGCGCCGACCGGCAATCCCCCGCCGATGATTTTCCCTAGCACCGTCAGATCCGGAGTGATGCCGTAGAGCGTTTGGGCTCCCCCGTAGGTGACGCGAAAGCCGGAGATCACCTCGTCGAAAATCAAGAGGATGCCCTGTTCTTCGGTGAGTCGCCGGAGCGCTTGAAGGAAATCCGGCGCCGGTGGCACGACGCCCATGTTCGCGGCGATCGGTTCCAGAATAATGCAGGCCAACGTGCCCTGCTGTTCCTTGACGATCTGTTGCACCGCTCGGATGTCGTTGTACGGGGCGGTCAAGGTGTGTTTTGCAAAGTCTGCCGGGACTCCAAGCGAATCTGGAATCCCCAACGTGGCCAAACCCGATCCAGCCTTTGCGAGCAAATAATCGCTGTGGCCGTGATAGCACCCTTCAAACTTGAGAATGTTGTCTCGCTTCGTAAATCCACGGGCCACGCGAATGGCGCTCATGACGGCCTCGGTACCGGAGCTGACGAGCCGGACCTTTTCCATGGATGGGAAGGCGTCGCGGATCATGCGGGCGAGTGTGACTTCCAGCTCGGTCGGCGCGCCGTAACTGGTGCCGTTTGCGGCGGCCTTCTTGATCGTGCTGATGACCGATGGGGCGGCATGCCCCAAAATCATCGGGCCCCATGAGAGCACATAGTCGATGTAGCTGTTTCCATCGACGTCGTAGAGGCGGGCGCCTTTGGCGCGTGTGATAAACCGGGGTTGGCCTCCGACAGAGCGAAAGGCGCGCACCGGACTATTTACGCCCCCGGGAATCAACTGCTGCGCGTCGGCAAATAGCTTGGCGGAACGAGTGGTTTTCATAATGGGGGCGCACAGTACCATGCAGTCTGAGCCTTGGTCAAGAAAGAGAAGGTTCATGTGGTGTGATAAAGCGACCGAGGCCAAAAAGTGTCTGAAGAGATACACTTATCAGCACTTTTTGATACAGGCTGTGTTGCTGCGAGGCAGGGGATTTTCGTAATCCCTTGCAGACATGCCGATTTCAGTTACGAATCGATTACGGCCTGACTCTTGCTCAGTTCATGCGGGTACTATCGAAATTCTAGACAGCGATCTAGGGATCAACGATGAAGATTGTCTGTTCGTGGTGCCGACAAGAAGGGAAAGCCGAGCTAGTGGGCGAGAAGGCCCCTCTCGACGATGCACGGGAAACGCATGGGATTTGCATCGTTCATCGCCGCAATGTTGAAGCCCGCTGGCAGACATCGCTTCACACGGACTCCCGCTCTGGAGTCTCGACCAGATTGTCGTTTGCCCTCTTCCGCAAATGGAGAAGTGTGCTGAACGTGTCTAAGAAGATGCGCCCGTAGGGCAGGCGCATCTTCTTGACGACCTACAGGAAGCTACGCTCCCATTTTCCCCTGAAACATCTTAAGCAACTGGTCGATCCCGCCGGCTTCAATCTTGCCATTCGGCGTCACTTTATCGATCACGTCTGGCAGCAAACTCGATAGCTGAGCGCTTGCGGCATCGGGTGAGACGCCGGCTTTGCCCGCCAGCTGGCTCAGTAAATCGCTTCCCAGGCCCTGTTTGATCTGATCCGGTGTGACGGGAAGGTTTTTCCCTGTGCCCACCCAGGAGTTCACGATATCGCCGAGTCCGTTCTTCTGGAATGCTTGGACAATACCAGCTAATCCCCCTGCGCTGCTATTCTGTCCGAGCAAACTCGTGAGAGCCTGCAAGAGAGGGTTCTGTGCCGTCTGTCCACCCATCGCCCCGCCGACTGCTTGTCCTAATTGATCCATGAGTCCCATCGTTGATTCCTTTCCTTACCGGATGTTGAACAATGCCGCCAGCATGAGTGGAAGGTGAAGACTACCCTAATTGAATGACCGAATCGTCGTCAACGAACTCAAGTCTGTGAAGGTCTCTGTTTGGGAGACCGTTGGCGGGCATTTGCCTCCCGAATCGGTTCCGCATTGATTTCTTTCATCCCCCAGTGGGCCCGCTTGGCTTTCTCCCGCTCCGATACAGCGAACAGCACGTGAAATGGCGTGGCTCGTCGCGCGCCCATTCCCGCCTGCCCGTTTCCCCAGGCCTCTCCCGCATCACGCAAGATCTCAAGAAAGGTTTCATACTCTTCTTCGTCGTTGGATAACACATGAGCCGCATCGGTGATGAGCAAGATATAGCCCTTGGCCGGCAGCCATTCCAGATCGGCCAGACATTCTTCCAAGGCGTCCCAGTTGTGGCCGAAGTAATCGGGGAACTCCAATGCCCGTGCGAATTCCGCAAACAGACTTGCCGGCGTCTTGCAGTGACGGCCCTTGATGATCTTTAGCACCAACCCGGTTGGTGGGCGCACCAGTGATTCGGCGCGCTGTCCGGCTTTGACCATAAGCAATGAGGTCCAGGGGGCCTTCGTCGATTGGAGATAGGCGGTCAATGTCAGTGTGTGTTTCGAAGTCATGGTATCTCATTCAATGGCATGAACGTTCGGTAATGGTTATCGGTATAGTAGGCTCTTCCAGTATCTTGTTCGATGACGATCCGTTCTGCATCCCGCGAACGGCCACGCACTTTCGGATTCACATCATACTCGCGATAGTGGCCGTGAGGCAGCCGTCTTTCACGATTCTGAAACACCCTGCCGCCGATATATCCAGGGAGGGCTTTGCCCCCATGTTGCTGAATTGCCTCAAACAGGTCTTTGGCTTTTTGTGGGGGGTCCTTCGCGGCTCGATGTAATTGTCGATCGAGAGACGGCGTGGCATCGTGAAGAGCTGGCCCTGCGGGTCGAACGGATGGGACAGAGGGAGACGGTACGGTCGGCTCAGGCGACGAGCCGGCATTGGGGGAACCTGTGGGGCCACCGACCAGTAGCCCACCAAGGACGACGAGTATTCCATAGATCTTCCAAGTTCGATCCATAGTTTCGCGTTCGTATCACGAAGCGAGGAAGCACAGTAAAGACCCTAGCACGTACGATCTCGGAGGATCAACGGCGTGAGAGGAGCAGGAGCTCGAGGCTGGAAATTGTTGCTATCGCTTATCGGTCAGCGTAGCATCCACTACTATTCATCTTGCTGAGGATGTTCTTCAGTCCGGCATCTCCCGGCCACCGAGGGGGCAGATGGGGCAGGCAAGAGGGTCGCTTACGCTAAGGACGAGCCAACGAGGTGCAGATTGGAATCCGCCGCAGACCGGCTTGAGTTTGTGACAGTCGAAGGGCTCCTGGCCTATGGAGAGATGATGGCGCGTCGCACTGCCGGTGAGGGAATTGTGTTCCCACCCATCCCAACTTCCTCAGTCGATCGACCACAGCGAACCCGTGACGCTATGGAGAAGATCAGGTCGTTTGTGCACGAGGCGCAAGGGGGCTTTCCTGGGGCAGAGGAGTATCGGACTACCCGTCGCGCGCTGATCGAAGAGGGTTGCCGGGGTGACGAACTGGTGTTTTTTGCCGCCTGGAATGTTCTCCTCGCAGCAGGCGAGTTGGCTCCACTCCTCCGTATGCCAATCAGGTCAGTGCAGAAGCCGACGCATCGTCGGCCGGTGGCGATCGTACCGCGCGCGCAACTGACGCCGCAGTTGGTCGAGGATCGTATCGTGCTGGACTTGGGCGAGGATCGGTTTTGGCTCTTGCCGCGCGATTTAACCGGTCGCACGCTTCTGTTCACGATGCGTCATGGTATCTCACGTATGGAGAGCGGCACCTATCGAGTCGGGCGCCGCTTCGCGAACGTGCTGGATCCTGAGCGAGGGGTCCCCAAAGCCGACGCGGTCGGTGCAGCCCTGGCCCGGATGCTGGGCGTGGTGGGGCAACAATTGGACTTCCTGCATATTCACAACTATCTCGATCCGTGCACCTTCGTCCAGCTGGTGAGCCAGAGCCCCAATACGCGGCAATTGTATGAGCGGGTGATCGCGGCGCTGATGCAGGCGCAGGCGCACCATGCTGAGGCACTCCCGCCCGCCTGCGATCCCGCCTTAGACTCCCAGGATTTCGGATGGGTCACAGGTCTGGAGAAGAAGGTGGAAGCCGAGGAGGCTGCAAAGGCATTCGGCGTGGATGTACCGACGGCCAAGCGTCTCATCAAACATCCCCTCTACAGCTACCCGGGCGGACATTCCTTCTTCGATGTCTATGTGGATATCGTCGATGGCTTCCGCCGGTTGGGTCAGTCCCACCAGGGGAAGGCCGTGTGTGTGTACAGCCACAGCTCCACGCTGCGGGCGCTCATGATTTATCTCGATCCTCGTCCCTTTCGCGAAGCCTTCACCGAGTTTGGCGAATATAAGGAGGGACAGGATAACGTTGTCTTGCTGGCCTATGAACAGGGACTCTTATCCGGCTATTCCACCGCTGTGGGTTTGTCAGCGCGGGAACGGGCAGTGCGGGAGACCTGGGTGAAGGTCGAGCGAGAACGCAGAGACCGGATTACGCTCAAGCCACGACAGATTAAGCGGATTGTGGCATTGGTCTCGGGTGGCGATTTTGCCGGTGCCGGCGCCGCGTTGAAAGAGTTGCGCGTGACAGGAAACCGGTTTGGCCTGGAAGTCCACTTCGTCCGTCACGGGTTCTTAGGTCTGGCCAACAACTGGATTAAAGCCGTGACCGAGCAGGATACCCGCGGTATGGGCAGCCATGCGAGCAGTCCGATTGGAAGCAGCCGATTCGAAGATTTCAAGGACGAGCAGGTGCAACAGGCCACCATGCGGCATCTTCGGCCCTATTTGGAAGACGGAGCCTTGGTGGTCATCGGTGGGGACGGGAGTCTTCGAGGCGCGCGGGCGCTCTACGAAGGATTCGGGGTTCAGGCCGTCGGGATTCCTGGCTCGATCGACAATAATATCGCGGGAACAACGTCCCTGGGTTTTCATTCGGCCGTGTCTCTGGCGAATCAATCCATCGAGTCGCTGAAAGCCACCAGTTCCGCCATGGGTAGTGTCTTTTTCGTCGAGATAATGGGGGCGGGGTCCGGCCATCTCGCCCTCGCCTGTGCGTATCAGGCCAGAGCTGAAGGCCTCTTGGTCAACGAGCATCCCGATCCCGACGCGTATATCGACGACTTCATCCTGGGCACACTCAAACGCACCTTTGGCGTTCCGAACAAAAGCCATCTGTTTGTGGTGGCGGAACAGACGCCTCATCGCCATCACCCGGATGGTGGCGTACGAGGTCTTGTCGAGTATGTCGCCAACACGCTCGCCACGTGGCCACAGTTTCAGGCGCACCCCGGCGAATATCGCCTCGCCCCTACGACCAAAGCCACGATCCTCGGTCACACGTTACGGGGGGCACCCCCAACCCCCGAGGACAAGACCATCGGACAAGATCTGGCCTATGAAGCGATTCGCCGTCTCGTCAAGGAGCCGGAGCGGGTGGTCGGGTGCATGTTGGCCTATCGCGGGCCAGGGATCATCGAGGCGATTCCACTCCACGCTGTGGCGCCGAAGCAATTCGACTGGGATATCTTCGCCCGAATGCACGGAAGCGAGCTGCCCTAGCCCGCATGATTCATGAACACTTCTGCTGCAATCGTCGATCCGCTGCTACGACGAGCCTTCGGTCGGCGGGCTCGCCCTTCGGACCTTCAACGTACTGCACAAGTACGCCTCAGGTCCTCAGGGCTCCGCGCGCCGCTCTCGCGACGCGGCTCAGCGATTTCGCGACGAACCGTCATGAATCATGCAGGCTAGCGAGATGAATGGAGCGTGGCATCTCACCGTGAAGGCCGTGCACTGAGTCCATCTCTAACAGAATGCTAAAAAAGTCCGCCAGCCTGTCTGATTCATTTGGTCTGTTCGGTCTGTCTCTTTTATTTGGTTGAACCAGACCAACCAGATAGACCAGATGAACCAAATCAACCAGATGAATGAGGCGGCCTTCGTCTGAAACGGCTGCTGCGTTGTGGGCCTAGAGGTCGTTTGCTAGAATGGCATTCCTAGGAGCCTGTCCGACATTGCCTTCGTGACGAGGCGAAGGAGGTGCGGCCAGGTGTGAGGCCGCAGGTCCGGGAAAACCGAAGGTGTATTCCCTGGAATACATTCAGGATTTTTTCGGGCCGAGCACGACGCAGATGGTTGCGGATCGTTCGCCGCAGTAGAATGGTCAATGTCGTACAGGCTCCTGGACATCATCGCGAGAAGAGCTGGAAAAGTGCGGCGCGTATCCCGATTGACCAATACCCGGTGACAGCATTGTCTATGCGTAAAGCCAAAATCGTGTGCACTATTGGCCCCGCCAGCGATTCACCTACCTTGCTGGATCAGTTAATTGAGAGCGGCATGGACGTGGCGCGACTCAATTTTTCTCATGGGACCCACGAGTCGCATGCGCGTGCGATCAAGGCCATTCGCGAAGCAGCGGGTCGTCGGCACATGGCGGTTGCGATCGTCCAGGACTTGCAGGGGCCTCGAATCCGGGTAGGTGATCTCGAAGGAGCAGAAGTCGAGGTGATGGCAGAACAGCGGATCAGGCTAGTCGGAGGCATGCGCCGGTCTGGCGGCCAGATCGGTAGCCAGACCATAGCCCCTTCGAAGCTCACGGAGATTCCGGTGGCCTATCCACAGCTGGCTCTAGACGTGCGGCCAGGGGCCAGAATCTTGATCGACGACGGACTGATCGAGCTGCTCGTGACCGGAGTGAGTGGTGGTGAGGTCGAGTGCAGGGTCAAGACCGGGGGGTGGGTCATGTCTCACAAGGGGATCAATCTGCCCGGCACCAAGGTCAGTGCTCCAACGCTCACGGAAAAAGATCGGAAGGATATTCGTTTCGGCGTCGCAGAAGGAGTGGATTATATGGCACTCTCGTTTGTGCGAGGACCTGAAGACGTACAAGCGGCGAGGCGTCTGGTGGCGGAATGCGGTGGAGATCAGCCGATCATCGCAAAGATCGAACGGGCTGAAGCCATCGCTGCGTTGGACTCGTTGTTGGAAGAAGCCGACGGGGTCATGATCGCGCGCGGAGATCTTGGTGTGGAGATGGGGCCGGAGGCGGTCCCGCTCCTGCAGAAGCGCATCATCGCCGAAGCCAACCGTCGTCGCCGCCTTGTGATCACGGCCACTCAAATGTTGGAGTCCATGACGCACCACACACGCCCGACAAGGGCCGAAGCGTCGGATGTAGCCAACGCCGTCCTTGATGGGACTGATGCGGTCATGCTGTCCGCAGAAACGGCGATCGGACAGCACCCGGTTGAAACAGTCCGAGTCATGGACCGAATCATTCGCGCCGCCGAAGAAGGGGCTCGATCGTGGCGTACGCGCTCGTCCGACGCGCCACAGGGGGAAGGTTCATTCCCGGAAGCCATTTGTCATTCGGCCTCTTCGGCAGCCTCAGTCATCGGGGCGAGCGCCATCGTGGCATTTAGCGAACGGGGTACCACTGCGCGCTTGCTGTCGAAGCAGCGACCCGACGCGTCAATTATTTCATTGACTCCATTTGAGGCCGTACGGCAGCGGATGGCGCTGTACTGGGGTGTGATCCCTCATACGATGCGGCAGATCGCTCAAACCGATGAGCGGATCGATGAAGCGGAACGCCGCCTGAAGACCGAAGGGCTGGCGACAACGGGACAGCGGATCGTGATTCTATCAGGGACCAGGATCGGTCAGCCCGGGGAGACCAATTTTATGAAGTTACACAAAGTCGGGTGAGCTGAACCTGCTGAGCCGGTCCTGTCTCCGCGCAGCGCCAGCGGACTGAGGGCTCCATTGCCGGACGCGCGCAAGGGAAGCGCACTCAGTTCCCCCAGGAGGAGTAGAGAGTGGAAGAAAAGAGCACACGATGACAGCCAACGTTGTGGGGCGGTTTGTGTTTTTTCTGTGTCAGTTGCTTGCCCTGGTGTTGTTATACGGAGATGGGCTCGCGCAGACTGGATCCCTCAAGCATTCACCTTCCGAAGTGGTAAAACGATATCTGGAGCTCGATTATAAGGGGGCGCGGCTCGATGCCATGTCGGTCGAGGGGAGTGCGTCCTACACGGGTTGGGATCAGGAGCCGACGTGGGGGCATGTCGTCGTGACGCGAGGTTTTGTGGTGGCGGAGCAGTATCGCCAATGGGAGGTGATCGATAGCCTGGAAGTCGTGATTCCGGTTACCTTTCAGATCATAGGTTCGGTGTATCTGGAAACCGCCGGGTTCGTCCAGCAGGTTGAGACAGAAGAGGTTCGGTTTCGCGTGAAAGGCGTCAAGAATCGATGGAAGATTGTCGAGCCGATGCTCCCCCCTCACGTCGGGCAAAAGCGGATGGCGAATTTTGTGCGGGAAGCCTGGATGAAAGAAACCGACCCGGCAAAGCGAGACCGTTTAGGGACGTTGCAAGACGAGCTGCGAAAGGTGAAGTAATAATGGGAAAGACCTCGGTCGAGTTGTTGATCTTCGATCTGGATGGGACGCTCATCGAGTCCAAATGGGACATTGCCGCCTCGGTCAATTTCACGTTGGCCGAGCTGGGGTTGCCGCAGCGGCCTATTGAGGAAATCTTTGGGTTTGTGGGGGATGGGGTGAAACAATTGTTGCGCTTGTCGGTGGGCGAGAGTAGTCGGGTCACCTTCGACGAGGCATTGCGGGTGTTCAGAGGCCAGTACTTGGCCCATTGCCTCGATCGCACGACGTTTTATCCGGGCATTGGAGAGATGCTCACGCATTTCGCAGGTAAGCAGAAGGCCGTCGCCACCAACAAGTCGATCGAATACACCAACGTCATTCTCCAAGGGCTTGGGGGGGATCATTTTCAGTACGTTGTTGGAGGCGATCGCGGCTTTGGATTGAAACCAGAACCGGGCATGCTGCTGCATGTGATGGAGCAATTGAATGTGCCGAAAGAACAGACCGTGCTCGTCGGGGACAGCACCAACGATATCAACGGCGGGCATAACGCCGGGATTCGTGTCTGCGCAGTTGGGTACGGCATGGGGAATCGCACCAAGATGGAAGCCTGTCGCCCGGACTGGTTTATCGAACGGCCTGAACAACTCATGGAGCTTTTCATATGAGAAACAGATTGAGGCTCAGGTTGAATAAGGACACTATGAAAAATAGTCGCTGCTTTCTGATTCTCTGTGTAAGTCTTGGCCTGAACCTCAGCCTGAACCTGAACCTATTGCATGCGGCCTCGTTCGGGCTGGCGGATCGTGTGGTGGAACAGAAACTGGCAAATGGGCTGACCGTGCTCATGGTCGAACGGCATCAGACACCGGTGGTCTCTCTCAACATGACCTTCGGGGTCGGGGGAGTCAACGAACAAGTGGGGCAAACCGGCCTGGCGCACCTCTACGAACATATGGCGTTCAAGGGCACGAGGACGGTTGGGACGAAGAATTATGAGAAAGAACGTCCCATTCTCGAAGAGTGGTTTCGGGTGGGGACCGAGCTGGAGCAGCGGCAACGAGAACTCGCACGGAAGAGTCAGGAGGGACCCGCCAGTTCCGAGGATCAGGCAGCCATCGAGGGGCTGCAGAAGCGATTTACTGAGTTACAAGATCAGGCGGGACAGTTCGTCGCGGGCAATGAGATGGCCCTACTCTATCAACGCCACGGGGGGGTCGGGCTCAATGCGGCGACCGGCAAGGACCTGACTCGCTATATGATCAACCTCCCGGCAAACCGTCTGCCTGTGTGGGCTGCGCTCGAAGCCGACCGCATGGCGCATCCGGTCCTCCGCGAATTCTACAAAGAACGTGGAGTGGTCATGGAGGAGCGGCGGTTACGAAATGACGATAGCCCCAGCGGGCTGCTGTACGAAACCTTCACGTCGGCTGCCTTCCGGGCACATCCGTATGGCATTCCGACGATCGGTTGGGAGTCGGACATCTTATCGCTCACGCCGGCTGACACCGAAGCCTTCTTCAAAGCCTACTATGGTCCCGGCAATGCGACGATTGCCATCGTGGGCGATATCAATCCGAAGGACGTCATGACGCTGATCGAGCGCACGTTCGGCACGATACCGGCCTCGCCTTCGCAGCCCTCGATCGTCACTGTTGAGCCGCCTCAACGAGGGGAGCGACGCGTGGAGGTGGAGTTCGATGCCGAACCGTCGTTGGTCATCGGGTTTCACAAGCCGGCGTTGGGCCATCCCGACGATTATGTCTTCGACGTGATCGACGCAGTGCTGAGCGACGGACTCACTTCCCGGCTTTATGCGAATCTGGTCCGTGAGAAACGGATCGCCGCCTCGGTCAACTCCGATTCGAACTATCCGGGGGTCCGCTCCCCAAATCTGTTCGTACTCAATGCCACGCCGCTCGCGCCCCATACGACGGCAGAAGTCGAAGCGGCCATCTATGCCGAGATCGAACGGCTCAAGACGGAGCCGGTTTCTGCCAAGGAGCTTGAAAAAGTGCTGAATAATCTCGATGCCGATTTGGTCCGGGCGCTTCGATCCAATGGAGGTCTCGCTTCTCAATTGGCGCTCTTTCAGACAGTGGCGGGGGACTGGCGCTACGCGTTAAAGGCCCGGGACAAGATTGCGGCCGTCACGCCTGCTGATATCCAACGTGTGGCCGCTGAGTATTTCACGAAATCAAACCGCACGGTGGCGACGTTGGTGAAGAAGGCCGGAGATAAAAATGTTGCGACGGCGCCGCAGCACGAGGTGGCGCGATGAGGGGCTTGAAACGTGAAACGTTCAACGTAAAACATGAAACGAGGAATATGAAGCGATGGAGTGTCGTGCTGTGTTCGGCGATCATAGCAGTTGCCATTCCGATGCTGGCAGCCTGTGCCGGAGACCGTACGCTGAGCGATCCCAGGCAGATGACGTTTAAGCCGGTAGAGTTCACCCCGCCCGAACCGGATCGCGTGGTGTTCGAGAACGGGATGATTGTCTATCTCCTGGAGGACCATGAGTTGCCCTTGGTCAGTGTGACTGCGACCATGCGAACGGGCAGCTGGCTCGATCCAGCAGACAAGATTGGATTGGCTTCGCTGACCGGTTCCGTCATGCGGACCGGTGGGGGCGGCGGTCTGTCGGCCGAGAAAGTGGACGAGGAGCTCGAACAGTTCGCCGGAGATCTCGGCATCTCGATCGGACGGCAATCAGGGTCTGCGTCGCTCGATGTGCTCAGCAAGGACTTGAAGCGTGGGCTCCAGATTTTCACGGGACTCATTCGGACACCTGCGTTTGAGCCGGCGCGGGTTGAGCTGGCCAAGCTGCAGGCCATCGAAGGGATTCGCCGCAGGCAAGATAACCCTGGCGCGATCGTCGGACGCGAGTTCGTCAAGCTCCTGTATGGAGCGGATCACCCGACGGCGCGTGAAAGCAGTATCGGGTCCATCACTCGCATCACCAGAGACGATCTGGTCGCCTTTCACCGGACGACCATTCATCCGAACGGCATCATGCTGGGAGTGACAGGCGACTTCGACAAGTCTGCAATGCTAGCCCTCCTGCGGGACGTATTCGGCGATTGGAAAAAAGGCGAGGTGCCGGTGTTGACGATTGCCGACGTGCCCCAGAGCCAGGAGGCGAAGCCCGTTGTACGGTTCGTGAATAAGGAGACCTCGCAGACGCATCTCCGTCTCGGTCATCTGTCGATCAAGGAGCAGGATCCTGACTATGTGGCGCTGGCGATCGCAAACGACATTCTGGGCGGCAGTTCTTTTCGCAGCCGTCTTTTCAACGACGTGCGGACCAAGCGGGGATTGGCTTATTCAGTCGGCAGCCGATTGAACGCCGGGGTGCACGATCAAGGTGTCTGGCTGATGCGCGCAGAGACGAAGCTGCCGTCAACGCAAGAAGTCATCGCTCGGTTTGTCGCGAACATGGAACGGATGCGGACCGAGTTGGTGACGGACGGCGAGCTGGCAGAAGCGAAAGAGGCCTATGTGAACTCGTTTGTGTTCTCCTTTGCCAGTCCGTCTGCGATCGTGGGGCGGTTGGTTGAACTGGAGTACGACGGGCTTCCAAAGGATTTTCTCCAGCAAGTGCGTGCCCGCGTAGTCGCGTTGACGAAAGAGGAAATCTTGGCTGCGGCGAAGAAACATTTCAACCCCGAGCGACTGACCATTGTCGCAGTCGGGGCCGGCGAGGCCCTGCCGAAGTTGCTGTCGGGGCTTCGGGGAAGTGAAGGAAATTAAGTTGGCTCCGGAGGGCTGAGAAAGGAGCGGCTGACGAAGGGTGGGCAGCTCCGGCGTCGCCATAATGCGACGGGCTGGGCATGGCAACTGAGTCGATTGATGATTTGACCGCGCGCTCCTCTAAGGCTGCGACGCAACGTCGCAATGCCGTCGCGCGCTATTGATTCAAGCTGTTGGATCGCCATGACGCTATGGCGAACGACTCCGTGCCCATCCCTTCCAGCCAGGCGAAACACGGCTGGGAACACCAATCTGACAGACAATCGTGAATCCTCGATAAATAGAGACAATGTTTTCAGGAAACGAGACCATTTGACCGGAAACTCGATTAGTCGAGTCAGATCAGAACGAGCTGAAAAAAGCATGGACCAATTTCTTGCGCATGGCGCTTGAGTCCGATGGTCCTGGGAATGGCCTTGTAACGTGGAATGGCAGAATGGTATGTGACGAAAGAGAGGCGCACTTCACGCCATTGCTGTTTATGAACACCTGCTCAGGGAAATTCATAGGAGAGGACCCGTTGAGTCCTAAAGGTGAATACGGTAGATCGTTCCAAGAGTGGCTACAGGAACTGTTTAAACTCTGTCAACATCGAGGATAATTGAAAGAGCCCTTTAGTTGCTGAACTGGTAGGCGATTTTCATGATGAAGGCTTTTTGGTATAGCTGAATATGCTGAAGTGATCGGAAGCGTACCCTCTCGCGACGACGTGAATTCGGAGAGACTATCGAGAAGGCGCGACGAGGCCAAGAGACGTTATCGGGCAGATTGGTGATCCCCCTGGACACTAAGCTAAGACGATACCGAGCGATGTTTAATTCAAGCAGACCTGATGAGTCGGTAAGCGTCCGGCGCCTTGACATCGGTCACTGCTGGTCCCGGCTATTGAGTCAGACTTTCATCGTAAGGCGCATAGGGCAGTCGAATAAGTCGGAATCATGCCGCAGCGAAAGACAAACCTCGGAATAGGACGAGATTCCATTTCAGTAATCGTGCCGCCTTAAAGCACCTGATTGAGAGATTATGGCACTTTTACTTGTACCTGATGTAATCAGAAATTGAGCTAGTCAATGAACATCGAGCAATAGCTCATCCCTCTGAGGAAGGAATTTCACAGTTCGATGCAACGAGTTTATGAGACGTAGTACGAGACTCAGAGTGGGTGCTCAATTTCTACTGGCAATTGCCAACGCAGATATGCTACATCGACCAGCTCTATGTCCGTCATCCATTTCACACAGCGATCTCGAACTGAATCCGTTCGTAGGGAACGGTCGGTGTGACGGAGTCGCGCAGGTGTGTCCCCGGTTCCAAGTGCACCAATCCGAGGTCAGCCAGGAGTTTCAGATCGGCATGGACATTTTTGAAGTCCCTGCGAATTAGTTTTGCCAGCGCGGCAATCGAACGAGGATGACGAGTCCGGATTATGTGGAGCAAGGTCAAGCGTGATGGCGTGAGCACCCGTCCGCATGGCTTCCACGCTGACAAAGTAGACCCCTCTTTGCTTGGACAAGGTCTTGCCCGTCTGAAGAGCTTTGAGCGTTTCGCCGAACTCTTGCAACCCTTCCTCTAAGGGGCGAATCCCCACTTTCAGTCGTTTGACTTTCATCTTCCAGTCTCCTTCTTGACAGCGGTCACGTCTCGACGAAAATCTTCGATCAGGCGGTCGACGGTCGTAAAGATGTAAGGAGTTGTGGTGGCACGAAAATGCCGATGATCGCCTTTGTGCTCATGGTTGTCGTACCCGACCAACCGTTGCCCTTTGAGTATATAAACCAGAGAATACTTGAATCCATAAGGCGTACTTGGTGTTTTGGGAACGTCGTACACCTTCATTTCCACCAGCCCTCCCTGTTCGTCCACGTATCTTGTGTGGAGGACCAGCTTTGCCTTCGGCATATGGCAGTAGACACCATATAAAGGTTGGGTGTCAAGAAAGGTATTGTTGACAGCTCGGCGGAAGGCGCCTACTGCAACTTGATTGGCAGCCATAGACAAGGTACTGTGAAGCTGACGGATTGTGAGTGTTTGGAGGTGTAAGGAGGCCATCGTGACTGTCTACCTCTGATGCTTCCTATCTGGATGAACCAAGAAGTCAAGAATGTGAAGACCTTCCCAAGCTGATAGTTGAGAGCTGACCGCTGAAGGTTTATGTATGCCGCTTGAGGATGATTTCTGAGACATTATCAAGAAGGCGCGAATTGGCCAGGGATTTTCGGTTGGCGATGTGGCGCAGATGGCCGGATTGCCTAACGGGAACATCACTGCGCTAGAGCGTGGCGCTTGCCCACCTGATCGCTCTGAGGTTCAGGTTTTGGCGAAGGCATTAGGACTGCGTCCTGGCCCGTTGGAGCAGATCGCGGTTGAAAAGTGGGAGCCGGGGGTCTCGCCCCCAGTCTCCTGGGTAGAAACAGTGCGGGGCTCGATCAATGGCTATGGCGTGCAGGGCTATGTGGTTCATGACGGTGGGGAGGCAGTACTCATCGACACGGCGTACAATGCGCCGGCGATGATCGAGTTCTTGTCTACGCACCGCCTGCACCTGGTGGGGATATGTCTGACGCACGGGCATGCGGACCACGCCGATGGGATCGATCAGATTTTGAATTTTCGCGAGGCGCCGGTGTATCTCGGACCTGAGGATGTTGATCTCCTCAGCTGGCAGCCCCCCCGTGCACAGCTGAAGGTGCCGGAACATGGTCAGACGATTTCGGTCGGGCATCTTAGTGTCCATTGCCTCGCCACGCCGGGCCATACCCCTGGCGGGATCTGCTATCGTGTGGATGCTGACTTACAACGCATCTGCTTCGTCGGCGATACGTTGTTTGCGGGATCCATTGGCCGCTCGAATCCCAGCGCGTTGTATCAAACTCATTTACAATCGGTCCGGACTCATGTACTTGGGTTGCCGCTAGAATATCGGTTGTTGCCGGGGCACGGACCGGCCACGACCGTTCGCGAAGAACTGGATCATAACCCCTTCACTGCAGACCATTGAAGACAATAGTATGAAACTCGAGGAGCGGAGCGATGACCAACCGATCCGCAGCGGAGAGCTGCCGGTCGTGGCGGGGCCGTCTGAGGATCTCAGTCATCCCTCCCCGGGCGACGAATTCGAGGAGACCCCCTTCTCGAAATGGATCCTGCCCATCAGCCTCTTTGCGGCGACAATCTTTACCACTCTGTGGGCGGGGGCCTATCAGGCTTACAACGGACCGATCCGTGGACCGGTCAATCTCCTGCTTGAACAGCCTGAGACGCTCTGGCACGGGATTCCCTTCGCCGCCACGCTCTTGACCATTCTGGTCACCCATGAATGCGGGCACTATGTGCTCTCTCGCATCCACGGCGTACCGGCTTCATTGCCGTTGTTCATCCCAGGCCCTCCGTATTTCGTCGGCACATTCGGGGCGATCATCCGTTTACGTGGGCCGATCATGAATCGGCGCGCGTTGTTCGACATCGGCGTGGCTGGTCCGCTTGCCGGCTTCATTGCTGCGGTGGTGGCACTGGTCATCGGCCTGAACCTGTCGACGGTCGTTGATCGGACGGGAACCCATGGATTGCAGTTGGGCGAACCGTTGCTCTTGCAATTCATTGCCTGGCTGGTCGTCGGATCCATCCCTCCTGAGGCTGACATTGTCTTGCACCCTATGGGATTCGCTGCCTGGTTCGGCCTGTTTGTGACGTCGCTGAATCTGATTCCCATCGGCCAACTCGATGGTGGACATGTAGCGTACGCCCTGTGGGGCAAACGCCAACGCACGATGGCGTTTATCATGGTGCCGATCCTCATTGTGTTGGGATACGTGGGTTGGCCCGGCTGGTGGCTCTGGGCCTTCATGGCAGGACTATGGGGTTTTGGACATCCGCCGGTGCGTGATATTCATATGCCGTTGGGCCGGGAGCGGATCGCTGTCGGATGGATTGCACTGGCCGTGTTTGTGCTGACTTTTGCGCCTGTTCCTTTCTCCGTCCACTAAACAGAATGCTGGAACAGTCCGTCAGCAGAGGGGGATGGCCCGGTGAGTCCCTTGTGCTCGCGCAACGCGCGGCTTGAGAAAGCCCTCGTTGGACGCGCGCAGTTGGGGACTCATCCTGGCCATCCTGGAAAAGGTCAACGAGCAGGCTATAACTATTGTGAGTTGCTTGCTGCGGCCTTGCCTGGGACAAGGCGCGTCTTGGCGCGCCAGGGTTGGGCAGGTGAGACGTCTGGCCGGTTTGAGCATCCCGCAGAACTCCATTCGGCGCCCTGAATCAATCCAGACATTTTCTTGCCCGTTCACGGTCTCGGCTCTACAGTGGGCCTATGGAGTCTACCGAGACCTCAACCGTATCGTGTCCCAAGTGCCAGGCCGACCAGCCTGATGGAGCGATAGAGTGCGTGAAATGCGGGATCATCTTTGTAAAGTACCGGTGGCATAACCTGCCACAGCAGCATGTGCTGCAGGATCGCCCGCGCTGGGTTGTCCTTGCTAAGGAATGGCTCATCGACGCAGATACATCGACAGACTCGCTGACGTTCGCCGGCCGAGTCGCGGTGTTTCTGGCGCTTCTCTGGTGGGGGCAAGCCTTCATTATCACGCCGCTCGAAACCAATTACACAGGGGAATCGTTCCTCCATCTGATTAACCTGCCGTTCCATGAAGCAGGCCATCTCCTGTTTATTCCATTGGGCCGGTTCATGACGGTTCTTGGCGGAACTCTCGGTCAGATCCTCATGCCGCTCGTCTGCCTCGGCACATTTCTTATCAAGACGCGCGATCTCTTCGGCGCCTCAGTCGCTCTCTGGTGGACGGCGGAAAGCTTTATGGACATCGCTCCCTATATCAACGATGCGCGGGCATTGGATCTCATGCTGCTTGGCGGGGTAACGGGGAAGGAAACGGGCGGACATGACTGGAACATTATCCTGACCATGTTGGGATGGTTGGAGTATGACCATCGCCTGGCTCATTTCGCCTACAACCTCGGCATTCTCCTCATGCCGGCCTCGTTCGCTTGGGGCGGGCTGCTTCTCTTGAAGCATTACCGCCGGCTCTAGGACGCTGCGAATAAACTGTTGTGCCACACGTGCTGACCATTAATGTTCTAGCCCACCAACACAGTTTTTCCGCGGTCTCCTAGTCCAAAGAGGCACGAAGAGAAAGAGAAATCACGCACCGCCTCCGTCAATTCGAACCGCACTTCCACGACGCGTTCCTGCTCGTAGGTAATCATCCTGCACAGCCTTGCTTTCCGGGCTTACAATCCCCGCGTTCTTCAAAGAGCTTCTGCCGATAATTTTTATATCGTCTTAACACTCTCTCGGTCCGGTTTAACACCGTTTTGACACGGAGCTTGATAAGGTTCTTGACATGACAGGGGAGGCGTCACGAGGAGCGACGTTTCAGACACTTAGGGAGGACACCTTTACGCAGTACAGGCCGGTGCCTTCGCTGATCACGCGGGTGGAGTTCCGGTATGACAAATCAGACAAACAAGAAGGTGTTCCTCTATGGCAATAGAGCGGTCAATAACCAAGAGACGCATTCGTTTGAGGTGGTCTACCTGTTCTGAGAGTGACACTGATTTCCGGAGGCTGGGGGACGATGAATACGACCCTCTATGAAACCAAGGACCGAGCACGTGGTATTCGTGCTGGCCAGCGCCATATAGGTGGCGAACAGTACAGGCGAGAAATGCGTGCGGCATTGCATGACCTACAGACAGAGACTGGGACAGTGTCACAACGGCCCCAGCATCGTGCAGGTTGTCGTCACAGCCGGTCCGGCACCGTCGACAGAATGTCGAATGAGAGGAAAATTGTTCCGGAGGCTCAGGGTTTTTACACCATTTTTACTTCCTGCAGTCTAGTATGAATGCGGACAAGTAAAGAAAGACATAGGGGCAATATTTTCTTCGCCGTCGAGTGAGGGGTATGCACATGGATCTCATCTATCTGGCCATCGTAACGATATTTTTCCTGCTGTCCGGTTGGCTCATCTCGGCGCTGGAGCGACTGTAAGGGGGGGAGAGTCATGAATGTGATGTATGTGCTTGGCGGGATCCTGTCATTGGGATTGTTGGTGTATCTCATGGTGGCGTTGCTGAAACCGGAGTGGTTCTGATGACGATCAACGGACTGGTTCAAATCGGACTCTACTTTGTCGTGCTGCTGGCGCTGGCCAAGCCGCTGGGATGGTATATGGCACGGGTGTACGAAGGACAATCCTGTGGGCTCGACCGGGTGGTGGGCCCTCTTGAGCGGCTCATCTATCGCCTCTGCGGAGTACGTCAAACCGAGGAGATGGATTGGAAAACGTATGGGATCGCCATGCTGCTCTTCAACGCGATGGGGCTGGTGGCGGTGTATGCGTTGCAGCGACTCCAAGGATTTCTGCCGCTGAATCCAGCGGGGTTGGGAGCCGTCACGACCGATCTTGCCTTCAACACCGCTGCGAGCTTCGCGACCAATACCAACTGGCAGGCCTATGGAGGAGAAACAACGCTGAGCTATCTGACTCAGATGCTTGGACTCAACGTGCAAAATTTTGTGTCCGCGGCAACCGGTATGGCGGTCCTGGTCGCGTTGATCAGGGGCTTGGCTCGACGGAGCGCCCTGACTATCGGCAACTTTTGGACGGACCTGGTCCGCAGCACACTGTACATTCTCATGCCGCTGGCCCTGCTTTTGTCCTTGCTGTTGGTGTCACAAGGCGTCGTTCAGACGTTCGCGTCATACCAGACCGCCACATTGCTCCAGCCGGCCAGTTATGCCAAGCCCGTGACGGATGCGAACGGCCAGCCGGTGCTGGATGAACAGGGCCAGCCGAAAACAGAGCCCGCGACGGCAACCGAACAGGTTCTTGCAGTCGGACCGGCAGCCTCTCAGATTGCGATCAAGCAGCTTGGGACCAATGGCGGGGGTTTCTTCAACGTAAACTCCGCGCATCCGTTCGAGAATGCCACCCCCTGGTCGAATTTCCTCGAGGTTCTCGCAATCCTGCTCATCCCGGCGGCGCTCTGTTACACGTTCGGGATGATGGTCGGAGATACACGTCAGGGCTGGGCG
The DNA here is from genome assembly GCA_963821465.1 of uncultured Nitrospiraceae bacterium. Classification (GTDB taxonomy): domain Bacteria; phylum Nitrospirota; class Nitrospiria; order Nitrospirales; family Nitrospiraceae; genus Palsa-1315. The sequence continues at coordinate 145,139 of CAWGDV010000011.1, read as the reverse complement.
CTCCTTGCTGCGATGACGCTTCTCTTGCTGTTTTTTATTCCGCTGGGATTGTGGGCCGAGCAAAGCGGGAATCCGGCTTTCAGCGTTCTGGGGATCGATCAGGCCTCCAGTGTAGGACAATCCGGCGGGAACATGGAAGGGAAAGAGACGCGATTCGGTATCGCCAACTCCGTCCTGTGGTCTGCTGCGACGACTGCCGCTTCAAACGGCTCCGTAAATTCGATGCACGATTCCTACACGCCCTTGGGAGGGCTGGTGCCGCTCTTCCTGATGCAGTTCGGGGAAGTGGTGTTCGGCGGGGTCGGCTCGGGGCTCTACGGCATGATCGTCTTCGCCATCATTGCTGTGTTCGTGGCCGGTCTGATGGTGGGACGCACGCCTGAATACCTGGGCAAGAAGATCGAGCCCTATGAGATGAAGATGGCTTCCCTGTTGATTCTGATCATGCCGATGGTGGTCCTCGGCTCCACGGCGGTTGCGTCGGTGACAGGCGTCGGCACCAGTTCGATTTTCAACCCCGGTCCCCATGGGTTCAGTGAGATGCTCTATGCCTTTAGTTCGATGGGGAATAATAACGGCAGTGCGTTCGCGCGGGCTGAATGCCAACACACCCTTCTACAATGTGACCGGGGGAGTGGCGATGCTGATCTCCCGCTTCTGGTTGGCGATTGCCACGTTGGCATTGGCCGGAGCGCTGGCGAGGAAAAAACTCGTGCCGGCTGGGCCCGGAACCTTGCCGACCCACACGCCGCTGTTTATCGTGCTGCTGATCGGCGTCGTCGTGCTCGTGGGAGCGCTTACCTTCGTGCCCGCATTGGCCTTGGGACCAATCATAGAACACATCCTGATGGTGAGCCGATGACGGCACTGGAGTGGAGGATTTCGAGATGACAACGCAAGGAAAGAGAAGGCAATTGTTCGATCCTCAGATTATGCGACGGGCGCTGCTGGAATCCTTCCGGAAGCTTGATCCGCGCCACCAAATTCGCAATCCGGTCATGTTCGTGGTCACGGTTGGGAGTGTGCTGACCACAATCTTATTGTGTCAGGCGCTGTTCGGAAAAGGCGAAGCGCCTGTCTGGTTTATCCTCGCCGTGTCTCTCTGGCTCTGGTTCACCGTGCTGTTCGCGAACTTTGCTGAAGCGATGGCGGAAGGGCGCGGAAAAGCACAGGCGGAATCGCTGCGCAGTTCCCGGCGTGAAATGAACGCGAAGAAACTGGGCCAGCCGGAGTCCGGCGACCAGTATCTCAGTGCGTCCATCCTCCGTCGTCCCGGCGAGCGCCTTGACGCGGGGAGATGTCGTCTTGGTGGAGGCCGGCGATTTTATCCCCTGCGACGGGGAGGTCGTCCAAGGCATCGCCTCGGTGAACGAAAGTGCCATCACAGGCGAAAGCGCCCCCGTCATTCGAGAGAGCGGCGATCGTAGCGCCGTAACGGGCGGAACACGTGTCCTGTCGGATTGGTTGGTCATACGGGTCACGGCAAACCCCGGTGAGACGTTTCTGGACCGGATGATTGCGATGGTCGAGGGGGCCAAGCGCCAAAAGACGCCGAATGAGATCGCCCTCAACATTCTGCTGGCGGCACTCACGGTCATCTTTCTCTTGGCAACGGCCACGTTGCTCCCCTTTTCCCTCTACAGTGTGCAGTCGGCAGGTCAGGGAGCTCCTGTCACGGTGACGGTCTTAGTCGCGCTGTTGGTGTGTCTGATCCCGACGACGATCGGAGGATTGCTCTCTGCCATCGGCATTGCGGGGATGGATCGCATGGTGCAGGCCAATGTCATTGCCATGTCGGGGAAGGCGGTCGAAGCGGCGGGCGACGTGGATGTGCTGCTGCTCGACAAGACCGGCACCATCACGCTGGGCAATCGTCAGGCGACTGCGTTCCTTCCGGCTGACGGGGTGAGCGATCATGCACTGGCCGATGCGGCCCAGCTTTCGTCGTTGGCAGACGAGACGCCGGAGGGGCGTAGCATCGTGGTCCTGGCCAAGGAACAGTATGGATTGCGTGCGCGCGACATTCACGAGTTAGGCGCGATATTCATGCCCTTTACGGCGCAAACCAGCATGAGCGGCGTCAATTTGAACGGGCGGGAAATACGCAAGGGGTCTGATGGCGCGATCGAAGCCTATGTGACGAAACAGGGTGGGCACTTTTCTCAGGCGGTCCGTTTACATGTGGAGACCATTGCGAAGCAGGGGGGCACACCGTTGGTCGTAGCGGAGGGGCCACATGTGCTGGGTGTGATCTACCTGAAAGATATCGTGAAGGGCGGTATCAAAGAGCGGTTTGCCGAATTGCGACGGATGGGGATTAAGACCGTCATGATCACCGGCGACAATCCACAGACTGCGGCAGCCGTGGCAGCAGAAGCCGGCGTGGACGACTTCCTGGCGCAGGCCACGCCGGAAGCCAAGCTCAAGCTGATTCGAGAGATGCAGGCCGGTGGCCGGCTCGTGGCGATGACAGGGGATGGCACAAACGACGCGCCGGCGCTGGCCCAGGCGGATGTCGCGGTGGCCATGAACACCGGCACGCAAGCCGCAAAGGAAGCCGGCAATCTGGTCGATCTGGATTCCAACCCGACCAAGCTTATTGAGATCGTGGAAATCGGCAAGCAGCTCTTAATGACCCGCGGTGCGCTCACGACGTTCAGTATTGCCAATGATGTTGCGAAGTATTTCGCGATCATTCCCGCGGCGTTCGCCTCGACCTATCCCGCGCTCAGCGTGCTCAATATTATGGGACTGGCGACGCCGGCCAGTGCCGTGTTGTCGGCCGTGATATTCAACGCGCTGGTCATTATCGCGCTCATTCCGCTCGCCTTGAGAGGAATCACGTATCAACCGATCGGCGCCGCGCGGCTGCTAAGCCGGCATCTCCTGGTCTACGGGTTGGGAGGGATCATTGTGCCATTCGTGGGAATCAAGCTCATCGATCTGTTGCTTGTCGCCCTGCGCTTAGTCTGAGGAGGTATTCATGCGGACCCAACTTCGCCCGGCTTTGGTATCACTCGTTGCCCTGACCCTGATCACCGGGCTCCTGTACCCGCTCGTGATCACCGGGCTTGCGCAGATGCTGTTTCCGCAGCAAGCCAACGGGAGTCTGATTATGAAAGACGACAAGCCGGTCGGCTCCTCGTTGATCGGCCAGCCGTTCGACGCGCCGAAGTATTTTTGGGGCCGTCCTTCCGCCACGTCACCGTTCCCCTACAACGCCGCCGCCTCGTCCGGGTCCAATCTGGGCCCGACCAATGACGCCTTGATGAAAGCCGTGCAGGCTCGCATCGATGCGCTCAAGACTGCCGACCCCGACAACCCTCTTCCCCTTCCGGTGGATTTGGTCACCGCTTCAGGGAGCGGTCTCGACCCGCACATCAGTCCCGCGTCTGCGGCATACCAAGTGAGACGAGTCGCGCGTGCCCGGGGGATGGAAGAAGCCGTGGTTCGCCAACTTGTCTCGCAGCATACGGAAGGACGTCAGCTTGGGATTCTCGGAGAACCCCGGGTCAATGTACTGAGGTTAAATCTTGCGCTGGATACAGTGAAGTAAACGGCTATCCCGCCATCAACTCAGAGGGGATACACGCGATGGAATGGATCTTAGCTGTCGCCTCCTTCCTGCTCGTCATTTTGTTCCCATCCCTTCTGTTGTGGATCATGACAAAGGGGAAAGCTCGGGTAGAGCGGAAGGGATCAAGGAGGGGACTATACCCCTAAGAAATGCTTTTGGAGAAACACCTTGCTCCAAATCATGAGGAAATACGGACATTGATTTCATGGGCAAGCGACTAAGAGGACCTTATATGAACCTATCTGTCAGAACGTTTGCCCTTCTATTCGCACTGATTCTGATTCATGGGTGCACAGGCAAAGACGATGCCTCTACGTCCCAACAGAACGCAGAGGGAAATGCGATCACCCAAGAAGAAGACCTCATCGTCACAACACTCAACAATCTTGCAAATGCTGAGTCACAGTTTTCCAAAACGAAAGACTCCGCATCCATTCTCCGTTTCTACGCGCAAGGTTATGCAGGAATCAAAGACGGAAAATCAGAAACGGTCAAAGACCAAAAAAAATATCTCGCAGAGGTGTTGGAGCAGATTAACTCTGACGAACCCATCGGTATTTCATCCAAGGTCATGAACATCAAGGCTAGCGTTGCAGGGACATTCGGATGGGCAACCTATGAGTATGAATACAAAGTCGGGAGGAGTGGAGGAAGGAGTGGAGTACTCCAACAAGTTTCACAAGGTCAATGTACTGCCATTTTTACGAAGCAAGCAGATGCATGGCTGATACGGCACGAGCATTGTTCGACGGCAAATCCGACGCCATTCTTTCTAACCCCGAGATGATTCGGGATTTGCTTCAACAGGGTTGTCGTCAGACCAGCGATGTTCCGAGTCAATGGACTGGCGCTGAATCTTGCACTGGAGCGTCACGTGAAAGAGAACCATTAATAGGATCAATCCCGGAACCAACGATCAACTGTGCTTGGGTTGTCGTGAGACGATAAGAGCTCTCGTTGACCGATTTTTGCATCTCTTCTACACTGATACGAACGTTCCAATCTATACTGCACTCCATGTCACTGATCGCACACATCTGATGGAACAACCACGGCCAGATCCCGATACCTTGCTGAGGCGCGTAGAGGCCGAAGAGGCCAGGCAGGCGCGCGGCAAGCTCAAGGTCTTTTTCGGCGCCACGGCGGGCGTAGGGAAAACCTACGCGATGTTGCAGGCTGCTCACGAGCAACGGAGTGACGGGGTCGATGTGGTCATCGGGTGGGTCGAAACGCACGGTCGTGCGGAAACGGAAGCCCTGCTGGAAGGGCTGACGATTCTACCGCCGCGCGTGGTCGAGCATCGCGGAACGACATTGCGGGAATTCGATCTTGACGGAGCGCTCGCCCGGCGCCCGCAGCTCATCCTGATGGATGAGTTGGCCCATACCAATGCCACTGGTTCTCGGCACCCGAAGCGATGGCAAGACGTCATGGAACTTTTGAAGGCGGGCATCAACGTCTATACAACCGTCAACGTGCAACACATGGAATGCCTGAACGACGTGGTGGCTCAGATTACAAGTGTTCGGGTGAGTGAAACGGTGCCGGACTCGGTGCTCGAACAAGCCGATGATGTCGAGCTGATCGACCTTCCCCCCGATGATCTCCTTCAACGCCTCAAAGACGGCAAGGTCTACATGCCGGAGCAAGCGCACCAGGCGCTTCAGAATTTCTTTCGCAAGGGGAATCTGATTGCCTTGCGGGAATTGGCCTTACGTCGGACGGCGGAGCGAGTCGACCAGCAGATGGAGGTGTACCGCCGCGACCATGCAGTGGTCCGTACGTGGCCTGCCGCAGAAACCATCATGGTCTGTGTGAACATGAAGCCCAGGGGGCCCCGGTTGGTGAGGGCTGCCAGGACGATGGCGACGGGTCTCCATGCGAAATGGATCGCCGTGTACGTTCAGACTCCCAGGCATCTGCACATGCCCCAAGCCGACCGCGACCGGGTGAACCAGACGCTTCGCCTCGCTGAGCTGCTCGGTGCCGAGACGGTGATGTTGAGCGGAGCCAATGTCGCGCAGGAACTGTTGTCCTATGCCCGCATGAGAAATGTGTCCAAGATCATCGTGGGGAAGCCGGTCCGTGCCCGATGGAAGGAGGTGGTGTTCGGTTCAGTCGTGGCTGATCTCGTGCAACAGAGCGGGGAGACGGACATTTATGTGATCACTGGCGAGGCCGGTGAAAGCCGCCCGTTGGCGAGTCAGGCGATGAAACGGAGCAGCGAGTGGTCATCCTACGGGTTTGGCATTGTGGGCGTAGCGCTCTCGACCGCCGTCGCATGGCTGATGTTTCCCTATTTCAGCCTCGCCAATCTTACTTTGGTGTACTTGCTGGGAGTGGTTCTGGTGGCGATCCGTTATGGGCAAGGGCCGTCGGTCCTTGCATCAGTCTTGAGTGTCGCCGCGTTCGATTTTTTCTTTGTCCCTCCGTATCTAACCTTTGCCGTGTCGGACATTCAGTATGTCCTTACGTTTGCCGTCATGTTGGTCGTTGCGCTGACGATCAGCGGACTGGCCGTCCGTACCAAGCAACAGGCGGACCTGGCTCGTCATCAGGAACGGCGGACGGCGGTTCTCTATGCCTTGAGCCGCGAGCTGGCTACTCACCGTGGGCTGGCCACCCTCACACAACTGGCTGTGAAACACGTTCGAGAGGTGTTCGATAGCCAGGCGGCCGTTTTTGTGGCGGATCTCGACAAGCATCTGGTCCTTCAACGGGGCGAGCAACTGTTCTTTGACTTCAATCCAAATGAATCGGGAGTGGCGCAATGGGTCTTCGAGCATGGCGAGCGAGCGGGCCTGGGCAGCGACACATTGCCCGGCGCCAGTGCCATGTATCTGCCATTGGTTGGATCAAAGGGTCCTCTCGGCGTGTTGGCGGTCCGTCCAACCCTCGCGACGCGTTTCCTGGATCAGGAGCAACTGCATCTTCTTGAAGTCCTGACTAACCAGATAGCCCTTGCATTGGAACGTGCCCGTTTGGCCGACGAAGCGCAGCAGGCGCATGTCTCGGTGGAGACAGAACGGATGCGCAATGCCATCCTTAGTTCTGTTTCGCACGACCTCCGAACGCCCCTGGCGACGATTACCGGAGCCGCCAGCGGTCTCCTTGAAGAGAATGACCAGGTTGGCCCTGCGGCGCGTCATGAGTTGGCAAAGTCTATCTATAATGAGGCGCATCGGCTGGATCGGCTGGTTCGAAATTTATTGGACATGACAAGGTTAGAATCAGGCGCAGTCCAATTGCAAAAAGAATGGCACCCGGTCGAAGAGATTGTAGGAGCCGCATTGACGCGTCTGGAGGGTCGGCTGAGTGGGCATCAAGTAGGCACCAATTTCCCTCCAGACCTGCCGCTTGTGCTCGTGGATGGTGTATTGATGGAACAAGTTTTGATCAACCTGCTTGAGAATGCCCTGAAATTCGCCCCTTCTTCCACGGCCATCGAGCTGACTGCATCGGCCTCCGATCACGAACTGGTTTTTGGGATCGCCGATCGAGGGACCGGGATTCCACCCGGGGATGAACAGCGCATCTTCGAGAAGTTCTATCGGGCCGGTCCGGCCCGTGAAGGGGGTGTGGGGCTTGGCCTAACGATTTGCCGAGGCATCATCGAAGCTCATGGGGGGCGCATCTGGGTTGAAAAACGCCCCGGCGGCGGCGCCCTGTTCCGGTTCACTCTTCCGATCGAGCAGGCTCAGCCGACGATCGAGCCTGAAAGGGCCGAACGCCATCCGGTCGTGTGAAGGGATGGAAGGATCCTAAACTGTCTTGGCCATTCATGAAGTGACCGTCCTCCTCATCGAAGATGAACCGGAGATCCGGCGATTTCTTCGTACCTCCTTACCTGTCCATGGCTACCGCCTCTATGAGGCGACCACTGGGGCAGACGGGCTTGCGCAGGCGAAGGCGAGAAATCCTGACATTATCTTGCTCGATCTCGGTCTTCCCGATGTGGATGGGACCGAGGTTATTCGGCAAGTCCGCGAGTGGTCCACCATCCCGATTCTCGTGCTGTCGGCGCGCGAGCAAGAACAGGCGAAGGTTGCCGCGCTCGACTTGGGTGCCGACGATTATGTCACCAAGCCATTTGGAGTCAACGAGCTGCTTGCGCGGATGCGTGCCGCGCTTCGGCATATCGCCGGACCCCCAGGAGAACCGGCTGAGTCGGTGTTCGCTCTCGGCGATCTGAAGGTGGATCTAGGACGGAGACAGGTATTTGTGTCGACGAAAGAAATTCACCTCACGCCGATCGAATACAAGCTGCTCACGACGCTGATCCGGTATGCCGGGAGGGTGATGACTCACCGTCAGCTTCTGAAAGAAGTGTGGGGTCCACTGCATGTAGAGGAAGGGCATTATTTGCGAGTGTACATGCGTCAGCTGAGAAACAAACTGGAACAAAACCCGGCCCATCCACGCTATCTGGTGACGGAGTTGGGAGTTGGGTATCGGCTCCGGACGGAATGACCCTCCGCCGGTTTCCTATTACGGCTACTTACATCGACGCACTCTGTTTTGATCTCTCTTGATGAGTCACCGGATGCAATCCCTGACTGCTCGCGCAGCCAGCGAGGAAGAGCAAGAAGAGGGTGAGTACCTGATAGGTGAAGGGATTTATGCCGGTGGCGCACTCACGTGGATTTGAGCGAGTGCTTCGAGCGCCAGCATCAGTGCGTGCGTTCCACTGCGGCCATGCCCGAGGGTTTGGACGGTCTGGTAGAGCTGGTGTACCAATGTGAGACCAGGTAGCACGATTCCCATACGCGCCGCCTCCTCCAATGCGATGCTCATGTCTTTGATGAAATGCTCGACAAAAAATCCTGGCTCGAAGTTGCGCTGTAGAATCCTCGGCGCGAGATTGTCCAGGGTCCAACAAGCGGCTGCGCCGCCACGGATCGATTCGAGCATGCGGTTCAGATCGAGCCCCGCCTTGTAGCCATAGAGCAAACTCTCGCAGACGCCGACCATCGTACCGGCGATCACGATTTGGTTGCAGAGTTTTGCCTGTTGCCCCGTGCCGGGCCCTCCCTGATGCACAATCTTTTTCCCCAATAGCGCGAAGAGCGGCATCATGGCTTGAACGGATGTCGTGTCACCGCCGATCATGATCGAGAGCGCGGCATTTTTGGCACCGACGTCGCCGCCAGAGACAGGGGCATCGATGGCCGATAAACCTTTCGCTGAGGCGGCCAGTGCAATTTCACGGCTCAAGGAAGGCTGTGTCGTGGTCATGTCGATGAGGACCATTCCAGCTCGTGCGCCTGCCAGGATTCCAGTCTCGCCGAAGTAGACTTGGCGGACTTCCTGGGGAAAGCCGACCATCGTGAAGAGGACATGGGAATCAGTCGCCACGGCGCGTGGACTCTCGGCCCATTGCGCGCCGCGATCGAGCAATGATTGCGCCTTCGACCGCGTACGGCTATGGACGGTCACGCGATAGCCGGCCGTGAGCAGATGGCCACACATCGACGACCCCATGACGCCGGCGCCGATCCAGCCGATTGTTGCGTGTGCCGGTGTGACGCTGTCTGGAGCATCCGTCATTGGGGCTTCGCCTCATCGAGCAGCGGGGTGATTCTATCCGCCACCGCCTGAATGACGCCTTCTCGCTCTCTCGCCACCTTCACCCCTTGAAAACTTAAATAGTAGCCCCCGTGACTCGGCGACTGGATCGTGGCAGTGAGTTCAATCCGTTGCCCGTCTTCGACATCGGGGTCTTTGACGGTCGGGACCCCGCAACGTCCGTAGACGGCGACGTTGATGGCGGATGTTTCATCTTCCAGGTAGAACAAATAGGCGCCATAGCACATTGTGCCGGCCTGGAGCTTGTAGGGATCGAGCGGCGTCACATCGCGAACCGTGCCCTGCAACGTGACCTGTTTTAGATGGAACGACTTCGGCTCGTCTAGGATTTCTCGAATGGTGATAGGTTCCGCGGCTGAAGCAGAGAAAGGGCCGACCACAGACCACCCAAGCCAGAGGACGGCGAAGAGACTCACCAACATTCGTTCACAAGATGCCCTGCCGTGTGTCACGGTTCTATTTTACAGAAGGTCGTCGCAGAAGTCCCTTCCGCCTCCTCGACGAACTCGTTATAATCCGCCGACAATTTTGGAGAATCACCCATGATCGATCACGCGCATCTTGAACGCTACGTCACTGACAGCCGCCTCCGGTTTGAAGATCTGCTGGGCCAGATGGTGGAGATTCCTTCGATCAGCATGGATCCGGCCAAGGCCTCCGATATCCTGCATATGGCGGAATTCGCACGGCATGTCCTCACCGATCTGGGAGCTGAGGCCCAGATCGTGAAGACCGGCGGTTATCCGATCGTGTCGGGAGGCTGGGCGACCAGAGCCCATCATCCGACCGTCACCATCTATAACCATATGGATGTGCAACCGGCGCAGGAGCCGGAATGGACGCAGGCGCCCTTTGCGTTTAAGAACGAGGACGGGTTGTATCACGGCCGTGGTGCGACGGACGACAAGGGGCCCGCGCTCTCGGCCCTGTTCGGCGCGCGGTACGCCATCGAGCAGGGAATACCGATCAATGTTCGCTTTCTCTGGGAGCTGGAAGAGGAAATCGGCAGTCCGCATTTTGCCGCCGGGCTCAAGAACCGAGCAGCTATTCCAAGACCGGACTCAGTTGTCGTGTCTGACACGATCTGGCTCGCGAAAGGAAAGCCGGCCATGCCCTACGGTCTGCGCGGTCTGCTGGGCGCGCGCCTCACGCTGCGCACGGGAACGAAAGACGCCCATTCAGGCGTGACCGGCGGCGCCGCGAGAAATCCCCTTGCGGAACTGATGGAGGTGGTCCACGCCTGTGTCGATGCCAAGACCGGCAAGGTGAAGATTCCCGGATTCTATCAGGATGTGATCGAGCCGACCAAAGCGGAGATCAAGAGCTTTCTTGCGTCAGGGTTTAAGGTCAAGAGCTTCAAGCGGGCCTATGGGTTTCAGACATTGCGGACGAATGATCCCGCCGAGATCATGCGACGGATTTGGGCTTCGCCGACGTTCGAGGTGCATGGGTTGATCGGTGGCTATCATGGCCCAGGGGTGAAGACGGTTGTTCCGGGCCATGGCGAACTCAAAGTGAGCATGAGACTGGTACCGAATCAAACTCCGGAAAAGGCCTTTGCCTTGCTCAAGAAACATGTCGCCAAGATCAATCCGAATGTGAAAGTAGAGCGGGAAGGCATGCTTGCACCCGTTCAAAGGATTGTTTGAAGGGCCCTATGTCGAAGCGGTGAAGCAGGCGGTGAAGGCGGGTTCGGAAAAGAACCGGCCTTCATCCGCGAAGGTGGATCGATCGGCGCCGTGGTCACCATGCAGAAAGCCTGGAAGGTGCCGATCCTGTTTATGGGTTTGAGCCTGCCCGAGCATGGCTACCACGCGCCGAACGAATACTTCGACTGGGGCCAAGCCTCAGGCGGAATGAAGGCGTTTGCGCATTATTTTGCAGAGGTGGCGAAGATGGGAAAGAAGTAGGGAGCAGGCCAGAACGTCCTTCTTGCTCGCAGAACGCGCACGATCAGGAATGTGCTCGTTCGATGCGCGCAGTAAAGGGCAGCCTTGGCCACTCCCCTAAAGAGAAGTATGGGGAATCGGAAGGCCTTCGCCTGGGCTAATGGCACGTCACGGGAAATCGATTGCGAAGCAATCGGAGGGTAGGGCGGGTGAAAAATATCTGCCAGTCGGTGGGCGGGTGAAAAAGCTGCGCGCAGTGGAAGATCAATCAGCTTCCACCCCTGAAGATTTTATAAGTGTTGCTCATAGAACTGATTTGGCAGGGCACCCTCTGCGTGGGGCTGGTTTGAGCCGTGTAGGTATCGGGAGCTTGTCCGGCGGGGTCACGAAACCCTCTGCATCGTGGTCTCTGGTATGCTGCGTGACTACTGGCGCACGGCCGTGCTTGGTTGTGTAGGCGGCCGCTATAAGCGGTGGGCGCCGTCAAGTTTTCCAAGATTCCGATCGAAGGTGCCCAGCGGCAGATGACCGGCCTTGCGGGCGATTTCCAGAACGAGACAATCGGAGAAACCCAACGAGGGGCGCGCGCGGAAATGTGTTAGCGCCAAGGCGATGACATCGGCATCCTGAAGCGTCAAGTCCTTGTGATGCAACATGAGTGCGACCGCGTTGGCGATCTGCGCAGGAGAGCGCTGATACACCGCGTCGAGCACCCACAGGGTCTCCGCCAGCACGAGGGTCGAGACCCACGCCCCTTTTGCCACAAACGTCTCCGCTGCAGTGGCCTGGCGTGCATCGTCACGCACCAGCAGTCGCACTAATACATTCGTATCAACTGCGTGCATATTTCTGACGGATGTGCGCCCTGATGCCGTCCTTCACGCTTGTCGAGGCTTTTCGCTTTGGGTTGTCATCGGGAAACAGCGCGTCATGCACATCTGCCAGGGTGTGCTGTCCGGCTTTTCGCACAATGACCTCTTCGTTCTTCTCGTCCCATTCGAGTACCGACCCAGGTCCGACCCCGAGTTTCTTGCGAATCTCGGAAGGGACGGAAATCTGGCCCTGCGCTGTGAGTCTGGAATGTGCGAGCGGCATGGATGAAACATTACCACGGTAATGCACCAAAGTCAATGAAACGATAGGGGGCCGACGGTACAGGAGATGATGCAATTTGATAAAAATGGAGCGAAGTATGAGAATTTTTATCGCCGCGTGGCTTCTGTGCTCAGTCAGGCCGTAATTTATACAGTCATGGCGGATATTCGGGATCGGGTCTTATAGGGGGCGGCCAGGTGCCCTTCTTGCTCGCGGAACGCGCCCGATCAGAAGGATGGGAAGGGTGCCCATATTGGTTCTGTGCTCCCGGAACGCGCGCCCTGAGAAGGAGCATGAGAGGGCAGACTAGATGGTCTCCTGTGCTCGTGCAACGCGCGGTCTCAGAAGAAGATGAAGGGAGCCGCCGGACCATCCTTCTTGCTCTCAGAACGCGCACGATCAGAATGTGCTCGTTCGATTCGCGCAGTGAAGGACAGTCCGGCAACTCCCTTGAGCGAAAAGTTGTGACAGTGCGGAGAACGAAACAGAAGACCCTCGTTGGACACGCGCAGTGGGAGACCAATCAGCCCTCCCTCAAGATATAACAAGAAAGCTCGAGGAAATAGGTGAGCGGCCAGGTGCCCTTCTTGCTCGCAGAACGCGCACGATCAGAATGTGCTCGTTCGATGCGCGCAGTGAAGAGCAGCCTTGGCCACTCCCTACCAAGAGAAAGGTGTACTGAGCATTTTTCGCTTGGTTTGCTCTCGTTCTCGATCTTACGTTCGATCAGGAATTCTGCTTTGTGAGAAGCTGAAAGAGGATGCCTGTTTTAATGCACAGTTTTCGACGAAGTCGAGCTGGAATGACAATCCGACCCCTCGTTGTTACATAGACAGAATCCATAACTCCTCCGTGCTGAAAAACGTTTCCGATAGTCATGAGTTGTTATTCAGTGGATACCAAATGTTTTCCTGCGAGGCTTTTTGAACAGGTCAGGTTGAATGATGGGTTAGCCGCTTCATACAGGTTCTTTTGCAAGGAATGATCGGTGGACCGGTGCTCTAATTCCATAGTGTTCAGATACCGCTCTCACGAGGGTTTCAAACCACGGCGGTGCTTCTGGAGCAATGATGATGCCACATAGGAACGTTTGAGGGGTGACTTTGATCGACATTCCGATGTCCGTCATTGGGGTTTCAAACTCCCCAAATCGGTCTATCAGGATTCGTACTTCCTTCTCAAATTCATAGGCGTTGTTTTTGTAGACAAAAACTCTTGAGTACGGCGCGAGATACAACTTTGGATCGTCCCAATGGTTAACGTACTCAACCTTCTCGACATAAATGAGGTAAGGAAGATCTTGGCTTTCGAGTGACTTCCTCAGTTGACCGACCGTCGTGGTAAGCGCAACAAAGCACGATGATCGTCCGGAGATGCTCCACATCGCCATGCTGTCATCAACGCTCTGGTGCCAGCAGTTGACAAAGACACGTTCACGCAGACGACGCCTGAATTCATCGTAGGTAAAGTCAATTTTGTTTTCTTGATATGACCGCTCAATCGAATGCTTCAGAGAGTCGGTGAACGCTCCCTCGAATTTGTCTTCAAATTGATCGCCGCGAGAAAAGAACAGGGTGTGGTTGTGAAGGAAGTCAAGGAACTTGGCGGCATCAAGATAACGCCAGAGAACGTCTTCAGCTTTCAGGCTGGGACTGACTCTTGGCTTGCCATGAATATGTGGGATTACATCGTGCATAGCGACAACTAATAGGTCTGCTGTAGCCTATCCGTGGAACATAGCAAGGAATCTCAGTATTCCGTTGTGGGTAAGTGTACTGCACGTAAACTTTCCTATTATACCATCTAATGCCATTCCCCCCGGGATAGGCGGCGAATCCTGCATTGAAGATTCTGTGCCTGGCTAGGGCGGTTTTGTTTTGGTCTAGACTGACTCGACGGACCTTACTCAGCAGCCTTTGAACTTCAGTACCATGCACTGTTGCGTGAGCCGCTTGGCTTCTGTAATCTGTTCGGGAGTCATGCGCCCGGCGACATCGTTTCGATTTTCCTCGGCTTGCTTCTGCTCGTCACCCTTCATGTGTACTGCTGCGAGGCTCACCCACAAATACGCCCGCACATAGTCCTGCGGTACGCCTAGACCTGCGAAATACAGTTCCGCGAGGTTGTTCTGTGCAAGCGCATGCCCCTGCGCCGCGGCTTTCTCGTACCACTGACGCGCTTGCGCATAATCCTGCGGCACGCCTTGTCCTTTGGCATACAGTTCTCCGAGATTGTTCTGCGCCTCCGCATTCCCTTGGGCTGCAAGCGATTGAAATGCTTTCAACGCAGTCGCGTGATCACCGCGTGTATTTGCAGCAGTCGTATCTTCGAGTGGACCCGCCCATACCGTACCAACAGTCAGCAGGAGCCCAATACTTATAGAAAGGATCACTCGTGTCATTGAGAGTTTCTCCTGAGAGATCGTCAGAACTGTTGGAGTGTGCTCCCGTTTGAGGAGAAGTTCAATGCTACGTGGATAAGCTTCGCGGCATCTTGTGGGGAGGTGGCATGGGCTGGTCGCTACGGATGATTGCGAAGTGTCTGGCGGGTCTACTGCGAGTGTGGCGCGGGGGTGCGGAAAAAATGGGAATTCGACGGACCCTACTCAGCAGCCCTTGAACTGCCGTGTCTGACATTGACTTGTCAGTCGTTTGGCTTCTGAAATCTGCGCGGAAGTCATGCCACCAGCGATCTCATCTCGATTTTCTGCTGCTATGTCCTTCTGCGGGTCATTCGTCGAGAGGGATGCTGCGACGTTGTACCACATGAATGCACGCACAGAGTCCTGCTTCACGCCATGTCCGAATTCATAGAGCCCTCCAAGGTTGTTCTGAGCACCCGCGTGCCCCTGCGTAGCGGCTTGCTCATACCAGTGCCTCGCCGTCGAAAAATCCTGGGGGACGCCTTTCTCGAAGTCATATAGCACCCCAAGGTTGTATTGCGCGTCTGCGTCTCCTTGAGCAGCGGCTTTCTCGAACCACTCCCGTCGCCTTCGTGTAATCCCTCGGCACACCCCGCCCGTAGTAATATAGCAACCCGAGGTTGGTCTGCGCTTCTGCTACACCCTGGGTTGCCTGTGTGTGCAGATCTGCTGTCGAGGTGTCGCTTGGAGGAGAAGCATGTGCCTGCCCAGAGGTGAGAACGAGTGTAGCCAGGAGAATTATGACGACTAGGGCGCGCATGGTGGCGCAGTATGGTGCGGAGCGCAGAGAGCGTCAAGGCGAAAGATGAGCACTGCTGCACAGGCACTCAGCAGGAAAACTGCGACGTTGTTGTAGAGTTCGTCTGAGTCGTGCCTTGCCCCACCAGTATAGTGCCCTGCTCGAGGCAGCAAGCAAATGATTATTACTGAGCTACCGGCTCACGACTTATATCATGGAATGTCGAACTGCCAGCGTCCGTGCCGTTCAGACAGGGTGAGCGCTGCGGTCAGGTGATCGAGAAATTCGCGGCGGGGGATTTCTTCCGCTCCGAAGCGCATCACATGCGGTGAGGCTTGTTGGCAGTCGATGATGTGGAATCCCCAGGCCTGCAGTTGGCGTACGAGTGAGACCAGTGCCACTTTTGAGGCGTCAGGCACACGGGTGAACATCGACTCTGCGAAAAAGACTCCGCCGAGCGCCACGCCGTAGAGCCCGCCGACCAACTGTCCTTCCTGCCAGGTTTCAACGGAATGGGCGTACCCAAGTTCGTGTAAGCGCGTGTAGGCTTCGAGCATCTCCGCAGTGATCCAGGTCCCTCCTTCCGGATACTGCGTGCGCGGTCCGGCACATTGCTGCATCACATCACGAAAGCAGGTGTCGAGCGTGACGCTGAATAGGCCTGGACGAAGGCTCCTTTTCAAGCTGCGAGAAATGTGGAGTTTGTCTGGGAAGAGCACAGCCCGTGGATCGGGCGACCACCATAAGATGGGCTGATCGTCGCTGTACCAGGGGAAAATGCCGTGCCGGTAAGCTTCGAGCAACCGTTCTGGTCGTAGATCGCCTCCGACAGCGAGGAGCCCCTCAGGGGTGGATAAATCAACGGGCGGGAAGCGCAGATCAGACGGGTTTGCGCTAAGCCTGAACATGACCTAACAAGTTACGCGACACGACGAAAAAAGGCTACGGTTTCTAGCAGGCTTCGGAAAAACTCGGTTTATACGCAAAGCGCCGATGGAATCTTCCGTGGGCGCCGATGTCAAAATAGTCGCAGGATGCTCAAAAAGGCTCGATTTCTCACCCGCCCAACCCTGGCGCGCCGAGACGTGCCATGAGCCCGGGCGAGGGTCTTCCGATTTTCCCCACTTCGCCCTCAGGGGAACAGCCAGACTGTCCTTCCCTGCGCGCATCGGACGAGCACTGTTTTATCGTGCGCGTTCTGCGAGCAAGAAGGCTGTCTGGCTGCTTCCCTTCCTTCATTCTGAGGCCGCGGGTTGCGCGAGTAAGGGGATCGTCCCAGCTACCTCACCCCCCTTTTTCAGCATTCTTGTCAGAACAGGACCGTTACCCTTTCTTTTCCTCTGCCTGAGCCAGCATAGGCTGAAAGATAGGGTCAGCGTCCAGCACCGCTTTCAACGATTCTGCCCCGATGAAGAAGTTCCAGATGTCCGGCGTTTGCCCAGGAATTTCAGCAAACCATCGTTTGGCTTCCGTGAGTCGCTCCAATAGCGCCTGATTGTTTCGGTCCGGGGTGAACAGCAAGCTGTAGGCTTTGGTGTATTCGGCCATGAATTTATCGAGCGGCAGGTCGGCGAGCGTAAGCGCCTCGTCGGCATCCTGATAGGCAGATTGAATATCTGAGTCGTCAAGGATGCGGTTCCAGGCCACTTTGTTGATGCGGGACCAAGCCAGTTGGAGCAAGGCTTCGGCTCTGCCGGCTCTTCGCTCAGGCGGAATGGCTTTGACCAGAGATTGGTGGGTTGCGATCGCGTGATCTTGATCGTTATTCCAGCGTAACGCCACGCCTAATCGAAACCGGTTATCGAGTTGTTCTGGCCGTACGATGGCCAAAGTTTGCATGGCTGAGAGCATGCGGTACAGGTAGTCGGCGGTCGTCGGCTTGTCGAACCCTCCCATCTCCATCCCCAACGACAGGTCCATACGCGTTGATTGGGCGTAGATGTTCCAAAAATGCTCGTTCACGACCAAGGCCAGCGCCGGATCTCTTACAGCGAGTTTGTGGAACGGGATGGCCTCGCGCAGGACAATGGCATAGAGGTGTCGGCTCAGTACCATAAGGGCCTCGACCTGATTCGGATCGATGATGAGCACACGATTCAACATGGCCACACGGTCGCGCAGTTCTGGAAAGCTGGCGGCGCGAGCTGCCGCGGCGGTCAAGAGACCAGGAATGTCCGTCGGTCCCCACCAGACCAGCGAGTCGGAGAGAGCCCGGCTGGTTTCCGTGACAAACGGAATCTTCTCCTGGATGCCACTGCCGAAAATGGAGCCGCTGGTAACGGGAAGGTTCACGACCGCCTGGTCGCCCGCAAAGCCATGCTTCTTCAGCCCGGAAAGGACGACCCATTGGGTGGTCACTTCTTTCAGTGCGCGCCTGGTCCGCTTAATCGTTGTCGTCCACTTGACCGAACCGGCCGCGTAGGTCACTGGAGCAGTCAGGGGATCCTGGTAGCTGATGGACAATTTCACCAAGGTCGTCGGCACCGCCACGATTGGGCCGTTCGGTCGAAGGCGGAACGAGGCCGAAGGGAGCGGCGCGCTTCCAACAATGTGAGTATGAAATCCGGTCCCCGGCGGTGCCAGACCCAGTAATTCGGTCACGAAGGCCGAGGCGGGATAGCGGTTCACGTCTTCACTGAAAAAGACCAGTTCTCCATTACTGGG
This sequence comes from uncultured Nitrospiraceae bacterium, assembly GCA_963821465.1. Classification (GTDB taxonomy): domain Bacteria; phylum Nitrospirota; class Nitrospiria; order Nitrospirales; family Nitrospiraceae; genus Palsa-1315. Next base: position 127,167 of record CAWGDV010000011.1, on the reverse strand, counting down.
CCACAAGACTTCCATGCCGACATCGGTTCTTATGAGGGTGGAGGTATGGGCCTCTCGTAGCCGCTGCCAGCAGGAATCGTAGACGAGGTCGGAGTCGGCTGGATAGGTCTTAATGCCATGGGGGGCTTCGGCGACGAGGGGATATTGGCAGGCGAAGTCGAGCTGGCCGACGCCAACCTTGTTTCCCGTTCCCATCGCTTCGGCGTAACGCTGAGCCGTCGCTTCAGCTGAGGTGACGGCCTGCTTCGACTTCTTTGCAGCAGCCGCGGCTGATGCCGATGGGGCCTCAATTAGGGATATCGCAGTAACAATCGACAGGGTTCCGGCGAGAAACAGGACCCTGGACCAGCCACATTGGAAGACCTGCGGGTGCATCATGTCGGACAGTCTCCTAGTATGAATGACGAAACGAAGACCGTTATTTGGCTTGTTTGGTCTGTCTCGTTCGTTTGGTTGAACGAAACTAACCAGATGAACCAAATCAACCAGATAAACAAAACAAACCAGATCAACCAGACAAACTACACCGAAGAGGACGACCTGTCTCCTTCTTATTCGACCACGATGATGGCCTGCATGTTATGACCTGGCATGTCGCACAGGTATGAGAAGGTTCCAGTACGTGTCGGTGTGAACTGAAACTCGATCAGGCCCTCAGGCGGGATGATCACCCGCTTGAGTCCAGCTGGGCCAAACTCCGGAGCCCCGTTGCCTCCCACGTTAAGGTCGGCCTCGAGGAAAAGCTCCGTGGCTACCACGGTATGGAGTTCCGTATCGTGGTTGCGGAACCGTAGCACGGTCTTGCGATCATGATGTACGTGGACTTGCTGTGGAACGAACATCCGTGAGCGGATCTCTACGGTAACCGACTCCACCTCGGCTTCGGTTGGGAGCGCGCGAGGAGCCTGTTCCACATTGCCGTTCGTCACCGTGGGAAGGTCAATGCCGGACAAGCTTCTTGTGGGAGTCGCAAGTACGAGAGCCAGGCACATGAGCCCGAGCGTCCCTTTCACCGTGCATTGGCCGCATCGAGGATCGCGCGGCGCATGTTCATCCGGTCGACCGGTCTCAACTGTGGGGCCGGACGATGTCGGCAGAGCGTGACGGTGTGCTGGAGGGAGGCGATGAAGACTTCGCAATTCGGGCAGGCTCCCAGATGGCGTCGAATCTCCTTGCAAATGTCGGATGGGAGTTCGTCGTCGATATAAGCCGACAACTGACGGAGAAGATCCACGCAAGCGCCTTCACTATGCCTATGGTCGTAAGACGACGGCTTGGACTGTTTCTTCGGCGCCGCCGTTTTTTTCTTGGTCATGAGTGCGAGCCTCCGGACGTGTGGTCGTCGTGGTGGGTGATGCCACGGGCGCTGAGCTCTCGCCGCACAAACAAACGTGCTCGGTGCAGTCGCGATTTCACAGCGCGCTCATTCAAGCCCATGATGGTCCCCACTTCTTTTGCACGTAACCCTTCCATATCGTGGAGCACCAGGGCCATCCGATATTTTTGAGGCAGCTTCTCGATCGCGTGGTCGAGGGCCTTCCGGAGCTCTTTGTTCTGTAGTGCCTCTTCGGGACTGAGCCCGTCCATTGGGATCTGAAGGCGAAACTCTCCCTCGGAGGTGGGGACAAACTCTTCCATTGACAGCTCGTGTTCCGGTTGTCCTTTGCGCTTGCGCCGCATACGTATGCAGGCCCGTGAAGCAATCGTGTACAGCCAGGTGGAGACCCGCGATTCGCCTCGAAAATCTTTGAGTCCTTGGTAGGCATTCAGAAAGGTTTCTTGAACGAGATCCTTTGCCGATTCCGCTTCGCCGCACAGCCGATAGGCGTACCGATAAATCAGATCGACATGGTCTCGATACAGCCTATCAAATCCATCAGGCTCTTGCATGGCTGGGCGTTGGGGAGGCGTTTTGGGAGCAATGTCGCGCATGGCTGGGGCGAAGTCTAGGGGCTTGGAGAAGCACTGCGTCGGGGAGTGGCTGTCTCAGACGGTAGAAGCGTAACGGCCACATGTCCGTCGTCGATGTGCAACGTTATGGGTTGTCCGACCTTCACATGGGGGACTCCGATCTTCGAATTGAGCATGACGAGGCCGACAGGGGTGCGGACAAAGACGAAGTTGGATTTGAGCTTAGAGACGGTTCCTGAGAGGAGGAGTTGCACGTCCGAGCCGGCCGGCGGGGCTTGGCTGATCTGTAGGTCGAATTGCAAGTCGTGCACTCCGCTGATGGTATTCGTTTCATCGACTTCCACGGTCAGCGGATCTCCCTCGTGATAGTGGGTGAGGCGTTCTTCCTGTGTGCCGACATGGACGGTCTGGTCACCGTCAGGTCCCCACCAATGTAGTGTTTTTGGTTCATCGGTCCCGGATGTCATTGGCCCGCTGAGGTAGCGATGGACCAGCGATTCGTCGGCTCTCTTACGGATCTCGACGACGAAATGGCGTTCATGCACCCAAAATCGTACTTCCTGTGAGGCTTTGAGATCTTTCAGCGTTGTTTTGGAACTGAGCGTCAGTAGTCCGATCGGAGTCTTGAGGAAAACGATCCCGGCCTTGGTCCGCCACACCGATCCTCGTAGCTTTATGAAGGGATCAATTGTGACTGGGTCAACGGCGGCAGGGGTTGGATCAGGGGGTTCAGCGGTCGGGGACACGAGGATTTCGGCTGGCGCAGGTGGCTCCTCGGCACGGACGGGGCCGAGGACGGTGAGGATGAGCATCCCGGCACAGAGGGTCTCGGTCGCGCGTCGCAGCAACCTGCGAAGAGAGGAATCGTGCATCCCATTGGGAAGTGAGTTGTCGCGAGCCGTAGCGGGATGAGTCTCTAGATGTGAGGAGTGCATCATCAGCGTGAGCGAATACCATGATGTCCGCGAGGGAGTCAAGGTGAAAGCCGCCACGACAGTAGCTCGGAAGGCCTGTCCTTATGAAATTGCGTCACTGACAGGAGTGTGGATGTCGGTTGGCAGGTGAAAAAGCCGTGAATCTGTGGCTGCGCATGGAATGGAGAGCAGGGGCGTGAGGGTCAGGATGACCCGGATCTCACGGTTGGAAGAATTCGGCACCCCGAACCCTGTGAGGAGGAGGGATGGTGTGACCATGTGGCAGATGCGGCGTATTTCGAATTGAGCCCAGTCTTGCGCCTCGCCTTGACATCGGAGTTGTGCCAGCACGTCGAGACAGAACTCCGTGAGGATGGACGGCATGGACTCAGGTGCCATCTGCGGCCAGCGCTCATGGGATGCACCGAACAACGACATCAGTGCACGGGCTGGTCCATTCATGTGCAGGATGCGAGCGGATGAGGAAAACACGATTATGCCTGAGTCGGGGGAAGAGAGAAGGGGTTGTTGTCTCACATCTGTTCCAGAGACAGTATTCTGAGGGAAGTTGGCTTGTTTCTGGGGAGATGATTGTGGCACGCGTGTCCTTATCAGGGATAATGGTCTTCGGGCTCTGCAAGAGTTGCACCGAAGCGACGGGTGTAAAAAGCGCGATTATCCCGCGCAGACCGACTATAACGTGACGCCTTGAACTAGGGTGTGTACAAAGACGGTGTTGTGGTGGCGGAAGTTGAACAAGCTATTTTTTTCGAACCAGCATACGAATCGGGGTTCCCTCGAATCCATATTCCTCGCGGAGTTGGTTCTCGAGAAAGCGGAGGTAGGCGGGCGTAATATTGTCCGGGTGACCGACAAACAAGGCAAAGACAGGCGGTTGTGTGGCGACTTGGGTCATGAAGGCAGATTTGGTGATCTTCGTCGGTTTGCCTTTGCGCACCGGCAGGGGATGAGTGGCGAGGATCTCCTGGAGGAACTTGTTCAACGCTCCGGTCGGGATCCGTTTTGAAAAAGCCGCGAATACCCTGTCAATGGTGGGAAAGAGTTGTCCAAGCGAATCGGGATGAGCCGCGGATGCGAAGAGGACCGGCGCCCAGGTCAGAAAGGGAAAGCGCCGCCGAAGTTCCAGTTCGACCTCCTGCCGAGCCTGGCTATCGCCTTCCCGGAGGTCCCATTTATTGACCAGGAGAAAGCAGGCCCGTCCTTGCTTGATGATGATCCCTGCAATCTTGGTGTCCTGCTCGGTCACGCCTTCTATGGAATCGAGTAACAAGATCCCGAGGTCGGATCGGCCGATGGCCAAGTGCGATCGGACCACGCTATAGCCTTCGATCCCCCGGTCGATCTTTCCCCGCCGACGAATCCCGGCGGTGTCCGTGAAGAGATACTGCCGTCCTTGACGAAGAGCGATCGAATCGATCGAGTCCCTGGTGGTTCCTGGCACGTCGCTGACCACCACTCGGTCTTCCCCGAGTACGGCATTCACCAGGGTAGATTTGCCGACATTCGGCCGTCCCACGACGGCAATGCGAGGCATTGTCGTCTGCTCGGGGTTCTCATCCGGAACCGGGAGGAGTGGATAGATCGCATCCAGAAGGTCGGAGACGCCGATGCCATGTTCCGCAGAGATAGGATAGAGTGTTTCGATACCCAATCGATAGAAATCCGCCACGAGCGTTTCGACCTTCGGCGTGTCGATCTTGTTGATCACGACAAACAACGGTTTCGGCGTTCCGCGCAAGAGACGGACCACTTCTTGGTCCGGGGTCGTGAGACCGGTTCGGCCATCCATCAGCAGGATCAATATGTCCGCTTCTGCGATCGCGAGCTCCGATTGACGCTTGATGAGGGCCAGCATGCCTTCCGAGGCCGACGGGTCCAGTCCCCCCGTATCTACGAGGCGGAATGGCCGATTTCGATAGGTGGCGTCGGCATAGTTACGGTCACGGGTGACACCTGGGACATCGTCGACGATAGCCGTTCGCTTGCCGAGCATGCGATTAAAGAGCGTCGATTTGCCGACGTTGGGGCGACCGATAATGGCCACAATGGGCGGGCGAACCGTTGTGCCTGTAGGTATCGGTGTTGCCTGTAAGGGGGTGTTCTTGGTGCGTGGCATGGGGAGTTGTATCTCGACCGTAACATAAGATTTTTAGCAAACACAACCAGCTCGTCTTCTCGGTCGATCTCCGATATACTTTCCCGATGACTCAGCACCCAGCATTCAATCCTCAGCACTTCCTTAATTGGAACGAGATCGACGATGTCCTGCTGGATATGGACGGGACACTGCTCGACCGCCATTTTGACAATTTCTTTTTCGAAGAGGAGTTGCCGCGTCGTTATGCCGCGCTTCATGGCCTACAATTCGAAGAATCTCGCGACAGACTCATGGCAATGTACCGCTCGGTCGAAGGTGAATTGGCTTGGACCGATCTGCATTATTGGACGCAGCGAGTTGGAATCGATGTGGTGGCCATGACCAAAGAGCTGGACCATATGATCGGGTTCCTGTCCGGCGCAGAGGAGTTTCTGCAATACCTACGGCAGTTGGGGAAACGTGTGACGATTGTGACGAACGCGCATGAGTCGGGCGTGGCGATCAAAGTCGCCAAGACCCAACTCGATCGGCATGTGGATCGGATCCTCGATGCGTTCGAGGTCGGCTACCTCAAAATGCGTCCGGAGTATTGGCCCAACTGTCAGCAATTACTGGGATTCGATCCGATAAGGTCTCTCTACATGGATGATGACGAGGGCTGTCTGATTGCGGCAAAGCAATTCGGCGTCGCCCATCTGATTCATAGCGCTAAGTCGAGTTCTCAGCTCCCTCCCGCTCCGCTCGCTCAGTTTGTCTCGGTCACAGGTTTTTCTCCTCTCCTCAACGGGAGCCCTGCGATCTAATCCGATCGGGTTGCTGTACCTCTGATACATCTCGCCTCCGAGTCTAGGCACGCGCTGCATCTGGAATCGATCGAGGGTCATGATCTTCAAGCCTGCCTGGGCGATGAGTTGGTCGATCTTGCGGTTCAGGTTGCAGCCGCAGCCGATGATGTTCTGAACGGGATTCAGCCGGTCTTGCCAGGCTGCGACTCTTTCGTCTTCGCTCCGGCCATGCTCTAGAAACAGAAACACTCCATCAGGCTTGAGGACTCGACGGACTTCTCGGAGTGCCTTGACCGGATCGGGAATCGTGCAGAGAGTCCAGGTACTGACGGCGAAATCAAAGGATCGGTCGTCATAGGGCAAGGATTCAGCGGTGACATGTTGGATGCGAATGGGAAAGGGCTGGCCGGCGCTTCGTTCTGTGACGATCTTGGGAAGAAGATCGGCAGGATCGACGGCATGGAGCCGGGTAACGGTCTTGGGGTAGTGCGGCAGGTTCAACCCGGTCCCTATTCCCAATTCCAACACCTCCCCGTGGACTTGAGCGAGCAATCCTGTGCGAAGATGACGGAATTCTTCTCCCGCCATGACCCAGTCCATCAGGCGGGGAAATATATGATGACGATAGAGTCCCATCGCAGCGCGTAGTATAGCAAAGACCACATAGGGTAGAGCCTCGGAATCTTGTGACCCTGAGGGGGCTGTGTTAGATTCGCTGAACCGGTATCGAGCCATCAGCGGTCAGTTTTCAGCCATCGGCGTTCTGAGAGGGACCAGGCTGATAGCCCAAGGCTGAACGCTTCTCCGGCTTCTTTATGAGCAAGACCTACGATCATCGCGCCCTCGAAGTGAAGTGGCAGGCCTATTGGGAGAAGCACCGAACCTTTCGCGTGGCTGACGACCGGGCCAAGCCAAAATTCTACTGCCTCGACATGTTCCCCTATCCCTCAGGGTCGGGCCTCCACGTCGGCCATCTTGAGGGGTATACCGCCACCGACATCGTTTCTCGCTACAAACGTATGAGGGGCTTCAATGTGTTACATCCGATGGGGTGGGACGCATTCGGGCTCCCTGCTGAACAGTATGCGGTGAAAACCGGAATTCATCCGGTTGTCACGACAGCCGATAACATCGCCACCTTCAAACGCCAGATGAAACGTGTCGGTCTGTCCTATGACTGGGAACGCGAGATCAGCACGATCGACCCCGATTATTATCGCTGGACACAGTGGATCTTTTTGAGACTGTTTGAGCGAGGGCTCGCCTATGTGGCGGAAGTGCCGGTGAACTGGTGTCCCGCCCTGGGTACGGTGCTGGCCAATGAAGAAATTATCGACGGGAAGAGTGAAGTCGGCGGGTTCGATGTGGTGCGCAAGCCGATGCGCCAATGGGTGTTGAAGATCACGGCCTATGCCGATCGGCTGCTCGAAGATTTGAAGTTGGTTGAATGGCCGGCCAGCACATTGGAGATGCAGAAGAATTGGGTCGGCCGATCGATCGGGGCGGACGTCGAGTTCGATTTGGCCGGCGCTCCTGGTACGGTTCGGATCTTTACGACGAGGCCCGACACCTTATTCGGCGCGACCTATATGGTGCTGGCCCCGGAGCATCCGTTAGTGTCGGTTGTCACGACCGCCGACCGCCGCACCGAGGTCACTGCCTATCGCGAAGCAGCTGCCAGAAAAAGCGATCTCCAACGGCAGGAACTTGAAAAGGAAAAGACCGGGGTTTTCACCGGCGGCTATGCGGTGAATCCGGTGAACAAGGAACCGCTGCCCATTTGGATTGCCGACTACGTGTTGATGGGTTACGGGACCGGGGCCATTATGGCTGTGCCGGCGCACGATGAACGTGACTGGACCTTTGCGAAGACCTATACCTTACCGATCCGCGAAGTGATCGCGGGTGGCCAGGTTGAACAAGAGGCCTTCGTCGCGACCGACGCGGGAACCGTCGTCAATTCGACGACGCCGGACAGAAGCTTTACCATCGATGGGTTGACTCCCGATGACGCCATTCCGAAAATCACCGCCTGGTTAGAATCGCAGGGTAAGGGGCGCAAGGCGGTGAACTATAAGCTGCGGGATTGGCTGTTTGCCCGTCAGCGGTATTGGGGCGAGCCCTTTCCGATTGTATGGGTCGATGGCAAGGCCCTTCCGCTTCCGGAAGAGCAGCTGCCGGTACTGTTGCCGGAGACCAGCAATTTCAAACCGTCCGGGAGCGGCGAAAGCCCACTCGCAAATTTAACCGACTGGCTGACGACCACCGACCCGATCAGTGGGGCGCCGGCACGCCGTGAAACCAACACGATGCCTCAGTGGGCCGGTTCCTGCTGGTATTACCTGCGATTTATCGATCCGAAGAATCAGGTCCAGCTCGTCGATCCGGAACAGGAGCGTTATTGGATGCCGGTGGATCTCTATATCGGCGGCAGCGAACATGCTGTGCTGCATTTGCTCTATGCGCGGTTTTGGCACAAGGTGCTGTACGACATTGGAGTGGTCAGTACGCCGGAGCCGTTCAGGAAACTGGTGCATCAAGGGATTGTGCTGGGAGAAGACAACCAGAAGATGTCGAAATCCCGCGGCAACGTCGTGAATCCCGACGAGATCATGGATCAGTTCGGAGCCGATGCGGTGCGGCTCTATGAAATGTTCATGGGTCCGCTGGAGGCGGTGAAGCCTTGGAATACGAGGGGAGTAGAAGGGGTCACGCGGTTTCTCGAACGGGCCTGGAGGCTCATGGTGGATGAAGAGGGACGTTTGTTGAGTCTCGTGGGAGACACTGTTCCGACTCTCGAACACCAGCGGTTGCTCCATCAGACGATCAAGAAGGTGACCGAGGATATCGAAGGATTGCGGTTCAATACCGCGATCTCTCAGATGATGGTATTTACCAACGAGATGACGAAGGCCGAGCAGCGTTCCCGGGCCTTGCTTGAGCCATTTGTGCTTCTTCTGGCGCCTTTTGCGCCCCATCTGGCAGAAGAATTATGGGAAGTCCTCGGCCACCATCCGAGCGTCTCTCAGGAGCCTTGGCCGATCTTTGACCCGGGGCTGACAGTCAGCGATCGGTTGACTATTCCGATCCAGGTGAATGGAAGGTTGAGGACCAAACTCGACGTGGGAACCGACGCCACTCGCGAGCAGGTCGAAGAACTGGCTCGCGCGCAGATTTCAGAGTGGCTGCAGGGCAAAGAGCCGAAAAAGATTGTGTATGTCGAAAAAAAGCTGATGAACTTTGTAATATAGCGAGCGGGCGGAACGGGCGAGAAGGGCAGGACATGCGCGAAAGGCGAGAAGGGTGTGACATGAAGGAAGGGTGGAAAGCCCGGCTGGCTTTTGCCTGTCCCGCACGTCTCGCTTTTCCCGTCAGTCTCGCGTTGCTTGCAGCTCTCGCCGGCTGCGGTTATCAATTCCGTGTAGAGGGACCTGGGCCCACGATTGGGGGAGCGGCTGCGGCCTCTTCATCTGCGTCACCGCCACAGCGGTTGGTCGTCCGGACGTTGGAAAACAAAAGTTTTGAGCCGAATTTGGAAGCACGCTATACCAACTATCTGCGTCATGAATTTTCCTCCGGTAGTGGGGCGCAGATCGTTGCGGAGTCTGAGGCGGCCGATCTTGTGCTGTCCGGGCAAATCCTCTCGGTGATTCTTCCGACGCTCAGTTTCACCCGGACCACCACGCTCGAAAGCCGTGTGGAAGTCGTGGTCCTCGTCAAAGTTGAGGAGACCAGGACGAAACGTGTCGTGTGGGCGCAGACGGCGAAGGGCGCCTCGGAGTTCTTCGTGACGACCGATCTAAATTTCAACCGAGTCTTACAGAACCGGGCGTTAGAACAAGCAGGCCGTTTCATCGCCGAGGACTTGGCCTCCCGCTTTCTCCTTCAATTGGAATCGGGACAGCTGACAAAGCCGGCTGCACGTCCAGCGTCGGTCAACACGGATACCGACATCAAATAACTCGACTATCCCTATGGCCTCAACCATTTCTCACGCTCAACTCAATGCACAGCTTGCGCAAGGAGCGGTCGCGCCGCTGTATGCGGTGGTCGGCGAGGAAGATTTGCTGCGCGATATGGCTCTAGGTGCGCTGAAGAGCGTGTTGTTGGGGGAAGGCGAGAGCGACTTCAATTGCGATCTGTTTTATGGTGACGATGTGAGCGGGGCGGAGATTGTCACCTGTGCCTCGGAAGTAGCGGTATTCGCAGCTCGGCGAGTGGTGGTGGTGAAAGCGGCCGATAAACTTCCGGCCAGGGAGTGTGACGCGCTCCTTCCCTATCTGAAGGAGCCGAATGACTCCACGGCAGTGATCTTTGTCGCTTCGAAACTTGACGGAAGACTCAAGTTCACCCAGGCCCTCACGAAGGCCGCGGTGACGGTCGATTGCTCTCCTTTCAGAGAGGCGCAGTGGCTTCCTTGGCTCAAACAGGACGCTGAACGGGTCGGGATCCGGCTCAACGACGAAGCCATTGATTTGCTCAAAGAGGCCTGTGGTGGCTCGCTCTATTCGGTACGGCGTGAACTGGAAAAGCTGGCTGCGTATGTCTCGCCCAATCAGGTTGTCAATGCCGCCGACGTCGCGACCCTGCGCGGAACGGAGCCCGGTGCCTCAGTGTTTGATTTGACGTTGGCGATCGGTGCGAAAAACCGAGGGCGGGTATTGGCGATCCTGACCAGGAATCTGGAAGCGGGGGAGGCTCCATTGAGAATCCTTGGCTCACTGGCTTGGCAATACCGGAGACTGTGGAAGGTCAAGGAAGTCGTACGGCAAGGGGGGCGTGAGGGGGAGGCGGCTCGGACGTTGCGTATGGACCCCTACAAAGTGCGAGCGTTTCTCGATCAGTTTCCTGACGCCCATCTGCATGAGGCGCTTCGGTTATTCTTGGAGGCCGATGCAAAATTGAAGGGTGGAAGTGGTGGACGTCCTGCGCGAGTTCTGGAAAACGCATTGTTGCGGTTATGTGATCGTGCGGAGCCGAATATCCCCCTACCCTCGCCGAGCCGTGGCACCGAGGCGCCGCAACCGGTGAGGGCGAGAACCATCTCAAACGTGCGAACGATTACGAGGGGGAAGAAGACAAGGAGTTGACACGATGGGTGAGTCGAGCAATCCGGCGCGAAGCCGTATTCGGTTTCATGATACCTTTCGTCACGGCCTTACCGAGGGCCGACGTAGCTTGGCGCAGGGATGCCTTGGCATCCTCGACCTTCTTCTCGGTCACAGCCGTTTGAACTTTCTTGACGAGGCTCTTGAGGGCGCCCAGCGTCGCATGGTTACGGGCATGCCGCTTCACAGCTTGGCGGGCTCGGCGAATAGTCGATTTATGGACAATCGGCATAGTAGACTCCTCTAGTAAGGAAGGCACTTGTACCACACGGTTCTCTGAAGCGTCAAGGTGAGCCATTCTTGAAAAGGACAAACCTGTGTCAACTATCATTGCCCGTGACCGTCTAATCTTGGCCCTCGATGTGCCCTCAAGCGAGGAAGCCTACCGGCTTCTCGATCGTGTGCAGGATCAGGTCGTGTTTGTGAAGGTGGGACTCGAACTGTACACTGCCGCCGGACCTGAAATAGTCCAACGGCTGATTACGCGAGGCAAACGAGTGTTTCTGGACCTCAAGTTCCTCGATATCGAGGAGACGGTTCGTCGGGCCACTGCGCGGGTTGCGACGATGGGCGTGGAATTCCTCACGGTGCATGCAAACCGGAAGGCATTGGCCGCAGCCGTTCAAGGTCGTGGAACGTCCACGCTGAAATTGTTGGCGGTGACGGTGTTGACCAACTTTGACACCCATGATCTCCGCGACATGGGCATTCAACGGAGCGTCCAGGACTTGGTCACTGCGCGCGCCCTCTTGGCGTCTGAGGTGGGCTGTGATGGGGTGGTGGCCTCTGGCGAAGAGCCGGCGATTCTTCGCCCCAAGGTCGGTCCGCGATTTCTGATCGTCACGCCCGGTGTGCGCCCTGCAGGCAAAGGGGTCGATGATCATCATAGGGCGACCACGCCGACCCAGGCAATTTCGGCAGGGGCCGACTATTTGGTGGTCGGCCGACCCATCAGAGATGCGTCAGATCCCGCCGCCGCCGCCGCCGCTGTTCTTACGGAAATGCAGGCGGCCTTCGATGCCAGACGCTGACCATCGATAATCGTCGTGTGCCGTCAATGGAAATCAGGGCTGAGCAGAAGTCTCTTCACAATTGACGCTCTGACGTCATGCCTGGTTGCGGGGCTTCTTCTGTCTTTGTTAAGATCTCCTCTTCCACAGAATCTGTGTCGAGTGTCTTCTCCGTATGGTGGGTGTAGCTCAGTTGGTTAGAGCGCCGGATTGTGGATCCGGAGGTCGCGGGTTCGAAACCCGTCACTCACCCCATATTTCTCAATTGCGTAAGTTGATGATCAAAGGTCTGGTCTCCCAATAAAGTCTTTGGAGTCATCGCTTTCCGCAGGCAAACCACGTTTCTATCCCTTCGAAGGTTTCTATTGTTTCTCGGCGTTCAATCCGTCTACCGGCACAATTTCAGCACTGCGCGGTGGGGTGACCTCCTAACTATGATGACAGGTTTTTGTATGTCCTCCGTTTCGCAATTCAATGTGATTATCTGAAGACGTCGAATAACATGCGTAGACCTACCTGCATCGTATAGTTCCAGCCGGGAGCAAACTCCGCGCCAGTCGGGGCTTGTGTTTCAAGTGAGCCGTGCCGTATGCCGCGTAAGACCAGGTCTATCTGGACCATGGGATTCTTGTACCAGCGAAAGCCGGTTTGATAGGCGGGAAATTCTTCCTCAAAGGAAAACGGATCACCGTTGAATATTTCCCCCAAAAACCGTACCTCGCGTGAAACAGGCGTTATCACCTCAAAACCCGCAGCCCAATACAGTTTGCTCTGGTACGTCGTCGGACCTGCATCATATCGTGATTTCGCGCCGAGATTGAGATGAATGGCCAGATTATTGTCACAGGGGTCAGTGTCGGGATCCGGTGTAAACAGAAACCAGCTGATATGAGCCATGGCGTAACCATCCCAATGCTGGCGATTGCCGCTGAGGGGAAACAACGTGACCGCGGCAATGGAGATAGAGGGAATCGCGCCGAGGGAACTGTGCAAAACGTACTTCGGCTGAATCAGCAAGTCGCGGGCGGGCTTGATTGTCCTGATAGGTGAAACCGAATTCACCTGCCGTCAGTTCGAAGCGGTCGGTGATACCTAGGCCTTCCAATGTGCGCGCCTCGAAAGCCGGTTTGCCTCCCGTGCCATCGTCATGCCGCCATACGATTCAGTCACAACTTGGCCTATATAGATGATCCGGGCATCATCCGTGACGAAGGGGCGAACGGCGAGCGCGTCTTCCGGACAGAAGTAGACAGCAAAGGAGGCGAGAAAGATCAGCGCACAGTAACCGGGTATAGTCCAATTTGAACGAGCCTGCACCACGGGTCTCCCGAGCCTTCTCACTTTGTAGGGAGGCCGCTATGACGCTCCCGTCGTGAAACAAAGAACTTTCATTTGTTTTATACATCAGTGGAATTGAAATAGGCCGTAAATTTTTGATTAGCATCTTCTATGATTGTCCCATTGACAGGTCACGACATCATGTCAATAGTTTCCAGCTCAGCAGAGGTTTGGTCTTCGCCTGATCATTTGCTGTTCGCATGCTCGGGAATGAAGGAGCCGGACCCTGTCCGATTTCCATTCCTGGGCGGTGGAGTCATAGAATTCATGTTCAATAGAAAGGAGGCGAGGCTTGATCCCGTGTTTTAACACGATCTCGATTTCGCCCTATTTTACGCCGAGCTAAAAGACTTACTTCACATGAAAAACAACGCGACTAAAACAAGCAACCCATTTGAAAGGGGAAACATCGAGGCGTCGAGCAGCGGTTTAGGAAAGCGTTTCCAGCACCCTCCTCCAGCCTACTCAAACTCACTCACGCCTACTCCAGCCAAGGATTGGCTAAAACCTGAACTTTGGCTGGAGTAGGCTGAAATGAGGTGGAGTGAGTTGGAGTTGAACACAAAATGCACAATTGGCTCTCCGATCTGTATTTTTGGCCCCCCAGTGGACGCGAGTCGGATTCATTTTAGTTTGCAGTTTTTACTTCTTCTTCATGCATATGCAGAAACAGCTCTTGTCTGATTTCTTGCAGCTTGGTTTTGACTTTCGCCTCGTTCTCGCTCCCTATCCGCATGAGAATCCTCTGGCCTATGGAGCGTCCTTCAAGATCAGGATCAGCATAGACGTAGACTATTTTGGGCTGAACAAGCTTCACGGGTTCTTTGATATCCGGTGCGGCCAACAGATTGTCGATGACCTCGATCAAACGATCATTGAAATATTTATTCGCGTAGCCAAGCTCCTCGTAAGACTGCTGAAACAGCGGATAGAGGCGAAGATAAAGCGCCACTAATTTCTCGGTGTTCATCACTCCGGCAAGACGCACATACGGCATATAGCGCTCGGTGTTTTTTGGGCTAATGCTCATTTCCCCATCCACCACCGAAACAACAAGGTTGCCCGGCACCGGGGTGACCGGCATCGTGTTCACTGGCAAGCCCTGGCTCGGCAGATTATCAATAGTGGCTACGATATTGTGTACGAGTTGTTCAACGCGGAAGATCTTCATCAATGATTCTTTGCCCATCAAACTGGCCAAGGCTTCAAGCATAAAACTATCGCTCTCACCCAGCTGTGGGAGCGGAAACTTTGCCTCGGGAACTTTCACCACTTGGCGCACCATCGGCTTAGGTGGTGCAATCGTCGGCGGCAGCGCTGTGACTTCGACTGCGTCAGGTTCAGGCTGGGTCTGCTGCCAGTAATAATAAGCAGCAAGAGCACCACCGAGGATTACTACTGCCACCACCACGAATGTTTTCATCGGCACACCATTATTCGATAAGCACAAGCGTTAGACATTTTTCATTAAGCCACAGCACACGACCGAGAGAAATGCATGTTACTCCCACCCCCTGCCGCCGCACATAGGCCGCGGCCCGCATGTCCGCGAATCCGTCAGATTAACGCGCTGCTTGTTAGATATCCGGCTTCCGCTTGGTGATGTCTTCCACGATCTGCTCTATCTGCTCCTCGTCATAGGAATGGTAGAGTATTCGTGACTTGCCAGGTGGATTTTCGTCCGCCTTCGCTGGCGCGACCTCCACGATCTCCGGTGGTTCCGGACACAGGATATCGATTACGTCGTCTTCGGTAACGATCACATAGTGGTGGCAGCCCGCAGAATGCACGTCGAGAAGCGGCTCCTCAGCCCGCAACCCAGCGAGCCACGGAGAATTGCATACGGTTACAGTCCACGCAGCGCCATGTGGCAGCGACGGTTCGCAACATTCGATAGTCCTCAAGGATGTTGCGATACGCGGCGACCCGTCGGAAGACGAACTTGAACCGGCGCCGCGCAGGATCCTGTAGGTCCTCGATCGTAATGTGAAGACCATTCTGGTCGAGGAGAGAGACCATGGCCAGGCTTTGTGCGTCAGAGACTGGAGTATGCCAGCGATCTTGAATGAAGTCGGGCATCATCCTCGTTTCCGGATTTCTAACAATGCATGATCTGGTTCCGCATAAGGCGCCAATTGTTTGGCCCCGCAACCTCCTAGCGAGCCTGTGGCAACTGACGAGGAGCAGGAAGTTCAAAGAAAAAACGAGTGCCCGCCAAGTACATCTTGACTCGGTCGCTTACCGAAATGGGCCGCGCCCAACACACTTCGACCAATTTGGTGCCCGGCATTTCCCTCGCCTCTGCGGGCACCTGAATTTCGACCACTTGCCGTCTGTGCAATGGCACAGGAAGCAAGAGCAGCATGCCCCTGACGCTCTTATTGATCGCGTGCCCGGATCCCTTTGTCAGCTTCACAGTGCTCTTGTCCACAAACTTCGTCAGTTTGAAGAGGCAAACTCGCCTGCAGGGCGCACGCTTGCTATCTCTTCGCTCCTGTGCGCCCTGCATCACATGGCTGACGCGTAATAGTTGACCGCTCGGTTTATTCATAGCATGTTCCCTCCGGCAGGATGCCCTTGTAAGCCTTATACGAAGGTAGACGCCGGCCATTTCGATTCCTAGGCGCAACGCCCTGAAAAGACTGCGTGCAATTAGTAGAATCTAGCCGAGCAAAGAGGGGGGATCAGTCTGCGAGGGGCTTGACACGTAACGATGCTGTTTGTGGTTGAGGATGTTATCACTTCGAGGTGAATTCAATTCCGGACCTCGTACTAAATTACAGAGGAATCTCCTTCGCGCAGGAACTCTTCGATTTTTCAGCGGAACCAACCCTGGCGGCGTCCCTTCCAACCGAAGGCGCCTGTGTCGACCGCGGCAAAGTGGCATATAGACATATTGAAGCCCCTTAACGCGATGCGTCAACCCTACTAAAGAAGGGATATATGGCTCTGCTGGAAATCCATCGGGCCGACCATAGGTGCAAACGTGAATGACCTGCGGCTTGTTAGAACTCCGGTCTGGATACAGAGATGTGACCTGCATCCATCCTTACTCTGTCCGAAATCCTCCTTCTGTGCAGGTTTCTTAGACATCGATTTTTCAGGGATTTCCTCCTAGTCTTCATGAGTGTTCAAAAAGAACTAATTTAGAAACTGCCGGGAAGAATAACCTTCACAAAACGAATTTCACCATCTCGCTTGGTGAATTATCTCTCCGAAGAATATTTAACGCATGGGCCTCGGCATAGCATGCTAAACACGACGTGCTAAGGGGGTCAGAAAGGGGCAGAAAGAAGGGGTCAAATCTTTACTCTTGACACTCAGTCCTGATTATCGGTAGAACCCCGCCATGGCGCGAGCCTTAAGAATACAGATTGCCGGTAGTTACTACCACGTCACTTGCCGAGGCAACGAACGCAAAGCGATCTACCGCGATGACACGGATCGGCAGGCCTTTTTGGGCAAGCTGAAAAGTTCGCTTGCCATCTACCAGGTCGAGCTTCATGCCTACGTGCTGATGGACAATCATTTTCATCTGATGGTGCGGACATTGCGGAGCAATCTCGCCGAGTTTATGCGCCATTTTAATATTAGCTACACGTTCAGTTTTAACCGTCGCCATCGCCGGGTCGGCCACTTATACCAAGGACGATACAAAGCCATCCTGGTGGATCAAGACAGCTACTTACTCGATCTCAGCCGCTATGTGCACTTAAATCCGGTCCGGTTACGCTCACAACGCAAGCGGCCGGTGGCGGAGCGGATACGCTTGTTGGAGCGCTACCGGTGGAGCAGTCTTACGGAATACTGGGACAGCAAGAGCAAGCAGAGCTTTGTTCGGTACGACAGCGTGCTTGAACAGATCGGCCACAGCCGCAAGAGATATCGGGAGTTTATTCTCGACGGGCTCCACAGCGGCTACGCCACACCGTGGGACAGCGTGGAGGGACAAGTGGTATTGGGTAAGGAGAAATTTATCGAGCGGATCAAGGACGAGCTGGAGGAAAACCGGAGCAAGCGAGAACAACCGGGAGTGCGGCGACTACAGGCTAAAGCGCCAGCTGGGGTGATCCAAGCAGTGGCGCGGTTTTTTGGCGTGGAGGAGAAGCGGCTAATCGGGAAACGGACGGGGTTACGAGACGAGAGGGCAGTGGCGCTGGAGTTGATTTATCGCAATGGCGGGATTGGGCAGGTGGAGATCGGGCGGGTGATTGGCGGATTGGACTACACGGCGGTGAGTCGGGAGCGCAAGCGGCTACGGGAAAAGCTGGAGCACGATGCTGAGCTGCGCCGCGCTATGGCGGAGATCGAAACGCAGCTAATGTCAAAAGTAAAGGTTTGACACTAGGCTCCAGGCTTCTTGTTGATCAGATGAGGGGAAACCGGTCTGCGTTTCTCTGAAGGCCTCTGTCAAAAATATCGATATCTAACCGGGCATAGATCGTGGTGGGGTGGATTCAGGGGCGATATAAATGGACGCCGGTCTCCGTGATGATTTAGCCAAAAAGATGACCTCTGCCCAGATTACCGAAGCGCAACAGCGGGTGCGGGAGTGGAAGCCGCTAAAAAGTACGAGGCATGACTTACCGATGGATTTATATGACACGAACACTCCTCATCACACTCCTGATGCTGAGTAGTGGGCCTGCGTATGCGGAGTGGATGTCGCTTGGTTCAAGCGAGTCAGGAACGACGGTATACGCGGATCCATCCACCATGCGCCACGAAGGGGACTTGGTGAAGATGCTGGTCCTGTTCGACTTCAAGAGCAAACAAACCAAGGCGGACATCTCCTATTTGTCGGCACAGGCGCAAATGGAATATGACTGTGCCGAACAGCGCTTTGAGGGGCATGCGGTCCTGTATTTTTCGGGCAATATGGGAAATGGTCAATTGCTTGATCGCAGCTCAGGCAAAAGTAGGCGGCTACGAATTTCACCGGGTAGTCTTGACTACGATCTGTGGAAACTTGCGTGCGGCAAGAAGTGATGCGCAGCGACAATCAACTATCGACGGAGGCACGGGAACACAGTAGGGGTCTTGTAATCACACATTCCGATTGATGGCGAACACCCCTGTGGATATCAAACTCGGATCAATGCTCTCCTCAGAGCTTATAAGGAAGCGCATGGCAAAGCCTAGCAGTTTGTCGACAACCTGCTAGGCTTCAGGATTTCTCCCCGCGAGGCCCCTGAAGACAGGAGGCCGTTCGTTGCTGTAGAATGCCCCCCATGGATCTCGCTCACATTTCGAGTGCAGCGGAACTCCTCACAATCGAGCACCCTCATTTCGGCAGGATTCACCCCCCTGGATTCCTTAAGACCACTATCGGCACCGTCACTGGTACGAGTAGGAAAGCCGTTGTCATAGCGGACTACAGTTCCGGCATACGCCAGACTGTTGCGGTCCAGATAGATCCACGAAAATTTATGGTAACTATTGCCGGTTCATATGTGCTGGTTACCCTCAAAGAGGGCGCGAGCAGGCACCCGGTTATCCACAAAACATGGAAGATGGTGAACCAGCGTAAAGGGGAAGGAGTGGAGGACTTCTACGGCACAGTCAGCACGTATATCGATTCGGATGGCTTGAAGTGGGAGCATAGATTCGAGAGAACACCTCACGAAGATGAGTTAATTGGCTTTGGGAGCAATGGGGAGGAAGTCCTTATCATCACTCTGGAGAGCTTCTACCCAACGACTGCTCCTGGCGTCAGTAGCGTGGTCGTATCCCCTTCTCCCTAGCATGATGCTGAAAAAGTCCGCCAGCAGGGGAGGGATGGCCCGGTGAGTCCCCTGCGCTCGCGCAACGCGCGGCCTCAGAAGGAAGGAAGGGAGCAGCCAGACATCCTTCTTGCTCGCAGAACGCGCACGATAAAACAGTGCTCGTCCGATGCGCGCAGGGAAGGACAGTCTGGCTGTTCCCCTGAGGGCGAAGTGGGGAAAATCGGAAGACCCTCGCCTGGGCTCATGGCACGTCTCGGCGTGCCAGTGGGTGGGCGGGTGAAAACGTTGCGCGCAGTGGGGGACTCATCCGGGCCATCCCAGGGACAATATACACGAGCAAGCTTGGAAGGATCATATTGGGGTCACTCGCTGCGGCCTTGCTTGGGACAAGGCGCGTCATGGGCAAAGAGGCTGTCTTGGCAGACTCAGGGTGGGCGGGTGAAGTAGTGGCCAGGGTTGGGCGGGTGAGAAATCGAGCCTTTTTGAGCATCCTGAGACGATTTTGACATCGGCACCGCAGGGAAGATTCATTCGGCGGTTTGTGCATAAACCGAGTTTTTCGACAGCCTGCTAGGTCTGCCAATTCGTATGGCTGGCTTCTCCCTGGCATGGGATAGATTTTCCCTCCGTAGGATAAAGTCCCCACCTTCGGCCCTTGCGCCGTCCTTCGCTTCCCTTCTACAATACGCCTCCTTGCGAGGCTCCTATGCCCTTTTGGATTCGTTCCCTTCCGTCGATCACGCTCCGATTCCCCGTCGCCCTTGTGCTGTCGATCGTCTGTCTCGTCGTGCCGGCATGGGCCGACTTTCAGGCCGGCATGGATGCCAATAACCGTGGAGATTACGCCACAGCTTTGCGTGAGTGGCGCCCGCTCGCCGAGCAGGGAGATGCCCTCGCGCAGTACAACCTCGGAGTGCTGTATCGCAAAGGCCGAGGCGTGCCGCAGGACGATGTCCAAGCACGGCAGTGGTATGCAAAAGCGGCGGCGCAGGGACAAGCCAAAGCGCAGTTCAACCTGGGGACGTTGTATTTCAACGGAGAGGGAGTCCAGAAAGACTATCAGCAGGCCTTGCGATGGTTCCGTTTGGCCGCAGACCAAGGAGAGGCGCTCGCTCAAACGAAAATTGCCATCATGTACGATGAGGGCCAGGGTGTGCCGAAGAATTTTGTCCAGGCTTATAAGTGGTACAGCCTGGCGGCAACAAACGGCGATAAACCAGCGCCCCAACTTCGTGATTTGCTCGCCAATCAGATGACCCCTGTCCAGATCGCCGAAGCGCAAAGGCTGGCGCAGGAGTGGAAGCCGAAAGGGAAATGAGCACCGACCAGAAAGAGTTGGGGTCGGGACGCCATGGCCGCTCGCTCGCGCCATGACTCTCTCTGAGCAATCCATTTGGGGCAGGCAGCGCGTTCGATTCTAGAAGTTCTCAGAATCCCTACAGGCGTGGTTGGAGAATTGAGAGTTGATAATCCTGGGAGGGATGTGTGGAGCGAAATGACGAACTAATTTGCTCGCTCCTCTAAGAGGAAGAGCTCCATCGTGCTCCGACTGAATTGCCAGGCTGAAAAAGCCTCAAATTCTTGGCTTTGTTCATTCTGATATCGAACCGTAAATTCTATGACTAAAGTCGCCTTGCCATTCATCACTCCGTCAAAGAATGTATCTGGAAGGGTGCCTCGCAATTCTAGGCCTCTGTTCGGAGCAAGTGTTGACACGATAAAGTTATCTTTCTCTAACGGCACGCTGTTCCCATCCAGAAAAACTGCAAGATCGGTTCGTACACGATAGGCCGAACTCAGACCTGTATTCTTATATCGGATAGAAACTCGGGACCCTTGGCTCTCATGATAAAATCTTGCATTATGGCTCTGAATGTTGGGACGGCGCACGACGGCTTTAGGTTCCTTCACCTCCCCTGTTCCATGAGACTGCTCAACGGTTCTTTCCTCTGTATCCTGTATATCCAGTGGACCACAGCCATAGGACAGTGCGATCAATATAACCATTATCGGTACGCGATATCGAAACATCCAGGTTCTTCCTTAGCCAGAGGATCAGAGGAAATACCTTATACTAGAGAGAGTGCAAAACACTATCCCCCGCGGTTTGCCTGTTCCTGATTCCCACACGTCAGAATTTCCAACATGGTATTCCTTGGAGTCTGCCCGGTGCGCGCATCCAACCTGTTCTGTTTATTCTCCTTCGCCGAATACCCCGTAGCTTCCGGCCATCGTAGCTGAAGTGACTACTTCGGCGGAGTAGGCTGCTGCGGAGGAGCTTCATCAGTCCGCAATGCCTGTTGCCGTTTAGGATATTTCCGTTCTATCTTACGGAATGCACGTCCTCGCTCCCATAAAAAGGAAACCCTGACCTTCCCACCACGCCTTGCGGTTTGATTCTTTGCTCTCCTAAAATAGGCCTTCCTGCGAGGCCCTTATGGCCTTCTCGATTCGCCCCTTCCGTCGCTTCCCCGGGCACTGCTTTGTTACCCTACAATGCGAGGCCAGTCCAAGGCAGAGGCACAATCTAGAGTCTTTCTTTACGCTCCCGAATGAGCAATGCATCGAGTCCCTGAAGCGGTCGTGTGGTGGTCGAGGGGGCAGGAGTTTGCCGTGGAGAATCTTTCCATCGAGCCGCACGCCCATGGTCGGCTCCAATATCACGTGAAGCGACTAGCACAGGAATCCGTTGAGAGCATCCCATGAGCAAACAATGCCCAAACGCGAAGCCAGGTCTATTTTCATTGCCCATCTCGCTTTTGCCGGAAACGCGGAGACAATAAACGCCTCGAAAATGGCAATTCTTTTAGCGTCGCTGACGTCCGGAACTATCGGCTTTCTGTAGCCCACACTATTTGGGCAACTCCGAACCGACGGACAGCGAGTAGAATTGAAGCAGAGGCAACGAGTGGGGTCATAGCGTGACTTTGCACTACGCCATCGCTGAGGCAGAATCTGCTGCCCAAGCCGTGTCAATAGATCAGTCAGGTCGGTCTCGGTATGAAGGATCGTGTGCTGGTCGTTGCCGCGAGTGGTGAGATGCTAGAGGGCACCCGAATATTCCACACGAAGTTGCGAGTCATGGACGCGGAGTCAAGAGGGAGATCGGTGCTCGGATCACGGTCTCTGTCGCAACTGACTTCATGCTCTCGCCTGCGGCGCAGGGAATATGGCGCCACGATTGCAAATGGCATGGTGTTCTTGAATTCTTCTATGGTTCCTGGAGCGGCGGCTTCGCCCGCGTAATGCTGGTATTTACCATCGATGGCAAGTGATCTCTGGACAAGCAGGCTATTCGCGAGGGGGAGGTCATGATGAAAGAGCAGAAGCGATCGGCGGCGCGATCAAAATCGAAAAGTGCTGCCAGCCGGAGCGAGAGGAGTGACAATATTCTGGATATCGAGCGTGCGCACGATCCTGCGAGGATTACGCGAGAAGCGAGAAAGCAGTGGGAGGATTCGCTCGCGTATCAACATCCCGCGCGTCTAGATCGCATCTATGCCGACCTCGTGAAATTGCTGGATAGCTCGACGCTGCATGACGAAGCAGACGGGAAATCGGTCAGGGAGTATGTGGACCTCATGAGGGGAAATTTCGTCTGCCCAGGATGTATACGTTTCACCCCAGACGGTCTGTTCCCTCGGGAAGCGGGCACAAGGGCTATAACGAGGACTACTTCTCCGTCTAGTACTACACACCGAAAGAAGGACAAAGCGTCGCCCCTGGCGCGAGTGGGTTCGGAGCATTCAGTCCGGAAACAGGGGCATTTCAAATAGTTGCGGTGTCGACGGGCAATCAGGTGCAGGTGTTGGTTGGACCCACGGTCACTGTAGAGGCCGATGCGTCCGCCGATGCAGTGATTTCCGTCGACACCTTGATCGACTATCAATACAACTTGTCCTCATCCGCGAATACTGCATTCGTGCCGACCCAATTTTCCGGAGCGGGTGAGGTGGACGTGGAAGTCACGCTGCTGCCGCGTGTGTCATGTGTCAACAAGACCACCGGCGCGCCTCTTTCCACAGTGAGCGGCCCGTTTGGCGGGAAATCACTGAAGAGTCTAACGCTTGACTTCAATCTGCAGCACACGCCGTTTACAACCCCGTCCGGTCACGAGCAGCGAGTGGGGCGGTTCGATCAGGGTAGCGATCTCGCGTTGCCCGTGACATTCAACCCCAATGTGCAACTGCCCGCGAACGCGAGGTGCGACATCAGCATCGTGGCGTATGTGAAAAGCTTTGCGAGCGGCGGTAAGGGAGACAAGAGATACATGTTCCTTGGATTCGGAGACGTACGCGCGGCCGGGCAATTCCTGTCGATACAAGTCGACCTGTATTCATAGTCGAGCGGCTAGCCAGGGCGGCAGGATTTTTCGTATGCTGATATTGGTTCACGCAGCCCTCTTGCTCTGTCTAACCAGTGGGCCTGCGCTTGCCGACTTCTCCGGCCCCGTCGTCTCAGCCCTCGACGGCGACACTATCGAAGTCCTGCACAATCAACACCCTGAACGTATCCGTCTCAGCGGGATCGACTGCCCAGAGAAAGGCCAAGCCTGTTGACCACGTGAAGACGGCCTCCTAGCGTTACGGCTGTATCATTTCGTTCTCCTCCGAATCAGTTTAGATTCACACCTTCCGCCCCCAAAGATCGCCCCCTCTCACAATCGCGCGAATTTATGAGTCCTGCTGAGGAAGATCCTCTCGGCATGAGAGTTGCTGCCCCATTCGTTTATCGGATGCACACTGCGAAGGAGGAATTCGCCATGGAAGGAACAGTACCCCAGTTGTCCGAACAGGAACCCCAGATACTCTGGAGAGAACCACGGCGGTCTGTGCGAGCGGTTGTGGATTTCCGGATGATCGTCGCGGATAAGACAGGGCTCGCCAGTGGGCAGATGATCGATATGACAACGCGGGGGTGTGGCCTCCGCCTCACGAAACCCCTCAAGCCTGGACAATACCTGACGCTCATGGTGTACCCGGGCGTCGGTCCCGCCGCCGTGCCATGTGATGTGGGCCGGGTACAGTGGGTCGAAGGGGACCGGGCGGGTCTCGCCTTCCTGTCTCTATCGCAGGAGAACGAGCGTCGGCTGCGCCAACTCTGCGGCGATCGGCTCGGGTTCGAGGACTAGATGCTCACGGAACGTGTTCCATATGTGTTCGTCGAGAATGTCGAGGCTGGCATCCCCTCCGGTTCGGCCATCGGGATCGATGTCAGTTGCCCCTACTGTTCTTCAGTAAACTGCCATCGGTCCATGCGGCATGGCAGACGGGATTTCCTCCGTCGACTGTTAGGCATGTTTCCATGGCGTTGCAATGGGTGCAGGAAACGATTTTATCTGCGGAAACGGTCCCTTGGCTGACGACCACCTCACAAGACCCAAATTCGGAGCAAGTTGTGGGTAAGGGTTTCCCGAGCCTATCTCCCTTTTTGCCTCCTTGATGCTACGAAGGGTTAGAAGCCGATGCACGAGAGCCGAAGAAAGGCTTGTGGGTAGATCCTCGCGCTGCCTCTGGCCTCCTGTTTGGACTTGGGGTGAATAACCTGATATCTCTCTCTTCGCTGCGCCATGCCCATTCTAGCGCGCGTTGCGACGTGCCAATATCGTTGAACTACCCAGGCCCACATTAGACTGCTTGACTCCCGCATTCATTGCGCCCAGAGTGGTGTTGTACGGTGTGAAGCCAGGCTGACTGTCCTATCTATTGCGCTTCCTAATCCTTCCCAGCGTGACCGATTCCCCGGTCTCCGCCCTTCCGACGCCATAGGTTCCTGCACACGCCCGTCTGCTGGACACACCAGCGCAAGAGGGCCTGATCGAAGTACGAACCAAGGGGTCTCCAGTCATAGAGCTCTTGTGATGGGGGCGACGCAGAACCTCGCTGAGTGAATCACAATTAACACGGGAACCGTGAGGAGGTGTGTACAGATGAAAAAGGTAACTGTTTCAAATCGAGCGACGAAGACCATGTCAGCCGGCAAGTCTCACACTGATCCTGGCAGTGAGAAAACAGGCCCCGCTGAGCAGGCATCGAAGGGTGCTTGGGCTCACGACCGCATACGCGCGGAGGCCTACGCATTGTATGAGCAACGGGGCAGGCAGGAAGGCCTGGCCTTGGAGGACTGGTTGAACGCGGAACGGCAACTGGTTAGCGCATTAGGTCAATCCTGACAGGGGCCATGAGCGTCCCGAACGGTCACGGCAATGACGATAAGGAGATGAGGCCATGAACACGCTCTTACGGTGGGACCCTACCAGCAGAACTTGATGGTATTCTTCCAAGGATCGGGATGATTTGAAGAGCCGGTTGGTGACTTGGGAGGCGACGGGGGATGGTGGAAAGGAAGCCTTGACGGTGGCCCAGTGCAGTAATGGGATGAGTTGCCCCCACTGTTCTTCAGTCAACTGGCACCGGTCCATGCGGCATGGCGGGCGGGATTTGCTCCGTCGACTGGTAGGCAGGTTTCCCTGGCGTTGCAATGTGTGCAGGAAACGATTTTATCTGCGGAAACGGTCCCTTGGCTGACGACCACCTCACAAGACCCAAATCCGGAGCAGGTTATGGGTAAGGGTTAGCACAAACACCTATGAATTCGACTATTCAATCACGGCAAAGAGAGGAGGATTCGAAGGCATCAGCCCGCGCAGACGAACACCAACTTTATTGCAGACATGAAAACAGCGGCGGATTTCGAAGAAGCCTATGCCCGGACTGATGACCTTAACGGTTAAAGCCATCAGGGATCTCCTGGTCTCCAACGGCACCATGACGAAGGAAGGGAGGCTCAATAAGGAGATGGCTGCAAAGCCGGGCTGGACAGTGAGGGACGTTGAGTCTGTCCTACAGAAACCATAGACGGGGTATCCTGGGGAATCTAAATGGGTTGGGAGTCTATGTTGACTCTGGAATAGGGGACTGCCTCGGACACCTACTTGACATAGACCACTCCCGGCAAATCCTTCAGATCTGCGTCGCCTGTGACGACTTCAGCCTCCTGGTCTTTTGCCGTCGCGTACACGATCGCATCGGCCATTGCTAAGCCGTGTCGCAAACTCACATCAGCGGCTAGGAGTGCAATCGATTCTGTCAGTTGAACCACCTGGGTCGCACTGAGTCGGCCCGCGAACAATAACGCCGTCTCCTCCCCTCGTTCCCGCTTGATCTTTTTGTAGACCTCATACAAGACGATGGTCGGCGTGATGAGCTGATGCCGAGAGGTGAGATAGGGCGCATACCGCTCGGCGAGTGGTCCGCCCGTAAAGAATTCGATCCAGCCGCTGGAATCCAGCAAGACCTTCACAATCGGTCCTTCTTCTCCCGAAGATCCGTCTTGGACATACCCTTGAGCGTTCCCTTAAGCGATTTTAGGGGGACTTCTGGCACCAGGGTGATGACTCCGCCCTTCTCAACAATCTGCAAGCGCTGGCTTGGGACAAGATGGAGCTTTTCCCGCACTTCTTTGGGAATCACAATTTGGAATTTCGGTGAAATCGTCGTCATGGCCATGATGAGCTCCTTACAAATTTCTGATCGATCATAATGTCGTCATACGCTCCGAGTCAAGACAACCATGTTCCTCCGCTACCTCACCGGGTGACTGATCCAGCACTCAATCGGGGCGGCTTGTCCTCAACTGTCCTAAGCAGCCCTCACCCCCCCCTCCCCCAAGTTGCCTAATTCCCAAGACGGAATATCCGGCGTAGGGTGATCAGGACTTTGGACTAAGGAGAGCGCATGAAAACATCATAATTGTCGATCAAAGAACTCGCAGCCTTCATAGCCGTGAACACAGATACCATTCGGCGGGCGGTTCGCAAAGGTGAGATTCCAGTGGCACGCTCTGCCGAAATTCGTGCGTCAACGGGACATTCGCCAGGCACTCGCAGGGACTTGACTGTACCGTCCTCTATGAATAGAGGGCGCGAACGATCGTGGTTGTGTTAAACAGCATCGCGTTCAGGCGAGTGTAGGCTGCGTGGCCATAGTAGTGATCGCGCACATTTGTTGACCCGGTAGAGTCTTTGTAGTCGGCGAGAATCCCCAGCCCCTCACTCGGTATGCGGACGGCACGGCGGGCGCATTCGAGCCACCGTTCGAATCCATCAAACGGCTCGACGATTTCCCACACAGCTTTGTTTGCGGCTTTTGCCGGCTCGGTTGTCGGTGCAGCATCGCTGCCGGCCACGGCCAGCTCCTGTACATAATCTCCGCCCCACGCGATCGGCATCTCCATCGTGATCTGGGGTAATTCCATCTTTGAGAGCCAGATCTTGCCGTCGGTCCGCATGTTGCGATGGTTCACGATGTGCAACAGCTTGCCGAGACCCGATGGATCCCATCCATAACGAACCGGCGTGCCAAATGTGACGACATCTAACATCGCTCCATTCAACAATGAGCCGGTTCCGAGCAGTGGTGCAATACGATTAATTGAGGCTGCCAGGTCAGGCTGATTGTTCTGTTCGGCGTAGCTCGACAAGAGACTGAATAGTTTGAGTCTCCCGCTGATGGAGCTGGGGCAGAGCAGATTGGACGTGAGTGCGAGCATCAACCCAGCCTGCCCATGCGCTTGGATAAGGATGCGATCTCCAGTAGCCAACTTCTGGTTCTCGCAGAGAGTTCGTAAGTCATCCAGCAATCGGACTGCTGCCATCGCACGTCCGAGGTGGTGGTGTTCGGACGACCACAGGATACGCAGGCAGGCGATGGGTTTCGCGACATTCGTATTGATGGCTTTCTGGAGCAGTTCGACTGCCGCATTTGTGAAATTGCCTGCGTCGCCGAGCTGATCGTCGAGGAGTTTCTTGGTCGGCTCATCGTTGGCGAGCGGTGGCTTCAACCCGCCAGGCAGCGGTGGAATGCCGTTACTGCCTTCACGCATCAGTGCTAACAAGGCATCGAGTCCTGCCACGCCTCGTGAGTATCCACGTTTGAGTCCGCCCAGCTCGTCCAGCCGTTGCACTCCAAAGACATCGGTCCCACAGATCGAACCATGCAGCAACACCACGGTCCGCACCTTGGCCTGCGACAGTTTCGTCCCATGTTGGGCCATCGCATCGAGCCAGGTTGGAGACCCAGGATCCGCGCCTGGCGTCAGTTCGACCGTGGCCAGACGTTCGCCAGGACTCTTTCGCGAGAGTTCGTCGTGCTGAAAATTGTTTTCGATCGGCATGGGAGGAGGTATCTACCGCACTCTATAGCCCACGCGCAACCGGTTGCAGAAACCGAAGGCATTCGCTAGCATGGCGGCCATTCCGGCCGTTGGTTGTCCCTGTCTGGGAGCCACCAGATGCCGTCTCGCTTGGTTCTTCTCCTGAGCGTCGTGTTGTTAATCGCGAGTTGCGGCGGCGGGGATAAACACCTGCCGTCCTCGAATCCGCCTGAGTATGATCCGAAAAAAGTCTATACGCCTCCAGCCGCACCACCCAGTGCGTCGGCCACGGTGACAAAACCGACCGATCTTGAACTGCTCCGCTCCAAGCTCCAGTCGTTCGAAGCGAATCAGAAAACAAAGAGCGATGGGAAAAAGGTCCCGTTCGATCCGAACTTGCTCCAGCTCTTCAAGCGAGTCCGTAGCCCCTGCGAGGCCCTGTCGAGATTGGTCCAGGGACTCGGCAGCGCGCAGCTTTTTTCGGGAAACGAAGGTGCGGCGTTGAAGAAGGCCCTCGGCCCGGACGCCGACGATATCGCGCATCGAATGGATGAACAATTGGCGGATGGCCTGAAGCATTCGCTCGACCCCGGCGCAGCGGATTGTCCGATCTCGGTACGGTCACAAAAGAAGAGTGACCTCTCTCAGCCGGCTCGCCTCGTGCTGGCTCGTGCTTCCTCTGGCCGGCCTCTTCTCTTCGCTCAGACCACCGTGCCTGACACGCCGCCGGATGACTACGACGTGCAAAAGCATTCTACTAGGGAAAACGCGCCCCTAGGGTGGGTGGGCTACAAGTCGAGGGAGACCATGACGCGGATCGGCAAGAAGCCGCACACGGAAGGCATTCGAGAACAGTACGAAATGATCATTGGGCCCAAGGCGAAGCGGTGCCCTGATTCGGAAGGGATGGTGGACGGGACATTCGAGTGGTCCATCGAGATGTACCGGGCGACAACCGGACCGGACGGTGAACCCCAGGGGGTGCTCTATCGCCGACACGTCGTAACCGAGCTCAAAGGCAAGGTCGGCGATGATGCGAAGGTTCAGTATGTGGACTTTGACGCCAGGGTCATGATTCAACATATCGGCATGGAGCTCCCGTACTATTCCCACTCAGCCAGAATACAAGGTCAGTTCACGATCGATCAGCGGATGATGGGGATTCCTCAAGAATTTAGGAATATTACGGTCTCGGACTTTTCTGCCGGAGAAGCCGAGGCGAAAGACGCCAGTCTCATGGCCAATATCGCTCTTATAGCAGCGTATTTTTCAGGTCTCGCCTATTTCGATGCCCAAACCGAATGGCACAAGCCGAACACCTGCGTCCAGATCACCTTCACACCGGCCACCAAGGCGAAGAAACTGGGGCCGAACGAATCGGTTGCGGTAAAGACGGAACTGCGCACCAAGGAGGGATCGACTGTCGTTCCGGCAAAGTTCAAGGAGGCGAAAGAGCGGCCAAGAGAGGGAAATGGTCGTGTCTCTCCAAGGGAGGCAGAGTCGCAGCCTGGGACGCCTGCGACGTTCACCTACCAGGCTCCGGCGAGCAGGGTGAAGCACAGCGGCTTTTGGGTGGCCGCTGTCTCTCGATCAGGCGTCGCGCAAGCCAAGGATGGGGAATGGGAAGCGGCAGACTCGGGCCTTCGACTGAGAATCGAACATCGGATTCAGCATGATCCACAATCTGGTTATGCAAAGAGCGGGCATGCACAATTTGATGGGACCGTGCAGTTTGAGATCCCGCTTGAACAAGTGGGAGAAGGGTGGTTCAGAGCGGAAATCGACGTGGTCCGCCCTATGGTGGTCCGCCATGTGAGGCCTGCCGCAAATCCGTGTTCCGGCTCCGGCTCGCAAACTGAGCACTGGCAGGTATCTACTCGAGTCGACCCGACGGGCGAGTTCATGAACATGCATGTCGGATTTATCTCCTCGAACGAACAGGCATCATGGACTTGCAGGGGACCGGCGGGGACGTTCACAAGTGAGTTATACATTGATGTCCACGGGATTCTGAAGTCCGTTCAATTGCCGACGATAAGCGGGACAAAGGAGAGAGTTCACAGACAGAAACCCAAAGCTTCTGGAGTGGCTCAGCGTGACAGTCATGGAAGGAATAGATGAACAGGGCCGATAAGCGGTTACAGGCGGCTTGCGAATTGTGATGGTCGAGAGGGGTATGCGGTTATTGATCGTTGTCGCCACGATGTCGTTCAGTCTTAGTTGCGGCGGTGGCGGCGACAAGCATCTGCCGTCCTCGAATCCGCCGGAATACGATCCCAAGAAAACATACACGACACCGGCCGCGCCACCCAGCGCACCGGCCATCGTCGCCAAACCGACCGAGTTGGATGTGCTCCGATCCAAGCTCGACTCGCTTGAGATGGGTGCGAAAGAAAAGGGTGCGGGGAAGAAGGTACCGTTCGATCAAAACTCGCTACAACTATTTAAAAGCGGCACCAGCGCTTGTGAAGCCCTGTCAAGACAAGTGCCTGGTCTGGGCAGTGCACAGCTCTTTGCAGGCAATGAGGGTGCGGCGTTGAAAAAGGCCTTGGGTCCGGAGGCCGACGATATCGCGCGCAGAATGGATGAGCAATTAGCGGAGGGCCTGAAACATTCGCTCGGTCCCGCGGCTGTGGATTGTCCGATTGCCGTGAGGCCCCGCAAGAGCAGTAGCCTCACTGACCGGTTTCATCCAGCGCGCGTCGTTCTGACTCACGCGTCCTCCAGCCAGTCTCTCCTCTTGGCGCAGACTACCGTGCCTGACACGTCTCAGGAGGACTATCATGTGGAGAAGAGCTCGAAGAGGGAGGAAGCTCCTCCAGAGTGGGTGGGATACAAGACGACTGAGACGATGACGCGGATCGGTAAGAAGCCGCACACGAATGGTATTCGAGAGTACTTCGAGATGGTTATTGCTCCTAAGGCAAAGCGGTGCCCCGATCCGGAGGGAATGGTAGAGGGGAAATTTGAATGGTTCTTGGTGATGTATCGGGCGACAACGGGACCAGACGGTACACAGGGGGGTGCTCTATCGACGAAAAGTTGTAGTCGAGCTCAAGGGTAAGGTCGGCGATGACGCCAAGGTTCAGTACGTGGACTTTGACGCAACGGTGACGCTTCAACATATCGGCACCGAGCTTCCTCCCTACTCCCACACATACGGAAGCACAGGCCAATTCACGATCGATCAGCGAATGATGGGGCTTCCCGAGGAGTTCAAGAATATCACGGTATCGGACTTTTCGGCAGGAGAGGCTGAGGCGAAGGACGCTCAACTCATCGCAAGTCTTACTCTCCTCGTGGCGTATTTTTCCGGTCTTACGTATTTCGATGCCCAAACCGAATGGAACAAGCCGAACACCTGCGTCGAAATTACCTTCAAGCCAGCCACCAAGACGAAGAAGCTTGGGCCGAACGAGTCGGTTGCGGTAAAGACTGAACTTCGCACCAAGGAGGAGCAGGCGGTCGTTCCCGCGAAGTTCAAGGAGGCGAAGGAGAGGCCAAGGGAACGAAATGGCACTGTGTTGCCGAAGGAGGCAGAGTCACAGCCTGGCGCTCCCGCGACCTTTACCTACAAGGCTCCTGCGACTCGTGTGAAACACAGCGGATTCTGGGTGGGCGCTGTCTCGCGGGCGGGAGTCGCCCAGGCACGGGACGGGGAATGGGAGGTGGCGGATGCGTCGTATGTGTTGGAGTTCAAATCGAGGATTGCCTCGACTGAGCCCACTGAGCCGGTCGAGTCGCTCGCCGCCGGGAAAATTGTCTTAACTCCTATCGAGGGAAAAGAGGCATGGTATCGCGGGAGCGGCATGCTGGGCTATCAAACCGGTCCACCTCCAAACCACGACCCCTGTTCGAATCTCGTCATGGGCCATGGGACGACGCGTCTGGATGTGGCTGGAATGTTCATCAAACTCTCCGAGAAAACCGATGCAACGGGTCACCAGGCTGGTTCCGCCGATATTGAGTTGCACTACCTGATCCATCCGACGAATGAAACGGTACGACACTGGGCCATGGTGGAATACCAGTGCGTCCCGGGAAAGGAATTCCCCTATCCATTTTTTTATGCGATGTACGCCGTAGCTCGCGGCGCTGAAGAAGTCAATCTTCTGAAAGGCTGGACGTACGTCGGCAGGGACGGAGTGCTGGCGACGAAAGTGCTCAGAGGCAATTGTGCCGATTACTGCGAGGACGAAAGCGTCTTTACGCTGAAAGAGGTGAATGAAGAGGTATCCCCGCCGAAATAACTCGTTGTTAGGGTTTCAGAGAGGTGTCTTGTGCGTCCGGAGCTTGTTTCGGCTGGATCTGATTCTTCGGCATGACGGCAGTAGCGCTGCAGATTTTCTTTTCTTCGTCGATCTGGCGATCGACGATCTTCACCCCTTGGAGATACTCCTGAACAATTTCTTCCCTGGTGAGTTCGATATCTTGTTCCGCCTCGCGGCCTGTCCGCTCGCGAACTCGGTCGACCATGTGCTCTTTGACCAGAATACGAATCTGTTTGGCCAAGTCGGTTCGTGCAGAGAGTTCTGATACCCGCTGGCAGATGATTGGGCCTTTCGCCATGTCCCCATGACCCATGCCGACAAGGTACTGGTCCGATGAATAGCTGTTGCGATCTTCAACCTGGTGGCGCAACCCGGATGGCGTGTTCGAGGAATCTTTGTGTTCGGTGTGCTGCTTGAGTTGATCAAAGGATTGCTCCGCGTGGGTTCGAATATCGCCTGAATCCGCAGCAAACGAATACAGCGGCAGCAAGACTGAACAGCCTATGGCGATCAACGCCACAATCAACTGACTAGGTCTGCTCCTCACTCGCTACCTCCCTCGTACTCCGCCCCCACCATGACCGCCATCCCCTCCTCTGCTTCCTCGACCGCCCTCCCCACTTCCAAACCCCCTTGGCGCAATCTGGTGGGGCACGCGTGGTACTTGATGCGGGGTTAGCGGATGGGTCTGATGCATCGTCGGAGGTAGTCGTCTTGGTCCCGCTGCCTGCGGCGGCTGTAAAAACGGCTGAAGCGCGCGAGCCGACCGTGAGCCGGAAATCGGGGTCTGTTGCGAGACGGGTGGAGTCACGCTCGGTGGCGGTAAGAAGGGATTCACCTGGCGGACATCGGTCAACGTTCTCGATCCCGTTGAGGGCGGCACCTGATGGATGACGCCTGGTTGATCGCCGACGTGCGGTGGTGCCGTCGGTGTATTGTACGTGAATTCGTTCAATGTTCTCGGAACAGTCGGCGATCCCGGCGCCGGCGTGATCCGATGGCGTGGCATGGTCGGCTGTCTCGTTCCCGGTGCAGGGGGAACGGGCGGATTTGGCGGCGCCGGCGGCTGTCTTGTGGCAATCACATGTTGCGCGACGTGGACATGCGGGCTTGTGGGATATAGGCCCTGTGCGACGTTCAGGAGAGCCTGGAGTTGGGCCAACCCCACCAAGGAAGAAGAAGAGTAGCCGGTCGGCGAGACGAGTACCCAATCTGTCCAGGCTTGCGAGACCATGGCGTTCGATCGCACTCGATTCAAGATGTCTTGGCGTTGCTGGGTCGCCTGCTGTGTCTGCTCTGTGGTCGAGGCTTGCGCCAAGGCCTGATTCGCCGCGTCGAGGATCTGTTGCAGCTGGTCATTTTCCTGTTGCAGCGCGACGAGTTGATGCCGGGCGTCCTCATTCTCCCGCAAGGCCGCGATGGCCTCTCGCACATCTTCCGTATCGATCTGGGCTACCAGATCTGTGCGGACAACGATGGTGTCTCCATTGAGCGTCGTGTCGTTCTTTTGCTCCAGGACAAGGACCAACCCAGCGGTATAGGTTCGAATTTCGTCTTTTGTGACATCCAGACCGTCCACAATCGTGACACTTTCGAGGAAGACAGCGACCTGTTCCAGGGCATTTCGTTTGGCCGCTTCGGTGGCCAGGCGGATGGCGTCTTCTTTGGTGTCACGGTCTCCCATCCGATGTTCACCCTGAGCGGTCAGGACTCGGACTTCTGCCAGAGTCACTGCGGGCCATACAGACAGGATGACGAACAGTGCAAAGAGGCGCAGGCTCGGCAATGAGATGAGCAGGAATGCTGGTTGGACGATAGTATGCCGAGGAGAGATCTGTGGCATCGCCAACGCTCTCTAGATAGGACTACCGTGCCAGGAGCCGATTCGTTGACTCCCACGAGACTAGGAACAAGCATAACACCGCATCGACCGTTGTGCCAGGAGAAGTCCCACCCGCGCGAATCCTGATGGATCGTGCGGGCGAGGCTTTGCCTCGCTTGCCTTGGCGGAAAACGCCATGATAGCGTAGAAGCCCCCTTGGAACAGAATGGAAAGAACTGAACTGTGCACAGGTTAATCAGCTTTGATCGTGGGTGGCCGATTCGGATACTGGCCGTATCCCTGTTCTTTCTCTGGTTGGTCCTTCCGAGAGATGCGGCGGTTGCCGATGTATCGGCGCTGGCCCCTGCCTCAATGGCTCCGACCGAGCACGTTATTCTCTTTGTCCTTGAAGGATTCGGCCAAGATTCTCTGAAAGGCGGCACGATGCCGACCCTCAGCCGGTTGGTCAAGGAAGGAGCTGTCACTTGGTCTGCCACGGCAGTGAAACCTGCATTACGGCTGCCGACGATGGCGTCATTGATTACGGGAATGCCGGTCGAGAAACACGGCATTACCTGGAACACCTTCGAATTCAGCCGCGGCTATCCACGCGCTCCGAGCGTGTTCGACTACCTTGATCTCAGCGGGGGGCGCGACAGCGCGATTTTTCTCATGGATGAGTCGCTGTATCAGTTGGCGAGACCTGAGCCCTACACGGACTACCAGATGTGTGGGCCGCTGAAGCCCGAGTGCAGCACGGAACGGATCGTGTCCTACATCCGTCAATACTTCAAGAAAGCAGCCAGCGGCCATGGGTACGGGCATGCCATCCTTGCACTGCCGCACTTCCTGGTCGTGCATCTTCCTGAGGCTGGTCGAGTGGGCGCATCGCGAGGCTGGGCATCGAAGGAGTATCACGAAGCCCTTCGCACGGTGGATAGGGCCATGCATTCCGTGCTGGATATCTACCAAGAGCAGGGGCTGATCAAGCGGACGACCCTGTTTGTGACGTCGCTCAGCGCCGAAGGCAGGGATGCGAACCAAGAACAGGCTGACGCGGCCGTTCCGATAGTGCCATGGATTGCTTCCGGGGTGGGAATTAAACCTGGTCACGCGATTCACCAGCCGGTCTCTATTTTAGATACTGGCGCGACGGTGATGCGGACGTTGGGGTTACAGACCCATACGGAATGGGAGAGTCATGTTGTGGAGGAAATCTTTCAGGCTGCCTTTGTCGCGGCCCCACGGGGACCGTTAGAATAGGGCTCGTCATGCAGAATGCGAAATGGTCCATGGGCTGGTGTCTGGTCGGATGGTTGCTAGTCTCCGCAACGGTCATCCAGCCGGCCGCGGCCGGTCAGTCCGCTGCCTATACGCAGGAATATGCGATTACTATTGATGCCACCATCATTAATCCTCAGTCCTGGTGGCATGTGCCCGGCGTCACCCCATCGATCTATGCCTCTGACCCCGAGTCTATGGATGCCTACAAAACGACCGAGTCTCGTGCCCTCAAACTGAAGCCGGGGAAATATAAATTTGGGAGCTTCACGTTCGATTTTCCATTCACGGTCAGCTTGGAAGGGAAACTGGAGTTTGCCCAATCGCTCGACCAATGTGTGGAGGGGCGAGGGACGCAGACCTTAACCATCCGCTGTAGTCGAACCTATCCGTATGGCGGCCAGCGCGATTACCAGTATCAGTAGGGGAGTGATACCCATGGCCCAGGGGCTTGATGATCTGTTAGACGCACTCGAGGATGTCGACGACGCGACTCGCGAGGAAGCGTCCAAGGCGCTCGCTGAACTCGCCGATCCCACCACGTTGGGCGCGCTTATCGGCGCTTGTGGAGACGAGTATTGGGCTGTCCGGGCCCATGCTGGCCGGGGCGTGGCCAGGATCGGAGGGGCAAAGGCGGTAGAAGCGCTCATCGTCCTGTTTAACGATTCCATCATGGACGTGCGGAACGATGCGGTGGTGGCCATGGCCTCAATGGGAGCCTCGGTCGTTGACCGCCTGATCGCAGCATTGAAGGATGAGCGATGGCGTGTCCGCGAACATGCCGCGAAAACCTGCGGAGAAATGAAAGATCGGAACGCTGTTGAGGCCCTCATGCTCGTCTGTCGAGATCGTGACGGCGCCGTGAAGAGTGCAGCGGCAGAGGCGCTGGGCAAGATCGGCGATTCGAGAGCGATTCCGGTTCTGAGCAAGCTCTTCCGCGATGCTTCGAAAACAGTGCGAGAAACAGCCGGAACCGCACTCATCTCTATCGGCCAGCCTTCCGTCGATCCGCTGATCGAATGTCTCAAAGATAAAGATTTTGTGGTCCGATGCCATGCCGCTCGCGCGCTCGGTGGAATGACGACCGACTATCAAATCGGCCGCACGTGGGTGCGGGACGCCAAAGTCGTCGACGTGCTGATTGCTGCATTGAAAGATCCGGATCGTGCTGTGCGCGAAGATGCCACGATCGCCCTGGGCCAGATCGGCGATCCACGGGCCATCGACGCCTTGATCGAAGCGATGAAGGATGGGGCGGTGAAGCGGCATGCTATCGCGTCGCTCGGCATGATCGGTGATCCTCGCGCCTTGCCTCCGGTGCTGGACGCCTTGAAGGGCAAGGGCATTCGACAGGATGGGACTCCGACGCCCGGCTGTATCGTCAGCGAAGACGCCTTCATCAAGGAAGCGGCGGCGACGGCGCTCGGCCAATTCCGCGATCCGCGCGTCATTCCCGACTTGATCATGCTGTTGAAGGACGGCGTGTTGCGCGAGAAGGCCAGCGCCGCCTTGGCTACCATCGGCGATACGGCGATCGAGCCGTTGATTGCCTTTCTCTATGATCCGAAAGCATCTGAAGTCGTTGCAGAAGGGGAGCGGGTCCTTTCCTATGCGTCGGTTCGACTCACAGCGAAAGATGCCTTGCGGCAATTGGCGCTTGAAACGCTGGAAAAATTGGGCTGGACGCCTGCGCTGGAAGACATCACCGTCAATTCAAGTGTGGCCGACAATGCCAGGGTGGACATGCCTCTTGGCGACACAGGCCGATTTGGCCCGTCGGGAGATTTCGCCAAACGGAGCTAGCAGGCTGCGGAAAAACATGGCAGACGCAGTAGCCGAACAGATCGCTGCGCTTCAAGACGGAGATTGGGCAATTCGCGAAGAGGCCGCCACGATGCTCGGCACGCTTCGGGATCCCAGGGCTGTGGCGCCATTGGTCTCCGTGCTTCGTGACGGCGATCGCGCGGTGCGCGATGCAGCGATCGGTGCCCTCTTGGCCATCGGAGAGCCGGCAGTGACGATTCTGGGGGCCTGTCTTTCCGATCCGGCGCTTACGGTTCAGGAGTCGGCCTCGTCGGTGTTGGCCGCCATTGCCGATGCGCGAGTGCTCGCGCCGCTCGTCAAGGCGCTCGCGAGCCCCGATTGGATTGTGCGGATGCACGCCGCCAAGGCGTTAGGTCGGATTCAAGACCCTGGCGCGGTGGCGCCGTTGGTGCCGCTGTTACAAGATAAAGTGAAGGCCGTGCGCGAGGAGACGTCGACAGCCCTCGCAGCTATCGGGGAGGCGGCGTTGTCATCGCTGCTCGCCGCGCTGACCCATGCTGAATGGCTGGTGCGGCTGCATGCGGTAGAGGCCTTGGGAAAAACGCGGTCGCCTGAGGCGGTGGATCCGCTCTTGTCGGTACTCTTCAACGATCGGGATAGGGCGGTTCGTGAAGATGCGGTCCGCGCGCTTGGTCAGATCGGAGACGCGCGTGCGGTGGAGTTCCTCGTCACGGCGATGAAAGAACCGGGGCTGCGGCCGCTGGCGGTTGAGGCGTTGGGCCGGATCGGCGATCGTCGTGCCGTGCCGGTGCTGATCGATGTGCTTGAGGGAGTAGAGCGACCGGAGGTCTCGCGGCCGATCGAGGGCTGCGGCGATCGGTGGGATGAAGAAATGATCACATTGGGAGCAGCCGTCACAGCATTGGGCGCGATTCGAGACGAGGCAGCCATACCCTTGCTCATGAAGGCGCTCCGTCACACGGTGACGCGAACGGAAGCCGCCGACGCGCTGACTCGATTCGGGAACACCGTGATTGCGCCGTTGCTGGCCCTGCTGGCACGCGAGTCGGATGACAACATCCGGTACTATGTCAAAGAGACGTTGGCGAAGGTGGGTTGGCGGGCGGGACGTGTTTAGAGGCCAATGCTCCAATGCTCACTGTTGAATTTCTAACGCAGGACACAGAACTCAGGACTCAGCACTCACTGCCTCTCAGGCCATAGAACCATGCCAAAAGAAACGATCGAAACGCTGATTTCTGAGCTCTCCCACGAAGAGGACTGGCGACGGATGCGGGCGACGGCAGCCTGCCTGTCGGGCGGACCGCGCGCGGTACAGGCGCTGGTCCAGGCGTTGGAGGTCGGCTCGCCGGCATTGAAAGCCGAGGCCGCAGCTATGCTGGCACGTGTGAACGATCCACAGGCCGGCGTGCCCTTGGTCAGCTTGCTTCGCGATGAGGATGAGGCTGTCCGCAAGGCAGGCGCGGCAGCCTTGGAACATATGGCCGGAGTGCTTGACGAGACGACTGCAGCGGCGCTGGCCTCATTACTCTATGCGTCGAAGGATGAGGGGATTCGCGTGGCGGCCTCGCAGTTGTTGGGGGTCATCCCGAATGCGATCGCGCCGCTCTGTGCGATGTTGACCCATCAGGACACGGAAGCGCAGATCATGGCAGCCACGATGCTGGAACATCTGCTCGATCCTCGTTCGGCGGAGTCGCTTATCAATGCGATGGGGCAACCGGCCGTTTCCGACATCGCTGTGCGGACGCTCAAGAAGTTGAGTGCGATTCGTGAGCGCATCGACGAAGTGTTTGACGCGCTGCGCGCGATCGAGGAATTGAGCGAACGGGAAGAGGCGCGCATGAGTACCGTGATGAATCTATTGGCCATCGGACGTCCGAGCGTGGAGATTTTGATCGAGCATCTGGAAGATGACGATTGGGTGATTCGTGAAGCCGCCGCCGACTTGCTGGGGAAGATCGGCGATGTTCGTGCAGTTGAGCCCTTGATGCAGCGGTTGCGGATCGATAAGGATACGGGTGTGAAGGAACTGGCGATGAAATCATTGGGCTTGATCGGCGATGCCAGGCCAGCCCAACTGTATATCGAGGCCATTCCCATTCGACCCCTGCGGGTCTATGCCATGGAAGCTTTGGCTAAAGTGAAAGATGTGGAGGTGTTGCGGCCCTATAAGGAACTGTTCGATCGGTTGAGGACGGATCGGGACGGGCTGGTCGCGTACAATTCCGGTTTGATTGCCGACAAACTGGAAGCGCTCGATGGGACACCTGTTGTAAGTCAGGGAGGGCAGGACGACGATGAGTGATGAGATGCAGGCTGAACGGATCGAACAATTGATCGGCGCTCTTCGGGACGACAATAACGCGCTCCGTGACCATGCGATTGCCAGCTTGAGTCAGGTGGGCGAGGATGCGGTGGGGCCGCTGATTGGGCTTATGGCGGATGAAGATGTCCTCGTCCGGGAAGCGGCGACCAGCGCCATTGTGCGGATCGGTCCATCCGTTGTCGGTCCGTTGATCGAAGCGTTGGAGGATGATGAATGGGCAATTCGCGAGCAGGCTGCGTCGGGATTGGGGAAGCTGAAGGACCCTCGGGGAGTCGATCCCCTCGTGAAGGCGCTCAAGGACAAAGACGGCGCAGTGCGCACTGCTGCCGTGTGGGCGCTGGAGCGTGTCGGCGATGCGCGCGCAGTGCCTGGATTGGTTGAGGCGCTGACCGATCACACAGTGCGTGAGGACGTGGCGCGTGTGCTGAAGAAGGTCGGCGATGCGCGGGCTGTGGACGCCTTGATCGATGGATTGATGGGCAGTAATTGGATGGTGCGGCGGCATGCGGCTGAAGCTTTGGGCAAGATCGGCGATCCCCGCGGAGTCGAGCCATTGATCGAATCACTCAAGGATGAAGACTGGCTCGTGCGCAGGAATGCCGCGGAGTCGCTTGCGCGCCTCGGGGCGAAGCAGGCCATCGACGACTTGCTTCCGCTGCTCGAAGATGAAAATACGATGGTGCAGGAAACGGTCGAAGGGGTGTTGGCAAGTCTCGGATGGAACGCGAAGCCGTAACCTTTATTTCGATGTAAAAGGATATATCTCATGGCGGATGAAGTTCCCCCAAAGCTTATTCAGATTGGTCCGAAGGGCGGCGCGAAGAAGGACGGGTTCAATCTCGTCACGGAACGAGTCGTCGCGGTGAACCCTGAAGCCAAACAACTCGAAGTCGAACTGTTGGCCTACGACGGGAAAACAGTCGTGCTGGATGTCGATGATGAGGCGCTTGAAGAGCTGAAGCGGCTTAAGGTGGGGGATGGTGCCACGATTCGTATCGTGGAAGAAGGCGGGCGCCGGGTCGCCAAGAGCTTTCGGATTCGTGCGAAGGACCCCAATGCGGCGCGAGTCGACGCGATGCTTTTAGATCTCAAGGATAGCCACTGGCTCAATCGGAAGTACGCGGCTGAAGTGCTGGGTGAGCTCAAAGAAACCCGCGCTGTGAAGCCGTTGGTCGATGCCTTGGCAGATGAAGTGGGGGATGTCCGGCAGCGTGCCTATGACTCTTTGATCAAAATCGGCGGGCCGGCGGTGTCGTTGCTCGTGCCCTTGCTGGTATCGG
The DNA here is from genome assembly GCA_963821465.1 of uncultured Nitrospiraceae bacterium. Lineage (GTDB taxonomy): Bacteria > Nitrospirota > Nitrospiria > Nitrospirales > Nitrospiraceae > Palsa-1315. Next base: position 86,335 of record CAWGDV010000011.1, on the reverse strand, counting down.
AGGAAGATGAGATCAGGCAATCTGTGACGGAAATCATTCGTAAAATCGGAAAGCCTGCCGTCGAGCCATTGGCCACGGCGCTCGCCGAGGCTGACGACCGTCTGAAGACGCGGGTGATGAAAGTATTGGACCGGATGGGCTACAAGCCGAAAGTCAAAGAAGAGGCCAAGACTGTTGAAGCGCCGCGACTCACGTAACGCTGGCGTTATGTGGTTGGGGAGGGAGCCTTACTGGGCCTCCCGACTGAAATGTGACGGAAGCCAAAGGCTGCGACCCGGTCCGGTTCATAGACGTTGCGCAAGTCGAAGAAAATGGGCTGGCGCAATGCGGTTTTCAGTCTGTCGAAATCGAGGGTTCGGAACTGGTTCCATTCGGTCATGAGGATGAGCGCGTCTGCTTCTTGCGCTGCCTCATACGCGTCCTTGCAGGGTACAAGCCCCGAAACTATCTGGCAGGCTTCCTCAAGCGCGGCGGGATCGTAGGCGCGGACCGTGGCGCCTTGTTTCATGAGTTCTTGCGCGATGGCCAGGGCTGGCGCATCCCGCAGGTCGTTTGTATTGGGTTTGAAGGACAGGCCCAACATCGCAAACGTCTTTCCTTTGAGCCCCCCAACTTCTTTCGTGATCTTTGCAATCATCCGACCCCGTTGCTGATCGTTGATGAGGGCGGCGGCGCTTGCGATTTGCATGGGATAGCCGACTCGTTCCCCCGTCTGTACGAGGGCAGCCAGATCTTTCGGAAAGCACGATCCACCGAACCCCGGTCCTGCATGGAGAAACTTCGATCCGATCCTGTTGTCGAGCCCCATCCCTTTCGCCACCATCTGCACGTTGGCGCCCACTCGCTCGCAGACTGTTGCGATTTCGTTGATGAACGAAATTTTGGTGGCGAGGAAGGCGTTGGAGGCATACTTGATCATCTCGGCAGTTGGGATGTCGGTCACGACGAACGGGGTTTCGATGAGATACAGCGGGCGATAGAGATCTTTCATGATCGCAACCGCCTGCTCGCTGTCTGCGCCGATGACGACCCGATTCGGTCGCAAGAAGTCTTCGATGGCTGACCCTTCACGAAGAAACTCGGGGTTGGACACAATGTCGAACCGAAATTTGCCTGGTTGATTGGCGTTGATCACTTCACGCAACTTTTCCCCGGTTCCCACAGGGACAGTCGACTTAGTGACGATGACCTTGTACCCGGTCATGGTTTTGGCGATGCCGCGGCCGACTTCTTCTACGTATGAGAGATCGGCTGACCCGTCTGGTCGCGGCGGGGTTCCAACTGCGATGAAGATGACAAGAGCCTTGTCGACGGCTTTGGTGATATCGGTGGTAAAGCTGATTCGGTTCTCTCTGATTCCTTTGGCGACGAGCTCCGTGATCCCTGGTTCGTAGAATGGAACATCGCCTTTCTCAAGCCTGGCGATCCGTTTGGCATCGGTATCCATGCACGTCACGTTGACCCCAAATTCCGAAAAACAGGCACCTGTTACCAACCCGACATAGCCGGTTCCGATCACACTGATATGCATGGGCCTCTGTCCTCCTATGGCCAAGAATGACCTGGCCGAGTATAGCAACGATACCGGAGGTGAGCAACGAAGTTTTGGAAAGCCATATTCACAGGGAGGAATGGCCCGGGCCGCTCGTTGACAGGTGTGCAAGGGCTGGGTACTATTTGCTCTCCCTCCATTGGATGGATCCTGTCGTATGGCGATTCAGAGCAAACCTCTTCAGCGACCTCTCGCCGTGATGATGCGTCAGATTTTGCGTACGATCAGTCCAGACGCAACACTGTTGGAGGCGGCCAAACTGATGCGTGACGCGAGGGTCGGCGCATTGTTGGTATACGAGGCCGGTCACTACAGTGGCCTCGTCAGCGAATCGGACTTGGTTCGCAAGGGGATGGCCGAATCGTGCTCGGCGCAAGAGACGTTGGTTCGTGCCGTCATGAGTAGCCCGCTGCAGTCGATTGAGATTGCGAGCTCAGCCCACGAGGCGAGTGAAAAGATGGCGGAACATGGGATTCGGCATCTCGCGATCTCTGAAGAGGGGCAGGTCGTCGGGATCATCTCCATCCGCGATCTCTTACGCTACTTCAAAAACTGGGGCGGTCTGTGATCCTGTGGGCTCGTGAGGCAGCGCCGGATTGTCCCCCTACCTTGTGTCGTGTTTCCGCGTGAGTTTCGTGAACAGGCCGGCTCATACCCCTCAATGGTTTTTGCTGATTACGGCGCTGGCGACCGGTGCTGTGGTGATGGCGCTCGAGATTGTGGGAAGCCGGCTCTTAGCTCCCGTCTTCGGAAACTCCCTGTTTGTCTGGGGGGCATTGATTGGAGTGATTCTTGCTGCGATGAGCAGCGGGTATGCCTTTGGAGGCTGGCTCTCGGACCGGTATCCCGGCGCGCAGGTGTTGGCCGGTCTGCTCCTGTTCTCCGGAGCCTGGACCTTTCTTATCGCGTGGCTTGGTCAGCCGGCGCTCTTTAAGGTTGCAGGAGTCTTTGAAGACCCTCGGTGGGGGCCCTGCGTCGCCGCAGCGCTGCTCCTGGGTCCGCCGGCCTTTGGTTTGAGCGGCGTGCTGCCGGCTCTGTTGCGATTGGCCGTGTCGGACCTTGAGTATTTCGGCCGGCATACCGGTCGGATGATCGCGCTCTCGACCATGGGGAGCTTGGCGGGAACGTGGGGGACGGCGTTTTTCTTTTTGTCCTGGATCGGCAGCCAGGCGCTTGTCGCATGGCTTGGCACCATTCAAGTGGGGCTTGGTCTCTGGTGGTTAATCGGCAGGACGACCGTTCGGCCCTTGGTGATCGGTGTGCTCTTCCTATGCATTGGCAGCCTGGGGGCCGGTGCGTGGGTTCCGATCCAGATGTTGAAGGAGCCGGTTTATCAAGAAGACAGCCCGTACCAACAAGTACGAATTCGCGATGACGATCTGTTTCGCTACCTTGTCTTGGATCGGACGTTCCATGCGGTCATGTGGAAGGCGGATCCTGTCGCCCTGTTTCTCCCCTATAGTCAGCTGATGGTCGCGTCGCTGGCTTTGGTCCCAGAACCGAAGCGGGGTCTGATCCTTGGCCATGGAGGCGGATCGCTGGCGAAGTGGCTCGCCCATCGATGGCCTGAACTCGATCTAGACGTGGTTGAATTCGATCCTGCGGTCGTCCGCATGGCCGAACAATATTTCTTCTATCAGCCGCCTCTCCAGCATCATGTGCATGTTCGAGATGCCCGGGTCTTTCTGAATTCCACGGAACGAACATACGACCTCATATGGGTCGATGCGTTTGCCCGACACATGATTCCGTTTCACCTGACCACGGTGGAGTTCTTCGCAGAGTTGCGTACCCATCTTGCGCCGGATGGTATCCTGGCGGTGAATTTGGCCTCGTCGGGCAAAGGCGGAGATCTATTACGGGCCAATGCGGTCGTGCAGACGATGAGACGGTCGTTCCCCCACATCGAGTCCTTTGCGGTCAAGGGGCCCTGGAATACTTCTCAGACGCGATCGGAGAATCTAATTTTTTTCGCCGGAATGCCGCTCAAACGGTACACGTCCTCTACCATGGTGGCCAATGTGAACAGATTGGTTGAGCAGCAGCGTCTTCCATTCGAGACCATCGCTTTGCTGGTTGCCCATCGCACACAACCTTGGGAAGCGGGTGTCGAGTTAACAGACGACTATGCGCCGTACGATCTCTTGATTGGGGCCACGGTTCAAGAGGGGCAGCCTGAGGCGGATAGGCCATTGAAATAATAGCAACTAGTTTATGATGCGCGCGTTCGCATTGAAGGTGGTCTCAGAAAAGATCTGGAATAACGTTCTTGCTTCCGATTTCGTCTCGGTGCTATTTATAAGCATACTCTCGAAGCGCATTCATGCTGTTGGGTATGATGGGACGGGCAGATGCAGGGAAGCAATAGTCGGCAAAGGCCAGGGCTAGGTGGGCTTGGCGATAGGTATTTACCAACCTAATCACATCTCTTTTTCTTTCGTAAGGAGGTAGGTCATGGGCAAGACGATGTTAGGGGTTTTCTTCGGCCTCATGATGGTCGTGGCTGGAGCATCTGTATCCTATGCGCTCCAGGCAGGCGGAGTCGAAGTTGGGGATTTGGAGACCGGTTCCGTTGTGGGTCAGTCATTCAAGGAGTTAGATGTCGATGCCCAGCTGTTCGCAATTGAGATAGGAAACCTCAAGACGTGGTATCCGCCCGTGACAATCATCGATTTCAAAGTTCGGCCTGGTCGTCCCGTTCTGCTCAAGGTAACGAACAACTCCACGGCTGAACATGGTTTCCAGATGACCGATGCCGTGAACGCTGGTTCGCCGTTTGTAATGAAAGCCGAAGTGGTATTGAAGCCTGGCGAAACAAAGTACATCGGTGTTCCGACCAGCGACATGTTTTATGCCACGCAGGGGAATACGCTGATCTATCGCTGTCAACTGCATCCGGGCCATGTCGGCGGCAAGATTCTTATGCTCAAATAGTAGTTCTTGGCTGAGGTGAGTGACCATCGCCCTCTTCGTGACAAGGCAGAGAGGGCGATGGTTTTTTTTCGTCCTGCTGGAAGAAGGAAGGCCCTGCTTCGCATATGAGAAGCAGGGCCTTCCTTGATTGAACGGAGATCGATGATTAATTGCGCACGCCGCTCCAGACTTTCGCTGCATCGATCGCCTTATCCGGATTGAGCGTTCTCGCCTTCTCGAGCAGGACGTCCGTCGTTTCTGGGTACGCCGGATCAGCGATGCAGCAATTATCAACTGGGCAGACGGCGGCACACTGCGGTTCGTCGAAGTGTCCGACGCACTCGGTGCAGCGGTCGTGCGTAATCACATAAATACTATCGCCGACTCCCTGGCCATCGCCCACATGATTGCCCTTCGTTTCCGCATCGCTGCGAGTTTCAAAAATCGCCTCGTTCGGACATTCAGGCAGGCAGGCTCCACAGGAGATACATTCATCGGTAATCAGCAACGCCATAACCCTCGCCTCCTTCTCACTGCAAAAATAGAAATACACACGGTTGACAAGTCCGCCCCGTCACGACCATTATGAGTGCCGCGACGTGAACGCCATTCTAGTCTGCCGCTCTTTTCCAAGTCAACAGAACGGCGCCTGCTCAGAAGGCCTAGATTCCCTGTATTAATGGGCCTTTGTGCCCAGGAAATCATCACGAGTCGCGGCAAGGAATGGCTATGGCCAGCTTACCGGTGAGCGATCGGGGACAGAAAAAGAAGCGCATCGTCACGCTCGCCCTCATGGCGATTTTCTTGATGAGCGCCTCGTTCTTCCTCATTGATCGAAAAGAGGAGACCATCATTGTGGTCTCTTTCCCAAACGGCCGTGAGATCGAGGCAGAGGTGGCGGATACACCGGAGAAACTACTCGTCGGTCTTGCCTTTCGAGAGACGTTGCCGGCGAATAGTGGATTGCTGTATATCTTCGAGTCAACTGGACAGAACCACCTCTGGACGAAGGAGTATCGGTTTCCGGTGGACATGATGTGGGTTGATGAAAGCCATCATATTGTGGGGCTGAAGGAAAATGTCGCTCCCTGCCAGGAAGCCGATTGCCCCAAGTATAGTTCCTCTCCCGAAGCGGTCCGCTATGCGATTCAAACGGAAGCGGGCTTTATCAAGCGGGAAGGGATCACCATAGGGCAGGAGTTGAAATACACGCTTCGGATGTAATGCGTAGGGGGATGGCATGATGAGAGGAGTCGGTGCAGCATGCTAGATGGGTTTCAATCTGTTGCCCTGGTTGCCGAGCTGCCGCCTGGGAAATCAAAAGCCGTCATGGTGAACAATCGAGAGATTGCGCTCTTCAACATCGAGGGGACGTATTTTGCGATCCATAATCTGTGCCCCCATGAAGGCGGTCCTTTGTGTGAAGGGCGTGTGAAGGGCTTTGTCGTGGCCTGTCCGTGGCATGATTTGGCATTCGATGTTCGAAACGGTCGAGGAACGGACGGTGGTGGATATTGTGTGGGGAGTTACGATGTGCTGGTGGAAGGAGCAGAGATTTTTGTCGGGCCTCGGCGAAAACCATAGCATGATCAGCAAATATGAGGGGCGAGTTCTCGCGTCAATGACAATGAATACGACAGCCGGCCACGACCATGATGGCGCCACACACTCGGATGGAGCCAAAGTCATTGAGGCGACACTTGAGCATCCCATCCAGATTCATCTCTGGGAAGATAGGACTCGAGGGGAGCTCTGGGTTCCGACCTATGATCCTACAGGGCTCGAGTTGCTGGCCGACGATTACCTTCGCATCGCCGGGAATAATGCGGTCGATAATGGGCAGCGGACGTTCGAGTTTAGAGCGGTCAAGCCGGGAACCCACCGGATACTGTTTGAAAAACGCATGGGATGGAAATTCACCGCCGAAGATCGGCGCGTCTTTGACGTGATGGCCTCTGATGCTTCGTTTCGGAGGAGTGTGTAATCGTGCCGAATGTGGCTTTCGTCAACGGAGCGTTCATGCCTCTGGCTGAGGCGAAAGTATCGATCGAAGATCGAGGTTTTCAGTTTGGCGACGGCGTCTACGAAGTGATTCGCACATACAAGGGGTATCCGTTCTCACTCGGTGCCCATCTGGCTCGACTGGATCGTAGCGCCACAGCGCTTGAACTGACGCAGCCCTACTCCCGCGCCGAGTGGACAGACCATATCCTGGAAGGGATTAAGCGGGCCGCTTACCCTGAAGCCAAAATCTATCTTCAGATCACCAGGGGTGTCGCTCCCCGTGATCACGCCTACTCAGATGAAGCAACGCCCACGGTCGTCATGACGGTTCGTGAGTTCCGCCCGCTCGACAGGTCGGTACAAGCGACCGGTGTGGACGCGATGACGACCGAGGATATCAGATGGGGACGCTGTGATATCAAGAGCGTGAATCTGTTGGCCAACGTGTTTGCACGACAACAAGTAAGGCAGGCCGGGGTCTTCGAGGCCATTTTAGTCAACGCGGGATTGGTCACTGAAGGGGCCATCAGCAACGTGATGGTGGTCCAAGGGGGGACGGTGGTGACGGCTCCCGAAGGGGCGCGTATTCTGTCCGGGGTCACGCGGGCCATCGTACTGGATCTGGCTCTGAGCGAGGGCCTCCCGATTCAGAAACGCTTTGTCTCTCAGGCAGAACTCTATGAGGCTGACGAAGTATTTCTCACAGGGACCACAGTCGAGGTCTTGGCCGTCGTCCGTATAGATAGGAAAGTTATTGGAGATGGACGGCCTGGCCCGATCACTCAACGACTCACCACGAGCTTCGCGAATTTGGTCGGCTAGCCCTCTTGCTTTGGCATAGGTGGCGTGCTATGGTCGCATGACTGGAAGTGGGCGCAGGCCCACTTTTTTGTTTGATCTGATCTCTTGAGTAGGCTATCCAAAGAGGTGGGGCTAAGGGTGTCGGTGAAGGAGTCCCGACCGGTCATCGATCGCATCAGCGAAGTGGTATCGCCCATCCTATGGGCATTGGGTTTAGAATTGGTCGATGTTGTGTGGGTGGGGCAGGGTGCCCGGTCAGTCGTTCGTGTGTGTATCGATAAGCCAGGCGGCGTCACGGTAGACGATTGCGGGCGTGCACACCTCGCGATCGGCCCAGCCCTGGATGTGGCTGATCCATTCCCTCATGCCTATACGCTGGAAGTCTCCTCGCCAGGTCTGGACCGGGCCTTCAAACGGATTCAGGATTATCGCCGGGCATTGGGGGAGCCTGTGAGCGTGAAGCTCAGGCAGCCGATCGATGGAGAGTGGCGTGTGGTCGGAGTGCTGAAGGAAGTGAATGAACAGGGAATCACGGTTGTGGTGAATGATCCGCGTTCTGAGCGGACGCTCATCCTTGAGTTCGACTCAATTGCTGAGGCAAGACGCGTTGTTAGGTTTTAGTCCGTACCGGATGGAGTCGATCGTCGCGGCATTGCATTGGAATGCGGCTACAGGGGTAATTGCCGGAGAGTAAGATATGAATCGAGAATTAATTTCGGTCATCGATGAACTTGGTCGGCAAAAGGGCATCGACAAGAGCCGGGTGATCGGGGCGATCGAAGCCGCTCTTCAAATGGCTGCTAAGAAACGTTTTGGTCAGGCTGAGAATATTCAGGTCGAGATCGACTCCAAGACCGGTGAGATCTCCGTCGTGTCTAAGAAGACCATCGTCGATGCGGTCGTCAATCCCAAAACAGAAGTCTCGCTTCAGGAAGCTCGCCAGTTCGACAGCGAAGCGGAGGTCGGTGATGAGATCGGGTCGGTCATTGAGATGAACGATCTGGGCCGGATCGCCGCTCAAACCGCCAAGCAAGTCATCTTCCAAAAGGTCCGGGAGGCCGAATGGGAGGCGGTTCAAAAAGAATACTCCACACGGCAAGGAGATCTGGTCAACGGCATCATTCTCGGGGTGGAGCGCCGGAATTATTTAGTGGATTTGGGCAAGACGGAAGCGGTACTGCCGATTCAGGAGCAGATTCCGCGAGAAACCTATCGCGGTGGCGATCGGGTGAAGGCCATGCTGTTGGAAGTGCGCCGAACTCCGAAAGATGTTCAGGTCATCTTGACGCGGAGTCATCCGCAGTTTGTGGCAAAGCTCTTCGAGTTAGAAGTGCCCGAAGTGCTCGAAAAAATCGTGGAGATCAAGTCCATTGTGCGGGAACCCGGTGATCGGACTAAGATTGCTGTGACATCTCGCGAGAAGGCGGTCGATCCGGTCGGGGCCTGTGTGGGAATTAAGGGATCGCGGGTTCAAGCGGTGGTCCGCGAGCTGCGCGGAGAGAAAATCGACATCATTACATGGACCTCCGACCCGCGCGTCTTTATCGCCGAGGCGTTGAACCCTGCGAGCATTGAGAAGGTCGGTGTCGATGAGGAAAAGAAGTCGGCGTTGGTCGTCGTGGCAGACTCCCAGCTGTCGCTAGCGATTGGGAAGAACGGACAGAATGTACGGTTGGCGGCTCGTCTGACGGGCTGGAAGATTGATATAATCAGCGCGACGGAGTACGAAAAGGAAAAGGCCGAGCGGGACAAAGAAATCAAAGCGGCGTTGGCGGAGGAAACCGAGGCGCTGCATCAGCAAGAAGAAGCCCGAGAGCAGGAATTAAAAGCCCGGGCAGAGTCGGATGCCGGATAAGCCGGATACAGAGGAGTAAGTGTCAATTTCTCATGCGTGTGTATGCATTGGCTAAGCAACTCGGGATGGAGAACCGTGATCTCATTCCGGAATTGAAACGGATGGGGATCACCGTCGCATCGCACAGTAGTGTGTTGGATGACGACGTGGTGCAGAAGGTCTTGGAGAAGCTCGGCCCGAAACTCAAGGCGACGGGCAGGGAGGTAGAGGCCGATGCTGCTCGGGGTGAGCGGAGGAAGGTCGGCATAGCATCTGATCATGCAGCGGGAGCGAAGGCCGGGTCGGCCCAGGTAGCTCCGGCGGCGGAGGAGTCTTCCAAGTCCGATAAGCGCCGCATTCTGATCAAGCGCAAGAGAGCCGATGACGTTCCAGCTGAAGTAGCTGCATCTCTGCCCACAGTTGAATCGGCTGGCACAAGCGGAGCCTTCATCGATTCCCTCGTGGTAAGCCCGCCGCTGGCGCATCCTCAAGCTGCGGCTCCAGCCGTTGCGCCTGTCGACCTGCCGGCGATGCCAGACCAGCCGCATACTACTATAGGAACCACGACCGCTCCAGCTCCCACGGTTGTCGTTAAGTCCGCTGTCGTGTCGAGCATCGATGTGATGACAGGAAAAAAGAAAGCCCTCTCCCTGGAAGAGATGCAAGCCGAGGGTCTGAAAGAGAAGGCGAAGAAGGCTCGTAAGCCCGGCCGCACGCGCGAAGAAGAAGAGCTTCGGCTTCGTGAAGATGCGGCTCGCTGGCAGGATCTTCGTGCCATTCCGGTGCAGCAGCGCCGCGACGACCGCAGCAAGCACGTGCATCATAGCACGCCTGGGGAAGTGACCAAGCCACGGAGGAAGAGCTTCAAAGTGACACCTGGTATGACAGTGAAGGAGTTTGCCGAGCTGATCGGACAGCGCCCGGCCGATATCATGCGCAAGCTAATGGATATGGGCCAGATGCTGACATTCAATCAGACAATGAACGTTGATGCAGCCGTGATCATTGCGGAGGAGAATGGGATCAAGATCGATGTGTCGATGGAGAAGGCCGGAGAAGAGTTGCTGGATTCGGTTGTGCAGACGGAGGAGGACCTCCAGCTTGAGCAGCGGCCACCGGTCGTGACGATTATGGGCCACGTCGACCACGGCAAAACTTCGCTGCTCGATGCCATCAGGCAAACGAAGGTGGCGGAAGGCGAGGCCGGTGGGATTACGCAGCATATCGGCGCATACACGGTTGCGGTACGCGGGAAACAGGTAACGTTTCTGGATACGCCGGGCCACGAAGCCTTCACCGCCATGCGAGGCCGTGGCGCCAAGATCACCGATATCGTCATCTTGGTTGTCGCAGCAGACGATGGAGTAATGCCCCAAACGATCGAGGCGATTCATCACGCCAAAGCCGCATCCGTTCCGATTATTGTGGCCATCAACAAGATCGACAAGCCCGGCGCCAATTCCGATCGTGTCAAGAACGCGTTGTCTGAACATGGCCTCATATCCGAGTCCTGGGGCGGCGACACGATCATGGTGGAGGTCTCGGCCAAAGAGAAGATCGGCCTGGATACCTTGCTGGAAATGATTCTCCTGCAATCTGAAGTGCTGGAGCTCAAGGCCGACCCGCATCGATTGGCAAAGGGCGTTGTGGTGGAAGCCAAGCTGGAGCGTGGGCGTGGCCCGGTGGCGACGGTGCTGGTTCAGAGCGGGACGCTCCGAGTCGGCGACGTGTTCGTCGTGGGGATTTTCAGCGGGAAAGTTCGCGCGCTGATTACGCATACGGGAGCCAAGGTGCAAGAGGCCGGTCCTTCTATTCCGGTCGAAGTGGCCGGGCTCCCAGGTGTGCCGTCTGCCGGTGATGTATTTCAGGTCGTCAAAGACGAGCGGGTTGCACGAGAGATCGCGGAAGATCGAGCCCGTAAGCAGCGAACGGCTGATTTATCCGGGTCGGCGAAGGTTACCCTAGACGATCTGTTTGCCAAGATTAAGGAAGGGTCGGTCAAGGAGCTGGCACTGGTCATCAAGTCTGATGTTCAGGGGTCGGCTGAAGCGCTGACGGCAGGCGTTGAAAAGCTTGCGACCGCCGCAGTCAAGCTGCGTGTGATTCACAGCGGCGTCGGTGGAATCACGGAATCCGATGTGTTGCTGGCTGCCGCGTCGAATGCCATTGTTGTCGGGTTCAATGTCAGGCCGGAGCCGAAGGCTGCTACCCTGGCGGAACAGCAAGGTGTCGACATCCGTCTATACACCATTATTTACGATGCGTTGGCCGAGATTAAGGCGGCGATGGAAGGGCTGCTCGAACCAACACTCAAGGAGCGGACGTTGGGACGGGCAGAAGTGCGACAGGTCTTTACGGTGTCCAAGGCCGGCGTCATTGCGGGGTCCTATGTGGTGGATGGCACGATCACCCGCGCGGCGGTCGGAGTCCGAGTGATTCGCGACAATGTGGTGGTCTATGAAGGGAAACTCGGGTCGTTGCGCCGCTTCAAGGATGACGTCCGTGAAGTGCAGCAGGGCTATGAATGTGGAATCAGCGTCGAGAATTTCAACGATATCAAGGCCGGGGACATCATCGAAGCCTATGCGATCGACAAGATTGCCGCAAAGCTCTGAGGCGTGAGTCTGCCCTGTGGGTATTATCGTCGGGCTCTGTACGGTCGAGCTGTTCATCCCTGAGAGTCAGTCTTTAAAGGACAAGCGGCAGGTACTGTTGAGTCTCAAAGATAGATTGCGGGAGCAGTTCAATCTCTCCGTGGCAGAGGTCGATGGACAAGATTTGTGGCAGAAGGCTGTATTGGGGCTAGCTTGCGTGGCCAACGAAGGACGATACGTCAACCAGGTGTGTGACCGGGCGCTGAACCTGATTCGGAGTATCCCCTCGGTGGAAATCGTCCAGTCTCGAGTGGAACTGTTGTGACGGCGGTATGCCCAGGTGGAGTGCACGGTGGCCAAGACGGGATATCATCGGGCCGATCGTGTGGCCGATCAAATCCGCATGGAAGTGGCGGATATCCTCATACGGAAGATCAAAGACCCGCGCGTGCAGTCCGTGACCGTGACCGATGTGAAACTGACCAGCGATTTGCGGATTGCGCGTGTGTTCGTGACGACCATGGGCACGGAAGAAGAAGAGCGGAACCTCTTCGCTGGGCTGGCTCAAGCCAACGGGTTTGTGCGCGGTGAACTGGGCCGTCGGCTCTCGCTCCGATATCTGCCGGAGATTGTCTTTGCCAAGGATGTCAGTGGGCCGAGAGGCGATAGGGTCTTGAAGCTGTTGGACGAACTCCACGTGAAGACGGAGGCCGAGGGCGGCTCGTCCGAAGAGAAGCCGAGTTCTTAGCATCGAGGATGCGATGATGGATCTCGAACAGAGCTGTGCCGTCGTCGACGGCGTGCTGACGATCAGGAAGGAAGCAGGGTGGACCTCCCACGATGTCGTGGCGAAGGTGCGGCATCTTCTTGGCGGAGTCAAGGTCGGTCACGCTGGCACCCTCGATCCTGCTGCAACGGGAGTCTTGCCTCTGCTGATCGGACGAGGAACCCGCATTGCTGAATACCTTGTTGAATGGGATAAAGAATATCGTGCGGTGCTGCGCCTCGGTCAAACAACCGATACGCAGGATGCGACGGGAACAGTCTTGGCGCGATACACGACGGACTCGGTGACGCCGGAGGCGATTCATGAGGCAGTCGGTCGATTTCACGGGCCGGTTGAGCAAGTTCCTCCGATGTACTCGGCGGTGAAGGTCGAAGGGGTGCCTCTCTATAAGTCCGCTCGGGCGGGCAAAACGATAGCGCGGGAGGCTCGAACCATTGTCATCCATACCCTTGAGGTGCTGGCAATGCAGGGGCGGGATGTAACGTTGCGCATTGTCTGTTCGAAGGGGACCTATGTGCGGACGCTCTGCGCCGACATCGGAGAAGCGTTGGGTGTCGGTGGCCACATGTTGGCGTTGGAGCGAAGGCGGGTGGGTCCCTTGATGATCGAACAAGCCCTGACGATCGATGAGGTGGTCATTCGTCATGCCCTCGGTCTGCTGGGAGATGATCTACTGTCGCTGGATCGTGCATTGGACCAGCTGGGGATTGCAGTGGTGGATGAGCAGACTGCCGACCGCGTCCGACATGGGGCTCCAGTGCCTGCGGCCAAGATTCTTCGTTGGGAGGGAGCAGCCGATGCCAAGCGCGGGTCACGCAGGCCGGTTCGCATCCACGATACGAACGGACGCCTGGTGGCGATCGGGCAGTGTCCGGACAATTTGAGAGATGCACTCAAGGTTGAGAAGGTGCTGATCGATCAGGATGCGTGATATTTCAGTGTGAATGAAGGAAAGGAACAGGAAGGAAAGAGCCCATGGCATTACTCAAAGAAGCAAAGACCGAGTTGATCAAGCAATACCGGCAGCATGAGACAGATTCCGGCTCGCCTGAAGTCCAGATCGCGGTGTTGACCAACCGGATCACGTATCTGACGGAACATTTCAAGCTCCATAAGAAAGATCATCACTCGCGGCGTGGCCTGCTTCTCCTGGTCGGACGTCGTCGGCGTTTGCTCGACTATCTTCGCGGCGTCAGCGACGCACGCTATCGTGCAGTGATCGAGCGATTGGGTATCAGAAAGTAATATCCCCATCTCGCTGTCGCGCCAGGGGCGCAACAGCGGGCAGTAGTCAGTCGCACAGGTGAACACTGACAGAGGCTAGAGTGTCCCACATCGCTCGAGTCTCTCTCTGTGGGCATCTGTGGGGCCTAACCAGAGGAGACCCAGGATGGTACACACAGTTGAAATAGAGGTTGCCGGACGCATCCTGCGACTCGAAACCGGTCGTGTGGCACGACAAGCAGACGGCTCGATTTGGGCCTCGTACGGCGACACCGTCGTGCTGGCGACAGCTGTAGCCTCACAGGTCGCCAAACCCGGCATCGATTTTCTTCCTCTCACGGTCGATTATCAGGAAAAATCCTTCGCAGCTGGGAAGATTCCCGGCGGGTATTTCAAGCGGGAAGCGCGTCCATCGGAAAAAGCTGTGCTGACCAGCCGGCAAATCGATCGGGGGCTCCGTCCACTTTTTCCTGAGGGCTATTACTTCGAGACCCAAGTCATCGCCTCAGTTCTTTCGGCCGATCAGACAGGCTCCTCCGACATCCTCGGCATTATCGCCTCCTCTGCTGCCCTGACCGTCTCGAATATTCCGTTCGACAATCCGATCGCAGGCGTGAGGATCGGTCGACTGGATGGCAAGTTCGTCGTGAACCCGGATCTTGAGACGGTGGCAAAGAGCGAGCTGCATCTCGTTGTGGCGGGAACGGCTGATGCGGTCATGATGGTCGAGGCGGGGGCGAACGAACTGTCCGAAGCCATCATGCTCGAGGCGATCGAACTTGCCCATGCAGAAATCAAGAAGATTGTGGCCAAGATTCGTGAACTGCAAGCCCTTGCCGGCAAGCCTAAGCGGACGGTGGCGAAGGAGCAGATCGACTCCGCACTCGCGGCTCAAGTGAAGGCCCTAGTGGCGCAAGGGATCCGGGATGCCATCATGATTCCGAACAAAGCGGCCAGGCAGGAGCGGTTGGATGAGGTCAAGAACGACGCTGTCCAAAAGCTCAAGAGCGCAGACGATCCGAATCGGGAGCGGCACGTCAAGCTGGTATTCCATGAACTGGAATATACCGAAGTCCGGAACATGATCCTAGAGAAGGGGTCGCGAGCGGATGGGCGTGGCCCGTCCGATATTCGTCCGATCACCTGCGAAGTCAGTGCGCTGCCACGGACGCATGGCTCCGCGATTTTTACCAGAGGTGAGACCCAAAGTTTGGCCGTGGTCACGTTGGGGACCACGGACGACGAGCAGCGGATCGATGCGTTGGAAGGGGAGTACATGAGGACCTTCATGCTCCATTACAACTTCCCGCCGTTCAGTGTCGGCGAGGCGCGGCCGCTTCGCTCGCCGGGACGCCGGGAAGTCGGGCATGGTGCACTGGCAGAACGGGCGTTGGCCCCGGTGGTACCCAGCAAAGACGTCTTCCCCTATACGCTCCGTATCGTGTCCGACATCCTCGAGTCCAACGGATCCTCTTCGATGGCGACCGTCTGTGGCGGGAGCCTCGCCATGATGGATGCTGGCGTGCCGATCAGGGAAGCTGTGGCTGGGATCGCGATGGGTCTGATCAAGGAAGGCGATCGGGTCATGATCCTCTCCGACATTCTTGGGCTGGAGGATCACTTGGGCGATATGGACTTTAAGGTCTGCGGCACCAAGCAGGGCGTGACCGCGTTGCAGATGGACATCAAGATCGGCGGCATTACGTCGGCCTTGATGCAGAAGGCCTTGGAACAGGCCAAGGCCGGCCGTTTGCACATTTTAAGTTGTATGGAGAAGGCGCTCCCAGCGTCAAAAACCACCCTGTCTGCCTATGCGCCACGGATCTTCACGATGAAGGTGAAGCAGGACAAGATCCGCGAGATTATCGGTCCGGGCGGAAAAACGATCCGCGGCATCATTGCGGATTGCGGGGTCAAGATCAATGTCGACGACAGCGGAACCGTGACGATCGCGTCGATCGATGGAGCCTCGGCTGAGAAGGCCAAAGAAATGATCAGTCGGATTACCGAGGAGGTCGAGATCGGGAAGATCTACATGGGCACGGTTCGGAAGATCATGGACTTCGGGGCGTTTGTCGAGGTCTTGCCGGGAACCGACGGACTGGTGCACATCTCGCAGCTGGCGCACCATCGAGTCCAGGCGGTGTCCGACGAGGTGAAGGAAGGCGATCAAATCCTGGTGAAGGTCCTGGAAGTGGATCGGCAAGGAAAGATCCGCCTTAGTCGCAAGGAAGCCATGCCCGCTCCGACCGGGGCCGGTGCGCCGGATTCGTCCCCCAGGTAGCTGCCTTGTATCGCAAGCTCGTCCTGGACAACGGGGTGCGGGTGGTGACCGAACGGATGCCGACCCTCAAATCGGTCACCGTCGGTGTGTGGGTCAACACCGGGTCACGGGACGAGCAGCCTTCCCAGGCAGGCTATTCTCACTTCATCGAGCACATGCTCTTCAAGGGAACGCGCAAGCGTTCCTCCTCCGAAATTTCGCGCGAAATCGATGTGCTTGGCGGCGAGATGAATGCCTTCACCTCGCGTGAGACGACGACCTATTACGTGAAGGTGTTGGATCAGCAATTGGAGCGAGCGCTCGAACTTCTCTCGGACCTGTTTCACCATTCTTGTTTCGCACCCAAAGAAATCGAAAAAGAAAAACAGGTCGTCCTGGAAGAAATTCGCATGGTCCAGGACGATCCGGAAGATCTGGTGCAGGAGCTTCATATGGGTCAAGTACTGGGTCGTCATCCGCTCGGTCGTTCTATACTCGGTCGAGAGAAGACGATCAGGGGGCTGCGACGCCAGGATCTCCTGAACTATATAGAGGCCCGCTACGATCCTGGGCAGACCGTGGTTTCGATTGCCGGGAACTTCGAACAGGCCAAGCTTGATCTGCTGGTCGCGTGGTATTTCGGCAAGGGCCGGGCTGCAAAAGCGCCCCATACCAACGGGCGCCGTCCTCCTGACGTGCATGGCGGTGTCTTGTTGAAGAAGAAACGGTTGGAGCAGGTGCATCTCTGTCTCGGGCTTAAAGGCGTTGCCGCAGGACATCAGGATCGGTACGCGTTGTATGCGCTCAACAGCGTGCTGGGCGGCAGTGTGAGTTCTCGATTATTCCAGGAAGTTCGAGAGAAGCGAGGTCTCGTCTATTCGATCTACTCCTTCTTATCCGGTTACTCGGATGGCGGTATGATCACTGTATATGCGGCGACGAGGCCGAAAGAGGTGGATCGCGTCGTAGATCTTGTCTGCCGAGAGATTCGACAGATCGGCATCAAAGGCGTCGAACGGAAGGAGCTTGAACGGGCCAAGACTCAAATGAAGGGCAGCTTGATGCTGAGCCTGGAAAGTTCACACAGCCGCATGAGTAAATTGGCGAAGGATGAACTCACATACGGAAGGCATACGTCGCTAGACAACATGTTGGCTCATATCGATCGTGTGGGTATGGAGCAGGTTCACAATGTTGGCAACCAATATTTTGGACTGGATTCCCTCGCAATCACAGGGCTCGGGCCCCTCGCTCCACGCAGTCTGCAAGCGTACAAATGAGAATCTTCTAATATGAGTCCATCGGCGTTAAAACATAAACAAAAAACATTGATGCGATTATATGCAAGACATTGATTATTAAATATATTTCGTATGATATTCGAAGCTATCTACAGGTTAAACAATTTCTTGACACAGTTTCATGGTTTCAGTACCATGGCCAAAATTACTGACAACGATTATCAATAAGTCAGGCAGGACGAAGAATAGCAAAGAGAAGGGGCTAAAAGACATACATTCGTGGCTGCGTAATCCCTGACAGTATTGTATATAGCATCCGTCGTTTTTGAATTGGGTTCCATCGGTTATTGTGGTTGTTATTTTATAATGAAGGAGGGACGAGGTATGCGAAAGGTCATACTTATCGCCGCCGTGGCAGTGTTTTCTATGCTCGGCTTACTGACGGCCGAGTTCGCCGTTGCTGATCCCCCCCCGCCGCCTGCAACTGGTCCGACTGGACCAACTGACAACGTTGTCGGTGGAAAGCCGATGAAGGGTGAAACCACCAAGACCCTCAAGGGTCGAGTATGGTCACAATGGGCCGACAATCCTGATGGAGAGTTACTTTTCGGAATTCAATACTGGAACAGCGGTGAGCCGGCTTCGGGGACCCCGAATGGTCGTTCATCTTCCGATCTCGATGTGAAGCCGCCGGACCCTTTGCTCACCTGTTGCGGCTGGGGATTTGTGGGTGGTACCGATAAGAATAATCCGTACTCGGGTTGGTACCATGCCGCCACGACCGTCCGGTTGGCAGTGAAGGATAAGGCCCTCATGGATCAGATCATCAAGGCCTCCCAGGAACTCGTCGCCATGGAAGTGAGCCTGGACGGTCGGACGATTACCGGCTTTAAGGTTATTAAGTAATCGACCTTGACAAGATTTAACTTTTTCATGTTCTGTTAAGGGGGATGCGATTATGAAGCTTCAAACGAAAGGCTGGGCCGTAATGGCCGCCGTAGCGCTGGTGGCCTCTGCTGCCTCCACCGCACTGGCGATCGAATCTTTCCAAGAACGGTTTGAGTGGGGTGATATGAGCAAGCCGACCACCATACAGGGTCGGGTGATCGTGCTCGATCCCTATGATGAGGCGGTTTGGATTAACGTTTCTGTCTTTGGCGGGGCTGCTGAGAGCGGCCTCTTCTGGCAGAAGATTCACCCAGGCAAAAATCTAAAGTTCTATGCAGACAAGGGTGCTTGGGAAGAACTTAAGAAAATGGCTCGTCCCCATGCGGGACCAGCTGCGGCAAAGGAAGTGCCGCCGTCCAGCACGACTGACCTGATTGAATTTGTCGCGACAGAGCCAGAGCAGAATCATCGTGTCATTTCCTCAGTCAAGAAGATTCCGGAAGTAGCCGGTTCCATGGGGAAGCCGTTGAGCATTTCCGGTCTTCGGCTGAAGGAGTGCGCGGGGAAGAGCGAAGTCGAGGCAGGTTGCGCAGCAGCGAAGCAAGGCCTCAATACCTCACCGAAGTCTCCTGATGGGGCCGCTATACCCATGCAGTACGATGTGTTGCTCCCAGGTGGAGCGCCCATTGCTGGCTTAATTCCCTGGACCGCGAAGTACAACACAGGTGCAGCTCATTGAACTGAGCCAGTTTTTGTTTGTAAAGGCGGCATCTCCGAAAGGGGAATGCCGCCTTTGTTTTGAGAGTTACTTGTCGGAGTCAGCAGCCCTGCGCTGTAGATCGGCAAGTCGGTTGAGCGCATCCAGCGGGGTCATTGAAAAGAGATCGATCTGCCTGACCTCATCCACAATCGGGTGTGCATGGGGAAGCGAAACCTGGGTTGGCTTTTGTTCTGATGGCAGAGCGGGAGTCGGGGTCGTCGAATCAGTTTGTTCAAGCTGCGCGAGTACCTCCTGGGCTCTCTCGATCACGGAGGTAGGCAATCCCGCTAGTTTGGCGACATGAATACCGTAACTGCGGTCTGCGCCGCCCGGCACAATTTTACGTAAGAAGACCACATCTCCGTCCCGCTCCTGGACCGCCACGCAATAGTTTCTGATTCCCTCGCGTAACCCTTCCAGTTGCGTCATCTCGTGATAGTGCGTGGCGAACAGCGTCCTGGCTCCCAAGTGTCGGCGGTCTTGGATATGTTCCGCAATAGCCCATGCGATGCTCAGCCCATCGTAGGTGCTGGTCCCTCGGCCGATCTCATCCAGGAGGATCAAGCTACGGGAAGTCGCACTGTTCAAGATGTGAGCCGATTCGATCATTTCCACCATGAAGGTGCTCTGTCCGGCGGCCAAGTTGTCCGAGGCTCCCACGCGCGTGAAAATCCGATCGACCAGTCCGATGCGGGCCTCGGTCGCCGGCACGAAGCTCCCGATCTGTGCCAACAAAACGATCAGCGCGACCTGACGAAGATAGGTGCTTTTTCCCGCCATATTGGGCCCGGTGAGGATCACAAGCCTGCTGCCTTCACAGTCAAGGGATGTGTCGTTGGGCACGAAGATCAGATCACTGCCGAGCTGCTCAACGACAGGATGCCGGCCTTCCCGAATGAGGATCGTGCTGCTCTCATCGACGAGGGGTTTGACGTAGCGATGTAACGCGGCGGTCTCGGCCAGCCCGGCGAGGACATCGAGCAACGCGACGGTTTGGGCCATCGCGTGAAGACGAGGCACCTCGTTTGCTAAGCGCACGCGCAATTGTTCGAACAGCTCCTGTTCGAGCGCCAATAGTTTCATTTCAGCGCCCGTGACACGCTCTTCCAGCTCTTTCAGCTCCGGCGTCATGAATCGTTCGGCATTGACCAGCGTCTGCTTACGAATGTAATCATGCGGGATGCGGGCCAGGTGTGTCTTGGTAATTTCGATGTAGTAGCCGAACACCTGATTGTAGCGAACCTTCAGAGAGTCGATCCCCGTTCGCTCACGTTCTTTGGCTTCCAACGAGGCGATCCAGCCCTTGCCCTCCGTGCTCGCCTTGCGCAGTTCATCGACCCCGGGATGGTACCCTTCCCGAATCATACCGCCGTCACGGAGCGACATCGGTGCGTCCGGTTTGACGGCCTGCTCAATTGCATCATGCACATCGCGGCAATCATCCCACGACTCTCGGACACCGGCCAGTAGCGAGGCGTCGAACAGTTGGAGGTGGGGCCGTAACTCCGGCAGGGTGCCCACGGACTGTTTCAACGCGAGAAGTTCGCGAGGTCCTGCGACGCCGAGCGTCACACGGCTGCCCAGGCGGGCCATATCCTGCACATCACGGAGTGCGGCTCGGAGGGACACGCGTGGTTGAATCCGGTCTTTCAACTCGCCGACCGCTTCGAGACGATCGTGAATGGCGCCACGATCGAGGAGTGGTCTGACGAGCCATTGGCGTAACAAGCGACTGCCCATGGCCGTCGCGGTGCGGTCCAGCACCGACAAGACCGTGGGCTGATCCTGTTGCAATCGATGCTCGCCAGCTTCCAACGGCCGCACGAGTTCGAGATTGCGAATCGTGGCGCTGTCCAGATGCATGGCGTGGCCGCTCCAGCGCGCGTGTATGCGGCGAATGTGTGCGAGGGAGGCGGTTGGCTGGGTCTCGCGAACATATCGCAAAATCGCTCCGGCGGCTCCGATCCCGGCGCTCAGGCCGCGACAGCCAAACCCGTCGAGCGAGTGCACCGCAAACTGTGTCTGGAGTAATTGTGCGGCGTCTTTGGGATTGAAGGAGGCCGAGGGTTGAGCGCAGAGGCGTGGCCCATGCAGGTGAGTCAGGCACGATCCGACATTCACAAGGGAATCGGGGTGGAGGACTTCCCGTGGTTCTAGCCGAGCCAATTCGTCCATGAGTTGGACCTCCGCCTGTGCCCCTTGGAACTCTGTCATCCAAAACTCCCCGGTGGAGACGTCCAGACAGGCCAGACCAATAACGGATTGTCCCTTGGCAGATGGGGTTGTGGCGTCGGAGAAGGCGATAGCCGCCAGGAAATGCGATTCTCCCGGAGAGAGGAACTCAGTATCGATCAGGGTCCCCGGTGTATATAAACGAACGACTTCTCGGCGCACGAGACCCTTTGCGAGTTTCGGGTCTTCTACCTGTTCGCAGAGTGCGACGGTCCGCCCAGCCTTGAGAAGCTTTGCGATATAGGCTTGCGCGGCATGGTAGGGGACTCCGCAGAGCGGAACTGGATTGGCGCTGGATTTGTCGCGAGAGGTGAGAGCAATGGAGAGCAGCTCTGAGGCAATCTGTGCATCTTCGTAAAACATTTCGTAAAAATCACCGACGCGGAACAACAGAATAGCATCGGGATAGCCGCGTTTGATTTCGCGGTATTGCCGCATCAGCGGTGAAACCTCTGTGTCACTCATCGCGTCGGTCTCGATGTGTTTCGCCGGTAAGGGTGGGAGATACACGACCGGTGGCCGTATCGAGGGAAAGGCGTAGCCGTTCTAAGTCCACTTCGGCCTCTTGCAGCGCTTTAGTTTTTCGGCGGAGTTCGATACGGCTCCGCACCCACGGAGGAAAGAGAAGAATGCCGGAGACCAGAAGTCCCACCGCGAACCCCGCCAAGATAGGCTTATAGATCGGCGTCGAGGCTTCAAAGAGCCCAAAGAAGTATCGAAGCGTGACTTCCTGTTCCTGGTTCTGAAGGAAAAAAGCCAGGGAGAGGAGCAGCAGCACTCCGACTAGAATCAGTCTAATCATAGCTTCGGGGTTTCCTCTCTGCTCAAGGCCCGGCGGGGTGGCACTCGATGTACCCTGCCGGTCTTGTTGTACTGCTTACGCGCGAGGGTGATGACTTCGTCGGACTTCGGCCCCGTCGCGCACAACTGAATCGTTCGGCTTCGCGCGGCACGATGATTCAGTGTAATTTCGATCCGGTCCTGCGGGAGTGCGGCGAGGCCCTTATCGGCCCATTCTATTGCCGTCACGGTCTGGCCTGAGAAATACTCGATCTAGTCCTGTCGATTCGAGCTCGTGGGGTGTCCGAATACGATACAAATCCACATGGGCAAGCGGCAGGCGCCCTTGATCATATTCGTGAATCACGACGAACGTCGGGCTGGTCACTGCTGCTGGCGACGCGCCCAGACCCTGCGCGATTCCGCGAACGAGCGCCGTCTTGCCTGCTCCGAGCGATCCGTAAAGCGCAATCGTTTCTCCCCCGCGAAGCACCCGGCCGATTGCTTGGCCTAGCCGATTGGTGTGCTGGTGGGATGTGGACACCAGCGTCCATGTCAGGCTCGACGTGGCACGAAGGCGAGCGGCAGGCCGTTTCGCCTTGGCTGGTCGGGTGATGTTAGGTCGTTTTCGTCCGCTGGAGCGCATAAGGAATCTGAGCGATGAGGTCACCAGCGAGCATCCCCGGCTGCCCGAGGTGTTGGGAGGCTAAGTCGCCGGCCAATCCATGAAAATAGGTTGCGGCACAGGCGGCCTCCCATGCGGGGACTCTTTGCGCCAGTAGACCGACGATCATACCGGTCAACACATCGCCGGTTCCTGCCGTGGCCATGCCGGGATTGCCTGTTGGGCAAATGGCGACAAGCCCGTCAGGGCGGGCGATCACGGTTCGTGCGCCTTTTAAGACGACGAACACACCGCGTTCTCGGGCAAACCGCCTGGCCGTGCCGATTCGGTCTGCGTTGACGCTCTGCGTGGTGGCATCGACTTCGAGCCGGGCCATCTCACCGGGGTGTGGGGTGAGAATGGGTGGAGTTTTACATTCGGTCAGCAACGAAGCCCTGCCAGCCAAGGCGTTCAGCGCATCGGCATCGAGAACCGACGGGCGATCCAGATACTTCATCAACGACTGAACGAGTTCAACGGTCTCAGGATGGGTCGAGAGCCCAGGGCCAACGGCGATCGCTGTGCGTGCCTGGATAAAAGCTACGACACGATCGAGTCCTGAGCGAGCCAGTGTTCGTGCCTTCGTTTCCGGGAGAGGCATCGTCATCGCTTCCAGTAACTTGGCTTCCAGCACATCGTTGACGCTGCTGGGAGTGGCTACGGTCACCAAGCCGGTTCCGATGCGGAGGGCCGCCCGGGCTGCCAACGCTGCTGCGCCTGTTTTCCCTACGGACCCTGCAATAATCCCCGCATGGCCAAAGATTCCTTTATGTGCGGAGGGTGCGCGTTCCGGTAGAGACTGAAACGCACTGTCGCTATGTCAGGAGCAGGGTCCGGCTCTCGATGGCATCCACATAGGCTGGGTGGAATGCCGATATCGACGACGCGGATTACGCCGGCCTGGTCGATCCCCGCATCGACATAGAGGCCGAGTTTCGGGAGGCCACATGTGATGGTCAACGTGGCGCGGATTGCTTGCCCTAGGATGGCGCCGGTATCGGCATGGAGACCGGATGGGATATCGACTGCGATGACTGGTTTCCCTGCACTGTTGATGAGTTCGATGGCCTCACGATAGGTTCCGGTCACGACGGAGGACAATCCAGTACCCAGGAGGGCATCGATGAGGATGTCGCTGGAGGCGAGGAGGTGTCGCACCTGGTCGGCAGACTCGGAATCGAATGATCGCTGTACGTCCCGTAACCCGAACGAGCCGGCGATACATAGTCGCGGCATCGCGACCCAAGTCGGTGATTGGTGTGAGGAGCACCACGTGGATCTGTGCACCTCGGCGGTGCAGCAGCCGGGCCACAACCAATCCGTCTCCTCCGTTGTTCCCTTTTCCGCAGAGGATGGTAATGGTCTTGCCTCGTGCTGGCCCACAGTGCTCCTCAAGATGCCTGACAATTCCTTCGCCGGCGCGCTCCATCAAGACGGTGCTGGGGACATGCGCTTGGGTGATCGTGCGGCGATCGAGTGTCTGCATTTCCTTTCCTGTCACGATCTTCATCGGTGGCCTTGCGTGCGGGATTGATACCGCATGAGGAATCGGGTGAGCGCGGAGAGGAACGAGATCTGTTGCCTATGGCGTAATGTCATGACAAGTGCGAATCGCGTTGCCATAGAGGAACGCAGAGTGCCGCACCGGCTCGATGGTTCAACTCAGCAACGCTTTCATCTCTCTCACGGCTTGGTCGAGGCCTACGAGAACCGCTCGGGCAATGATGCTGTGGCCGATATTGTATTCGACGATTTCCGGAATGTGAGTCAACCGCATCATGTTGCGATAGTCCAAGCCGTGACCGGCATTGACGCCCATTCCGAGTTTGTAGGAGAGCTTCGCGGCCTGTGTAATAGCCTCTACTTCGGCGTCGGCTTCTTTCGAGCGCTTGGCATTCGCATAGCGACCGGTATGGAGTTCGACGAAATCCGATGAGACTCTGTGCGAAGCTTTGACCTGGGCCAAATCCGGATCAATAAAGAGGCTGACAGGAATGCCCGCATCGTGGAGGAGGGTCACGATCTGCTGGATACGATCTTTGTGGCCGGCCACGTCCAGGCCGCCTTCAGTCGTGAGCTCCTGACGTTTCTCTGGGACGAGCGTGACCATGTCCGGCTTTATGGTCAGGGCAATTTTGGCCATCGTTTCATCGGCGGCCATCTCCAGATCGAGCTTGGTGCGGATAAGTTCACGCAAGAGGCGAAGATCGCGGTCTTGAATATGGCGCCGATCTTCTCTGAGGTGGACGACAATACCGTCTGCCCCTGCTAATTCCACCAACAAGGCGGCGGCAAGGGGGTCCGGGTCGGTTCCACCACGGGCCTGCCGCAATGTTGCCACATGGTCGATGTTCACCCCAAGTCGTGGCACGGACCCTCCGTTTTGCTATGAGGAGCAAGGAGAAACTACGTTGAGTGATGAGAACGATAGGCGATGCAGTTGTAACAGAAATTAACAGAGCGGGGCAAGGACCGGGAGGCGGAATTGGTGGGGTGTTGTCCCAGTCAATCTAAAGGGTCGGGATACCGAACCCCACAGAATCACGACATAATTTGACTCGATACGCTCCGCGCCATTAGAATAGGCCCCCGAATGCGGCGGCGGGCGCTCACTCGATGCTTCCGCACGTGCGAGGATGACAGACAGAGGACCTCATGGGATTAGGCGACGGATTTTATCGTATCAAACGGCTACCGCCTTATGTGTTTGCCCAGGTGCAGAGCCTCAAGCTCGAGGCTCGTCAGCAGGGCGAAGACATTATCGATTTTGGAATGGGCAATCCTGACCAACCGACGCCGAGCCATATCGTCGAGAAGATGATCGAAGCGGCCCGGAAGGGGAAGAACCATCGTTACTCGGCCTCGCGTGGGATTACGAAACTGCGGCATGCGATCGCGGGTTGGTACAAGCGGAATTACGATGTCGATCTGGATCCTGAGACCGAGACCATCGTCACAATCGGCTCCAAAGAAGGGTTGGCACATCTGGCGCTGGCCTTAATCGGGCCTGGTGACGTCGTGCTGACGCCGACGCCGACTTACCCCATTCATATGTACAGTTTCATCATTGCAGGGGGAGAGGTCAGGGGAATTGAGCTGCGTCCGGACAGTGACTTCTTCGACGATTTACAGCGGGTCTATCGTCAGACCTTTCCGAGGCCTAAGATCTTGGTCATCAATTTCCCGCATAATCCGACCACCGCCGTGGTGGATCTTGAGTTTTTCAAGAAGATCGTCGCCTTTGCCAAAGAACATCATGTGATTGTCATTCACGACCTGGCGTACGCCGACTTGGTGTTCGACGGATATAAGGCGCCAAGCTTTCTGCAGGTTCCCGGTGCCAAGGATGTTGGCGTAGAGTTCTATACCCTCTCCAAGGCCTACAACATGCCTGGTTGGCGTGTGGGATTTTGTTGCGGTAATCGCGAGGTCGTCGGGGCCTTGGCCAAGATCAAGAGCTACCTGGATTACGGAATTTTCCAGCCTCTGCAGATTGCCAGCGTTATTGCCCTTAATGGGCCACAGGACTGTGTCAAAGAGACAGTCCTGCGCTACCAGAAGCGTCGCGATGTATTGGTGGGTGGACTGAATCGCATCGGGTGGCAGGTGAGCAAGCCTGTCGCCACGATGTTCGTCTGGGCCAGAATTCCGCCGCCTTATCGATCTCTGGGGTCGTTGGAGTTTTCGAAGCTCCTGCTCCGCGAGGCGAAAGTAGCCGTGTCTCCCGGGATCGGGTTCGGTGAAGGCGGGGATGAATATGTGAGGTTCGGCCTTGTCGAAAACGAACATCGCACGAGGCAAGCCGTTCGAGGCATCCGCAAAGCCCTGAAGCTTGAGGGGCCGGAATCATGATTTCGCGCGTGGGTGTCGGCATCATTGGGTTTGGAACGGTTGGGACAGGCGTCGCAAAGATCCTCTTGGAGAATACTGCCTTGATCAGCCGCCGGGTCGGTGTGCCGATCGAGGTCGTTCGGATTGCGGATCTCGATGTGACACGCGACCGAGGCGTTGCCCTGCCGCCCGGCCTCCTTACAACCGATGCGAAACAGATCCTCGCCGATCCGTCGATCGACATCGTTGTGGAGTTGGTCGGGGGCTGCGATGTTGCCAAACGCATTATCCTGGAAGCCATGGCGGCAGGCAAGCATGTCGTCACTGCTAATAAGGCCTTGCTCGCGTTACACGGAGAAGAAATATTTGCCGCGGCCGCCAGCAAGGGCGTCGACCTAGGTTTCGAAGCGAGCGTGGGCGGGGGGATCCCCGTCATCCAGGCATTGAGGGAAGGGCTTGCCGCCAACACCATTCAATCCATTTATGGGATCATCAACGGGACGGCCAATTACATTCTCTCGCGCATGACCCATGAGGGCCGGAGTTTTGAGACGGTACTCGACGAAGCGAAACAGGCTGGTTATGCCGAAGCGGATCCGACATTCGATGTGGCCGGTATCGATTCAGCGCACAAGTTGGCAATTCTGGTAGCGCTGGCCTATGGAACACCGGTCAATGTGAAAGATGTATACACTGAGGGCATCACCCACATTACGCCGCTCGATATCGCGTACGCGAAAGAGTTTGGTTGTACGATCAAGCTGTTGGGCATTGCCAAGCTGGTCGACAACGAAGTCGAAGCCCGAGTGCATCCTACGATGCTGCCGTCCGCTTCTCCGATCGCCCAAGTCGAGGGAGTCTACAACGCGATTCAACTCGTCGGCGATGCCGTGGGCGACGTGGTGCTCTATGGCCGGGGCGCGGGGTCCATGCCGACCGGCAGTGCGGTGGTCGGCGATCTCATGGCGATCGCGCGCAATCTGTTGAAAGGAGCGGTAGGGCGAGTGCCGCCCGCCTCGTTCCAGCAGGACCAGCGTCGTCCGCTTCGGATGCGTCCGATGGAAGAAATCAGCTCGCTCTTTTACCTCCGCTTTATGGTTCTGGACCGCCCCGGAGTCTTGTCGCAAATCGCAGGGGAGCTGGGCCGGTGCGGCATCAGTATCTCATCCGTCCTCCAACAGGGACGACGCGAAGGGCAAACGGTTCCGGTCGTGATCAAGACCCATACCGCCACGGAGCGCGATGTCCAAACGGCATTGCGATCGATCAATCGCATGGCCTTCATCTCCGAGCCTACCACCTTGATCCGGGTCGAGGGCAAGGACGAGTGATGCGATGAATCGCTGGCGTGGTGTGATCGAAGAGTATCGGAAGTTTCTGCCGGTAACCGACAGAACCCCCGTGGTGACGCTCTGTGAAGGCAACACTCCGCTCATTAGGGCGACGCGGCTGGCCAAGCAGATCGCTCCCGGCATCGATCTCTATCTCAAATTCGAAGGTATGAATCCGACGGGATCGTTCAAGGATCGCGGCATGACGATGGCCATCTCAAAGGCCGTTGAGGCCGGCGCCAAGGCGGTGATTTGTGCCTCCACGGGGAATACATCCGCCTCCGCGGCAGCCTATGGCGCGCGTGCCGGACTGTTGGTTTATGTGTTGATTCCTGCCGGGAAGATCGCAATGGGTAAGCTGTCCCAGGCCATGATGCACCAAGCCACAGTCATCCAGATTGAAGGAAACTTCGACCAGGCCTTGACCATCGTCAAAGAATTGTCGGTGACCTGCCACATCGAGCTGGTCAACTCGATCAACCCCTATCGGATCGCGGGGCAGAAAACCGCCGCGATGGAGGTCTGCGATCAGCTCGGCGATGCCCCGACTGTTCATGTGCTGCCGGTCGGGAATGCCGGCAACATTACCGCCTATTGGAAGGGGTACCAGGAATACCATGCGGCCAATCAATCCACGAGACTTCCACGCATGATTGGATTTCAGGCGGCCGGTGCGGCGCCCATCGTGCTTGGCCGCATCGTGGAGAATCCGCAGACAGTGGCCACCGCGATCCGGATCGGCAATCCGGCCAGCTGGGAAGCGGCCTTGAATGCCGTGAAGGAATCGTCGGGGGCAATCGATTCGGTGACGGATGAGGAAATTCTCCAGGCCTATAGGGCGGTGGCGGCGACGGAAGGGGTCTTCTGCGAGCCGGCGTCCGCTGCGTCGGTTGCCGGCGTGATGAAGTTGAACAAGCAAGGTGGATTGCGTGAAGGCGAGATTGTGGTCTGCACCTTGACCGGCCATGGATTGAAAGATGCCGACACAGCCATCAGTGTATCGGCTCAACCGAAAACCGTTAGAGCGACGCGGGAGGATGTCGCTCGTCTGTTAAGGGTGTAGACAACATGCGAGCAGGGCTTCGATGAAATATGTGATTCTCCATGTCGATGGGATGGCAGACCATCCCCGGAAGGAATTGGGCGGACGGACTCCCCTTCAAGCAGCTTCAACCCCTCATCTGGATCTCCTCGCGCAAGGTGGGGAGTTTGGGATCCTGGCCTCGGTGCCTGAGAGCGTGCGACAGGGGAGCGGTCTGACGGGAACCAGCATCCTCGGATACGACCCCAAGAAATACTACCAGGGCCCTGGTCCGCTCGAAGCGGCCAGTCTGGGGGTCGCTGTCGGCGAGCATGATGTGGTCTATCGCTGTACGATGGTCACGTTGCGGGCAGATGCTCAGTTCGAGAGTAAAGGCGGATTGAACGAGATCAAGAAGCTCGGACCACACGTGGTGATGGATGATGCGACCGCTGGGCTGATTTCGACAGAAGAGGCCCGCGAATTGATCGAGGCGATCAATGAACAGCTCGGGTCGGAGATGATTCAGTTCTATCCCGGGTTAGGCCACCGTCATCTCATGGTGTGGGTCAACGGGAAGTCGCGAGCAGTCTGTGCAGATCCGCAATTATTGGTTGGTCGACCTATCGCCGATGCGTTGCCGACCGGAGACGGATCCGACATTCTTTGGAAACTCATGGACGCCTCGTTTCAGATCTTGCGCGATCATCCCCTCAACGATGAACGTGGTGAGGCGGGGCAGAAGCCGGCCAATTGTCTCTGGCTGTGGGGCCAAGGCCGGGCAATTCTCTGGCCAAGCCTCTCTGAGCGATTGAAGATGTCCGGTGTGGTGGTCTCACCGAGCGATGTCCATCGCGGACTCGGCATCATGGCCGGGCTCGAAGCGGTGGACGGTGCGCGATTGGCCGGGGCGGATCTTCGTACTCAAGCAGCGGTTGCCCTGGAGGAACTGAAGAAAAAGGATTTTGTATACGTGCATGTGGAGTTACCGGACGAGGTCATCTACGGATCGGATGTCCTGGCCAAGGTGAAGGGTATCGACGCGGTCGATCGCGAACTAGTAGGGCCGCTGCTCGAAGGACTGGCCCAATTGGGCCCCCATCGCATCGTCGCCCTCTGCGATTGGAGCAATGTGCATCACGGCCAAGCGGCGGAAGGCCCTGGATTCTTCGCCTATCGAGACAGTGCCGTGGCTCCCTCTGCCGGGACCGGACGGAGATTTATCGAGGCTGACGCTCAAGCTTCGACCGTGCCTCCTCGCGATGCGACGAAGTTCGTCGTGCGGCTGTTCGCAAAAGGATCCTGACGGTCGTGGCGCTGATTGTCCAGAAATATGGGGGAACATCCGTGGGCACGATCGAGCGGATCTGCCATGTGGGCGACCGTATCGAGGGGGCACATAAGGAGGGCCATTGCGTCGTGGTTGTCCTGTCCGCGATGAGCGGCGAAACGGACCGGTTGCTTCGATTGGCGCATGAAATCACGCCGCTGCCGGACGATCGCGAACTCGATATGCTTTTGTCGACCGGAGAGCGGGTGACCATCGCCTTGTTGGCGATGGCCTTACGGGCCAGGGGACTTAATGCCCAATCTTTTACGGGGCGCCAAGTCGGGATCATGACAGACAGTTCTCATACGAAGGCGCGTATTACTCGGGTGAGTGCCGAGCGAATCCGTGCGGCTCTGCTCAATGGGATCATTCCGGTGGTTGCCGGTTTTCAAGGGATCAACGAACAGTCGGATGTTACGACGTTGGGGCGCGGAGGCTCCGATCTCACAGCCGTCGCATTGGCGGCGGCGCTGAAGGCGGATCGGTGCATTATTTTTACCGACGTCGATGGCGTCTACACGTCGGACCCCAACATTGTGCCGGCGGCTCGACGAATCGACAAGATTTCCTATGAGGAAATGCTGGAAATGGCCAGTCTGGGTGCCAAAGTGCTGCAGAGCCGTTCCGTCGAATTTGCCGCGAAGTTCAATGTGCCGGTGGAGGTGAACTCCAGTTTTAAAGAAGGAAAGGGGACGCTCGTGACGCGTGAAGATGAGGACATGGAAGCGGTCGCGGTGTCGGGAGTGACCGGCGATCGGAATCAGGCCAAGATCACGATTGTGGGTGTACCGGACAAACCGGGTATTGCATCCAAACTCTTCGGGCCGGTGGCCAAGGCCAGCATCAATGTCGATATGATCATACAGAATATGAGTCAGTCGGGTATGACGGATATTTCCTTCACGATCCCACGTGTGGACATCAAGAAAGCCCTGCCGCTGATTCAGGACGTGGCGAAAGAGTATTGACGCGAAGTCGGTTGCCGTGACCGAGGCGATCGCGAAGGTCTCGCTGGTCGGTGTTGGGATGCGTTCCCATTCAGGAGTCGCCGCCAAGATGTTCGAAGTCTTGGCGCAGGAAGGCGTGAACATTCTCATGATCAGCACGTCGGAGATCAAGATCTCCTGTGTCATCGAGGAGAAGTACGTCGAACTAGCGATGCGTTCGCTCCATTCCGCATTCGGACTGGATCAGTTGTCGGCAGGGGATCGAATTACGAAGTAGTTGATTCCAGCGAGGTAAGCCTCGACAGGTTTGTTCCGCTCCTGGTATCGTTTCCCTTATGGCTCGAAAATCTTCACAACCACGACCCTCGCAAGGCAAGCCGGTCGGCTCTGCGTCGTCCGGCGCACCTCCTCCTGCCGCCAGGCCGTCAGCACTAGAAATCTATGACACGACCTTACGGGACGGAGCTCAGGCCGAGGATGTCAGTTTCTCGGCTGAAGACAAGGTTCGGGTCGCCCAGCAGTTGGATGGGCTGGGTGTGCAGTTCATCGAAGGCGGATGGCCCGGGGCGAATCCCAAAGACATCGAGTTCTTTCGGATGATCAAGACTGTTCCGTTGCAGACGGCGACAGTGGTGGCGTTCGGGTCGACGAGAAAATCAAGCAACACGGTGCAGAAGGACCCGAATATCCGGGCGTTGCTGGAGGCAGAGACTACAATCATTACGCTCTTCGGAAAAACCTGGTCGCTGCACGTCACCGATGCGCTCGGTATTTCTTTGGTGAAGAATCTCGAACTCATCAGCGGTTCCGTGGCCTATCTCCGCTCGAAAGGCCGGAGGGTGTTTTACGATGCGGAGCATTTCTTTGACGGATACAGGACCAATCCGGACTACGCGCTGGAGACCATTCGTCATGCCGTTGCGGCCGGGGCCGAGCGGGTGATTCTCTGCGACACCAACGGCGGGTCGATGCCCTGGGAAATCAAAGAGATCTGCCAGATCGTTCGGCGGGAATGCGCGGTGCCCTTGGGAATTCACGCCCACAACGACTGCGAAATGGCCGTTGCGAATTCGCTGGTGGCGATCGAAACCGGCGTGGTGCAAGTGCAAGGGACGATTAACGGGATCGGTGAGCGGTGCGGCAATGCCAATCTCTGTTCGATCATCCCCAATCTTGAGTTGAAGATGAAACGTCCGGTATTAAAAGACCGTTTGAGCCATCTCAAGCGGGTGTCGGGGTTTGTGACCGAGATCGCGAACCTCATGCCCAATAAGCATCAGCCCTACGTGGGAGATTCAGCGTTCGCTCATAAGGGTGGGGTTCATATCCATGCGGTACTCAAGAATCCCGCGACCTATGAACATGTGATCCCGGGGTTGGTCGGCAACCGCCAGCGTGTGCTGGTATCGGACGCGGCAGGTCGGAGTGGGTTGCTGGAGAAGGTCGAGGCGTATGGAATCAAATTGGATAAGGGCCACGCCAAGTTGCAGGAATTGATTGGCATGTTGAAGGAGCGTGAAAGTGAAGGGTACCAATTTGAGGCGGCGGAAGGCTCATTCGAGTTGCTCATGCGGAAAGCCATGGGGACACACAGGCCTGCGTTTCAGCTCCTGGGATTTCGAGTGATCGTCGAGAAAAGACAAGACTATGGCGCTTCGTCGTCCGAGGCCACTGTGATGGTGAAGGTCGGCGACATAGTGGAGCATGCGGCGGCAGTCGGAGCCGGTCCGGTCAATGCGCTCGACCATGCGTTGCGGAAAGCGTTGGAAAAGTTCTATCCCCAGCTCCGAGAAGTCAAACTGCTCGACTACAAAGTGCGAGTATTATCGGCGAATCGTGGGACGGAGTCCAAGGTCAGGGTGTTGATCGAATCAGGCGATCATAAGGATAAATGGGGCACCGTCGGAGTGTCTGAGAACATCATGGAAGCGAGCTGGCAAGCGCTGGCAGACAGCATCGAATACAAGTTGCTTGCCAGAGACGAATGAGCGAGACATCCTATTCTGACATCTTTCTTCTTGACAGGCGTTATAACCTCACGTAACTTATAGCGAAACTGTTAATCGTTCGTCGTGAGTATACGAGCGAACATTCGAGAAGTTTGCGCAGGTGTCGGAGGGGAACGCATGCGAAAGGCAGATATCGCGAACGAAATCTACAAGCAGGTCGGTATTTCGAAGAATGAAGCCGCGGATATCGTCGAACTCGTGCTGAATATGTTGAAAGAAGTGTTGCACAAGGGAGAGTCGGTCAAGATCGCCGGATTCGGAAACTTTGTGGTGCGCAGCAAAGGGGCACGGAAGGGCCGGAACCCTCGAACCGGCGAAGAAATAGGAATCACGCCTCGTCGTGTGGTGACGTTTCGCCCCAGTCAAGTGTTTAAGAAATACGTCAATTCATAGCCTCGTCAATCACCCTTAACTCATCCCACCACGAGGACCGGTCATGGGGAATGAGCCCAGGCTGGGCAGCAAGATCTTTTATAAAATCGGCGAAGTCAGCCAGATAGTCGAGCTACCGGCTTATGTGTTGCGCTTCTGGGAATCAGAATTCCCATTTCTCAGGCCGAAGAAAAGTCGTGGGAATCAGCGGCTCTATGTCAGGCGAGAAGTCGAAACTGTGCTGGAGATCAAGCGGATGCTCTATGAAGAGGGCCATACGCTCGCAGGTGTCAAGCGATATTGGGCCAGGCGTGGCCGGGTGGCAAGCCAGCGGGTACGTCCCAAAGAACTTGCGCAGAAATTGCGAGGGAACCTCCAGGCGATTCTCAAAATTATGGAGTCGTATTCCAACTGATAACGTTCCGTCTCGTCTCTTTCGAGCCGGTTGCATTCCAGCCTCCTCCAGAGGACAATGCGGGAGACGGTGGAATTGAATAGAATGTGTCGGGGCGTGGCGCAGCCCGGTAGCGTACTCGCTTGGGGTGCGAGTGGTCGGCCGTTCAAATCGGCTCGCCCCGACCAATACATAGAGTGCTGAGGACTGGGACGAATAGGATAGTCGGGTACTCGGTTCTCAGCACTCGGTACTGAAACAGAGAGCTGCCGCCGGCAGCTTTTTTTGTTCCTAACGGGTCCATGCGCATTTTGGTTACGAACGATGATGGGATTCACTCGCCTGGGTTAACGGCGCTCGCCAAGGCCTTGTCGAGAGTGGGCGAGGTGTGGGTGGTCGCGCCGGATCGTGAGCGGACTGCGGTGGCGCATGCGGTGACGCTCCATAAACCGCTGCGAGTGCAGCAGCATGGGACACGGATCTACGCGGTGAACGGCACGCCGGTCGATTGTGTGAATTTGGCCGTATTGAAACTTCTATCAGCGCCGCCCGACCTCCTTGTGTCAGGAATCAATAAAGGCGTGAACCTTGGCGACGACGTGTTGTATTCCGGGACAGTTTCGGCAGCAATGGAAGGAACGATTCTCGGTGTCCCTTCTATGGCTGTGTCACAGGAGGGGCAGGAACATTTTTATTTCGATGCCGGGGCTCGGTATGCCGTTCGTATCGCTCGCTTGATTCTAAAAGAGGGGTTGCCGGACGAAACGCTCGTGAATCTCAATATTCCGAATCGTCCGTTTAGGTCGATCACCGGAGTCCGAGTGACCTGTCTCAGCCGCAGGCGCTTCGACAATCCGATCATTGAAAAGATCGATCCGCATGGCCGGACCTACTATTGGATTGCCGGGACTCGTGTGTCGTGGAGCCGAAGCAAGGATGCCGACCATGAGGCGCTTGAGCAAGGGGCGGTTTCGCTCACCCCCATTCACCTCGATACGACGAACCATGGGGCCTTGGATCGATTCAGGAAGTGGGAAACGGTGCGCCGACAAGGTGTGCGACGGGTGGCTGCATCATCGAAGTTGAAGGGCAAGCAGAGGAGTTAGGGTGCTGTGGGAAATCTGATCGAAGCGATTATTACAGAGCTTAGCCGGTTTGTTGTGTCGACGATCTCGACATTCGGCTACACCGGTATTTTCATCACCATGGCCATTGAGAGCGCCTGCATTCCCCTGCCCAGCGAAATCATCATGCCCTTTTCCGGGTATCTTGTGACGACGGGACAGTTCACGATGCTGGGCGTGACGTTGGCCGGCGCTGTCGGGAATGTCGCTGGGTCGGTTGTGGCTTACTATGCCGGTGTGTGGGGCGGTCGGCCCTTCGTCGAGCGATACGGGCCCTATGTATTGGTGTCGCCAAAAGACGTTGAGATGGCGGATCGATGGTTTGCGAAGTATGGCGATGCAGCCGTATTTTTCAGTCGAATGCTTCCGGTCGTCCGGACCTTCATCTCGTTGCCGGCCGGCATCGCTAGAGTGAATATTTATCGGTTCATGCTCTACACGTTTCTCGGTGCATTGCCCTGGTGCTATCTCCTGGCCTATATCGGCGTGAAAATGGGAGAGCAGTGGGAGCATCTGAGAGACTATTTCCATCAGTTCGACATCGTAATAGGCCTCTGCCTGGCGCTCGCCTTGGGTTATTTTTTCTGGTCCCACTGGCCGAAGCGCCGCATCACTCCGGAGCTATAACCTGTCCATGCTCTCGATCTACAACACGCTCACAGGGAAAAAAGAGCCGTTCCAGTCGCTCCAGCCGAAGACCGTGCGGATGTATGTCTGCGGTGTGACGGTCTACGACTACTGCCATATCGGCCATGCGCGCAGCGCGCTCGTATTCGATGTGATCCGGCGGTATCTCGAATTCAGCGGCTACCAGGTCGAATTCGTCAAGAACTTCACCGACGTGGATGACAAGATCATCAAGCGTGCCAATGAGCAGGGCGTCAGCTGCGACACGATCACCGCGAAATATATCCAAGCATACTACGAAGATATGGGGAGACTGGGCATTCACCAAGCCTCCATCGAGCCCAAGGCCACAGAACACATGACCGACATCATCCATTTGACAGAGACCTTGATGAAGAAGGGATTGGCCTATCAAGTCGATGGAGACGTGTATTTTGAAGTGGCCAAGTATTCTGCGTATGGGCGTCTCTCGAAGCGGCGGTTGGACGACATGCAGGCTGGCGCACGGGTGGACGTGGATGAACGAAAGCGCCATCCGATGGATTTCGCGCTCTGGAAGAGCAGCAAGCCGGGCGAGCCGTCATGGGACGAGTCCCTGGGGGCCTGGGCGTCCAGGTTGGCATATCGAATGCTCGGCCATGTCCATGAAACATCTCGGTGAAACGTTCGACATTCATGGCGGAGGGATGGACCTGATTTTCCCGCACCACGAAAATGAAATCGCCCAGTCCTGTGGCGCCACCGGCAAAGAGTTTGCGCGCTACTGGGTCCACAACGGTTTCGTGCAGATCAACCAGGAGAAGATGTCCAAGTCCCTGGGGAACTTCTTCACGATTCGTGAGATTTTTGAAAAGTCAAAATGGCCTGAGGCGGAAACCGGGGAGATGTTGCGGTATTTCCTACTCGGGACCCATTACCGCAGCCCGTTGGATTTTTCAGACAAGAGCATAGAGGAAGCGAAGAATGCGTTGAATGGGTTTTATGATCTGTTCACGCGACTGAAAGAGTCAGAGGAAAGAGCCACGGCTGACAAGGGGCTGATGGAAGTAATCGAGCGATGCAGGGTGGCATTCCGAGAGGCGATGGATGATGACTTCAATACATCGGTAGCCATCGCAGAACTTGCAGCGATTGAAAAGCGATGTCAATAAATTGCTAAGCCAAGGTCTTTCGACTGAGGCGCGGAAGATCGCCAGAGAGGAATTTCGTTCGCTTGGGAATAGCCTGGGATTGTTTCAGCTGGACAGTGGCGGTTTGAATTCGTAGTCCAGCTTGTTAGAGGCACAGCGACGACGGTGAGAGTACTGGCATGGCGATTCGCCTACGGAGCGGAGCATTGCAAATTTCAGGTGAGACTCCAGTGACAGACGCAGAGATTGAAGGGAAAGCTGATCGAACGCAATGAAGCCAGAAAACAGAAAGACTTCAAGAAGGCCGACGAGATTCGTCAGTTCCTCGCCTCCCACGGCATCGTCATCGAGGACAAGCCCGACGGCACCAGCCGTTGGAAGCGATAGTCCTCCCGAACTGATTTACGGGCTGCATGCGGTGCGCGAAGCTTTGCGCGCCGGCACGCGGCCCTTGCAGCGGCTTCTTGTGCTCCGCACCGATCGGCAATTCCACGACCTTGTCCAACTTGCGAAGGCGCAAGGAGTTCCTGTCCATATCGAGCCGCCACAAGCGTTCGACCGTCTTGCCCCTGGCGGACATCACCAGGGCGTGATCGCCCTCATTGCGGCGAAATCTTATGACACGATGGAGCAGATTCTTGAGCGGGCAAAGACGCAAGGTGAGAAGCCATTTCTCGTGCTCCTTGACGGGGTCGAAGATCCGCACAACTTGGGCGCGGTTTTGCGGACGGCCGAAGCGGCGGGTGTCCATGGGGTCTTTATCCCGGAACGCCGTGCAGTCGGTCTGACATCGGTGGTGGCGAAGGTGTCAGCCGGAGCGCTCGATCACATCGCCGTCGGGCGCGTGGGAAACCTGATCCGTCTGATTCAGGACCTCAAAGAGGCCGGACTATGGGTCTACGGCGTGGACCCACAGGCAGCGAAGCTCCATACCGACATCGATATGACTGGCCCAATTGCGCTGGTGCTTGGAGGAGAAGGGGAGGGCCTTCGCCCTGGTGTGTTGGGGGAGTGCGACGACCGCATCAGAATTCCGATGCAGGGCCGTATACAGTCGTTGAATGTCTCAGCTGCAGCAGCCGTCACACTGTTCGAAGCGGTCCGCCAACGTCGCAGGAATGCCGTGCCGGAGGCGAAGCCTATCGAATCTTGATCGTCCCGTCTTGGATCGCCGTTTTGAGCAGCTGAGCAGTGTTCGACACGCGCATCTTTTTCATCATGTTGGCGCGATGCGCTTCGACGGTCTTGACGCTGATCTTGAGTCGTTGACCGATTTCCTTATTCTTGAATCCGGCCCAAATCAGTTCAAGAATCTCTTTCTCCCGGCTGGTAAGCGATTCAGGCCGCTTCTTTCGGGGTGGCGGGGTCAGATTGGCCAGAGAGGGTTTGGTTTTCGTCTTTGCAGTCCTTGCCATTATCATGTTCTCCTTTAACGAATAGAATAGTACGGTATAATTCACCGTGACGAAGTAAGGCCAAGAACAAGCCCTTACTCAGCACGCGTCGATTATAAGAACTCTCTGGCCATAAGTAAACCGTAGGAGACCGGTTCCAGTGAAGCTACCTAATTTATTTCATTTTGCCTGCGAAATGACTCGGGTGTTCCGAGCCGGAGTCTGCTCCCGAGTCGACTATGCATGAATGGTCTCTTTATCTTGCGGTCGGGACCCTCGGCGGGCTGATCGGCAGTTTTCTCAACGTCTGCATCTTCAGACTGCCCCGAGGCGAATCGATCGTCTGGCCCGGCTCCCATTGTCCCTCGTGCGCTCACCCTATCGGATTCTACGACAATGTTCCTCTGCTGAGCTATTTGTGGCTTGGTGGACGCTGCCGGGCTTGCCGCACGCCAATTTCAATACGGTATCCCCTCGTTGAAGCCATCAACGGCCTCGGCTATCTCACCATCTTATGGTCCTTCGGTCCGACCTGGACGGCTGCTCTC
Source organism: uncultured Nitrospiraceae bacterium (assembly GCA_963821465.1). Lineage (GTDB taxonomy): Bacteria > Nitrospirota > Nitrospiria > Nitrospirales > Nitrospiraceae > Palsa-1315. The sequence goes on along the minus strand of CAWGDV010000011.1, from coordinate 47,740 downwards.
TATGCCTTGTTGTTTTCAGCGCTGGTTGTGGTGACGGGAACGGATCTCACCCATAAGATGATCCCTAATGTCATTACTATACCTGGGGTGGTGGTCGGACTTCTAGGTGCAGTGACCGTGTTGCCGGTGGGTGTGATCAATTCTGTGATCGGTCTCACTGTGGGAGGCGGCATCCTCTGGCTCTTGGCCTGGCTGAGCCCCTATCTTTTCGGTAAGGAGGGAATGGGTGGCGGCGACATCAAGCTGTTGGCGATGATCGGTGCGTTTCTTGGCTGGAAGCCAGCGCTCCTCACCATCATGATCGGCTCGCTCACTGGTTCTATCATTGGCATAGGCTTGATCGCCCTGCACGTCATCAAGCGCGATGATTATATCCCCTTCGGCCCTTTCCTTGTGTTGGGCGCCCTCCTCTCCATGTTTTTTGCCCAGCCGCTCCTCGATTGGTATCAAGGTCTTCTTGGCCCTTCCTTCTAACGCTCTCCCTGTATCTCTCCGGGCGAATCCCTGTATCTAAATAGTGAGGTGTTTTTCTGATTTCCTTCCTCTTGTTCAGCCAGGCAGAGGCATGCTCCGCTGCCTTGTTTCCTCGTGCAACACGAAACTGCGCGAACTTGCGAAGTATTCCACTCCCGCTACGCACGATGCGCTCAGTCATCCCGGCGTGGGTCAGTGTGGGCATGGGTCTTGGATACCGGGTTCATCCTCGTAAGGGAAATTTCTTTTCGAGAGGGAGACATGCCGAGAGATTCACAGACACAGGAACAAGGTTGGAGTCTGACAGAGGTCCTCACCGTATTGGCGATTATGGGCATGATGGCTGTGTTGGCTGGGCCGAGTTATCAGTCATTAGCCACAAGGGTTCAGGCGCGTAGCGCCACCGTAGAGATTGCTTCGGAGCTCCGGCTTGCCAGGCAACTGGCAATGGCTAGGCGAGAGCGACTTCGAGTCATATTCGATCGAGAGGGTCGTACGATCACGCTTCGACGTGCGGATACCGAGGGCATCCTTCACGTCTATGATTATGCGGACAAGGGAGTGGTCGTGGAGGAGCCAACCTCAGGCCCTGAACTTCTGTTTCATCCCAGTGGTCGGTCGGTGACTCCTACAACCATTCGCGTCCGCGACAGTCAGGGACGCGAAACCATGTTTACCGTGAGTATCACCGGAAGGGTATCTGTTTCATGACACGGGACCAATTATTTCATGCAGAGGGCGGAGCCAGTTTTGCCGAAGTGCTGGTGGCTATGACGCTGACTTTGATTGGACTGGTGGGTGCGATGGGTGCATTTCAGGCAGCAGAACGGAGCGTTCGAATAGGGACATTGGCGACCCAAGCTCTAGCGATGGCGGAATCACGGATTGAAGCGAAGCGATCTGTGAGATGGGATCGTCTTTTGCTGGACGATATGAATCACGATGGTATTCCAGACCTTGTCATGCATGACGATGGAGCAGACGGCGATGTGCTGGCCGGTGATGGGGTGTATTCCGGTAGTTGGGACCAGGATGGCATCCAACTCATCTGGACGGTGACGCCGAACCGTCCTGGTTCGCTGTCGGCCTCGGGGCATGTCTTGATTGAGGCTCGCGCAGTCTACGTTGCTGGGGAGAGCCAGCGTGAAGTACGAGTCGGCACCCTGCGGGCCAATCCAATGTTCGTTGGGAGCCGATAACGTGAAGCCATTGGGAATAGACAGGATGCAAACAGTGCGGAAAACAAGAGGCATGCACCAGAGAATGCGGACGGAGACAGGAACCAGTCTGATCGAACTGATGTTTGCCATGGCGGCTGGCCTGGTCGTCTTCGGTGCCACGCTTCAAGCCCTGTCCTATTTCCAGCAACAGTTTATGAGGCAACAACGTGAGGTCGCGCAACAGCAAGATCTTCGCCTGGGGCTAGAAGTTCTTGAGCAGGAATTGCGGCTGGCAGGATCCGATTCTCTCACCACCGTGGCGTCGGACTCAGTGGAGTTTTCGGTGAATCTGCATAGCCTCTCGACGACGCTTACGGCAACGGCAGCGGTCGGAGAAACGGCTCTGTCGGTCGAAGACGGGCGAGGGTGGGATGATCGGAAAACTATTGTGGCCTGTTGGGCTGAGCGTTGCGAGACGCTTGCCCTGGCGCGTGATGGGCAACGGCATCTGCTGACGATAAGGCAGCCACTGACAAGGGCGATTCCATCTGGAGCCTTTGTCTCCCTCCTGAATCGTGTCCGATACTACAGTCGCCGCGATGACCAGGGTGTTCTGAGGTTGCTGCGGCAGGTCGATGGCGGCGCGAGTGTCCTGGTTGGAGATATCAGGGAGGCTCGGTTCTCCTACTGGGGCGAAACCGGGCAGGTTGCGACACAACCGGGGCTCGTCAGGCTGGTCGTGGTTGAAGTGATGATGTCTGATAGAGGATTTCGCACGATTCGAGAAATCAACCTCAGGACATAACGGCGACACCTCCAATGCGAAGGGGAATGAGACTATGAAGATGGGAGAACGGCGCGCAAAGGAATCTGGAAATCAGTGCGACGAGGGGCACGTGCTTCTTGCGGCACTCATGCTGATCTTTTTGCTTGGGATCATCGGCATGACGTCTCTGTATGTGGCAGGGCAGGATAGGCCAGGCATCAGCTCTATGAAAGAGGACAACGTCGCGCAACAGCTGGCCGACGGCGCGGCGGATGTTGTGATGAGTTGGTTTCACGATTCCTCAGCCACTCCAATGGCCCTTGTTGGATTGCTCGCCAAGCGCCAAGGAAGCCTTGCGAACGGGCCGTCGTTCTTCGACGCAGACGGCCGTTCACAGTTTGTCGGGACCGCTGACCGTCCCGACATCATGCTCGATGCGGCAAACCAAGCGGACGATCAGACGCTCAACGATTCGCCCAGTGGTATCTCCAATGCCCTAGGAGGACTCGGTCGGATTCTTAAGTTAAAAGTGTATGGTCCTCTGCAGCCAGGCTTGCTGAGCACGGTTGAGGTCACGGCCACGACGGTCGATCGCCGGCCTGTTACACGAACGGTTCAGCTCCAGCTCGGGGCTGTGAAGATACCCGCGGTTCGCGCGGCGGTGCAAATCGGACAGACGCTCGGAGCCATGCAGCCAGGCGGCGAATCCCCCGTCATGGCCCATTGGGGCGATCAACGAGTATTAGGCGATCTTGCGGTGGGGCGAGTCGAGGACCTTGCCATCAAGCGCCCTGAGGCCCCAGTCACCGGTCAATTGTATGGCGAAATGTTGTATGCGCAGGATCGCTGGACGGAATATTGGATTGGAGGGACCGTCTCGGTCATCTCTCCTCCACCCGGTCAAGGTGTGAATCCTCCGCTTCCTGAGAATGTGCATTTGCAACAATATCCGATGCCTGGGGTGAGGCTCGACCAGTGGGACTACGACTCACTCAAGAAAATCGCATTGCGCTGGGGGACCTATTATCGACTCGATCGTGAGGGGCAGCTCCACCCGCAGGGGGCTTCGGACTCTGGTGAGGGAATCACACCTGCAGATGCGCTGGAATCCCTGGTCATCGGAGACCATCGTGGATTGGTCTTCATCGACACATTCGATGGACAGCAGCCGCGCGTCGATAATATGGGAACGCTGGTGCTGGAGACGGACTATGTCGAAGGTCTGCTGGTCGTGCAAGGTCATGTGGTGTGTAGGCCTCGTGCAGGGGGGAAATCTGTTCCGGTCCTCAGTCCATCTTCGCCGGGGACAGAGTCGCTAGGGGCGAGGGTGCCGGTGCAATTGTCCAGCATCCACGTCAACGGTCTGCTGTATGCGGCTGGCGCGATCAGGATTGAACGATCTACTCGCCTGTACGGGGCGATAATGGCGGGACAGAGTGTGACGTCGATCGGAACCGGTATCGGTATCGAGGTGTGGTACAACGCCGATTTGGCGCAGGGACTTTTTCGGGGACTTCCGGTTGTGTATCGGGCACCGGGCACTTGGTTGGCGAAGTACTAGCAGGAGGGTAAAAACGAAAGGCATTGCATATGGCGATCGAAATGGACGTGGTAGCGAGTGGAACCGGAGGAAAGAAGGGCAGCCGCGCGTCGAAACCCTCCCGTTGCGCGATCGAGCAAAACGTGCTTGATAGTTTGGTCTATCGCGGGATTATCAGTCTTTCCGACGTGTCGGCGGCGGTCGACGATTCGAAAGACGGCAGTTTCGACCTCGAAACGGTGCTCCTCGACCGCTATCGTGTCCCGAAAGATGCGTTGGGGTCCGCCCTCAGTGATTATTATCAATGTCCCTATCTACCCTATGATGAACGAACGATCATCGATGCCGACCTGCTCAAAACGCTGAACCTCGACTATCTCAAGAAGAACCTTTGGCTGCCGATCATGCGTCGTGGTTCACTGATCGACGTGCTCACCAGCGATCCACACGATTTCGACAAGGGCTGGGATGTGCGGCGCACATTTCCTGGAATGACCATTCGCTATGCCGTAGGTCTGCGTCGGGACATCGAGCAATTTCTCCATCTAGCCAGAGGCCAGGGAGCCAGTGGCTCCATCGGTGCCATTCTCGGTGAGTTGGTCAATGAAATCCATCTTGAGCCTGCCATCGACCCTGCGTCAGGTGGGATCGATGAGAACGACTCAGCCATTGTGAGGCTAACCAATCAAGTGATCGCCGAAGCCGATCGCCTCGGCGCATCGGACATTCATATCGAACCTTACGAGGATCGTAAGGACATGGCTGTGCGCCTGCGCATCGACGGTACGTGCTCGACGTTCATGAAGATTCCGGCGACCTATCGGCGTGCTGTCGTGTCACGCATCAAGGTCATGGCCAACCTTGACATTGCGGAACGCCGCAAGCCTCAAGACGGCAAGATTCGGTACCGATTGGCGAAGGATCGAGAGGTCGAATTGCGTGTCGCGACCCTCCCCACTTCAGGACAGGACGAAGATGTCGTCTTGCGCCTCCTGACAGCCAAGCAACCGATGCCGCTTGAGGCGATGGAATTTTCCCCCACCACGTTGCAGGCCATTCAAGCCATCGCAGAGAAACCGCACGGGATCATCTTGTGTGTCGGACCGACCGGATCTGGAAAAACGACGACCTTGCACGCGATTCTCAAACACATCAATACCGACGAACGAAAGATTTGGACGGCTGAAGATCCCATTGAAATCACCCAGGAGGGTCTTCGCCAAGTCCAGGTCCATCCGAAGATCGGTCTGACCTTCGCGGCTGCGATGCGGGCGTTTCTGCGTGCCGACCCCGACGTCATCATGATCGGCGAGATGCGGGACAAAGAAACGGCCGACATCGCTATTGAAGCCTCGCTCACCGGCCACTTGGTGCTCAGCACCCTCCATACGAACAGTGCGGTTGAAACGGTGATCCGTTTGTTGGATCTCGGGTGCGACTCGTTTAACTTTGCCGACGCCATGTTGGGAGTGCTTGCCCAGCGCTTGTGCAAACGGATTTGCACCCAATGCAAAGAGGCCTATCACCCGAGTCGACAGGAGTACGATGAACTGATGCAGGGATACGGCGCGCAGGACTGGTCCACCGTCGGCATCGAGTACACGGCCGATTTGAGCCTGTATCGTGGACGAGGCTGCGGGGCCTGCAACCGAACCGGCTTCAAAGGGCGGATTCCCTTACACGAACTGTTAAGAGGATCTGAAGAGATGAAGCGGCTCATCCAATCCAGGGCCAGGACTGCCGACATGCTCAGCTTGGCGATGAAAGAAGGGGTGTCTACCTTGGTGCAAGACGGGATACAAAAAGTCCTGCGCGGAGAGACGACCTATCGCCAAGTTAGAGCTGTGGCAATGAAATAGCTGGTCCGTAGTATTTGTTTCAGGCAGCGTTCTTCTGTTCCACAGTCCCTCTCTTCCAGCTCAAGAATTCCCTCATTGGGCGGCCTTCCTTCTTCGACAAGAATTGTCTCCAACAAGTCCGAAAATCGTCCATGCAAAAGGGATAGCCTCTGATGCTCTATTGAATATCAATGGCTTAGGGAGTGGTTCTCTGTATGTTCGTAACGGCACGTCCCTTGCGTGAAGGTACTGGCGCTATGGGTGTACCAAGACAAAATAGAGTGGATTGCCCACTTGGGCGGAAACCGCGCGAGGGCGGATTCACGATGATAGAGATAGCGATCGTTATCGGGATAGTAGGGCTCACAAGTGCGCTGGCAGTTCCGAGCTACATCAACTGGCATGCGAGATATCAACTCAGACAGGCTGCCACAGAAATTCAAAACCAGTTATCGCTGGCACGCGTTAGTGCCATGAGTCGAAACTCAGTCGTCAATGTGAGTTTGGTATTGAGCGGCGGGAAGGTGCAGGTCTCAGCCGGCGATGCGTCGGGTGCGTCTGTCATTCGCGCGACTCAGATGATGAGTGCCGTAACCGGGCTGAATCCCGCTCCGACTACGGTAGCTTTTTCCCCACTTGGGATTAGATCCGGGGGAGGAGCCGGCAATCAACAAATCAGCATCTCGAACAACCAGGGGCTCTCCTATTCGGTTCGGATCACTCCTCGGGGCAAAGTGAGCTGGTGCCCTGCTGCGTCGTGTCCCTAAATCGAGAATGATGTGGATACTGTGATTCGACAACCAAAGAGAAAACTGGGGAAGAGCGAGGGCGGGTTCACCCTGCTCGAAGGCATGCTGGCGGCAGTCATCTTGGCGACCGGATTGCTCGGTCTGGCGAGCATGCAGGGATTTTCGCTGGGTCGCAACGTCGATGCGAACGAAATGACTCGCGTGACGAATTTTGCAGCAGACATAGTGGAACGGGTTCAATTCAATCGGCGTAATGCTCTGGCCTATAACGGGATCGACACGGCTGCGGCCTGTACGATCAATGCAACCACTCAACCGATGGCCCGTGGAGATTGTGATCAATGGAGAAACTTGCTTACCGGTGGCCTTGCAACTGGCTTGGGAGGACTACGTGGCCAGGTTGCAGTAACGGCGGTAGGTCCTACGGTTCCTCCACTCAATCAGAATCGCGTCGTGGTGACGATGACTTGGACGGGAGCTTCAGGGGCGGGAAAGATTGCCAAACAAAGGCAAGTGACGATGACTACCGTAGTGGCACCGGAGTGATCATGGACAGATTGAGTAAGCTGTGGCGCAAGAACACATGGGGCGTGAAGCCCTCCCTCGCGATGGAGCAGGGGGTGACTCTGATTGAGTTGATGGTGGGAATAGTCGTGGCGTTGGTGGTGGTCGTCGCAGGTTTTACGATTTTGACCACGAGCCAAAAATCCACGCACGCGAATGATCAAACCGTGGAAACTCAACAGAATGTGCGAATCGCGATGGACCTGTTGTCCCGAGACATTAAGCATGCAGGATTTGGAATGACGGGGCCAGTGGGGACCTGTGCGACTGCAATCGTTCCGCTGGACCACACTCCCACTGGGGCTGATACTGGTCCCGATTCCGTCCGTCTTCTGGTACCCATCGGATCATCGATTGCACCGGCCTGGACGCTTGCGAGTGCGGTTGGAGGAACAGCAACAGCAGGTTTCAACAGCGTGACCTTGACCTCTGGGGCCGTGGCCAACATGACCACCGAGGCCGGAGGAAGCCTGAACGGGGCCGTCGTGTCCATTGCCGGTGTGTCAACATCCACGGTGACATCCGTCGGAGGAAATACGATCAATTTTGCTCCAATACCACCGCCCGTGGCCTTTCCTGCTGGTATGCCTGTGTACCTGCTGCAATGTGTCACCTATTCCATTGGAACCACGACAGCGGCGTGCGGTGGAAACTCGCCCTGTCTGCTCCGCAACGGGGTATCGGTGGCTGACGGGATTGAGGATATTCAGTTCGCCTACGCCTGCGATGGCTGTATTACGGCAGTGAACGGAGGCGTAGCGGATCGAATCATCGATAATCAGGGCGGAGCAGCCGGTTTCGATCAGGCCGACTTTGTGACCAACAATGCGTGGAACACGGCTCCTTTGACGCCCGACAAGATACGGTTGGTCCAAGTGACGATTGTTGCCCGTCAGACGACTGGTGATCAAGGATTGGGCGAAGGAAGGGGTGCCATGACCTTATCGCCGACTGCCCTACAGGTGAGCGATCACAACCATAGCGCGGGCCTCTTCGCCGCCGGGGATTATGGAGGGTTAAACCCTCCGTATGCGAATTATCGTCGGCGCGTGGTGACGAGAACGATTGAAACCAGGAATCAACGATCTAAGGAATAGGAATATGACAGTCATAGTGGTGCCACCCAGCAGAGGTGGGTGTGCGAAAAGCGAGCAGGGTCTTGCCCTGCTGACGGTATTACTCATTATGTTTATGATGGCCGTGCTCGGGATATCCGCTGTGACAGTAACCGGGCTCGAGAATCGCATGGCTGGATTTATGACATCGATGGAGGGAGCGACGGCTGCAGCCGAGTCCTGTGCAGGGATAGGCGTGAACATCATCCAGCAGACCATCGATCCCTATGCGGGGGCGGGAACCTTGCCCACTGCATTTCTCAGCAATGCCACCCCAGTCGCCGGGCCTGTTCCTCAGACGAATGCCACAGTGTTGACCCAGGAGATCATGGGATGGTCCGATAACAACAGTGACTTCGCGGATGGGACTGGTTCGGTCCCCAATTTGGTCCAGACGATCGGCGCCTTTACCGTATACGGGGATATCGATCGGCTCTACATCAAAGGCAGCCCAGGATCGGGCATGCAACAGTTCGCCGGTTATGAGGGGACGGGGAGTTCTGCGGTTGGATCTTCCAACATTTACTACCGAATCGATTGCGTCGCTCGAAACACGACGACGGGGACATCGGCGCGAGTGACAGCGGTGTATGCCTGCACAACCACAGGCGAGAGTTGTCAGAAGTAGCGAAGGAGGGTCTTATGTCAAGGAATACGGCAACAGGTCTGGTGGTGAAGCGAATGACTGAAAGACCCGGCCGCCTGTTCATCGCTCTCGCGATCGTCGCGACTGTGAGTGGCGTGATGTCGGCGACGGAAGGATTGACGCCTGCTGCGTGGGCCGACGTGCCGAGCGTTCCACAGCTCGGGGTGCTTCCAGAAGGCGAAATCACGGCAGTCGGATCGACGACCGTCGACGTGGCCGGCAGATTGTATGGTCTGCATCCAAAATTGACCATCGTGAGTGATGAAGGGCAGCCAATGGAGTTCAGGCAACTGAGGCCTGGACTGGTCATTCAATATCATGTGAAAGAGGGGGCATTGGATCGAATCATTGTCCTCTTGCCCCGATAGAACTATGCAAGGAAACGAACCGTGTCTCTGACCCCACGCTGACGAAGCTTGTGTCAGATGGGTGAATACAAGGAAGGATGCGGAGGAACGCCATGAATACACCACTCAGGACCAACGCGAGATGGATGGTCGCCGGTGCAGTACTGTTGGCGCTGAGCCCGTTCTGTGGTCCTAACAAGGCTCAGGCCCAGGCGATGGCGGATTACACATCCACACCGCCGTTCATCGCCGACGCGGTTCCTCCGAACGTCCTGTTGCTGATGGACAACTCCGGCAGCATGAACACCTCGGCCTTTCATGAGAACGGTGAGGCCTATGTTCCAACGAAAGAGTATAACGGCTACTTCGCGCCCAACAAGTGCTACAGCTACGGGTCGAACAAGTTCACACCCGTCGCAGACAAGGCAGCCACTGGAAATCCCTGTGCCGCCGCCGCCCCTTGGTTAGGGAATTTTCTCAACTACATGACCATGACCAGACTGGAAATTACCAAGTGGGTCATGATGGGAGGCAAGTGTGCGCCCCGTGCCGTCTTGACGGGTAACTGTTATCCCGGAGGGACGATGGTGTTGGAGACGAACGAAGACGTAAGCGATATCGTCATGGATGGCACAGGGATCACGCCGTATGGCAATCGATGCTTTACGCGAGATGGGGACGACCTCTCGGTCTATTCTGGCGCCGTTTGTAGCGGCGGGGATACCGATTTCAAGCTCAAGGCGGATGTTGCCCTGGAGCCGAACGGGGTCATTCAGGCTGTGGGGACCAAGGCTCGGTTTGGACTGATGCAGTTCAAGAGCGCGGGCGATGGCGGAAAAATCCTGGCAGAGGTTGGTGGTAATCCGGTAGATATGATCAATGGCATCGAGAACACGGATGCGTCGACGTATACGCCGCTGGCCGAATCGTTGTACGAAGCGACGCGCTATTTTGCGCAAGTTGTGCCGGCCTTTACCAACTCGGACTATACCTACAGCGTGACGAGCAAGGACCCGTACTACTTCAAGAGCCCGGATTGGAGCAGCAATTCGCCCGGCGAATACGTGAATTGCTGCAAGAGCTTCATTATGGTCTTCACGGACGGAGAGCCGACGCAAGACACGAACGTTCCTGCGAGCTTGCGGGACTATGCCCATGCCCACCATGGAGCTCACTGCACCAGCACGACGATCGACCACCTGTGTCGGTCACAAGACCGATTATGATTCGAGCGGCAACCACTATCTCGACGATGTCGCATTCTATGCCCACACGACGGATCTTCGTCAGACGACGTTGCCGGTGCTCAATGAAGCAGGGAAAGACTTGTCCGGCTTCCAGAACATCACGGTCTACACCTTTTATGCGTTCGGTAAGGCGATTGGCCGTGAAATCCTGCAGACGACGGCCAAAACCGGGGGCTTTGAAGATCGAAACGGAAACAATCAACCGGACCTTGTCGAAGAATATGACAAGGTGAACAACTATACCGGTGCGGCGGTCGCCGATGGCCTTCCGGACACCTATTTCGAATCGGCCGATGCCGATGATCTCCGCGACAAACTCGTTTCAGCCATCACCAGCATCTTGCAGCGGAGCGCATCAGGGACGGCCGTTTCGGTGCTCGCCACCTCCTCGACCGGTGACGGGTCGCTCTACCAATCCTTTTTTTACCCGCTCACCTACGAAGGGACGAGAGAAATAAAGTGGACCGGCTACACCCAGGGGCTCTTCCTGGATACCTTCGGGAATCTGCGGGAGGATACGGATGCCGATGGGCGCTTGATCTACGGCCTGGATAAGATCGTCCGGACTCGATTCGACACCGCGACTAATAACGTGTTGGTTGACCGATACCATGATAACGACGGCGATGGGAAAGCCGACAACGCGACTCCATACGAAACGATCGGATTGCGAGAGATGAAGGGGATCTGGGAAGCGGGTAAACGTCTGGCTCTGACGGCTCCGGCGAATCGAACAATCCTGACATGGGTGGATCTTGATAACGATGGGTTGGTCGATTCCGGCGAGGAATTGCCTTTCACCACGGCCAATTCCGCCACCTTGAGCCCGTATCTACGGGCCGGCGCTGCGCCCTATACCGCGGACAATATCATCAACTTCATTCGTGGGACCCAAGTTACCGGTCTGCGCGACCGGGAGTTAACTGTAAACGGATCCCTCGCCGTATGGAAATACGGAGACCCGATCCATTCAACGCCGACGATCGTCGGGCCGCCGAAGGAACGATTCGATCTCCTTTACGGCGATGCCACGTATACGCCGTTTTTCCAGCTCTATAAGAACCGTCGCCAGGTCACCTACGTGGGCTCGAATGACGGGATGATGCACGCCTTCAACAGCGGGTTCTATCATCGCGGGGACGATCCTTCTGTCGGGTCTCCGGGAGTCGAGCATGGCTGGTACACGAAAAATCCGACGGACAATACGAGCGGCCAAGCATTGGGAGACGAACTCTGGGGATTCATTCCCTATCAGTTGCTGCCTCATCTGAAGTGGTTGACTCAGTCCAACTATACGCATGTGTATTATGTGGACCTCAAGCCAAAGGTGACCGACGTCAAGATCTTTACGCCTGACGCCGATCATCCCAATGGCTGGGGCACAATCTTGATCGGGGGATTTCGCATGGGCGGAAGCTGCGGCGCCTGTGTCGCATCGACCGGCGCGCCGACGATGTCGGTGACTATCTCTGGCACGCCCAGAAACTTTTATACCGCCTATTTTGTGTTGGACATCACCAATCCGGAAGTAGCGCCAAAGTTGTTATGGTCCTTCAGTTCGTCCGATCTTGGGCTCTCCACGAGTTATCCGACAGTTGTTCGAACGAGTCCCGCAGCCGACACCAAGGCTGACCACACTAACGCCAAATGGTTCGTTGTATTCGGCTCGGGCGTCACTGGTTATGGTGGCACTGTGGACCAAGGCGCCAAGCTGTTCGCGGTCAATCTGGTGACAGGGCCGGGAGCAGGAAATAGTCTTGTCACACCGATGGCGCTAGGGGCATGGGATTCCTTTGTGGCTGACCCGATCACCATGGATCAGAACTTAGACTTCCGATCGGATACGGTCTATGCAGGACGCACGATCGATCCGACCGATCGGGGCGTCAGTACATGGACTGGGAAAATGTATCGTCTGACGATGGGAACATGCCCCGCAGCACCCTGCTCTACCTCGACGTGGGGCATAGCAAATGGCTTGAATCGCGAGCCGACGGAAATCCTCGATACCTTCCCGCCCAGTGGCACAACGTTCTATATGGGCCCGATTGTGTCGGCGCCGACCGTGACGCTCGATGATGCGGGGAACACATGGATCTTCTTCGGTACGGGGCGGTATTTCAGCGCAGCCGATAAAACCAACGCGGATACCCAATACTTTTTTGGGGTCAAGGATTCTGTCATGAGCCCCGGTGCATGCGGGCAGACAAGCAGCACGAGTTGCCTTGACAACGATCTCGTCAACGTGTCGAGTGCCCAGGTCTGTGTATTGAATGTGGGGACCTGCGGAGGAGTGACCAATCAGGTGACGGGAGTCACCGGTGTGACCACCTTCTCATCCGGTTCTGGGACCACGTCCTTGATTGGTTTGGTGAAGAGCAAGGACGGGTGGTATACCACGCTTCCTGCGGCAAGAGAGCGTGTCTTGTCGAATCCCACGCTCATCGGTGGAATCGCCTTCTTTCCCTCGTTCATTCCCGACAACAATATCTGTGCGGCCACGGGAAGCAGCAATCTGTACGCGTTGTTCTATCTGACGGGAAGCGCCTATACAGAGTCGATTATCGGGCTGACGCCATCGGGGAGTAATCAGATCGTGAATCGCTCCATGAGCCTCGGTACCGGTCTTGCTGCCCAGATGGCTATCCATCTTGGCAGTCAAGGTTCAGGCGGCGGCGGCGGTGGGCGGCGGTGGCGGCGGTTGCCAAAGCGGTATGGGTGGATTTATTAACACCAGCTCCGGCAACATCGCTCAGACCTGCGCCAACTCAGCGTATTCGGTGCGCAGCCGCTATGTCGCCTGGATTAACCAGCGAGAGTAAGGTGTAACAGTGAGACGATAGGAGAGTGAACGCAATGTGGGCGGGAGGGGATGGCCCTCCCGCCCAGGCGTTTTGGAGTAGCATGCGGCTCTATGTTCTTTCTGCCATATGTCTGATTGCCAGTGGGTGTACGGCTGACTCGTCCCGCGAGGAAGTCGCAGGATCAGTCGTGTCCGGCAATCATTCCCCGGTCGTCCATGAGGCGACGATCGTTCCCACTCCCATTGTCCTTGATGCACCGATTTCCGTGCAGATTCATGCCGACGATCAGGACCGTGATGCGCTGACATTCCACTACCAGTGGATGGCAAACGGTCGTCCTCTTGACGGGCAGACCGCTCCCACATTGCCGGTGAGCCTTCTCAAACAAGGGGCCACCGTCAGTGTGGAGATTGTTCCTGACGATGGAAAGACAAGAGGCGCAATTTATCGCACGGCTGCGGCAACCGTCGTCAACACGCCCCCGATCATTTCCTCGCTTTCAGTTCGTCCTCAGCCGGCGAAGCCAGGGGATAAGCTTGAAGTGCTCGTAGAAGCAGACGATCCCGACCATGACCGCTTTGAGCTATCGTTTCGTTGGTGGCGTAACGGAACGGTTGTGAAAGAAGGAGATGAGGCGCTCCTCGACACCACTGGATATTCCCAGAAGGATGTGGTGACAGTAGAGGCGACTTCGTGGGATCGGACGGCAAAGGGTAAGCCGATGAGATCGGAACCTCTTGTGCTGGGAAACAGCCCTCCGACGATCATGTCGACTCCCTCCGCTCCAGCCGGCAGGGAGCGATATGAATATGGCGTGAAAGCCATAGATCCTGAAGGAGACCTCATTCGTTATCGACTTGAGACCGCTCCTCCCGGGATGACGATTGACGCAGATACGGGCCATATTGCGTGGCAAGCAGCGCCAGAACTGACCGGCACATACAAAGTCCGAGTGGTAGCCGAAGATTCTCAGGGAGGGACTGCCTTCCAAGAGTTTGACGTGACGCTTGCCAATCCGATTCCGTCGAAATCAGATGGGGTCTAAGGTTCCTCTGTTTGCCCGCCTAATTCCTTTCCCTTGTCATGGCTTTTCCTAGTTTGTTAGAATGATGCATTATTAATCAATGAGGAGAGGCCCAGCTCATCACGCGTGCGTAGACTTAAACTTAGAGAAGGCACCAATACCGCCGTTCTGTTCGGTCACCATGACCGGCACCTCAAGCTGATCGAAGAAGACCTCGGTGTGCGTCTCTCGGCGCGCGGCGAAGAACTCACTCTCGACGGTACGGCAGATGCCACCCGCCATGCAGAACGTGTGCTTACGGAACTCGCCACCCTCGCCAACGACGGGATGGTCCTCCAGCCGGACGACATTACCCACGCGTTGAGCGCGCTTCGGCAGAGTCCCGATACTCCGATCAAAGAACTTCTCTCCAATGCGGCGACGATCGTCACCAAGAAACGTTTCGTCGCGCCGAAGACGCCGACGCAAAAAGCCTATATCGAAGCCATTGAGACGCACGATATCGTAATCGGCATCGGCCCTGCCGGCACAGGCAAGACCTATCTGGCGATGGCGATGGCGGTGAGCGCGTTGCTGAAGAAAGAAGTGAGCCGCATCATTCTCGCGCGGCCGGCTGTCGAAGCGGGCGAGAAACTCGGATTCTTGCCGGGCGATATGTATGCCAAAGTGAACCCTTATCTTCGCCCTCTGTACGACGCGCTGTTCGACATGATGGACATGGAGCGGGCCACGCGCGCGATTGAACGGGGCGACATCGAGATTGCGCCGCTTGGGTTTATGCGAGGCCGCACATTGAACGATTCGTTCGTCATTCTCGACGAAGCGCAGAATGCCACGGCGGAACAAATGAAGATGTTTCTGACGCGGCTTGGCTTCCATTCCAAGGTGGTCGTCACCGGCGATATTACTCAAGTGGATCTGCCGCCTGAACGGGTTTCCGGCCTGATCGAGGTGCGGGAAATTCTGCGCGATGTCGAGGGAATTGAATTCGTCTACTTCGATGAACGGGACGTAGTCCGTCACAAGTTGGTGCAGGATATTATCAAAGCCTACGATCAGCATCAGAACCCCGCTCAGTCTTCCAGCTCCCCACCTGGCGCGGCGGGGCGTCGACCGTCACCGTCGCCGCAAAATAAACAGCCGAAGCCTGCCCCCCCTTCCTCGCCACTCACGGATTCTTGGGGCCAGTCACATTAATGCCGGTCCACGTGCAGAGTTATGTTCGACGTTTCACGTTTGATCAGGCGCGCCTGGAACGGTCGGCACGGGTGATTCTTGCCGATGTCGGGGAACCGTCGGCGGAGTTGGGCATTCTGTTCGTGGGCGATCAGCGGATGCGGGGTCTCAATCGTCGGTATCTGGGCAAAGATCGCACGACAGACGTGCTGGCCTTTGCCATGCGGGAAGCCTGCACGCCTCACGCCTCACGCCTCACACCGGACATGCTGGGCGACGTGGTAATCTCGATCCCTACGGCGTGGCGACAGGCGAAAGAAGCCAGACGTTCCTTGGACGAGGAGCTCGCCTGCTTGCTGGTCCATGGTACTCTGCATCTTTGCGGCTACGATCATGAGCGGAGTGAGAAAGAAGCGCGCCGGATGCATCGTCGTGAACGGATGGTCCTACGGTCAATTGCGCGGTTGCCGAAACGATCAGGCTGCGGTTAACACCCTGCTAGTGAATCGTCACGGGTAGATTTATGGGATGGCTGAAGCGACTGAGTGATGGGCTCACCAAAACGCGCGATGTCGTTCGCGGGTCCTTGGATCGGCTGCTTGGCCGCGCGGCGGATCCTGTCCTCATGGAGGAATTCGAAGCGGCCCTTATGGCCTCCGATCTCGGGGCCCGCGTCGTGGAGCGCGTGATGGAGTGCCTCAAGAAACAGCTTCAAGGGACCGATGCCTCACAGCCCGGTCGGGTGCATACGGTATTGCGGGACACCCTGCTCGATGCGTTGACGCCCGTGCAGGGGCTATCGTTGGAGTCCCTACTCGCGAAAGGTCCCAAGCCCTTTGTCATTCTGGCGGTGGGGGTAAACGGTGTGGGAAAGACGACCACGATCGCCAAGATTGCGCAACGGCTCGCGCAGGCAGGGAAAGTGCCGTTGCTGGTGGCGTGCGATACCTTTCGCGCGGCGGCGATCGATCAACTGCAAGTCTGGGCTGACCGAATCGGTGTCGACGTGATCCGTCACCGCCATGGAGCCGATCCAGCCGCCGTCGCGTTCGATGGGATTGCCGCCGCGAAAGCGCGGCAGGTGGACGTGGTCTTGATCGATACGGCCGGCCGGCTGCATACGAAATCGAATCTCATGGATGAACTCCGCAAGATCACCCGAGTCATCGCGAAGGAATGTCCTGGCGCACCGCACGAAGTGCTTCTCGTGTTGGATGCCACGGTCGGGCAGAACGCGCTGTCCCAAGCCCGTCAATTTCATCAAACGGTCGGTGTTACCGGCTTGGTCCTGACGAAGCTTGACGGCACCGCTCGAGGAGGGATTGTCGTCGCAATTGCCGAGGAACTCAAGTTGCCTGTGAGACTTATCGGAGTCGGGGAATCGGTCGAGGATCTACAAGATTTTCAGAGTGATGCGTTCGTGGACGCGCTTCTCGGGACGACAGCCGCGCCCTCTGCCTAGGAGCCTCTCCGACATTGACCGTGACCGTTCTACTGCGGCGAACGATCTGCGACCATCTGCGTCGTTCTCGGCTCGAAAAAATCATCAATGTATTCGCGTGAATACACCTCCGGTTTTCCCGGGCCTGCGGCCTCGCATCTGGCCACGCCTCCTTCGCCTCGTCACGAAGGCAATGTCGGGCGGGCTCCTAACCCCCGGTGAGATCCCGTCGTTTTCTTCTCCGCCGGCATCGCCTGTGTTAGGCTGAGGTTCCATATGAACCGGCATCCTGCTGGCGCGAGCCGCGCATTCCTGCCCACGAGGCTGAGATATGATCAAGATTCTGGTTATCGACGACGATCGCATGAACTGCGAGCTGATCCAGTCGATTTTTAACCGACATGGGTATCAGGTGCTGTCGGCGACGAGCGGGATCGAAGGCCTGACCCTCTTCCGCCAGCAGGCCCCGCGCGTCACCATTCTTGACCTTCGCATGCCTGAAATGGATGGGTTGACCGTCCTCAAAGAAATCCGCGCCTACGATCCCCATGCGCCGGTGATCATCTTGGGCGGCGGAGCGACTGAGGACCAGGAGAATCAAGCGCGGGGGTTACGCGTGACTGATTTTATCCGAAAGGGCCTGTCGCTCGATGTGCTGGTCGAAGGCGTCAACCGGGTGGTGCAGCTTCCGGCTAAGTCCGTTCCAGTTCTGCCGGTTGCGGGCAGCATGCCCGATACGGGTGAAACGATCCTCGTCGTCGACGATGAGCCGTTGGTCCGCGACCTGCTCGTTCAGTTTCTCGGCCTCCGCGGTTATCGGGCACTCGGTGTGAAAGACGGCTTCGAGGCCCTCTCAATGGTAGAACAAGCGCCCCCCGACCTGATCCTTCTCGACCTGTTTATGCCCGGCATGGACGGAGTGGAGGTGCTCAGGCAACTCCGCCAACGCGAATACACCGGTGGGGTAATCATCATTACCGGGAGTCACGACGAAGAGCGTCTCGATGAAGCCTGGGCCGAGGGGCCGCAAGAAGTCATCGGGAAGCCGATCGACCTGGAGCAATTGCTGATGTCTATCCAGCTTGTGCTCGTCTGTCGCGAATGTTAAAACTCTTCCGATGCCGATCGGAAGAAGGATAGTCGCTTTTCCCTGTCTCTTTTTCGTCGCGCTCCTCAGCCACGGGGCGCTCGATATTGTCTGCGCAGCCGACCCAGTCCCGCCGCGAGTCGTCATTCGGCATCATGATTTATTTGTACAAATCGCCCCCGAGCAGCATGCGCTTGTTGCAAAGGACAGGCTGACCATTGAGATGCCGCAGCAGAAGGCTCCGATTCGTTTTTCCCTCGCCTCCACGCTCCAGATCGACCGCATTGCTCTCGTGCAAGAATCGGCCGGGACGGAATCCCCGATTCACGATGTACCGTTTGAACTCGAGCGTGGTTCTGCGCCGGAATCGGCGCAACAGGTCACGATCTCCTCAGAGGTTGTGGCTGCCGGATTGGTGACGTTGGATGTGCACTACCATGGCATGATCAACGATCCGCCGCGAGATCCGCGCCATCTTCGATTTGTGACGCCCAGCGAGACCGCCGGACATATCGGGCCGGAAGGTGTCTATGTGAGCAGCGAAAGCTCTTGGTATCCCGATATCCCGGAATCGCTCAGCACCTATGCGCTGCTGGTGGCCGTGCCGGCTGGGTGGACCGCCGTGACTCAAGGGAGAGCCGGTGAGTCGCGCGCCTGCCCAGCCGGGCTTTGCCGTAGCGATCAAATGGTGATGACGGAATGGGCCGTGACGCAGCCGAGCGAGGCCCTCACGCTCGTGGCCAATGCATTTGTCGCAACGTTCCGGGACTGGACGGCCAAGACCGGTCAGAAGATTCGGCTCTCGACCTATCTCTTTCCCGACGATGCGCATCTGGCAGATGAATATCTCGACGCTACTGCGCGCTACCTGGACGCGTATATCCCCCTGTTGGGCCCCTATCCGTTCGAAAAGTTTGCCGTAGTGGAGAATTTCTTTGCGAGTGGGCTCGGTATGCCCTCGTTTACTCTGCTGGGAAGCGGCATCATTAAGCGGCATTATGTGCAACCCTACGCGCTCGGCCACGAGATTGTGCATTCGTGGATCGGCAATGCGGTCTTCAATCGCGCCGAGCGCGGGAATTGGGTGGAAGGCCTGACGACGTACCTGGCCAATTATTACTGGCATGAACTGATGGGAGACCGTGCGCAGGCACAGGAGCAACGACGCCAGATGGTGCAGAGCTACAATCTCCACGTGCCGCCGGAGCGGGACTATCCGGTCGCGCAATTCACGCAGAAACTGGATGAGCATGATAATGCCATCGGCTATCAAAAGGCCGCCATGCTGTTTCACCTCCTGCGCCAGGAGCTGGGAGAGGAGACGTTTTGGCGGGCATTAAAAATATTTGTGGCGCAGTATCGTGGCAGGCATGCGGAATGGCGCGATCTTGAGCGGGTCTTTGCAGAAGAGAGCCGCCAGGATCTCCGGTGGTTTTTCGCGCAATGGATGGAACAGGATGGGGCGCCGGTGTTGTCATTATCAGAGGCCGTCACCCGTCCGGTGGCGGGGGAGCCGGCGCAGGTCTTTCAACTTGAGGCCATGATCGTCCAATCGAACAAGCCGTTTCGCGTTCCCCTTCAGCTTCGGATTCGCATGGAGGGTGACCGCGAGCAGATGCTGACGGTGCCGCTGCGTTCCCTGCGCGAGACGATCTCCGCGACCTTGCCCGCCCGCCCGATCTCGATCGATCTCGATCCCGAGTTCATGACCTTCCGGCGGATCGCTCGGCAATCGCTGTCGCCGGTGCTTAATCACTATGTAACCGATCGGCGGCGATCGGTGCTGACGGGGTTTACGGATGAGCCGGGCCATCCCTCGCCGTTTCGGGACATCGTCGCGCGCATCGAAAACCAGGAGCAGCAGAAACCGGCCGGCGAACGAACGGTGATCGCCTCGCTGTCTCAGGATGGGCTGTTGCCCCAGGAAGGTTCAGTGTTAGTATTGGGGAGCCCGGAATCCCGTCAGGGGATTCAATCGATTCTGGCCAGTCACTGCGGCGAGCGCGCGACTCTGAACGACAGGGGTGTTACCGTGATGGGGACGGCGTACGATGGGCCAGGGCTGGCCCTGCTGGCCAGCTGCCACAGGGTTGATCGTCCCGGCAGCGTCGTGACGGTCCTGTACGCGGCCTCGCAACAGGCCGTGGCGAAGGTGGCGCGGCTGCTCTTTTTTTACGGATGGAACAGTTTCGTGTTGTTCAAAGATGGAGCGGTGGCTGCCCGCGGGGAGTGGCCGCTCGCAAGCGATCGTATGGAGGTGCGTCTCGATGCCGGCAATCCCATTCGGTAAGTGGTGCATGATCGGGCTCGTTTGTCTCTTGCTGGGTGAGCAGACGGGACAGGCTGAGGGCCTTGCGTCGAAGGCTCGGGCGGTTGCCGCTCACCAGGCTGAGCGGCATCTGAAGAATATTCGCCAGCTGACGGTGGGCCGGCAGAATGCCGAAGCCTACTTTTCCTTCAGTGGGACCAAGTTGATTTTCCAATCTACGAATAATTGGATGAAGGATACCTACGCGGCCACGCTCAAGCCAGCCGACGCCGGGCTGGGTTGTTATCAGATGTATGTGATGGACCTGGAAAGCGACACCGTTCGATTGGTGAGTACCGGCACCGGCGCCACGACGTGCGGATACTTTTTCCCGGGCGATCGCCGCGTGCTCTATTCGTCGACCCATGCGGCAGGGCCGAATTGTCCGCCGAAGCCAAAGCGGGAGGGGGCCTACCGCTGGGCCTTGGATGACTACGATCTCTATGCCGTACGCATCGATGGACAGGAGATGCAGCGCTTGACCTCCACGCCAGGCTACGACGCGGAAGCAACCGTGTCGCCGGACGGCAAGACGATCGTCTGGACATCCGTGAAAGATGGGGACCTGGATCTCTATGCTATGAATCTCGATGGCTCGAAGCCCCGGCGGCTGACCAGCGAGATCGGCTACGACGGCGGGGCTTTTTTTTCGCCGGACAGCAAGCGCATCGTCTACCGGGCGGCGCATCCCACTGATCAGGCGGAGATCGACAAGTACAAGGACTTGCTCAGCCAGAGGCTGGTGGAGCCGGGACAGCTTGAGATTTTCGTGATGAACGCGGATGGAAGCGAGCAGCGGCCGGTTACGTCCAACGGTGCCTCGAATTTCTCGCCATTCTATTTTCCCGACGGAAAAAGGATCATCTTCTCATCGAATATTGAAACCAAAGGCGAGGGAGGCCGACCAAGCTTTCATCTCTACGCAATCGGTGAGGACGGCCAGGGCCTCGAACGGCTCACATTCGATGGGCAATTCAACAGTTTCCCCATGTTCTCCCCGGACGGTACCAGCCTGGTCTGGGTATCGGATCGCCAGGCCAAAGTCCCTGGAGAATTCAATGTCTTTATCGCCGACTGGGTTCCCTGAAGCCGTTAATCGTTGAACGTGAGTCGCTAAACGTGTAGACCGATTCCCATGGCGCTTCTGCGATTCGCGATTCGTGACTCACGACTCACACCTGTTGCAGCCGTCCTCCTCTCCGTCGGGGCCCTCATCCTTGCATTCGTGGGATTGTTCGAATGGGATGTGCCGCTGACCAAGTTTGTCCGTTCTCTCAACGATTTTCACATGGACCACCTCGCCAATCCCTGGCTGGCTCAGCTCAGCGATATCGGTGACCGCCTGGGCAAGGGGGAGTCTCTAATGATCCTGAGCCTCGCGCTGCTGGCGGTTGGGTATGGATTGAAACATCCGCAGTGGAAAGACGCAGGCTGGCAGAGTCTTATTGCACACGGCCTAGCCGCGTTGAGCTCCAATATTTTGAAGCATGCCATTGGCCGTCCCCGCCCCAAGTTCATGCATGCCGGCAACCTTGAGTTTTCCCCGGCCACCGGCAGCGGTTGGGACTCGTTCCCGTCCGGGCATGCGGCGGCAGCATTCGCGGTCGCAATCGTGCTGGCCACAAAGTTTCCGCGAGTGAGATGGCCCATTCTCGCGACGGCAGTTGCTATAGCCGCCAGTCGGATTATCCGCGGGTCTCACTATCTGACCGACGTGGCTGGAGGAGCGGCCCTCGGCTGTGTCATGGGGATGATTGCAGCCCATCCCTGGCGCGAATGGCGTTCATCGGTTGGCATGGCTGTCTGTCGGATGACGCCGTTTTTTGTAGCGACGCTCGTGCTCGTCTGGACGATCGTGCATCTGCCGTCCGAAGCCTGGCCATCGCAACAGCTCTTGTGGAGCGGTCTAGTGCTCACTCTGGCTGGACTCGTGGGCCATGTCTTGTGGGCGGTGCAGTCGTCATGGCGTCCGGTCTGGCTGTCCGGACCGTTGGCTCGAGGTCTCGTGGGACTGGGGTTAGGGATGACGGCCGGTTCTCTATTTGTCACGACCGCCGTGTTACTAGTCTGTGTTGCCCATTGGTTGGACAGACTTCCCGGGCAGGTTGAGTCCATGGTGGAGGGTCATGTGGGGTTAGGGGCGGCCATGGCGGAGGGTCTGTTCGTCGCGGCCATACTGTTGGTGCTGGGGGCGAGTTATGCCCTGAAAGGTATCGTGCCGATGTAGTCTGGTCTGATCGGTCTGTCTGGTCTGCTAGTTTATCTGGTTCGTCTGATTGAACCAGACAGACCGATCAGACCAGATAGACCAGATCAATGGCCGAGAATGCTGGGTGGAGGTGGGGGGATTGTACCTTCTGGAGTCTTTACCATCGGCTGGTTGGCCAGCAGCACGTAGCCGTAGCGTTTGAGAATGGGGACTAATCCGTTTGCTTCCGCCGGCAACTTCGATTGTGCGCTCTCCGGCAAGAGGATCATCACTCTCTTTGTCTCTTTCAGTGCCGTCCGTATCTTGTCTTCTTCTCCAAAGGGCACGAAGAGTGTCTTGCGTTTCGCGTAAAATACGGACGAGGGTCTCGTGGTGCCATACGCAATAAATTGATCTTGGCGATCCAGATTCAGTCCCGCGGCATAGGCGAGTTCCTGCGGGGGCGCGACCACATATCGATTAATGTGCGGAACCGCAATCACGATGACGATCAGAACGAGACCAGCTAACGTCCCTCCCGCCGCCCAGAACGCCCCTCCGCGCCGCTCGTCGTTCAATCCAAGATATCCTACCAACGTCATTCCGAGTAACAATAAGGCTGCAACCAGATAGGGGCCACTGCCAAGATCCACCTGTCCGGCCAAGGGGAACTCCCGCACCATCTTAGAGGCGTAGGTTGTGTAGAGCGTGGGGAGGTAGGCAAAGCCGATCGCCAAGAGATATCCCAGTCCCATCATCAGATGTATGGACCCCCGAATACCTTTCGTCGTCGGATCTTGCAGGCACTGGGACCAGTATGACGCTGTCAACAGGGCGGCGGCAGGAAACAATGGACCGATATAGTGGGGGAGGCGGGTCGCAGAGGCCGTGAAGAATACAAAGGTGCCCACGATCCAAAGGGCCGCAAAGAGGTCGAGTTCAAGTGAACTTGATGGGCGAGGGGCTAGGGGCGAGGGGCTAGAGTCCGAGCGTGTTTTTCCCTCTAGCCTCACACTTCTAGCCGTGTGCCAGTTTTTGAACGTTTGATAGAGCGGGACAGGAAGGAGCGCGCTCCAAGGAAAGAAGCCTAAGAGTATGACCGGGAGATAGAAGAAAATGGTGCCCTGGTGTCCTTCCATCGGACTGAGGAATCGCCCGATCGTATGGGCCTTCGCGCCTGTGGCGTAGGCGTCGCCATGCACGAGGAACATGGCCGCATACCAGGGGGCGGCGAGCAGAATCAATAGCAGCATGCCCGCAAGGGGAACCCCCTTTTGCCAATAGTCCCGCCACCGGCGCGTCCAGGTGAGGTACAGTGCCGCCACGATGAGGGGTACGGCGAACCCGACCGGTCCCTTCGTCAGCGTGGCGAGAGCCATCCCGATGTAGAAGACCCAGATCCATCGGCGTATACCGCCTGTTCCATGCAGTCCCAGCCAGAACCCGTACAGGGATGCCGTGGTAAAAAAAATCAAGACACTATCGGTTAGCGCCATGCGTCCGAGTCCGAGGATTTCCAGGTTGAGCAACAGCATCAAGCCGCCGAAGAGTGCGACGGTTCGATCACGCTGTCGCACAAGAAACAAGTAGTGGATGAGGATCAAGCCGACGCCGAAGAGGGCGGAGGGGAATCGTGCAGCGAACTCGTTGACACCGAACAGGCGATAGGACTGCTCCATCAACCAATAGAGAAAGACCGGTTTCGCCACGCGCAGCTCATCGTTGAACGTTGGCGTCAGACGATCCCCCGACTCGAACATTTCGCGCCCGGCTTCGGCGTTCCGCCCTTCGTCACGGTCGGTCAGACCCATGTCGCCGAGCCCCAAGAAGAACAACAGTCCAGACAGGATGAGGAGGGCCAGGAGGAGCAGTGCGTGGTGAGAACGATCGCTTGTGGTCATAGAATCGTTCGGATCGTGTGGTGACTACGTGCGTTGAGCCTGTTGGATTTCAAAGAATTAAGAGGAAGGGTTGACCGGCCGGTTCCCCTGGCTCGCGCGCGAGATCAGCATCAGGTTGCGAATATAGACGATCGATCCGATGCTCTGCCCTGCAATAAAAACCGGATCTACCCGATAGATTGCATAGGCAAGCGTGATGAGCCCGCCGATCAGGCTCATGTACCAAAACGAGACAGGAACCTGACTCTCCGATTTTTTTTCAGAGGTAATCCATTGGACCACCCAGCGGCCAAAAAACAGCCCTTGGCCGAGAAATCCGATACCGAGCCAGATCGTCTCGATACTCATGGGCAGGCCGGAGGCGATGGGCTAGAGGCAAGGGGCTGTGCGCCTCGCCAGGATGCTCTATCAATCAACGCGGCAAGATCCATTGCTTTCTTTCCGATCTCTAGCCTCGAGCCTCTGGCCCCTCGCCTTTCGCGAAGCGGTATCGCAGCACTCTGGTTTGCATCCACCGAACGGCAAACAAATCGTAGAGAGATTTGAATAATCGGTTGCCCATGCCGTACTTGGAGACACCGTGAATGCGCTTGAAATGTCGGACCGGCACTTCCGTGACCGTGAACCCGTGCATGAGCGCGAGTGCGGGGAAGAATCGATGCATGCCCTCAAAGAGTGGGACGCGTTCCAGCACAGGCCGCCGGAATATCTTGAGGGGGCATCCTGTATCGTGAACGCCGTCGTGGATAAAGAAGTTCCGCACGCGGTTGGCGATTCGGGACGACATTTTCTTCACCAGGCCATCTTGCCGCTCTTGCCTCCATCCGCACACGACATCGTAGGTTTCAGTATAGGGGAGGAGTTTCAAAATGTCTTTGCTGTCCTGTTGAAGATCGCCATCGAGTTCGATGATGAGATCGCCGGAAGATTGACTGAAGCCCGCCTCGATCGCACAGGTCTTGCCGTAATTTCTGTCGAGGTGGAACACCCGTACTTGGGAATGCTGCGTCGCCAGGCGATCTAGGGTCTCACTGCTGCCGTCGCTGCTGCCGTCGTCCACGAAGATGATTTCGAACGGCCGAATCTGCGAGGCCGCATGTGAACTCATGGCGGTCAGCAGACCCTCAAGCAGTGGAACAAGATTGTCTCGCTCATCCTTGATGGGGACGATAACGGAAGCCCATGGATGGGATGGCACGGCCATGCGGGGTAGAAATTCCTGACGCAGAAGGGAGCCCACACATTCACGCGGGCATTCTACAGAATGAGGGAGTGAGCGTCAAACGAACGAAGTGATGAGTAATGGGTGAACAGTGATAAAGGGGGATTATCGGGCCTCTCTTCATCGCCCATCACCGAGCACCCGTCACGTCCCCTGCCACCACGGTGAAGCGCATCGTGCCCATCAGACTCATCTCGTTGATCTGTTCTCCCACGTGGATTTCCACTTTGTATCGGCCTGGTTTCCATGCGCCCCTTGGAGGGGAGAGTGTGAGATAGCCGCTGTCGTCTTCGAGCGCAATGTGCATCGCATCATGTCCGATCGCTACCGTTGGATCGAGACCGGCTACTGCCTCAGGGAAGCAGCGTCCGAACACCTGGAATCCCTGATAATGCTGGTGAAGGTGGAACACGATGAAGACCGCCGGAGTATCGGGACGAAACCGGTCGGTCGGTTTCACTGGCACGATTTCGTGCGTACGCTGAAAGCCCAGTTCTTCTTCGAATCCTTCCGCCGTCGTAATGGTGCGGAACAGGCCTTGTGGTGGAGCGTCGAAGTCGTAGGGGACAACGTCTTGGGGACGGTTCTGAAAATCAGGGATGGGTGAATTCTTGGTGATCGGCAGCTCTGCTGCCTGGAGTGACGGTAGCGCCGAAAGAGCCATGACGATGACTGCTGCGCTCGCTCCTCGGCCTCCTCGTTTCGCGCCTCTCCCCATCTTTTATTGGTACACCGGTCGATAAAAGCTGTCAAGGTAACGAACTCAGGGTGGAGTTGCCCTCGCGAGAATCGTTGGCGAAACCAGAGCGTGAGGGCCGTACCTGGACACCGCCCACGATTCCTGGTCTACGCCGCAGCATGGAGTCGGCGGAATGGACCAGCGATGCGCTCTTTGAACTTCACGTGCAGCCCGTCGAACGACACGAAGAAGCGCGCGATCAGGAACAGCTGGCGCGTCACCACGATCTGGGCGCACTCCCGAAGATTGGTGAAACGGTGTGGTACGTCGCCACGTGGCGCGACCAGTGGGTGGCGCCACTGAGCCTCTCGGGCGCGGCCCTGAAATGCGGGGTGCGGGATCGCTGGATCGGGTGGGACTTTCGCACGCAGTAGGGGCGACTCCCACTGATTGCCAACAACAGCCGCGTTCTGATTCTGCCCGACTGGCACCGGCCGAATCTCGGCTCACGGGTGCTGTCGCTGACCGCACGCCGGGTCGGGGCCGATTGGCCGGCCCGCTTTGGTCATCCGGTGTTGCTGCTGGAGACCTGTGTCGATCCCCGCGCTGGGGGTCACGAGTCGCACCCCGCACCAGGCCTCGCCGCAACGAGTCCTGGCCGTCAATCGTGGACACTGGGCCATCGAGAGCGTACATGACCTCCTCGACTGGAACGACGATGAGGCCCGTCGCCGCATCCGAACCGGCTTCGGACCAGAAAACATGTCGCGCCTCCGCCGCTTCGCGGTCGGGATCCTCACGTCCTTCCAGAAACCCGCGCACACCCTCGCCGAGATGCTGCGCACACGCTGCTTCCGGACGCGGCTTGTCTTCGACTATGTGCGGATGACAAACAACTCAGTGACCGGGGCACGAGCAACTTGAGAACAAATTTACCGTGGACAGGGAGCCTTGCAGGGAGGCTCATTCTAGAAGTGGGAGGAACAAACCGCAAGGCGGGGTGAGGGGAAATGGTTGTATTCCATCTCCACACTCGATTTGCTATCAGTTTCCTGGTCCTGATGATGGAGGGATCGGTCCGCGCCACTAGCCTTTCAGATTGGCCACTGGTTGGTCTTCGTTGCGCCACCACACCGTCAACTCGCCATTCGTCACGCGAACGTCCAGCAGCATGGCTCTCGTCATGGGTTCAGACTGAAACCAATAGGCCCCAGGTTGCGTGGGTGGCGCTGTACTCCATTGGATGTCCGGCGCTTCGGGAAAGGGTGTATTGACCTTCGAAGGTGACATGCGGGGAAAGCTATGCCGTCTGTGGGGGAGTGTCAAGCAGCTATGAGATTACGTGAAGCGATTCAGCGGCTGGATCAGCGCCCTTCAATTCACAGGCCGTGGCAGTAGGGATTCGTGGGGCTGCTGGGGCTCGAGCCCGCATTAATCATGAACACTTCTGCTGCAATCTCCGATCCGCTACTACGACGAGCCTTCGGTCGCGGGCGCGCCCCTCGGATCTTCAACGTACTGCACGAGTACGCCTCAGGTCCTCCTGGCTCCGCGCGCCGCTCTCGCGACGCGACTCGGCGATTTCGCGACGAACTGTCATGAATAATGCTGGCTAGGGATTCCCGGCGCCGTAAGGAGAGACCAAACTGGTTCATTTCGTTTGTTTGGTTTATTTAGTTTGTCTCGTTCATTGGGCTGGCTGATCGGAACACCAAAGAAACACAAAACCAAATGAACCAAACAAACCAAAGACACTCATGAACCAGACAGACCCGCGGGGTTCGCGCTCAGCTTGCCGCGATAGTTCCCCTGCTGGTCATACAGTCGAGGCGCATCTGTCCGGCTGTTGTGCCAATGTATGAATACAAGACGCGACCCCATTTTATGCTCCATTTTCATTTCACCCTACCACTGGAGCGGAGCTGAATCTTCTCCTCCACGCTCGCCATGAGCTCAGCAAATTGTTCGGGTTGTGGCGCCGTGCTCGGATCGAAACATCCCGCCTCCCGTAACAGGTCCACGTAATTGGCATCGGCGAGCCACTGACTCTGTTGGGCTCTGGCTTCTGCAACCGCATAGTAAATATCGTGGAGCGCGGGCTGAGGCGTTGTCCTTTGTCGGGCTTTCACATCCTTGAGGATGGTGGACACACTCTTTTTGTGAAAGAGTTGCGGGCCCACTGATGAGGTGATGAAATAGACCGTGGCCGCGCCAGCCGCGATGACCGCCAACCCAGTAAAGAGGCCTACCATGGCTCTCTCCTAGCATGCTGAAGGCCACACCCCCTGCACGAAATCACGCGAGAAGCGCCAACCCGTGAGGGAGACATTCCAGACGGTGCCGTGGCCCTCAAAGTCGCCACATTGGTAGGTGACGGGACAACAAACCGGAAAGCGACCGGGTGGGCGAACCGAGAAGGGCATAGGGGCCTCGCAGGGAGGCTCAGTCTAGAAGGGTACGGATCAAACTACAAGGCGGGGCGTGGGGAAATGCCGGGTCGCATGGTCGCGACACGGCGGGAAGGGACGGGAGCGAGTGGACGCCGCAATGGGTGAGTGCGATCAATTGGGCAAGATGGCCTTGTGAAGGTATGCTGGTATCCAGTGACTTTTATTACTTCTTCGTGCGTAGGTACCACTTCACAAGCACCGCGAACCACGCCCCTCCAATGCCCATTATCACGGTAATAACCCACGCACCCATGTCACACGGGTAAACTCGAATATCACGGCGTCAATCCATTTCATGGCAACCTCGCAGGGAGGCGTATTGTAGGAGGGGACTGAGGAAACCGCAAGGCGGGGCGTGGGGAATTGGTGGTATTGATCGGCGGGAGGGTGTCAGAGCCTTGTGGCTCGGCCAGGGGCTTACGGTGGCTTCGGTATCCACTCACGCGCCGGTTTTTTCGCGTCGGCAATCTGCGCGGAAGCCATAAGACGGGCAATTAAAGTTCGATGCTTTGCTGCAGCCCTCTGCGCATCACCCGGCGAGTGGGTTGCGGCGAGACTGTACCACATAATATATATACGCTCGCACAGAGTCTTCTGGCATCCCCTGTCCGTTCTGATACCGCACCCCGAAGTTGGTCTGTGCCCTCGCGTCCCCCTGCACAGCGGCTGTTTCGTACCACTGCCACATGGGAGTTCCTCCACTTCTGTGGTAATGGTGTAAAATCTTTTGCCCATTGCCAGCCATTTCTCCAAAGCGGCACAGTCTTTCATGAACTTTCCCATGAGGGGTGTGATCCGCAGTGCGACCGGTTATATGGAATGACTAGGCCGTCATGGAACATGTGTTAAGGCGAGAACGCCGCGGGCTGACGTGTTCAACAGCCTCCTAGGAAACTGAGGGACTCATGAGTGCATTGGATCCCCTCACGGCGCTGGTGGTTGTGTATGCGGTGATGGCCAGCGGGATGCTGGTCTTGTGGCTGCTGGATCGTTGGACGAGAAACGCCTCGATTGCGGATGTGGGCTGGTGTATCGGCCTGGTGAGCGCGGTGGCCTGGTATGCCTGGAGTACGACGGGCGATCTCGAACGGAAGATCCTACTGTTAGTGATGGCGGCCCTCTATGGCCTGAGACTGGGCCTCTATATCCTGTTGAATCGCGTGATCGGGAAGGATGAGGATGCGCGCTATCAGCATCTCCGTCGTGAGTGGGGATCGAACGAGCGGATCGTGCTATTCGGTTACTTCCAGCTGCAGGCCGCTGCCGTGGCGCTGTTCTCACTACCCTTTCTCGTGCTCATGCAGAAGGTGTTCCCTCCATTCAGTCTCTGGGAGTTGGCGGGATTCCTGGTCTGGCTCGGCGCCGTCGTGGGAGAAGGATTCGCCGACTGGCAGCTCGCGCAATTCCGATCCAAGGCGTGGAATCGCGACCGGGTCTGTCGCGAAGGTTTGTGGCGATACTCACGCCATCCGAATTATTTCTTTGAATGGTTGCACTGGTGGGCGTATGTCGTTATGGGGGTGAGCACGCCTGGATGGCTCCTGACCTGGATCGGACCGGTTGGGATGGGGTGGGCGCTACTGAAAGTCACGGGCATTCCCTGGACGGAGCGACAGGCCCTCGTGAGCCGGGGAGAGGACTATCGAGAGTACCAACGGACGACGAGTTCGTTCATTCCGTGGTTTCCCAAGACAAGATGACTCAGGGAACCGGCTTGAGAGCAGCGAGATGCGTCCGCGCCATTTCGGCTTGCTTGCTGTCGGGGTACAGACGGACGAGGTCTTCGTACAATGGCTTCGCGTATCCGACGTTGTGTTGCCGCGCTTCAAAACGCGGCCGGCTCGAGCAGTTCCTTCGGCTTGGCCCCGCTGCAGGCCCACGGTGCGCGCAACAATTTCAGCGCGCGGCTGAAATTCTCGAAGAGAAGAACCGGACAGATCATGTGCTACATAAACCGAACAAGTTAACGTGCTATCTACAGCAGCCATGAGATCACATGGAGCGGTTCAGCGGCTGGATCAGCGTCCTTCAATTCGAAGGCCGCGGCCGTAGGGATTCGTAGGACTGCTGAGGCTCGAGCCCGCATTAATCATGAACACTTCTGCTGCAATCTCCGATCCGCTACTACGACGAGCCTTCGGTCGGCGGGCTCGCCCCTCGGATCTTCAACGTACTGCACGAGTACGCCTCAGGTCCTCCTGGCTCCGCGCGCCGCTCTCGCGACGCGGCGATTTCGCGACGAACTGTCATGAATAATGCTGGCTAGGGATTCCCGGCGCCGTAAGGACAGACGAAACTAGTTCATTTCGTTTATTTGGTTTATTTAGTTTGTCTCGTTCATTGGGTTGTCTGATCGGAATACCAAATGAACCAAACAAACCAAAGAGACTCATGAATCAGACAGACCCGCTGGGTTCGCGCTTAGCTTGCCGCGATAGTCCCCTGCTGGTCATACAGCCGAGGCGCATCTGTCCGGCTGTTGTGCCAATGTATGAATACAAGACGCGACCCCATTTTATTCGACCCCATTTTATCTTTCAACCGTTTGTCGTTCGTTCAATTCGTATCGGGAGCACCAATTTTTTTCAACGGCTTCCGCAACGCTCCCACCTCCAACCGAACCCCCGGTCCGGTTTCTGTCACGGTTCCGCGCCGAAAAGAGTCACGGTGCGCTTGCGCAACTGGTCAGCTATGTGGCTTGCCGTCCAATGCACGATCCAAGTTGAATGCGGCACTGATCAAGGCGAAATGCGTGAAGGCCTGCGGAAAGTTCCCGAGCGCTTCGCCGCTTCCCCCTATCTCTTCGGCGTACAGCCCCAAATGATTGGCGTGTCCCAACATCCGTTCAAACAACAGCCGGGCTTCCGTCAGTTTCGCACGATCGACGCGTCCTGCCCGGGTGAGCGCTTCCACCAGCCAAAACGAACACATGGTAAACGTGCCTTCTCCCCCTGTGAGTCCGTCTTCTCCGGTTTCGCTGTCGTAACGATACACGAGGCCATCGGAGACCAATCCTCCCTCTTTCGGTGAGCGATTGATGGCGTGTAGCGTGCTCAGCATGCGCGGATCGTTGGGAGCCATGAAAAATACCATCGGCATGATGAGATTCGACGCGTCCAGCGAGTCGCCGTCGTAGTGCTGCACAAAGGCCTGGCGTTTCTGACTCCACCCCTTCGACATGATCTCTTCGTAGATTTGATCCCGAACCTGCTGCCATCGGTTGCGATCTGCCGGAAACGACCGTTTATTTGCCAGGCGAATTCCCCGGTCCATCGCCACCCAGCACATGAGTTTCGAATAGACGAACTGACGCCGGCCGCCTCGCACCTCCCAGATGCCTTCGTCCGGCTGCTGCCAATTGTCACAGAGCCAATCCAGGCCGTGCCGGAGACGGATCCAGACGTCATAGCCGATGGGCATGACATGTTTGTTATAGAGATAGAGCGAATCGAGGAGCTCCCCGAAAATATCGAGCTGCAATTGCGCATACGCGCCGTTGCCGATCCTGACGGGCCGGGAACCTCGATAGCCGTCCAGATGATCGAGCGTCTGCTCCTTGAGGTTGTGGCGGCCGTCGATTCCATAGACGATCTGCAATGTGCCAGCGGCCTCGACTTCACCGGCGCGCGCTTCCAGCCATTTCATGAAGGCGTGCGCTTCCTCCGTGAAGCCGATTCTCAACAGGCCATACAGCGTAAAGGCAGAGTCGCGAATCCAGGTGTAGCGATAGTCCCAATTCCGTCCGCCGCCGATCGACTCAGGCAGGCTGCAGGTCGGCGAGGCGATAATCGCTCCAGTCGGTTCGAAGGTCATCAGTTTGAGCGTCAGCGCCGATCGGTACACCATTTCGCGCCAACGGCCGGTATAGGTGCATTTGGAGAGCCATCGATGCCAGTAATCGACCGTGCGTTCGAAGACCTCCTGCGTTTCGGCGTTTGAGGGGGCCTGGCGGCACTCCTCTCCGGCTTTCAAAGGACGCAGGAGGAACACCGCCTCCTCGCCTTCCTGAAGCGCGAATGTCGCATGGACGCTCTCGCCGTCGCAGGAGAGCGGAACGTCACTCGCCAATCCCAGGTTCAAGACAGCCGACTCAAAGATGGCGCTATGCGCTTCGATCGATACGCGATGCGGCACACGCGCATAATCGAAGGCTGGACGGCATCTCATTCGAAAGGCCAGCGTCCCCCGCGTGACTCTGACACGCCGAATCAATTGATCCTGCCAGGGCGATTCGCGAGGCAAGCCGACCGGCATGAAATCTTCGAGCTCGCCGACGCCGTCCGGCGAGAGAAAGCGAGTGACCAACACATTCGTTTCCGGCCAATAGAACTGTTTCGCCCGAATGCCTTCCCCCTGGGGCCCGATCTCGAAGCGGCCTCCCTTCTGGTCGTCCAAGATGGCGGCGAACACGCTCGGTGAATCGAACGATGGGACGCAGAACCAATCAATGGAGCCGTTCATGCCGACGAGCGCGGCCGTCCGCATGTTGCCGATGATGCCGTAATTTTCAATGGGTTGATATGCCATTGCTGGGCCTCCTTCTCACCCTTCTGACTTTGCGGCCTTTGCGAACAAGTGGCGCGACGCGAAAGCTATAAGGGCTCCATTGAGAAAGGCGACAATCAATTTGTACCGCTGAAAAGTGAACAAGCCGTTCGTTTCCGTGTCCCGATTCCAGTCACGGTTCCGATCCTAAAAGAGCCACGATGAGGGGATAACACAGGAGGGGATGGGAAGCAACCGCAGGCCCCAAATCTTTTGATGGGCTTGGGTCTGCCGCTGTCTGGTGTGGCTGACCACGAAATGGTGTATATACCTAGTTATGTTACTTAAGCACTGATACTACGACTAGACTTGCTCTCCAATCATCTGATTTAAGGACAGTGAAGAATCAGCTTTGGCAGTCTGAGATTTCGAGAATTTAGCCTGAATAATTCATGACTGTGGAAACAAAAAAAGCCATCGAGGCCTCAAACTATGCTATAGGAGCGGTGTCTAGACGCTTCCACGCACAACCGGGAGGAGACTCGATGGCGACAGACTGTATACCCCAACTGACCTTGAAATTCCAGCAGAAGATGAAGCCGGTAGTGGCGTGCTTCGACACGGAGCACGCGAGTACAGATGGCGGGGCCCTCCTGCTCAAGGCCCTGGACGAGCGGCTGGCGCTGACCGAGGACGTGGCAGCCTGCCTGCCGGACCGGCGCGACCCGCGGAAGGTCCAGCACGCACTGCGCGACCTGGTGCGCCAGCGGGTGTTCGGACTGGCCTGTGGGTACGAGGACGGCCACGATGCGGCCCGGCTGGCGCACGACCCGATGCACAAGCTGGCCGTGGGCCGGGATCCGCTCTCCGGGGCAGCTCTGGCCTCGCAGCCGACGCTGTCTCGCTTTGAGAATGCCATGGGACCGCGGGCCTTGTATCGGATGGGCCGGACGTTGGCCGCGACGGTGATTGCGCAGCACCGCCACCGGCTCAAGGGGCGTGCCCGCCGGATCACGATTGATCTGGATCCCACCGACGATCCCACCCACGGGCAGCAGGCATTGGCCTTCTTCAATGGACATTACGATACGTGGTGCTCTCTGCCCCTGGTGGCGACGCTGACATTCAACGACGAAGCCGAGCAGGATCTGGTCGCCGTGGTGTTGCGGCCCGGCAACAGCCCGGCCAAGCACGGCGCGTTCGGACTCCTGCGGGCCCTGCTCCGTCGGCTGCGGCGGGCATTTCCTGGCACGCCGCTGCGGGTGCGCGTGGATGGGGGATTCGCCGGGAACGACTGGTTGGACTTCTTGGAAGCGGAGCGGGTCGAGTCTGTCGTGGGGCTGGCCTGCAACCCGCGGCTGGCGCAGCGCGCCGGTCGCCTGCTGGGCGAGGCCTACGGCCTGTCGAAGTACAGCGGCCGCACCGAGCATGTCTACGGAGAGACGCTCGATGCGGCCCAAAGCTGGTCGCATCGCCGGCGCGTGATCATCAAAGCCGAAGTAGTTCGGCTCCCTGGGCGGGATCCCAAATGCAATCCGCGGTTTGTCGTGACCAATCTCCGCGCGGCCCCGGCCACGGGCTATGCGATCTATTGTCCGCGCGGGGACATGGAGAATCGGCTCAAGGAGTTGCACGACGGGCTGGCGCTGGACCGCACGAGTGGCTCGCAGTTCTGGGCCAATCAGTTCCGGGTGTTACTGACGACGGCGGCCTATGTCCTGCTGCAGGCGTTGCGGCAACAGGCCCACGGCACGGACTGCGCTCGCGCGCAGGTGTCTACGCTGCGGGAGCGGCTGCTCAAGATGGCCGTGTGGGTCGAACGCTCGGTGCGCCGCATCGTGTTGCACCTACCCCGCACGGCCCCCTGGGGCACAACCTGGCACCGGGGGGCCGTAGCCGTCGGCGCGGTACCAGGCTAACCGCACACCCAGGCTCGTACAGAACGGTGGCGCAGAGGGATCAGACAGGAGCCGTGTGTCGTGAATCTCCCGCTCAGGACGTGCGACGACCACCGGACCACTCCAAACATAGAAAAGGGGGCACCTCCACCCCGAATCGCTACCGCGCCAAGGGACACAGGAGTTGCCCCCTCATCCAGAATGGCTTCCACGTACCTTCTGACCATCGGTCGTGAATAATGTGGGTTAGGGGCTGGAATTCTTGCAGGATTTGTGGACGGCCAACCAGCGGTTTAGGAAAGCGTTGTCACCATCCTATTCCAGCGCGCTAGAACTCACCCAGGCTCATTCCAGCCAAGGTTTGTGCGAAACAAGAAGTTTGACTGGAGTGGGCTGGAATGAGCTGCAATGAGGTGGGCTTGAGCACAATTGGCTCCCAGAGATTAACCCATGCGAACGGTTAGGTTCGCCTGCGCCCGGCAGTCTACTAGGTCTCCTTTTCCTCTTTCACGCTATACATCCGAGTTGTAGTCTTACCCGTCTCACCACTTCGTACAGTAGGCAGGACCTATAAAACCACCTTCATTTTCTTATCACGGGCCTAGTCGCTCTGCCTCCGGTGTTCAAAAATCTCACCCTCCATCGAGCATAGAGAAGTCGATTTCTCACGATTTTTAACATACCATAAGGGGCAGATCACCTGTGAATAAGGAAACTCACGTTCATGTTCACACCCTCGAGAGAAAAACCGGGCGCACCTCAGGAAGATTTCGCCTGCAAGCCTCACGACTCCGGGGCGAAAAGAAAGCGGTCGGCCAGCGTTCCTGCCTCGATTGGGGCGATTCTGCTCAGTCTTACGGTGGTTGCAGCCGAAGCGTGGGCAGCAGCACAGGAATCCGAAACCGAGCTGGCCCAAAAAACAGAAAACCCCATCTCTGATCTGATGAGGGTTCCTTTCACGAACAACATGAATTTCGGAATTGAGCCGAACCACCGCACGAATAATGAGCTCAAAATTCAGCCCCTCATCCCCTTCAGGCTCAACCGTGACTGGAATCTAATTACCCGTACGCTTTTGCCGGTCATCAAGCAGCCGACTCCTTCCACCGCTAACGAGGATACTTGGGGGCTGGGCGCCTCTCAGTTTTCAGCATTCCTCTCCCCAGCCCGATCTAGTAAGGTGTTCTTGGGTGCGGGGCCCATCTTCCAGTTTCCAACGACCACCGACGACGTCTTGGGGTCGCGGAAGTGGGGCGCGGGGCCCACCGCCGCCGTATTCATCATTGAAGGTCCCTGGACCCTGGGCCTCCTTGTGAACAACGTGTGGTCCTTCGCGGGCAGCCGCGATCGCCCTAACGTAAGCCAGTTCCTCGCACAACAATTTCTCAACTACAATTTTGACCATGGTTGGTATCTCACATCTTCGCCGATCGTGACGTCGAACTGGGAAGAGAGTAGCGGTAACAAATGGACGGTGCCGCTGGGAGGAGGGGTTGGCAAGGTATTTGAAATCGGGGACCTGTTCTTCAACGCGACCCTGCAAGCGTTCTCCAATGTGGTTCGGCCGGATCCTGGTCCGGACTGGACCTTGCGCTTCCAGATCACTTTACTGCTTCCGAGGTCGACCGATTAGTGGAGTGTCTGGGGCCCGCGTCTTGCTCGCCTGCCTGACGCCAAAGCCTTCATCATAAAGGATGCCTAAGTTAAACTGAGCCTCGATATTTCCTTTGGTGGCCGCCTGGAGAAACCACCATTGAGAAACCACCATGCAGCTTCTGCATAGTCTTGCGAGAGACCCTCGCCATGCGCGTACATATAGCCGAGCATGAACTGGGCAAATGAATCGTCTTGACCCGCCAGTGATCGAAACTCCTTGAAAGCCGTCTGAAAGTCACCATGCTCATATGCCTCTATTCCCCCTGTCCGAACTGCCCAGCATGGTGTAACTAGACAGACCGAAAAGAGCACCGAAAGGGAAACTGTGAATAGTAACTGCCTCATCTCGGATTATCATAGAAAAACGTCCTCCCCTGTTGCCCGTGCCTGTATACATCAGGGTGTCCAAAAACCTGAGTCAATATCAGATCGAATCAGGATGGATAATCAAATGATTGTGATCTCCGTCTGCGAGGTTGCAAAAGCAACTGTTTCTGATACGACCTCGCTTATAGCGTGGAGGTGGAAAATCACTCCTTCGGAGCGAGATCAAGGAGTTCTTTCTCATTGTTAGGCAAAATGATACTGAAGACGGGGTATCCATGTATTTGCTTTCGTTGAATTTGTTTCCGTCAATCTGGATTTCGCGGCCGATAGAAAATTGCAATCGAACGGTTTTTATTGTTATCGACCGGCTGATTGTTTTTTCAGAGGATCTTCTTTAATGAGACCGAGCGTTGTAGGACGGGTCTGGTCTATCTGGTTGGTCTGGTCATTCTCGTTTGTCTGGTTGCTGGGGAACCAGGCGAAACGAGCGCGAATGGCGGAAAGGCGGGAGGAGCGAGACGCGGGGCTGGTCTGTCTCGTGTGTCTAGCTGGCAGGACTGGGAATTGAACCAGAAGAACCAGACAGGCCAGAGAGACCAGAGCGACTCCCCTATGCAGCTTTGGCAGCAGCTTTTTCTAAGAGCTCATGAATCAGTGACTGGTAGGGCTTCCCTTGCTTGGCAGCCATCTTACGAAGCTGGCTTAACAGCCTTGGCGAGAGGCGAATGGCGATCAACTGCTTGGCTATGCCACTGGCCGGTCTGCCAACCCTCCGCGCGCGCCGAAGCTCTTCCTCTGTGGACTCCGGGATGTCCGAGAAATCAATCTGTGAGTCGGGTATAGGCTTGACGCTCCCGACGGCTCGCTTGCCGCGCACTGATGATCCTGAATTTTTCTTGTTCATGCTCCGTCCTCCGTATCGTATACACGACGAGTAATAGCCGCTTGCTCACCGATAGGCCAAGCCGCTTGAACCGCTGCTCCTGGTGCGAATGTGCCACGTCGTCCCAGTCGAGACCGTTGGCATCGCCGAAGACTGTGGCCGCCTCCTCGAAGGGGACGCCATGCTTCTCGAAGTTGGCAATGGACTTCGAAATATCCCATGTAAACACATTGTCGTATATACACTAATTGCCCTACGGTCGCAAGACGGAGAAGGCTGGAAGACGTTAGACGTAAGACGTGAACGGTGAAACGTCAGGGCGCAGACTATTTGTCTAGTTGGTCTGGTCTATCTGGTCTGTTTGGTAGAGAGCGAGAAAAACGGGAGGAGCGGGACTAAGTTCGAAGCTTCGGATTGCGCGCTTCACATACGCAGGAGGCTCAAACAGCCGGCCAGCAAGGCCGCAACGACCTATCAGTTACTCAGGGGTGGCTGGGATGATCCCCACTGCGCGCGTCCAAGGAGGGCCTTCGGAGGCCGCGCGTTGCGCGAGCATAGGGATCGTCCCAGCTACCCCGCTCCATTTTTCAGCCTCCTGATAAAAAACGGCCCACTCTTGTGTGGAACACCGGGGCTGCCATCCGAACCGGGTGACGTTCAGCAATCCTTCAGTCGCCCTGTCTGATTGCCCCGCGCCTCCATCTTCGTTCTGGCTCGCATCTTACGGCCGTACCTCGTGGCACCGACATCGATAGCGCGTCCCTTGAACCATCACCCCGCCACTGAAGCAGGAGCGGCGCCCTTTGCATGCTGGCTGCACAAGAGCGGGTCAAACTCCAATCAGGCTGCTGACCTGTCTGAGCATTCCACCTCTCTCAATTTTTCTGTAATCATGCTCTCCTCGAAATCAACGAGCTCATGACGGCCAGGCACTGTAGAGAATCGCCTCACCTCCGGGAGGGAGAGTGGCGGAATCACCCCTACACTGGTGAGGACGTCGAGCGCCTTGCGCGCTGCGTTGCTTGTCTCTGCTGCAGACCGGACCCATAACCGAAGCACTGGGCTATCACTATCTTGAGGCACGGGCTCGGATCTCACGTGGCGGGTGGTCTTCTGTTCCAGTGTTGTGGTCGTTTCAAGAAGAATCGCGCATCGTTTCAACGCGAATCTCGTTCACGGTCTCACGCCATCTCACTCGATCCCTCCCCCCAATGATCGCTCTTTTCAGGCGAGGAACCCCCACGAGTCGTTGACTCGAAATGTTATGTATGCGCTCCGAGCGCGTATATGAAACGTGAAACTATTTGCTTCTGACTATGGTTTGAGACCCAGCAGGAGAGGGGCGAAAAATATATTTTCTCTGTTTTACTGCCTACATGGACTGGTCGACTGGAGGGGGTTATCC
Organism: uncultured Nitrospiraceae bacterium; assembly: GCA_963821465.1. Taxonomy (GTDB): domain Bacteria; phylum Nitrospirota; class Nitrospiria; order Nitrospirales; family Nitrospiraceae; genus Palsa-1315. The sequence goes on along the minus strand of CAWGDV010000011.1, from coordinate 8,360 downwards.
GTTCGCCCTGATAGGTAGGCGAACGGCACAAACGAAGTTTGGTTTGGAGGGGGGAAGATCACTGGTGGTATTGAATATCCGCCGCGATGTGATCGAACGCGGCGGTACGCGCAAGCGAGGTATTTGAAAGAAAGGGAAGGTGCAGACGCTTGAGGTGATTATCCGCCAGCTCAATGAAGAGAGGCTTCGCCTGAATAGCCGGCGGCTCTCACGAAGTGCGGTTTGGTGGGCCGTGTAGGGGGCGAACCTACGGCCCGCTGATGAAGAGTGGCAGCAGGCTAATGATTCGAACTGCTCGATGTTGCGAAGGTTTCCCCGTTTATCGTCGAAAATCATGAGCTTGCTGGCTTTCTACTGATTCCATTGGTTCTGCCTAATTCAGTCGGTTACGAAGATTTTTAGCACAAAATTAGCACACTTAGTTTTCAGGAAGGCTTAGGAATACAACCTTCAATAAATTTGATCAGGGCGGAAAAATCTCCTTGGTCAGCCTCCTTCATTGCGCTGATGTATTGGGCTCGAATCTCGTGACCTTGAGCCAGAAGGTGGATCTGGGGCCACTGTGGTAGGGGGTGTTGTCGGGAATGGAATAAAACATCCGTGATCAGTCTTGCGTGCCTTCCATTGCCATTTCTGAAGGGATGAATTTTCGTCAGTCTATTCTGAAGCCGTGCGGCCACTTCTAGGACTAGCATCGTCGAGGTGGGAGAGTCCCACAGGAGAAAATCGTCACATAGTAACCGAATGTGCTCCGGTATGAGGTGCGGGTCAATGCCGATGTTGACCTTTTCCTTGCGGTACTTTCCTGCCCAATCCCATATTGAGCCGAACATCTCCCGATGGGTTTTACAAATAAAATCATCTGTGAGCCAATGTGTGCCCCTTTTCTTTCTGTGGGCTTCAAAAATATATTTGTTATAAGCGAGACTAATGGCATCTGCTTCAGTTGCATTCCTCTCTGATCGAGTAGTGAGATGTGTAAGGATCAGACCAGAGGTATCGTCGCCGGGGGTTGCCCCGGCTGGTTCTGTTTCGTCCGTCATCGGTATCGAGCTATATGTGCTTTCTGCGACTACGGAGAATTTCGTCCGTGCGTTTTTCAAGCAGCCGTCTGAATGTTTCTTTGTCGGGTGCTTGGTCTTCGAGTGCCATGGTTCCCATGGTGTGTTTGAGGCGCTTTAGAGCCACAGTGCCTGCCCGACCTCGGAGTATTTCTTCTAGAGGTTTTTGTAGTCTTGGCTCAATATTCAGGTCACACCACAAACCATGATAGATTCGTCGAAGGGTGCCTACTTGGGGATCGACTTTCCCAGACTCAATCGCGGCGAGATTGGGCTGCGTAATATGGGCACGCTTCGCGAGTTCAGTCTGGGTCATTCTAAGTCGATTGCGCAGCATGCGTATCCAGTCTCCAGGCGTACGATTACCAGCCTCGGTCGAAGCTTGAACCTGGAGGCGTGAGAGGGCAATGTCATCGATGATGGTGACGAGCTTACGCTTCATGAGCAAATATTTATACTGCTTGCGATGTAAAAACAATATAAAATATACTTCAAACAGTATAAGAAAGTTTATTTTTTATACTGTAAACAACATATATTGTTTTACATGTTATTGAAATTATTAATATAATATTTTACAGATGCACTCGTAAGAGTGCATGAATGAACTGAAGCTCTAGCGTAAATCCCCCGTCAAGGAGACAAGAGGGTAGCGATAGCGCAAGGGGAAAAGCCCCAAAACTAGACCATACTGTTTTGGAATTTTGTCACCTTAGAAAGAAGTAGAAAACCGGAAGGGTCGAAAGGAAGCCCCCGAAGGCCGGAGGCTTCCGAGTGAAGCAGCTCAGCGATTCAAGGCATGAGGGGATATCCACTCCTTCGCGTCACACGCGACGGTGACAAGAGCCTCAAGGTCATACAGACCGAACTAGGTCCCATTGCGCCACGTGCCGGACTGATCCTTGAACGGGCGGGAGAAGGTCGTTGAGAAGAACCGCCCTTTCTCGCTGACATTCTGCCAGATCGTCGCTTTGATGTTGCCGTATCGCAGCGTGTTCGCGGGTTTGTTGTTGGTAGCCATCTTGTTTCCTCCTCTGTTGAAATGTACATTTCACGGAGAAAACACGAGTTAGAGGCCGTCGCCGGCATGCCGGAGAGGAACAAGAGGCGAGAGTGACAGTTCTACTGGCGCGAGCGGTGCGCCTCGCAGGTGCAAGCCGGTCGGTCACTGCCGGGCATGGCTACGACCACAAAGCCGTCGTCGCGGTGTAGGACCGAGGTGTCGAACAGCTATGAGATGACGTGGAGCAGTTCAACACCTGGATCAACGTCCTTCAATTCGGAGGCCGCGGCCGTAGGGATTCGTGGGACTGCTGGGGTTGTAGGGATTCCCCGCGCCGAATGGATTCTTGATCGAGTCCGGCGAGAAAGGAGAGCCGTAACGGCCGTAGGGGTTACTCGTCGAATCAGGATCATACGGGTTCGCGCTCAGCTTGCCGTGATAGTTCCCCTGCTGGTCATAGAGCCGCGGTGCATCCGTCCGGCTGTCGTGCCAATGTATGAATACAAGACGCGACCCCACTGTTTTTCTTTTTCGTGCGGTTCACATACACCGTATGACTCCCGCCTTCACGTAGAAACTGGATGCCATGATGTTCCGGGTGGCGGATCAAATCGACCCGTTTCATGAAATAGAGGCAAGAGGCTCGCGGATCATGGTCTTGTTCCGAAGAGATTGCGTGTCCGCCGCGATGTGATTGAACTGGGCAGTATGCGCACGCGTGGTCATGATATGAAACCAGCGGTCTGTTAGAGGAGTATATCCGTTGGCGGCAATTACAAAAAGCCGGCAAGCGAACTGCCTAACCTTCTTTTCTCCCTGCAGAGCCAACGCCTAAAGATTCAGCTTTTGCTGCTTTCCCTTCGCAATCGCCGCCCCGGGCACCGCGGCTTGGGCCATATCGACAATCCCTTTGGCAGTTTCCAGCGCACGTATAGTCGCATCAAGTCCCGTCATGTGAGTCCTGTAATTTTTGATCAGCGTCTCGGGCCCGGTATAGTTAAAGCCCTCGAACCCCAAAGTGACTTCAAGGAAGATGGCCCCACACCTGGGCACCGACTGCTTATATTCCTGAATCATCAGGGGGGACTCTAGGGGCTGGAATCCGATGATACCCGGTTTCAGTCTAGGGCAGCCGTCGAACCTCGTTGCGGGAGCGGGTTTAACCAGCGTTCCATTGCTGTCGTAACGCCATCGGTATATACCACGAGAGTCCGCTGGCAACTCGGTGGGGGTTCCATATTTCTCCGATAGTATCTTCGCGAACGCGTGAACAGTCAGTTCCTTACTGACCGGTATATACTCGGTCAGATTGAGCGACACGATTCCCTCCTGTCCAGGAACAGGCCCGAAGAATACGGTAAGCACCACACCTGAGCTCTCAGTTGCAGGAGACTTTATGTCAATAAGAGAGCTGGATATCCTGCTTACATAATTCGTGTTTGGGATGGGCTGCGGAGCCTGTCCGGGAAGACTAAATGTCAGTCTGCTAGATCCCTCAGTATAAGGAGAGTTGGTCGATGATCCGAGACCATGCGACGTAAACACCTTACGGGTCTGATTCGGCGTCATGCCGATGCGCAAACCGAACACGTTTGGGCCTGCCTCGCCGTTCCCGACCGATTTCGATTCATGTTTCCTTTTCGCGGTATCGCTCGCCGGAGAATCGATTGTATGTGACCCTTGATCGAGGGAACGATTGGCGTTGGGCGATGTTGGCTTCTGGATACTCGGTTTCCCACTGCCTGACGCCCCTACGACTGCTCCAGGTTCGGACGATTTCGACGAAGCCGATGATGTGGGTGTGAGAGGCTTAGCGCGGCGAGGAAACACATGGGCAAGTTTGGCGCCCTTGTTCTGTTCCGTAGCACCAGTAGACTGAGGGGGCTGATGCTGGATACGAATCCCCGAGAGCGTGATCTGGTGTTTTAGCGCAATCTGGCCTTGGACCGCTTGACCTCGAGAGCCTATTTTCATAATCCCAATTTCTCCAAACAGCGAGAAGGTCAGGTCTCTTGGAGATTGCCCAATTTGGTAAAACGTGATTGCCCCCTGTGTTTCTCCTCCTGGCTCTAACGGCACTGGATTACTGAGGTCGCCAAGACCTTTGCTCTCCCCTGTCTTCCACGTTCTTCCGCTGCTGTCTGTCAGAGAAGTGAGCCCTGTCAAAGTCATGAAGAGCCTGCGCCCAGTTCGGTTCACGAGCGACAGACCGACATCAGCTTTTGTGTCATCGTTGGACAGCTGTATCTCCGTCACATTCACACATATTTCCGGCGTTGTGGTGGAGGATACTCCTGTCGACTGGCAGGGGCTCAAAGACTGACCAAGCGCCGCTGGCTGGGTCATAACCTGATCTTTTTGCTCTATCTTGCACGACACAAACCCTACTCCGACTGCCAACACGATGCATGCTTGTAGCAACCAACCTGTGTTCATAATCGAGCGTTTTTGTGGAAGACCAGTGAACAGATTATCCATGATTACGCTGTTCCCCTCGGGCAGATGAATACCTTCCCTCCTGGCGTTCAACACAAGGAAGCGCAGCACTTCAAAATAATTGGGCATCGCAAGCGGCACAGCCTGTGAAGTCAGCCACGCAGGAAGAAATCAGGAAATGCAAGAGAATAGAACTTTCAGGGTAGCTCAGCACGTCTTGAGTGAAAGGCTACGCGCCATTGTCCACGCCGTCAAGGGAAGCGTCGAAAAGCGCGAATTGAGAAGGACATAGGAGCTGTGTAGGGAGGCCCTGTGTAGAAGGGGAAAGAACAAACCGCAAGGCGGAAGAGCTGAGACTGGTTCCATAACCGTCCGAGGCCATGTTCCATCACAGTGAGGACGTGATGGGCATGCATTGGAGGGGTTTATCCGTTCGCCCTGATAGATAGGTGAACGGCACGCGCAAGCGAGGTATCTGAAAAAAGGACAGGTCTACTGGAGGGGTTTATCCGGCGGCGACCATGAAGAAGGCTTCGCCTGAATAGCCGCCGGTACGCGCAAGCGAGGTTTGGTGGGCCGTGTAGGGGTCGAACCTACGGCCCGCTGATTAAGAGATGCCCTGTTGACCAAACTCAGCAGACCCAGGAGCATGTATCTGAGCAGAAAAGCAAGGAGTCGGAGTAATCGATATCGTGCTGGATGAGCCTGGGGTGGGATCATCCAGTAGCAGAGTGGTAGCATGCATCTCAGAAGACCTTGCACGCCGTGAACATTCAGATTTTGGTTCATGACGCGATGAATTTGAGAAGATTCTCTCACCTCTGGTTCGGTGTGTTATCGTAACCCGCCGAAGGGTGATGGGCCTCCATCATCGTAAATCGTCGGGACGAAAATTTGGACATCTTTGTCCTCTCGATCGCACGTGCTTGTCATTGCGAGCCGTGATTCTGTAGCCGTCGACATTGACAAGCCTCCTATCGCATGGTGTGATCCTTCAGCGCGAACTCTCTCACAGCTGGCTTGCACATGCGCCTAGTATTTCGCATCCCTCCCTTTTCCTGTCCGCGCAACACACAAGCCAACATAATGCCATGTCTTAAGACACCGGAGAACAATCGGACATTGCCATGAATGAAGTCATTGCGTTCGTTTCTCAATATGGGGAGATCCTGGTCTTTGCCGTGGTCTTTGCAGAACAAATTGGATTGCCCTTGCCTGCCGTTCCAATCTTACTTGTGGCGGGAGCCCTGGCCGGTGCCGGAAAGATAGATCTCATGGGAGTTATCGTCCTCTCCGTCATCGCCTGTATGGCCGGCGATCTATTCTGGTATGAGCTGGGGCGCCGACGGGGCAGACGTGCGTTGAACCTCTTGTGCAGAGTCTCGCTGGAGCCGGATTCCTGCGTCCGACGCACAGAGAATTTCTTTTCCCGGCATGGCGTGGGATCACTTGTCTTGGCCAAGTTCATTCCAGGCTTGAGTACTCTAGCGCCGGCGCTCGCCGGATTGTTCCGAATAAGCATGCCGCGGTTTCTCCTGTACAACGGGCTGGGTGCGGTCCTCTGGACCCTCGCGTTTATCATTCCCGGTTATCTGCTCAGCGACCAAATCGAACGCCTAGCGGAAGAGGCCGAGCGTCTGGGCCTATGGCTGGCCTCTATTTTCGGCGCCGGGATTGCCGCCTACATCATGTACAAGTACATTCATCGGCAGCTTGTTCTGCGCGAGTTGCGGATTGCCCGCATCACGGCGGAGGAGCTGAAGCAGATGATGGATAAAGGCCATGAGCTCCTGGTGGTAGATTTACGGGGCGCACTGGACTACGAAGCCGATCCCTATACGATCCGAGGCGCGCTCCGCATGACGGCAGAAGAACTGGAGCAGCGGCACCAAGAAATTCCGCGACTGAAAGATGTGATTCTCTTCTGCGCTTGCCCGAATGAAGCCACCGCTGCCAAGATGGCATTGATGCTGCGGAGTAAGGGGATCACCAGAGTCCGGCCTCTTGTCGGAGGCATCGACGCGTGGCGTGAAAAGGCGTTCCCGTTGGAAGCCTCGAGGGTCGTCGAAGTTTCGACGCTAACCGAGACCTCTTGACGTGGTGTACAAATGAATGGATCTTTACGCACTCATCGTTGGGCAGCAGTTCTGCGTGTTTCACGGTTATCATGGCGCTAATAGGCACACAGGTTCCTTTCGCCATCGTTGTCTTTATTCTATTCGTGAAGCGTCTGATGCACGAAGGACACAGCGATCGACCCCTCGCCCACTGCGGAGGCGACCCGTTTGATATTACTGCTCCGGACGTCGCCGACCGCGAACACCCCGGGCAAACAGGTTTCGAGGAGATGGGGAGCCCTGGTAAGCGGCCAATGCGCGGTCGCCAAATCCTCCTCTGACAGATTGGGTCCCGTCTTGATGAACCCGTCGGCATCGAGCGCGACGCACCCGCCGAGCCACTGTGTGTTGGGAACGGCACCGGTCATAAGAAAGACGTGCCTTATGTCGTGGGTTTCGGTGCTGCCGGACCGATGGTCGCGCCAGCTCACTCGTTCGAGGTGATGAGTTCCTTCCAGCGCCACGATTTCGGTATTGGCACTGAGGACGATGGCTGGGTTCTGTTCGATGCGGCGAATCAAATATCGCGACATGCTCTCCGCCAGCCCGCTCGATCGCACGAGCATATGCACACGCTTGCTCGCCTGTGCGAGGAAGACTGCCGCTTGGCCGGCTGAGTTCCCACCCCCCACCACAACCACGTCTTCACCACGGCACAACTGTCCTTCCATAAATGTCGCGGCGTAGTACACACCCGTGCCTTCAAACTGTGATAAGTTTCCGATGGGCGGTTTCCGATAGGCGGCCCCGGTTGCGATGATGATGGTACGTGCCGGCACGCGCAGACTGTCGTCGATGCCAATGGCGTAGGGCTTGTGGTCGCACGCGAGATGTTTCGCCCCCTTCGTGATAAGCATTTGTGCGCCGAATTTCTGCGCCTGCGCATAGGCCCGCCCCGCGAGATCTTGACCCGCGATGCCAGTCGGAAAACCAAGATAATTTTCGATCTTCGAGCTGGAGCCCGCCTGTCCTCCCGGCGCGTTCGTCTCCAGTACAAGAACATCCAGGCCTTCCGATGCGCCGTACACGGCGGCTGCGAGTCCAGCTGGTCCGGCGCCGACGATGACCACGTCGCGTATCTGGGTTTGGTCGATGGGTGTGTTAAAGCCGAGGCAGTCGGCAATCTGCTGAATGGTCGGATTCCGCAGCACCACGTCGCTACGGCAGATCACCACCGGGATATCTGCAGTGGTCACGTGAAACTGGTCTAGCAGACCCTGAACGTCGACGTCACGGTCAAGATCGACATAGTTGAATGGATGGCTGTTGCGCGTCAGGAATTCTTTCACACGGAGTGTACCAGCGCAATGATTCGATCCGACGACGACGACATCTCCGAGCCCCTGCGCAATCAACTCGACTCTGCGGGTAATGAATGCCCGCATGATGATCTCGCCAATCTCGCTGTCGGTCTGCACCAGGGCCACCAAGTGCTCGCGATCCAGCTCAACCACTTCACCCGCCTCACTGGCGCGCGATCGGACAAGCACGGGACGGCCCGATAGCATGTTGACTTCGCCGGTGAACTGACCGGGTCCAAAAGCCGTGACGAGTCTCTCGGTCGTGCCGGATGGCAGGACTATCTCGAGCCGACCTGCCATGACGACAAAGAATGGCACGGCATGTTCCCCCGCCTCGAAGAGCACCTCTCCAGCTCGGATCGAACGCACATGGCCATGCACAGCGATCCGCTGAACCTGAGCAGGCGTCAGCGTCGGAAATATCCGCTCCACACCGGAGGCA